>JAFLCK010000044.1:0-29497 GCA_017303615.1 Obscuribacter phosphatis (SeqCode)
CGCCCTATCGGGGCTGAGCAGTGAAAGTGAAAGCAAAATCTGCTCACGGTCGGTGTTGCTAAAATTAGCCAGATTCATCTCTATATGCTGCTTGTCTTTCAGTGTCAGCTTCAATGTGGCTGCGCCCAGCTCGTTTTCTTGCTTGTTTTCTTGCTTATTTTGAATATCTGCTTCAGTTACTTCCACTTTCTCGATATGGTGAAAGGGAATGAAAGAACCGAGTTCGCCTTTGCTTAAACGTAGAGGCAGAGTCAGTCCGGTATTATCTATTTCGATTGTGTTTTCGCGCATGATATTGCAAAGAATGATGCCGCCCAAAAAGATTATCAGGGGATAAAAGCAGGCGCCTAGCATGGTAATGGCTAAATGAAAATCAGAATTGAACAGAGAATTTAAAGAAATACAAAGCAGCACAAGTATTGAAGCGGCGCTTGAGAGACCCCAGGCGGGAAAGTAAAGCACCAAGAGCCAGTAAACTGGACCGCTCCATCTGTCTTTATAAGTTAGTCGGTGAATGCTCATCCAGCCCTCGCAGTAAGCCAGTTTTGCAGCGACTCTTTGCACTGACCAGCTGATTTAAAACGGTTTTCTGCTTCTTGTGCTGTGCATCCGGCAAGTATAGGTAAGAGATCGGCATACTTTGGATCGGCCAGTTCTTTTGCCTTTGATAGATCTGATAATGGTTCGGGCTCTAGGCCGGTTAGCATAAAATAGATACAACCGCCCAAGGCATAGATATCGCAGCTCTGATCTACTTGACCGCGCAACTGTTCGATGGGCATATAGCTCTGTTTGCCCACTATATTGGCTTTCTGTAAGGCAGTTGTTTCTGAACTTTCTAAAGCTACACCAAAGTCAATCAAGTTTAGCTTGCCGTCTTTATCTAAAATCAAGTTATGAGGGGTAAAGTCGCGATGTATGACCGGTGGTTCAAGCCCGTGCAAATACTCCAAAATCTCGCACAAAGAGATGGCAAATTTGACTGTTTGCTCCAGTTCAAAAGCTTCAGAAGAGCCAGAAGAGTCAGAAATTCTCTTATCTAAGATATGGTCAAAGAGACTTTCGCCTTCGACGAAGTCCATCAAAAGGTAGGCTCTACCATCATGTACAAAGCTCTCTTTTAGCCCTGCTATTCTGTCATGCTTAACTCTGGCAAGCAGACGACTTTGTTTTTCAAAGTCTTGCAAAAGTTTTTCTTTCATCAAATAGCCGGTGCGGCTTGGCAAAATAATTTCTTTCAGCACATAGGTCTTAGCTGTCTCGGTGCTCTTTAGCAAATAAGTCACACCCTGACCGCCCGAACCAAGCAAAGATTCTATCTGATAGGGGCGACCTTCCAGCCTTGCACCAGGTGTAAGCGGCGTCAACGCCTCTAGCGCCGGGGCGCTGCTCAGTGAGCTTAGCCAAAGTTCGGTGAATGATCCACCTACATCTTGCCCCAGCTCTTTAAATAGATCTGGCTCGATGGCGCTTTCCGGTGCCCAGACTTTCAGTGCTTCGAATAATTTTTCTATGGCTTTACTGTCGTTCAGACTATAAAGCGGAACCGATATCTTTGCCTTGCCCTCTGTATCTGGAGTGAAAACCAGAGCACGATTGGCTCTTCCCTTGCCTTCAACGGTCACTTTCTGCAGGTGCTTCCACTGAATATACGAGAGAGGCAAATAGCCTGTCTTTGTTTTGGTGCGACTGGTTATGCCGAGATAGTCGATATAGATCTGGTCGATGGCCTGATTTAGTTTTTGAATATGAGCAATGCCTTCCTTAGTTACCAAAACTAAACCGACCAAGCCCAGTAATCGAATAGCAATCGCCGTCGGCAGCCAAGCTACACCCAATGCTTGCAGGGACGAAACCAAAAAAAACAAACCCAAAATAGGAGCGCTAAAGGCCCAAAGCAATGTTTGGACCAGCGGTACCTCGTGCAGACCTGAGAAAATTATTGCAAATGTGAAAAGCCAGAGAACTGTCCAGCTCCTAATGAAAAACTGAAAGGGACTGCTCAAATAGTCAAAATATGAATTGCGCATCTTCAATCTAGACAAATTAAGCTCGATTGATAGATCTCGATCGCTTTCTTTGCCAGGCTCTATGCCAAGCAAAGAATAGGCTTTGCTGAGCGAGTCTTGTTCGGCACTACCCCAGTCATTTAAAGACTGTCTTAAGGCAAAGTCAATCTCACTGTTCTTGCAGTTCTTAGCCAGACAATGCCACAAAAGTTTGGCACTTTCTATGGTGAGATTTTCGATACTGACCGATATTTTTTCTAGACTGTCGCCTTGTCCCTGCACGGTAAAATTCAAGACTCTTTGCATACCGGCGGGATGCTTTACCTTTTCTAGTTTAATTGCTTTGATGTCGCTGTATTTAACAGTGCCAGGAATGATGCCAGGTAGGTTAATTTGACCCTTCATAAAGCCAAGTTTGAGGTTGAAGATATGCAGCAAAACAATTGGCACAATGAAAAAAGCAAGACTGGCAAGGATGCCAAACACTACTATTCCTAATTTGAAAGATGCCGCTGCTAGAAACACGATTAGGAAGAGCCAAAGCGGCAAAATAAAAAGGAGAAAATCAAAGAGAAAGCGGTCTTTGGGTCCGGCCAGGTCAAGCAAGACTTCATCACCCAAAAGTGTGAGAGCCGTATTGGCATTGCCAGCCTGTGAAGGCGAGCTTGCCTCTGTATTACTATAGTTTTCGGAGGTCATATGGCAAATAGCTGCTCTGCATTGGCTGTGGTTTGGGCGACCACCTCATCAAGGCTAGTATTCCTCAGTTGAGCCAATTTTTCTGCCGTCCACAAAACAAATAATGGTTCATTGCGCTCGCCTCGAACACTTTGCGGGGCGAGAAAGGGACAATCGGTCTCCACTAGCATACGGTCTTCTCTTACCAGGGCGGCGGCTTCTTGTATGGCTACCGATTTTTTGTAGGTCAAAATACCCGAAAATGAAACATAAAAGTCGAGCCCATTGATTTGATCAAGATGCTCTGGACCACCGGTAAAGCAGTGAAAAACGCCCCTTAACTTGCCCTTGCCGTACTCTTTCAAAATAGAAAAGGTCTCCGACCAGGCATCGCGACAGTGAATGATGATGGGCAAATTGTGCTTGACCGCAAGCTCTACCTGTCTAGCCAATACCTGCATTTGCGTATCTCTCGGGCTGTTGTCGTAAAAGAAATCAAGCCCGCACTCTCCTACCGCCACAAAACCTGGTTTGGCTAGATATTCTTCCACCAGGGCGGCGCTATCATCTTGCCAGTCTTTGGCTTCGTGTGGGTGCAGACCGCAGGCGGCAAAAATCCAATCGTTCTTTTGCGCCATTTCAGCCAGTTCATCGAGGGCGGCACGTTCTAAAGTTACTGCCGGGTTGACCATCTTGCCCACGCCGCCGCCCTTGGCTCTGGCAAGCACTTGGTCTCGTTCTTCGGCAAAAAACTCGCGGGTGACATGGGCATGGCTATCAATCACATAGCCCTGGGTCAAAGTGGGCACTGCTTTGATTTTCTTTGGCTTGCTCTCGGCTTTGCTGCCGACAGCGCCGATATTTTGTTCCGACTTTGCAGAAGATTGGTCTTTACACATTGCTTGCCTTAAAATACTGGGAGAAACGCGAATTTACTTTTTTGGAATATGGAGTACATTAGCATTATCGGGCTTCCTTAGATTTAGACCCTCTTACCAAAGTAGCAGCTATGAATAAGTCGCTTTTTACCAATTTGACAATCAGTTTGGGTGTTTCGCTCGTATCATTGCTGGGGGCGCCGTTCTCGATTTTGCCGGCGACCGCTCAAAATACTCTCCAGGGCGGTGTGCAGGAAGACCACACCCACAGGGGCGATGGTCCCAGCTTGAAGCGTAAAGATGTAGACGGCGATCCTTTTGGCAGTGACCCCAATGAAAATCCGCTTGATAATGCGCTGGAGCCGCCGCCTGGTTCTTTTGATGTCGAAAGCGCCAAGCCGCCGCGCAAACCCTTGAATGCCGCAGTGACAGATCAAGGTGGTCAGTTCAATGGTCAGCAGATGCCTGCTATGGAAGACAGTTTGCCGCCCGAGCCCCCGATTCAGCGCCGCCCGCCCATGCAATCTGGTTTGCAGCAGCAAGCAGCTAAAGCCGCCGAAGTTGATAATTCGGCTGAGATGCAATTATTGTGGGATGCTTGGCATAAACGTGTGGCCGAGTCTATATATGTCAAGTTCAACACCTTGGCTCAGATGGCTTTCAAGACCAGTCCGCCTTTGCTATGCCAGGTTGGTTATTGTGTGGCTCGCGACGGTCGCATAGGCAATGTGCGTGTTTTGCAGAAAAGTCCTAACCCTATGTACAATGCCATGCTTATAGGCGTTATAAATTCGATGACCAATAATCCGGTTTTGCAGTTTCCACCCAATTCAAAGCGGCAGTTTGTCGAGAAAACCGGCACATTTACCTGGAACTACGGCGATCAAGGCTTCAAGCATATGATCAATGACCGCGAGACAGTTAAACAAGGTGGCGGCAGACCGATGCAGCAGCAGCCTATGCAAATGCAACCGCAGCAAATGCAACAAATGCAGCAAATGATGCAGCAAATGCAAATGATGCCCATGCAGCAATAATCAGTCTTAAACAGGGGTAGTCTGCAGGCAGTTGAGCAAATTAGCGAAGGCTTTGATTGAGCAATTGAAAGACATAGTCGGGGCAGACTATGTGCTTACCGATAGTCTTGACCTGGCTCTTTATGAATCAGATGCCGAGACCCTCGATATGGCTGTTCCCGACCTAGTGGTCTTGCCTGCCACTATCGAGCAGACCCAGGCTGTGGTGAAACTGCTTGCCGCCGCCAAGATTCCAATCACGGCACGTGGCGCCGGCACCGGTCTATCCGGCGGTTCTACCTGTGTGCATGGCGGTGCCTCGCTGGTTTTTACTAGAATGTCTAAAGTACTTGCTGTCGACCCATACGAAAGGGTTGCTCATGTGCAGGTTGGTGCCACCAATGTTTCTGTTTCAAAGGCAGCGAGCAAATATGGACTTTATTTCGCGCCCGACCCCAGTTCGCAGATAGCTTCAACCATTGGCGGCAATATAGCCGAAAATGCCGGTGGTCCGCACACTCTCAAATATGGCATGACCACCCATCATGTTTTGGCCTTGCGTGGTGTCGATAGTCGTGGTGAAATTGCCGAATTCGGCGGCTTTGGTAGAGGCGGGGTCGATCTTACATCGCTTATGGTCGGCTCGGAAGGTACTTTGTTTCTCGTCCAAGAAGCCCTACTGCGACTGACCGCCAAAGCCTCTAGGGTCGAGACTTTGCTTGCCTATTTTTCTACGGTCGGTGAATGCGGGCAGGCGGTATCAGATATAGTGGCGCAAGGTGTGATCCCCGCGGCTATGGAGATGATCGATAAGCTTACTCTTAATGCAGTGGAAGATTATCTAAAACTAGGTCTTAATAGAGAGGCGGCGGCTCTACTAATCATTGAACTTGATGGTGACGGTATTGATGCCGCTCATGCTATTGTGCAGAGTTGTCTGGAAAAAAATCAGGTGATATCTGTAACCTGGGCTAAAGACGAAGCCGAGCGCATGCGCATTTGGAAAGCCCGTAAGTTGTCTTTCGGAGCGCTCGGTCGCATTGCACCGCATGGCTATGTCTTAGATGGGGTGATACCAAGATCGCGATTGGCAGAAGCTATCGATGGCATAGCAAAGATTGGTGAAAGGTTCGACCTGACAATTGCCAATGTTTATCATGCCGGTGATGGTAATTTACACCCCTGCATGCTTTATCACCGTGACAAACTTGATGAAGTAAAGCGGGTGATGTTGGCCGGCAAAGAAATACTCTCTCTTTGTGTGGCTCTGGGCGGCACTCTCTCGGGTGAGCATGGTATTGGTATAGAGAAGGTCGAAGAGATGCAGACCCTGCTTAGCGGCGACGATTTAGCCTTTATGGGGCAGATAAAAGAAGCCTTCGATCAAGAAGGCTTGTTCAATCCAGGCAAGCTCTTGCCCTCTTTGAAAAGATGCGGCGAGAGTGGGGCGCGGCCTCTAATTAGGCATAATATTGCTGCCTGCTAGCTGCTTGCCATTCGGTTGCTAATCTGTTGCTAATCGGGGCTCGTATTATGATCTGCTAAAATTTGTAGATATCGGTTAACGGGTGATGTCTTTGACGGACGGTCCAGGAAAGAAAAGACCTCCTTCGCCTTTCGAATCGCATCTGCGTATGCGCAACAAAGAAGAGGCGGAAGCTCAGGCTCTTGCAGCTAGTTCGGCTAATGCGACTAGTTCAACTAGTAAAGAACAGAGCAAAAGCACGTTCTCGTCCGACCTACTGGCTTCGGTGGTGGTCTTTCTGGTTGCTCTGCCCTTGTGTATGGGTATTTCCATCGCCTCTGGTCTGACCCCGGCTCATGGTATTGTCACCGGCATAATCGGCGGCATCGTTGTCGGCTTTCTAGGCGGCAGTCCTATGCAGGTGAGCGGACCGGCAGCCGGACTGGCTGTGGTTGTGCTCGAACTAATTAAAGAGCATGGTACCGAGAGGCTTGGAGTAATCATCTGTCTAGCCGGCATCGTGCAGATTATCGCCGGTTGTCTCAAGGCGGCGCCATGGTTTCGTGCCGTTCCGCCGGCGGTTATCAACGGCATGCTCTCTGGTATTGGCGTACTTATTTTTGCCGCCCAGTTTCATGTCATGGTTGATGACTCGCCCAAAGGCAGTGGTATCAATAACTTACTTTCTATACCTTCGGCTATATGGAAAGGTTTGAACGTACCCGGCACCGGAGCGGCGGAAACCACTCACCATCTGGCTGCAGCAGTTGGTCTAGTGACTGTCATTATTCTGATTTTGTGGCAAAAGTTTGCTTCGGGGCGGCTGAAAGTATTGCCTGGATCTCTCGTGGCAGTTCTTTTGGCGACAGGATTTTCTACTTTTTTGGCTCTGCCGGTCAGATATGTAGCCATTCCCGATAATTTATTTGCCTCGCTGACAGTTACAACCATCGGTGATTTTCAGCGCTTTTTCAGTACCGAGGTCTTGCTCGACGCCGTTGCCATAGCCTTTATCGCCACCGCCGAGACCTTGCTTACTTGTGCCGCTCTAGACAAACTGCATAATGGACCTCGTACAAACTATGACCGCGAGCTGGTTGGGCAAGGAATAGGCAATAGTCTCTGCGGTCTGGTCGGTTGTCTGCCTCTCACAGGCGTTATGGTGCGCAGCGGGGTTAACTTGGCTGCCGGTGCCAAAACTAGGCTGTCGTGCATTCTGCACGGCTTTTGGATTTTGTTGTTTGTCGTGGTCTTTCCTCATGTCCTTGAGCATATTCCTACCTCTTCATTGGCGGCCTTGCTTGTCTTTACCGGTTACAAAATGGTCAATTTCAAAGTAATCAAAGATATGCGCAAATACGGACGCTCTGAGGCTCTCATCTATTTGGCCACGGTCATACTAATAGTCTGTGAAGATCTCTTGACCGGTGTTATTGCCGGAGTAGTGCTTTCTGTATGCAAATTGCTATATATGTTTTCGCACCTTGAGATCAAGCTGCGTTACGACCCAAAACGCAATCGCACCCACGTGTCTCTCAGTGGCGCAGCCACTTTCTTGAGCCTACCTAAATTGGCTGATACCGTAGATAGAGTCAAAGGCGATAGTGAATTGCATATTCATCTTGAAGACTTAGAATATATCGACCATGCCTGTCTTGATTTGCTAATGAATTGGGACAAGCAGCACCGAGCTGCCGGCGGTACTCTTGTCATGGACTGGGGTGCTCTCGGTACGGTTTTTCGTGAGCGCAGAAAAGGCACACGGGGCGAGAATCGCGAGTTTCGCGCCGTCACCGAGTCAGAAGAAGATGAAGAGGTTTCGGCTGAGCAAGAGAGCCGCTAAAGGCCTTTTAGATAGCGGCTGCAGGTAGTTGTTATACATTAATTATGGGTGTATTTCGACTGATAAACGGGTATGATGCAATGAGATTCGCTCATTTTCTGAAACTCGCGGAGGTCGCATATTGCACGGCAAACTAGATTTAGGAAGAGCTAAAGGACTCAAGCAGTCTGAAATCAAAAAACTGAATCGGTTACTGCAGAAGCGTATTCCTAAAGATAAGATATTGACGACGGAAATTGCTGATTCCATCGCCGAAATTACTCATGAGACGGGCTATGCAGTCTCAATTGTCGTGAATAGACGTGGTCAAGTTGTGAATGTCACAGTCGGCTCACCTGCCGATGTGCAGATGCCTGAACTGCGCGGTGTGCGTGTTGGTCCTGGTCGTCTTTGTGGTCATCGCATTATTTCGGCAGTGCAGGCTCCTGCCGAAAATGGCGCACGAGCAGGCAAGAGCCCCCATGCCGAACTTGTTTCATCTAAGGAAAGTCTGCAGTTTATGGCACGCAATCGTCTTGACCTATTGGCTCAAGTGACGGTTGATCCCCGTGGTAATTTTTCTAGATCTAAAGGGGAACAGGCTAAATTAGCCGATCTTGTTCAGGTTGCTCATCTTTTGCCCGGACGTGATTCAGACGGCAAACTCTGGAAGATTTTGCCAGCGCAAACAGTGCGCGGAGTGCAAGAAGACAATTTCGAAGAGTTGATTTCGGCTCTCGAAGAAGAGTTTCGCACACGCGCCCCCGAATTGGCAGTGGCTGAAGGTGAAGAAAGAGCTTTTCTTATTGGTTTGGTTTGCGACGGCGCCAATTCTTGGCAGGTAGAAGACGACTTAGATGAGCTGGCGCGCCTAGCCCGTACTGCTGGTGCCACTGTTTGCGGTCGTCTCACCCAGACAAGGCAGGGACCCGACCCCAAATTTTTCTTGGGTTCAGGCAAAATTCAAGAAGTGGCTTTGCTTATTCAAGAATTGGGTGCCACCCTGCTTGTCGTCGATCAAGAACTGACACCCAACCAACAGCGCAATATAGAAGAAGCTGTGGCGGTGAAAGTAATTGATCGCACTGAATTGATTTTGGATATTTTTGCCCAACGAGCCCAGACCAAAGAAGGTAAGTTGCAAGTTGAATTGGCTCAGCTCAAGTATCTTTACCCTCGTCTGATTGGTAAAGGGCAGACCCTATCTAGATTGGGCGGCGGTATCGGTACCAGAGGTCCTGGTGAAACCAAGTTGGAAATAGATCGCCGTCGCATTCGCGAGAAAATTACTTTCTTGGAAGAAGAAGCGGCCCGCATCAAGAGTTATCGAGACACTCAGAGAAAAAGGCGTGTGAGCGAGCATTTGCCTGTGGTGGCTTTGACCGGTTATACCAATAGCGGTAAGTCGACCTTGTTGAATGCCCTGACCAAAGCCGATGTCTATACCGGCGATAAATTATTCGCCACACTCGACCCGACCACCAGGCGCACCACTTTGCCCGACCATAGTCCGGTGCTCATTTCAGACACTGTAGGCTTTATCAAGAAATTGCCCACATCATTGGTGACGGCTTTTCGCGCCACCCTAGAAGAGGTCGCCGTCGCCGATATTCTCTTGCATGTGGTGGATGCCTCGCATCCTAATGTGCTTGAGCATATAAGCTCGGTGCATGATGTCTTGAGCGATCTAGGCGCTGTCGATAAACCAATGATTACTGTTCTCAACAAAGCCGATCGGGTACGCAAAGAAGACCTCGCCTGGCTTGTGGCCCAGGTTCCTAATCCGGTTATTGCTTCGGCTACTATGCGTTTCGGTCTAGGCAGCATACTCAACAAGATTCAAGAAGTGATCTCTGAAGTCTGCCCGGAGCGGCAGAAATATAGTGCTTAAGCATGGATAGACGTAGACTCTTAGAAGTACACCAGGCTGTCAAAGATGACTTCGATCAAGGTCGCTATAGAGAGCTTACAATTGCTTCTCGCCCGGTCTTGTCCGAGATCTCTGCCGAACTGCGAAATTTGCAGAAGGGCAAAGTCGATGCCGATCAGATATCGCGCCTTTGCGAATTTTTAGTAATTTTTGCCCGCACACAGTGCCGCATGGAAGAGTTTGATGATGCTCTTGAAACCATGGATTTGGCTAGGCAAATTTTAGATACGGCACGCGAACTGCCTCTCTATGAGCCGCTCTTACTTGGCCTTGATTTAGAAGCAATCGTGCTGGAATTGAGCCGGGGCAGTGTCGATAAAGATTTCTCTGTAGACAAAGAGAAGTGTCTGGCCAAGCTTAAGCATATAGTCGATGGTCTCAAGGCTGAGCGAGAGCAAAAGAAGAATACCATCGCCTCCTCAAATAGATTGGCTCTCGACAGGCTCTTGGTCAAAGCCTTGTGTCATCTTGGTATGCTTTATCTTGATCTTTCTGAACTTGAACTTTCCGGGCGCTATCTGAGGCAGTCGCTAGGCCTTAGTCGCAGAGAGTTTGGCGAAAGTGATCGTTCCTCTTACTTTCCTTTACTGGGTTTGGCCAGGCTGCATGAAAGAGAAGGTAAAGCGGCTTTGGCTGCCGCTCTCTCTAAACAGGCTTATGAATTGGTTCTGCCTGGCACTGTAGAAAACGAGAATTTGCACGCCCTCGTGGTCGAGCCCTTACTCATTCGCAGTCGTGCTCTGCTTGTCCAGGGCTTGCCCAGTCAAGCCTTACAAACAGCTAGACAAGCTGTCTATCAGGCTTTGAATTGTCTAGGAGACGAACATAGTTTGTTCCCTTACTGCTTAGCAGTGCGAGCACGTGCCTCATTTGAGACCTATCAAGAGTCTGAAGCAGTGAATGATTATGCCCACTTGCTTGAAATGAAAGAGCACAGTCTGGCACGTGAAGCCAGGCATAAGGGTGAACCTCCTGCCAATCATTTGTTGATAGAACCTCTCTGCGACCTTGCCCAAGCGCATGCTCGTGCCGGCGATAACGCCGCTGCTTCAGCCTGCTTAGAGCGTGCCCTGGATTATTTTGAAAAGGCGCCTTTCAAGCAAGATGACGCACTCTTTTCATCGACTTGCTATAGAGAAGCGCGCATGCTCGATGAGCTTAGTTATGCTTATTTGATGCAAGGCAAATTGGCCGATGCCGTAAGACTTTTACCCGCCACATTACGCACTGACTATACGATTAGGGTCGATAGAATCACCAGTATTGTTGACGGGCTTTATAAGATGGTTACTAAAAACGCAAAGAGTTGAGCCCGCGGTAAAGCATTTGGTTGACACTGCGATTGACGGCGCGGTTCACTGTTCTACCTACTTGATTGGTTACGCCGCGCACTATGGGCGGTGTGGTCATGCCGCGGCGTGGTGCACCGCCGACGGTGCGATTTTGTACCTGATTTTGTTTGGCCATATTCATCAGTAAGTTCATTGTCTCAGGCATGGCTGAAGCCTCTGGGCTGACATGGAAGCCGCCGGCGGGCATGCCGTCTGCAGTCTGTTGCGGTGCCGCCATTAAGTTGCCGCCAGCACCCGAACCGCTATTGTTGAAGTTACCCATCGGCATGGCACCGGCTGATTGGAAATTGCCGCCGCCGCCTGCTGCCTCTTGTTCAAGCACTTGCCCAAAGAGCGGTTGCTGTTGGTTTGAGAAGCTATTTCCCCCTTGGGGCATCTGCCAGCCGCTTTGGCTCTGCGATGTGGCGGCTGGACGAGTCTTGCTTGTTTTTACTGTTTTGCCGCCGGGCAGTTGCCAGCCTGATTGTTCAGGCGAAGTAGCATTATTGAAACCGGTATTAGTAAAGCCAGAATTACCAAAATTAGCATTGCCAAAATTCGAATTACCAGAATTAGAGTTAGCCGGTACGTTCCAGCCTGACTGTTGTGGCGCGCCGCTTGAGAAATTACCCCCACCCTGATCACCAGTCATGGCATTAGCCGGTACAGAATAGTTGCCGCCAAATTGGTTGTTAGGCATCGAGTTTGCCGGTACATTCCATCCTGATTGCCCCGGTTCTTCTGCTTGGGCGGATTGATCTGCTTGAAAAGAAGTATCCGCGCCGTTGTCTCCCATGGGCATACTTTGTGTAGACATGCCGGAGAGACCGGTATTGGTATTACCCAGGGTGTTCGGTGTCACCCAGTCAGACTGCCCGAGCCCTGAATTATCTTGCTGTCCGGCATAAGCTGGGGTTTCGATGAAAGGTTTGTGAGAAGGCAGTACTGCACCCGATGGTCCAGTCTGAGCCGATTTACCTGCTGCTGTTTTGGTTGTCTTTACCGCTGCTTTTGCGACTGGCTTTGCCGCTGTTTGAGCTTTTGCCGGTTTCGGCGCCGGTGTTTTAAGGTACGCTCCGGGAGGAGCACTTTGCCAATTTTCGTAAGTGGCGGCTTCGGGTGCCTGAGCCATTGCCGGAGCAGAGCTAAGCGAGAGAGCAAGCAAGGTTCTTGCCCAATGTTTAGCGTTACTCTTCAAATTCTGCACCTTTTCTCCTCCAGATTACTTCCAAATTAGCACAGTTTAGCCGGTTCCACTTGTTCTTGCCGATACTAGCGACTGAACATCCTGTAGATTCCTTGGTTGATCAGACTATTGACCGGGTTGGCGTTATAGCCGTATGGAGACATGCCATAAGGAGACATGCCATAGGGTGAGCCGCCCATCATGCGCATCGAATTGCCCAGTAAGCCGCCCATGGGGCTACCCATTGCACCACCTGAATAGCCGTAGGGAGACATGCCATAGGGAGACATGCCGTAAGGACTGCCATAGCCGTAGCCCGATTTTGCCGCCATCACTGCACCCAGACCTCGCACCAGGGCTGAACCGATGCCGGCTGCCACAGCGCCTGTCCCTGCCAGTGCGCTAGGCTGGTTCTGACTTGTAGCCCCTGTTTCGGGCTGACTTTGACTTTGGTTTTGAGTTTGACTCTGACTCTGACTTTGCAGATTGCCTTTGTTGAAGTCGTCCATGCTGGGAAAATCTGCTGTCCAACCGGCTGGCAAATTGCTGTTTACCGACTGCGAGTTTTGACCGAGGTTCTGATTTTGCTGCACCATACCCTGCTGCACCCCATTTTGCTGTGTCAGGTCGGGTGCTTGACTGGCAAAGCCGTTGTTTTGGTTGCCCTGATAGGGAGGCAGACCCTGACTCTGAAATTGACTAGGGGCGCCATTGAAGTTTTGCTGTTGAAACTGTTGATTCAGCATAGGCTGTGCCTGATTCATAAATTGCGCCTGATTCATAGGCTGTGCCTGATTTAGCATAGGCTGTGCCTGATTCATAAATTGCCCCTGATTCATAGGCTGACCCTGATTCAGCATAGGCTGTGCCTGATTCATAAATTGCGCCTGATTTATATATTGCCCCTGATTTATAGGCGGCGAATTATATGCATAGTTTGGAGCCGGCTGCTGCTGCAGTTGTGGCTGTGCGCCGCTTTGCAAGAATGACCCGGGAGGCGCCTGATCTGAGCCCTGTGCACCCTGGGCTGAAACGGGGTCAGCTAGACCGACAAGCAAGATATTAAGCAGCAAGACCGCCGATAGAATCGGCGGTTTGCTCAGTCTCTTATTTCTTCTATCTTGCTTTGGCATTTTCATAGTTACTTGGTTAGTGCCAGGTCCAGTTCTCGGCTGCTGGTGCGAATCGGCTTCAGGCTGGCGATTTTTTCTTTGAGGCATTCTCTTGCTACTCTTTCTTGTTCGCCTTTACCGGTGATTGTGATATCAGGGATGACACCAACTTTGTTGATATCAAGACCGCTCGGGGTGAGGTAGCGAGAAACTGTGATGTGGACGGCGGCTCCGCCAGGTAGGCGGTTGATTTCTTGTACCAGACCTTTACCGTAGGTTTTTTCACCGACAATAATTGCTCTGCCGTTGTCTTTGAGAGCACTGGCTAAAATCTCAGAAGCGCTGGCACTTTCGTTGTCGACCAAGATAACGATCGGTTGATGAGTCACCGGGCTGCCATCGGCGATGTCGGTGTGTCTGCCGTGTCTGCTGATTGTGCTGACGATGGCGCCACCTTCAAGAAGCATGTTGGCGATATCGAGAGCGTTGCTGAGCAGACCGCCGGGGTTGTCTCTCAAGTCGATGATCAAGCCGTCGGCTTTAGCCAAGTTGCGCAGAGCTTCTTTGAATTCAGCGGCGGCATCATTAGAGATGAAAGTGTGCAGTGTGATATAGCCGATATTGGTAGATTTATCGAGCCTCCAGGTGGCTGCTTTGATCTGTATTTGCTGTCTGACGATATTGACTGTTTTGACTTCTTTGCTGTTGCGCAAGGTGAGTTGAACCGGGGTACCGGCTTTGCCTCTGATGCGGTCGGCGGCTTGGTCGGGGGTCATGCCGGTGGCATTGAAACCGTCGATGGCAGCAATTTCGTCATTAGATTTGACACCACTTTGCTCAGCCGGACCACCTTCGATGACTCGATTGATGATCAGTCTCTGCAAGTCTTTGCTTTGGGTGAGGTTGATGCCGATACCGACAATTCTGGCGTCGATAGCATCGTTCTCGTCTTGGAAAGCGCGGGGATCGAGAAAACGAGTGTAGGGATCGTTCAGTGATTCGAGCATCACTTTGACATATTTGTGGGCGTCGGCTGTTGTCTTGATCTGGCTGTCGAATTTGTGTTCCAGTTCAGACCAGTTGCGGCCGTTGAAATTGGCATCATAGTAATTGTCTCTGACGAGCTGCCATGCTCTGTGGTAAATGTCCACAGGCTGCACCCGATGTCCCATGGCGGGAAGGGTGAGATTTGTCGCCGCCACGAAGGCGAGCATGAGAAAACTAGCTATGCGCTTCCACTTGCTCATAGAACACACCGGAGAGAATATGTGATAACTCGAATATGAATTCGTAGTTGTGATATTCCCGTGCCGGTGGGTTTTTCAACACTCTTAGATTAAATAGTGGCTCTTGGCAACTACTTTTTGAAACCTAACTTAGTCCAACGCTCATCAACTCTGCGTTTTACGTCATCCGACATAACGATAGGATCTGGCCAGGTCCGGTTGAAACCTTCAGACGCCCATTTACGGGTGGCGTCTATGCCGACTTTTGAGCCATAACCCATAAGCGGCGAAGCATGATCGAGTATGTCGAGGGGACCCTCGGCAAACATCATGTCCCTGCGTGGATCGGTGTTTCCAAAGACATGCAGGGCGACTTCCGAAAGGTCGTGCGGATTCACTTCCTTGTCTACGATGATGGCGAACTTAGTGAACATAAGCTGCCCGAGACCCCAGAGCGCACTCATCACTTTTTTGGCATGACCAGGAAAGCGCTTGTCTATCGAGAGAATGACACAGTTGTGGAAAACGCCTTCCCAGGGCAGGTTCATATCTACTATCTCGGGCACGAGCATCTGCACCATGGGCATAAAGATGCGCTCTGTGGCTTTGCCTAGATAGCAATCTTCTTGCGGTGGTTTGCCCACAATAGTGGTTTGATAGATAGGATTTTTGCGGTGGGTGACCGCGGTGACGTGGAAAGTCGGGAACAGTCCAGCCAGACTGTAAAAACCAGTGTGATCGCCGAAGGGTCCTTCGGTGCGTAAATCATTTTGGTCGACATAACCTTCGATGACTATCTCGGCATTGGCCGGTACTTCTAGATCGATAGTCTTGCATTTGGTTAGTCTCACCGGGCTTTGTCTCAAGAATCCGGCAAAAATAAGTTCGTCGATTTCGGGCGGCAGAGGTGCGGTGGCGGCATAGGTAATGGCTGGGTCGGGCCCGAGCACCACGGCCACTTCCATTTTGTTGCCCGGCTTTTGATAGCTTTCTTTGTCAAAGAAAGTGCCGTAGTTCGGCGGCTCTTCCGGTTGATTGGCATCGCTTTTTTGGGAGCGTCGCCGATTTTCTTCAAAGTTGCGGGCGCCGTCATGGTGCTTATGCCAGTGCATGCCGGTGGTGACATTGTCGAATTTTTGCAGGCGGTACATGCCAACATTGCGGTTGCCGTGTCTGGGGTCTTTCGTTATCACACAGCCAAGAGTAATGAAGGGACCGCCGTCTTCGGGCCAGCACTTGATTATCGGAATCTTGTCGAGCATGGGCGAATTGGGGTCGGTGATCACCACTTCCTGGCAAGGGGCTTGCCCACCGGTAAGCTTGGGGGGAAACTTGGCTACTTCCATGAGCATGGGCAGGAAGGCCAATTTGTCCATAAAGCTCTCAGGTACTTTCGGCTTTATGAAGGACCTGATTCGGTCGGCTATTGAATCGAGGTTATCAACTTCTAGGGAAAGGCACATTCTCTTGTGCGAACCGAAGGCATTGATCAAAACGGGCATTTCATAGCCTTTTACATTGGTAAAAAGTAAGGCCTTGTTGCCCGTATTCATTTTGCTGACTCGATCTGTTATTTCAGCCAGTTCCAAGTCGGCACAAACTTCCTCGCTGATGCGCATCAGTTCGCCGTTTCTATCGAGAACATCGATAAAGTCTCTCAGGTCTGTATAGCCCATTGCATTGTTTCCGTTTTGACCGACTTCAATATTATTGGCACAGTGCGGCGGCAGGCAGACCAAATTTATATATAGATAACCGGCGGCATCTCTTTACATGTCCGACTTTACGGGCAAATGCCCTTCCTGTGGTGCCCATTGGTTTGCTAACATAGAAACAAAAGTTTTCTGAGAGAGTTTTCTTAGGGGTAGAGGAAATGAAGCAGCAGTCGCGATGCAAAGAGTTGTTTGCTCGGCGCAATCTGACCTGCGTATTGTGTCTTCTTGCTGCTGCCTGCCTGGGCTTTCAGTTGATTTTCCACGCAAGTCAGGGCGTCTCTTGATTTTTCTATGTGACCGGCCTGATCGGTATCCCTTACTTCTGACAAAATTTGGCGCAGGCACTCTGACCTGTCTTGTAAGGTATTGAATTTTGAAACGAGCTATTCAGAAACTGGAAGATTACTGGAAGTCGGCTGAGAAAGCCCAGACCGAAGGGAAATACAGTTATGCCGAAAGTATCTGGTATGCCGCACTAGAAGAAGCCCATGATTTGCCGCGCACCGATCGCAGGCGGGCCTTGGTTATGGAGAGACTTTGCGAGTGTCTCTGGTTTCAAAAAAAGTTTGAAGATGCTGTGCCGCTGGCGAAAGAACTGGTAGGCATCTATGGGCAAGTTTTAGGTCATGATCATTTTGATACAGCCTGTATGGTAGCCAATCTTGCCCTCATTTATCATGTGCTGAACGATTACAACAATGCCGAACCGCTTCTAGCTAAAGCTCACCAAGTGAAATTGCGCGAACTAGGTGCCCAGCATCCAGAAGTGGTGCATCTCTCTTCGGTTCTTGGTCAGGTGCGTCAGTCGCTTGGCATAGTGCCGGTCGACAAAGACAAAAGCACTGCTTCTTCTCTGATTAGCGGCAGGCAATGGAGTAAGACCGGGCGCTTTCAGGCGGTTAAGTTGCCTGAGGCACCGACTCCACCCAAGTTGACCCAGCAAGAAGCCGAAAAGCTATGGCAGAAACATTTTGATGAAGCGCGAGCTGCTGCCGAGCAATGCCAATGGGCGGCTTCAGAATCCAGTCTTACCCAGGCGCTCGCCCTTGTCGAGCAGCATAGTATCACCGACAACCGCAGATGGACTACACTTTCTGCTCTTGTAGACGTGCTTTCCAAGCAAGACAAGCATTTGCAAGCCGCAAGTCAAGCCGCTCGGCTGCATGAAATTTTGGCATTGAAAGAAGGTGGGATCACGCCGGTCACAGCCGAAAGTCTCAATAGTCTGGCTAAATTGCACTATTATGGCGGCGACATAGACAATGCCATAAAGTACGCTTCGGCTTGTCTTAAGCAGTACGAGTCGCTTTTTGGCGAAGAAGACCCATCGGTTGCCACTTGCTTGGTCAATTTGGGTCTCTTGCAACACCTGGCAAAACATTATGAAGATGCCGAGTCTGCCTACAAGACCGCTCTCAATATTCGCACCAAGAAACTAGGTTCGGAACACCCGCTCACCTTGCAAGTGCTCAAGAATTACGCCAATTTGCTCAAAGAAACCCACCGCGAAGAAGAAGCCGAGCATATGCAAACCATTGTCACCGGCTTTGTCACCGGTACATGGAATGTTATCGAGCTTGATGAAAAGCTAACCGAAGTCGACTATTAGGCTCTTCCCAAAACTATTCGATAAGACTATCACTAGTTAGAGCGGTAGCCTTTTGCTCTTTGCTCAGCCTCATACATAACACGCTTGGCTCTCTCTTCCGCTTCTTTGCGAATTTGTGCTTCCCGCTCGTCTGATATGTCTAGACCTCTGCTACCGTCACTGTATTTGAAGACCTCATTCGAGTTCTCTTTCTCGTGTTTGATCTGTTCTTCTGCTTCGCGTCTTATCTTGTTTGCTTCTTGTCTTGCCTTGGCCAAAAGCTCATTGCGAATCTGGGCATTTTTGTCGACCTTTTTCTCAGTCGGTTCATCTTCTTCGCTTTCCGCAGCACTGGCGGAGGAGGAAGATCTTGTGCCACTTGTACCGGTCCCACTTGTACCACTTGTACCGGTAGTACTAGTGGTCCTTCTTAGTGACTGTGCTTGAGCCTGGGCTTGTTTGTAGGCGTCGACTGTGGCGATGCCGCCTTTGGCATGGTCTTGAATGCTCTTATCGTTGCAAGTGGCCAGGCATCTTTGATAAGCCGCTTTGGCTTCGTCCATTTTGCCCAGAGCCAAACAAGTATTGCCCAAGAGATACTGAGCCTGCCAGGCATTGGTTTTGGCATTGGCAGCCTTTTCTAAGAGGGGTAAGGCGGCAGCATAGTTTTTGGCTTGATAAAGCTTTAGCCCCTGGTCGTAGTCAGAGGCTAGAACCGCACTCTGCATAGAGGCGGCAGAAGTAATGCCAAGCGCCAGTAATAACTTAAGAGGCTCAATCTTAATAGGGTTTTTCATGCTGCAAGATACTCTTTCGGAATGCCACCAATTTACTATATCAGTCTCTTTCAAGATAAGCATCCGGCAGCTTAATTTTAATGGTCAAGCCAGGCGTGAGACTTAAGACATTGGTCTAGAGCCTGCTCAAGGCTAGCTTGGGGTGCCTGCGCCGGCTTTATCATATTGTCTTCGTACTGCCAGGCTTGGCGCGGCAGAAATAGAATACTTGGCTCTCTCAGACCCATATAATCGATCAATTTCACTATATTGGCATCTGTCATTTCATAAGAAAGATAGTCAGCGCCACTGCCTTGTCCCTTGTTCGTCTCTTCGATGAGCTTTTCGACCGGGCTTTCTTTTCGACCTTTGTAAAATTCCACTACCAGTGCTCTTTCTCTATTTCGCAAGAGAAAGAATGCCGGTAGCTGCCCTTTGCCCTCAGAGCCTTCCATCACGGCTTGTTTGGCATATAGACCACTTTCTTCTCTTTTCTTTAGTGACTGAAATGGGGCTCTTGTGATTTTGAAAGTGGTCGTCGATTTTGCTCCCGGCGGCTCAATCTCTAAAGTTACTTCTGAACCGGCGAGCCCCCTAAGAGCGCTACCAAGCACTGCAAGCGGCATCAGTCCTGCCTCTAAACCGTCAATCTTGCGCAAATGTGCACCGGTGGCGATACCAAGTCCGGCGCTGGGGCTGCCTTCCGAAACCTTCAGCACTAGCGGGTAGGGAGAGACTGCATATTGTGGGGCTTCTTTAGACCCGCCCATAGTCAGGGTTAGACCAACGATACCGAGGTTCTCTGGATTGTAGCGAGTATTCACCTGATTGACTTGATTGAAAGGGCTTGGTTTATTGCCCTGACCCAAAAAGTGAACAAGCAAAAGAGAGCCGACTATAGTGAGACTGATGATTACTGGTGGAGAATCTAGTTTCATGTTTTATATAAGGACTTTTTCACTACCGTTCATAATTTCATAGATTTGGTTACACTTGTAGACCGGTTACTACTCGGAAACTGGTCTAAAGACCGGTCGGAAACTAGTATTGAAAAGAACTAAGCTGGCTGCAATCTGTCTACTCTTGGTCTCGGTTTCGTTCTGGGTACTGGCTGCATTAGCTAAGGGCAAAGTTGCCAATCCCAAAGCTCTCGCCGCCCTAGGCTATAAATATTATCAAAATAGAGACTATGAAAAAGCTCTGCCCCTGCTAAGCAAGGCCAACGCTCTCAATCCGCGCGATATTGCTACTTGCTTTTATCTTGCTTCTTGCGCAGCGGCAAAGGGCGACAGCGCTGTGGCTATCAATGCCTTTGCCAGACTCTTTGTCATGTGCGCCCCCATAGACAGTTTCACCTGTGCCGCCGAACCCATTTTTCAAAGATTGAGGGGCACAACCAGACCTTATTCTTGCAAATTAAACAGCATCATTTTGCGCTGGCATCCAGCCGCACGCCCGATCAATATTTATGTAACCGACGGCAAACTTTTGCCCGATGGGCTGGCTGGAAGAATTTTGCCTTCCGATAAGTTAGCGCCTTATGCGGCTTCTTTTCACAGCGCTGCTTATCTCAAGGCTCTGCCTGTGGCACCAGGCTATCAACCTACAACCAAGCAGGTGGTGGCTTCGGCTTTGGCGCCTTGGAACTTTTTGATGAAAGAGCAAATACTGAGCTATGCCTTAGTGGAAGACCCTGCCATTGCCGATGTCTTTGTCTTCTTCACCAACAATATGGACCGCTGCGGCTATACTATTTATCCGCCTTCGAGCGGTGTCAATTTTCCTCTTATGGCAGTGCGCGGTTGTCCGGTCATAGTGCAAATTGATACCAAGGTAACTAACTCCAGCTTGCTTTACCGCACCGCTTGCCACGAATTTGGTCATGTATTCGGCTTGCAGCATTCACGCAACAAAGATGACATCATGTACGATGCCGGCGTTAATAATCCGCTTGGTCCCGCTCAAATAAGCGACTCAGATGCCCTCACGATAAGAGCCCTCTATCAGTTGCCTGTAGACGTGTGGCTAATAAAAAACGGCAACAGAAAATAGTTATTTCAATAGTTTCTCTTTCACCAGGTCTATTTCTTTATTGGTTATTGCTTTCCATCGCTGCGCCAGACTTGGGTAGAGAAGCGGCAGCCCGTTTAGTTTTCGTCCCTGCAAAAGAGCAATCTCATTCAATTCGGCTTCTAGATCGGCTGCATCAATTTGGTGCCTGACCACATCGACATAGTCTTTGATGGTATCGCCTTCGAAGCCTATAAATATGTATGCGGGGGCCTTGTCGATGCGAAAATGTTGACGCAGGGTCCTTGTGGCTGGGTCGTCAATCTTTATAGATATGATGCCAATTGGTGCAGCGTTACTCTCATCTTCAGCCATTTCAAGCTGGGCCTGGCTAAGTAATTTATTGGTCAATGCCACTCTGCTATTGAGATTTGCATCCGGTTCCTTTAAGTAAAATTCGATCACCGCCGGGCCTTCACCGGCTAGATTTCTTAAGAAAGTTGGTAAGTCTATGGGGGCGAAGCCGCCTGTTAAGTGGACCAATCTTTCAGGATAAATCTTGCGATCGTCGGCAAGACGCCTAGCCAGATTGTTGTTCTGAAACTGAGATAAAGCAAGTCTCTTGACCTTGATAGTCTTGGTTTTGCTCGCACCATCTGCAGGCATAAATTCTATTTTCTGACTGCAGTCTTCTTTGCCGGTTAGCGCTGCCTGCAACTGATCAATGCCCATAAATGCAGCGATTTCTCCATCGATTGAGACTAGGGCACAACCGCTGCGCAGACCGGCTTTGTATGCGGCACTATTTGGTTCAACTTCTTTGATCAGGGGGTAGAGCCCGGCACCATTTTTGGTATCAACTTCAACTCCCAGGCTAAAGCGACTAAAGTCGGGTCTATAGACCGGCTTTTCCGGTTGATAGGCCAGTTTGTTTGAACCGATTCCCTGGTTTAGAGAATCAGCCCAGGCTGCTTGGCTTGCAAGCAAATTAGATTGCCAAGCAAAGAGAGCAAATATTAGGCTCCAGACAGCAGCTTTCAAGTGTTTTAGTGGCTTATCCTGCAAGTACAATTAACCATTATTATCCAAGTCGAGGTTGTAGATGTATTTTCCCCGTAAATCGTTTCCGACTCTATCACTTTTGCTTCTTCTGGGACTTCTTGCCATTTTCGCCCCCGCTGTCTGGGCTGATGGCGGCGGCAGTCTGCTAAAGAATGTCTCCTTTACAATCGAACAGGCTGAAAACTTAGCTTTATCCAAATATCCAGAGGCGACAGTGGAAGAAATCGAACTGGAAAGAAACGATACACCTCTAGTCTGGAAAATAGATCTAAAAATGAAGCCTCGTATAAAGATAGAGATGGAGATTGATGCAAAATCAGGGGAAATCCTAAAAAATGAACAGCATAAGTGGTAACTGACCGATTTCGCCACAACAACGCCACAAATCACCCCTATAGTAAGGACAATTTCCCGGTAACTCCTTTTACTATTTACTAGCGTCTGGTTTAGACTCGCTCATTAACTGAGCTGGGGTGATTTACTATGTCAAAATTCAATGCTTGGTCGATGTACATGACTGCTGCCCAGCGGGCGCTTGCTAACGGCGACTGGCGCAATGCCGAAGACTCGCTATTGGCGGCTCTAGCCGAAGCTGAAGTAAGCAGTTCGGTGGAAGAGAAATTTTTGGCTTCCACTCTAGATATGTTTGTTGAACTCTATTTGCAGCAAGACCAGCTAGATCGTGCCGCTGAGTATGCCTTGCGTGCGGTGCGAGCCAAAGAACATTCGCATGCCTTTGGCAAAACTTGTGTGGTTAAGGCACTCATCAAGCTTTCGCGCATTTACTATAAGCAAAACAAAGCAGCCGCAGCTGCCCTAGTCGCCAATCGTGCCTTGCATCTCACCGAAGAGTGTTTGGGACCGGCTCATCCGGCTGTGGGGCTGGTGTCTTCGCAGCTTAGCGAGATCTATTTGAAGATGGGCGCCCACGATAAAGTGATTGAGCTGAATAGTCGTTGTCAGCCGCACACTGTTTACAACATGAGCCCCATTTAGCTATAGCTCTATCTAGATTTAGCATATTTAGCTGAGGCTAGCTTAAGTTAGTTTTCGAGAAGGTTAATTAGGTCGGCAATTGGGCTGGCAGGACTGTTATGCTAGAGAGGCGTCCGCAAGGCGTATGTTAGCCAATGCAGCCTAGAGCCCAGGTTTGAAGCATTTCACCCCGGAACTAAGATTGGGCAAGCGTCCTAGTGCAGGGGGCTTATTTAGGCCTGGATTCTTCTGTTTAAGCCTTTTCTGCTTAAGTCTTTTCTGCTTAAGTCTTTTCTTGTTTGCTGCACCGCATGCTGTTTTTGCTGCTGAAGAAAAGCCCAGTCAAAATTGGCATCGCCTCACCGAGCAAGGTCGCAAACTCTTGTACCAAGGCGACTTACCCGGTGCCGGTCAAGAGTTCGAAAGCGCCCTGAAGCTTGCCGATACCTTTGATCAAGACGATAGTCGCAAGGCTGTTTCTTTGAGCAATATGTCGCTCTATTGCAAGGCTAAAGGCGACTACGAGAAAGCCGAGGGTTTTTCAAGGCAGGCTCTAAAACTGCTAAACCGCCGTCCGGCCAAAGATAGTTATATGTTTGCCGTAGAGTTGAGCAATCTAGCCGGCATATTGACCGAAGCCGGCAAGTATGACGAGGCTATTACTCTCTATGAAAGCTCGATTGCCATTCTAAGCAAAGTCAAGGGGGGCGATTCGCTTGAAGTGGCTGCGGTTATGGATAATCTGGCGGCGCTTCATTTGAAGCTTAAGGAATGGGATTATGCCCTCAAGCTTTCTGAGAAGTCGGTGGCTATTTATGAAAGAAAGCTCGGCGGCGACCATACAGATTTGGCTCTGGCACTGGGCAATATGGCTGCCGCTTTAAGTCAAAAAGGGCAGCTAGAAGAAGCTCGTCTAGCTTCGGAGCGGTCTTTATCTATAATGAAGCGCAATTATGGCGAGAGACATCCAGCCGTGGCTTCGGCTATGGATAATCTGGCCGGCATTTACATCAAGGAAGGGAAGTTGGCCGAAGCTGAGGCCCTGCAGTTGAGAGCCCTTGATACATTTAAGGAATTACTGGGTGAAGATCATCCAGATGTGGCTATTTGTCTTGATAATCTCTCAGATCTCTATACAATGCAGAAGCGCTTCAAGCAAGCCTTGCGCCGAGCCGAAGATGCTCTAGCCATAGCCAAGAAATGTTATGGCAAAGAGCATGCCCTGTCGCAGAGCATTGAAAGCCGCATAGTCAGCCTAAAGGAAAAGACCTCTAAAGCTGATTGAGATTCTAAGGTAAAGAGCAAATAAAAATGTCTCTAGGTCAGCTTCCCATCGAGGTTCATACTTTCTTTGAGTTTTTGGCTGTGGCCCTCGGGTTTAGGCTCTATACCGCTTCGGCTTCTCAGGAAAATCAAGATAAATCTGATTCTGAAAGAATACTAGATTCGCATAAGCGCCGAGCTGTCACTGCTGGTGCCCTGCTTGGAGCAATTTTGGGAGCAAAACTGGTGGTCTTGATGAATCACCCGGAGGTCTTCTCTAGCACAAAGTTGGCTCAGTTTCTGGTGAGCAGTAAGGGGCTTGTCGGCGCCCTTGTCTTCGGCTGGCTCTTTGTCGAAATAGCCAAGCTTATCACCGGTATTAAAGAAAAGACCGGCGATCGTTTCGTCGAACCCCTTCTTCTTGGGATTGGCCTTGGTCGTATTGGTTGTTTTTTGAGTGGAAAATACGACCAGACCTATGGCATAGAGAGCCGAGTGCTAAGTGCTTTTGGTTTTAGTTTCGACCCTGGTATTGATTTTGGTGATGGACTAAGGCGTTATCCGTGCCAGCTTTATGAAATCGTCGCCATAGTAATCTTCTGGTTCTGGCTTAGGTCAAATAAAAAGCATCCGTTTTTTCGTGAACCAGGTGGTCAGTACCGCTGCTTTATGCTGTTCTATATGACTTTCCGTTTTTTAATTGACTTTATCAAGCCGGTGCCTCATCTTTACTGGGGGCTAAATGCTGAACAGTTGCTTGCGTTACCAGTGATATTGATTTGCCTGGTTTCTCTTTCTAAGACTTACCTGCAGTTGGCCAAACAAGGGGATAGAACCTAAGAGCTTATGTCAACAATCAACGAGCGTCCCTATATCTTTTATGAGCTGACCAATAGTTTATGCAGTCTTTGTCTCAAGAAAGTGGAAGCTAAAATAGTCTTTCAAGACGAAAAGGTCTATATGATCAAGACCTGTCTAGAGCATGGCATAGAGAAAGTGCTTATTTCCATCGATGTGGAATATTACAAACGCTCTCGCAATTTCTTGAAGCCGCCGCAGACACCTTTGCGCTTTAATACTGCCACAGTGCACGGCTGCCCTTATGACTGCGGGCTTTGTCCAGATCATGAGCAGCATAGCTGTCTGACTCTCATCGAGATTGCCGAGCGCTGCAATTTAACCTGTCCAGTCTGCTATGCCGATTCTTCGCCAGAGAAAGGTGGCTTTCGCAGCTTAGGCGAAATTGAATTTATGCTCGACGAGTTGGTCAAGAATGAAGGCGAACCAGATGTGGTGCAGCTCTCTGGTGGTGAACCGACAATACATCCACAGTTTTTTGAGATTATGGATGCCGCCAAGCTAAGACCTATTCGCCATTTGATGGTCAATACCAATGGCATTCGTCTGGCAAAAGACAGAGAGTTTGTCAAACGATTGGCTCAATATAAAGACGGGTTTGAAGTCTATCTGCAATTTGACAGCCTCAAAGCCGAACCGCTTAAAGTGCTGAGGGGCGAAGACTTGCGCCAAGTGCGTCGACGGGCTCTAGATCATCTCAATGAGTTCGATATTTCCACCACCTTGGTGGTCACTCTGCAGAAAGGCTTGAATGACGGCGAAATCGGCGACATTATCGACTTCGCTTTGAAAGAACCGGCTGTCAGAGGGGTTACTTTTCAGCCAGTACAGTCGGCAGGTCGTCTAGAAACTTTTGATCCTGCATCGGACAGACTCACTCTGTCTGAAGTGAGACAGCAGATTTTGAGCCAGAGCAAACTTTTTTCAGAGTCTGATATTTTGCCTGTGCCCTGTCATCCTGATTGCATCGCTATGGCTTATGCACTCAAGCTGGAAGATAAGGTAGTGCCTCTGTCCGGTCTCATTCCCCCAGAAGAACTACTAAAGGGTGGAAATACAATTCAGTACGAGAAAGACCCTGTTATGAAAGAAAAGCTCTTTCAGCTTTTCTCTCTCAATCAGGCTGAGAAGAATACTTCCCATGCAGTCGGTGATCTTCTCTGTTGTTTGCCCAAGCTTCAGGTTCCGACCGAACTTTCATACCGAAATATTTTCAGAGTGATAATTATTGAATTTCTTGACCGTTATAACTTTGATGTTAGATCGGTTAAGCGAGCCTGCGTGCATATAGTGCATCCAGATGGGCGTATAATTCCATTTGATACTTACAATATGTTCTACAGAGAAAATCTAGACGTAGAAAAAATTGCAAAATATGGCGTCAAGTTAGCCCCTTAATTACAGACCATTGCGGTGAGGCAGAGAACAGATGGGCAAGTATACCGGTGAAGAGCTGGATAATAATCACAATTCGATGATTCGGATGAGCCTTGGCGTTCACTTCCTTTTGTTTCTCTCTTTGATGTCTATAAAGTTCTTCAGCAAACTGCCAGTCTTAGATTCTATTTGTCGTTTTCTTCCGGTTGATGGCGTCTTTGCTCTTCTGATGACCGCCTTTACCGGCTTTGCTCTTGTGCCTCTGGCATTTGGCTTATATTTTTTGGTTTTCGAATTTGGCAGTGCTAAGGCGTTAGGTTCTTTTATCGCAGCCGGCTGTTGTCTTTTCTTTTCTATGGTAGGTTGCGGTCTTGGTGCTCAGATTTTTGCCAATTAAATGGCGGACCAGTCAGAGAGTTCCTTGGTTCCGATGTCTTGTTTCCGATGTTTTGTTTTCTTGCGGTCAAGCTACTCTCGTAGAGAGAGCCCATGAGGATTACCATGTTGAGATCAAATGACAAAATATCTATCAGGGCTCTACCACGATTCCGGCGGGATGTAGATACCACGCACTCGACCGGCGAGACCGAGTGCCAACCCGCTTGCCTTTTGGCTATGGTGATTCAGCCTCTTGCACCATTCGTCCGATTACGGAATTGAGCGTAAATCACTTGCGTTAGTCCTGAAAGATTATTCCTCTCGGCTCTTTGCCCAGTTGAGGCTGTCCGCATCAAGCCTTTCGTACCCTGCTTACGGCGGGGTCATCATCTACACTCGATATCAAACTAGCGAAAGAACGCCTCTCAGAAACAACCGAACACAGAAAACAGAGTAAAAAGAAATGAGCAAGAATGTATTTGCAGATTTGGGATTTACTGAAGAAGAAGCAGCCGGGCTGAAATTGAAGTCTTGTCTCTTCATGTCCTTGCAAGAAGCTATTAGAAATTCCGGCAAAAAACAAACTGATGTCGCTGCGATCATCGGAACAGATCAAGCAAAAGTTTCCAAAAGCTTGAACGGAAAGCTTGATGAATTCTCAATCGAGCGTATTACTGAATTCATGCAAAAACTTGGCTATGACATTCACATAGGCACCTGTCCGGCGCCAGCCGATAGACAGGGCACCGTTGTGATGGATAAACGCGAGCTGGCAGACGCCCGCTAGATCGGCTTAGAGAGCCAGAAAAGGGCTTCAGACTTTTGGCGCTACAAAATATGTGACTTTGCAAGCTCTTTGGTGCAATATTTTGCACGATATTTGGTGCATCCGATCGGTCTAATCCTGCATCGCGAGAACAGTGACGCAAAATGCTAAACTCGAAGACCAAACTGCAACAGCTAATCTCGAACTCATACCATACTCGTGTATATTGCACCAATTATCTTACAAGCCACATTTATGTTGCAAAAAAGTGCACCATTTATCTTGCAAAATCACCCGTCCTATAGCCTTGATTATGTAGCACTGAGAGAGCCCCCGCCGGGGCTCTTTTCGCCAACAGACACCTTTTTCACAAAGTTCAGACCAAGGGTTTTATGAGTGCTATCCGGGTACTCAATTCGTAGAACTATGCCAAGGTCATCGTGGTACGTGGCTATGCGTACAACCTTGCCCACCCCAAACTCTGGATGTTCTACGCTGTCGCCAGCGGCCAAATACTCCCCAGATGGCATCAGAACAGGAGCATCAAGTATTTCGGGTAATTCAAGCACAATCTCTATAGGCACTTTGTCGTCACTAACCATTGCTCAGCCTCACTTTCCTAGCTTGAAGTAAATACGGGGAATTACAGAATCATCATCAAAGCGTGGCAAGTTTCTGAACCAGCCGCGTTCTTGCTGCGCCGATGGCACCGCCCCTAGTGTCTTAAGACACATACTGACAAACGGCTTCTCGTGTTCTCCAAGGGCTATATCAACGCGAGAAGAGCCTAATTTGCCCCAAGGGACGGGCTGTCCCTTCTTATAACTAGCCTCTGCGTGGATCAGTTCGTCGGCTCCCAAATTTCGCCTTAAAAGCTCATGCAATTTGCTTCCATAAGCCCTTTCTGAACCATGAATTTTCGGGTCATAATCGCCTAAATCCAAATACGAATCACTCAAGGCCTGGGCAACCTTGTCGAGCTTTTCTTGAACAACTTGCCGAGTGAATCCCCTTGCCTCAGCAGCTTTAAAGACGCTCTCGGGCAGTTTTAGACGATGAATTTGCTCACCACTTAAATTGAATTCTCTACGTGATGTGACCTGCTCACTTGGTTTGACCGTATCCGGCAAACCCTTATTCTTGAGCATTACCAGGTCGTCTATATCCCGCTGCTGCTTCGGTATGGGCATCTCAAGTCCGTTCGTTGTTAACCCTTTTGGCTGAAAAAGATCATCCAGGAATGCGCCTAGTGCCCGCCTGGCTTTCTCTCTGCCAGGCGCGGTTAGTTCTCCTGCGTACTTAGCCAAGTCCTCTAGGGCGTCTATTAGCTTGCCGGATTTCGCCAGCTTGTCAGCCGCCCCTATTACCGACCCTACGCCCATTTCCGCTATCAGCTCGCTGCCTTTCTCCGTGCGCTTCTCCAGCGGCATGGCTTGCCAACGCTCATTGGCCAAGGTTGCTACTGTCTGCAAGTCTCTTAACGGTCGACTGTAGTCTCCTCTTTGCGCTACTTCCTGGCTGTAACTGGCTATTACTTCTGAGATCTTCAGACCGCTCATAAGGGTGGTCGATAGATTCTCTGCCAGCTTTTGTGCCGCCTCCGGTATCTTCTCCGGTCTATCCGCCGCCTCTATCATGAATGTTCCGGCCGCTATGGCGCTTTCATACAGCCCCTTGCCGACGTTGCAAAAGCCTTCCGGTACTGACTCCGCCACCGCCTGGATCTGGTTCTCATAGGCTTCTTTGCCGACTTCGCCAGCCTTCTCAAACGCACTGATTATGTCTCTCTGCTGCTTGGGATCGAGCTTGGTAAAAGCCTCCCACTCGTTTTCCTGGTGCTGCGCCTTGGCTTGCAACACTAGCTGGTCGGGCTTCACGGTCTGGTGTAAGCCGCCCTCATCGGGCCCCGCCGCCTTTGTCTTCTCGCTCACCTGCGCCAGCCGCTCGGCTCTGGCTTTCGCTTCCGGCGACAGCTCCGCCATTTGCTCCCGCACCAGTTGACTGTAGCGATCCTTTTCAGGTCCCTCCGGTAGCTGCTTTGCCCATGTATGGAGGTTCTGCACCGGCTCCGCTGCC
>JAFLCK010000045.1:0-28365 GCA_017303615.1 Obscuribacter phosphatis (SeqCode)
GTTTCATATTTTGCCGTCAATGATTCTAATTTGTTTGGTTCGGTGCAGGCTTGCATCCAACTTAAGAAACTGAGCCTGAGAGTTTGGGTGGCTATTTTAGCTGGTTTGGGTACAATCACCGCCGCCGTATTATCGATATCTGGTGCTGCCAAATCGCTTGAGGCAATTGTTTCGCTAAATTGTGTGATTTTGCCGACCGCTACTGTGGTCATGCTCTGCGAGTGGTGGCTGTCGCACCGTACAGGGCGAGGTGTATTTGCCGGTGCTCTCGATACTCATGTAAGGAGTGATCGGGTTTACCGTCCAGCGGCCTTGACCGCACTTATCTGCGGCATCGCCGTCGGTGTTCTCACATCAGGTGCTGTACCGTGGCTTAGCTTTAAGTTCGGTATTCCCAGCTTGCAGGCCTGGCTTGCTGCCGCCTTTGTCTATATTCCGCTAAGACTTTTAGAATTGAGATCGTATACACTTAGGCAGTGTGGACTGCCGGCTTCGGTTGACGAGATGTCTTGTCTGGAGCCGCCGGAATCAGAGCTGGGCGTTAAGCAACCGGCTTTGGAATTGAGTCTTAGGGAGCCTTAGATGACGAAGAATTTGCCGAGCCCATTGCCGAGCGCTATATCGAGCCTGGTAGAGAGCCCTTGGAAAACCCTCAAGAAAAAAGAAATTTACGATAATGCCTGGATAAGAGTGCAAGAAGACGACGTCATTCGCCCCGATGGTAAGCCCGGCACCTACACCACCGTCAGCTATAAGAACAAAGCTATCGGTGTCTTGCCGATTGATGAGCAAGGCAATACTTATTTGGTTGGACAATATAGATACCCCCTCGATTTGTATAGTTGGGAAATACCAGAAGGCGGTTGCCCCCAAGGTGAAGATCCGCTAGCTGCGGCGATGCGTGAACTCAAGGAAGAAACTGGTCTGACCGCGGCTAAGTATGAAGTGCTTGGTCGATCTTATTTATCTAATTCTGTTTCTGATGAAGAAGCTACTTATTATTTGGCTACCGGGCTAACTGAAGGCGAAGCAGAGCCGGAAGGTACCGAAGAACTTGCTTTGCGCAAAGTGCCATTTAGTAAAGCACTGGAGATGGTGGCAAGCGGTGAGATAACTGATGCGCTCAGTATTTTGGCTATTTATGCCTATGCCCAGAGGTTGAATGGCTAGGAGTATTTGTTGACACTTCCTTAGAAATCAGCCTGGCTTAAATCCGGCAAGTTGCCGCTCTCTAATATATCTAGCCATTCTAAATGACGCTTGGCGCCAAGTTTGGCTTGATAGATGCCTACAAAATCTTTGATCGCTTCAATTTCGCCAAGTTTGAATAACTCTTCCGCTAACTTGAATGTCATTGAATTGATGCTATAGCCTTCTTCCAGCTTGTGCAAAGCCGCCACCGCCAGTGCTATCTGCTCGCTTCTGGCTGCTACCAGACCACGTAAGGCGTTCGCTGTCTGGGCGTGAGCTTTATGTATGTTTAGTTTCTCTAGTTCTTCCGCGCACTTTATCGCTTTCTCAAAATCATTTAGATAGAGAGCACATTCGCCTACATGCTCAAGATCCAGCCAAGGGGTGTGCGAACCCAAAGCTAGAGTGATTTCGCCGTACTTCACTGCCATCTTGGCCGATTCTAGCTTGGTGCTCTCATCTTTTGTCTTTTTATAAGTCATATAGTTGAATAGAGCCAGATGCGATGGCCAGCGAACATTATCCGGCTCAAGCAAATGAGCTTGCTCCAACAAGCGATTAGCTTCTTTGAGGTCGCGCCATATTAGAAAGGCACCGGCATTGCCTAGCACATTCGGTTGCGGCAGCGCTTGCGCCATTTTCTGCCAGAGCGCACTTGCCTGAGCGAACTGTTCGCTGCTCAGTTTTCCTGAGCTATTCATCAGTATTGATGCGACATAGCCAGACTGATTGGGGAAATTTTCGATGATGCCTAACAGATGTCTAAACCAGTTTTTTGGTGCTTCTGCATCTGTTTGAAACTGATAGTAGCCGAGTAACTCTAGCCTGCTGATAAGATCTTGGCTTTTCTTTTCCTCTAAATCTAATTGCCCTTCGACTGCGCTTTCATTTGTTTTGCTGTCTACAGACATTTCAAGCCATTCTACTTGCTTGGCATTGAGTTCTTTGCCAAGGGTGTAAGCCGCCGCCCTCGCCCTTTCCTCTTCCTCTTCTCTTTCTTTTATAGACTCTTTCGGCACGTCAATTGGTCTTCTGAGCTTGGTTTCTTTGACCAGCTAATTTGTCTTGGTTTGTATTTATATGGGTGGCGATGGCAGCGAGTAGTTTGGCTCCGCCTCTGCCGTTCATGTGTACGGTGTCTCTAAAGCAGCTTAGATCGAACGATGAGTCGTTTAAATCAAGCACGTTCACGCCCCTGTTTCTTAGAGTGGCGAGCATGGCTTTGTACTCATCGTAAGAACCTTTGGGCATGAGCTTCATATTGCTTTCGGTGAGCGGCATATTGACTATGATTGTTTCAATGCCCAAACTGCTGTTATAAGCCAAAAGGTCGTCAAGGAAAGCACGTTCCGCTTTGAATATCGCTTCGTTTTTGTGGGCAAAGCGTTTCTTGTATTCGCGAGTATTGTCTTGCCAAGGCAGTTTCATCTCGGGCAAAATGACGAAGTTTCCTGGTTTTACTTCTTGAGCCGCCATGATGGCGTCGACTTTGTCTCCGCTCTTTTGGGGCGTCTCACCACTAGTGGTGCTATCTTTTGCCGTGGCGAGTAAATTCTCTGCTTTAGTATTGATGCCTAAGCGGCTCACTAGTTCGTCATAGGTTGCTTTCAGAGGCTTGGTTGCCAGCTTCTGAATTTCGTTATGTCTGCCCCACAGGTAAAGATAGCGTTCGGCAAAGTAATTGCGTTTTTGCCACAAGTTGAGATTCTTCTGCAAAACCGCATCGAGAGCTTCTTCACTGAGATAGTTGCGATAGTGAATATAGGCTGGAGTGGCTGTGGGTGTATCGACCCCGCAGTCGATAAAGTCGCGCAGTGTTATGCCTAGCACCACTCTTTCGGGCTTACAGGTCTGGCTAAAGAGTGCTCTTTCGATAAAGTAGTGGTCTGATACCATAGCGCCGGGTAGGGCATAGTTGAACGCCCTTTGTTTCTTACTGTCTTGGTCGATAAGCAAGGAGGCAAGGCAGCTTGAATAAGGATCGACTACTGGATCGATCATAGCCTTCTTGTAGTCGGCTTCAGCACAAGTGGTCGGGATCATCATTAGAGACGAGCCGAAAAGAACTGTTTGGGGGGCTTGCCCTTGAGCGTCGGCGAGAAAGCGCTTGGCTCTCTGACATTCCCAGGTGGCTTTAAACGGCAGTTCTGCTGGTGAGAGAGGCTTAAGCGGCCGGATAAAACCTGAGACTAGATTAATGCCAAGAAATATAGCAAGAGCCAGAGGAAAAGAGCAAGTGGCAAAAGACTTTAAGGCCTTGCTTGGCGCCGTTTCGCTCGTGCAAGGCTGTTCTTTAGTCCTTATTTCCGGCTTGACTAGAGGTTTTGTCTCGGGCATCTCTGGATTGGTTAGGGCTCGGTTATTTGTGGCTCTAGCGGTTGTATTGCTGCTTTTAGAGGTTGTAATGATTATAGAATTGGCAGATGTTTAAACCCTTAGAGCCGCTTAATTCATAGTCAAAGCTCAATCATGTCCATCCAGGTGCGGGGCGCCCGCCAGAACAATCTCAAAGGCATAGACCTGACACTGCCGCATAATTGTCTGGTGGCATTTACCGGTGTCTCCGGCTCGGGCAAGTCATCTCTAGCTTTCGGCACAATTTATGCCGAGGCGCAGCGCCGCTATTTTGAGACTATCGCTCCATACGCCAGGCGTTTGCTTGACCAACTGCCGCCGCCGCAGGTGCAAGAGATAAGCGGCCTGCCTCCGGCTGTAGCCTTAGAGCAGAGGCGTGCCGAGTTTGGTTCGGGGCAGCGCTCGACAGTGGGAACCCTGACCAATCTCTCCAACTTACTGCGCATGCTTTTCTCGCGCGCCGGCGACTATCCAGATGGGCTTGAGCACTACAAAGACAAACTCGATTCGGATCATTTTTCAGCTAATACTGCCGCCGGTGCCTGCCCAACCTGTCATGGTCTCGGTCTCATTCATACGGTTAGCGAGGAGTCTCTCGTGCCCAATGCTAATCTTTCCATTAGAGAGAAGGCTATTGCCGCCTGGCCGGGTGCCTGGCAAGGCAAGAATTATCGAGATATTCTCGCCACTCTCGGCTATGACATAGACAAGCCCTGGAAAGATCTGCCCGAGCACGAACGCAAGTGGATTCTTTTCACTGATGAGCAGCCTGTAGTGACAGTCTATGCCGAAAGAGAAGCGCACCGCATTCAAAGACCCTATCAGGGGACTTATATGAGTGCTGCTCGTTATGTATTGCATACTTTTGGTACCACCCAGAGTGCTGCTTTGCGCAAGCGAGCGGAACGACATATGGTGAAAAGTCCCTGCCATGATTGTCGCGGCAAGAAGCTGAAAGCCGATGCCCTAGCCATAAAAGTGGCTGGTTATGATATCGCCGAGTTGACTTCTTTGCCTTTGAGGCGCTTGCCCGATATTCTCCAGAAGCACCTGGATGGCGATGGAAGTAGGGCTGCGAAGTCGGGTAAGAAAGATTCGGCGCGTCTGCAAGTGGCCAAGTTATTGGTCGATGACCTTTGTGCCCGACTTGCTCTGTTGCAGAAATTGGGTCTCGACTATCTTACTCTAGAGCGCACCACCGCCTCTCTTTCAGCCGGTGAGTTGCAGCGCTTGCGCTTGACCGGTTTATTGCGCTCGGGTTTGTTTGGTGTTGTTTACGTGCTCGATGAACCTTCAGCTGGTTTGCATCCAGCTGACAGCGAAGCCCTATTTGAAATGCTCAAGAGCCTCAAAGAAATGGGTAATACAGTCTTCGTCGTTGAGCACGAGATGGCGTTAGTGCGAAAAGCAGACTACCTGGTTGATATCGGACCTGGTGCCGGTGACCGAGGTGGTGAGCTAATCTATAGTGGTAGCGTTGATGGTATTAAGAGTATTGAGGCTTCTCAGACGGCGCGCTTTCTTTTTCCAACTAAGAAGAGTACAACTAAAGAAAGTAAAGTAAGCAAGATCACGCGCCTCAAACCAGAGCATTGGCTTGAGCTTTCAGGCATCACCAGGCACAATCTCAAAGACCTCACAGTCAAGTTGCCCCTGGCTTTGTTCACTGCCGTAACCGGTGTTTCAGGCTCGGGAAAATCTACCCTGGTCAGCCAGGTTTTAGCTGAAGTTCTGCAGAAACATATGAGCGCTAAAGGCAGTAAAAGCACTGCCGCATCAGATAGCGATGAAGAGGATGCTGAGTCTGAGGACCTCGAAGTTGTCGATGTCAGCCAAGTAAAATGCACCGGCTTGCAGTCGCTCAAACGCTTGGTCTTGGTTGACCAAAAGCCTATCGGTCGCACACCGCGCTCAAATCTTGCCACATATACAGGTCTCTTCGACCATGTGCGTAAACTCTTTGCGGCAACAGCCGAAGCCCAAGCCTTAGGCTGTAAAGCCGGACATTTTTCGTTCAATGTCGAGGGAGGGCGCTGCCCTGATTGCGAAGGCGAAGGCTATGTGGCTGTCGAGTTGCTTTTCTTGCCCGGAGTCTATGCTCCTTGTTCCCATTGTTCTGGTTCTCGGTATAAAGCAGAGACTCTTAAGGTGCTTTATCAAGGCGAAACCATAGCTTCTCTGCTCGATATGACAGTTGATGCTGCTACGAAATTCTTTGCCTCGATAGATGGTAAGGGTGGGGCGGTGCAGTCAATAAGACGATCACTGGCTACCTTACAGCAGGTGGGTCTTGGTTATCTCAAGTTGGGGCAGCCGGCCACAGAGTTGTCCGGTGGTGAGGCTCAGCGCATTAGGTTGGCTTACGAATTGCAGCGCGAAGAGAAGAGCGGCACTGTTTATATTTTGGATGAGCCTACCACCGGCTTGCATCCTGCCGATGTTGAAAAGTTAGTTGAACAACTAAGAATTTTGGTCGACCGGGGCAGTACGGTGATTGTGGTGGAGCATGATATGGATGTTATCGCCGCCTGCGACTGGGTTATCGATATGGGCCCCGGTGCCGGTGATAACGGCGGCAGGATAATAGCCCAAGGTTGCCCCGAAGATATAGTAAAGATGGGGGCTGCCGGCGGCGGTAAGACTTATCTTTATCTTGGCGAGAAGTTGGCTGAATTAGGTTAAAATCTAGCTATGCTGAGTAGAGACGAATTAGATAAACAGATTGATGCCTTCCTGGCTTGCCAGGCTTTTGCCGTGGCCGGAGCCAGTGAAGATCCGCGCAAGTATGGCAACAAAGTTTTTTTATGTTATCTGCAAAATGACAGACTGGCCTATCCGGTCAACCCAAAAGTTGAAACTGTTCTAGGACATAAAGCCTACAGAAAACTCAAAGATCTTCCCGCTGGTAAGAATGCTCTTTCGATCATCACACCGCCGCCGGTGACCGAGGTCTTGGTGCAGGAAGCCATAGACTGCGGTATTAAGGATATCTGGATGCAGCCCGGCGCCGAGAGTGCGCTTTCTGTTAGAATGGCGAAGGAAGCTGGGCTGAATGTAATCTATGGTGGTCCATGTTTATTGGTCGTTCTCGGTTATCGCGAAAGTTTCGGCTAAAGCTTAGAGATAAGACAGCAAATGAGATAGCAAAGAAGATAGCGACTATCTCGCTATTCTTGCTGACAAACTTTGCTTTCAGTGTGCCTGTTCAAGCAGGCGAAGCAGAATCTAGTGATTCTCCTGCTTTTCCCGCTTCGTCCTCTCAATCTTCGCAGCCTTCTTTAATTTTAGTGACTCCAGTTCTCAAAGAGACTGCCGACAAACGTCTGACTGAGTTTAAATGCCGTAAGAAGCTTTCTTTGGCTCCCTCTGAAGCACTCTGTTTCTTCCTGGGTGAGCGCATTGTTCAGAGAACAGTTGATCAGCCTTTTCTTTGCGAAAGTGTCGTGGTGGCTGAATCTGAGGTATACATTCAGGCAAGAGCGCGGGCGCAGGGGGCGCCGACTAAGAGTGTTTTTAGCCGTCACTTTTGGGAGGGGGATAATCATGGCATTGTTTCTTTCATAGTTGAAGTCAAGCCGAAGGCGATAGAAGACTCAGTCTTCGCTGATGCTGATGTGCCGGTATTAAAATTGGTGGCAGCCGGCGCCGTTGACGCAAGCAAGGCTAGTCAGATCAGGGCTGGTTTTAAGCCTCGGGGGTGCGAGCGTATCGGGATCGCGGAGGTTTGCAGCCAGGATTGCCAGGGCAAGAATCAAAAGTATTATGAACCGCATGGTTCGGACAAAATTGCTTTCACCAGCCAGTGTAAGATTTCTTTAGGTAGTGGGCGTATGTTGCGTTGGTATAAACCTCTAGTTGAACTGGCGAGTAATAACCCTGTTTGTCTAGATACTGTCATTCCCGCCGGTGCCGATGGCAAGTTCTTCTTGCTGGCGCAGAAGACAGGCAAGGCGACAGTGTGTGCTAAAGATGTCGATGGAGATTATGTTGTCTTGCACATCGATGTTAATGATGAAGACCTAGCCGCTGATATAGATAAACCGGCTGGGTCTCAGGCGCAGGCAGAAAATTTGCCAGATATTGATAGACCGGCGCTTGCTTATGGTATCTGGATGAAAGGCTACAATTACAAGATAAGTAAAGCTTCCGCCGCTAAAGTAGTCTCTAATCAAGACCTATGTAGAGTTATCGTGCCAGACCCGTCGATGGCCAGAGTGACTTTGTTGAATCCGAGGGCTTTTTTGATTGAGCCCCTTAGACCCGGAGCGACCACTATCTTTGTCAGTGATACGCAAGGCAAGCATGCCAGAGTTAAACTTGATGTTTTAGAAAGTGACTCAGCAGCCTTACCGCTTCCGCAGTTTTCTACCGGCCCCGCTAGGAAGAAAACAAAACCTGTCGAAATTGAGCTTTGGGAGGGTGAACTGAAAGACGTGTTGAAGTTTTAGTTGCCTAATTGTATTTCTGTCCACTATTTTGCTTTGCTTTTGGCAAGTCTCTCTAGTTCAGCCAAGGCAAGCACATATTCGTCCAGCTTATCGCTGCCGTTCTCTTTTACTAGACCCAGAACCCACAGACCTTTTTTGCGATTTTTGCCATAGACTAAATCTAGTCCGACTATGCAGGCATTGATTGTCTTTTGGTCATTGTCTTTGGCTCTGGTAACCAGCAATCGGTCTTCTTTCTGACCTAAGAGATAGGCGATTAATTCTGGTTTTTCTGTGCCGGGTTTTAGTGTTTTGAGATAACGGTCGATAATTTCGCGGTCTTGTTTTATGTTAAAGGGCGACGCGGCAAATTGCCGCAAAGCATCTTTGTTTTCTATTTGCAGTCGGCGGTAAGTCACCACTGCCAAACTCACCGCTTGTGGTGCGGCTTTACTGCTATAGCCCACCAGATTGAGATAAGTGAGAAGGTCTTTGAGGGCGTCAACCGGCTGATTGCCGACCAAAAACGTCACTGCACGGTCATAATAGAGACTGCCATTTTTAGGGCTTTTGGCAATGAGGCGGCTATAGAGTGCTGCTATGTTTTTAGTTTCGCCAATGGTGCCGCTTTTGATTAGCGAGCGTTTGTTGACACCGGCAAGATCGTCCATGGCCTGCTCATAATAGCCCTGTTTAGCGGCATAGCTGGCATGCAGTTTCAGTGTGGCGGTGTCATTGCGCAGGCTCATCGCTTTTTCGAGCGCTGCCATGGCTTCTTCGTCTCGATTTAGTTTGGCTAGAATTTCGCCTTTGACATAGTGGGCGCAGTCATCTAGTGGATTGAGGGCAATTGATTTGTTGATATTAGGTAAGGCTTTTTCGGGCTGATTCAGTTCCAGCTGGCACTTGGCCTTGATTTGCCAGGCGCCGCCGATGCTGGGGTCTATGGTCATGGCTTTTTCGCAGTCGGCAATTGCTTCTTTGTATTGCTTTAGATGCAGGTAAGTTGCGGCTCGATGACAAAATGAATTGGCTTTCCGACCATTGCCCATTTCTATAGCATGATTGGCGTCTTTGAGAGCCTCTTGGTACTGACCCAGCATATTGAGGGTCTTGCAACGGTTTTCGAAAGAATAAATTTGACTTGGGTCAAGTTTGATGGCTTTGTTGAGATCTGCTAGTGCGTCTCGGTATCTGTTTAGTTCGCAAAAGAGCATGCCCCTGTTGTTGTAAGAGGCGGCGACATCCGGCGCCAATTGCACGGCGCGACTGAGATCTTTGAGAGCTTCATCAAGACGATTGAGGTGCGCTAGAGCGCTACCTCTATTGCCCAAGGCGTCGCTATTGTTTGGTTGCAGTTTGAGTGCTTGAGTAGCATTGCTCACACAGGCGGTGAACTTTCTTTCGTCTAGATCAATACGACTTTTGAGGGCATAAGCATAAGGAATTTTTGCATCAATCGAGAGGGCTTTATTAATTTCCACCCTAGCCTTGGTGTATTCTTCTTCCTGTACATAACAGTTGGCTTTCCAGAGATGCATATCGGCATTCTTGGGCGCCACTTTCTGCGCTTGATCAAAGGAGTTGAGGGCTTGGTCGAAGTGCTTTTGTTCGAAATAGACTCTGCCAAGATCTCGGTAGCCTAAATGATCATCAGGATATGCCTTGATTCTCTCTAAAGCCTGTTTCTTTGCTTGGTCTAGTTTATTTGCATCGAAGAGTTGCTCAAATTCTCTGTATTTTTGCAAGGGGGCGGCAGCGTCGCTTGGCAAGGGCGAAGTCTGCAATAGAGCGGCTAAAACCACCAGAAGTAGAAAATATCGGTGCTTCTTCGGTTGCAATTTCATCCACCGCTTTCTTGTATCGTTTATGATATACCCAGGCCCGGTGTTAGCGGAAAGAGCCTCGTGAAGAAGGTCAGTTTTTTTCCTCGTATGCGCCTTTTATCTCTGACCAGTCCAGGGCTGTGCAGAAAGTTTTTGCTTGAAATGATTTTGCTTGAAATGCTTTTTCTCGGGCTGCTTTTGTGCGGTCTGCTTTTGAGTCAAATGCCGGTATTCGCTGCTCAGTCGGAGTGGCTCTTAGTGCAGAAGCACGAAGCTCGTATCACTTTGACTATTCGCTTGAGTGAGCAAGCCTTTCGGGCTGAAATGCAGCCACAAGGCTGTGTCATTTTGGCTCGACACCCTGACTGGCAAGTGCACTGTTTTAGACCAAAAGAGAAGGTGGAGTGGATAGGCCAAATCAAGGACTTTAGCTCTATTTTGATGACTAATCCTTATGTGGTCTCAAAACCGGTGGTTCGATTTAAGTTGCCAAGTTCATATGTGACAGAAACGCAGTTCGGCGCTAAGACCCGAATCTACAACACCAAGACATCCTCAATTGTCGTAGCCGATGAGATAAAGGTCGGACCGGAAGTATGCGAAATTTATTCAAGGCTGGTTAGCACTCCATTTTTTGATGGTATTCCCTTCTATTTTGAATATTTTGCGAAAGGACATTCTATCTCTGCTAAGTCGAAAGGCAACTGGATTAACACTTCCATTGCTGATGATACCCGTCGAGGCAAGATTGTTAGACTGATAACTTTGTCCTGCAAGAAAGTTCCCTATAACTCGCAGGATTTTCAGCTACCAAAGGGTTTTGAAAGAAAAGTCGATTTGGTTGATGTATCCTATTCGCCTGGAGACCGCGCACAAATCAGCGATTTCTTAGATAATGTCGGATTTGAGTCGCGTTTGGATGATCGAAAGACCGAGAAAAGTCGGGAGCGTCGTTAAGGTTTAAGGGTGTTTACTGTGGGTAGATTCTTGCGACTGGCTGCTTATTTGGTCTCTACACTTGCTCTGTTTTTTAATTGTGCCTCAGTCGGAGTCTTTGCTGCACCGCAAGAATGGCTTTTGGAACAGAAGCAGGAATCCAATTATTTGAAAGTTTGGTTGACTGAGAAAGCTATTGCTATTGCGACAGAGCCCATGGGTTGTCATTTCGTTGTTAAGGCTCCCGACTATAGAGTTCATTGCTTTCGACCGAAAGAGAAAGTCGAATGGGTTGGTGAAATTGCCAATTTTAATTCGATTGTATTGACCAGTCCCTGGGCTAGCATAGATCCACAGCAAGAGCGGCGTAAGATGGCGAAAGAAGCCTTGTCTAAACGTGTGAAAGTCGGCGAGAGTATGATTTGCGGACTCAAGTGCTCTAAATATGTCGTGCGAAATACTGAGAGTTATGCCTGTGACGACATTTCGGTAGCCGAGCCAATTTTGGATTTTTACAAACGTCTGGTTTTTTCACCAAGGCTGGGCTCTTTACCTCTGCGTTGTTATAGCTATACGCGAGGTCAGGATTTGAAAAGACTGCCGAAGAGTATGTCCTTTCAAATCGATGATAGTATGCTCGCTGACTTGCGCAGCGGTAAGTTGCTTAAGCTTGACACCACAAGCTGTAAGAAGATTCCTTATAATCCCAAAGATTTTGAAGTGCCTGCCGGGCTCAAGCGCAAAGTTGATCTGATTGAAGTTTCTTACTCTCCCGGTCAAAGGGACCAAATTGAGTCGATGATGGACAACATCGTCTTTGAATCTAAGGTTGGCCGGGAGTCTAGTCAAAACCGGTCATCAGGTAAATCGGGAGGGGCTGCAACTTCTAGAATGTCTGGTGGATCGGACTCTGGCAAGAAATAATCTTATTTGCTTTCCAAGGTGATAAAGTGGGCTTCTCTTGGTCGGGCTGGTTCTAATGGCTCGACTTGCTTATAGCTCGCTGAGCTATTGGCGCGGCAGCAATTCACTTTATATCTATAGAGGTTCAAATATGACCCAAGCTACTCTTTGCGACAAAGTGACTGAAAAACAGGCCTACGCCCTGGGTATGGAAGCCTATCTTTATTTTTTCCCACTGGTCTTGATGGAATTAACTCGTCGTCAGACCACAAACGCTCCGCTTGGTGAGCGCCCCGGTTTTGGTCCAGCAAACAGCTTCTCCCATATGCGCGCCTACCCTACTGCCGATTTTCGCGCAGTGGTTCGTCCCAATTTCGACACTCTTTACAGTTCCGGTTGGGTTGATTTAAGCAACGAGCCGGTCATTCTATCAATTCCAGATTTCGGCAGCAGATATTATCTTATGCCGATTTTGGACATGTGGTCCGATGTCATTGCCGTTCCCGGTTGGCGTACCACCGGCAATAAACCACAAAACTACGCTCTGGTTATGCCCGGCTTTAAGGGCAGTCTGCCGCAGGGCGTCGAACCTATCGAAGTAAGCACAAGCAATCTTTGGATAATTGGCAGAATCAAGACCGATGGTCCTGCTGATTATGCTGCTGTGCATGCCTTACAAGATCAACTCAAATTGGTGCCTCTCTCTCAATGGGGCAAAGGTGACTATGAGCCTGCCCTGAAAGTTGATTCATCAGTAGATATGAAAACACCGCCGCTTGATGCCATAGTGGCGATGTCTCACGATGAGTATTTTGGTCTAGCCGGTAAGCTTTGGCAGAAACACAAACCCCATGTTTCTGATTGGTCTACCGTGGCTCGCTTGAAACGCGGTGGTTTTGCCGGCGATAAGTTTGACCTCTCGGGTTGGGATGCTGCCTTGGTTGCTGCCTTTAAGAAAGGCGCCGGTGATGCCATCAGCGTTATGAAGGAAAAGACAAAAGATACTGGCATTCCGGTCAATGGCTGGGCCATGAACACCAATACAATGGGGGTTTATGGTAACTTCTATTTCAAACGCGCCATTGTTGCCCTAGTCGGCCTTGGTGCCAACCAGCCCGAAGATGCGATCTATCCGCTAAACTTCGCTGATGCCGATGGAAAGCCGCTCACTGGTGAGAACAAATATGTCTTGCACTTCGACAAGACGCAGCTACCGCCTGTGGCTGCATTCTGGTCAGTCACCATGTATGATGCCGACGGCTTCCAGGTGGCTAATGCACTAGACCGCTTTGCTGTCAGTTCGTGGATGCCTTTCAAATATAATGCCGATGGCTCTCTCGATCTCTATATTCAGCACGAGAACCCGGGTGCTGATAAGGAAGCCAACTGGCTACCTGCGCCCTCATCTGGAGTGTTGGGTGTGACCATGCGACTCTATGCTCCCGACTTTGCCGCCTTAAACGGTGACTGGGTGCCGCCGGCAATCAAAAAAGTCTAGAAATAAGAAAGTCTAGAACTTCGAGAAATATGGAGGGACGTCAAAGTAATGGATTTTCCAGCGCGGGCGTCCCTTTCTTTCTCTGATGCCGGGAGGCTGCTGATTCAGCTCTCTTTGCTTGTGATTATGCTCTCTACGCCGACTTCTATTTTGGCGCAGACCGCTAATCAGGGAGTCAATCAGGAAGTCAGTCAGGAAGTCAGTCAGGAAGTCAATCAGGAAGTCAGTCAGGAAGTCAGGCCGGGCGCCGTTCAGGCTAACGAGGAAGAAGAGCAGTGGCAAGAATTTGAAGATGCACAGTCTCCAGTGACCTTTCTCTACCCAAAAGATTGGCAGGCTAAGCTAGACAAGTCGAACGGAAGAATAGACATAAAGGCACCCGATGGTGCCATGCTTTCCTGGCTTCTGTTCTCGGTTTCGGAAGATGCGGCTGGTAAACTTGCCCCGGAACAGTTTGTATCTGTTTTTCTTAAGACCGTATCGCAGCAATCATGGTCTTCACCTCAATTGGTTAGCAATCAGGTCTATAGAGCCGACTATAAGAAAGACAGTGAATCCGGCACAGCCTTGTTATTCTTTTCCCCTGCTCAAGCTAGTCAGGGAGCATTGGCTGGCAGGCTCTGCTTATTCGTTGCACCGGCAGCTGCCCTAGATCACAAAGAAACTTTTGCCGAGATTCTATCTTCATTTTCACTGGCTTCCCCGCGGTCTGCAAGCTCTTTGCCGGCTGATTCGGAGCAGAGTAGAACGGCTGGAAACTCTGCTGAATTTAATTGGACTCGTTATACAGATCCTGCCGAAGGTTCCTTCTCTCTGGATGTGCCAAGTGGTTGGACAGTTCAGGGGCGCCTTGATCGTTTCAGTGCACTAGATGTTAGACCCTGGGTAAAGGCTGTATCGCCTGATCAAATGGTGACTGCCTTCATCGGTGATGGTAAGCTCGCGCCTTGTACCATGCCGAATGCCACCCTTAGCAGTTTAGGCTTCCATAGCGGCAGAAACTATAACGGCAGTCTTGTCTTAGACTATATTCCGGCTCGCCGGTTTGCCGAGAAGTATGCCCGCAGTAACTTGAGCAACTTTATCTCTGATTTGACTGTTGTAGATGCGCAGGAGCATCCAGAAATTGCTGCCGCCGTCAATGGTACTGTTGGTGCTACCAGATCTGAGGCTGCCACAATCAAGTTGACCGGTATGTACGGAAATATTCCTGCTGTCGCCTATTATTTGGCAGTGACCAAGGCAACCGTAGCCCATGGCACTGGAATGTGGTGGGTGACTAAGGTCGCCGGCGTGGTGGCGCCAGCCGATCGTGACGGCGAAGCTCTCGGCGTTATCTTGCATATGTTGCAATCTTTCGAGGTTGACCAAGCTTGGGCTGCCAATTCTCTGCGCAACACCGTTAATGTCTCTAATCACTATAGGCAAGTCAGTCAGCAGATATCAAAGTCGATTTCAGACCGGTATTGGTCCCAGCAGGAGCATAACGATCGCATGAATCAAGCTTATTGGAACCGGCAGGCTTCTCAAGATAGAAGTCATGACGGCTTCTCAAATTATATTCGCGGCGTCGAGAATGTTTATGATCCAAACAGCGGCAATGCCTACAAAGTTCAGTATGGTCCGCAAGAGCATTATATCGACTCGAGCGGCAGCTATATTCTTGGTACTGATAATGGTGCCGCTCCCGACTGGACCAAGCTTATCTCTATTCCATAAACTCGGCTTCTGAAGGCTCTTTATTGCTTGAGAGGCGGTAACTACCTTCTGGATTAACGTTTATACCGCCAAAGGCTTGCGGGTTATCGCATTTGATTTCACAGACGCCTTTTTTGAAGTTGAAGAAAAGTTTGAAGCCTTCCTCCTGGTGCGAGGCAGTGCCGTTCTTGCAATTGATTATGCCTGCGGACTCGCCGGTATTCACCTGTCCCGGATTTTCGCCTTCCCAGGTTGAATTGAGCAGAAAGCGATACTTCGCTCCCGCTATCTTCTTAAGCAAGAGTAGTCCTGATGATTTACCGCTGCGCATTTGGTAGCTTCCTGTCAGATCTATTTGTTGTGCGCTTTTGCTTGATCTGACTTTTGTTTCTTTGGCAGTAGCAGCTGGCATGGTCAGACAAACGAGTGCCATAGACGGCACTAGTGTTTTGTAGATGAGGCTTATGCGATGAGACATTGTCTTTCCCGATTATCTTTTGGAGATCATAGCTTTAAGCAGGTCTTTAGACAGATCTGAACTCTCAAGATGATACATCTTTTTTTGCAGATTATCGGATTGCAGACTATCGAATTGCATTGGCTGGCAACTCGGCTTAAAGCCAGACATTTGTGGTCATCATGAAACTTATGAGACTTATACCTATAAAGAGACAAAAGAATAGGACAAGCACAGCAATCGCCGGCAAGCGTTTTCCTTTCCATCCTGGTGATAGAAGTATGTAGAGTGCTGTAAGAAAGAGTACTGCTCCAGAGAACTGAGCCAGTAGTTCTAGTACTTTGGTATACCATTCATTACTGTATCCAAAGTGACTGGAATTATCTTGGTCCCGGTGTGATGTCACATAGGTTGCCCAAAATGGCAAACTGAATGTGGGTGCAAGTGCCTTGAACAAGTTGCAGAGGTCGACGATACCGAGTTTTCGATGATTAAGTACGAGATATACTATCGCAACTACGAAGATAGGTAGCATCACCGGCGAAAAAATTGCAATGGGGCTAGCTAGCACGCCGTCAAGCAATACTCTACATGAACCCAAACCCCAGACAAGAGGCTCGCGCTTTAGGTTCCAGATTTGGGGAAGAACCTTGTAGATTTCGTACGCGCAGCGAGCTAAATTTACTGCCAGCAGTGCTCTAAAAAGATTCAGGCACAAAGTGGAATAGTCAAAGTTTTTAAGGCAAGCTGTTCTTTTAAAATAACCTGATTTCATGGCGGCTCTCGCTAGTGCTTTGCTTGACCTATTCTCATGTGAGAAGCCGGAACTTAATCTATGCACCAATCACTTAATCAACTGTATGTTCTGGTCTAGAGCCTGTTGTCGCGACTAAAGCCAGCTATTGGCTGTCGGCATCGTTGCTGCTAAATATTGAAGGTAAATCAGACAGCCAATCAGAGCTAGAATCGAAATGGCAAAGAGTATTTCGCTCCTGGTTTCTTTGTCTATTAGATGAAAGACCAGTACGGTGGCAATAGGAATCAATGCTGCTTGAAAGAGAGCGGCAAGAATAGAAGAGACCCAGGGTTTCAGACCTAAATATGAAAGTTCATAATGTTGCCTAGCTATTGAAACATAAGCCCCCCAGCCGGCTATAGGAAATGCGCCTAGAAGAGGAGACAAAAGAAGTATGTGTCTTTTGCTAGGCTTTCTTGGTCTGTAATGCCAGGCGCAGATAATTGCTGAAATGAATGCTGGCGTAACTAGAAATAGGTTGGGGGAAAGGAAGAGTAGGTAGATATAGGCTATGCCGTTGAGCAGGCTTAAAGCAGTCAATTGGAAAAGCTTGGGCAGATCAGCAACTTGCAGTTGTAGGTGCCCTGAAATCGGACCGCATAGCTTATACACACACAAGCCTACGTAAGAGGCAAGGGTGACTGCTATAAGAACTAATATCTTTCTCTTGAAGTGCAAGGCTTAATTCGGAATCGGTATGCCTTCGTTGGGTATGATGCGCATGTCGACATTGAAGAAGATTTTCTCTGCCGAAGTCAGCCCGTGGGTGCTCACTTTGAGTGGCACATGCCATTTTGGAAAAGGCATGTCGGGCACCAGGCAGGTGATGCTCGACGGGCTGGCGCTCACTATTTGAGCTTTGTAATCGCCGAATTTTACTTCGTTCTCGGCTGCATTAGCTGAAAAACCGCTACCGCTCAAGATTACTGGATGCTGCGGCGGGGACGACAGCATGTCGATATTTGTGATCTTGGGAGTGGCGCGGACTTGTACATTGAACGGGGCGCTGGCAACTGCATTTACTGAAACTGTCAGAGACTGGCTTCCAGCCGCAATTTTGCCAGGCAACTTGAACTGAATTTGCTTACTAGAGACGTTTAGAGGTTTGAATTGTTTTCCTCCCAAATTGACGCGCACTGCCTCCTTGGCTTCGCCAAAACTGTTGCCGGCTATTGTTATATCTTCGCCGACACCTAAAGGCTGTGGCTGTACTGCTGCAATCACAGGGCGTTCGATATGCACTTTCATATTGACCCATGCACCGGAAGGACCAAAAGCTTGCACAGTGATGAGTGTATTGCCTGCTGCCACCTTGCCCGTTAAGTTACTTTCCCAGATGCCGTTACTATCAAAGTCTTTAAGGCCTGCATAGGGTTTACCGGCGAGACTGACCTTGATGTCGCTTGCCTTGGGGCGTCCTTCCGCACCATTTGTCAATCTGAGCAAGAGCTTGGCTTTTTCTTGACCAGGCTTGAGATTGAGATGATGGTTCCAGGTATGCCAGGCGCCCGCTCTAGTCACCATTGGTTTTGAGTCTTGCAGTAAAAATAGCTCTTCAGCTTGGGCTAGTGCCGGTTTGGTTGAGGCGGTGGCCAGAGCAGCTAAGGCTAGGGCGGCATAGAAACTATTTTTTGTTGAATACATGACTTTACCGTGGATAGTCTGACCCGCATAGTTTAACTGCTTTGCAAGATTGTCGTCTGCTCTATCTAATCTGCAAAAAAAGACACCGGAAGCCGCTTGCTGACCTGAGGCTTGTGCTGTAGGCTTAGACAGTCTCTTGGGTGTTTGGTCTGATGAAGAAGATTTGGAGTTCCGCCAAAGTATTTACTGCCTTTTGCCTATCGCTTGCTCTTGTTTATTCGCCTATCCCTTTCATGTTCATGCTGCCGGCATCGGCCAATGTCGAACAACAATTGACCAAGCAGATTGCTGTTATTGCAGCTTCATTAAAAGGTAAAGGTCGCCTAGGCGTCGGCGTTGTCGATATCGATTCGGGCGAGGCTTATTTTTTCAATGGCAGCGATAATTTTCGCATGCAGAGTGTAGCCAAGATGCTTGTGGCAATAGCCATACTAAGACAAGTTGATGCAGGCAAGCTGAAGCTTAGTCAAGATGTGGCTGTAACTCCTAAAGAAATTTACGAGATTGGCATGGCGGCTTTGCCTGAGAATTTACCGCGTGGTACAAAGTCGCTCAAGCTTTCTTATTTGATTGAACGCTCTATGCTTAAGAGCAATAATGGCACAAGCGATGTGCTGACACGCTTGCTTGGCGGTCCGGCGGCTGTCGACAAAGTATTCAAAGCACTTGGTTTTATGGCGATTAGAGTAGACCGCTATGAAAGACAGGTCTCTGAATTTGATGACGCCAACAGTGGTGCCGCACTATTAGACAGTGCCACCCCCGAAGACATATGTTCTCTCTTGCAGATGTTGCATCAAGGGTTGCTTTTGAAACCTGCCTCGGCTAACTATCTCTTGGACTTGATGCGCCGCTGTCAAACCGGGGACAATCGTCTTAGGGCTGGGCTTTCCGCTGGTTGGACTATTGCTGAAAAGACAGGTACCGGGCGCATCTCAAAGGGCATAAGTGTTTCTACAAACGATGTGGGAATAATTACTTCACCCAAGAAGCATAGTTATGCGGTGGCTGTATTTGTGGCTGATGCAAAACTTAGTCGCGCACAATGCGAAGAGAAAATAGCTCAAGTGGCTAAGGCAATTTGTACTTTGCCGTAGGTGTTAAGTAAGACCTATTTTCCAGACTTATCCTGGCTTGTCATTTCTATCTCCAGCACTATTGCAACTTCATCACCAACCATGGCACCGCCATTATCGAGTTGCTTGTTAAAGGTCATGCCGAAGTCTTTGCGATTGATTTGGCTAGTTGCAGTGGCGGCTATTTTATTTGGAGTTTGGCTGTCATTCCCTAGTGTTACTAATTTACCAGCATTGAGAGTAACTGGCTTTGTGACACCATGTATGGTGAGATCGCCTTCGATATCAAAACCTTGCTCTCTTTCTGTGATTTTCTTGGAAGTGAACTTGATTTTGGGATATTTCTTGCTATTGAAGAAATCTTTCGACCTTAAGTGGTCGTCTCTTTGTTTAGAGTTGGTATCAATCGAGTCTACATCTATGCTAGCTTGCACTTTCGCCTCTTTGAGATTTTTGCCGTCATAGTCGACCGTCCCTTCTAATTTTGAGAAGCTACCTTTTACAGTAGAGATCATCATATGTTTGACTGAAAATGTCGCTTTACTCTGTTGGCTGTCTATTTGCCAGGAACTGGCGAGAGCCTGACTATCTGCAGTGAGGCAAAGACCGCCAAAGATTGAAAGAATAAGAACCGGCTTTATGGTCTGTCTTTTGATCATGAGGCACCTATTTGATTTACATTTGCCATTAAAGAAAACGCGGTTCATCAATTCAATGATGAACCGCGTCTTGTCATTTGCTGCTCTTTATTTGAGGTCGAAACGGTCTAGATTCATGACTTTTGTCCAGGCTTTGACAAAGTCTTGCACAAACTTGGCTTGTCCATCATCAGAGGCGTAGACCTCAGCCACCGCCCGCAGTTCCGAACTTGAACCAAAGATGAGGTCAGCCGGTGTGGCAGTCCACTTTAGTTTGCCTGTTTTGCGATCTAGTCCTTCATAGACACCTTCGCTCTTTGCCGACTTGGTCCATTTTGTAGACATGTCGAGCAAGTTGACAAAGAAGTCATTTGAGAGCGTGCCTGGTCTAGCTGTCAGTACCCCATTTTGTGAATGACCCTGGTTGGCATCGAGAGCGCGCATGCCGCCAACCAACACGGTCATCTCAGGCACTGTCAGCTTGAGGAAACCGGCTCTCTCAACCAATGCTTCAGCCGGGGATTTTTTATTGCCTTCAGCATAGTAGTTGCGGAAGCCGTCGGCTTTAGGTTCGAGCAAGCCCATTGATGCTACATCGGTCTGTTCTTGCGAAGCATCAGTGCGACCCTGTGCAAAGGGGACCTTAATGTCTACTCCGGCTTTCTTCGCTGCCGACTCTATGCCGGCATTGCCAGCTAGAACTATCAAGTCTGCCATTGAGACCTTCTTGCCGTCTTTGTTTTGAGTGTTGAAGTCTTTTTGCACTGTTTCGAGGGACTTCAGTACTTTCGCAAGTTCGGTGGGATCATTGACAGCCCAGCTCTTTTGCGGTTCCAGTCTGATGCGTCCGCCATTGGCGCCGCCTCTCTTGTCTGTACCTCTAAAGCAAGCTGCCGCACCCCAGGCTGTTCTCACCAAGTCACTGTTAGATATGACTGTGGCTAAGATCTTCGCTTTGAGGCTTTCCACATCTGCTTGATCAATAGATTTGTAGTCGGCTTTAGGTATGGGATCTTGCCAGATAAGAGATTCTTTCGGTGCTTCCGCGCCCAAATAACGCGAACTTGGTCCGAAATCGCGATGAGTTAGCTTGAACCAGGCTTTAGCAAAAGCCAGTTTAAATTCTTCCGGATTTTGCTGGAAGCGCTTGGCTATTTTGCTGTATTCGGGATCCATCTTCATGGACAAATCTGTGGTGAACATCATTGGTGGATGTTTTTTCTTGGGATCGTGCGCATCCGGCACTAGGTCCGCCGCCGCCTTATCTTTAGGGGTCCACTGATTGGCTCCTGCCGGGCTTTTGGTGAGAACCCAGTCGAAACCGAAGAGATTATCTAGATATTGAGTGGTGAAGTTGACCGGATCTCCCGACCAAGCACCTTCCAGTCCACTGGTGATTGTGTCTTTGCCTTTGCCTGTGCCGTATTTGTTTACCCAACCAAAACCTTGTTGTTCGACACCTTCGCCGGCTGGGGCTGGTCCGACATACTTGTCGGGCGAGGCGGCGCCATGCGCCTTACCGAAGGTATGCCCGCCAGCGATAAGCGCTACCGTTTCTTCGTCATTCATAGCCATTCTGCCGAAGGCTTCGCGAATGTCATGGGCGGCGGCAAGCGGGTCGGGATTGCCGTTTGGACCCTCCGGGTTGACATAGATCAGACCCATTTGGGTGGCCGCCAGTGGCTTTGCTAGTTTGCCAGAGGCATCGCGGTTATTCGACATGAATTTCTCACCGCTGCCCCAGAAGATCATGTCCGGTTCCCAGTCATCAGGCCGTCCACCGGCAAAGCCATAGGTTTTGAAGCCCATAGATTCAAGGGCGACATTGCCTGCCAGGACCATGAGGTCGCCCCAAGAAAGTTTCTGACCATATTTCTTTTTGACCGGCCACAAAAGTCGGCGTGCTTTATCAAGGTTTGCGTTGTCGGGCCAGCTATTGAGTGGTTCAAATCTTTGCTGACCGCCGCTTGCACCGCCGCGTCCGTCATAAATGCGATAGGTGCCGGCGCTGTGCCAGGCCATTCTTATAAAGAAAGGACCGTAATTGCCATAGTCGGCAGGCCACCAGTCTTGCGATGTGGTCAGTACTTTTTTGATATCTTCTTTTACTGCTTTTAGATCTAGAGTTTCGAACTCTTTTGCATAGTTGAAGTCACGACCAAGTGGATTCGATTCTGGTGAGTTTTGTCTGAGCGAGGAAACATCAAGTCTTTCAGGCCACCAAAATGAATTTGATCTGGGGGCGTCTTCAGCCATTGCCGGTAAACTTTGCGAAAGTATCGACAAAGTTATTGCCTGAAGAACTACCAAATTTCTCGTTCTTTTTTGCATTTGACGGAGTCCTTTTTTTGTGATTTTTCTTGTGTCTTTAGTTGTGTGAGTTTAGACGAGCAAATCTAGCGGCATCGAAACTTTAGCATCGATGCAGTACAAGAATTTGCTTTGGCACATTGATCAGGATTCTTGTTTTGGTTGACCTTGTTTTGGTTCGCCAAAGAATGTCACCGTGTAGTTAGAGACTTTGTAATTGTCGTCAAGACTCTTATCTAGTGATGGCACTGCTTCGAAAGGAATATCGTAGATACAACCGTTTTTGGTATCGACGAAATGGTGATGGCGCTCAGTGTTGGCATCGTACCTGGCGCAACCACCTGGTTCTGTGTAGACTTCCTGGATTACCCCTGCTTCTACAAGAGTGTGGAGGGTGTTGTATACCGTTGCCCTAGAAAGCTGAACCGGCAAGGCATTAGCTACAGCTTCCAAGACCTGGTCGGCTGTAGGATGCGACTTTGTGTTCAGCAGGTATTCGGTAATCACCACACGCTGAGGAGTGGGCCTAACACCGCGAGAAGCTAAAACTGTTTCTGCCGTGTCCACAGATATTCCTCTTCCGGTTACACTATTTAGACTAACTCTAAGATTGTTATGTGTCAAGAAAGGGGGCTGCTAACTGTAACCTAAATAGGGTTAAGGCTTTGCCCCTTTAGTCGGCTGGCAGACAAAATTTCTAACATTAAACGAGATGTCAACTTCATTTATATAGTTGGTTCATTTGGTTTCTTTCGATTTTAGGTAATCGAGCGCTGCCTTAAGCTGAATGTCTTCTGGCGAGTTCATTTGCACGTCTTTTGGCAAGGCAACTTTTAGGTCCGGCGCTATTCCATATTTACGATTGTGGGCATCACCCGGCCAGGTGCCATTAGGGGTGAAATACTGGAAGTTTGTTACTTTGAGCCAGCTGCCATCGGGCAAGCCATTTCTAAAGGTGATTTGACCTATGCCTTTGCCATAGGTCTGGTTGCCAATGACATAGGCTTCTTTATTGTCTTTCATGGCTCCTGTCAGAAGTTCAGAGGCCGAGGCAGAATTTTCGTTGACCAAAATTACCACAGGCTTGTCCACTAGGTCGGGGTGCCGCTGCATGAGCGCCCCTTCGAATGGTTTGCCTTGGGGATCGCTGTCATACTTGCTAGATAACTGGATACCCTTGTCGTTGAGGGTATAGTTTGTTGTTTCAAAATCGACCGCATCAGGGTCTGCCGCGCGAGTGCGAGTGCGAAGCATTTCACCTTTGGTCATAAACAGTGAGCCTGTTTTAAGCGCCTCCATGACGAAGCCGCCCGGATTATTGCGCAAGTCTAAGATATAGCCTTTTGCATCGGGGTGCCCTTGAATGGCTGCTTTCACTTCATCTGATGTGTCGGATTGCCCGAATGTTTGTACAGATAGATGCAGATAACCATCTCGCATCTCACTCTTCACCGCAGGAAAATCAATCAAGGCGCGGGTCATCTCTACTACTTCTTCTTTGCCCTGCCTTTCCACTGTCAGCTTTACTTTGGTGCCGACCTCTCCTCTTATGAGCTTGGCGGTATCGGTGGCAGTTTCAGTGTCAATTGGCTCGTTGTCTACTTTGACAATACGGTCGCCTGCCTTTAGCCCGCCAGCCAGCGCCGGTGAATTCTCAACAACTTTGTTTATGAAAATCTGATTGGGCTCAACTGCTTTGTCAACTATTTTGTCAGCTGCTTTGTCAATTGCGGCGACGGGATCTTTCTTGGGGCTGTTGTCCTTGAGCTCGATGCCGATACCACTGATCTCGCCATTCTCAGATCGCAAAATTTCCACTGTTTCGGGCTTTGTAATTACGTCGGTATAGTCGTCTTGTAATGTCTTCAGGGCTTCGTCGGCATACTTAACGGCATCGGCATCGCTCTTGATAGAACAGTTGTATTTGCTCTTTATCTCTTGTATCTGGGTTGCAGTCAGTCGCGAAGGGTCATAAAAGTTTTCGAGGGCGCGGTTGACCAGTTTTAAATATGGCACAGAGCTGGGACAGCTATTGCCGTCCTGCGGTTTGACGGGCTGATTTGCCGAGGCTGATAAGTCGGCATCGGCATAGAGATTCTCTGCCGCTCGCTTTTTCTCTTGTGCCTCAACTTGCTCGGGGCGAACTTGGTGTGCATCTCTTTTCTGAGAGTCTAAATAGGAGTCTGCCAATTGCAATTGCTCCGCCGCTTTTATCTTTCCGCTATTTCAAGCTTTCCGCTATTTCAAGCTTTCCGCTATTTCAAGCTTTCCGCTATTTCAAGCTTTCCGCTATTTCCATCTGATTTATTGACTCCAATTGACAGAGTAGATGTTGAAGCGGAGCTCGAAAATGGTGAGATTACGACTGAGCGTAAGATTACGCTGCCCTTGCTATTTACTGAGCTTTGGTTGGAGCGTGAGTTAGAGCTGGGTTAGGTGGTCGCTTTCTAAAGCGATTAACATTACCGTGCCTACTATTAATATTGAAAGGGCGGGCAATCTCTGCGATTTGAAAGTGGGGGCAAAAATTGCTGGAATAAGCGCAATTACCGGCGGGATGAAAGCGCTTGTGATTAGCTTCTGATAGATGGCGTATTGCCATTGCGGTGCTGTCTGGAAGTCGGCAGCTCCAATAATATGGCTGGTATCGCCGCCGACCACGCCTAGTTGCAAGCCCCAGGCTAAGATGGCAAAAGCCGGCAAAAATGGAATGGCTAATTGCAAAAGGTGAAAGCTTAGTTTAGGCGGTTCTCTAAACATCGAAAATGCAATCCACATCGCCATAAGGGCAATTGGGGTAATGATTGCAACTACCAGAGCTTCTTTGAACATGCCGGGCAAGAGTGCTGAAAAGTCAATAAACTTGAACCAGTCAGGCGGGGCCAAAGTCTCAAAATATCGCATACTGTGCAGCATAAAAATTAGGTCGGCACAAACCAACTGCAATAAACTGTAAGTGGTGTTTCGGCTTTCTTCCACTGCTCTTACCAGTTTGCTAGCACTCATAAGTGTTATACCCCGGCTGGATAGGCTATTCAAGTTAATGTCCCCTTTCTCTTACCTATAGCTATCGCCTACCTGTCGCCAGCGGCTACCTATTGCCTTGCCTTTGAACGGTCTCGGCTGTGTATTTAGCAGAGAAACCCTCTTGAGTGGGGGCTTCTTTAGTTTGAACTGCCTTGGTATCGGTGCATAATGCTGGTGAGAGTATTTTTTATCGGGAGAGTCCTTAATTGACCGAGCTCAACCTTTCTCAGTCTGTGATTCATAAGGCTCGCTGTCTCGATTTTGCTGAACTGATGGACGGACTTGAGCGGGCCTGCAAGCAAGGCAGTGTGCTCGAAACAAAGAACAAAGATGGCTTGTCGCTTTTTGTCTATACCTCTAAGTGTGTCTATGAGAAACAATGGGATGAATTCTCTATTTTGGCTCGAGGCCTGATTCTCGACTTGGCCGACAAGAGATTGATTGCTACACCTTTTCCTAAGTTTTTTAATCTTGGTGAAGGTGATTCGGTTTGGCCTTTGGGCGCGTTCGAGACCTTTGAGAAAGTAGACGGCAGTTTGATAATCGTCTTTTATCATCGCGGGCGGTGGCAGTGTGCCACCAAAGGTTCTTTCTATTCAGACCAAGCACTTTGGGCGCAGGCTCGCCTTGAAAGTAGCGATCTTTCGTCTCTGGATAAGGGTACCACTTATCTGTTTGAAGCTATATATCCTGAAAATAGGATTGTCATTCGTTATGAAGAGTCTGCGCTTGTGCTCTTGGGCGCCTACGATGAAGCCGGTTTTGAGCTGAACTATAGTCAACTAAAGTTCGTTTCTGATGCGCTCGGTTTTCCGCTTGCTAAACGTTTTGAATTTCAATCTTTGCATGAACTGAGTGAAAGCGCGCGTTCTTTGGGCTTGATACAGGAAGGCTTTGTGGTTCGCTTTGCCGATGGTCTGCGTTTGAAAATTAAGACCGATGATTATTTGCGCATACACAGCATGATTTCGCGGGTGACGCCTCTGGCTATTTGGGAGCACTTAGTGGGCGGCGCTGATCTTGAATCTATTCGCCGAGAGTTGCCTGAAGAGTTTTGGCAGGATTTTGATCAGATTGTCAGCCTATTAAGAGAGCAATTTGATAAACAGGCAAATAGGGCGAGAGAGCTTGTGGCTAAGCTTGCTCATCTGACAGACAAAGAGATAGGTTTGCGTCTAGCAGAGTTCGAACCTAGTTTACGCCCATTTATTTTTGCATGTCGAAAAGAAGGCGCAAGTTTCCCCGGTGCAGGAGCCAGTCAAACAATACTGAGGCAGATAAGACCAGTGCGCAATTTTCTGCCTGGCTATTTGCCCGGTCGTGCTATGCAAAGAGTGCAAGAAGAAATATAGTGGCGGGCTATGTGACTGCGATGATTTTCTATGTAACTGAGATTGTTGTCTCTAGAGTGTGAACTGAACCGCTTTCAATTCTGATTTTGTTCTTGAGAGCATTAGCCGATTCGACACAGACAAAGTCTTTCCATTCTTCTGCTTCTAGATCTGTCATTTTGGCCGCTAGTTTTTGCCAGGGGTTCCAAACCACCGTAGTCAGAGAATTGCTCTTTTCAATATTAATTGTTCTCTGCCAAACTCGGTCTTCGATTGCAATTTTGCTGGTGGTATCAATATAAGGTCTATCGGTCTCACCCTTAAGTACAATCTTTTCTTCCTCTTGCACTTTTTCTTTCATGTCGTCTGTTTTGTCAAAATAAGTGGTGCCTTTTAGTCCGCTGATTTCTATTTCTCTCACGTCACTGACAGCCAAATAAGAGTGAAAAGCGTCTTCAATATAGACTGGTTTTGCACTTTGGTTTCTAAAGCTAAGTCTTAGGGAAAGCTTGTGCCCCAATTCGACTTCTAAGGTTAGCTCACAGTCGATGTAACCAAGGGAGGTGGTGTTTTCGTTGGCTGTTAGCAAAAGTACGAGTTTTGTGGTGTCACCTAGGGTGGTGGCATCAACTAGCTGCCATAAGGAAGTGCGGGCGAAACCATGTGATGGTCCGTCTGTGCGCTCGTCGAGTGGGTTAGCGGTTCTGGCGCCGAACCAAGGTGCAATCAAGGGTACGCCACCCCTGATTGCTTTGCCCTGTTGAAAGGCTGATTTCTTACTAAGGAACAAGACTGGCTTTTGGTCTTTCGGTTGCCAGGCTGTTAGATGTGCGCCTTGCAAAAATAATTCGGCACTGCAAGCTTGATTTTTGATTTGTAGCTTTTCTAGCTCGCCCTGTTTTGTAATTTGATGCACTGTCGGCGGTTCCCTTGTTTATTTGATTTTGGATAGAACTTCACGATATTGCTCTAGGTAGATTCTGCGCTCAGCATCTGTTTTTTGAGCTGCTGACCAGGCGATAAAGGGTGGAAGAATCTCACAGCCGACAAAGCCAAAAATGCCATGATTGAGCGGGGCAAGAACTTGATTAATGTCTCCATGTCCTGTACCTGGTTCGAATTCTTCTTCACCGGCACCAGTTGTAAGAGACAGCATTGCTTTCTTGCCCTTGAGCATTCCTTTCTCATACCAGAGACCCTCATCATATATTTTTCCCATGGCAAAGACCCTGTCTACCCAACCTTTCATGATTGCTGGTACAGAGAACCACCACAACGGAAATTGAAAAATCAAGAGCTCACACCAGTAAAGCTTTTCAATTTCTAGGGCAATATCCGGGCTGAAAGTATTGTGCTTTGCTGCGTGAGCTTCTTCAGCTTGCTGTTTGAAGTATTCGGGGTCGGCAATGGTGGTGAAATTTCTACGGTCTGAGACCGGGTCAAAGTTCATTCTATAGAGGTCCGAACCCTTGAATTCATGCCCGGGTTGGCTAAAGACATCTTTTGCCACATCATACATGGCGCCGTTGAAGCTTTTTCTTTCCGGGTGGGCTAGAACAGCTAGTGTCTTCATTTATTCTCCTTCGGCTTTGGCGAAAATTTTTGTCTGGTTTTTTGTAAGCCTATCGATATCGATAAGCTTACAAACTTACTGTTATCGAATCTTTTTTGAGATGAGCAGATCGTAGACCAGTCGTCTAGTTCGGTCAAGGCTTCTTGAAAGTTTTGTGAGCGATTAACTTTGTAAGTCTATCGATATCGATTAGCTTACAAAACTGAAACACTTGAATTTGATTTTTACAGGGGAGTGGCGCCTTATGTCTTGGGTCAGTTAGACGAACAAGCAAAGGAAGGTTGAAGTCTTCGCGAAGACTCCAACCTTCCTCAATTAGGCAGCGTATTTCTATAGAACTTGGCTGTACACCAGTCTACTTGGAATAGGTCTTTACTTTCTCGTATTCCTTGCCTGCGGCAGTAGTCCCGCTAGTGGTGATCACTTTTGTAGCTGTTTCACCTTGTCCAGCGGTTACAGTCTTATTGCGGTCAAAAGTACCGCCGTTGGCGGTGGTGCCGGTGGTGGTGACATTTTTGTCATAGCCTTCACCTTGTCCGGCGGTTACAGTCTTATTGCGATCGTAAGTACCACCGTTGCCGGTGGTGCCTGTAGTGGTGACAGTTTTGTCGTAACCTTCACCTTTTCCCGCGGTTACAGTCTTATTGCTATCGTAAGTATCACCGTTCCCGGTGGTGCC
>JAFLCK010000046.1:0-28259 GCA_017303615.1 Obscuribacter phosphatis (SeqCode)
TCCCATGTTCCGCATAAGAGCCTGGTTCAAGCGCACGCCACCTTTACACCGGACACCACCTAGTCGGCAATTCAGGCCTCCACTAGATTTATCCCAGAAGCGATACACCCCCCTGGTTTTGATGTCATTCATACTCTTCACGATGCGTCTTCAGTGGTTCACTTGCGTTCGTCTTCTTGAACCTTACCTGACGTGTCTAGCACGCCTTTTAGCCGTAGCGCTCAGCACCCTGGCTCTTTACCAGAGCACCCTACGGTGGTTTGAAGCCTCCCCCTGATGGGCGGCTTCGGAGGGCCTACCTCCATCTCTCGTGCAGCATCCCGAAAAGGTGATGCCTATTCAGTTTTGATTAGACGTCACCCCCCCAGGTTCATGGCACACTATAACGAATCAACTTTTCGAAGTAAGAATCGGTGTCTTTGCTGCCCGGTGGCGGTTCTTGCGCAGCAAAGCGCCAGCCCCACCTTCGCCTGGGCAAAGGTGACTTGTCTTCTGAGTCAGTCATTTTGACTCCTTTTTTCGCGACCTGCTTTCTCTAGGTCTACTTAATTTGTCCGAAGCATCATTGAAAAGATCCGACCCAGAACCTTAACTGTTTGCAATGTTCAATATTCTGCATCTGTAATTGCGCAAGCCATAACCAAAGACAAATTCGCTATCGGGTCAGGCCGCTCTCTAAACACTCTGCTTACTCCGCTAGAAACTCGCGACATGTCAAAATATTCGCGTCTCTATAGATAGAGCACTAAATCAGAGTTGTGAAAGTCTCCAGCGCAGGCACTGATAAGGGCTATGGGGTTTGAACGCAGAAATAGCGGGGGTTTTTCAGGAGTGCCTCGGAAATTCGGGACTAATTGGGATACGCCCAAAATAACCGCGGCAAGTAGCCCAGTTCAAACCTTTCCGGGTTAGACGCTTCTTATTAATAGAAAGATATCAGCATGGCCAAAAAACCTAGCAAATTCAATCCAGCCTAGTATATACACCCGCCTGACATCGTTTCGATTCCTGTTTTTGTAGTCACCTTTAACCGCTCTCAAAATCCACTACACCCGCTAGCAAACCCGGGCCATCTTGAATACCCCGAAACCCGCATTAACATTGCCTTTAGATTTGCCACCAAAGATGATACCGCAATCAAAAGCTCTCGCTATCTGCGTTATCCCCCATATGGGGGATGCGCATTGCTAGCGCGAATACTCCAAACAGCGCTTAATAACTAGCTTTACAATGTCTCTTTCTCGCAACGTTGTTGCGAACGCGCAACATACAACCCTACAAAGCAGCACAGCAACTAAGTTTTACATTTCACAGCACCGGACAGGCTAAGCAGCAATTTTCTTTCTTCGCTCTAAAACTTTAGTCAGCAAGCCGATTATCTCCATATGTTCCTACCTCTCAGACTTGTTCGTCCCCCGAGTGCGGCGTACTTCGTCAAAATCCAAAAGGTCATCCCTTTAACTGCCATCAATTGTGGTATGGAAAAATAAGCGACTCTACATACCAGAAAGAAACTCGCAGCTATGTCCGAAAGCAAAGCCCAGGCAGGGGCTATCCACCAAACCTTAAGCTACGGCTTCAGTTCCGCCCTCTCGACAGCCTCGACAGCCTCTACTGGTGAGCGAAAGCCCAAGCTTGAGCTGGCTACTTCTTTGCGCGAAGCCCGTTACCCATATTTTTTTGAAGGTAGGCTGGAAGAAGCTAATATTTTTGCCCGCTGCCTACTCAGCCTGTCAAAAGTAGTGGAAACCCGCTTTTATGTACCACCAAATCTTTTGCAGCGCATTCTGGCTGAAAGAGATCCGGTAATCACCAGCGGTGCCGGCGCCCTGCGCTTTGAAGGTTTCAGCGCCTGCGCCAGTGCCTATTGCCGGGTGGATCTTTTGCCGCCTGCTTATGAAGGCGAAATTATTGAAAAGGGCACCACCAACGTAGATTTCAACCCGCAAATGAAAGCCGCCCTAGCTGCCACTCTGCAGTCTGAAAGTCTTGAAATAGGGGTGGGCAAAGATGAATTCGTCTTGCAAAAAGGCAGCGAAAAAACAGTCGAAAAGAAAGTAAAACTGCCTTTGCGATGGTTGAAAAGCTTTGTCGAAGTGCAGGCTTACCAAAAGCAGATGCAAAAAAGAATGACCGTCTCTAAAGTAGAAGCCTTGAACTTTCTGCGCAATCTGCCAAGCAATGCCCACAACCAGACAGTGTTTTTTATCGTGCCGGCCGGGCGGGGACTAAGGCTCAGTCAAACAGCGCAAAGTAAGCCAAGCGCCGAAACGCCGATACAGATTGGCGGCTTAAAGCGCTTATTGCTACTCAAAGATTTGGTGCCCTTGATTAAGCAAAGCCAAGCCTGCGCCCTTACTGTCTATAGCAGCCCAGATGGATTGGCCAGCGAATGGCAGCTAGATATGAAAGAAGGTCTGCGTTTCAGCCTGACCATGACCTGCCAGCCGTTCCGAGGCTTTTCGGGCGAGGGTCGAGTGCTTGAAAATCTCACCGAAATAGAAGAAGAAAAGCTTGCTTTGCTGCGGTCGGCACTGCAATGGCGTCAATTTCTCAGCGAAGAGTCTTTGCAGCAAAGCTGCAATATGAACAGTGAAGCTTTGCAGAACGCTCTGGCAGCCCTGGGCAGCCGCGGTTTGGTGGGTTTTGATCTCAGTTCGAATAGTTACTTTCATCGCGAGCTGCCTTTTGATCTAAGCTTGGTCGAGAGCATGCACCCAAGGCTGAAAGCAGCCCACAAATTGGTGGCAACCGATGGCGTAATAGCCCTTACCAGCAGCGATAACAGCAACTCAACCCTGCAAATGGAAGTGCGGGGCAGCGATGTCACCCATCTAGTCACCGCCAAAGAAGACAACTGGCGCTGCACCTGTCAGTGGTTCAGCAAATATCAAGGCACAAGAGGACTCTGCAAGCACATTCTGGCAGCAAAACTAAAGCAAGCGCTGGCAAACACAGTAGACGAGGAAGAAGCATAAATTGAGCAGTAACCCTGAAATAGAGAAGTTCTTTCTCACTGCCACGGCGGCCCAAATCAAGAAGCAGCGCCTTAACTGGGAATATTGCAATAGTCTCACTCTTGAAGTGGCTAAAAAGATGCAGCCGGAAGCGCTGCAGACAGCCGTAGACGGTCTTTCTGCCTTTGCTCCGTTTTTCGTCAAAGAAGTAATTAAGTTTATAGACGCCGGTCTTTGCCGACAACCCACACAAGAGGTTTATGTGCAAGGCATCATACGCCTGCATGAGTACAACAAAGATGCGACTCTGGCTTTCCTCAAGAAATATCGTTTTTTGGTGGAAAACGACCTTTGGTTGCTATTTCAGTTTGAAGGCGGACAAGAGTTGAGTCTTGCCGCCCACGATAAGTTTTCGCGTGATGGTCATAAATGGGAAGACATATTAGACACACTCTCGCAAGAGGGAATTATGCCCCGAACCAAAATGCTCAAAGCTAGTCTGGAAGCACTTAATCGCGGTTTCATTCAATTTAGAGCCGGTTGGTTCTCGCGCTTTCACGAGAGGCTAAAGCCAAGCCCGGCTGAGCGTTTCGAATTATTGGACGACTATCTGTCACTTTTGGCAAGCCCGATAGCGCCGACTGTTTCTTTTGCCCTGGCGGCTTTAAATGAAATAGACAAAGCCAAAATAAACATAGAGGCTGAAAGACTCCTTCAGCACATTCAACCAGCTCTTATGGCCGCCAGCAAAAGCACAGCCCAAGGCGCCCTCGCCTTTATAGAAAAGGCGGCGGCGAGAGAACCACAGATGCGCCCACAAGCACTGCAAATAGCGGCGGCAGCTCTAAGCCATCAAAATACCGATGTGCAAAAGAGCCTGCTAAAGTTTATGAAAGCCAACCAGTCTCTGATTGCAGTCGACCCTGCCCTGAAAGACGCCATCAGAGAAAACTTAGAATTTATCAGTCCAGCCTTGCAGAAGGACTTTGCCGCTTTAGCCGATTCAGAAGCTGTTTCTGATAAGGCAGTTGCAGCAAAAACCGCGGGCAAAGCCAATATATCTGCAGTTGCTGCTGCAGAGAGCTCGGCGCAATTCAGTTCAGTTGAGTACAAGCCCGGTGCTAGCCTCTTATATCACCAAGGCGAAGCCATAGCCACTATCGGCGATGCTCAAACCTGGCTTGAATCGACGCTAGCCTTTATTGAAGCGCCGTTCGACGTAGTGCAAGCCGAAAGAATCATACAAGCGGTTGCCCTTGGACAGGTGCAGACTCTACACAATATCAACAGGGCAAACAAAACAAGCGACACAACTGAAAAAACAGCCAAGCCCCTAATTAAGCGCTTGCAAAAGCTAATTGAGCGAAACCTGCAACGTTACGACTATGGCATTCCAATCTGGATTAGCGCCTTCCTGCTCTATTTTCTTGGGGGCGCAGATACAGAAGGTGCCCAAGCCTATTTTGACAAACTAGGCAAAGCAGAACACCCCGACAACAAAAGTTTTGACTGTGCCGAGATAATTAAGGCTCGTCTTCTTTCTATTCTCTTGCGCCTAGACAAAGGACAGTTGGTAGACCCACTGAAAGCTGAAACCACAGGCGGCTTCACAAGCATCGATGCCATAATCGATAGCCTCAAGAAATTACCAGCAAAAGCAGACTTTATTTGCGCCGCAAGCATACAAAAACTGCAACCATATTTGATACTAGCCCGCCTGCCTTGGCAAGACCACGCCGAATTACTTTACCGCCTACAGAGCGAAAAGTTGAAAGCCCCGCTCGCCCAAGAGCTTGAGAAAGCGCTTGAGAAATTCCTTGCAGTCGAGAAGAAACACCGACATGCCGACCAATGGCAGAAAGAGATGCTGGTGATAAGCGAACTAGAGCAAGACAAAAGCTGCCCTTTTGCAACTCTGACAAATGCCATCAAACGCGTCACCTACAAAGTCGAAACAATCGACCAGACAGCCTTTACCATGCCAATATTTAGCGCTTACTTCTTTGACGAAGGGGCGAGGCAATGCGAAACGACAGTGCGGTGGGGAGATGTACCCAATCTATCAAGAGTCGGCTATTTGCGTCCTCTCGCTCAAGGACTGGCCCCTCTGGGCGACAGGGCGCATTATCTTTTGACAGTCGGTCTTATGCTTTCCATACCCGAACTAAAAACACTGGCAGGCGACTGTCTAATTGATGCCATCGAGCAACACCGCCTGCAGCCACAGCTTATCGGTCAAAACCTCGGGCAAATGCTGTACAGCGAAATTAGCATGCCCAAGAGAGCCGCTGCCCTTTTAGATGAAGTAGCCCGCACGAGCCCAGTGCATAACGAGGCGGTGAGACAAATATTGCAATTTAGTTTGGACCGATGCCAATTTGAAGCAAATGAAAAATCTGATGGTGACAAAGCCTTACCCCGTGATCTGGCAGCCATTCTGGAGCTTTACTTAAACTGTTCTATAAGGGCAAACAAGCCGGTGGAGTCGCTAATTTGTCGGGTTTTTCTTGAAGATTTGAGCGGCGTAAAGAAAACTGCTGCCAACAAATCCAAAGGCGGCAAAGCCAAAGAACTAGCCAGAGACCTGCTCGCTCTCACATAAAGGAGCCGACCTAAACGGTCTTTTTTCCAAACAACGAAAACCCTGTAAAGGTTCCTTCTTGCAACGGACTTCTTAAACTAGGAACACTTCGCCCTCGAAGCTTTGCAATAGTGACCTCGGAAGCCTAGAGCCTTACTATAGCATCTTAACAGCGGCTAAATCCTTGCCATCACTCAGACCGGCTGTTTCTTTTCACCTTCGCCTTCTGCCTGCGAAACCTCAGGTCGCTCTTCTGTAGTGGGCTCCGGCATCTTCATAATTTTGCGATACCGACTAAAATCTCTCTCTGTAATCTCTCGACTTTCCAACCAAACCGTACTGCCTATGGGTATTTCCTCTGGGGTCACGCCCTGAATAGCCATGCAAAAGGGTGCTCGCTTCGCACCTGGCATTTGCCAGTAACTCACACAGCCAGCAGTATAGAACCTAGCATTTGTACCATTCGGATCTTTTACTTGAATAGTCTCTAGAGCTCTTGCGCGTCCTGAGTCAGTTCTATCCGAAACCAAAATCAAATTGCCTTTGATTACGCAATGGTCAACGACCCGAAAGAAAAGTTGATAGCTTAAATCGTCCATTTCTTGCCTACCTGTAGCCCTGCATGTTCGCCCTCTTTAGTTCTTCCAGCTTCAGAGCTTCTAGCATCTGTACATCTGCATCGCTGAGTCCTAATAACTTACGGTGGCGGATCATAAAATCTTTGACGTGCAATTCCAAGATAATTTTGTCAAGGTCTTGCAGGCTAGATAACTTCCTCTGCGTTCCGTGTAAGAATTCCTCTAGAACAGCTATTTTACTAGGATTCTCACGCAACAAGATTATGTCGGCTTCCAATGGTCCAGTAATAAATACAGAAGCCTCAGCCGAAAATGAGTCCAAGTGCCTCAGCACAAAAGAATCTGGCAAGCCAATCTCTATAACCCTATTCTTGGCTTCAACCGCTGTCAAAAGCTCTTTAGATGCCTTGGTAAGTGGCAAGTCCCTTAAGTCTTCTGGTATAGCCGGCATTTCCATCTCTACTCTTTCAATGCCCAGCAATGTAAGCTCTTCTTTTGTCATCTGCTCGAGCTTCATTTGGCTTGCGGCAGTCTTGTCAATCTGCTTACCTCCACCCTCAAAGAAGAACATCGGCATTAGAGCACCTGCCACCGCAGAACGCTGCTGAACTGTCATAGGCTTGTCTATTGTGTCCAAGATGCGACCTGTAACCACCGCCATATCTTGGTTTAGCTGCTCAGGACTTTGCGCTAGATGTTCAAGGACTTTGCCGGTAGCTCCTGGCAGATTCCACAAGTCTTGGTTTACCGCTTCTGGCTGACTCAGATGTTCTTCGATTGGTCTGACTGCCCTAGCTCCAGCTTCCATGACTTGCTCGACATAGCCCAAAAGCTCATCTAATTTAACTCCTGCTGAGACTTCCGGCACGTTTGTCACCTGTACATTTAGCTTAATACTGGATTGATAATCCCCCTCAGTCAGCTCTTTATCGATATCTCCTGACTCTTCTAACGCTTGCCCTAGTTGGGTGCTAAAGACCTTATACGGCGTACCATCGGCGTTGAAGCCCCTTTCTAGATTAGCTTCTTTCAACGGGTTGGTTCTAGAAACAGACACATCCCCGTCAATTAGCTCAATGCTCTGATTCTGATTTTGCCAATCTGCAGGAAGATTTTGCCTTATCCGGGTTGTTGATTGATAATGCCTAAGTGAGCCATCGCTCGCATTGCTTCGGGACTGCTCCACTCTGTCCATCTCCGCGCGTCCAGCCAATAGCAAGTCCTCTACATCTGCGGACTGCATTGGCTGTACTTCTAGCTTGGGTTGCTGCTCGCCGCCTTGGTCCTTTGCTTTGGCATCTGACATTACTGCTCACTGAGCTCCTTTCACTGAAGCTTATTATGCCCGTCTGTGGCTGATAAGAAACCATCCAAACGTGCAGCCAAAAATTACGAGTCCGCGACTCTAGCAGCCTATTCAATGGGCAGTGAATGTATGCAAGCAAGCCATATTCTTCAAATCTGCAAACAGCAAACGATGTCACATTCATCTTGCAAAATCTGTTGCGTTGCTTCTAGTTAAAGAGCAAAGCCAAAGAACTAGCCAGAGACCTGCTCGCTCTCACCTAAAAGCGCCGCAACCAGCGCTGTTTAGTGCTTGATACTCTTCAGATAATCAACCAGAGAGTCTACTTGTTCTTTGGCTAGCGGCCCGCCGGCCTTGTCTAAAAAGCCCGGCATAGAGCGGTGGGTCTTGCTGCCAAAACTAATCACTTCTCTTAGTCTGGCTATCTGCGCCGGGGTGTTGAAGCTAAGGGCTTCCAATTCAGGCCCCACCAAGATCTTGCTCTCTTTCTGCACCCGGTGACACATGGCGCAATCAGCCTCAAACAGTTCTTTGCCGAAAGCACCGACCCCCATATCAACGTGGCAATGGGCGCACTTTTCGTCGGTGAATATTTTGGCGCGACCGCCCTCGGTCATATTGCCCTTGGTGTGCAGATTTTCCACATCAACCTGCATGTTTAGAGCGCCAAAACTAAAGTCTGGGTCGTTCGAAGCAAACCGAATCTGCTTTGTGACCGCGCCTTGCTTCATGGTTGTGTCGATATGCACGGTCAAGTGCGAAGACTTGCCGGGTGGAATTTCGGCACTTTTCCAAGATAGGTCGGTGCAGCCGCAGTCGCTTTTTACATCAAATATTCGCAAAGGCTTGAGACCGTCGTTGAAGAAAGTAAAATCAGCCACCAGATCTTTGCCTTCTTCCACATGTCCGAGATTCTTGCTCAAGGCGTCTAATCTAAGCACAGCCTTGTTTTTTGTTTGATAGAAATAGAAGGCAAAGGCCGAGAGGCTGATAATCAAAAGTCCTAACCCAAGAGTCAAAGCCTTTCTACTTTTCATACCGACTCTTCATCGCTCCTAGCGCTTCCAATATTTGCTTGAATTGTCCTCTGCGTCCATCCAATTCTCGGGCTCGGGAGGTCCCTCGCGCTTGCGATATTCGGGGCTCCAAAGCTGAGCATAAACCGAAACATCTTCTCTGGAAATACCCAGACTACTCTCATGTTCATCGCTTTCGCCGTCCGGAAAAGCATTGCAAATGGCATCGTAACGCATAATCAGTTCATTCAAGACATGGGCGCCTTCTTCGTCCCCCGAGGCGATGAAACGCACCCGGGCGGCTTCCAGCTCAGCCAGAGTGAGACGACCATCGCGCTCGCCCACGGCGCGCTCAACCAGGTCGATTTCATTCCACCTTTCCCTAAGAAAAGGCATGATTGTCTGGGTGAGTAGAGTGTATTCGTCTTGGAACATCGATTAAATGAAGGGGGGAACCCAAAAACTGATTCTGGTGTCTATGTCTATCTATCTGCTTAGATTTTACAACTTCTAAATTAGACCGTCATTGAGACTTACTTGACATTATTTGGCGACTTGGTCGAATACTAAACTTCTGCTAAACTTACTAACTATGACTGTAACGCAATGTACCCAGGAAGCCCTTTCATTCACTATTGTGTGCGACGAAAGATGCTCGGTCGTGCGTAGCCTGGCGGCGGTTTTGCGCGTCTGGGATTACCGCCGTCACTTCACTTTTATCGACCGCAAATCACAAGACCGCCTCGATGAAAAACTAATATCTGACCTTGACGAGAGCCGCTGGAGTTTATTTCTCATCGACGAGCAGAATGACCGCTGGTATGGACCTGACGCAATTCCGATCATTCTAAAAAATCTGCCTTTCGGCAAATGTGCCTGTGTTTTTTATATTTTGCCCGGCACCATGGCTTTGACCAGGGCTGCCTATGCCATCATTTCGCAAAGCCGCCAGTTGCTTAAGAAGAAGCTGGAAGCAGCCTAAAGCAAGCTTTTAGATCACTACAACCCGAGACAGTCTTTCACTCCTTTATCCAGAAGCTCACTCAGGTAGGGAACGCCCAGAGCTCCCGCCAAGCCTTGATCGAGAGAGAAAACCAGGGGAGCGGCAGGGGCATTCGTCTTAGTCTGATAAAGCGGCGGAAACTTCTCCACCGCCCCCATGATGCTACGCAAAAGAGCCATTGGTTCGGCATGTTCGCCGCTGACGCGATCGTACTGAAAGCCGCCTTCGGTGAAGATAATCAGATCGGGTCTGAGCACCGAGACAAGCCAGTCTGACCGGTCTAGAGGGCGAGGTCCAAAGTCGGCGACGATATGGGTCTGCTCATCGTCGATATTGAGAAAAGAGCAGAGAATCTCAGAGACACCGGCGCGCCAGTCTACATAAAAGCAGTCTGGTCCAAAAAGCTGACCGGCCGCATCGTCTGCTGGGTCGTCGACGCCAAAGGCCGACTCTTGGATAGTCTCGCCGCTCTCAAAAAGAGAACGGCTCAATGCCAGAGCCGCTTTTGATTGTTCCAATCTGCCGCCGGCACTTTCGGCGGTAATAAGAGTCAGCTTCTTTCTCAGTCGTTTGCGCCAATTAGCCGCCAAGCGCCCCAGCGCCTCTTGCGTATCATCTACGGCAATAAGGGGAAAACCTGTGCTGCCGATGGCATAATTGGCACGGTCTTCTACTATGCAACCTAAAGCGCCGCCGCAAAAGGCATCGCCTAAAAAATCATGACCATCAAAGTTCTTGCCGGGCAAAGCGACAAACCAAGAACCTTCCAGATTTTGCCTGGTGTCGACGGACAAAGGTCCGGCCTCATCTGGAACCATACCCTGGGCCATGCGGCCACGGGTAAGCTCGATGATTTCATCTGCCGAATACTGAGCCGACACTTAGCCCTGCGTGCCACTTCCTGTGACGCTGGGAATTTTCAGCTCGGGATCGGTCTTTTTGCGATCATCTAGGGCTTTTTGCAAAAGTCTTGTGGCAAAACTGCCGGTATTGCGCTGAGCTCGTGCACTATCAGTCGGCGAGACTGCAGTCTGCCCTTCGCTCTCGACAACAACAGGTGGAGTTACTGTGGTGGTCATTGAATTTCCTCCGCCGCCAAACTATTGGGCTTCCTTTGACTTTGCCTGCATATCTCAAAGCGCTAAGTCTAGCCCAGGCGCGACTCTATTGGCAACCCCGAAAAGCTCATAATAAGCTCTTTTTAAGTCTTTGCTTAAATTACAGAGAAGCGGCTTATCTGCATGACAAAATTGGCTGTGGCATACCAGACAATGGTCTATTTATGAAAGAAAGCAAGAGCAGCGCTTTGGAAACCAGGCTTGGAAACGATTTTCTCACCGCACTAAGTGCAGAACCGGCTTTGACCGCCTGGCAACAAAGACGTCACTTAATCAATGCCTGCGACCTGAGCCTAGACGAGTTGAGTTTGCAGCTTGCCTTGGTCGGTCTCTATAAGAAGCACAAAGCCCACCTTGCCGCACCACTGGCGGTGCTCAACGACAAAACAATCGCCACGCTCTTTTACGAAAATTCTACCCGCACCAAATCTTCCTTCGACCTGGCCGCCCGCAAACTAGGGGCGACAGTGCTGCATCTAGATGTAAAAACATCTTCTGTGGCCAAAGGCGAAACCTTACTAGACACGGCTCTCAATCTTTCGGCGATGGGTGTCAACGCCGTGGTGATGCGACACAGTCAGGCGGGCGCCCCCGACCAACTGGCCCAGGCGCTCGACCAAACTTTGCCCAAGGTGAAAGACCATGCCAGACCTAAGGCAATGTCGGTGCTCAATGCCGGTGACGGCAACAAATCGCACCCTTCGCAGGGCTTGCTCGACCTCTATACTATTTTAGAAAAGCTGGACCGTCTGCCTGTTTTTGCCGCCAGCTCAATAGACAAATCGATAAAGGGCAAGCTCAACAGTGAAACATTGAGTGACATCAAGATAGCCATAGTGGGCGACATTCTGCATAGCCGGGTAGCCAGATCAGACTTTCAACTGCTAAGCAAACTAGGCTGTTCGGTGCATTTCGCCGGTCCCGAAACTCTTTTGCCCAAGAGCCTTGAGGCAGAATTAGGCGGCAGTCATCACCACAACTTGAAAGACGCTCTCAGCGGCGCCGACTTTATTGTCGCTCTGCGCATTCAGTTGGAAAGACAAGAACAAGGGCTAATTAAAATAGACGACTATGTGAAAGAATTTCAGCTCGACCACCAAAAACTAAAGCTGTGCAAACCGGAAGTGAAACTATTGCACCCTGGTCCGGTCAATCGCGGCATCGAAATCACCGAAGACTTGGCCGACGATCAAGACCTTTCTCTAATCTTGAGCCAAGTCACCAACGGCGTTCTTACTCGTATGGCGGCCCTCACTCTTTTGCTTGCTTCTGAGAGCCCGTAATTTATGACCGAAAGCGCCGCCGAACGAGAAGAAAGAAGCAATAGTGCCACAAGCTTGCTCAAGCGCAGCGGTCGTTATTTCATCATCATTATTTTTGCCTTGGTGGCACTGGCGGTGATAATTTATCCTTTGCAGCATGTCATTACTCTGGGGCGCTATCAGCACTGGGGCTTATCTATTACTTGTCTTGGCGTAGGTTATCTTTTGCAAGTAATCTGGTCTTGGAAAGAATACACAAAGTGGGCAAGAATTAGCTATTTCACCACTGCTGTCTATTTTTTGTTTGTCGGCTTTACCTTTTATTCAAACCCCTGGCTAGACACTAGAATGTCTCTGCAAACAGACCGACAAGCAGCAATGAGACAACTTTTGGTGATTGTTTATTTTGTCATGAGCCTAGTGCTTTCAGGGGTCTGGATGAAATGGATTAGAGCCGAAGCAAAAATGCAAAAGAATAAAGCCAAGTAATCAGAACCATGACTGAACAAGAACAAGCACACAACGAAAAACAAGAAACAGAACAAGAAAAGCCAAAGGCAAAAAGCAAGCTAATCTTGATGGTGGGCATACCGGGCTCGGGCAAAACCACTCTGTCCAAAAGGGTGGTCGATAAAGGCTTTCACTATATGAATGCCGACTCGATAAGACTAGAACTTTATGGTGACGAAAAGACCCAAGGCGACCCATCTGAAGTCTTCAGCATCTTTTTTGCCCGCCTGGAAGAAGCAATGAAAATCGGCAAAAGTATTGTCATCGATAACACTAATATCAACGCCAAGCAACGCAAGCCTATTTTGGAGCGCGCCCAGCAATTTGGCTATGAAGACGTGCAGCTCTGGTTTTTAGATGTGCCACTCGAAATTTGTTTAGAACGCAATCGCAACCGCGAGCGCGCCGTCGAAGACGAAATCGTGCGCAATATGTACAACTCAATCAATTCGGGCGGGCGTCCCAAACGCACCGAAGGCAAAGTGATTGTGATCAGACCTAGCGCCGACGGCAAAGACTATCTCTTTTTCCCACAAAACTAATAACACATTCAAAAGCCGAGGAATCTGTGAACTACACTTATCTGAATAACAAAGCTCCAAATTTTTCACTAGCTCTAAAATCTTCATTAGCCCTGAAATCTTCATTAGCCCTGAGAGCATTCACCCTGAGTTCATTAGCGCTGAGCCTTATTTTTGCGACTACACCGGTGGCGGCAAAAGCCAAAGAAAAGCAAGCAGAAACAAAAGCCTCGATAGGCGCCACTGCAAGCGCCACCACCAAAGCCACCCCAAAAGTCACCGAAACCAGCACCCCCGATAGCACAATAAACGCCACCACCAAAGCCACCACAAAAGTCACCAAAAACGTCACCAAAAATGGTACCACCACCAGCCAAGATCGCAAAGCAGCCCTGCGCGAAAAGTCGCTTACCGCCTTGGCTAGCCGCTTGATGGAAAAATGGGACATACCGGCTTGCCAGATTGCCGTCGGCAAAAACGGCAAAATAATTGAAAGCCGCGCCTTTGGTTTTTGCGACAAAGAATTGAAGACCAAAACCACAACCGACAATGTTTTTCGCATCGCCTCGGTAAGCAAAGTGTTTACCGCGGCGGCGGTGCACAAACTTATAGAAGACGACAAACTAAAGTATGACGATAAAGCCTGGACTTATATAAGCAATCTCAAACCCACCTATGGCGAAAACAATATCGACCCCAGATGGAAGCAAGTCACCATCGCACAACTGCTCACCCATTCGGGCGGCTGGACTTTAGAAAACGGCGAGCCCCAGCGCATTTATGCCAGACTGGCTGCCGACGCCGCCGGTGAATCACGCCCGGCCTGCCCCAGCGCCCTGGTACGCTATATGATGGGCAAACCCTTGCAATACGACCCCGGCACAAAATCGGTCTATTCCAACTTTGGCTTTAACGTCTTGGGCCGGGTGATTGAACAAGCAAGCGGCAAACACTATTTCGACTATGTCAGAGCCAACCTCTTGAGCCCGGCAGGCATCGAAGACATCAACCTAGGGCGCACCGCCCGCCGCCACGCTAGACTAAACGAAGTCTATTATTATGCCGGCAAGAATAGCCCCGATGTCTGGTCTCTTATTGATGAAGACGCCGAAGTAGCTGACTTTGCCTATGGCGGCGACGCCGCCATCGAAAGCATGGACGCTCATGGCGGCTTGGTTTCGTCGGCAGAGAGTTTGGTAAAGTTTGGCATGGCCTTGAACGGCTATGAAAAGACTGCGTCTGACGGCAGCAAAAGCCGAACCGCCCTAATCAAAGCCGAAACATTGCAGTCAATGCTAAAGCCAACAAATTTCAAATGCGAAGGCAAAAACACCGTGCGCGCCTATGGTGTCGCCGTTAATACCGCCCGCAAACCGAGCTTCAGATGGTCACACGCCGGTGCCCTTTGCGGCACCAGCTCGCTATTGATTTCTTTACCGGACAACACAGTGCTTGCCTACACAGCAAATCACCTGCCCGACGACCTGGTGGGCTATTTCACCGAGCTGCAAAACTCTCTATTAACCGAAGCATCAAGCAAGCGCTATCAGCTAAAAGATAAATAGAACTAGAAATAAAACTAGAAATAGAAATAGAAATAAAACTAGACATAGCAGTAGCAATAGAGCAAAAAGAAATAAAACTCAGCGCACCACTTCCACCGAAGTGAGGGCATGGGTGGCAACTGCTTCAGAGACACTGCCAAGCAGAAAGCGCTCGATGCCGCGGCGTCCATGACTGCCCATCATGACAAGATCGCAGGGCCAAGCTTTAGCCTCTTGCAAAATCTCTTCGCGGGCTTCACCCACCACCACCTTAAACTCAGCCACAGCCTCGCCGTAAGAACTGTTCAATTTGCCCACCAAAGGCTTGAGCCATTCTTCGGCACCAGCAAGTTTAGCCTCGTAATAGCCTTTGATTGTCGCCGAAAACTCAGCCTCTGGGTCAAGCAAAAGACCGGGGTCGATTTCGGGCACCACATGAAAGAGCCTAAACTTGGTCTTTGCCGACCAGGGCAAGGCGAGCACATGGTCTATCAGTCTATCGCTATACTGCGAATCGTCGACGGCAAGCAAAACATTGCCACCGGAAGCCTCAGAAGCTGCGGAAGCATCTCTGATGATGCGCACCGAGCACGGGGCATGGTGCATAACCGCACGCGAAACACTGCCCAGGACAAGCTCGGAAAGCCCTGTGCGTCCATGCGAGCCAACCACAATCAGGTCGGCGGCGAAAGTCTTAGCCTCTCTCAAAATTTCGTCTATGGCATAGCCATCGAGCAAGACACCAGAGACCACAGAGTCTTTATGCGTTTCTTTCAGCTTATTAACTGTGTCGTCTACTAACTTTTGGGCAGCCTTAATCTCGCGCTCTTTCACATCTTCTATTGATGGAAAGGGCTCAAAGAAATCGACCACCGAAACCACTTTCAGCTCGGTGCCAAATGGACAACGGAAGTCTAAGAACTGTGCAATCGCTCTCTGCGAAATCTCTGAACCATCAACTGCAAACAAGATTTTCATGGTAATGCGCCCTAAAATTGACAGGACTAAACTTAGAACAATAGACAGCCAACTTCAATCAACCTTTGGAATGGTTTTGCGACAAGCTGAAAGAAATGCCTACTCACCTATTTAATCTAGCCTGGTCTGAATCTAGCCTGGTCTGAATCTAGATAAGTCCTAATCTAAATTGGTCTCATTCTAAATTGGTCTTCCAGGGCAACTTTACCCAAGGACTGGTCGGTAAATGCAAAAGGCGCGCCAGGGCTTCATCGGTTCTTTTCCGACCGTTCTCATATTCGGACTTACTCCAAAAATTTCGCCCCACTAGATACTCTTCGCCCAGCTGCTGCCAGCTTGTGTAATTGGCTTGCAGCTTTCTGGCATAGGGCATCATCAGGGTATAGCACTCATCTTCCGTCAGAAAGCCGACATCATAGCCCCAACGAATCAAACAGATGCAGCGGCAAAGGTCCCAAGCCATAAGCCCTCTATCGCCAAACCGCTTGCCATAGATTTCGACGAGTTCGATGCGATTCCTTGCCTGCTCTGCATCCAAGTCCCGAAGAGTTTCCGACAAAACTAGCTGATTTCCTTGCTTATTAGCGAGCTTTTCCCTAATCCGAAACCAGCTTCGATTGTGCCCGCCTGTTTCCTGGCTTTTCAATGTATCCAGCAAATCTTGGCGTGAATGTATTCCCCACCAGGAAACCAATCTACTCTTCTCATCTTCCGAGTGCTCTAGCGAAGGAATGCCTCCGCGCAGAGAGTATAAGCCTCTGCGGTTCTGAGAGAACAAAATGGCCGAACAGGCTATAGCCCATTGATACTTCTTCTCTTTAGGCGCATGCTCAAAATCATACTTCCTTTCTTGTACTATTTTGAGCCACTTCTCACTACTCTTAGCACTATTAAAATCTTGCTTTTGCTTAGCAAGTTCTATCGAGCGCGATAAGGCTTCGGCGGCTCGGTCAAAATCTTCCATGTCTAAACGAGCTCTGCCAAGCCAATAATAGTAATGACCATCTTTACCGTCATTTTGCTTAATCGCCTCGGCAAAATCGAGCGCGGCTTTGTCGGGCTGATAGACGTCTAAGAAATGTCTGCCGCGATAACAGTAATAAACGGCTTTATTATCGGCTAAAGAAATTGCTTTTGAATAATCGGCTAAAGCTTCACTTTCGCGGTGTAAGGCAGCCAGAGCTTCCGCGCGCTCGACATAAACCGATGCCATAGCTGGGTCTTTGCTTATGGCCACATTGGCGTCTTTGATTGCTTTCTCCCATTCTTCCTTATTAACATAGGCTCTTGCCCGGCAAAGCCAATGCACCGGTCCCGGTCCCAGCAACATAGCCACACTATAGTCTGTGATGGCTTTGTCATAAAGACCTAAGTTTGAATAAGCATTGCCCCTATCGTGATAAGCCACTTCAAGCTGCGGATTTTTGCTTAGAGCCTTTGAAAAGAAATCGATCGCCTCTTTATTGCGCCGCTCAAGAAGACACATCTCGGCTCTGCAAAACTCAGCTTCGGCACTATTGGGGTCGCGCGCAATTATATCGTTATAGATTCTTCGCGCCTTGTCGGCATCACCGCTCACGCTTGCACCGATGGCTTCATTGACTTGGGGGCGATAAATCTCTGGTGTCAAAGAAGGCGGCGGCATGGTCACTGCAGCCGGATCTTCCGAACCAAGAATAGAATTAGCGCCGCAACCATGCAAGGAAGAAGCGCTCAATAAGGCAGAGCTGCACAAGAAGGCAAATCTGAACAAGAAACCCCTCTCTCTGGTCATGCAACACCTGCCAAACTGTTTGCCGCTTGCCTATAATCTGCCCAATCTGGCTATAACTATCTTAGTAGCCAGCCAAGGTTAAACACTTGCAAGCCCCAAATACGACGACAATAGCACAGAGAAACATAGATTATACCGGCGCCTCGCTAGCCGGTATGCTTGTATTGGTAGGTATAGCTTATTCGCTGCCTTTTGCTCTCTACCCAAGCTCGCATCAAGCCAACGGACCAACCAGCCCCGAGATACTAAATCTCCATTTCGTGGTGGCATGGATGGGCTTGGCACATTTCATTTATGCCTATCGAGGGCAGGCTATTTCGCTGCTTAAAACCAAACAAAAGATATTTCCCTTTCTGAGCCTGCTGGCAGTGGGAGCGGCAGTACTAGTGGCTCTGCGACATTGGCTCGGCTATATGTACTTTAGTTTTGCCATGTGGATTTATTTTCTGCCGCATTTCGTCAAAGCCGAACTCTTCTTTTCGCAAAGACTTAATAGCGACTCAACGCAAGAAAAATCGAGCGATGCGCGAGTTTATCTTTTCCCGGCAATCGCCTTCACTTTCTTTACTTTCGCTCTTTTTGCACCAATTGAAATTATCAGCAATCGCTGGAATGTTGTCGCCCTTGCCCTTATCACCCTAGGAAGCGGGCTGGCGCTCAGACTAAAAGAACAGTTGAAAGATCCGCGGCTTTCAAAATATGCTTTGCTGGCAATTTTTCTCATCGCCGAAGGCATGGTTTGGGCTACTTATCGAAAATATATGGTCTTTCAATTTCAGCAGGGTGTCTATGTTTTTCACATAGCCATGGCTAGTTTTTATCACTATTTGAGATCTTACGACTTTGCCAATCTAACTAGCCATGCCGCAACAAAGCGCTCGCTGCTAAATGCAAAAGAAAATAGCGCAGTTGAACAGAAGCCTAATGAAACAAAGGCGCTCGAAGCAAAGCTGCATGAAGCAAAGCCGCAAACGACAAAGAGTGTATCGCTGTGGCCTGGAATCGTTGCCGTCAATTTAGCGGTAATTGCTCTTGGGTATTTGCTTAGCAACGAATGGCCAGAGGCGCCCAGCAAGTATATCTTCGATGTTTCTTACTTTACCTTTTGGGTTGGGCTGCACCAATATGCAAGCGATGTTTTTAACTGGTTGAAAAAACAGCGGGCTTGATGAAGAATCAGTGAAGGACCAGCTGGACTGTAGTGCGAAATCAGAGTAAAAATCATGGATACTGACCTTATAGCCAGCCCTCCGGAGCAAACGAATGTGCTTAAGACAATGATAGGTCTCAAGGTGGAGCAAGCTGAACGGTACTCGGAAACCCAAAGCACCTGTTTTCAGTTCTCCGGAGCATATCTAGGCATATTTGGTGAAATGACCATACAACCGCCTGAAGCGCAGCTTCTTGATTTTATCGGTGACACTATTACCGCTTATGATGATGACCCAGCTTGCGTTGAGATTAGATTCAATTCCGGTAAGATTCTCTGCTTCAATATTCTAGGAAGCAAAGACGATCCCGCACCAGAGCGAATCATTTACTCCAATCTTAATACCTCGCCGCCTCTTCCGATTGTAGTTGCTCAAATATCCGACTTCAATGTACCGGATGAAAGATAGTCCTATCCCCAATTATGGACCGGCAGAGAGTGAGGCATCTTGTGGTCTGGTGCTCCACATGAAGGGTTACAGTTCGATATCCATCCGCCGGAACATAACTCTCTTGGGGCATCTTGAGGTGTCCTAAGCTAATCAGCTGCGGGTCCGATAACGCCCAAACTGTTTCATCGAAGGATCCACAATCAGAGGATCTTTTCATTCTCAGGGTTGACCTTTTTAACGACATCAAGGCAAAGCATTCGATCCTCACCATTCGGATACTCAACACATAGAAGAATGCCGAGATGGTCATGATAAGTGGCAATTCGATAAATCTGACCAACACCAAAAGTTCGGTGTTCTACATAATCGCCAATATCTACGACATCGCCATCGGGGAGCGCTACTGGCTCCTTGAGCAGTTCTGGCAGCTCTAAAATAATCTCAATCGGTGAGTCATCGGACACCACTGTAGTACCTCACTTGCCCAACTTAAAGTAAATTCTGGGAATTATGGAATTGTCTTCAAAACGCGGTAAATTCCTGAACCAGCCGCGCACTTGTGTGCAGAAGGCACAGCCTGAAGTACCTTCAAGCTTAGACTGGCAAAGGGTTTACGTGCTTGCGTACAAACTCTTCGATACTGATGCCGGACTCCTGTTTCTTGAAGATGGCGACAATTTGCTATTCAGCGAATTTACTCTTGCGCATTTGACTGTTCTCCTTTCTAGGTTCTAGTTTAAGCGCAGATGTCATCTTTGCAACGGCTCAACTTCTGGGGGTAAGGTCAAATTCCCAAAGCTGCATTATTTATGAACCGATTCGGTTCTGTTTGTCATAATGTGCCTAATTTCTGCAATTTTCTTTTCATAAGACGGTCCGAGCGTTTCTCGATTGAGTGGAACAATCAGGAGAACGTCCGTCATGTCATGTCTCTCCAATGTGTATAATGCGATGCAATATTCGGGTTTCGAGCTAGCGACTTCCCTTGATCTGTTCAGCGACTTATATATGTTGTGGAAAACCCATGTTCTCGTTTCATTGAAATTGGTATCTTGGCAATACACATTAAGTGCTTTTTCTTTGTGTGGATCAACTGGTCGAAAGAACTGAATAGCCTTGCAACCGTAAATTACTCCCGGCCCAAAAAATACATCATTGTGATTTTCTGAATTCTCTGCCTGAGACGGAACCGCGCTTGGATAGGCGACTGCTATAAACATTGCAACAAGACATAGGAAAAATCCTGGTTTCATCCCTAAATTTAGCATTTCATTGTGCCTCCAACTTTCCGGTCAGCAGTATTGCATTAGCTTGATATCTAAAGTGGCCACGGCATTGATTGTAGAGGATCATTGATCGTAGTGGGGAAGGACGGGGGTGGGCTAAGTGGGGACTGCATCCAACCTGATGGTGGTTTCCACTCTCCTGGATGTACGACACCGCTTCCGAATCCTCGGCCAAAACCATCGTCCAAGCTGACCTTGCAGTCAGGGCAGTCGCCTGCTGAAAGAGTCACTCCCCAGTGTGTGGGACCAGTTAACGTGTCTTCAGACGTGTCTGAGGGTTTCATGAACCAGCTATAGTCTTGCGTGAACGATGTCTGTTTGGTTGACGACACGGCACCATAAATCCACCAGCCCAATCCCAGCACCAATAACCGTTAACGGGGTCGTCACCTGTCGCTGCACCACCGTTTGCTGGATCTGAATAATTGGAATAAAAACCCAAAAGTGTGTTAGCAATGTTTTGAGCATCTATTAGGCATTTCGCTCTATCACTGATTTCACATTTCGGATCAGAGCAAATTCGATTTAAGTTTCCGAGAAGATCGTTGATTGACGCAAATCCAAGTGTATCAGTTGAGTTCGAGGGTGCGTCTCGGTCATCCTCCAAGATTTGCCGATCGTGCTCCTCCCATTTGTCAGCTATTGGTCGTCCCCTGGGCCTTGTCGAACTGTACTTCGGAGCATCACTGTCCTTCAGGTACTTCGCTACCGTATTGCGCGCGATTCCCAGTTCCCGTGCTATCCAGCTTTTTCTTTTGCCTTGCCGAAGATGCAGTATGCGAACCGACAACCAGGTGTCTTGAGCTATCATCGTTGCCGTCAATTTTCTAGACCCCATTCCTTGGGGCCTCCCTAGTATCGGCACTAATCGAAAACTGCTCAAATTTGGATTGCCGTTTGCCAGAAATCTGCTCAGTTTTAGTTTGCCAAAATCAGACAGTTCTCAGCAAACTTAAATGCTCTTCGCACTTTCAATCATCTCGCGCGAGACCTAGCCTCTTCATGGCGGCAAGGCCGTTCCTCCACTTGTCTGTTAATTCTTCTACCTCCGGGCTCGGTCTGAGCTCGTTTCTGGCGGTCATTGAAGATTCCCAAAAGAGCGGTCTGGTATTTTCGGTTTGAAGTACGGAATGGGGATTGGCAAAGTTCAACTTCAAGTTCTCGGCAAGTTGCTCGGCGCGATCATCGCGGTCAGAAACTAAGGGATACTGGTCTTTGAGCATTTTCTCGACGGCATTGTCAACCTGCCATTCCAAATTCTTCTCTTTCTCTTTCCGCAAGGCTAAAGTGTCAGAAGGTTCAAGCTTATTGATGGCCTCAACTGCCTGAAAGGCAGCCCGAGCGAGCATTTCATAGGGAGCCGTCACGGCATCCAGGTCTTGCTTTTGATCAACTTCCCGACCTTCGCTCCTTACACCGGTCCAAAAACCAGGATCATACAAATCTATCCGTTCCATCACACGCTCAGGCTCGGCCGCAGAGGAGGTGCCACGCAAAATATCGATATCGTTCACATACGCATCGATCTTACCGACTCTCACATCCACCACCAGAGCCGCTTTATCCAGACCAGGTGTAAGTCCTAGTTGCTGATTGTAGTCGGCAATCGTAACATACAAATCCCTAGCCAGATAAATCAGCTCAACGGCAGAAAGTTCGGATATATTCTCTTTATAAGCCGCAGCGGCGCCACCGCTGATAATATCATTGACTATATCCGTAGCCAGGTCCATGCGCTCGGGATTGCGAGCAATCAAATTGCGCATTTCAAAACCGGGTGTAACCGTGGGTGCGCCTTCCACCGTCCCACTGGATTGCATAGCAGCGCCGCTATTTTCCGAGCAGCCACTGGCGCCTAGCCTATAGCCTGAACGAAAATCATCAAACAGTTTATCTCTAGAAGTCTGCTCGGTCAGAGTATAAGCACTTCTGTCTAGTGGGAATGATTTCAGCGTTACGGAAGTCTCACAATTGCACTGATTATCCAGTCTCTCGTTCATAAGTAGTCCTCAGGTCGAAGTTTCAGCGCCATAACCATCGCAATTCGCTGATTCCAAATTACTGGGCGATTGCTTTTGCTCCGTAATGGCATCTTATGGCTGAGGTCCGACCGAAAGGTGACGCTTTTGTGACCAAACTGTGACGGCGCCGCCTTTAGTATTCCTGCGGATGCAGTAAGTCTATTGCTCTGATTTAATTAGACGATGAGGCATAGGAGTAAAGAACGAGGCCGGTCCAGGACAGGAGAGCGGTTCGCTCAAAAGTGATTACCACCGGACAGGGCACGAAAGGATCTCGACGGAGGTCCCTTTAGAGCACACTAACTGACTTTATTGACGCGATGCAAAGTACGATTTTTGATGAGTCAATGCGGTAGGCAATTTTAGTTGACGTTATTCACTCTTGACCGCCAAGTGACTCGCCGACGCCAAAAGACAGCTTATCTCCGGACATGGAAACCGAAAAGCCTTGAACTCTACCAGCATCTTTCACTTCCCGCGATCGAGGGCGACTACTAAAGAGCTGTTCGCAATTTTGAAATTTAGGCAATTCTTGCAACAGAGCCGATCTCAATCCTGTACAGATAACTTAGATTCGAAAATAGCTATGGACTCTTCCAACATCGTTCGAAGTTCTTTGACTTCTTCTTTCGTCCAAATAGGAATGTAGGACTTGCCTTTCGGCGTAACTGAAGGTAAATTACATCCCCAAAATAACTTATCTGTTATTTGCAGATATTTTTTGTCTCCTATATCTAAATTTGCACGCGCCGCGGCGTTCCTGTAATCACCTGCAGCATCGTAGGCACTCAAGAATGCATCACAATCTACTGAGTCTGCCGATGGCTTAGAAACCCATTTCTTGCAGGCATCTAGATCTAGTAGCTGCTTTCTTCCTATTGGTAATCCTTTTCTAAATTTACCGGCTGACTTTTCTGCCTCAACCTCGGAACGAAATGCCAAAATTTCCCCAGAGCTTGTAAGGTGAAACTTGGAATAGTCATCATCAAACCATATCGCATAAAGTATCTGCCCGTTTAAAAGAATTGGGCAAATTGCAAGAAGAGTGTCCAATTTCTTCATTGTCCTTTCGTTCCCCAATTCTTTAGCTGACTAAATTCTTGGCCACATGGATCATAGTTTCTCTCGCCGTATCGATCGTCCATAAATCTCTTCGCCAATTCGGTAGGCTTTTCTCCTTTGAGTGGCTTCTCTCACTTTGACCAGCGCGGGCTGTCAGTGGCTTTCTCTTTCTCTGATTATTTGCTTCTCTTAGCTGTGACATTGCAAGCTATTTGGTGCAATAAATTACATGATAGTTGGTGCATCTGTGAATTGGCGAATTCTTTTGCCGACTTTTGGCGAGCCCTTTTGCAATTCTTGGCGAATTAAATTGCAATTTCTCATCGCAGTAGGTTTTCGGGGCTCGAACTGTGCAAAACAATTTGCCAAACTTTCCATTTTTATTCGCCAATTCACATCGTTGCTTAATCACGTTAACTAAAATTGCTTACCGCATTGCCTCATTTATAAATCTAACCTATGACATCGACGTTGCCTCATTAATATAGTGAGGTTCACACCACCGCCAGATAACGACCAACTGTTCATCAATAGCTGGCATGTATACCTGTTCCCGCTCGCCTGATTCGTCTTCAAAGAACCAGTCATGGTCATACTGCTCGATCATTTCAAACCGTTTATCCACATTACCTTCGACTTCGTCCGCGGAATCATCAGTCATAAAAAGCATGTCTGAGCGAATATCTTCGAAAGCTGGTTCGGGACTAAGGTATCCCGAAAACTCAGGAGTTACATAAGTGATATCACTGACAGTACCGATCAACTTACCTTCGAAATACAGCCTAAAAGTTTTGCTTTGATAGTTCATTCAAGACCTTGCTTTTTTCCTTGAGCTTTTGCAGGCGGCCTATTCTCGCCAAAGAATTTCATTATCTTCGAAGTAAATTCCAGGACACGCAATTTCCCTTCTTCTGCCTGATTCATCCTCTATATACCACTCTTCCAGAAATTGCTCTTCAAATGGGGGCGTGGCGCCACTTAAAAAAGCTTCTTCGTCGGTAAGATACTCAAACATTCTTTTGTAATTGAGGGCGGCGGCGGTAAGAGCGATATCGCCGCTCATTTCAAATGTGTCCTCTGGAGCCACATTTGAGATTGTGCCGATGAGTTCATCTTTGTGATAAAGCTTCAGTATTGTCATTCTAAACCTACTTTAGGAAATTTGCCTGGGATAATTCCTTCTAGAACCACCTCATGTGAGCCTTAGCCCATGTCAAAAGCTTCTTCTTGGTGATGATGATGTGAAATCGGGACCCTTCAATCGCTTTCAGGACGCCCTCGTGCTTAAAGACTTAGACATTGCGAACTTTGCCAGAAGCTGTTGCTGCTCGCAATCCATCTAGATCAAGAGTTAGACCATCTCCTTTCCCCGAAGGTTTTTAAAACTCCATCCTTGCATTTCTTCAATAGTTTTCGATTGAGCCTGTAGAGCGGACTTTGCTTGTTCTCTCGAAAGCTCTGTTTCGGTCAATTTGTTCGTCCTTGAAGATGACTTTCCTTGACATCTGAGTCCGATACTCTGGTCTTGCCTGGATAAGTTGGGGATTGAGAAGTGGCGCAGCAAGCCATCAGGCTAGCTAGTCCTAGTGCTTTCCACAGAACTAATTGCCGCCTTCTTAGAATGTCTTGCGTCCTGGTCGTCAGGAGATTCAAGCGCCTTCTCTTTCGCATTTACCTCATGGTCTGGTTTGTCGTTTTCTCTCTTCCCTGACACGACGAGTCCCGATTTGACGTTTTTCCATTGTAGCAAACGCCTAAAGCATGGATTGGGAATTTCCGGGTCTTAAAGCGCAGAAATCGGAGGAGTGGTGTTTACTTTGAGTGTGCAGTCTGATGAATTCGACTGACGATGTGATTCGACAATCAATATCCAGGTATGCCCGGAGCAGCTATCAAGAAAACAGAGAATGACAAAAGAGGGCATGGACGTTTTCCCCCACCCTGTCTTGACTCTGTCCGGTCGCTCATATCCAAGAGGGGTGGCAACGATTCACGTTTATGTGAAGCTGTGCACAAGAGCGAAAGGTTGGAATAGGTCAGATGGTACTATGCGTATTTTTGTAGGAGGGGCAAAATGAAATTAGAGTTTCAAGATTTCGGTATTGAACCCCAGCCGAATCAATCATTTGACAATGCGGCTGAATTAAACGCGTTTTTAGAGAATCAACGCAAGGAATCGATGATGTGTCAGCTCATCAGTGAGAGCGGATACAAGCTGCAAATAGGCATAGATGGAGATATCGGCTGTGCCCAGTTTATGAGCAACGATGACGAGCCTCCATATTTAATGGCAGTCACACCAGTCAAAGTAATCGAATCATCCCATGACTTTATTATGACAGGCTCAGCTACTGAGGTTGCAAGCGAGAACTGCTTGCCATTTGAGCTTATAAAAAAACTTGTTCTTGAGTTCCTTGAAACCGGCGCCAAAAGCCAACTAGTCGAGTGGGAAGAGTGCTAGTCCGTTTGAGGGTAGCGATAAGGCATGCACGCTTGCCAATATCTTATCTAGCCTCTCTCAGAACGGTCGGTCGCTCATTTCCAAGTTTGCGGCTTCCAAACTTCCATATTAGGCAATAAGCTCCTGCTCAAAGAGCTCCGATGTCACTTTGCACGTTAGTTGCTGCAGTTTTTGCACGATATTTGCATCACTTGACTGGTCAGATCACCGTGAAACTCGAGTCGCCTCTAGCGGACTTCTAACAAGAAGTCCCACTGTTACTGCGTCTATGCAATAGAGCCATACATAGGGACGCTGAGCAAATATCGTGCACAGTCACAATTATCTTGCAAAAATCTGTAGCGTTTTTGTGCAAAGTTACAGCCGACAATTATAGTCTCAATCAAGGTGCATCAGAATTGACCGATGATCTCAAGCCAAGGCTCCGATGCTCTCACTCCCTTACGGATACCCATTCCAGTTCACTTGAAGTGATTGCCTTCAGATGTGTTTATAGCTCTGTCCTGGGCTCCATCTTGAGTTTTGGGGGTCTGCCCGTTCAACATAAGCTGAACTACTTGAAAATCTGGAGTATCCGGAAGGCATCCTACGACCAAGCAATTGTGGTCGTATACAGCCCCATGGTTTACTTGATAGTTTTGAGCCAATAGTCAAGCTCCGCCTGTGTCTTACAGTTATGAACACCTTCAAATGCAATAACATTTCGCTTTAAGCCTACATAAGTCCAGATGTTCTCAGCTCGATTGCCAGGATAACTTAGATTCCCCCCGTCGCCTCCCTTCAACTTCAATAGTTCCTCATCCCATGAATCGCTTGGTGCTCGCCTCCACCTATAACGTCTGGTTTGATCGTCCAAAGACTCGATTTGCAGTGTTGCAAATCGAGTGCTTGCTTCTAGTGAGGTCCCCGCAGGCAGAAGAGGCTTGGCATTCGGCGCCAGGGGAGGACAGTACGGGTGCAGAGTATTGTTAAGCGCTTCCTCTAAATAGACAAATTTCCATAGGTTCTGCGAGTGAAAATAGCAGAATATTGCAAGTATGATTGCCAAGAAAATTCCAAGAAACAAGCAGCTCTTTCGGTTCATTTGATGTTCAACCTGTTTTTATCGAACTGTAAGCGCTGAGCACCTTACTTAAGAGCACAGCCCCAACACTTTTCAAAGTGTGTTCCTATCTGCTTATAGGTTGCTAGTAGCTAGGGGCAGCGTCAAGCAGGTTGGTGTAAGACTCCAAAGTTGCTCGAACACAATTGAATGAGCGAACAGGACTCTGATTCATACCAATTACCCTATCGGTGATTGGTATGAAGCTGGCTGGCTGGCGAAGAGTTGTTACCCTCAACAACGATAACGGATGCTTCAGCCCAGATTTCTTGCTTATTGGTGTAACCGCCGGAATTATTTGTCAGTAAATCCCACCCCTGCTGGCTTTGTTTCACTAACCAAAGACTGCCATCAGTTCCGATAACGCCCATTATGTCTTACCGAAAGAGCCCCTGTGTGGGCTCTTTTCGCTTTAGGAAATGACTTTTTTCACGCCATCCAAACAAAGCAACTCATGCTGAAAATTAGGAAATTCAACAAATAGCAGAATCCCCAAATCATCATGGTAAGTCGAGATCCTAAGCACTCGCCCAACACCAAGACTCTGATGTTCAACCTTGTCACCGATGTCTACTAACTGTCCATCAGGCAATTTGACTGGTCCTTTCAACAGCTCCGGTAATTCGAAGACAAATTCAACCGGCGGTGATTCATCTGAAACCATAATATTTCCTCACTTTCCTAGCTTGAAATAAATACGTGGAATAACAGAATCATTCTCTAGGCTTTGTTTCACTAACTAAAGACTGCCATCAGTTCCGATAATGCCCAATCTGTTTCACTCGAAAGAGCCCCCGCCGGGGCTCTTTGCGTTCTCAGAGTTGACTTTTTTAACAAAGTCAATTCCTAACATTTTGTGCATTCCATCTGAATACTCAACACAGAGTAATATGCCGAGTTCATCGTGATAGGTAGCTATTCTAAAAACTCTTCCAACGCCGAAGTCAGGATGCTCAACTTCATCACCGATAGAAACTTGCTCACCAGATGGCATCTGAACTGGACCTTCTAAGTGATCGGGCAACTCAAGAACAATTTCTGAAGGAGCTTTTTCATTGCTAGCCATGACTTAGACTCACTTTCCTAGCTTGAAACAGATGCGAGGCATTACTGAATGATCTTCAAAACGCGGCAAGTTTTTGAATTTGCAAGCTAATTTTAATAGACACCTATGGTACAACCATGCTCTTCAAGGCATCTATTAATTTTACACACCGATATACGTCCAAGAAAGCTGCCTACCCAGTCCTTGCCGAGCATATTAGAGCAATAGCCGGCGACCGTCCAAGGTTTGACTAAAAACGAATCTGTCTGCTGATAAGAGCGGAGGGCTCTAAGGTGAATCACAAGCGGGTTTACCGCATCTATCGCGACCTCAATCTAGCGGTCAGAAAGCGAGGAAGGCGCAAATATCACTGGGGCAGGAGAACACCAAAGGAAACTCCGTTGGTGCCGAATGACAGATGGTCAATGGACTTCACCAGCGACACACTGTCAGACGGACGCAGATTTCGGACATTGAACATCATCGACGACTTCTCCCGTGAGTGTTTGGAAATTGAGGTTTCAAGAAGCATT
>JAFLCK010000047.1:0-27155 GCA_017303615.1 Obscuribacter phosphatis (SeqCode)
GTTGTCGGTAGCGCCCCCTATATGAGCCCCGAACAGATTAGGGGCGAACCCCTTGATGCTAGATCAGACATCTATAGCCTAGGCTGCTCTATTTTTGAAACGCTCTGTGGTGAGCCGCCTTTTGTCGCCGACGATTACGACGATACCGTGGCTATGCACCTAGAAGATGACACACCCTTGCTTAGAGATCGCACCGACGTCGATATGCCCATCGAAATCGATGCCGTCGTGCAAAAGTGTATGCATAAAGAAGCAGACCGCCGCTATCAAAATGCCAGTGAATTGATAATTGACCTGAAGCGCATCATAGAAGATAAACCACTGCAACATGCCCTAAATGAACAAAGCTTTTTAGAAGAGCAGAGCGAAAGCCAGACAAGCACTATACGCCCCGCAACTCTCATCATCATAGGCGCAATTACAGCTATTTCTTTCGCACTCCTTTTCGTTTCATTGTTTAGGACCCCAGCGACGATTAACGTTAGAGAAACTTTTTATGAGCCCACTATGGCAATAACGCCACCGCTAAATTCAGCAGAGCAAGATTATCAGATTGCAGAAACTAATAAGCTTCCATCTGCTAAGTACTACAAAGCATTTGAACTCCCTAGCACGATAGATAAAAAAGGAAAACGATTCAGGAACTTTTCATTTCCACCACTGAAAGGAAAAGAAGTGCCCTTTGCCTTGGTCACTTTTGACCGTAGCCTCGATTTTCACGAGGTTTTTGAAGAATACAATCGCTTTCTTAGCTCGGGTAAAGTCAATCTCTGCTTGTCCAGCACTTACAACCAAAATGCAGTTAGTCCAAACCAAATCAACCTAGACAAAGAAGGCAAAATCACCATACACGGTGGCTTTGGCGATGTTTCCTTTGACAGAAATCGCTTAGTAACTTTATTGCCCTTAGATCCAATTATTGGCAATGAAGTGCTCTTGCTTGGCTTCGGACCGGAGAGCATCGACGCGCTCAGTCTCAACAGCCTCAGCAAATCTCCCAAAAGACTATTCAATGTAATTCCCACTGTATTCCAAAAAATTCAAGGTATAACCCTCTCCGGCAACGAACAACTTATTGCCTGCAGCAAAAACATAACCGACTACAAACCAGAAGTAGTTTTACTTAGCAATTGCAATTTCGACGAACTTCAACAAGAACCGTTTGCCATTTTCAAAATTAGAACATTAATCATAGACAAATGCCGAGGCAGTCTAAGCAAGCTTCTCAACAGCTCCTCTTCTTCTAGATCACCAGAATCCCTAAGACTCTTCGCCTCCCCAATCTCAGCAAAAGATCTAGAACAAATTAGCCAACTACCGAGGTTGCAAAACCTAGAACTAGTGAACTGCAATCTTGGTTCCTACAAAAATATTCCAGATATCTTGCTCAACAAGACAATACGAAAATTTCATTGGCAGACACCCACAGTGTTTTTTCCGCCCGGCAGTCTTACAAGCTCGGGACCACTACCTTCGCTTCAAACACTACATCTAACTTTTCAGCACCCACTAAAAAGCGAACAACTGGCCGAAATAGATAAACTCAAGAAACTCAATCCAGAACTGACAGTCGTTTTAGAACGCCAATTTTAAACAACAAAGCTTTCCACTTTATCAGCGCCGCCTTCTAACTTAAGCCAATGGGCAAATTGGACAACGGCACGCTCAGTCACTGACCGCCAATGCGCATCTGCCGGCGAATAAATGACGCCTACCACACTGGTAGTCTTCTCTTTGATCTTGCCTTCCATCGAATCTTTCACCGGATTACCCAAAGGCTGATCTTTCTCGCCACTGCAAGCACAAACAAGACCGGCAAGGTCGATATCTTGACCAGAAGCGTTAAAGACATAGCGCTCGCCTGCGCGTCCGTAGCGAATCTTTAGGGTGCCACCGATGACGGAAGCATCAAGAAGACTGATAGGCAAGCCGGTCTCTAGCGAAATAAAATTGTTGATATCAACCAAGTTATTGATGAAAGGGAAACGTCCCTCTCTAGCGGCTTGCGCCAAGTATTCGCTGGCGGGCTTGTTGCGACCACTCGGCTTAAAGCCGCCGGTCTTAAGAAGATTGCGCACGGCATCTTTAGTCTCTGCGGCAAACTCAGTTTGTGCCTTGTCGGCGACAAGGGCATCCAGTGCCGCCTTCAAATCCTGTCCTGTTTCCTTAACCTTTACAGACTCGGCGTATACAACACCGCTCAAGACACCATTTGCTGCTATCTCGTTCACCACATTCAATATCATTTATCGCAGCGCCACTCCCAAACTGTTGTGTTTTTTTCTATACAAAGCCAAGGCTTCATCGTTCCCTAAAATCATTGCCAGCGAAAGATACTTTTCAGCCTCAGCAGCTTTCTTCTCTTCGGTCGCCAACTTATAGTACAGTAAGGCCTGGTCACCATCAATCTGAGAATGCCGCAAAAGTGCTTCCAATGCCCTTCTTGCCGAGGCATTATCATGACAGCTCCAGGCCACAGTGGCAAGTGTATCGGCAGAACAACTTTGATCGGGTGCCATAGCAAAAGACTGCTGCGCTAGCTTAAGAGCCTTAGTTTTCTCGCCCCTCTCAAGAGCTTCCTCTGCCTCTTGATGTAGAGAATGAGAATCTAACTTACTCTGCCCCTCTATTGATCCGACTTCAGCTTTCTCGCCTGCTGCAGCCTCACTAGACCCAGGCTCAGCGGCTTCTTCTGTCTCCGACTCTACTGGTTCTGATTCCAATTCATCTGTGGCACTCGCCTTATCTGCGCCGACCTTGGCTACTTTAGTGGTATCTTCAGCTAAATACTCGGCAAGACTTTCTTTCATCTCATCGGCAATATCTTGCTCAGACTCTTTGGCAATAACCAATTCCATAAAGCTTGCAGCCAACTCTTTAGCCTTAGGCTTTGGTAATTCAGGCAAAAGATACAAGAGAGCATATCGATAATCGACGGCCGATTCATAATCTTTGAACATCTTCTTGGCTTTCGGCATAACAAGCGTCACAATGCTCTCATACTCAGACTGCCGCCCGTCCAGCTTAAGATTTTTAAGCAAAGCAGCGGCTTCACACATATCTACAAAGTCGGTACCGTATCTATCCGACTCCAAACTCTTGGTCATCTGCTCAACAGCCCTGGCCTTGACTCTGGCACTGCCCGCGGTATCACCTTTAACGGCAAGCAAATTGACATATTTTAGAAAGTCTGAGTAATTCAAGTACTCATGTGGCAGGGCTACTAGTTCCTGATAAACCTTCGCTGCGCGATCATAATCCAACCTTTTCAAATAAAAGTCGGCCAAACTACGTTGTTTCTCATGAAATTCGTATTCATCAGTATCTTTCTTAGCGGCCGCAAGCTCTAAAGTGCGGGCGGCGCTATCGCCGTCAAGCATATCAAGATAGCGATCGCACAAGTCTAGATAAGTACTCAGTTCAACTTGGTCGCCTTTATAATCTTGCAAAATTTTGTCGAAATCTTTCTTGGCTTCAGTCTTTCGCTTCAGTGAAAGAAGAGATTTTCCCCTGAGCAATAAGCGCTCGCTATCAAGACCAGAGAGAGCTATCGCTTTTTCGACATCTTTAAGAGCCTTTTCAAAGTCATCAGACTGAAAGTAAACCTGCGAGCGCGCTTGGTACCACTCAGAGCGATTGGGCTCAAGCCTGATCAGATGGTCATAGTCAGCCAAGGAATTCTGATAGTCGAGCAAGTCGGCGTAAGCGGCAGCGCGGCTGCGCAAGGCATAGGTGTCGTCCTTATTGACCTTGAGTGCGGCACTGGTTTCCTTAACCACTTCTTGAGGGCTCTCATAAGACTCACCAGCCCCTAATCTCTCGAAGAAATCGCGTATAACCCAACGGCAGAGACTTTCATTCTTGGCGTAATAGAAGCAAAACCCTGCCAATAACGAAATCTGCGCACCAAGAATAAAAGCCAGGGCAATGAATAGTTTTTTGGCAAAGCTCATCAGTGAATGTGAATGTTGGCTGTCTTCCGATATTCTTCCATCTTATCCCATTCAAGAACTTCCGGTTTAGAAGTTACAAGCTGATTCCAAGTGATGTGGGGGCGACCGGTTTCGATTTCCACCATTTCAATGCAATCATCCACCGGACATACTTTCGAACAAAGATCACAGCCGACACAATCTTCTTCGCGCACCACCGGCCAAAGTCTTTCGCGGGCTTCGCCGGTTAGTTTCAATTCTTTCAAGTCTATACACTGGTGGGCAGCATCATTGCAAGCGATATAGCAAAGATTGCACTGTATGCACTTATCATGATTGATGCGAGCCACAGATTGGAAGCCGAGATCGAAATCACCAAAATTGGAAATACGCGGCAGTGCTTTGCCAATAAACTGATCGCAGCTGGTGAAGCCTTTCTCGTCCATCCAATTAGACATACCGTCAATCATGTCTTCGACTATGCGGAAACCCCAGTGCATAACGGCAGTGCAAACCTGCACTGAAGTAGCACCAAGCAGCATAAACTCAACTGCATCGCGCCAAGTTTCGATACCACCCATACCCGAGATGGGAACTCCCGATTTAATTACTTCAGCATCTGAACCGACGGCTGAAAGCAAATGCAAGGCGATGGGCTTGACTGCCGGACCGGCATAACCGCCGTGACCACCTTTGCCGCCGACATTAGGCTTAATCTCGAAAGTATCGAGATTGACACCGGTAATGCTGTTAATTGTATTGATAAGCGAAAGGGCGCTGGCTTTGCCGCGCACCGCCGCCCGAGCCGGATGAACAATGTCGGTGATATTCGGTGTCAGCTTGACGATAACCGGCTTGGTAGCCACTTCCATCACCCATTCGGTGACCATGCAAGTATATTCGGGGACTTGCCCCATCGCCGAACCCATGCCACGCTCAGACATACCGTGTGGGCAGCCAAAATTGAGTTCGAAGCCATCAATACCGGTGTCTTCGGTTCTTTTGATAATCTCTTGCCAGGCTTCTTTCTTTGATTCCACCATGACAGAGGCAATTACCGCATGCCCAGGGAAGTTACGCTTCACCTCGCGCATTTCTTTCAAGTTGATATCGATAGGGCGGTCTGAAATTAGTTCTACGTTGTTGAGACCAATTATTTTGCTGCCCTTGTAATCGATTGTGCCGTAGCGATTGCATACATTAAGGACCGGAGCACCGATGGTTTTCCAAACAGCACCGCCCCAGCCTTCTTCAAAGGCTTTCTGCACCTGATAGGCCGAATTGGAAGGAGGAGCCGAAGCCAACCAGAAGGGGTTGGGTGATTTAATTCCGGCAAAGTTGATAGATAGATCCGCCATTATTCAAGTCCTTAAAATTATGCTGCAATATCAAAACTATTTTTTAGCCAAAGCGGCTTCATCCACGAGTGCCCGAGTAATGGCTTTGGCTGCGATTTTTCCGTCCTGCACAGCCATCACTGTCGAAGCTTCACCATGGCTGCGCACGCAGTCACCACCGGCATAGATTTTTCTATGGGCGGTGCGATTGTCCGAATCGACCTTGATATAGCCTTTCACCGACTCGACCCCAAAGGGTTCAAGCATCTTGAGAAAATGGGCAGGTTTGACTTGACCGATGGCTTTCACCACCATATCGCAGGGCACGATAAATTCCGAGCCCTCAACCGGCACTGGGCTTCTGCGTCCCGAAGCATCAGGCTCTCCGAGATCCATGCGCATACACTTCAAACCATCTACTTTGCCGTCCTTACCCAGAACTTCCACCGGCTGAGTGAGGAACATAAAGCTCACGCCTTCTTTCAGGGCAAACTCATACTCAAAATGATAGGCAGGCATCTCGGCTTCAGAGCGGCGATAGATCATGGTGACACGCTCGGCGCCAAGTCTTCTGGCGATGGTGGCACAGTCTATGGCAGTGTTGCCGGCGCCAATCACACAGATGCGATTGCCGTAAGAAATGCTATCTAAAGCTTGTACTTTGGTCTTTTCAATAAAATCCAAGCCATCCAAAACACCACTCAAATCTTCACCGGCAATTTCCATCTCGGGCACTTGTCCAAGACCAATACTGATAAAGACTGCGTCATTATCGTTGACCAGGTCTTCAAACTTAAGGTCTTTACCGACTGTGACGCCGGTCTTCACGGTGACGCCCATTTCCTCAATCATTTTCACTTCTTTGAGGCTGACTTCTACCGGTTCTCTAAAGACGACGATGCCATAAGTGGAAAGACCACCAGCCATTTCTTTCTTCTCGTATACAGTCACTTCAAAGCCGGCTTTAGCCAACTCACCGGCGCAAGAAAGACCGGCAGGGCCAGAGCCAACCACTGCTACTTTCTTACCGTTAGGTTTGCCTTTTTGAAAGAATTTGATATTGCGCTCGCTGGCATAGTCGGTGGCATAACGTTGCAGACGACCGATGGCAATCGGCTTGTGATCAGCCCCAAGCACGCAGTCACCCTCGCAAAGCACGTCGACAGGGCAGACCCTAGCGCAGGTGGCACCCATCAAATTTGATTCGAGAATGGTGCGAGCCGAACCCTTGACGTTGCCGGTGGCAATCTTTCTAATGAAAGTCGGTATGTCTATATGAGTCGGGCATGCCACCATACATGGTGCATCGTGGCAGTAGAGACAGCGATTCGCTTCCAAGGTTGCTTCCCGCTCTGAAAAGGGCGGATAGACTTCCTGAAAGCGCTCTTCCAGGGTCATCTCCCAGGCTTTATATTTCTGCGGTTTGTAATGCTCTGCCATCTGCAACCTCAACTAGCTTAGAAAGAGAACCAACACTGTTTAAAAAAGAAAGCGCGCCCCTGTTTGCAAAAGAGCAAAAGGGGCGCTCAGCAAAAACCTTAGAGTTTGACCAATTGCTCGTAGGTTTCCGGTCTTCTATCTCTGAAGAACTGCCAAGTATGGCGTACTTCCTTAATCTCATCGAGATTGAGATCGCCCACCAAAAGTTCTTCCTGGTCGCGGCTGGCCTGATAAATTATCTGACCGCGTGGATTACAGAAATAACTAGAGCCATAGAACTCGCCAATATTCCAGGGAGCTTCGGTACCTACCCGATTGATGGCGCCGACAAAATAGCCGTTGGCGGCAGCATGAGCCGGTTGCTCCAACTTCCAAAGATATTCGGAAAGACCAGCAACGGTTGCCGAAGGATTGAAGACAATCTCAGCTCCAGCTAGACCGAGAGCGCGTGCGCCTTCGGGGAAGTGACGGTCATAGCAGATATAGACGCCGATTGTGGCAAACTGTGTCTGGAAGACCGGGTAACCGAGATTGCCTGGGCGGAAGTAGAACTTTTCCCAGAAGCCGGGAGCGACATGGGGGATATGATTCTTGCGGTATTTACCTAGATAGCTGCCATCGGCATCGATGACGGCGGCTGAATTGTAGTAGACGCCGGTCTGCTCTTTCTCATATATAGGTACAATCAAAACCATGCCGTACTTCTTGGCAGTTTCTTGCATTAGTTTAATTGTCGGACCATTGGGAATCTCTTCCGCTGTTTCATACCAGCAAGTCTGCTGCTCAGCACAGAAATAGGGACCATTGAAGATTTCTTGATAGCAGAGAATCTTCACGCCTTTCTCGTGAGCCTGTTTTGTGTATTCGAGATGCTTGTTGAGCATCTTCTCTTTGATCTGTTCAAGCATTTTCTTATCGGTTCCGCCGGCGGGCGAAACTACTTCGTTCTTGGTCTGAATCAAACCACAACGCACGACATTACTCATCTAAGTTCTCCTCTTGCCTTATTTGGCGCCGACTTTGACAGTGGCTTCCATTGCTTTGCGAACCACTTTCAGCATGGTATCTACGTTTTCTATAGTGATTGTCAGTGGCGGCTTGATGCGAATGGTATTGCCGTATAGCCCGCCCTTACCGATTACAACACCATCATCCTTAGCCATTTCTACAATTCTGGCTGTTTCTTGAGTGAGCGGAGTCTTGTTCTTATCAGCCAACTCCATGCCGACCATCAAGCCTTTGCCGCGCACATCGCCGACCATGTCGGGGAATTGTTTCTGCAAGTCACGCAGACCATCCATGAGATAGTCGCCGACAACGCGGGCATTTTCCATCAACTTCTCTTCTTCGATTGTCTCAAGCACAGCACAAGCAGTTGCGGTTGATACCGGATTGCCGCCAAAAGTGTTGATCTGCTGTTTAACAAGACCATCGACAACTTTGGGAGAGGCTACCACAGCACCGATAGGTAGACCGTTGGCCAGACCTTTGGCCATGGTCATCAAATCAGGCACGACACCCCAGTTACTGATTCCGAACCAGTGCTTGCCTGTGCGACCAACACCGGTCTGCACTTCGTCTGCAATAAAGAGCGCGCCGTATTTTTCGAGGATGCTCTTCACTTCTTTAAAGTAGTCGTCCGGCGGGGTAATGGCACCACCCACGCCCTGAATCGGCTCAGCAATCATGACAGCCGGCTTACCGCTGGTCTGAGTCTGAATCACACGCTCAACATCTTTGGCACATTCAAGCGAGCAGTTATCGGGTGTCTTTTTGAAAGGACAACGATAACAGTAAGCATTGGCCGCATAAGCAACACCGGCAGCCGGCATGGTGTCAGGGCGCCAGTTGTGATTGCCGGTTATGGTTGAGGCTAGATGCGATTCACCATGATAAGAATGCTCAAGAGCAATCACCTCATTGCGACCGGTTGCCAGGCGGGCGAAGCGAATCGCCGCTTCGTTTGCCTCTGTTCCCGAATTGGTTACAAAAGTCTTGCTCAAATCTCCGGGTGTTAATTCAGCCAGCTTTTCGGCTAGTTCAACCATGGGTTGGGTCATAAAGATGGTCGATGTATGCTGCAAAGTCTGCACTTGCTCGACAGTGCGCTGAGTTACTTTGGGATGACAGTGTCCAACCGAGACGGTGACGATGCCGGCGAACATATCTAGGTATTCGCGCCCGGTTTCGTCATAAAGATATTGCCCCTTGCCCTTTACGAAGTGGGGAGGCTCGGCATACATCTGCTTGACGCCCGGCACTATGTACTTTTCCCGCTTCTTTTTTAGCTCTTCGCGATTCATGGGACTGGACACTTCTTCCTCCTTGCCCGAGGGCAAATAAGCAATCATGGGCTCTAGAGCGGCAGTCCTGCATAAGCAAGACAAAACAAAGGCACCGAAATGCCCCTGCTAAAGCCGAAAAATAGATACCCGTTTTATAAAATCAAATGGTACTAATGTATCTTTTATATAGTCAATATCTCTTAATAAATGCTTTCTTATAATTGTCCCTCTCTTTAGAAGAGCCTCAGAACCCTGCAAAGAAGAGATGCACTGTATTTAGTATCAAAACAGTAAGCCTTATCGCCAAAGAAAAAGCCCGTTCGCTTGGGGCTCTAAAGAAGGAAGAGAAAGTTAATGAGCCCCATGGGCATTTGGCGAAGCAAGTTATTCACCTAATTTACAATTAGGTTGACGCAACCCTAGGCGGCTGTTAGGATGATTATTCGTTGCCGCTAAGCGCCTGTAGCTCAGCCGGTAGAGCACTCGGCTTTTAACCGATTGGTCGTGCGTTCGAGTCGCACCGGGCGCAAATTTTTAGAGAGGTGTTTTCTAACACCTCTCTTTTGCTTTATCTATTGCAAGTTTTTCAGGGTGTCATTTAGCGGTCAAGCTAAAAGAAGAGCCCAGATAGAGCTCTTCTTTTAAATCTTGCGGATTTATATAAGTTTCCTGCGACTACCAGGGGAAGTTGAACCGTGCGGATCTATATAAGTTTCCTGCTATTACCAAGGAAAGTTGAACCTCGCGGATCTATATAAGTTTCCTGCTATTACCAGGGAAAGTTGAATCTTGCGGATTTATATAAGTTTCCTGCTATTACCAAGGAAAGTTGAACCTCGCGAACATGGGCGTCGAAGAAGCATTGAGACCTTGTCTGAAGTCGAGGACGCCAATTTGCACGCCGCGATCTTCAAAAGAAGCCGGATAGAGATAAAGCGAAGCTGAGAACTGATCAACTGTGCCACGCTCGCTGGCGCCTCGTCCAAGCTCGAATACTACTTCTAAGCCGCGGGGCGAACGCACCGGTGTCTCCAGTTCAAAGTATTTTTCAAACAAAAGGTCTTCGCCATAGGGCGGCGGTTCTTCAAAATCTATAGGCAAACTGTGGGTGGTCCACTGCCAAAGAACAGCATCCGAGCCCGATTTCTTCAAAGTAACATTGAGCCTCGGAAACCAGTCGTCTACACCAACTGCTCCTATCTCACGATAAACAGACAAACGACCGCGAGTGAGCAAAGGTCTATCAACTAAAAGCTGCCGTCCCTGTGCGTCGATTTCATCCATTCCTGGCTATTCCTTATTTATCTATTGTCAGTCGAAAGAAAAGCATAACACCACAAGACATTATGGCAGTAATCGGATAATGTTACTGCCTACAAAAGCCAGTACATAATTACAACCGGCCTCTTAGTTCCCCAATAAAACGGATGCAAAAGTGAAACTGCTTCGATTCCCCAAGCGATTCTCAATGGGCGGGCTCTATATTGCCCCCAAAAGTCAGCCAGAAACATGGGAGCTTTTGACCAAGCCCCAAGGTCTTATTGTCAACCCGGACAATCAGCCAATCAACTGGCAATGGCTGGATGAAGCCTCGGGCGACATCATGATCGAAGAACCCGAAGCAAACAAACTGCAACTTAAAGTTTCACCATCGGCCGCCGGTTCACTGAGCCCCCTTGAGAATCTGCAGGCCGACAGCCTGCATGTGCTTGACATGAGCCGTTCTCAAGTGATGGATCTAGGTTTGACCCATATTTCGCATTTGCAATCGGTGCGCGTTCTGGAACTAGCCTATACCCCCATTACCGACGCCGGTCTAGGCTTCATCGCCCGTCTCAAAGACTTAGAATCGTTGGGTCTGACCGCCACCAATATCACCTCAGACGGTCTCACCTATTTAGCCCCCCTCACCGAGCTGAAAGAGCTTTGGCTGAACGGCACAGATTGCGGCGATGATGCCGTCGAAAGCCTTCTCGGCTTCAGCGAGCTTATGCTGCTTGGGCTTTCAGGCACCAGTATCACCGACACAGGTCTGCAAAAACTTGCCGGTCTCAAAAATCTCATTCGTCTCTACCTATTCAATACAGATGTTTCCGAACAAGCCATCGACTCTTTGCGCAAAGCCAATCCGCAACTGCGCGTCAAATGGAAGAGACAGGGCCCAAGCCGACCCGAATTCACCCTGGCAGACTGGGTAGACCTTTCGGTCGCCGAAGAGAAAAAGGATCCTACAGAAAGTTTTGCTTCTGAAAGCAAGGCACTGCCCACCCTGCAGAATCCCACTAAAGAACTGAGCGAAGTGGAATTTTGGGACATCATCGACCTCTTAAACTGGGACGAAGAAGGCAATGACGATGCTGTAATGGAGCCGGCGGTAAACTTTCTATCGCTTAAGAGCGAAAAGCAAATTTGCGCCTTCCAAGAAATTTTGACCAACAAACTCTATGAAATTGATGGTGAGGCTTTTGCTAGAGAAATAGGCAAAGACTCTTTTCAAGGACAAGATAAATATTTCTCGCGCGAATGGTTTCTAGCAGCTCGCTGTTGCGCTGTAGCCAATGGTCAGGTCTTTTACGAAGAAATTGTGGAAGAACCAGCGATGATGCCGAAAGACCTTGGCTTTGCTGCTCTTTCTTCTCTGGCGCCGCGAGCCTATCGCAAAAAGACCGGCAAAGATTTCACCTACTTGCCCTGTAAGTCTCAGCAATCGATGAGCAATCTAGATCTTTGGCCCTCACTCAACTAAATGTCTGATGAGCAACTCTTATGAGCAGATCTAATCGCACTAGCAAAACCAAAGCCACAAAGGCTCTTACTTTTTTAAAAGATGCCGACGCCAAGCTGGGCGAGCTTATAGAAGAAGTTGGTGCCTATAAACTGCCGGTCAACGAGTTGCAGTCTACATATGAAGCTCTGGCTGAATCGATAATTTATCAACAAATTACCGGCAAAGCAGCCGCCAGCATTCATAACAAAGTCATTGCCGGTCTAGGCGAAAAGGGAAAAGACGGTATCTTGAGCTTTCCGCCCCCGCAAAAGATTTTGGCGGCCGATCTGCAAACCTTGCGCAGCTGCGGGCTCTCTCAAAGCAAGGCGCTGTCGCTGCAAGACTTGGCCAGGCATTCGCTTTCCGGGCAACTGCCGGAAGGAGATGAGCTGGCCGCGCTGGAAGACCAGGAAATCATCGATTCACTTGTCACCATCCGTGGTATCGGTCCCTGGACTGTACAGATGCTGCTTATCTTTCGCCTAGGAAGAGAAAATGTTATGCCCCATACCGATTATGGCATTCGCAAAGGCTTTACCCGCACTTTCCCCCGGCACGGGAAAAAAGCTAAAGACGGTTTGGCAACCCCCCAAAGTGTGCTCAGCCGGGCTGAGCGCTGGCAGCCCTATCGAACATGTGCCAGTTGGTATCTATGGCGGGCTACCGAACTCTGAGATAATATATATTCCAGTCTAAATTAGTTTGCCCTTCAGCCATTTGAATTGAGCCAGCCCTTGTCACTTTTCCCAAAGACCTCGCCAAAACAAAGTAAAGCCCTGGCTCTGGCTTTTCTTTTTGCGCTGACTGCGGCGGCTTTGCCCATGGACAGCCTCGCCCAAGGCTATGACGACGATGAAGACGACTATCAACCGCGCCGAAGACGGCAGTCGACCTATGACGACGGCGGCAATGCCGACAATAGCGGCCGCTCAAACGACGATAATCCAAGCAAGCCTTCAAACAAACTTTTCATTCCTGCCTTTGTCACCTATTGGTCCCATGATGCCCTCGGCTATCATCCATCCATCGCCTTCACCATAGAAAACAATACCGGCAAAAGCCTTTTAGGCACAGCAATTCAGCTACAAGCTCATTTTAGAGTTTTGTCTGAAGGCATACTCAATGTCTATAACTGGCAGACTTATTTCGACACCAGCGGCGGACAGCAACTGGTCAACACAGAAGCCCACGGCAAAAGACCTTTCGAATTGCCGATGGACCAAAGCCAATGGCCCCTAATCGAATGCAAGATTCTCTGTAAACTGCCCGACGGCTCGCCCAGCCAAAACCTACTTGTAGCTAGGGTGCAGCCAGTGGCGATGACCGACGACGACGCCAGAAGCCAGCTCAACTTTTTATTGGGTCGCACCAGACTGGCCAAAGCCAAGATGGAAGCGCAAAAGAAAAAAGACCAAGAAAAGCAACAGCAACAGGCAAAAGCCGCTCCAAGCCAAACCAAAACAGCAAGCAGCGGCGCCACCAAAGGTAGTGCACAAACAGCTGACGGTCGCCCCGACTCCAGACCTGACACCAGATCTGACAATAGATCTGATTCCAAAGCCGAGGCCAAGGCTGAGCCGCTCATGGCTGTAGCCGGCAGCATGGGCAGCAGTCTCAAGCCGCAAGAAATCACAAGCCCCTTCGAACTGCTCATTCGCAGCAGTTATGCCGGTCTTGCCGACGACTTTTATTTGTTTGAAAAAACAATCGGCATGCCGGTAGAAACCGACCTAAAAGACAAGAACTGGATCTGGGCCAACTATAGACGCCAACCGGCTCTGCGCTTTTATGCCGGTTCGAAAGGACGCACAGGCAAAGCCGATACTGTTATCGCCGTTTTGCAGCAAGACAATCTCAGCGACAGCCAAGTCAGTCAGGCTATCAAAGCCCTGGCAGGTAAGTTCAAAGGCGAAAAACTCAACCCAATCGAACACTCGGTGCGCTATGTCGATACATCGGTCAGCCCCAGTGGTCGCATCGAATTTATGGTAGCTAACGGTCAGAGTTTCCGCGGTCTCTGCTTTAAGCAGCGCGAAAATGACGGCAGTGTCTCTACTGTAATAGTCGTCAGCAGACTGCCAGGTTCGCTGGCTGAACAATTAAAGGAAGAAGCGCACAACACAAACGTGCTTAGCTTCTTGCTTAACGGTCTAGGTGAAAAGGGCGATAGAGCAAACCGTAGTGCTCGCCCTGATGATCGCTAACTTTATTGCTTTAGTCTTATGGTGTTAGTTTTCTGGCTAGTCTTTCGGCTAGTCTTTTGGCTAGTTTTCTGATAAGAAATTAAATCGAGCGTAAAGCCCACAAGACGCCCTTCTCAATCTGAGGGTGGGCACTAAGCTGAAACTGCTACATACTTAGTTATATGTCTGGCCATATAATTTTTTGTCCTCTTGTTTAGTACTTGCAAGGAATAGAAAGTAAATGGCAGAAAAGACTAGTACTTCGACCACATCGAGAACAAAGAGCCAAACAATGCAAGCACCGCCATCTGATTCCAGGCCCATGCCGCCTGCTGGCAAATCAATCTTTGATGCCATCCCCGTTTCAATGGTCCTTTTCCTCGCTAAACCTTATTTAGCCGGTGAAACAGCGGCCGAGGCTCTTGCTTTGAGCCAAAAGCTCTATGACGATTTCAAGTACTCTTCCACCCTCGATATTCTTGGTGAAGACGCCCAGGCTGAAAGTGATTGCGATGCTTCAGTCGAGCATTACAAAGAGCTAATTAGTCTTATCGCCCAGCATCCAATGAAGCTGAGCCAGGCCATCGCCGAAGAAAGAAGGCAGCCGACAGTTTCTTTCAAACCTTCTATGTTTGCCACCAAGGCACCGGTAAAAGAGGGCACAGCTTTTCAGGTACGCAGTAAAGAACTCGACCTGGCTTACAATCGCATCGAAACAGTGGTGGCTTTTGCCGAAGAGCGGGGCGTGCGCGTCACCCTTGAAGCCGAAGACCACAGATGGACCGACTTTCATCTAGAGACCTATTTTGCCTTGATTGAATCGGGCTATAAAAATGTCGGCACAGTTTTGCAAACAAGACTTTTCCGCACCAAGAAAGACCTGGCTCGCTTTGATGAGCGCATGCGCACCCGCCTGGTGATTGGTATCTATAACGAGCCGGCCAGCCTGGCCCACACAGCCAAACCAGTCATGAAAGACCTCTTGGTTGACTATGCCCGTGAGTTGATGGCCCGTGGCACCTATGTCGAAGTGGCCACCCATGACACAAAATGTCTGGCCAGCTTCTTTGCTGCTGCAATAACCGATAAGGTTGATCCCAGCCGCTTCGAAACCCAGTTTTTACATGGCGTACCGCGCAAGCGCTTTCAAGAATCACTAATTTCTGGTCGACTGTTTGAAGGCGAAGAATACAGACAGTTGAGAGAAAACCACGAGTATCTGCAAAAACTGGCTCGCGAAGGGGTTCTCGTTAGAATGTATCTGCCCTTCGGCGAAGGCAAAGTGGCAGGCGCCTATTGCAGAAGAAGGCTGAAAGAAAACCCAAATATGGTTACTTACGGCATCAAAAATCTGCTCAAGCTTGGCGAATAGTTCTCTCTAAAACTTCACCGGCATGATAGCTGGAACGCACCAGCGGACCTGAAAAGACCGCGGCGAATTTGTCTTGCCCATAAACTTCGAAACTCTTAAATTCGTCGGGATGAACATAACGAGCCACCGGTAAGTGATTGGGCGTGGGCTGCATATATTGCCCGATGGTGACTATATCGACGCGAGACTTTTGCAAGTCATCAAGCACAGCCAATACTTCTTCGATACTCTCACCCAGCCCCACCATCAGACCAGACTTGGTGGTCATACCGGCTTCTTTCGCCCGCAAAAGAAGCTCTAGAGATCTCTTGTAATTGCCCTGCGGTCTAACTGGCAAATAAAGCCTGGGCACTGTTTCTATATTATGGTTGAGGACATCGGGCTTTTCGGCAAGGACAATATCAAGGTTCTCCCAATTACCCATAAAGTCGGGAATGAGCACTTCAACCTGGCACCTACCCTCGGTGGAACGGCGGACCTCTTGTATAGTCTTGGCCCAGACATTGGCACCACCGTCTTTCAATTCGTCGCGGTTGACCGATGTAATGACTGCATATTTAAGCCCCATGCGCTGCACTGCATCAGCCACCCGCCAGGGCTCTTCCAGATCAAGTTCGGTGGGCTTGCCTGTTATCACATTACAAAATCCACAGCTTCGCGTACAAACATTACCCAAAATCATAAAGGTGGCAGTGGACGAAGACCAGCACTCACCGCGGTTCGGGCAAGCTGCCGACTCGCAAACTGTATGCAAGTCATGGGTATCTATGATCTCTTTCACCTTTTGATAGGCGGCGCCGGTGGGCAGTTTAACTTTGAGCCAATCCGGCTTAGGCAGCGGCTTTTCCACAGGTTGCATTTCTACCCTCTATTCATCTTTTGTTTACTTTTTCGCTCCACAACCGGCTCTTATCGCTCTCAATAACAAAGATTTAGAGAGCGCTTTTCCTCACAAACCGTAATATATGACATACTTTCTATGTTATACAGCATAACTGTCTTTATCTGTCTTTTAAGGTGGTCACAAAACCATGCCAAGAAAACCAATCGAGCTGCCCCAGATCGAATACCTCTCGATTCTCGACGAGGACGGAGTTGTCGATAAAGAACTGGAGCCGAAAATCTCAAACGACGACCTCAAGTGCTTGTATCGCTACATGCTCTTGGCCAGACGCACAGACGAGCGCATGCTCATGATGCAAAGGCAAGGACGTCTCGGTACCTTCCCTCAATCCTCCGGACACGAAGCCATCTCGATGGGCTCGGTCATCCACCTCAAGAAAAGCGACTGGCATGTCCCCGCCTATCGCGAACTAGCCGGTCTGCTCTATCGCGGCTGGTCTATAGACAGCACTTTGCTCTACTGGAACGGTTATGAAGAAGGCGCCAGACCGCCGGAAGGCGTCAACGATCTGCCGGTTTGCGTGCCGATTGCCAGCCAACTCTTGCATGCCGCCGGTATCGGCATGGGCATGAATATCAGAGACGAAAAAGGCGTGGTCATGACCTATTTCGGCGATGGTGCTTCATCTGAAGGCGATACACACGAAGCCATGAACTTTGCGGCTGTTTATCAAGCCCCGGTTGTTTTCATGTGCTTGAACAACCAGTATGCAATTTCAGTGCCGCTCTCAAAACAAATGCGCAACGAAACCATTGCCCAAAGAGCAATTGCCTATGGCATGCCCGGCATCAGAGTAGACGGCAACGATGTACTGGCTGTCTATGTCGCCACCAAAGAAGCGGTGGAAAGAGCCAGAAAAGGCGAAGGACCGACCCTGATCGAAGGTCTCACCTATAGATTCACACCGCACACCACCGCCGACGATCCTAAACGCTACCGTTCTGAAGAAGAATGCAAGCTCTGGACAAAGCGCGAACCGCTGCATCGCTTCAAGAAATATTTGCTCGATAAAGGCGTCTACAAAGAAGCCGAACTGACTGCTTTGGAAGAAGAATTAGATGCTTTAATCAAAGCCGCTATTGCCAGAATGGAACAAGCTTCCACTTCGGAAGAACTGATGAATCCTTTGGCCATGTTCGATTATCTGTATGCCGATATGCCCCCTTACTTAAATGAACAAAGAGAAGAGCTGCGTGCCCATCTCGAAAAAACAAAGAATGCCGGCAAGAGCCCGCAGCATGCCTCGGCGAAATAAGCCGACACTTTGTTTAGTTCATTTAGCGACAAGCAAGTAAGAAATTTTCAGGAGTAAAGTCAATGGCTTTAATGAATATGGCAAAATCCATCAACCTCGCTTTGTTCGAGGCGATGGAAAGAGACGAGAAAGTAATCGTCATGGGTGAAGATGTTGGTCCCGACGAGGGCGTCTTCCGTATCACCGAAGGTCTGCATGCCAAGTTCGGCGACAAGAGAGTGCTCGACACCCCTCTAGCCGAGTCGGGCATTGTCGGCACAGCAATCGGGCTGGCCATCTATGGCATCAAACCTGTTTGCGAAATCCAATTCTCCGGTTTCGACTATTACAGCTTCCACCAGCTGGAATGTCATGCCTCGCGCTTCCGTAACCGCACCCGCGGCCGCCTCTCGGTACCGCTGGTGATGCGCGCCCCATACGGCGGCGGCATACGCGCCCTCGAGCACCATTCCGAAAGCCGCGAAGCTATTTATGCGCATACCCCCGGTCTCAAAGTAGTGATTCCTTCTGGACCGAGAAATGCACGAGCCCTTTTGCATAGCGCTATACAAGATCCCGATCCGGTCATCTATTACGAGCCGAAAGCCATCTATAGATTATTCAAAGAAGAAGTGCCGGAGAAGATGGAAACCTTGCCAATCGGACAATCACAGATAGTGAAAGAAGGCAAGGACATCACCCTCATCTCTTACGGCGCCTCACTGCGAGCCACTATGGAAGCAGCAGAAATGCTCGAAGATGAAGACGGCGTCAAAGCTGAAGTAATCGACTTGCTCACCATCGCTCCCCTAGATGCCACCTTGATTATCGAGAGCATCAAGAAAACAGGAAGAGCTGTGATTGTGCACGAAGGACCTCGTACCTGCGGACTGGGAGCCGAAGTGGTAGCCAGAGTAAACGAAGCGGCCTTGCTCTATCTAGAAGCGCCCATCAAGCGCGTCACCGGCTTCGATACTCCGATTCCTTATTTCTCTAAAGAAAGATTCTACTTGCCCGATCCAGAAAGAGTGCTCTCGGCTTGCCGTGAGACTCTCTCATTTTAAAGAGGAACTAGCTAATGTCAGTTGATTTTATTTTGCCGGATCTTGGCGAAGGCATCCACGAAGCCGAAATCATCGCGGTAAAAGTGAAAGTCGGAGAAACAGTCAAAGAAGACCAACCCATCTTGGAAGTGGAAACAGACAAGGCTGTGGTTGAGATTCCTTCTCCTTATGCCGGTGTGGTCTCGAAAGTGCATGTGGAAGCAGGACAGCAAGTCACTGTCGGTAGTGTCATGATCAGCTATGACCTTGCCGGCTCGGGCTCTGGCGCTGCATCCGGTTCTGCCTCTAGCTCTGCCTCTAAGCAGGCCGAAACAGCGGCTCCGGTCAAGGCCGCCGCTGCGGCAAAAGAAGCAGCACCGATGCAAGCACATGCCCAAGGCGGTAACGGCAAAGGAACCGCCACCGCGGTGCGTGTGGAGAGAGACCGCACTAGACCGGTGCCGGCTGCTCCAGCAGTGAGACGACTGGCCAGAGAACTGGGAGTCGACCTTTATGTAGTGGGCGGTAGCGGCAATGGCGGTCGCGTCTTGAAAGAAGACGTCATGGCTTTTGCAGCAGGCACATTAGAGAGCCGCATTCAGAGCGGCTCCTCAACGGTAGACCACCCGGCTGCTCGCAGTGGCGTCATCGAAATCAATACTTCTTCTGGTCCGGCGGTGCCTCTGCGTTCCGGCATGGCCGCAGAAGCCGTCGAATATCCCGATTTTGCCAAATATGGCCCGGTGGAAAGACAGCCTCTCAAGTCTATAAGAAGAAAAATCGCCATCAATATGACCCAGGCTTGGACTCATATTCCGCATGTCACCCACTTTGATGAAGCTGACGTGACCATGCTTTCGGCTTTGATTCCCAAGTACGAAGCAGAATTTGCCAAGAAAGCCGGTAACCCCAAAGTACGCCCCACCCTCACTGTTTTTGCTCTCAAAGCCATAGCCAGTGCCCTCAAGGCTTACCCTCAATTCAATTCGAGCCTCGACGAAAACACCGGCGAAATAGTGGTCAAACACTATTACAACCTGGGTGTAGCCGTCGCCACAGAACGCGGACTTATAGTGCCGGTCATTCGTGACGTCGATAAGAAGAGCTTCTTTGAAGTGGCTGTGGAATTGGCTGAAATTGCCGAGAAAACTCGTACTGGCAAAATCGAATTGGAAAGACTGGCCGGTGGCACTTTCACCCTCACCAATATTGGCTCCATCGGCGGAACAAGCATGTCACCCATGATCAATTTCCCCGAAGCAGCAATTTTGGGCATGGCGCGCGCAGCTCAAAAACCAATTGTGAAAGACGGACAAATAGCTATCGGCACCATCCTGCCGCTGGCCCTTTCCTTCGACCACAGATTGGCTGACGGTGCCGAAGCAGCATACTTTGTCAGACACGTGATCGATAGACTGGAAGATCCGGTCCGCTTCCTTCTTTATTAATTGGACAACTGAAAACTAGGCTAAGAGGTGCTTTATGGTAGTCGGTGAAATGGTGCAAGAAGTAGACGTTGCAGTAATCGGCGGCGGACCCGGCGGTTACACGGCGGCGCTCAGATTAGCCGAACTAGGGCTGCGTACCATCTTGGTTGATGCCCAGCCCAAGCCGGGCGGTGTCTGCCTGCATATGGGCTGCATTCCTTCTAAAGCGCTGCTGCATGCTGCCGAAGTTTTGGACAGCGCCAAAAGCGCCGCCAAAATTGGCATCACTTTCGCCGAACCAAAAATTGATGTGGACGCCCTGCGCAATTGGAAACAAAGTGTTCTGGACAAATTAGCCCAAGGCATTGTCGGCATGTGCAAAAGCGCCGGCGTGGAAATTCTCAACGGTAAAGCAGTTTTTCAAGATTCACGCTCGGTGAGAGTTGATTGCCCCGGCGAAAGCGCTGTGCGCATCAAATATAAGCACTGTATTCTTGCCACTGGCTCGCGCCCCACAGCTCTGCCCAAGCTTTTCGCCTCAGAACAAGAGATGCTCAGCGATAGAGTAATGGATTCGACCAAGGCCCTTGCCCTGACTGAAATTCCGAAAGAATTGGTGGTTATCGGCGGCGGTTATATCGGGCTCGAACTGGGCTCGGTCTATGCCGCCTTGGGCAGCAAAGTAACAGTGATTGAAATGACCGACGGGCTCTTACCGGGCGCCGATCGCGACTTGGTCAAGCCGCTGGCGGCTAAGCTGGGAGAGGCTTTCAAAGCCATTCACTTAAGCACCAAGGTCACTGCTATTAAGGTCAATAAAGACTCGGTCGAAGTTTCGGTGGAAGGTAAAGACGTACCGCCGGTAATCAAAGCCGACAAAGTGCTTATATCGGTTGGTCGCCGCCCCAATTCAGACGGTATCGGCCTGGAACATACCCAGGTGGAAATCGACCAGTTCGGCTTTGTCACCATAGACGACACCTGCCGCACTAAAGACAAGCGCATTTTGGCCATCGGCGATGTCAGCGGTCAGCCGATGCTTGCCCACCGAGCCCTCAGACAAGCCTTTGTGGCCGCCGAAGTCCTGGCCGGCAAAGATTCGCGTTTCGACAACCGAGTCGTACCCGCTGTCGTTTTCACCGAGCCGGAAGTGGCTTGGTGCGGACTGACCGAAATCGAAGCCAAAGCCAAAGGCATCGACTTCCAAGTGGCAAGGTTCCCTTGGTCGGCATCGGGCAGAGCCATGACCCTGGGCGGAGCGGCCGGCACCACCAAGGTGATGTTCTCACCCGAAACCCAAGAAATATTGGGTGTCGGCATTGTCGGACCAAGAGCCGGCGACCTAATCTCTGAAGCCTGCCTGGCTATTGAGATGGGTGCCACCCTGGAAGACTTTGCCGTGACCATCCATCCCCACCCCACCCTTTCTGAAACGATTAATGAAGCTAGCTTGGCGGCTCTTTCTAGATTGGAAAGAAACCGCGCCAAAGAGGCTGCTAAGACTGCCGGCTAAGGCTGCCACTGTTAAGGGACGGTTGTCAGGCGCTTAGTTGAAAATTCAAGTGGGCATACACTTAATAAGTGGTAGGCCGCTTTCGCAGTGGCGTTTTTCTTTGCAAAAGTGTCTCCGAAAGATGCCATGAAGTCTACCATTATGGGATGTGTGGCATTTCAACTTCGAGGGATGTAAATGGCGGAGGATAGTTCCAAACCGGTATCTTCAAATCAGGCAGGGGGCTTCGGCTCGGCGGCCAATTTGATGATCGAGGCCCTGGAAAAAGCAGGCAATGAGCTTGAGAATACAGTCAGCCTCTGTATGCAGCAGTTGACCAGCTTTACAGAAGGACTCGACCAGAGCCTCACTTTACAGCTCGACAAAGTGGTCAAGCAGAGCAGCCACTTGGTCGATAGTCACGGTAACGTCTTAGAAGCAAAACGCGACGAAACCATCGACCAAATGGCTGAAATAGAAGCCAGAGAGATGGAAAAGCTGCTTAGCGCCTCGTCCGACATCAAAAAACAGCTCGGGCAACGAGTGCAGGACGCCATGAGAGAACTGGCGGAACTTATGGAAGCCCAGCTAAAAGAGCTGAATGAACTGGTGGAAGCACCAAGCTCGGAACTTTTGGAAGCCAGCAAAGCTCGAGCCCTAGAGGCAGCTAATGACGGTCAGACAGCCAAAAAAGATATCAACTTGCATGGCGAGACCTATGAAAACTCTATGTCTGACACCGCCAAGTCAATCGACGAAGAAGCCGGTCAGGTTATTGAAGCAGCTCGACTGAGCGTCGAAGACAGCCTTGCTAGCTATGGCGAGCATTTTGACGATAAGATCAAGACAGTGCAAGAAGAGCTTGATGAAATAGTAAAAACTGCCGTGGTCGACTTGAAGAGACTAGCTAGACGCGGTGAAGACAGCATCTCTGAAGCAAGAGACACCAATGTGCAAGCCGTTATGGAACAGATTGAGCATTGGCAGGAACATCTGCATGCCCTGCGGGATCGCTTCAAAGCCAACAGCTTGGAACAACAAAGCAAGCATGTCAAAGCCTACAACGACGAAATTGAGCGCACCCTTGCCAGTTCGCAGGAAGAAATCGGTCGTATAGCCCAGTCGGCAAGAAAGCGCATGTCTGTTAACCAAAAGCTCTTTATCAACACCTTGCGCAGAGCTGAAAGACAAATTACCGACGACATCGAAAGATTGATCACCAAGTTTGAAGCAGCTGTCGCCCAAGAAGCGAAAGTGCATCTTTTGGTATCGGGCAGCAAACTTTCAGCTGGTCCGGAAGTGCTGGAGAAACTAAGCAGCCGCCTCAAGCTGCATGGTCAAGAAATAATCAAAACTTTCAAGACCCAAGTAGACCAGACCGAACAGGAGTTTATGCGAGCCTCGCAAGTAAAAAACGAGCGCATCGAAAGCATCAGACAGTCATCGGTGGAAGCGCTGGAGAAACAAGTGCGCATCATGCGCGCCGACCTCGAGCGCATCGCCCGCAGTTTCAATACTGAACTGACCGACCTGAATATCAAACTGCCGATGATTGAAGAATCGGGCAGAGCTGCCGCCATGGCAGTAATGACTTATAAGAGCGCCATGCTCTCTCTGGAAAATGACTAACCTAAAAGTAGGGACAGGAAAACAGAAATGACTTTCTCAGGCAAAAAACTGCAAGATATCTACGACTCGGGTTCAGCACAACTGAACGAATTAGAAGACAGCAGCACCAGCAAGCTTTCTTCTAAGTCTTCAGAGCATGTCAGCGAGAGACAAGAAAGCGAACAGCAGTCAAAAATGGAAGTGGCGGCCAAAGCCGCTGCCGTAGAAGAAGAGATTAAGCGCCACGCCAAAGAAACTGCTGAGCGAATGAAAGCGGCAATGCAAGCCGAAAAAGAAAGTACCGCCAACCATCTAAGAGCTCTTTTGGAAAGACTGACCGTCTATACAGGCGACTTAAAAGCCGCCATCGCCGAGCTAAAGCAGAGCTATCAGGTCAGCCTCGACGACAACTATCAAAATGCCGCCGACCACTATGCCAGCGCCGTCGAAAACACCAGTCATGAAATCGCCGTGCAGCACCATGAGAGCGGACAGAGATTGCGTTCTCAGTCGAGCTTTTATGCCAACTCACTGCAACAGAAACTTGACCACAGTCTCTGGGAAACCCGCGGCAGCGAAAAACAATCTATAAGTCAACTTTTCCGCAACTATATGCAAAAAGCAAATGGCATAGAAAGCCATTTCTCAGGCTTGATGCAAAAACTGCAAGATGAATTTCAAGCAGCTTTCACCTCTTTGGAAGAATTCTCGAAAGAGACTGAGTCGAGTATCGGCGAAAGCACCGAAACTTTCAATGAAAGAATTGAGCAAGTTCTGCAGACAGTCGAAAAGGATATCAACGAGATCTTTGCCGCCGCCCGCGATACCAATCTTGAGACCCTAAAGCAAAAATTCGAAGGTACTCGCAGCCAAGTTGAAACACTTAGCGGCGACACAGCCAAACAATTGAAAGAAGAAGTAAAAGAGCTGACTTCCAAGTTGACCCAGTCTTCTTTGCAGAGCAGCCACAACCTGCGCAAAAAATGTGATGAAGTAAAAGATAAGGTACAAGCCGATATGAATGCCTTTGTCGGCAGAATGACCGAGCATGTCACTGAATCTGAAACTACTAGATTGAAGCTGGCTGAGGCTAAGGCAAGAGTCATTGCCGAAATCAGAGCCGACCTGGTGGCAATCAGAGAAAACTTTGAAGAAAATCTGCGCACCATGATGAAAAAAGGTGAGACCGAAATCGTCAGAGTACAAGAAGAAGTGATCGAAGATATGAAGTCGGCTTACTCACGCTCGCTGCTCAAGATAGGCAGTGACAGCCAAGCCACTAAAAATGAAATAGAAGAGGCTGCCTCTAGACTTTTAGACCTAATTGAAAAGAGTAAGACCCAAGCTCTGGCCGAAATATCCAGAGCAGCCGGTCAATAGGTACTCCCCTCACGATAGAAAAAGAAGAATCGAACAATGAACTCAATGCTTCGCCAAAACAACCTGAGACTGCCCGATATCAAGCCATATCTGCGTTCTTTCGAAAGACAACAACCAATTTCGCAAGAAGAGTGGGGCGCTAGAGAAAGCAAGCTATTCCAACCAGGTTGCTTGATCTTTTGCTTGGAGCCAGCCGCAGCCCCCAGCGGACTTTCGTCTTTCTCTAAGAAAGGCGAAGAAGCCGCCGGAGAAAGCTATAGAGTCAAGGATCTTTGTTTTGTCGTCAGTGCAGAAGACGGTCAGACCATGGTCGTCAACGTCACGGCTTCAGCCTATGAGTTCCGAACCCTCGATTCACTAATGGTCGAGAAAGCCCGTAAATCCATCTTGGACGGCAGAGACTTCCACTATGTAGCAGCCCGCCCGACCCAGAGACTAGATAAAGCCAAAGAGAAATCTTTATATGAGGCAGCAGCCAAGTACGCCCAGGGCGGCGCTCGCCGCAGTCTGACAGTGGAAGGCTCCACCTTGAGCGAACCTGTTTTCGCCCTCTTGCGCGAGCTAGGCGCCAATCTGGTCACCACCAATCCGCAAGCTGGCAGAACCGTAGTTGATATCGGTCAAGTCTGTCACATGATTATTACTCCGGAAGGTAGACAGGAAGACAAAACCAAGTCACTACTGCGTACTAATTTTGCCGCCATCAAAGCAGCCGACCTAGAAACCTTAGCCGGTGGCGGCAGCGCGCCGCAACCTGCAGCAGCCAATCAAGGACTTTACACCGAAGACCCCGCTGCTCTTTTCTACGGTCAAGGTGCCGACCTTGGCGCCCTTGCATCGGAACCAGCACCGGCGCCTATGCTTGAGACTCCAGCGCCCATGCTTGAGACTCCAGCACCCATGCTTGAGACTCCGGCGCCCTATATCGCACCACCAGCGCCACCAGAGCCGGAACCAATACAGCCCGGGCTCTCAGCCGGTTCCTTACTCTCACCGGCACCAGCGCCGATCATTTCATCACCGACCAGCTCAGCGAACAAACTGGCGGCTCTGGCTCCGCAAAGCCTCGATGAAATGAGAGCCGAGCAGGTGCAAAACACCAGTTCTGAAAAGTTAGTGGCTCCCGAGTGGTTTGTGCTTTCGCACGACCTGGTACCTCTATCGGCCCTGGAAAAACCAGTCAGTGCAACCAACAGCTATGTGCAAGAAGCGTTGGCGGCACCACCCGAGGCTCTTCCGGAAACTCCGGCAGCAAACAAAGAAGACTTTGCCTCGCAGTTCTTGAGCGACTACAGCGCCGGACATGCAGGCTCTAAGGCTATAGAAGAGTCGGAAAGGGCAATCGCTGCCGAAAGAGAAATAACCGCCCAGGAAGAAGCAGCCAAACAAAAGAGACTGCGCGAGTATTTCGGGGACGAACATTTCAATACCTATATAAGTGAGAGCAAACCCGCCGCTCTGCCCCAAGAAACAGGCGCCGAAAGCACACCAGCCGGCAGTCCCGAGCTTGCCACTTTCGATTCGGATATCTTTGCCTCGGCAGGCAGAAGCACACTTGAAACCAATCCGGAAGCCGCTCTGCCCGAGCCGCCTAAAGAGGCAGAGGCTCCTGCTTTGCCGAATAGCTGGATGTCTTATGCAGACAAACTAGAGAAAGAAGCACCGACAAAAGGAGCCTTTGGCTTCGACAGCATGATCACCACCGGTGGTGATTCGCCCATTCCGGAGAAACCGACATCCGATATTGAAACAGTGGCGCCCAGTTCACTGACCGGCTATCCTTCCAGCCCCGATGTTTCTTCGCACGACGAGCTTTTGAGTCAAAGAAGTTCGAGCATTCTCGATATGCTGGGCGGCTATGAGACACCGGAAAATCAGTCACAAGCGCCGTCCGAAGCGGCAGCCGTTTCGCCAGAGCCAGCACAGGCGCAGGAAATCACCGCAGCGCCGCAAGAAACAGCAGCTCAGCCTGAAGCACAAATTGCTGCCCCAACGGCCGAAACACCCGCCGAAGAAGCACCGGCTGAGCCCCGCACTCTGCCACCGGCGACCAGGGTCAGACCCCGCGACTACTCCAACCCGCTCAAGGGCGCCAAGCCAATTTTTGAGCCCAGACGCACGCCCCAAGCCACACCGATGGGTGTGAACCAATCATCTATGCCGATAACAGCTGAAACCAGTCAACCGGCACAAACAGAAGAATCAAATTCTTCAAAGGTCGAGGCACAAACTGTGTTCGAGCCTGTACTGGAAGCCCTGATGCCCACTATAGAACCTGCAGCTCCTATAGCTGAAGCACCTGTAGTTGAAGCAGCGCCGGTGTTCGAAGCTCCTGCTCCAGTATTTGAAGCCCCAGCTCCCGTTGTCGAAGCGGCGCCTATATTTGAAGCGCCCGCTCCCGTTGTCGAAGCGGCTCCGGTGTTCGAAGCTCCCGCTCCAGTTGTCGAAGCGGCGCCTGTAGTTGAGGAAGCTCCTGCTCCTGTGTTCGAAGCGCCCGCTCCTGTTGTCGAAGCGGCTCCTGTGTTCGAAGCCCCCGCTCCTGTTATTGAAGCAGCTCCCGCGTTCGAAGCCCCCGCTCCAGTTGTTGAAGCAGCTCCTGTGTTCGAAGCCCCCGCTCCAGTTGGCAGAACCCCGACCTCATTGCCGCGGGATCCACCCCGCGCCGAGAACTGCTGGCGTTGCAGAGCGATGGCCTCGTCGGCCAGCACCCGGTCATCGCCGGTCAGGGCCCGGAATTCAGGCGGGGTCGGC
>JAFLCK010000048.1:0-23448 GCA_017303615.1 Obscuribacter phosphatis (SeqCode)
CCGGATAGGCTCTCGCCTCGTTAATTACTCCAACCCAGTACGCCTGCCGTTCTTTGCTAGTTTTCTCAGAAACCATCTCCCAAGTCTCCCTTGCGAAATCCGGGCAGCAAATCGCTTCCCTTCGAGTTCCAAAAGTCAGGAGGTCTACACTAAATTACGACGTCCAAACTGTCTCACTCATTATTGGCACACAGGGGTTTTACTGATGTGCAGATTTACGGCTACGCGGCCTTACCGATGTGCGGTTTTATTGATACACAGCTGGACTGAGCAAACTTATGAGACCAATTGCTTGCCTAGCGATCTAAAAGAGGGCTGCGCAGTTTGTGCGAACCTGTATTTTCAGATTCGGCTTGCACTTCGGCAGCTTTCTTAGCCACTCTAGAACCACCGGCTTCACCGACAGTCTGCAACTGACCATAGACACCGGTGACGATGGCAAAGGCATTTTCCAACTGATGCAATTTATCCATAACGCCGTCATATTGATAGACTACAGCGCTCGCGCCAACGGGCAATTCCAGTTCGGGATAGTTTTTATGAGCGAGATGATCAACATGCAAAAGCTCCGGCGGCTGCAGCAAAATCAATTCGCGCATCTGCACATCATCAAAAATCTCTTTCACTGTTTCGGCATCACTGCCCTGAATCATAAACTTGCTATCGAAAAGCTCGTCTTGCACCTTGATGTCTTGCATGCCGAGGGCTTTTCCAAGCTGGTGGTGCATCTTTTCTTGAAAGATTGAAAAGGCAAACTTACCGTTTGCGCTGTAGGCAGCCAAAATTGTGTTGCTGGTGGGTTTCTTGCCATGCTTGGCGGTGGGCAAAAAATAAACGGTCAAACCGGTTTTGCTGCAAGGAATGGAAACAGAGACCAATTTGCCTTCTTCATCACCGCTATCGGTCAAAACTTCACCGCCCTTTTCTTCGGCAAAGTTTCTCCAGACATAGTTCCAGCCGAAGAGATCGCTGTGAAATTTCATCCTTATCCCTCACTAATATTTCTTGGTCGCCTAAGGCAAAAGCCATTTTAGATAGGCAGACCGGCGCTTTGCAAGTAGATATAACTCATCTATATATCACCGCCTTAACCCCGCCAACTTCCGCTCAGCGGCTGCTGGCATTTATACTTAAGGCGCCCATTGGTTGGTTTTAGAGGTCAAAAGAGACATGAAAAGTTCGGCTGAAATCAAAAGAAGAAACGCCACCAAGCTAACTCTTTCTTTGTTTCTAGGCTTGAGTCTGGCATCGCCTCTGGCGCTGCTGCAGCCCGCCGCCGCCCAATTCGCCCCCAATAACTTCAATTTATCGGGCATGCTCAATTTCAAAAACGGCAACGACTGCACTGACAAGGGCAACTATGCCCAAGCCAGACAGTGCTTTGAAAGCGCCATTAAAGATTTTCAGAGCCCAGGCATGGAATTTCAAAAGGCGAAAGCGATAAACGGGCTTGGTATAGCCCTTTGGCGCATGGGTCTGATCAAGCAGGCAGAGAGCCGCTTTAGAGAGGCTCTGGCTTTGACCGAACAGTTCAAAGGCAAGACCTGCCAGGAATACGCCGCCACCCAGAACAACTTAGCTTTGATGCTGCAATTGCAGGGCAAATTCGAAGAGTCGGAGACCCTCTTTCGCAACTCTCTCGCCCTCTGCGAAGCCACCGGCTCGCAGAACAAAGCCGACTATCTCACCAATCTAGCCGGGCTCTTTCAAGACCAGGGCAAGTTTGACGACTCAGAAAAATACTACAAAGAAGCCCTGAAATACGGGCAGAACGACCGCGTGCAAGAAGCCATCACCTTGAACGACCTGGGCACACTCTATCGCGACATGGACCGCTATGCCGAAGCCGAGCAAGTGGCCATGCGCGCCACCGATATTCTCACGGCTCAGTACGGCAGCAATCACAGCTTTTCGGCGGCAGCCATGGCTAATCTCGGGCAAATCTATGCCAGACAAGGTCGCTACGACCAAGCCCTGCCCATTATGAAAGAAGCGCTCACCGCCAAGGAAGCCTCGGTGGGTCCCGACCACCCGATGGTGGCGACAAGCTTGGTGGGGCTGGCTGAGATAGCCTTGCAGCAAGGACAGCTCGATAGCGCCGAAACCCTTTTGGAAAGAGCCCTTTCCATTCGCAAAGATAAGTTGGGGGTGGAAACACCCGACACAGCCCAGGTGCTTGAGCTGATGGGACAGGTGAAGATGCGCCGCGGCGCCAAAAGCGACGCACAGAGAATTTTGCAAAAGGCGCTTGATATAAGAGAAAACCTGCTGGGCAGCGACAACGCCCTCACCGCAAAAACAAAAGTACTTTTGGCCGAAGCACTCACCGCCCAATCTAGCTTTGACCAAGCCGAAAAATTGCTCAAGCAAGCCATCGAACAAGACAGCCAGAGTATGGGGCAAGACAGCGCCCGCGTAGCAATGGATTTAGACCAGCTGGCGCTTTTATACAAAGCAATGAATCGCCCCGCCGACGCCAAGCAAGCCAGCGACCGCTCGCTTGCCATCAAGGCGAAACTGCCGGGCGGCGCCAGACTAAAGCAAAGACAAAAGTTGACCGACATAGAAAATCTCGATACGAGTCTCGACCTGAGCCAGGTGCCAACTTCTTCACCTGCCCTTACCACGCCGCCCACGATACCAAATACGACACCGACAACCAGACCGACTGTCACACCGAATGCGATACCGACAACACCACCGACAACAACATCGACAGCCATACCGGCTTCCACACCAACAGCTATACAGGCAACACCGTCGACAGCCAGCGCCGCCGGTCAAGTCAAACCTCGCCCGGTGCGCGAAAAATGGGCTCTAGTTATCGGTATAAGCAATTTCAAAGACTCGGCTCTCAATCTGAAATATTCGGCTAAAGATGCCCGCGACTTCCACGACTATCTTATTAAGAGGGGCAACTTCAAGCCCGAAAACACCAAGCTTTTGATCGACGAAGAAGCCACTCGCGAAAACATTCTTGAATTGCTCGGCGATTCTTGGCTGCCCAAAGTGGTGCAACCGGACGACCTCGTGGTTATCTATATTTCCAGCCACGGTAGCCCTTCCGAGCTAGATGTGGGCGGCGACAACTTCTTGGTGGTCTATGACACCAAACCAACCAGCCTTTTCACCAGCGGCATTTCAATGAAACACCTCATGCCCACCATCAAAGAAAGACTAAAGAGCGACCGCGTGCTCTGCGTCTTCGACGCTTGCCACAGCGGCGCCACCAACGAAAAAGCCACCATAGACAATGGCGGCGCCAAAGGCTTATTTTATAAAAATGCCGACAACTTTGACTCGCAGCAACTAACCCAGGGTACAGGTCAAATGGTAATTTGCTCAAGCGCCCCCGACCAAGTTTCATGGGAATCGAAGCAATACGCAAACGGCGTTTTCACAAGACAACTAATAGACATTTTAGCCAACGATAATGCCGGCATGACCACCATCAGAAAGGCATTCGGTCGCCTCAAAGAAAATGTTCAAGCCGAAGTCTTGCGGGACCGCGGTCGAGTGCAAACCCCCGAGCTAAAGAGCGCCTGGAACGGCGCCGACCTCAATTTGAGCATAGCCACAGCCAGCAAATAAGAACAGCCAAATATCAAGCAATGAATAAAGATCAGGCACTATTTGCGGTATCAGAGCGCGGACGCGCTCTATTAGACAAACTGGCTTTGCAAGTGCTGACTGAAAACAATCATCTAAAGGTTTTGACTGCCTTGCGCAAAAGCGACAAACTTGAGGCAAGCGAGGCGGCAGCAGTCCTAGAAGTAGCCCTGGCAAGACAAAAGGCAATCAAGTCTGCAAAGTTCGCCCAAGCCGAAAAGATGTTTTTCACTCGCGACGCCCTAGAACAAGCAAGCGGTGAAAAAATCACAACACACCGCCGCAAACGCTTTCAAACCTTGGCAGAGAGCCTCGGAAGCGCGGTGGCAATTGTTGATTTTTGCTGCGGTGTCGGTGGCGATAGCCTGGCTTTATGCCCAGTCGGACCGGTTATGGGCATCGACCTAAACGAAGCCCGACTTGTTCTCGCCAAAGCCAATGCGTCAGCCCTAGGCTTATCTGATAGATTTGATGCGGTCTGCGCCGATGTTGCAAAATTTAGCGGTGCCAATATCAACCATTCGAACACCATCAATAGCTATCAACTTGCCTTCTTTGACCCAGGACGCAGAGACGAACAGGGCAAGCGTATTTTCAAAGCCGAAGCCTACCAGCCGCCTCTTTCGACTCTAAAGAATTGGCTGCGCAAGGACGAATTGCCCAACCTAAAGGGACTAGCAGTCAAAGTTTCACCCGGCATTGATTACGACGAATTGAAACAACTGGGTCTTGATTGCGAAGTCGAGATAATCTCAGAAAACGGCGATGTTAAAGAAGCAGTACTTTGGTTTGCAGATCTGCGCAGTGCGGGCACAGATAAGAACACCACCAGGCGTGCCACTTTGCTCTATGGCGACAAGCAGTTTAGTTTTGACGACAGCCAAGGCATTCCCAAGCTCGAATGCCAAAGCCCTAGCCGCTACCTGCACGAACCAGACGGCGCCATAATCAGAGCCGGCTTGGTGGAATGCCTTGGCGCCGACATGAAAGCATTCAAAATTGATGATGAAATCGCCTTCCTCACTTCAGACAATCTTTCAAACAGCCCCTGCGCGCGCTCTTTCGAAATAATCAGCAGCTTGCCATTTAGCCTCAAAAAAATCAAACAAGAATTGCAAAAGCTAAAAGCTCGCAACTTAACCGTAAAAAAACGCGGCTCGCCGATAGTGCCTGATGAATTTATCAAGTCTCTGTCGCTTAAAAAAGGCGACGGCGAAGACCTCACGGTTATTTTGACCAGGGTCAAGAACGAGCATACCGCCTTTATCACAAGAGCAATCTAGCTAGTTAACTGCCCTTTTGCTTGCGCTTGATGGAAAGCCCAGCTCGCAAACTAAGCCAAACAGAAAGAGTGGCAAACAAAGCCAGACAACTGTAGAAGATACCTGACTCTTGAATCATGCGCGCTCTTGCCTCTGGCCCGTACATATAACCAAAACCCATAACCCCAGTGCTGATGGTGCCTGCCGTATTGACACTAGCGATCGTTTCTAGACCGCTTGCGGAAATAGTACCGCTGGTTGCGCCCTGCAAAGTCGGGAAATTAGAGCTGGGTTTGTTGGCACGAGAAGGCTGTTGCGGCGGCGAACCGTCAGGGGAAAGAATCAGCTTGCCGTCACCAGCAGCACCGCGAGCCACACCAAATGCCTGAGATGCTTGGTCGCCTTCAAAGGGCGCCTCTTCTTTAGCGGGTGCGCCGCCAAATGCATCAGTCATTTGCAGGTCAGCCTTCTGCTTCTTAGCCTGCGAATAGTCTTTGTATTCATTTATTTGGTCGACCATTTTATCGACTCTGCTTTCAGGGGCACTTGGCATGGCAAAGTTTCTGTTCTGTCCCAAAAATGGAGCTGCCGGTGCCGCTTGTGGTCCAGCTGTCGGAACACCAGCTGCCGTAGAGAGATTATTCATCTCGCCCACGACGCCCTTGAAATATCGATCAATCGACTCGGCTGGATTTGGCAGCCAAGAACTAGTATCGCCGCCTGATTGATAAAGAGCTGCATCTCTTCCATCAAGACCAAAGACTCGAAGGGGATGCATCTCCAGCAAGGTATATTCCATGGCAACTTTGTATCCGGTGCCCAGCGCCAGCAGTATCTGCTTTGCAGAAACTGCGCTCTGCTTAGGCGGCAAATATGAATGGCTTTCTCTGCTGACAACAATGGCGCTTGTTTGCGGGCCGACGATACCAAAGGCCTCGCCTAAACTGGCAGGCGACTGACCACCGAACTGCGACTTCAAACCGCTAATCATCCGTCTCATTTCATAGGCTGCCATGACCTTGAGAAGGTCACCCGAAACCTGGCGCTGGTCGGCAACTGAGGCGAGCTTGTCGTCCGCCCCCGGCAGCTCTAGGCTGAACTGGGGCTTCGGGGTTTGCGCCGATTTTTCGCGGCAAGCTGCTAAAAAAAATAAACCGATATCGGTTTGTTTTGTACCTGCTCTTTTAACGCGAAAAATGTTGCAATTGCTCAGCCCGTCAAGCCCGGCGTTCGGTCCCGGCACCACCTGCATATCAAAAAGCCTGGCGCCGTCGCCAGAAACAGCCAACTCTCTTTGCAGGTCAACGGCACCGGCAGCCAAGGGCTGGGGTCCGTGAATCCAAAGAACAGCGCGTTCAGGTGAGCGGCTCTGGCTAAGCATGGTAGCTACGGCCCGGCTATTGTCTTGACCACCCACAGCGGTTGCGCCCGCCAGCCCTTGCAAAGCCAGATTGAATGGACCGTCGCCGGCGCGCATGTATTCGATACCGGTCACCTTCTCTTTCGCACCGCCGTTCAAAACTATAGAATCCCCCGGCCAGGTACGCAGGCTATCTCCGACCAAAGAGATTGATAGCTCAATATTTTTAGGTGCGCCCTTTAAACCTTCGACTATGGCAGGCAGCGCTGCCGCCATCGAGCTAGAGCCGTCTATAACTACGGCAAGCTTCTTTATCGGTTGGTAAGTCTCGGGGGCGATCGCGCTCACAACCCGGTATCCATTCATAAGCGGAGCAGCCGAACACCAGACGGTGCCAACCTTACCGCTGCGCCCAATTTGCAGCAAACCGTCAGCGGCTAAAGTCGACCAGTCTAGGGCGCCAAGTAAACGACTTTTGTAGTCAGTCGGCATAGGCGCGCAAGCCTGCACGTCGGGTGCCCCTAACTTCGAAAGCCCCGCCTGCGCTTCAGGTGCTCCTAACTTCGAAAGCCCCGCCTGCGCTTCAGGTGCTCCTAACTTCGAAAGCCCCGCCTGCGCCTCAGGTGCTCCTAGATTAAAATCCGCCTGTTCGGCGGGCATGGCAACTGGCTGCTTGCCATCTTCTATAGCTTGGGCCGAGTCGGTGCCGACATTAGGCTGAGGTTGGTCGACTCTATCTTCAACAGTGTCCTGTGGTTCAACCGCTACGCCAGCAACGCTGGGTGGAGCCACCGCCACCTCACTGCCGCCCGAGAGGTTACCCAGAGAAGCGGATTTCGGCGCTATGGCATGCAAGCCATCTAGCTTGATTTCACCATCACTTACCAGCTCAAGAGCCATCTCGCCTTTGACGGCAAAATTGCGCTCACTAAACCGAGGCAGCTCGAGCACAGCCTTTTGTTTGTCTATATAAGTCAGCGGTGCGGCAATATCAAGCGTCACTTTCATAGTCTCGCCCGGTGCCACAGGAAAACACTGCACCAGCACTTTATCTATGCCGCTATAACTAACGAGCAGCGGATCTCTTTTTTCTTGCACGGCTGCTTGATATTGCTGACGAGCGAAAGATCTAGAGACGATGACGGCATCCCGGCTCACACCGTTAACCGTGAGATTGGCATGGCTGACCACACCCCCTGGCGGCAGCAATATTTGAGCCCGCGCTTCGCGATCATATTTAGAGGTATTCTCAAAATCGAAACTTAAAGTCAGCTGCGCCAAAGAGCCTTCAGCGTCTACCTTGCCGCTCAAGTTGGCAGCATTAAGGGCTAGACCGCGAGCCATGCCGCTAACATTCTCACCGGCGACACCTGTATCTAAATCAAACTCATCGTCGACACCGCCGGTAAGCGGGTCGGTGGGCGAGAGCGCGCCGTTGTGTTTAATTGTCGCTCTAAAGGAAGCCGGTATCGGTTCAGTGTTGAACGGCTTGCCGGTAACTTTATAGTAAACTTCGCGAGCCGCGGACACCGCGATAGGATGACCGCTTTCATAAAGTGAACCGAGTATATCGGTGGCTTTGCCCGAGTGCTCATAGCAAGCGCGCAAGAGCACTTCGCGATTGCCATAACGGCGAAGCCATTCGATAGCTTTGAGATTTTCAGGGGTCTGCGCCACTAGGTTATATGCCGCCACATGAGGCTGAACCTTGTGCGAAATCGCTTCGCTCAAGTTGATGCGCGTCAGAGTAGATGGCAATTCCACCGCCACGACCATAATTAGAACGATTAGATGTCCGATGTGCTCGACCTGATGGGCGTCAAAATAAGTGCCTCGGGCATGAGCCAAACTAGTTACCGTTTTGCCGGCAGCAAAACTGCAAGGAATAGATAGAAGGGGCGCCAGACCCAAAAGTCCAAAGCCGCAGGCCAGTGAATAGAAACAAAAGATCGGAGCAAGCGGCAAACACATCACCGAATAAAGTATGCCCACACCCATAGCCATGCCGCTTGCCAGCGCCATAAAGCCATAGTATTGGCTCATGTCTCTCCTACCGGCCAACCAAAGCAGAAAGTTGCTAAATGGAATCAAGGCAAACAAAACCAGATGAGCCGGGCTTGGAAATGGGTCGAAGAAGTTCTCAGCCAATAAGTGAAAGTTGCTTTCCACAACCATTGCGGCAATCGGCAAAAGCACCCCAAAGAGAAGAAACCAAAAGCCCTTCTTCTTTATCGGCTGAGAATAAGTATGAGCGCCCTTAGAAGACGGGACGGTGAGCAACCCGGCACCGCTGTGCGGCGCCTCGCTGAAATCTGCCATACTTTTACTTCGCTCCGTTGGCTAGCACCCCGAAGGACGCAAAACCTAGTAAACTGCTCTTATCGTGCTAATTATTTATCGTACTAATTTTGAAATCGTACTTTCTTATCCTACTAGAGGATTGAAACTTCGGGACTGGGGAATCTCCTGATCGTAAAGGGGGATAATAAGAGTGTTTGAAATTCTGGGCGGCATGGTCGTTCTATTAATCATGGTGCTCATTTCGGGTCTCAAGACCGTAAAAGAGCACACCCAGCTCGTTGTCTTCCGCAACGGTCGCTTGGCTGGCTGTAAGGGTCCGGGCGTGCATCTGATTTTGCCGGTCATAGAAAATGTCGAATTGGTCGACACTCGCATCACTTCGCGCGAGACACCGCCGGTAGAAGCCTTAACCAGAGATGCAGTCGGCTTGATATTGAAAGGGCAATACTTTTATCAAGTTGCCGATGCCCGCAAAGCCGTCACCCGAGTAGAAGACATTGAAAGTGCCGTGCGTTTTTCCGCCGAAAGTGCGCTGAGAGAATTGGCCAGAAACTTCTCAGCAGAAGAGCTAAAAGTGGACGGCAGACGCGTCAATTCCCGATTCAAAAGCATCTTAGAAAAACAGACCGATGCCTGGGGCATCAGAATTACCCACTGCGAGCTAACCCATCTCGGCACGCTAGACACAAACCTGCTTGCAGACAGCTTTCCCGAACGCCCACCCGAGTTTGCTCTATCTAATTTAGCAACACCCGACCCCGCGATAGCAGAACTGGCTTTACCAGGTTTCTCAGCATCAGGTTATTCACTGATTGATTTCTCCGGAGCACAAATTCAAAACCAGACCAACCAGATAGACAAAAACGAGCAATCAAATGCCGATTCGCTAAACGGTGGCTGGCTATTTTCAGACGTCAGCCTAGAGATAAAGAGCGGCATGCCAAAAGGCTATGAGACTTTTGTAGCCGCCAGTGAAGACTTCAGCGCAGACGCAAGCCCAGAAGCCATAGCAGAAGTAGCGACAGACCTAATGACAGAAATAAGCGCAGAAATAAGTCCGGAAACTAGAACATACACAAGCGCAGGCGCAAGCCCTCAGGCAGGCGCAAGCCCTCAGGCGAGCCCAGATATTAATCCAGAAATTAATCCAGAAAAAATCCTGAAATAAATCAAGAAACAAGTCCAAAGCTAACGACAAAAACAGTCGAAGCAGTTGGCGATAGAATCAGCGCCCCTTAAGCATCAACTCAACAATGCCGACCGGCACATCTTGTCTGTTGGTGCTAAAGAACTTAAAGTGCTCGCAATTAGCGCCATTGACACTCTTGCCCTGCCAGAGGTCGACGCCATAAAAGCGTTTGGCGTTCATCACAGTCTGACCATGCGGAATGCCGCGCAGGTCATACAGAGTATTGGCGGCGCTAGGCGAAAGCTTTCCGGTGTGCAAAAGCAAGTCTATATCTGTCGGGCGCGCCTTGTTGCTGACAAAACTGCCGGCGGCGTAAACGCTGTCAAAGCCCTGCGATCTCAGACGATCAAACACCGGCTGCGCCCGCAAGAGCTGCTCCCGGCGATGCTCGTTAAAAGCAAAACGGGCATTAAACTCTTCAACACCGGTTTTGTAGACGCCAGGCGGTAGAAAACCTTCATTGGTCCAGAGGGGCAAACCCTGGCTGGTTCTAATCGGCGCGATTACTCGCTCGCTCTCGTCGGTCAGATTGAGAGTTCTGACACCAGCATTGCCGCCAAGCGCACGGTCGCGAAACTCTACCGGACCGCCCTGAAAACCGCGCACAGCCGAATCGCCGACATTGACCGGTCCGCCTTGCCTAGATGCCGAACCCAAAACTTCGCCGACGCCCTTTGCCGCCGCCTTGGTTTCGCCCCCAACCAGGGGCGCAAAAGCCTCACGCCCGAATTTAGAGGCGACCGCAGCCGCTTCGTCCAAAAGCGGTCGACCGAGGGCGACACCTTCTCTAACTATGGGCACAAAGTTTGGCAAAGCAAATTCTCCTAACTGCCCAATATTAATGGCGGTCAGCCAAGGCGAAAATGGTGAAAATACGTGCCGATAATCTAGAAAAGTGGCTTTAGCAAACCAGCCAGCCCACCGTTCTGCACCTGCCCAAAGTCGGCAGCACCGGCAAAGCCCTGCAAGCCGCCCGCCTTGAGCGCCGACGAAAGCCCGAGAGCAAAGCGTTGACCTTCTTCGCTATAGCCGGTCTGCAAAAACAAGACTTTCATGCCCGGCTTGCCCTCGCGACAAGCAGTGGTAAGAATGGCAGTCAACTCGTCATTAGAAGCAGAGACCGACTTGCCGTCGGTGACAATAATTAGCAAAAGCGGGCGCGCGCTGCTAACACTGACCTGCTTTAGATATGCCGCAAGCGGCTGGTGCAAATTGGTATCACCAGTAGTGACCACCTCAGACAAAGCAGACCGCACTTGCGCAGCAGTTTGGGCAAGCGTCACATCATAATTGTCGGCAAAGAGCACTAAATCGAAGGGCTGATGATTGACGCCCTCCACCTGTTCGGCGAAGGCAGAAAACTGCTCTTTCACCCAATGCCAAACTGTTTTGCCGGTCTCTCCCAGTGGTCGACTCATCGAGCCAGAACGGTCGACAATAAAGCTGATGCGATAATTGCGCAGTTGCGCGTACAGATCACTCTTCAAATTTACGGCTGCACCATCTAGTCTAATATCTGTGCGCGCCCTCAGCGATAGCTCATATTGCTTGCCGTTTCTTTCGATGCGCAAATGCAAAAGGTTGTCGCCAATCTTAGCCGACAAAATACGATCGCCAACGGCTAGTCCGGCGTTGAACGCCGGGGTGCCCATTTTCACCTGCTCGACGGTGGTGGGCAACTGCGTACTTTCGGGTCTAAAGCCCGACGACAAACAAGCCGAACCAAAAACACTAACCTGACCGAAAAGCTTATTGCCACCAGTCGCAGTAGCAGACTTTGTAGTAGGTGGATTTGCAGTAGGAGCGCCAGCACCTGGTTTACCAGCAGACTTCGCAGTAGCAGCGCCAGACTTAACCTTTATTACGCCCTCAGCATAACTGGGCAGACAAGCAGAAACAGCCAACAAAGCCATTACCAATACTGTTACTGCAAGCGATCTAGAAAGTAACCTAGGAAGCAATTCCGAAAGCAATTCCGAAAGCAATTTCAAAAGCACTCTCGAAATCATACCAAAAGCTAGCAAAAATCGGCTTAACCTACGCGCTGACAGCGCGAATAACTTCATTTCTTCTTGCCTTTCTTGCATTTCTCAATTCTCTGCGCTTTTGCAGACATGGCATTCTCGCTTGGCAAATTGACCGCCTGCGAATCATCGCCCAGATGCTCATATGTGCGAGTATAGAGATTAGACTTACCAGGCAAAATGCGCGTGTCGCCGTGCCCGCCTTTCAAACCCGCCTCGCTTTGATGCAATTCGCTGATGCGCCGCGCCAAGTCTCTATCAATCTCGGCTTCTTGCTTGGCGAGTCTTTCAAATGCCTCTTTTATACGCTTTTCGCAAGAGGCAGCCTCACCCTCAGCCTTCTCTCTAGCTCTCAATTCCTTAACTTCAATATCAAACTTTTCTGTCGCCTTCTGCTTGCTCTCTTTAGCTTCTTCCTGCAGTCTCTTGATATGCTCCTGCAAACTTCTCTCACTCAAACCCAGGTTAGAATGGCTGGGGGCTGCGGCGCCAGCATTGGTTTTTGCTCCAAGAGCCTGATCGGCAGGCGCAGCAATCTTCACCTGACCAGACTCGTGCGCCTGCTTTTCTGAGGTTTCTTCCTGTGCGATAGCATCAATATACTGCCTAGCGCGCCGCATTTCTTCGGCACTCTTTGAGTATTTCAGCACCTCCTTAAATTCCTGCCGAGAAAGAGCCAGCCGCCTCTGTCTGTAGTAAGCCACACCCATAAAGAAATGCGCCACGGCATCGCTTGCATTCACCTGAATCTTCTCTGAAGCCAGCTTCTCTAAGGCATCTATGTCACCGGCTTGATAGACCCGAGACAAAAGTTCCTGACTGCTCTCGGCTCTCACTGCCGCACCACCGGCAAGCAGCACCAAGAGACCATAAGATGAGACCGACAAAGCAGCAGCAGCAACAGAACATAAGGTAAATTGTTTTAGCAAGAATTGTTCTCGTCTGAAAATCTAAACTAGTAAGAAAGCGGACGGTTAACCCAAAATAGAAAGCAAAGGAAAATAGCAGTCTCACTATATTAGCCTATAGTGAGATAAAATAGCCAAAATGCAGTAGCATTTGGCATCTGAATTTAAATCGAAAGAGCAACATAGATTGTGAGAGAAAGTTATTTACCAGAGATTTCAGAGCTTTCAGAGACTTTAGAGACTTTAGAGATTTCAAAAAATTCACAGATTTCAGAGAAACCAAAGAAACCAAGGGAAAAACATCGCCGATTTTCTCGTGGGGCAAGCAAGTCAAGACTGTTCAATCTAGCCCTCAGTTGCAGCGTCGTTATGACTGCCGCTGGCGCCACCATATACGCCACTACGACAGCTGCTTTAGCAAACGCCTACTCTGCGGCAAAAGAACAATTTGACAAAGCCGATTATAAAGGCGCCGCCGCCACCTTGCGGGCAGCCATGTATAAAGGCGCCGAAAACAACGCCCCAAGCTGGCTTTTGCTCGCCCGTTCTTATGCCAAACTAGGCGAAACCGGCGCTTGCAGACAAACCGTCGCCATAATCTCGAAGTATTTTCCCGGCAGTAAAGAAGCAAAGGAAGCTGAGACACTGGCTGGAAGCTTCGCGCAGACAGGAGCTGGGACTGGGACTGGGACAGGCGCCGCCACGGCAAGCCAGACAAGCCCGGTGAGCGTAAGCAACAGCGGCGGACAAAGTGCAAAACAAACAGCGGCACTGGAAGATCGCATAACAACTATTGCGCCACGCTTTGGACATGCGCCTGTAGACCGTCGCACCACTGCTATCGTTCGTGACGTGGTAAAGAAACTACCGACCAACATATACAAAATCCTTGACCGGGGCGGCGCTCAAATCTTTGTCACCCCCAATCTTATCGATAAGTTTCCCGACGCGGTGCAAGCAAAACACCCTACCCTTGGGCATTATCTTTCAGAAGAATTTGGCAGAACCTATGGCAAAGACATTTATATCAGCGAGAGAGTCTCGTCTGACCCTGGTGCAACCGACTTGCAAGCGCCTTTGCACGAAGAGACAATCAGAGCAACAGCCTACACTCAACTTTCGCACGCGCTCGATTGCTGCCTTGAGATGCTCTCTAAAGACCCGCAATATCTAAAGTTATACAGACAAGATGTGGCAGACTGCGAGAACAGCGGTTCAGATGATTTGAAGCTATATTTGTCAAAGGACGAAAATGGCGCCAAAGAAACTTTTAGCGGCCTGGTAGCAGGCATGATGGGTGCAAACACCCATATCACCCGCCTTCTAGAATCTAATTTTCCTAGAGCCAAAGCCTGGATTAAAGCCCGCATCGAACTGCTCAGCAAATGAAAGTAGGCACGGGTTCTAATTTTTTGCCGATGCTAGCGGTAATCGGTTCGATTCTCTCGCTGACTGTGGGCACATCGTTCGGCAAACAGCTCTTTCCCCTACTGGGACCCGGCGGCACGGCGCTTTCTCGCGTACTATTGGCGGCTTTGTTGTTGCAGATAATTTGGCGCCCCTGGCAAGAGAAATTGAGCCGCCAAGATAAGTTCAAACTGCTACAGTTTGGCTTAATCTTGGGCTTGATGAATTTCTTCTTCTACCAAACCATCGCCCGATTGCCCCTCGGTATATCAATCGCCATCGAGTTTACCGGACCGCTCACAGTGGCCGTCATGCTCTCGCGCAGGTTAATCGACTTTGTCTGGGTAGGTGTAACCGCACTTGGCCTGTGGCTTCTACTGCCCATGGGCTTCACCCACGGTGGCGTGCCTTCGGCAAGCGGGCTAGACCCGCTCGGTCTAGTGTTTGCCTTTGTAAGCGCGCTATTGTGGGGTTTATACATAGTCTTTGGCAAAAGAATCACGCACCTGCACGGCGGGCGCTCAACCACCTGGGGCATGACCGCAGCCGCACTGACAATCGCACCACTAGCCATCGCCGAATCAGGCGCCAAATTGGTGCAACCGCAGCTCTTTCTGCCTGCGCTCGGCTTGGCAATAGCCTCTAGTGCGATTCCCTACTCGCTAGAAATGTATGCTCTCAAGAAACTGCCAAAGCACACATTTGGCATCTTGCTTAGCCTAGAGCCAGCCGTCGGCGCTCTATCGGGGCTATTTATCTTGCACGAAGTGCTGACTTTCAATCAATGGTTCGGCATCGCCTGCGTGATGAGTGCTTCGATTGGCACCACGTTTGCAGCCAAGCAAGACAGGGCGCCACTTGATGCAGTAGCGCCCGATGCTCTTTGAGAGTATATTGAGTAATTGAACCAGTGATTAGCGCAACCGAGACTAAAATGGCGCAGCAGCTTCATCTGACAAAATTGCTCTGGATTGCGCTGATCTGCGTGCCAATCCTTGTTTGCATGTGCATTTGGGCATCGAAACCAAGGTCAACCGAAAATCTCAGCATCAATGAACTTGTCTCATCAGACTATTTTGGTCGCACCTCTGGCGCAAATTTAGAACGAAACAACTGGCTGGTTAGCGAGCTTACAAACCTCAAAGAGAGACCTCTAAAAGAGCTCGGCGAGAATGCCCTCGCCTACCGCTTCATCTGGCTGCGCTCATTCCAGCCGCCACTAGTTGTTACCGCATACTTTCCCGATAAAGGCGAGAACGTGCTCTGCAGTAAGACGCTGGTCAGCGAACCAAAACACAGCGAGAAAGAGCCGCTAAGGCGAAACATAGTGAAGGAAACAAACATCACGCTTACAGCCGAGCAGTCCGCCAAAATAAGAGAGTCTCTTGATGCGAGCCGCTTCTTTAGCCTCAATTGCTATGACGAATACACTCGACCACCGTTGATAAACTTCGAGTTTGCCGGACGAACATATCGATATTTTCATGGAGAAGGACCCAGCATGAAAGATGGCGCATTCTGGGTGCTGGAAGGCTATGACCACGGCTCGTACAGAGTGCTAGTGCGACAAAGCCCAGGCGAAGACGAAGTAAAACAACTGGCTACCATGCTAATGAAAGAAGCAAAACTGCTTCCTGCCGACACAAGGGAAATTTATTGAATTAAGGACCGCAGCACCGGTTTCTTGAATGAGATTGTCTGGTAAATCTAGCATCGGTTCATACTATCACCAAATCAGCATACCGCGCCAAAAGAATTCATACGTATTGCAGAGAACCTCCTGCATCAAGCCTATCGCCGAAATAACTAAGCACTGACCTTTAAGCCGCGGTGTAACCGCCATCAACTGTAATCGACTGCCCCGTCATAAACGACGACTCCCCAGAAAAGAGAAAAGCAACTACCGAGGCAATCTCGCTGGGCTGTCCGATTCTGCCCATAGGATGCATATTGGCAAATCCAGCCTTTACTTCTTCGTTATTACCGACAAAGCGATCGAACATCTCTGTCTGTACTGCAGCCGGCGAAACGGCGTTGACTCTGATGTTCTCTCTGGCTAGTTCTAGAGCTACAGCCAAAGCTGGATTACTCTGAGTTTGCCAGATATGGGCTAGTATTCGGATGGGCGTCGGCTCGTATTGAAGAAAATCAAATGACCCTCTCTTTCATGAAAGATGGCAATCAAATACTCTACAAAGCGCCATGGGACAGCCAAGAGCCAAGCCATGCGGTTGCAACAGTGCAGCAGATGCTGCCATATTTTCTTGAACAGGTTAAGGTTGGGAGCTAGCTAGTGGCATCAGCTCTTGCGGCGCTGGAATCGCAGGAAACGAGATATTGCAATTCACATTGAGAAAATCATTCAAAAAGACCAGCCATCTCAAATTAAATGCAACATCTCGATATTCTTGCCAGCTTCAACATCGGGCTTGCAATATCACCGATGAATATACACCAAATTTATTTGTTAATTGTCCAGGTATCGACACGAGTAGAAGGTCCTCTGCCCAGGGTGACGGTACCGTCGCCATTGATTGTATAACCCCCCGGTCTGGTCACTGGCAGCTGAGGGCGAAGAACCGGTATCGCCGAATTTTTATCGCCCGCTTGAGCAATCTGGAGCGCATTACCAGCACTATCAATGATTTTCTGCCGAGAAACTTGGTGTTAGCTGCATGCCATTTGCTTTAAACTAGTCCATGTGCAAATTGCCCACAAGTTTAAGCAACTTGAGAGAGAGAAAGAGAGAGAAGAAAAGCATGTCTTATACAGTAGCCACGCTACCCGACCTAGAAGAAGCGCATTTGCGCTGCTATTTTATCTTCGATGTGGCCGACTCCATCAAGCTCGCTCTGCTTAAAACTGTGAACGGTAGAGACTTTGTACCAGAGCCTTTGAGCTTCACAGATGTGCCGCTGCCTGGGTATATACAGTTTTCAGTGGCGCCACTGGCAGCTGCACTAAAGGCGGTGCCGACTCCTTTCGGTGAGCTTGAATGTCGGGTCAAGGTTTACGAGTACGGTACTGTCAGCATTCGCTTTTCGCGTCCTTTTCAGGGCACCTTTCAAGAATTTCGCAGCCTGGCTATGAAGATGCGCCTTTCTAAGGAACTTATGACTTGCGCCACCCAATTGCTTGAGGAGGTTCTGTCGGAACTGAAGCCGGCATTGAGCAAACCCCATGAAGAGTCGCAACAGAAAGACTTGCTGGAAGACTATTATGTGGCTGAAGTTCAGGGCTTTAGCACGCCTCTCACAGCTACTGAGCTAATGCAGGAGCACCGGGCGGCTATCGCTTCACTGGTCTCTTTAGAAGAGAAGGGTCTCTCTGCCATGCAAATCGATGAGGCTTTGAAAGAAGCCTATAGCTATTGCGAACATGAGCTGGCGGTATTGACCTGGGACCAGGCGTTTATCTACGATGATCAGGCAGGAGCTGCCGCCGTCAACAGCATCATCGAATTCGCCAATACTCAACTTGTTGAATTGCGTACCTACGACAGGCTGCTCGACAGACATCTTGATGAGATTTATCGCGTCAAAACCGAGCGCTTACGCACTAGCCTGTTTCAGAGTTTTACCAGCGGACGCCTTACAGCCGAGCGGCAGGCTGAACGCTTGAGGCATCTGCTCGTGGACGTGAGGGAACTTTCCGACAGGGCGACCAATGCCATAAAGATTATTGGCTGCGCTTATTATGCCAGGCTCTACGGCGGCATCTCTCAGCGCTTGAGCCTAGCTCAGTGGCAGGCTCAGGTGGAAAGCAAGCTTGATTCAGTCGGTGAGCTCTATCGCTTTGCAAACGACCAGGCAGAACTGGCCCGATCAGAATTCCTAGAGATAATAGTTATCTTGCTTATAGCCCTGGAAGTCTTGATTGGAATTTTTGGAAGACACTGATGGCTAGAAGCGAATCTACGACTGGCTCCGCCATTATCAATGCCATTAATCTCTCAACCGATCTGGACGAGCACGAGAGCTACGACATTACTTTGCACCTGGAAAATTGAGGAAATCAGACCATGACTATCAGTCGAAGAACTTTCTTGAATGGTTCAATAGCTCTACTTCTTGGCTCCACCTCATTCAGTGAAGCTAGTGCTAAGACTTCATTTTCATCCTACCCTTTCAAACTTGGGGTGGCATCCGGCTATCCTCGCCCTGACAGCGTAGTACTCTGGACACGACTAGCACCAGAACCAATCAAAGACGGCGGGGGACTCTCTTCCGAACCCCTAGAAGTCAAATGGGAAATGGCTCTCGATCAAGGTTTTCGCAAAGTGGTGCGTAGCGGCAAGAAAATTGCTTCTGCCAGATATGCCCATAGCGTTCATGTGCAAGTGCCGGCTCTGCGACCGTCCACAACTTACTACTATCGCTTCTTTGCCGGCGATGCCGTCAGCCCGGTCGGACAAACTCGCACAGCACCTGCACCTGAATCACTTAGCGCCGTGAGCTTCAGTTTTGCTTCTTGTCAGATGTACGAGCAAGGTTATTTCACCGCGCACAAACACATGGCTCAAGAAGATCTTGATTTGGTGCTCTTTCTTGGCGACTATATTTATGAGCACTCTTGGGGAAATAATCTGGTCCGCAAACACGAAGGTCCAGAAGTTTATTCTCTAAATCAGTATAGAAATAGATACGCCTGCTACAAAATGGACGCTGATTTACAAGCTTGCCATGCCCGTTTCCCCTGGGTGGTCACCTGGGACGATCACGAAGTAGATAATGATTATGCCAACGACCTAGCCGAGGATCTGGAGAGCAATTTTCTCAAGCGCCGAGCTGCCGCATATCAGGCGTTTTATGAACACATGCCGCTTCCCGAAACCTTTGCACCGCACAACAGCGATATGCAAATATACCAGGCTCTAGATTTCGGAAAAATGACTAGGTTTCACGTACTGGACGATAGACAATACAGAGACCATGAAGTCTGCCCAAAGCCAGGGCGCGGCGGCTCTAACATCGTCGCCGACTGCCCCGAAAGACTGGACCCCAAGCGCAGCATTCTGGGCTTCAAACAAGAAGAATGGCTGGCGAAAAGCTTGAAAGATTCGCCTGCCATTTGGGACATAATAGTGCAACAGACATTGATGGCCCAGGTCATACGCCCCGGCAGGAAATTCTGGACAGACGGCTGGGACGGTTACCCGGCAGCGCGCAAACGCTTGCTTGAAGCCACAAGCCAGAGAGCAGGCGCGAACCCCCTCGTGGTTGGTGGAGACATCCACGCATATGCTGTTGCCGATCTCAAGCTAGACTTTGACGATTCCAAGGCTCCAGTTATAGCAACCGAAATTTGCGGCACCTCAATTTCATCTCAGGGCCCAGACCTGAAAGCGACAGACGAATGGATGAAAGCCAATCCGCATATAAAATTCTTCAACGGTACATCCCGTGGTTATGTTACCGTCACCCTCAATAAAGAAGAGGCAAAGATTGCTCTACGCGCAATCGAGACAGAGAAGAGACCTGATGCAGACATTAGCACCTTAGCCAGCTTCGTGGTAGAACGAGGAAAGCCTGGCGCAAGAAGAATTGCGTCTCTCTAGGCTTCAAATGTACTCGATAATCTCTTACTTTTCTGTGAAAAGAATCACGATTATGGTAAACACGAATGAGCCTCTGTAGGCTTGAGTGCAACAATATCGCCCCACCTATCAAGCAGTTGAAAAATGGGAAGCAGCTGTTTAGCCAACCAGCCAGCCTGCTAACCTGCCACAAGGCAAGGACTCCCGCCTGCCTCCCATAAAGTAGCCACTAACAATCCACCCATTCAACTAAACTGCTTTTTGCACCTGTCTCCAAAAACTTAAGTACAATTCTCTTCAGCAAATCAAAGGGCAGACAATTCTCACTAGCAACCTCTGTAGCCGAACCAGTCAAATCAAAGTCGTGCGACGATTCTACAACCTTGATCGGTGTTACCGCCACTAAATATGGTGGCTCCTCATCGACGCCCAAAAACTGCGCACAACCGAGATCTCCATCTATACCGAATTGCAGCTTGTAGCCGTTGTCGCAACTCAACTGACAAAATATCGACTTAGCTCGCTGACTTTCTAAGAATGAGCCCAATTCTGTGGCATCGTCAAAATCTCGACTGGGCTGGGGCTCGATTCCGAAATCTTCAAAATGTAATTTCACTTCGCCACTCCGATAGCAACTTCTTGAAAGTATCACAAAATGATCACAGAGTCATCTCGCTATTGACTCTTCAAACTGTGAAGAAAGCTGAGTAAGCATCTGCAGTACATCATCCCGAATTCAAGAGAGTACTTCAATACCTAATTCTTACACGAGACGGACGAAACTCCAAAATTATCTACCATAATCGCAGGGAGATTCTAGCTAGTTTCTGAGTACGCAGTTCATTCCCTATTTCGACTGTAGAACAGCCTGTCGAAAGACTCCTAACTCAGCCAGTTCAAGTAACAGCTAGAGCAGAGCATGGCTCCCTCCGGGTCTACTTTGCGTGCTGTTTCTCCTCCAGCCGATTTAGCTCACTCACGGCGTTGTCAAATCTACTCTGAAAATCTTTGTAGGCAAGACGAAATAGAAAATCGAAAGACAGAGGTGCTGCGATACAGACGACGATGACAGCACACAAAGCCAAAGTCCATCTCAGATAAATTCGGCTTCGATTAGTCATTGAGCTGCGACCGGCGACACAACAGACCCTTGCCCGGCGAGGAACACGAGCACCATTTGTGCCTGTTCAGAATAGACTCGCATACGCCGAATACTCATTTGTTCCTCGTGTTTCTATTGAAGCTTAAAGGCTCACCTACATTGTAGCAAGCAGAATCTCATTACTGTCTGGCTGCGAGCTTTGCGAGACAGGTGAGCACCTGCACCTGTATGCCAGCCAAAGCTCAAAACCTCAGCACAATCGACTGCTGCAAATAAAACCGGCGCTGGAAGGCAGTTCTGGACTGCCACAATTGAATATCTCATAAGTCCGTTGACCAAATTGCCAGAATTGACCAGTAGGGAGCCGTAGAACGCTCAAGATTTACGACTCATGGTTTACCAATATCGCTGTTGCGATTGCTCTACGGCGATGCGGCTCAGCATTAGCAGAAACTACGGCGTTTCTTTGGATAGCAAATTCTCATTCTCGCTCTTACACAGAAACTCAGTTGATGCTACTCTTTCCGACGGCGAGCAAAAGAGGCATAAAATTTATGGCAAGGAAAAGCTTGAGAATTTGGTTAAGCAGCCTTGGATTCACAATATTCTGCGCGAATCCAGATTGCCAGGCGAATCGAGAAATAAAGAAGATTGACGATTATCAGTTTGAGAGAGACACACTTAAATTCGATTCGCAAATTGAGACAGAGCGAAAGGTAAATATAGCGCTGCTTTCCTTGAGAGAGCTGATAGCATTGAACAGGCTTAAATTTTTCGGACCAGATCCTAGCCCACCAATTTCAATGAAGGGAGTTCTCACGGCTTCGCTATGCGAAAAGCTGGTTACACCCGTAACTGATAAGCTAAAGACACCAGAGGAACTCATTTCTTTTGCCGCAGTATGCCGTACTAAGAGCTCCTTGTATGGCAGATATGGGAGCGATGGAGTGGGAATGTTTTATGAGGCGGCTTACTGCACAGCATTGGAAAATCTAGCGAAGCATCCAAGCGCCAAGTCGGTAGTCTTGATGGAGAAACTGCCGGAAATGTTTCATTATGACGGGGCTAGCAGTCTATTTTTTGGCGAGAAGCTAGACCTTCTTCGTTCGCGAGTTAGAAGTGGTGCCACACCGAGCAATCTGCCTAGCAAAAACCGCTCACCGCAGAAAAACTCTTCGTCGAGATAAGCAACAGAACACAAGTAATGAGTTCTTCACATCATCTTGCCTGACGAAAAGAGAGAAGAGCCAACTAAAGAGATGACTTCCTTGAGCCAGTCGAAATAACAGCAAAAGCAACGGCTTACCGAACTTAAGAAACGCTCGCATTAACCAAGTACAGCAGCCCACTATTTCTAGCAGTGTGGAGGCTCCATAGCGTCCACTACAAGCTCAGCCCAATTCACAGTGCCAAAGCCTTTGGATTGCTCTAATCTAAATAAAGACAACAGAATAGCGGGTACGCAATTCTATTGTCGTCGATGAGGCCGAGATGGAATAATGTAGAAATCTGATAAAAGGTCTATCCTGGGTAAAAATAGGGGTGTTCTTTGCGAGTTTTCAGTTGTATTTTTACATTTGGATTCTTACTGACTAGCATAGTCTTGTCAGGTTGCCAAAGCGCACCCAATTTAGAACCTCCAGTAGATTATGTGGGAGCAAGATATCTAGGGACGAATAAACATCCAGCTTCAAAAGCTCGAGACTATTCGACTATTGATGTTATGGCGAAGTTGACAAATGTTAAATACTTGCCTGACTTGCATTTTCATTCCCCAAAATTTTCCTCCGCTTTGGAAGATAGCCTTGCAGACCAGTTTTGTAAATTGGTTCCTGGTTTCACTCGAAACGCCCTCTTGAATGAATTTGGAGCGCCCGGAGCCATCGAATCGGCTGCAATCGTTTTCGATGATACTTCTGAAGTTGATGAATTTTGGATCTATGACTTTGGCTACAATGGTTTTCCAGTAGTGTTGGGTATGAAAAATGGTTGTTGCATCAGTGCAATCAGACTGATTTACCCGCAATATGACAAATATAGACAGCGCAAATACGAGAAAACCAGAGAAGAGCTTTTAGGGAAGAGTGTTTCGCATATAGAAAGAATACTCGGAGATGAGGTACTGTTTGAGAATTGCTACAGTATTGGTCCTGCCGGTTTTGTAAAAGTTACCTTTGAAAACGGTAAGTGCAAATCTGTTGAATTGCCGAACCTAATCTTCTAATCAGTGTTTGTCCTGCCTTCGCTCGCTTTAGTCTAGTTCAAAGCAGTCCTCAAGCTTTATTTGCAGGCAGAGGTCTTACGCAAGAATTTTGTTGGCTTCATCGATAGTTGTATTTGATTTGCAGATTCGTAGATACCAATCTTTCTCAGAAAATCGTGGTCTGCCATACACAAATCTTTCCTCTGCACAGACGCTGTATGAGTCTATCAATCGCTTCCTAGATTCAGTCAATTAGAGCCATCGGTCTGCTTGTTCTTGCACGACATTGTAGCCGCTGCGAGCGACTAAAGCATGAGAGACAAATAGGCAAACTGACTAGTCAGGTTCCGCCCATCCTTCGAACAATTCCCAATCATTAGCGTCTATATCAGCAATGATCTCGGGAATAGTCGCCAGAGCTGCCTTAGGCAGTAAGTACTCTCCACTCTCTCCATCGAAAACCACGCCTGCGGTTAGCTCGGCGAGCACTGCAGCAAACGCCCAGCTGATGACAAATGCGTCTAACCTGAGATAGTTTATCTCTAGA
>JAFLCK010000049.1:0-22877 GCA_017303615.1 Obscuribacter phosphatis (SeqCode)
GGGCCGGACCTCTTATAGAACAAAAGCTGGTTGCGGAGAAAAAGAATCTGGCTATGGACTTGAAGTCTCTCGATGGCAGTATCCACTTCGCCGGTATAGGCGGCATAGGCATGTCGGCGCTAGCTCGTATTTTGCTTGAGCGCGGCTATAAAGTTTCAGGCTCTGACAAGCAAGCCAGCCCCATCACCGAAGAATTGAAAGCTAAAGGCGCCCGCATTTGTATCGGGCACGAACGCAAAAACATGGATGGCGCAGGCGCCCTGGTGGTATCAACCGCAATCGTGAGCGGCAACCCCGAGTTGGAAGCCGCAAAAGAAAAGAATCTGCCTGTCTATCACCGTTCAGACATGCTCAACTATTTGGCCAGCCGCGAGAAACTGATATCTATAACAGGCACCCACGGCAAAACCACCACCACGGCCATGGTCGGTCAAGTAATGATGGGCTGCGGTCTTGACCCGAGCATCGTCGTAGGCGGCATTTTCGAACACATAGGCGCCAACTCTCCCACCGGCCATGGTGGCTATTTCGTGGCCGAATCGGACGAGTCTGACGGCACTCACGTCAAGTCTCATTCTTATGCAGCAGTTATCACAAATATCGAGCCCGACCATCTAGAAAACTATCCTGGCGGCTTTGAAGAGATTCTCTCTTGCATGGAACGTTTTGTCGCCAACACATCAAAGTTTGTGCTGGTCTGCCAAGACGATCAAGGCATCAAGACCCTGGTGAACCGCCTAGCCGGCAATAAAGAGCAGTCAGCCAAACTAATTACCTACGGCAAAACTCAAGATTGCCACTACAGCTTCAAGAGCCTCTCGGGCTTTGACATGGCTTTCTACAAAGGCGACAAAGAGCTTGGACGCCTATCTTTATGCGTACCGGGCGACCACAATCGTTATAACATCACCGCCGCCATCGCGCTTGCTTTAGAGCTGGGCGCCGATTTTGCCGCCGCCAGCCAAGCTGCCGCGGGCTTCAAAGGTGTCGACCGCAGATTTCAGCGCATCGGCGAGGTAAAAGGCACCCTGGTGGTCGACGACTATGCTCACCACCCAACCGAAGTAGCCGCCTTACTGAAAGCTTCGCGCGAATTTATCAAACAAGAGCGCCAAGGCAAAGGACGCGTCATCTGTCTCTTCCAGCCCCATCAACCGGGCCGCCTGCGCGACCTCTGGAAAGAATTTCTAGTAGCCTTCGATGATGCAGACCTAGCCTTTATTTCTGATATTTATATCGCCAGAGGCGGCGCCATAGATGGTGTCAGCTCAGAGCTCTTTGTCAAAGAAGTAGCAAACGGTCATACCCATTATCTGCACGGCAAAGTGGGCGAACTAGCCGACAATTTGCTGCCCCATCTAAAAGAAGGCGACCTGGTCTTGACCGTCGGCGCCGGTGATATAACCAAAGTAGGCCCAGCTCTGGTAGAAAAGCTCAAAATAGAGCTGGGGTCAAAATGAACTCACAAGGCATTCAGTTTGGGAAAGCATTTATGGGCCCAGAGCAAGATAAAAACGAGCAGAAGCCGCCAATTGAAATAGCTGAATCGGCAAAAGACTCAGCTTCTATTGGTATTGGCACTAGTCAAAGTTCTATTAGCCAAAGCTCAGGGGCGGTGACAAAAGACGCTCCCTTGGCTCGCTATACGACTTTGCGCATCGGCGGCAATGCCGACTATTTCTATCAACCCTCATCGGTACAAGATTTAGTCGCCCTAGTCAGCGACCTGCAAAAGCGCGGCGAGAAATGGTATGTCTTGGGCGGCGGCTCCAACCTGCTAATCTCTTCTAATGGTGTGCGCGGACACGTCATTCGCACAGCCGGTCTAACCGGCATCAAAATATTAGAACCAGGCTTGCTAGAAGCCGAAGCCGGCGCCCGCCTGCCACACCTAGCCAAAATGGCAGCCCAGTCTGGGCTTTCAGGGCTGGAATTTGCCGTCGGCATTCCCGGCACCGTGGGCGGTGCGGTTATTATGAATGCCGGTGCTCATGGCAGCTCTATTTCAGCCATACTAAAAACAGCCCTGGTGCTAGACTCAGAAACCGGCACGGTCAAAGAAATGACCAATGATGAGCTAAAGTTTCAGTACCGCCGCTGCCTGCTCGACCCCCTCAAGCATGTGGTACTGTCAGCCAAATTTATAATGCCCCAAGACAAACCCGAGCTCATCGAAGCCCGCACCAAACACAACGAAGAATACAGACTGAAGACGCAGCCCATAGGCTTCCCCAATGCCGGCAGCACCTTCAAAAATCCTTTCCCTGACAAAAGCGCCGGCTATTTAATAGATAGCTCGGGGCTGAAAAAGACCCAGGTGGGCAATGCCTGCGTCAGCGAATTGCACGCTAATTTTGTCATCAACTTAGGCAACGCCACCTCGCATGAAGTGGCGGCACTGCTCAAGCAAATGCAAAATACAGTGAAAGAAAAATTTGATATCGACCTCACTCCCGAGTGGAAAACAATGGGAGAATTCAGCGACGACGAATTATCCGTCTGGAGGACAAATAAGTGAAAGCAGCAGAAAAAATCACCAAGCAAACTCGCATCGGCGTTCTCTATGGCGGTTTATCGAACGAAAGAGAAGTCTCTCTAAGATCTGGCAAGAACTGTTTCAACGCCCTCAAACGTCTAGGCTATGAAAATGCCGTCTTAATCGACGTAGGCGAAAATCTCTCGGAAGAACTGAAGAGCCATAACATTGAAGTAGCCTTTCTCTGCCTTCATGGCAGATTCGGTGAAGACGGCACAGTACAGGGTCTCTTAGAACTGCTCAAGATTCCCTACACCGGCTCGGGCGTACTGGCATCGGCTCTATCGATGAACAAGCCGCTTACCAAAAGAGTTCTGCTCTCGCAAGAATTGCCCTTCCCCAGAAGCTTTGTCATTCAAGAAAACGACGGACAATGCCTCGATGAATATTTAGCCAAACTGCCCGCACCGCCGGTGATGGTAAAGCCCCTCAACGAAGGTTCGTCGGTGGGTGTCTATAAAATTGACAAAGCGGAAGAACTGGCAGACTGTGTCAAGAAAACAATCAAAGAATTCGGCGGCGCCATAGTAGAAAATTATGTCGAGGGACAAGAAATCACCATAGGTGTTCTGGAAGACCTGGCTCACAGCAGCGGTAACGGCAATGGCAATGGTCACAGTAACGGCAACGGTAATAGCAACGGCAACGGCAAAGGTCATAAAGAAACCCTGACCGCCCTGCCCATACTAGAGCTCATTCCAAAATCGAAAGCCGGCTTTTATGACTATGAAGCCAAATACACCAAAGGGCTAACCGAATTTGTCTTGCCCGCCAAACTCTCAGATACTCGCACCAAAGAAGCGCAAGAACTAGCCAAGAAAACCTTCAGAGCCCTCAACTGCAGCGGCTATGCCAGGGTAGACATGATCGCCGGCAAAGACGGCAAGACCTATATTCTTGAAGTCAACACACTGCCCGGCATGACCGATACTTCAGATTTGCCGGCCATGGCCGAAGTAGCCGGTATTAGCTATGACGCTCTGGTTGAGCGCATCTTGGTCTCTGCCGGTCTCGATAAATAAGACTCTCGATAAATAAGACTCTTATCTAGTCGTTCCTTTTGCTGAACCACGAAAGCAGTTTATCTAAGAGACTGGTCTCGGTCTTTTTCTTGCTGCGCCCGCTGCTGCTTTTGCCATAGGCGCTATTGCGACCCGTACTAGTGCGAGTTTCGCGTGTAGTTCTGCTTCTATTTGCCGACGTACTGCGACCAGGTGGACGCCTGGTTTCATATTCATCATCATTATCTTCGTCATCATCTTCGTCTTCTAGATCTCGATCACGACGAGATGACTTCTGTGAATTTTGTGCTTTCTGAACTTTACTAGATGAAATGCGCTGATGCGAAGAGCTATTCGACCTGCCATCACTCTTGATACCGCGCAGCTTATCAAAGCCGCCCTCACCGTCGCCACGCTGCCGTTTGCGTTGCTTGTCTTCTTCGCTGCGCAGCGCTGTGGCAGCGGCAGCCATACCCGATTTCATGATACGCTGCGAGATAAACTGCTCTTCTTTGGTTGTATTGTTGCTCGGCGCCTTAAATACTTCGTCGGGTATCTCAAACTCAGGATGCAATTCTTGATAGCATCTGTACAAGGCATGCCGCACATGTCTTGCCGTAGGTGGTCTATCATCGATGGCATGGCTGGTCATGCGCTTAATTAAAATATCGAGCGAAGGCAAAACATCAGGCTTGCTTTGACTGACCACAGTAGCAGTGAGCGGCTTAGGCCGGGCGCCGGTAATCAAATGACCGAGTGTAGCCCCCAGCGCATAAATATCGCTGCGTGTCTCGGGCTTACCAAAATATTGCTCAGGAGGCGAATAACCTGCCGTGACGACCCTGGTGGCGGCCTCTTTGGCTATGAAATTACGGGCAATACCAAAGTCGATAAAGACAATCTGACCGGAAGGCGTCAACATCAAGTTGGACGGCTTAAGATCTCGATAGATAATAGGCGGGTCTTGATCGTGCAGATACTCCAAGACTTCGCAAATCTGAATGCCCACCTTGACCGCATCATCGTCATTGAAAGCCCCAAAATCGTTAATTACACTTTCAAGCGAACTGCCCGGCACATAATCCATGACCAGGTAATACTTACCTTCATCGGTAAAATAATGGTCGTGAAAGCGCACCACGCCAGGGTGGTTGAGGCGCTGCAGCATCGCCGCCTCGCGCCTGAAAAGGCGCACAGCCTCTGCCTTTTCCTCGGGGTCGGTAAAAGTGCTGCTAAGGTGTTTTACAACGCGGTAAGCGTCGTCGCTATAGAGATCCTGGGCTAGGTAAATCACGCCCATACCGCCAGTGCCAAGCATCTGCAACCAGCGATAGCGCTTGAACCAGGGATCGTCTGAAGTTTGGGACAAATTAAGACTCCTGAATTACATAATATATGTTCCCGCTAAACTGCGAAAAATCGCCTATATATAGAAATGTTGGGCGTTTCGACCGAGTCGACCTCTTTACAGCAAGGCAAAAGCCAACAATTATGGGCATCAAGACAATAGAAAAGAATCTTGTCTAGCCTGAATGAAATGTCACATAATTCAATGATTTTCAGCAGGAAAATACCAGACAAGAATATGTTGACAGACGTTTGTATGGGTGCTAATTTATTAGAGTCTCCCCCAGCCGAGAACGATGGAGGTAAAGATAATGAGTCTTTCCAATGTAGCTCTGGTTGGGAATCTAGTAAAAGCACCAGAAAGGATCGAATTTTCGAGTGGACGGGTTAAGACAACGATGGTTGTAGCAGTAAACAGCTTTGTTCGGTCATCGGGCAAGACCGACAAAGCCTGCGACTTCTACAAGGTCGAAACCTGGGGAAAGCTGGCTGAGCTTGCAGCCCGCTGTTTAAACAAAGGCAACCAGATTACAGTCACGGGCAGACTCATTCTGGACCATTGGACCGACAGACAGGGCACCAATCGCATCACTCCTGTGGTTGAGGCAAGCCAGCTCTCCCTACCCCAAAAGGGCAAGAAAGCTACTCAAGGCGATCCTGACGAAATCTTCGACAACTCGCAAGAGGTAGACGAAGAGCCGGAACTAGAAGAGCTCGACTGAAAGAACCATGAGGGTCACGTGTAGATCCTTTTGACTTCGGTCGACAACTTTTATTCTCCCTGCCACCACACAAAGAAAAGAGAGAAAAGCGAAGGGCTAGGTTATACCTAACCCTTTTGCTTTTGTGTGTTCAGTACCATACACCAAAATCGGCACAGTACTGCCAGTGGTGGCAAGATGAGGAGGAGCGCAGCAAAATAGTCAAAGGTCGTGAAGCGATGCTTTCGATAAATAGCCAAAACAGGTTCAAGATTTAGCGCTTCATTGCAGCTAAGCTTCGCAAGCGCTCCCTTCAGTTCTACAGTCGTGCGAAACCTTTTGACGAGATTAGATTTTGTATCCAAAACAAAGAAACAATCTTTTCCGCCCTGGTTATCGACAGACTTGATCGCCGCAGAATCTATTGCACCAATCAAATAATTGTCCATCACTTGCAGGTCTTTGACAGATTCAACACCATAAAAAACAGGACGCCAGCCTTGCGCGGAAGCATAATTGGTTTCAGGCAAACTAGCCTCATATTGCCCGGTTCCGACTGACGCACAAGCAGTCTGGTCACACATAAAAATCCTATAGCGCCCAACCAGTGGAGTTTGACAAATTTCTCCTATAAGAGGGTCTCTTGCGAGATATTTCTTGTTAACTGTCGCTTGAAACTCAAATATCATCAATGCCCACAGGACCGACAAAAATGGGAGCAAGGCGGCGAAAGCGATATAGAATAACGCCTGCTGCTTTACTTTCTTTGTCAGCAACCAAACAATCGAAGCTTGGATAACAGAGGCCAACACAGCCAGCGCTGTCATCTCAATGAGAACCAGTAAGACTCTATAGTTAAATTCCAAGTCAAAATGCATTTCTTTGCTCTTGCCTGATTACTATTGCGAGCAGATTTACTCATTACAATTATCTCGCCAGAGGCAGCAGTTAAGTGGTCGCCACCTTTAAACTCTCTGCCTGAAAAGTAAACTTATCGGTCGGTTTGTAAATCAAAGAAAGACGAACTTCAATCTTTGGCAGAAATGCCGAGGGTTACGAGCACCGGTGAATGGTCAGAGCCGATGCCTTCGAGCAGGCGCCTATCTTGAGTGGTTATCGGACCTTTGAATAAGACATGGTCTAAAGGTAGTCTGAAAAGAAAACAATCAAACGGAGCATTCAAAGGCCACCACTGAGCAGACCAACTCGGCTGTACGCCAAAGCCAAACTCACTATCGGTAAGATTGCCATCTTTCAGCAAGCGCTTAAAGAATGGAGAAAAATAGGTCAAATTTAGATCACCGACAACTATCACTGGCTCTTTAGTTTTAATTGATAGATCGGCAAGAGCAGCTAACTGCTGGTTGCGCCAACCATAATAAACATCATTCAAGGGCGCAATTGGGTGGGTATTTATTAGACGCAGCTTTGTACAATGAACGTCGATAAAGGCAGACAGAGTGAGAATATCATCTGGACACAACTTTAGCCTCTCTATACTGAGCAATTCCATCTTGCTAAAGATGGCTATACCAAAACATCCATTACTTGCTTCGATAACTCTGTAGGGGTAGCTCTTAAGTTTTGACGACAACTCGGTACCCATCTCAGGAGTAAGCTCTTGAAGACAGACAATATCTGGGCTCTCGCGCTCAATAAGGTTTCGAACACCAGAATAATTTTTGTTCCAGTTATTCACATTGATGGTGAGGACGCGAACAGTCTCAGTCGATTTGTCTTGCCGCGAGCCAAAATATAGCGGCGCTATATCAAACAAATGAATCAACACACCTGCCGCAACGAGAGCTAATAAGACTCTAGCGCGAAAAAAGATCAAAACCGGCAGAGCAGCCAAAAGTGGCAATAGAAGTTGAACTCGCAGATGAGTTAGAAGCTCTAGATGCCTTTCAGTTGAACCGAACAGCGTGAGAAAGGCAAGAGCGACAAAGAAAAGCGACGTTACAGCAATAAAAAAGAAGAAGCCACGATTTATATATCTTTTGACTGGCGTTTTTGTTTGCGTGTTGTTATCAGAAGCAGTCATTCTTTAAATCTAGCGGTTGGTAAAGCAATCGGTAAAGCGAGGGCAAACATAGTTCCATCAAATATGCCTACACAAATCTCATTCCAAATCGAGGAGTTTGAATTGCGAAGAATCGTATCAGCAATGCTATCCTAGATTGGTGAGCGCGGCAATCAGTTGAGTTAATCACGACAATCTTGATGCTCGAGAAGTTATCAGGATCAGCTAAAAGCGGTTGTAAGATTTTCTCTCTTCCTGAATCTTCACTGCGGGGCGATAACCTATGACTTTTGACCTGATGATTTCAAGAATGACCGGTACTTCGGAGAAACGGGCTGCAGCACCGAAGATACATGGTTTTGACGCTGCCCCATTTGTTGGGCCACCTTTAAACTCTCTGCCTGAAAAGTAAACTTATCGGTCGGTCCACCCAAGAATCCTTTACTGATAGATAATTCCGTCAAAAGTGGGACAATTAATTCCGATTCTTACACTATTGCATGGTCGAGATACATGAAGTGCCAGTTTTTCCTAAGCTTGCTGATTCTCGTTCTTGGTGGCTGCAGTGGGCAAAGTCCAGCGGTGCAATCCATCTTCATTTACCAAGCCAAGTCCTCGGGACTCAAGATACCTAGGCAGCTCGAACAAGACCTTTCGCGCCTGAGGGCGATGACTCCAGAACAATCAAAATTGATCTCTAGGCAATATTTAGCAGAAGAACATAATTGGAGTTTTTACTACATTATGGGAGGAGTTCTACAGGAGTCTGGCCTTATCAATGAGGCAGAAAGCTCTTTCCTAAAGTCTTGGCAATTGATTTCCGCAGAAAAAACAGAACCAGATATTCGCTTTGATCCTCGGGCCAGACTTGCGGAGTTGTACATGTCTAAGGCGAATAGCATTCCGGCAGGTCCTAAGGTCAAAGAGCTCTACAAGAAAGCTTTAGCTTTGGATCCGGAGAACTCCTACGTTTGGCAGAAATATGCGTATTATCTTCAATCGGTGAATGATCCTGAGAGCGACTTTGCTCTAACTCAATCTATCAAATATGGGGATATGTCTCGCTAGTTGTTGCGGAGTGACTTAGTAGCGAGTCGGATCTGGCATCATCGGTCAATTTAGCTCAAATTAACCGCCACCAAGAATAGTGTCACTCTCGGCTGTGACCAATTGCCGAGACTACGTTCGCCCGGTTCATATTGCCAATGACGCTGCCTAGAACTAAACTCTGATTTTGGGGCCCCTCACATATACTCATCCTTTATCGAATTTGAAGCTTGTCAACAGAAATAATTGTCTCCAGGTCAAAAATTCTAAGGCTGTTTTCAACTGGACGTGCCATGTTTTCTGGTAACTCAGAAATTTCCCGGTGTAGTCTTTTCACTGTGGGTTTTGAACCGACAGAAATTCCCTGCTTCTCTAAAATAAGTAAATTTGCAAGTCGTGCTGGTATATATTCCGGATTGTTTGTGAGGGCTTCCTTTACATATTCCTTTGCGAGACTGTAATTGCCAACCTCAACTTGAATTTCAGCCATGCTCAATAGTTTATAAGTGCCTTCTGGATGTTTTTGTGAAACAACTTGACTTAAGCACTTTAGAGCTACTGTGCGAAGGAAATTTTTCTCTTCCACTGTTTTCGCCCGTTCGGCGGCAGTCTTAAAAAGATTAGCCATTCTCGCATTAACTTCAGGTGAAAAGGATTGGGAATCTCTTTCGATTAGAGTTCCTAAAGCCATAACTAATGGAGTATTTTTAGCAACGATGCAGAGACTCTCATCTACAGGGGAATAGCCGCGGGATCTATAGAGTGCCTGCAATGCAATGCAATGATTACCCTGCGACTCAAGGCACTTAGAAAGCATGCAGAGAGCAATTTTATTATTTGGATGGTTTGTCAAAGATAAGCACAGTAGCTCAGCCGCCTTTGAATACTGACGCCCTTCATATCTCAACTTAGCCTGTTGATTCAATAGTAAGTCGAACCACTCTTCGCTGGAATCAACACCCAGCTCTTTGAATTTGCTTATTGCTGCTTCACCGATTACTAAACTGTCGGCTTTTCGTTTCTTCTTCTCGTAGTTAAAAGCCAGTAAGTATCCTAAACATGGATTCTGCTTGAAACACTTTAGGGCTTCTTCCAAAGCTTTCGAACTCAACCCCAACTGCTTAGTTTCAATTTGTTCTGCAATAAGACTCAATTGTAGTCGATGCTTTAACTCTGCATCGCTAGGGTCTTCAATCGAACTTAGAAAAAGTCTCTTTGAATTATGCGCTTTGGCTTTGGACTCTATTGCAAAGCAAATGTATTCGGCAAAGGCCTCACGCAAATTTTCAGAAGCATAGATACTAAGCCAACCATCTCTGAGTTTAATCCATTCTAGAAATTGACCTCTAGACTCTTCCAGGACTAGTTTAGACTTGCTTTTGATATCAGTGATTAAGGGCAATGCATATTCTATCCAGTCCTTTGAGTACGCCATTTCACAGCATGGATCGGCTATGTGTACTAGTTCGTGCAAAATTGCGTGTCTACGCCTTTGAGTCATTCTTGGATGAAAAAAAACATCTGATATCGTTAACCTTCTGGCTTTCGAGCTAGCCACAAAGCGAGCATCTCTTACTCGAAAAATAGCCAGTTTTTTCCCGTAGCTACAATTGAGAATTAATCCTGGCGATGCTTTGTAAATATCAAAAAGAATGGAACTTACTATCTCCCGTTCATTATCGGTCCAAGAAACACAAGTGCTTCCTTGGGGAACTTTTGGCTCATAGGCACTTTCCTTTTCGTAGAATTCTACAAAATTCGAAAGTGCCTGAGATTGAGCTGGTAAACCAACAAACCATACGCTCAGAGCGGCAGTTAAGCACCAAATAAGATGTGTTGATAAGTAGATCTTTCTGAAAATAGCTGTATTGCCCGTGTAAAGTTGCTTGTTTGATTTGAGTGGGATGAAGTCAGCGAAAAGTTTTCAAAGAGCATCTGACATAACATTAGATAAGCGAAAAAACTCTGGCGGAGCCAAAGACTTGATTATGGACAAATCGGAAGCCAGAAAATCAAAGAGAGACTTCTCTAAACAACTCGCTAAAGGTTCAATCATTAAAGTCTTCCTGCTGTTACTGAAGAGTAGTCTTTGCGTCCTCGGGGCAACAAGGATGTTCAGGCCCGGGGAAATGAAGCATAAAGGGTACTAGCTTGATTCAGATTGAGGGGGCGGGGCCGATACGGGACGGTACTTATCAAAAACAGTCAAATCAATTCCGGCCAGAAGGGGGTGTTTAGCGGTTGATTCGGCAAGTCTATCCCTCAACTTAGTTACATCAGTTTTCAACCATTCAGATTCATCATCACTCCTCATGAAAGCAGCGAGATCGATTTGAAGTTCGTAGATCATGTCAAATTGGAGTCTTCGCCAAAGATCAGAGCCAGAAATACTTAATAGGTCTGCCTCAATCTTTAAATGCTTACAGATGGCAACAGCAAACTCAAAAGTGAAATAATCAAAAAGCTTTGTCAGCTTCGACTCCTTAGTCTCTGAATTGGAAACACAAATGTAGGCTACGCCTCCGCAGGAAAACTCGCCAGCTGGCTGCAATAGGAGCTCGACAGACCAAGGCTTTGAGTGCAGACTCCTAAAGGGGATCGGGAAGTTATCGCCCTTTGTAAGAACATTATTTCGTACTTCTTCTAGAGCGAGGTAGTTTCTGGAGTCCTTATTGTCAAACAGTGAAGATAAACAGTGATAGATAGCTTCATTTGCTAGTCGAGAAAGCCCAAGAACATCTGCTTGATCAGGTATATTGTCAACCATGTATTGCATTTGCCGTGCATTTTCAATTTTCGGATGGGCTTGAACGAGAGGACTACTGACGTTCTTATCCTCCGTTACAAACAGAGTAAGAATTTCAAAGTCCGGCAGGTGAAAATCTGCATTGCGGAGAAGGTACAGCCACCTGATTCCGATTTGTCTCACGAGTGGGCAGTGATACTTAATCAGAGGTTTGCCTTTCAAACAAAATACTTCAAGGTTGTTAATTAGACTGAAATGCATGGTCACATATTCCAACAAATGAGACGCAGTGAAGCGAAGTCAGTCCTGCACAGCCCTATAAAAAGCGGAATAACCAGCGCCCTGCTTTGAGACTTTGCCTTTCTTCGCAAAGTCTACCAGATCTCGATGGGCTGTCGCCTTGCTCGCATTAGTTATCTCTTGGCATTCAGTCAGAGGTAATCTGTCCGTGTTTCTTCAGGTGCTGAATTGCCTTGTTGTGCCGGGCATTTAAGATTTCAAACCACCGTGCTACTGCGAGTTTCTTGCGAATGATCAGTTTGGAGAAGTGCGGTGAAGTCAAATCCTGCGGCTCTTGTGAGACCGGAAAAGCTCAACCAGTTGAAAGCACTTCAACTTGCTATAGCCTAATCATCATCACCCTTATAAACCAAATCAATCTTCATAGATTCAGCAGGATTTCCGCCACGATAGTAGCTTGCCTGGTCAAGAAAGATAGCAGTCTGAAGTAAATCTGCATGAAGCCCTCTCTCACATAAAACAGATGAACGATTTCTTGAAGTTTCTACAGAGTGAACACCCTGTGCGTCTTCTATCGAAATTTTGCCACCGTCGCTTTGAATCACCCTAAACTTCAATTTGGTGTGTTCTGTATCTGACTTATCAGAAAAACTGGCGCAGAAATTAAATACCCACTCAGGTCCCTCTCCAAGATATCTGACTTCAGTTGGGTGAAGTTCCTGACCCGCACTACCCTTGAGGACGGAGGATTTCCTTGCACCATGGAAACTGAAGACGGTCTGGTAAATGAAGAACTTGGCTTCATCTTCAATGGTCGCGTCCTCAAAACCTGAATCGATGTAATCGACTATGCTATCGCTATCATCTTTAAAACGAAAGAGATACTCCACATCACCATCTGCAGTCCTAAAGCCCAGATAATAGGAACGCGGACCATGCACTCTAATATAGAGAGGGAAGAGATTTATCATTTCTGATTTTCCTTGATTTGATAGGTTGGCGAAATCTCGGGCGATTTCTGAAAGACCGATCTTCCGTTCCAGACTTCCATAAATGACTCAATAGTCAGCTCAAAATGTGTACCTTCAAGAGGATCTCTTATAAACACATTGCCGTTTGGATTAACTTCATGCATGAGCACAACATGACTTATTCGGGCGGCGCCCATAATCTCCACAGCTGCCATCTTGGTATTGGCAAGGAACTCTTTAACTTCCGACAAATTCGGGTTGACAAAAGTTCTACAAAAGTCATCACCTAACTCTTTCTTAAGCCAAGCTAGGTCAGCAGACATTTCTTTTTTGCGAAACTGCTCAGGAACATAGAGCTGAAACTGCTGCAAAAACTCTTCCTGTTTTACAGCGCCTTTTGTCAGCATTTCGCCCACGGCAGCAACACAAGCTCTGGGATGCACCTGCTGAACCACAGAATATTTCTCGATAATTTCAGGCGGTATATTATTTTTGTCTGGCAAACCAGCAAGCACTTCCTCTGGAATCTGACCGCTCTTTCCTTGCTTAATCTTAGCTTTCTCAAACTGCTCGGTCAGACCAAGAAATCGGTTCCACGCTTGACGCTCATTGCGTCCAAACTTCTCCTTAAACCCAGACATGTAACTGACAAAATCTTCAAAAGACTTCTTGCCCGCCTCAGAAATAGAAGCGCTCTTATCGCCCGCATGACCAGCCATACCGGGACTAATACCGGCACCAGCCTCAGCATAGGCAATGCGTGGACCCTGATTTGGAAAATGGGGGAAGTCTGAAACCAAAGAGCATATGGAGCCCCATGTTTCAGCTGACAAATTGCCTAACTGTGACAGCGATTTATCAATCATGCCTGAAACAGTCTTGGTAAATTCGCCATTGGCAGAAATTACAGAGCCTGTATCGCCGCCTAAAGACGCACCCGGCAACACGTCTGCCGCGCCTGCCTTGCCCAGTTCACCCAGATGACCGACGCCTTGTTTAGCCCCGGGTATACTCACTCCACCTATAACCAGATCAAAGGTACCATCGAAAATTGCTGGTCCGAGACTTTGCTTGGTGTGGTTCGCATATCTGACCAAATCATGCGGCGTCAGCCCCGCCCCTGTATTATCAGCGAGCAATTTGAGCTGAGCATTTCTCTCTTGGGCTTGAGGCGAGGTAACTAGCTCGTTGCCCATGGCGCCAACACCGAGAGCTAAAGCTCCAGCACCAACAGCAGGGTGCGCTCGCTCTAAGGCATAACCAATAGCGGTGCCAAGCACCACATTCGATGCGCCTCTCTGCGCTAGCTTTTCTTGTTCAGTGCTAAGCTTATGGGCACCACTCTCGACCGCACCATATATAGGGGCGATACCAAATATGATTACATGATCCCCGATTGCCTTAGTGGCTTTCGGTCCAAGGGCTCTCGCCGTATCAACTCCGAGCATGTAGACAGTCAGAGCAGATCCAACATCATCTCTGGCAATGCCAAGAGCTGCAACCTTATTTGCATCGCTGCCTTCATTTATGGCGGCTGAGAGCAGTTTGTCCCGGCCTACAGCTACTGCTGCTAATCGTTTGTCCAACTCGTCTGGCTTAATCTCATGACGGGCAAGAAACGCCAGAGAATTTTCGCCGGCAGACTCTTTGCCTGGCTGGAGGCGCGAAACCTTACTGCCGTCTTCAAAAACCAGCTCGATGCTTTGCATCTGGTCGCCACCGGCGCTGCCGCTATGCCTGTTGGTTCGGGTCTTCTCAACCTTAGCCTTATCAGCACTACCGCTATTTGCCGCTTCGTGCACGTCCAAGCTACGCTCGGCGGGTACGTCCACCCTTGCAGACAACTTGAATAGCCGCTGTTCCCCGTCCTGATTGTCTTTAGAATCTGGCAAGAGCGTGCTCCCTGACGGCTTGTCAATTATATCAGCCTCAAGTAGAGCAAACATGGCAGCGCAGACCAATGTGGATTTGCACAGTTGTTGAAAAATTGAGAGACTCCATTTGCACTTCTATTGGCGACAGCTCGCAGCTTCTCATACGGCAGCAAAGCAAAGTTCTGGTCGTACAGTAAACTTTGGACAGGTTACTTCAGACTTGGCTAACTCCTGAAAGCTCTGCAAGACATCACATATGAGGCAGCCCCAAGTTTATTTTTGGGTGAGTTGACGAAAGAGAGACGACCGGTCTAATCTATTCCTGTCGCGGCGGGTTAAATTGTAATTCTTCCTCGACCGGTTCAGACAGAACAGTCGTATTCAAGTTCATTCAGGAGGTTCCCATGTCGCCAGCTCAAGTTCAAACCCAGGCCGTTCAGACCAAAAATCTACTTGGTAAAATCGCCGTCGTGACCGGTGGTTCTCGGGGCATAGGCGCCGCCATCGCTTCACGCCTTGCCACCGAGGGCGCAACCGTCGTCATCACATATGCCAAAAGCAAGGCAAGCGCCGACAAAGTGGTGGCAGATATTGCTGCCGCCGGCGGCAAGGCTATCGCCGTTCAAGCAAATGCTTCGTCAACTGCCGACAATCAGGCTCTCGTAGCCCAGGTGACCAAGCACGGCAAGATCGACATTCTAGTCAATAATGCCGGAGTCTTCGAAGGCGGTTCAATCGAAGCTGTTTCTATTGATCAGTTCGAGCGGGTGTTTGACACCAATCTTAGAGGCGTGGCGGTAACAACTTTGGCTGCCCTTCCTTACATGAACGATGGCGGACGCATCATCAATATTTCTTCAGTGGCAGCCAGAGCCGTTGCCCCCGGCTTCGGTTTCTATTCCGCCACAAAAGCAGGTCTTGATGCTCTTACCAGAGCTTGGGCGCAAGATCTCGGCAAGCGAGGCATAACAGTCAATTCAGTCTCGCCGGGCACCACCCTGACCGAAATGCTGGAAGCCGGACTGCCAGAAGAGGCAAAGCAGGCTTATGTGCAGAAGACTGCGCTGGGCCGCCTTGGCGAGCCCGACGATATTGCCGTCGTAGTGGCATTTCTGGCTAGTAATGATGGACGTTGGATGAACGGCAAAGTGCTGGAAGCAGACGGCGGACTGGCCGTTTAAGACGGGATGTGAAGCACCACCCGCAGAGGCAGACGCCGATAGCGTTCAAACGATCTTAGCGAAAGAGCCCCATAAGGGGCTCTTTTTGTTTGAGGTGGACGTTTTGAGAGATTGCCTGACGAACAAGTCTGTCTAGCTCAAGACGAAGACGATTCAGGCTTGCGCAGAGTGAGAATCTTTGACCGCAGACACCAGATTAGCAAGCTGGATATAACAATTTCAGAAAATAACTTGAGCACAAATCCCAAAAATATTGGGTTTCCACAGCTATCGAATCTAAACGCTTTGGTCTTCTTGAGCGCAGATTCGTTATCTCTGACAAAGTCGCTTGGAACGAACATGCAATAACCATGACTCTCGCCCTTAAGCCAGACATGAACATAATATCGACCAAACAGGTTTCTGTTTTCGGGCAGTTGGATAGTCTCAAAAACCTGATCGATTTTGTCTATTGATAGCAAAGCTTTGAACACAGTGTAAGGAAAAATCGGAAATCTATTTGTCTCATCGGACAACCACTCACAGCTCAGCACTGTTGCAGCAACAATCAGCAAAATCAGAATCGTCTTCTTAAATTTCACTTTCAACTGGTCAAACGCTCGCTTCTGAACATAGAAGCTACTTTAGCAGCCATCTGCCAATGTACACAACAATAGAAAAAGCAAAACTAAAGTGGAACTCTTTCAGCGTAACCAATTTACCATTGCAAAATGCTCAAGGTAGCTGCCCATGCGCTGATCGCAGATAAATATGGCATTGCTGCAATTGGTCCACAAAGGATTTAAAGTATAATAGCTAATTATCACTACTAGGGTCTCATCGATAGGCGATGCAAGGATCTGCGCTGCCTTTCGAGGCTTAAGAAGGGCAAAAGTGGCAAAACCAAGTAAAAACTCTCTGCTGTCATTCATCACTAGACTCTCATGTTTTTTACTCCTGGCTACGCCAGCATCACCATCACTTGCCCAAGACTTGCCTGACTCAAACCAAGCTTGCTCTTATGAAGCCTTGATGAAGATACTCAAGTCTCGGCCAGAGCAAGTTTATCCTTATACAGCATGTCTTGAACTTCACATAATGAGCTACAGAGACTCTACCAAAGGCGAGCATGAGGCGCCCACCGCCACGGTGGAAGCAGAAATACTGACAGTTCTATTAGACAACACCTATGCCTTGAACGGTGGCGGTCCGTTCTTCAATGAGGAACCATTAGGAGGGCGCCTCTTTGAGAAGGGCCAGAAACTTGTCTTCCGCTTTAGTACTGAAAGCTGCTTCGCCACCCCTGCCTCTAAGAGCATAGAAAAACTCGTAGGAAAAACTTGTGTTCTAGCTTTCAATCCTAATAAGGAAAGTGAGGGGGTCCGTGATGTAAATCACATTGAGACTCCATTTCATTCCCAGAAATACAATAGTGCAGACGTAGCAGCTTTAACCTCAGGATTGAATTTAAGCTCCGGGTATTTAGTAAATTTGAAAACTGCCTTGCAAAAATACATAGAAGACCGCTGGAGCGTTGAGCGAATTGAGCACTTTTGCCAACCTGATGTTCGAAGCCTGCCCTTTATGCAGAGCCTCCTGCCAATGGAGTCAGATCAAGTTCTTGCTGGACGGCTCTATCCAGATGAATCGAAAGCCCTCGGTAAGGTTCAGTGGTACTGCGTTCTCCAAAAGGGTGTTCCGAATGAGTATCAGGCTGAAGTTTGGCGTAGTAACCACGAGCGTTGGGTCCTCGAAATTGGTTGTCCATCAGACTCACAACTCACCGACGAAGGAATAAATGAAAACATCCTTTGGCAAAAGTTGATGAATGCCTACTCTGCTTACCGAGCAGGCACCTCGCGTAAAGGCCCAACTATGCAAAAAGCGCTGGGCGATGTCTTTCTGAATTCAATCACAAACTTCACCAAAGATAAGAGTGGTCGAATAACTGGACTAAAAGGTATTGTCGCTAATGGTCAAGTTCTCACTGCAGATGTATCCGAAGCTCTCAATATAAGCAACATTCTGATAGATGGAAAGCCAAACACCTATTGGACAGAAATCTACTCAAACGCAAGTCAAAGAATCGACAGTGTCTGCAAAAAAACAAGCTTCTGAAATTTATTCGCTGATGGCATGCACTGCGGTGCTCTAGTTACCCCTTAGATGGCAGAACGAGGCTGCGGTTGGTAGCAGTCGAAGTCTGCAAAAACTGAGCATGTTCTTTACAGCCGCATGGGGCACTCTATAATCTGAAGGATATGTTATCTACTAAAATTGGTAGCGGTCAAACAATATCACTACGCTAGCCCAGGCGGAATTGATTCAAACCACATTTTCTGAAGCAGTTTCCACGCTCCGATTAAAGACGTTGCAATTAAGCCAGACAGAATGCCAAGACTTGCATACAAGGACAAAGCGACGGCTGTATCGCCTACAGGAACAATGCTGAAGGTTCCAGTCTCAAAGATATTCACGCACTCGACTTCGATAGCAGCAGCCAGACAAGAAAATATTGGTACGAGGAACGAGAGAAAAATCCACTTACTCTCAAGCGATTTAGCGAAGACTCTGAGCATGTAGCCGAGTATCATTGATAGAATTCCGCAGGTAGCGCCATAAAAAAGAAAAGTTGTCAGATCAGCGGAACAGGACTCGACGCCCTTTGATTCGCAGAAAAATATCTCAAACAAAAGACTGCCGAGAAAATTCAGAAAAGTCACACTAATCCCAGCCGGCCAGAACCCAAGCCAGAAACAAAGCATTTGATTTGGATAGAGCTGAGTACACCGAATCAAGAGCGCAGCCTTCGTAATAAGCTAAGATTCTCCATTCTCTTACCAGCGCCCAACGACTGTCAAGGGTTAAAGTGTCGACAGAATTTAGATTACTGTGACCGCTTGTCTGGTAGGCTCGAAGCAATTCCTCGCCACTTCGACTAACCCCATAGCAATGTGGTTCGACGACGCGCGTACCGCCACCATAATTCAAGCTGAGAGTTCGTTTGGACTTGATGGCTTCACAAATTATCTGATTCATTGATACTAACTCTCCCATTTGAGCTAACATGCATAATTACTCACGATTTCAATCTAAACCAATGCTAAGAGCTGTCTCTTGAAGATGGCCCAACAAATGGGGCAGCGTCAGAATCCTTAGTGGAGCTGCTCGCTGAATTTCACTCATAAGGAATCCGCAAAATAGCCATGGGTACCCGACAACTGCACGACAGATGGAAAGACGTGTAAACTAACAACCGCAATCTCATCCGCTCCACTCTCGTACGCTTTATTCAATGGTGCCCTGCAAGGCTGCCGTGTCCTTAGCCCTTTGCGACCAGATAGTGGCTTCTGCTATCAGTCCACGTTTTTGCAGAAACTCGGCGTATTTTTTTGTAGCCTCAGTAAGAGCGCTAGGAGATTGCCCTCGCATAGCCTGTTTTATAAAGCGCTCGGCCTTCTCATAGTTGCCCTGGGCGAAGTAGCAATCGCTAAGAGCAAGGAGAAATTCTGGTATCGGCCATGGTCCCACTGAACTCTTAATACCGCGATCATCCCTGTCCCTGGTTTCCTGCAGGAGCAGTCCTTCAGCCTCCGAGTAGCGCTTCTCTGCAATGTAAAATTCCGCCAGACGTACGCAGGCCTCACTACTATCGGGGAAGTCCCTTCCGAGATTGCTGACAAAAACCTGTTTCGCTTTCTGAAAAAACGCCTCTGCTTGAACGGACTCCCTTTGTTTCTCAGCTATAGTTCCCAATCCGATCAATGCATGTCCCTTACAGTAGACGTCATTTAGCGCTGCGAGCTTTTCATAGATTTTCCTTGCCGAGCTAAGCTCACCCAGCTCAGCATAATCGTCAGCAAGACGTAAATCTTCTGTATCTTGATAGGTAAGCTTGAGGCAGCGAAGTCTCAGACCTTTTGATTTTGCAAACTGCTTCTGCCTATCGTAACAGTCAGCAAGTGTCGACAATGCGCAAAAGAGATCATCTTTCGGTATGCAATTTTTTTCTGTCAATGTCTCGTGATCATATTTTGTAATTGCGGCTTCCAGTATTGCGATTGCCTTATCGTCAGATAAGGGGTCGTAGGCCTCACGACTCTTAATGTACTCGTCCCTAAGCCATGACTTCGGCTTGTCGTCTTCTTCCCAGTGGTAGCCAACCGTCTTACGTTTTCTGAAACGACCTGTGCCATCCCTCATATGGTTATATTGTACTCGCCAAACACGCTCTGCCGAAATGCGATCGACATCGCAAAACTCGTCACTATTGCGCATTGCGAATTCGGAGGCAATCGCCCAGATAAGTAGTCCCAAAAGCAATAGAAATAGTATCGAATAGGAAGCGACATTAGCTTTCACAGCCCATTGATGAACAGTGTTCTGCATGCGTGCTTCGACTAATTTGCCTGCCACCATTTCTTCTATCCAAATCGAAGCAAAGAAACAAGGAATGCACCATATCAACTCATTGACAGGAACAATCCAATAGGTATTGGGATTGCGGTACCAGAACATTTCATAACAGAGGAGGCTGGCACAGGTAATCAGTATCCCTGCCACTGTCGAGGCCAGGTTTGCCAGTGTGGAGATCTTGAGGCAAGTCATGAACGGAAGGCTGAATATCTTTCGTGCAATCCATGCCTCTAGAGGAACAATAACCAGAAGCAGAATAGCCCACATTGGCACTGACATTACCATGAGCATGCCTACTCCGGCATCGGCGCGCGCAGGTGGAGCAAGAATAATTGAAAGAGACAGGAATCCAGTCATTCCAACAACCATTTCTGCCGAGCGCTTGAAGTTACAATCAAAAATCAATCGTATAGCCTCACTGCTGCAATCTGCTAAATGGTGGGTACCGATACCCAGTATATCCCGACTCCTGAACCAGGATAGTTGACCTGGCTTGGTTACGCCAATTCTGTAAACACGGACCTATTCCGAAAGGTACACCGAGCCAGAGGCGGCCAGTTCGCTGGCATCTCCTGACCTTACCCCAGAAGTTGAGCCGTAGCAAAGATGACATCTGCGCTTAAACTAGAACCTAGAAAGGAGAACAGTCAGATGCGCAAGAGTAAATTCACTGAAGAGCAAATGGTCGCCATCCTCAAGGAACAGGAAGCCGGCATCAGTATCGAAGAGCTTGTACGCAAACACGGAATCAATCGTCAGTCCTTCTACAGATGGAAAGCGAAATTCGGTGGCATGAACGTTTCCGACGTCAAAAAGATGCGGCAGCTTGAAGAAGAAAACGCCCGCCTCAAGAAGATGGTGGCGAATATCTCGCTCGAAAACGACGCCATGAAGGATCTGATCCAAAAAAAGTTCTGACTCCTGCGCAGAAGCGCGACTGCGTCGCGCATCTTGCGCAGGTAGGAATGAGCAAGCGGCAGGCATGCAGGATCTTAGATTTTGCACGCTCCACACACCGATATACGTCCACGAAAGCGGCTGACCCAGTCCTTGCCGAGCGTATTAAAGCCATAGCCTGCGACCGTCCAAGGTTTGGCTACAAACGGATCTGTCTGCTGATAAGAGCGGAGAGCACTAAGGTGATTCACAATCGGGTTTACCGCATCTATCGCGACCTCAATCTAGCGGTCAGAAAGCGAGGAAGAAGCAAATATCACTGGGGCAGGCGAACTCCAAAGGAAACTCCGTTGGCTCCGAATGACAGATGGTCAATGGACTTCACCAGCGACACACTGCCAGATGGACGCAGATTTCGGACATTGAACATCATCTCCAAAACGCCTTTCTAGAGTCGTTCAATGGCAGATATAGAGACGAGCGCCTCAATCAATATTGGTTCACAAACAACGAAGATGCAGCCAGTCTGATCTCTAAGTGGAAACACGACTACAACAAGTTCCGTCCGCACAGCGCCCTGGGCAACAGGACACCGTTGCAATTCAGCCTAGCAGCCGAAGAAGCAAACCCACTTCTAAAGGAGAACAAACTGGATTTAATTGGGAATATAAAACTAGCAGCTGTCTCTTAAAGATGGCCCAACAAATGAGGCAGCGTCAATTGCTATGGTAAATATTTAGGCGCATCTATATTCTAACTGCCAATTCCTGAATGGAGGCTCAGAATTAGGAAATATGGGAATCTACGTTTTTAGGGGAAGGCAATTACCCGAGATGGTAGACATGGCTGGATGCAAGTGGAAGTCTGAAGTCAGCTCAGAATTAGGTCGCTACCATATTGATATTCAATATCCAAGTTATGAGTTTGTAGCAGAAGTGCGTGTTCTCGATTCTACAGATCCCGCTGATGTTTTCTCCTTGAGAAACCTGGTTGAGAAAATTGTTCGCTCTCATATAGACGCTGTTGGATTTTTAGAAGGTTTCGGGGCTGACATTGGTATATTTGAGGTTACTCTACCGAGTGGAGAAGTAATACCACTTTTCCCAAATCTCGGCATTTGGGGTGAGTTTAGCTCAAACTTTCCGTTCAAAGACAAGCATATTGAGTTCTTAAAACTAGTTGATAGCTCTTGCCAGCTTCAAGAGGCATTAGGTTCCTTTCGGCCAGCGATTCGAGAACACGGTCATACTGGCGCATTCTGTTTCAGAGCAATAGAGGCAATAAAGGAACACTTCAGAACAGATGAAGATTTCGATAATGGTCGCCCGGTGAACAAACTGCCTTGGGAAAAGTTCAACACAGCTCTTGTTCTAGCTCCAAACTGGACTCAGGAGATTGTAAAATTTGCAAGACCACAGCGTCACGGCACACTCAAGATGAATCTAGATAAAGAGCGCGGAGAGATGTTAAAGCGAACTGCCACAGTTATAAACCGCTTTTCTATGTTTCTGCAATCACAAGATGGACTGCCACTTTGCAAAGAGAAGTATCCCTTACTAGAATGCGACTCTCAACATTGCTTAGACGCAATTGAACACCGTAAACCAAAATCAACCTAAACAATCAATTCTGTTCCGTGGCAAGGTCTAACGGGATGCCACTTCTCACTGGGAAAGTTGTTCACGTGAAACTGACCCCACCCATTTTCTTGTACCACGTCAAGCAGACAATTTCTGTTCTCGAAAGTGCTGAGCGAATTGCGATGGTGCAATTCGCCCCAGCGATCCGTGAGGTCTGACTGTGTTGTAGTCTTGCCTCCATTCCTCTGTGATTATGCGGGCTTCATCGATTGAACGAAACCAAACCTCGTTCAGACATTCATCTCGAAATCGCCCATTAAACGATTCGCAAATCCCGT
>JAFLCK010000005.1:0-186333 GCA_017303615.1 Obscuribacter phosphatis (SeqCode)
GTTGGCTGTATTGCTTACAGCATTGTTTTGAGTGTCCGCGATCTTAGTTTGGCCGGCATGAGCTTGGCCGGCAGCCGTCTTATCTAAAGCTGCTTTATCGGCCGAGGCTGCTTTGTTTTCAGCCGTTGCCGTACTTTCAGACCCTAGTTCTTGGGCTGACTGATTTGCTGTTTTGTTTTGATCCGGCTCGCCCATAAATGCTTTTCCAAACTGCATGCTTTGTGAATTCATCTAGCCCCCCAGTTTGGTTTCAAGCTTTTCTACCAAAACCGGGCCCACTTTGGTTATATCACCGGCGCCGACGGTCAAGACCAAGTCGCCCTCGTTTATGTGGGGTAAGAGATTGTCGGCCAGTTCGTTTAGTTTGCCGGGCAGATAGTGGGTGTGCTTATTGGCTACTTCTTTGACGAAGATTTCAGAGGTGATGCCTTCTATGGCGCCGCCTCTGGCTATATAAATGTCTGAGAGGAAGGCAAGGTCGGCATCGTCGAAGGCGACTAGAAATTCTTTCCAGAGATCGCGCAGACGACCGGGTTGGTGCGGTTGGAAAAGGCAGATCACTCGACCTTTGCCTTGGCGCTCTTGTTTGATGAATTCGCGGGAAGCCTTGAGAAGAGCGGCTACCTCGGTGGGATGGTGCGCGTAGTCGTCTACTACCAGGGTGCCTTTTACTTCACCGATGCGTTGAAAGCGGCGGTCGACGCCCTTAAAAGCAGCGGCGGCGCGGCTGGCGGCTGCAAAGTCGGCGCCTAGTTCGAGGGCCAGAGCGATGGCAGCGGTAATGTTATAGCGGTTATGGTCGCCCGGCACACAAAGCGAGAGTTTGCCCAGCTCTTTATTGCCTTTATAAAAGGCCATATCAAAGCCCGAGAGGCTTTTGAAGCTGTAATGGCAGTCTTGAGTTTTGCCGTAAGTGATTAGTTTGGCAGATTGTTCTTTGTCTTTGGCAAGGCGGCTGACCAGGGTCTTGATGCCTTGATCGTCTTGGCAGACCAAAACAAACTTTTCGGTGTTGGCGACAAAGCGCTCCATGCAAGAGAGTATCTCTTCAAAGCCGCCGGGATAATTTTCTAGATGGTCGGGTTCGATATTGGTGATTACGGCTGCATAAGAATGCGACTTAACGTGGGTGCCGTCAGATTCGTCAGACTCGGCTACGAAGTAGCCACCGCGGCCGGTGCGAGAGTTGGCGCCTATGTGTTCGAAGATACCACCAACAACGATGCTCGGGTCAAGACCGCAGCCCATCATCACTTGCCCTACCATGGCGGTGGTGGTGGTTTTGCCGTGGGTGCCGGTTATAGAGATGAGCTTTTCGCGGCTGGCTAAATAATTGAGCATGTCTGATCGGTGATAGACAGGCAGATTCTTTTCTCTGGCGGCTTCAAGTTCGGGGTTGCCACTGACGATAGCGGTTGAGACTACAAGGGCGCCGGCGCCTTCCATATTTTTGCGCTCGTGCCCGATACAGATGCGGGCGCCTTTGGCTTTCAGTTCTTCGGTGATGGGGCTGGCTTGTTTGTCCGAGCCCGAGACTTTATAGCCGCGTTCAAGCAAGATGCGCGCTAGCGCCGACATGCCTATGCCGCCTATACCGGCGAAGTGGATACTGCCATCGAGAGACTTCAAGTCCATAGCCAGATTCTTTTTCTCCGCAACCAGATTTTGTTCTACGAGAGGTCCGGCGCTGGTTTTAGCTACAGTTTTGACGTTTGTTGTATCCAATGCAGAGCCTCGCTTGTGGTCTAAAGATGTCAGCAGCAGCTGCCGGCCAGCTTCTTTTCTTATTGTCTATACAGCTTGGTATCCAATTTATATGCGATTGCTCTACAATCGGCATAGAGCCTGGGTTCTGGCTGTTTTTCTCGACTTTTCTGTTCAAATATAACTTGTTAGACGCCAAAAAGAAACAGACGGATTGGCTCTCCGTCTGTCTCTAAATATTATTTTGCCTGCTTCTTACTTCTTGGCGCTCGATTTTACAAGCTGACTAGCTAGACGGGCTTTGCGTCTTGCTGCAGTGTTTCTATGCAAAATGCCTTTAGAAACGGCTTTATCGATAACCGAGTAGGCTCTCTTGAGAGCTGCGGCTGTATCTTCGGCTTTACCCGAATCACAGGCATCTTCTACGTTTGTGGTGGCGGTACGAATCTGGGATTTCCAGTTACGATTGCGCTCACGGTTACGCTCGGCGACTTCGACTCTTTTGATAGCTGACTTGATGTTAGGCACGACTTTCTTCCGCTCTGTTGTTAATTGACAAATCACAGTCATGTTAGCATATGCCCCGCCTATGCCTCAGAAACAGGCGCCCTAGTTTTTCAAGTGCTTAATAAACTCTGGTTAAAGTAAAGAGAGCCGCATGGGCGGCTCTCTTTGTAATGGTGTACTGGCTGCGTTCGCTTATTTTTCAAGCGAGCCGGTAATGGCTTGCTTCATGGCCTGCTTATGAGCTTCGGAAAAGCAACCGCCCTTCTTGGGATCGCCAAAGAAGTCGACGGCGTCTTCCAAATCTTTCCTGTAGACCTTTTTGTCGGCATCTGAGGCATTGGCTAACTTTTTGCAACCTTCGCTTAGCTTGTTGGCCATGCCGCCCACGACCTCTTCCATTTTCTTGAAGGTTTCAGGATCGGCGGCCTTGTCGTTTACCAGAACCTTCTCAGCGGCTTTGTCGCCGTTATCGGCTATTTGAGCCGGTTTAAAATCTTCGGTATTCTTAGTCGGAGCTTCAGGCTTAACTTGTCCGACAAGACTCATATCAGGATGCTGAGGAGCCTCTGGACCCTTCTGCACTTTGTCGTCAGCTTTATCGTTGAATTGGTGTGGACCAGCCATGGTGCAATCCTTCGCCTTTAAGGAAATTCCTTAGAAATATGGGGAATTTGTATTTAGTAACTTGAATTAGGTGTTTCACCTGTATTCAGATTACCCAGCGTTAATGCGATCGTCAATGTGGTTTCTACGTAGTCGCATCTTTGCAAGCTGGAATCATACCACCAAACGGCACTTTCACCTTTAGGAATTAAGGTTGGGAACCATATATATGGAAGCGAAAGCGAATCTGCACTTCTTCGCCCAGCTCGCTTGGCAAAGGCGGCAATTTTGCCTCTTTCAGTGTCTTAAGGGCAAGAGCATCTAGTCTGCTGTCTTTTGAAGACTCAAGCAATTCAATATCAAAGATCTGCCCTCCCCGGGCTATTGAGAACACAGCTGCGGGGTCGACCAGGCCGCTTTTGCTCTGGGCTTCTTTCACCAGGGGGTCGTTCTCGAATCTATCGGCAAGCAGGTCCATGACATGCTCTTGATAGTTGTCGGCGGTCAAAGGGGCAGGTTCTGGCACAGGCTTGGCTGCGGCTATATTTTCTGGGCTATTGGAGTGGTTAATAGGTTTGTGGGTACCGGGTTGGTCTTTAGATTTGTCTTTAGATTGGTCTTTAGATTTGTCTTTAGGTTGGTTATTGGAGGCGCTATTGGGGACTTTATCTAGGCCTTTATTGGAGACTTTATCTGAGCCTATATTTGAGCCTGTATTTGAGCCTGTATCAGGACCTTTATCGAGAACTTTGCCGAGTAACCTATTTGTCGAGATATTGGCATGATTTGCTTCGGGGTTCTCTGTCTCAGCGGCGGTATCAGCGGCTGCGTGCAGGTCTTTCAATATAGATGTGGGCTTGTGTGGTTTGCTCTCGGTCAAGATGTCGTTCATTGTCTTGGGCTTGATCTTTGATTCTTCCGGCTTGATTGGTGCTTTGAAAGAGTCTGAAAGACCAATTGCCAGCTCGGGATGCTTTTCCAAGGAGTGACCGATTTTGACATAGCGCGGGTCGAAGCCCTTGGGCTTGAGCCCGAGGGTCTGCTTGCCCAATTCGGGGTCGGCGCAACTTATATAAAAAGGTATCTGACCGGGGGCGCCCAAATTTTGTAAGCAATACTGAGCCATAGCATCGATCGGCATCAGCCCGCCTGAGGCGCGCAAAAGTTCTATCAACGAACTGGTGTAGAGCGTGGCGCCCTCGCTGCCCGGCACAACCTGCGAGCTCGCCAGATTTTGATCTTGGCATAAGATGATGCAACCTGTGTCGGCGGCTATTTTTTGCAAGCGTGAGACGACTTCGTTTGCCCCTACTTTGTCGGCTTTGCTGGTGAGCGAATCGAGCACGACCACAATGTTTTGACATTGGGTGCGTCTCTTTATCTCTCTGACTGTGCCCAAGAGCGAGACTGCATGCCTTTCTATATCGCTGCTTGCAGTGGCGGGCGGCAAAAGATAGAGGTCGGTTGTGTGTTTGCTGGGGCTGACCCTGAGAGCTATATATAAAAGGATGAGATGGTTTGGTAGGGCTTTCTTTGAAAGCCAGTCACTGTGCAGGGCGGTGCCTAGGTTGGCATTGGTCACTTTTGATTCGGTGATGAGCAAAATATGATCGGGGGTAAATCTTCCGTAGTTTGGGTCAATCATTATTTTGGTCAGATTGAGTATGTTCTGGGTGGCGCCAGGCACATCGCCTATGGCTTTGTCGCTATAGTCTGTGGCGCCAATCAAGACCGCCCATTTGTCATGAATAGAAAGTGGTGCTTTCTTTTCGGCTGCCAGTGCCGGTGTTGACCAAGATAGTGTCGCTAAAGCATAGAAATATGCCCCGAAAGCCACCCGGAAAAGACTAGTGGTGAATCTGCTGGAAGCAGCCTGGTGGGCGGCTTTGTTTGGTAAATGTCGAGGCGAAAAGAGATCGCGTAGAGAGCGATTTGTCTTTGTCGATTGCCAGTATGAATGGCTGAAAAGCCGCTGTGAAAGCCTTCTATATATGTATGTCTGGTTTGCTATTGCGAAGCGCATTGATTTCACTTGGAGGCTAAAGGCAAAAAAATTGCAAGCGACAGGTTTTTCATATAGTACTGCCAGTATATGTCTTTCGCGCATCCACTGCTTCGTTTCAAATAGATATCTAAAGGTGGCGGATCTTATTAGTGCACATTTTGTCTGTTACTTGTTTTTGAGAAATTGTACCTGCAAAGGGTGATTTAGCAGTGGTGCCTACGGCTGAAAGTGGCTCGGTGAGCCAGTGCTCTTGTGTAAACCAGATGCTTTTGGCTTAACCATGCGGGTTCCTTTACTATGAGAAAAATCAAGGCTTTTGTAAGTGATTAACTGCGGCAGTTGAGCAGGAAAAATTTTCCAGGCAAGTGTGCTTGCTTAAGTTTACGAATTAAATTACACACAACTGTAGATAACCTGTAGAAAACTTTGTCTGACCAGTCTGATCTCCTTAAGCCAATTGAAAGATAAAATGCTCTAAGGTGCCAGATGTGCAGCGTTTTAGACTACGCTCTGGTTTTTGACAAGCGGGAAGAGAGGGCTGTCAAGGTGTCAGGGAAACTGTTCATAATCGGAACTCCAATCGGTAATCTTTCCGATATATCGACTCGGATGGAAAGCTCTCTAAAAGAATGCGATTTGCTATTTGTTGAAGATACAAGAGTGAGTATCAAGCTGCTCAATCATCTATCTCTTTCTATTCCGATGCTCAGTTGCCACAAACACAACGAGCGAGAGCGTCTGCAGGCTCTTGAAAAAGTGTATGCCGAGGGGCGCAATGCCGGGCTCATGTCTGATGCCGGCATGCCCTTGATAAGCGATCCGGGTGATCCTCTGGTGCGCAGAGCAATTGAGCTTGGCATGACCGTGATTCCGGTGGCTGGTCCCTGTGCTTTTGTAATGGCTCTGGTCGGGTCAGGTTTTGACTTATCGAGCTTTGTCTTTGAAGGCTTTTTGCCTGACGGCAATGCCCCTCTGCGGCAGAAGCTGAATCAATTGAAAGGCGAGCGCCGCACCCTGGCTTTCTATGTATCGCCGCATAAGCTCAAGCATACTCTTGAGATGATGCGCGAAGTTATCGGCAATCGCCGCGCCTGCCTGGCCCGCGAATTGACCAAATTTTACGAAGAGTTTTTGCGCGGCGACCTCAGCCGTCTGATTGAAATTTGCGATGAGCGCGAACTGAAAGGCGAGATGGTGCTCGTCTTGGAAGGCGACCCGGCGGTTGAGAAAGATATGAGCGAATGGCTGAGCACGCCAAGCTTGCATGACGAAGTGATGGAGCACGTGCGCGGCGGTCTCAGTCAAGGTTTGAAACTTTCGAAAGCCTGTCAATTAACCGCTCAATATTTTTCGATAGTCAAAGCAGATATATACAAAGAAGCAGTGCGTCTCTTTCGCGATCAAGTCTGAGCGGCGCTGCAGGTGATACCATATGATTTTGCCGGAAAAGACCGTTTTTATTATTCATTGGTCTTAGAAAAGTCTGGGGTCTTAGAAAAGTCGGGAGGCAGGTAGGCGATTGGCTGATTTAGCGCACGGAGCTGGTGTTGCCGGCGGTTCGATTTCCTATTTAGAGGCGGCGGTACTGGGTGTTGTGCAAGGGCTGACTGAGTTTTTGCCGATAAGCTCAACGGCGCACCTGCGGGTGGTGCCGGCTTTGCTGCATTGGCCTGATCTCGGGGTGGCTTTTTCGGCTGTGATTCAGCTTGGTTCATTAGTCGCCGTGCTTGCTTACTTCTTCAAAGACCTGGTGAGAATAGCGCTCGGAACATTGAAAGCTCTCAAAGACAAAGACTTTAGCGGTCCGGATGTGCGGCTGGCTGGTGCCATTATTATTGGTACCATTCCCTTCGTTGTGCTTGGTCTTATATTGAAGCCCTTTATGGAGCAATTGCGTTCGCTTTATGTTGTCGGCGGCGCGGCTATTTTAATGGGTTTGTTCTTGCTTTATGCAGAAAAGAAAGCGAAGCATATTAAGGGTATCGAGCAGATGGGTGCCAAGGACGGTTTGATCGTCGGCATTGGACAAGCTATGGCCCTTGTGCCGGGCTGTTCGCGCAGCGGATCGACTTTGACCTTTGCTATGCTATTGGGGTTGAAGCGAGCCGATGCGGCACGCTTTAGTTTTTTGCTTGGTATACCGGCAATCTTTGCCTCGGGTCTGCTTGAGCTGAAAGAGATGCTTGATGCCGGACTATCCGGCGAAAGTATGGGTGCTCTAGCGGTTGGTCTTTTCACTAGTTTGATTGTCAGCTATCTTTCAATTGCCTGGCTGATCAAGTTTTTGCAGAATAGCAATACTTATGTGTTTGTCGGCTATCGTCTTTTGTTTGGCGCCATGACTATATTTTTGGCGGCAAGCAAATTGATTGAATAGATTGGCTTGAGGCTTTGCCGCCTGCTTTTGCCTTAAAAGTTATGGTGTTGGCCTCGGGGTCGACCTTAAAGCTGTACTGACCGACAAAGGGCTGCCCAAGGATAGGTTCGTCGTGGCTTTTTTCAAGCACCATCATTTCGTAGTCTTTTAGGGTGATACTGCCGATGGTGAGGTTAACCTTAACCAACCAGTACTTAACGTCTGAGCCGCCTATCACCGGCGTGAAGTCTACATATTTACCGGTCGGGGCCGGCAACCCGAGGGCGCGCAACTGGTCGATGCTAATGGTGCTATGAGCTTCCGGCTCGAAAATCATTTCGAGGGGGCGACCCTGCATCTTGGTTTCGATCTTGATATAGCGAGCGCCTCTAATAAAGCGCACCTTGGTCTCTGCACTGCCATCTTTTTCGCTTTTAAGATAGCGAGGGGTTTGTTTTTCTAGATGGGGCAGGCGGGCAAGGGCTGCCTCTGCATAGACTTTGTCTTGGGCGTCGCCCCATTGCATAGCCTGGCTGTAATATCTTTGTGCTTTCTCGGGCTCTTTCAGCTTTTCGAGACAATAGCCGAGATTGACCAGCACACGACCATCTTGGGGATGTCGTCTGATATGGCGGTCGAGAAAATAGACGGCATCGCGATATTTGCCGACTTTGATGCAGGCGCGCGCGTGTTTTCGCTCAGCGCTTTCGAAAGTCATGGGGCGATCGCCGATTTCTTCAGGCTGACTGCTAGCTGGAGCCTGGTTATTAGAAGAAGTCTGGCTCTCTGAAGCCGGCAGGCGGTCTGAAGCGGGCTGGCTATGAGCCTGCGGTGCTGCCAAAAAGAGGGCGGCAAGCGCTAAATTTAGTGAAAGTGGAATCAAAAGAGTGAGTGAACGTGGAAGCCAAAGAGAAATCCCAAGAGAAATCCCAATGGAGAGCGAAAGAGGCAATATAGATGTACAAAAATAGCTTTGTCTTTTCATATGTCTGGCTTTTGCCGTCTCATAGGCGATTTTAGCGAGCGTCTTTAATTAGAGTTCTTGATTGGCGTCCTGAATCATTAAAGCATTTAGTTAGCGTCTTACAAAATGAATCTGTTTGTTGTCCATATCGATTGTGTATTGATAGTTTTTCCAGAATGGTTCGCCCAAGAGCGGCAAGGTTCCGTCATGACCTTCGTCGTTGACGGCGCAGTCGACATTGGCTTGATCGATTGGTCCGAGTTTAACGCGGTTGATTGGAAAAATGCGCACCCGCCCTCTGCCTGAGACACCTTGGGTGTAGCCGATGGCGGCATCATCAGGCACTTTCAGCCCGTATTTTTCTGCCTGTTCTTGGCTGTGAAATTTTAGAGCTGAGGCTGAGTTGCCTGTGTCGAACATAACTTTACCTGGGCGTCCGTTTATTTCGACGGTCACCACTATGCGGTTGCCGTGCTTGATAAATTCGAAGGGGACACTGTAGGCATTGCGATCTTTGCCCTGGGCGAGCCCTTTTTGCCTAAAGAATATGCTGCCGCCGCCCTGGTCGATTGTATAGTCGAACTGCTTAAAGAAAGTCTGTCCAAATAGCGGCGGCGAGCTATTGCTCTCAAGCACGCAGAGATCCATTTCTTTCTCGACCGGTCCAAGCTTGACCTTGGTTTTCATGTCCCAAAAGTTTATCAAGCTGGCATTGGCGGCCCCGCCTGTCACTCCATCGGGTTTGCCGCTCGGCGGTCTCAACCCGATCGCTTCTAATTGATCTTTGCCGATAGTTATGCCCGGTGCACCTGTGTCGAAGACCATGTCTACAGGTCTGCCGTCCAGGGTCGGGGTGACCATGATTGAACCGTGTTCTTTGCGGCACCTGACGGTAAATTCTTTCGGATAGCGTGGGTCAAACTTGGGGGTGCTATCTTCTTGCGAGGCGGCGGCACCAGGGGTGGTTCCTTTACCTTCGCCCTTCTGCCCGGCGGTGGCAGCACCACTATTGGTGCCGGTTGCGAGACTACTTGCGACACTGCTTGGGTCGACCTTCAAGAGAATCGATTTGGCATAGCCGCCCAGTTGTCCGTTCGGTTGAAGATTGTAGACAGCCTTGTAATAGCGCTTGGCTGCCGACATATTGCCGGTTTGCTGGCTAGCCATGGCGGCATAGTAGCTGGCATAAGCATCTTGGGGATTGCTTTTTACTACTTCTTCAAAGAGCACCAGGGACTCTTTAAACTGTTTGTTGTTATAGAGTTTGATTGCCTCTTGCAATTTAGTATCGGCAGCAAAGCTAGGCCCGCAAGCGATGAAAGAGAACAGCAAGATGCAAATCAAAATCAGACGCATAAAGATCCAGTTAACTATCGAAATACTTATCGAGATACTTATCGGAATACCTATAAAGAAGAGCCCGGTAGACCCGGGCTCTTTTGTTTCACTTTATAGAACAGCGGTTTCTCTGTAGGCGCCATGCACTTCTCGCATGGCATCGCAGATTTCACCGACTGTGGCATAAGCCTCAACGCATTCAAGCAGAAGCGGGAAAGCATTCTCGTTTTTGCGCAAAGCATCTTTGAGGGCATTGAGGGTGTTATTGACCTGCTCGGCATTACGGCGCTCTTTAACAGCCTGGATGCGAGCCTTTTGTCTTTCCTCATATTGGCTGCCGATTTTCAAGATTTCAATCTTAGAACCGGGTGCTTCTTCTCTGAAGCCGTTCAATCCTACAAAGACCCGATCTTGGCTTTGCAGTTTTTGCTCGAAGCGATAAGCCGAATCGGCGATTTCTTTCATGAAGAAACCTTTTTCGATACCAGGAATGACACCACCGATTTCTTCAATCTGTTTGAAGTAGGCGTTGGCACCACGCTCAAGTTCGTCGGTTAGCCATTCGACATAATACGAACCGGCCAGGGGATCGACTACATTGCCAACACCGGTTTCGTAGGCGATGATTTGCTGGGTACGCAGCGCAATATGGGCGGCTTTCTCGGTGGGCAGACCGAGCACTTCATCCATCGAATTGGTGTGCAACGATTGAGTGCCGCCCAGAACACCGGCTAAAGCTTCGATGGCTGTGCGGATGATGTTGTTTTCAGGCTGCGGGGCAGTGAGACTGCAACCGGCGGTCTGGGTGTGGAAGCGCAGTTTGAGGGAACGCTCGTCTTTGGCTTTGTAGTGGTCGCGCATGCGCTTGGCCCAGATGCGGCGGGCGGCGCGGTATTTGGCAATCTCTTCGAAGAAGTCGATATGAGCATTGAAGAAGAAGGACAGTCTGGGCACGAACTCATCTACTTCCAAACCGGCTTCGATACCGGCATCGACATAGGCAAATCCGTCGGCCAAGGTGAAGGCCAGCTCTTGTACGGCGGTGGCGCCGGCTTCTCTGATGTGATAGCCCGATACCGAGATTGTATTCCACTTAGGTACATTTCTGGTGCAGAAAACCATCATGTCCTGAATGAGCTTAAGAGCCGGTCTCGGCGGAATCAGATAGGTCTTCTGGGCGATGTACTCTTTAAATATGTCGTTTTGCAAGGTGCCGTTCAGATTCTTCCAATCGAAGCCGCGCTTTCTTGCGTTAGCGAGGAACATGGCATAGATAATCACAGCCGGACCATTGATGGTCATCGAAGTCGACACTTTGTCGAGCGGCAGATCTTTATAGAGAATCTCCATATCTTCGAGGGTGTCGATGGCAACTCCGCAAACGCCTACTTCGCCGCAAGCTTTGGGATGGTCAGAGTCATAACCCATGAGAGTGGGCAGATCGAAAGCTGTAGAAAGACCGGTTTGACCTTGCGCCAAGAGATACTTGAAGCGCTGGTTGGTTTCCTCTGGACCGCCGAAACCGGCAAACTGACGCATTGTCCAGACTTTGCCCCGATACATATCGGCGTGGATGCCGCGGGTATAGGGGAAGATGCCTGGGTCGGCTAGGGCTTCGTCATACTTCCAATCTTTTAGGTCTTCAGGACCGTAAACGCTTTTGAGCGGAATGCCCGAGAGAGTTTCATACTCTCTTTCTTTTTTAGGCTTAGCTTCAGACTTGGGCTTAGCTTCGGGCTTGGTCGTTGGCTCAGCATTTGTAGCTGCTGCAGTCGACTCTTCAGCCTGATTCGAGCTGTTCGGGCTATTAGAGCTATTTGAGCTACTAGATGCATCGCGCTTAGTCAGTTCCTTGACCATGGATAACTCCTGGGATTTTGTCCCGAAATTGGGATATGATCTCTAGCGACGCGGGAAATCCTCGTCACTACCTAATTTTTACATATTATCTCAGTAAAGAGGCATTTCTTCTATGTCGCGGCAAGCAAGTGTCATGTCCGGAACCGATTTGATTAAAACAATTTTGGAAAGTAAGGAAGCTATTGAAGTGAGAGCTCCTCATGGCTCGACACTGCATACCAAAGGCTGGGTGCAAGAGGCGGCTCTGCGCATGCTGCTCAATAACCTCGACCCAGACGTGGCTGAGAGACCTCTCGATCTTATTGTCTATGGCGGTCTAGGCAAGGCGGCGCGCAATTGGGATTGCTTCAAAGCCATCGTCAAGGCGCTCACCAAGCTGGAGTCAGATGAGACCTTACTTATCCAGAGCGGTAAGCCGGTCGGAGTATTCAAGAGTCATGCCAACGCTCCCCGAGTCTTGATTGCCAATTCCAATTTGGTTGGTCATTGGGCAACCTGGGAGCATTTCCGCGAACTAGATAAGAAAGGACTGGCCATGTATGGTCAGATGACCGCTGGTTCTTGGATATATATAGGAACCCAGGGCATTTTGCAGGGGACCTATGAAACCTTTGCATCGCTAGCCCGCAAAAACTTTGGTGGCTCACTGAAGGGACGCATAGTGCTGACCGCCGGACTGGGCGGCATGGGTGGTGCCCAACCACTGGCAATTACAATGAATGGCGGCGTGGCTCTTTGTATTGAAGTTGATGAAACTAGAATTCAAAGAAGACTAGACACCAAGTATTTGGATGTAAAAGCCGATAGCCTTGAACATGCACTCAAATTGGCTGCTGATGCCAAAGCAAAAGGCGAAGCCGTATCAATCGGCATTCACGGCAATGCTGCCGATATCTTGCCCCGTATGCTGTCTCTGGGCTTCTTGCCCGATGCTCTCACCGATCAGACTTCGGCTCATGATCCTCTCAACGGTTATGTGCCTCTCGATGAAAGTGGCAAGCCCATGGAGCTTGGTGATGCTGCTCATCTGAGAGAGTCGCCCGAGGCTTATCTCAAACTTTCAGAGAAGGCTATAGCAAAACATGTGGAAGCCATGCTCGAGTTTCAGAAGCGCGGCGTAGTTACTTTCGATTATGGCAACAACATTCGGCAAGTGGCTTTCAATCACGGTGTCAAAGACGCCTTCAATTTCCCAGGCTTTGTGCCGGCTTATATCAGACCTCTATTTTGCGAAGGCAAGGGACCGTTCAGATGGGCGGCTCTATCCGGCGATCCTGCCGATATCAAAGCGATTGACGAAGCCATTCTGGAAAACTTTGCTCATGAAGAAGACCTCTGCCGTTGGATCAAAATGGCTTCTGAAAAGGTCAAGTTTCAGGGGCTGCCGGCGCGTATTTGTTGGCTTGGCTATGGCGACCGCAAGAAAATGGGCTTGATTATGAACGAGATGGTGCGCACCGGCAAGGTCAAGGCTCCTATCGTCATCGGTCGCGACCATCTTGATTCTGGTTCGGTGGCTTCTCCTAATCGCGAAACCGAGGCCATGAAAGATGGCTCTGATGCGGTAGCCGATTGGGTTTACCTCAATGCCATGATTAATGCAGTGGGCGGCGCCAGCTGGGTTTCGTTGCACCACGGCGGCGGCGTCGGCATGGGCTATTCCTTGCACTCCGGTCAGGTGATAGTTGCCGACGGCACCGACGAAGCAGCAGAAAGACTAAGTCGCGTCCTTACGACAGATCCTGGTATGGGCGTGATTCGTCACGTTGATGCCGGCTATGATGAAGCAATTGACTTCGCCAAGAAATCGGATGTGCGGATTCCCATGTGGGAATAAGCTTTGGTTCACCCAATTAATTTGTTTCGCCAATAATTCGGTTAGGAATAAATTGCAAATTCGAAATTGTGACAGCGGTTGCTGAGTGTTCTTGGCAGCCGCTTGTCATTAGGTGTTTTGCACCCAGCTCTTTTGGTCAAGTTTCAAAATTTTGAATTGAGTTTTTGTCTTAACCGAATTCGGTTAATTCAAAAAGTGCCAATACGCTTGCATTTCAAAATAGCAGTATTGCTCGGGATCTCTTGGCAACGGGCTCTGTATTTGTCTCTTGGCAGCGGTTCTGTGTCTGCTTCTGTATATGTAAGTGACGCCAGTCAACTCAGGCATGGTCTATTCATTAAAGAATTTTTGTCGTTGCTTCTGACAATTGGTCTTAGGGCCGGGATATCATTTGATGACGTGTCTTAATCGGGCAAAGCTAAGCCCCACGTATATTCAAAAGTATTGGTGTCTATATCCGGTCGCCCGGCAAGAGCAAATGACTCGTCTAGTCCAAAAATTTGGTGGTACTTCAGTCGCCGACGTGCAAAAGATCAAGCGCGCTGCTGAGATTACTGCGCAAGCTGCCGCTGCCGGTCATGAAGTTACTACAGTGGTTTCAGCCATGGGGCATACCACCGATCATCTTATCGACCTGGCTGAGCAAGTTATGGCAGACCCTCACGGGCAAGCCTCGCGAGAAATGGATATGCTGCTTGCCACCGGAGAGCAGGTCTCGATTGCTCTTTTCACGATGGCTTTGCAGAGTCTCGGTGTCAATGCCCGCAGCTTTACTGGGGCGCAAGCCGGAATAATCACTGAAAATCGCCACGGAAGCGCCAGAATTCAAGAGGTGCGTTCAGATAAAGTAGAAGCCACGCTCTCTCGTGGTGAAGTGGCTGTTGTGGCAGGGTTTCAGGGCATTACCGAGTCTGAGGAATTGACCACCCTAGGACGTGGTGGTTCGGATACCACGGCTGTGGCTCTGGCTGCGGCAATAGGTGCCGATCGCTGCGATATCTACACAGATGTTGAAGGTGTTTTTACTGCTGATCCGCGAATTATTTCGGAAGCCCGCTGCTTGCCTTCGGTGAGCTATGAAGAGATGTTGGAACTAGCCTTTACGGGAGCCCAGGTGATGAACGCTAGAAGTGTTGAGCTTGCCATGGATAATCAAGTACCGATAAGAGTAAGGTCTACTTTCACCCCTGAGAATCCCGGCACTCTCATTACCCACAGAGTGGCTTCGCCCGAGTACACCATCGCCGGTATTGCCCTTGATATGAATTCGGCAGTCTTGAAGCTTAAGTCGCTCAGTGCCGTCAGTGATACCAGACCTTTAGAAGGGGTTTCTTCGCTCTTTACCAGATTGACCGAGCTAGGTATTCAGACCGATATGGTTATGGTTTTGAAGCGTGAAGACGAACCGGCTTCCGAACTGGTCTTTACTGTAGAAAAGTCGGCTCTGGCGCGGGTGCAGCAGCTTATTGAATCGTTGGCATCGGCCCTTGGTAATCCGCTTATGCAGGTTGAGACCGACACAGCTAAAGTAAGCGTGGTCGGACGTCGCCTCACCAGTCGTCCCGAAGTAGTGGCTGGTGTTTTTGAAACTTTGAATGATGCTGAAATTCCTGTGCAGATGGTGGCTACAGGTGATATGAGGGTGAGTGTCTTGATGCCGGCTCGTTTTGGACGCGAGGCGGTTCGCAAGATACATCAAAGGTTCAACTTAGAAGAAGGCACGATTACAGTTTAGTTCTAGGGTCGCTTAAGCAGTGAGATAGGTGAAACATGCCAGGTCCCGGTTTCGATAATATATTCAATAAAATGAAAGAGGTGACCAATAAGGCTGCTAGCGAGACAAATAAGGCAGCCAAAGCAGCTAAGCTGAAGATGACGGTCATGTCTCTCAACACCGAAAAGACCAGGCATTTGCAGACCGTCGGCCAGCGCACCTATACTTTATTTATTGAAAATCAGTCTATAAACGGCAAGCTGCTGCAAGAAAAAGTCTTGGAAGAACTAAAGCAGATTGAACGTATCGAAGAACGCATCAAAGAACTGGAAGCCGAAGTGGCCGAATTGCAAGGCCAGCCGGTAAACGTAACTGATGTCACGGATGGTGGCGAAGGCACATCGCCGGAGGATAATCGCTGATGACTAAATCCAATAGAAATCCGCTCTCTTTGACTGGCTTTCGCGCTCTATTTCCTGCTCTCATGGCGGCGCTTATTCCAGCTTCACTTATTCCAGCTTCACTTATTTCAGCTTCACTTATTTCGGGCGCGCTTCTTTGGGCTCAGCCCAGTCAAGCCGATGTCATTTCGCCGAGCATAGATCGAGAACAAGAAGTTTATTCCAGTGAATTGCCCAATGCCGCATTTTTTGGTCGCGGTATCAGCGGGCGCATGTCTGAGGCTTCGCATCTGCGCTTCAACGGTGAGCAATTCTTGCTTGAAAGGCGCTACAAAGATGCCTATCGCGTGCTTAGTAAAGCCGTGCAGCTTGACTCCGGAGACCCTACTGGACACGTGCTTCTTGCTCGTTCGATGACCGGGCTTTTGCGCAAAGCCGATGGAACTTACGACGAAGACATGCTCAACCGGGTCGTGAAAGAATGGAAAATGATTGCCTATCACGATGCTGATATCAGCGAGCAGTTTGAGGCGAAAGCGCAGCTGAGAAAGCTTGGCAAGATTGTCAAAGCCCTCAAGAAAGAAAAGCTCGAAAAGAAAGAACTCGAACAGAAAGAACTTGAAGATAAAGAGCAAGTAGCGGCAAAAGCCGGCGCTGGTCCGCAGTAATTCAGACCCGGTATTTTTCTGGGTCTGACTTGAGTGAATCGACCACTTGCCATTCTTCGAAAGTGAGATCGTAAACACTAAATGTACAGTCGAAGACTTTGCTGAAGCCAAAGCCGATAGCCTCTTCCAGACTGGTTCTATCGACATCGACCAGGTCTTTGAGGCAGGCATGCCGCTTACTGGCAAGAGCGGTTTGGCTTTCACTGTGTTCTTGATTTTCTTTTGTCTTGGCATACGAACCAAGACCAAGGGCATAAGCCATGGCGTCTTGCTTTTGATCTAAAATTACCGAACCGTGTTGCAAGAGGCTTTCTTTGCGCCTTAGCTGGGCTGAGCCCACTAGTTTCGAGCCATTGTGATGCAAGTCGGCGAGGGTGGTCGCTTCAAAGCAATCTTCATGGCTGCGATAACCGCTGTCGGCGCGGCCTAGTTCTACTTCTACGCCCAGTTTTTCTAGACCGATAATAAAGGCGCGGCAGATTTCTTTGTAGTCTTGCTGCACGCTCTTTGAGCCAACCGGGCCGACATAGCTATAGGTCAATTCGCCCTGATGCAGCACGGCGCGACCGCCTGTTGGGCGACGCACCATACCCAAGCCCAATTCTTTCAGGCGTTCGCTTACCCTTTCGCTTACCTTTTGACTATAGCCAAAGCTCACCGCCGCCGGCTCCCAGCCATAAAAACGCAGTGTGGGCGGGCATTTTCCTCTAATGTGCAGTTCCAGCAAGGCTTCGTCTATAGCCATATTGGTGACCGGATCTTGCACCTCATACGGTATCAGGCGAAAAGTCTTGAGACCTTTGGGAAATTCAGTTTGCATGTGCCGCTTGCCTAGCTCTTACTTGACTGTCGCTTTGATCAAGCTCGGTTTGGCAATTTCTTTGTCCGAGAAAGTAAAAGCTTCTCTCAATTTGGCGCAGGCTGCTTCAAACTGTTTCTCGTCGTTGCAATAGACGATGGCTGCCGCCTCTCCGCCCTTTAGTTTGTCGCCGCATTTACCCTTCAAAACCAGACCGACACTGAGATCTATGGGGTCACCTTTCTTGGTGCGGCCGGCACCCATTACTTTTGCTGCTTCGGCAATTTTTCTGCCGTCGATATGGGCTATCCATTTAGTTTCTGCAGCTTGTCCCGGCACCAAAAATTCTTTCTTTAGTTTAGCTGTAGGCATAAGGCTATAGTCTTCCAGCACTTTGCTGTCGCCGCCCTGGGCTTCAATTAGCTTGGCGAAAGTTTGCAGGGCTTTGCCCGAACTTATCAGTTCTTTCAATTTAGCTTCAGCTTCTTCTTTGCTCTTGGCCTTGCCTGCTTCTATAAGAGCCAGTCCGCCCAGTTCCATGCAAAGTTCGTGCAGGTCGTCCGGTCCGCGGCCCTTCAGTGTTTCAATTGCTTCGATTACTTCTACAGTGTGACCGACTGCATAACCTAGAGGTTGCTCCATATCGGTGACCACGGCAAGCACAGGTCGCTTGAGAATGCGACCAACACTAGCCATGGTGGCGGCTAGTTCTTTGGCTTTTTCTTCCGTTTCCATGAAAGCGCCTTTGCCGCACTTTACGTCCAAGATAATTAGATTGGCTCCAGCCGCTAGTTTCTTAGACATGACCGAAGCCGAAATCAAAGGAATCGATTCGACTGTGCCGGTGACGTCTCTGAGTGCATAGATTTTGCCGTCGGCAGGTGCTAGTTCGGCTGTCTGACCGCCAATGGCCATGCCGATACCCTTAACTTGTTTGATAAAGTCGGCTGTGCTCAGGTCGACCTTAAAGCCCGGAATAGCCTCCAGCTTATCTATGGTGCCGCCAGTATGACCGAGACCCCGTCCTGATAATTTAGCCATAGGTATGCCCGCCGCCGCCAAGAGCGGTACAAAAACCAAGGTGGTTTTGTCGCCCACGCCGCCTGTGCTGTGCTTATCGCCCACCACCGAGCCCAGTTCGCTCAAATCCAATACTTGCCCTGAATGACACATGGCGTCGGTGAGAAAGGCAGTTTCTTCCATATTCATGCCTTGCCAGCAAACAGCCATAAGCCAGGCCGAAAGCTGATAGTCGGGGATGGAACCGTCCATGATACCGTCCACCAGAAACTGGATTTGTTCTCGACTGTGAGAGCCGCCGCTACGCTTAGCCAGGATCAGGTCGATCATTTTCATCTGTTCAGGTTGCCTCTCAAAGTGGTTGGTGGTGGGGGAGAAATTTTATTTCGAGAACTACTTGACGACTGCCGCCTTACCTGCATAATGGAAGTAGGGAGCCGGACCCAAGAATATACTAAATTTAACTGGTCCGCTCCCACTTTTATAGCAAGCGCTGCCCTGTCAAGGCGGCGCTTTTTGTTACCGAAAACTGCAAATTTTTCCAACTTGGTCAAAGCTCTGTCATGATCTAGGTTGTCTTGAGCAGGAGTCGGTTATTCCAAAGAGCTATAGCCTTAGTCGCCCAGTGCAGTTTGGTCAGATTGATTTCGTCAATTGTCTGCCCATTACTTTGCCTTTGCTCGAATCTTTGCCTGAGGGCATGAGCTTGACCATGGGCACGCCCGGCCAGCTAAATCAGCTCTATAGCGAGGGCAAGCTCGATATAGGGGCGATGAGCGCCCATTTTTTGCTTGCCAGTGGCGACTTTGAAGTGATTCCCACTCTTTCTATTTCCAGTCAAAACGAAGTAGGCAGTGTTTTTTTCTATAGCAAGCTGCCCCTCAATCGCCTCAGCTTGCAAGATTCCATTATTGGGGTGCCGGTCTCTTCGGCAACTTCTATTTGTCTTCTCAAAATTTTGCTCACCGAAGAATTGGGTTTTTGTCCGCAGTTTGTTTATGGCAAAGACCCCAGTCTCGATGACAGCCGCTTTGATGCCGTGCTTATGATTGGGGACGCAGCTCTTGATTTCGATGAGTCGCTCAAAAAAAGAAGTGCCGAGGATATAGGTCAGCTGCACCGCTTTGATATGGGCAGTTGGTGGCGGCGCCATTATGGACTGCCCATGGTCTTTGGTCTTTGGGGGGCTAGGCGGTCTTACTATCAAGCTTCTTTTGATGACTTTCAAACAATCGCCGAGCTTTTGGGCGACTGTTGGCGTCGGGGACTGGGTGAAAAGTTCAATCAGGTGCTGGATGAAGCGGTGCGCCGTACCGGCTTGGATCGCTCTCTTTTGCAAGAGTATTTCAGAGACCAGCTCGAATATGACTTTGAAGAGCAACATATCAAGTCCCTGGCACTTTTCGAGCAATTGGCCGAGAAACATAAGCTACTTGTCGTCTAACCTTAAATAAAGCTTCCTGTCTAGATTAAACGTTGTTATACTGAAGTATCTGACAGGGGAGAAGCTATGGTAGGCGGCTTCGGCAACGAGATTGGCATGAATGAGCGGGACCCTAGACGGGACGGCCCCTTCGTTTTGCGCGGTCGTTGGCAGGTTGTCGACTATCTTGGTCAGGGCGGTATGGGTACCGTTTATCTGGCTTATGACCTCAACTTAGACAAGCGCAAGTGCGTGGTCAAAAAGCTGCGCGACGATTTCTTTAGAGAAGAAGACAAAGCCAAGGCGCAGCAGTTCTTTCTGCGCGAGGCTAATGTGCTGGCTAAACTGCAGCATCCAAATATCGTACTGGTGCTCGACAGCTTCCAAGATCAAGACGACTACTATCTGGTTATGGAATATGTCGAAGGACATAACCTGCACGACATGCTCAAAGAAAGAGAAGAACCCTTCTCAGAAGAGCAGGTCTTGGTTTGGGCGCGCCAGATTTGCGATGTGCTTAGTTATTTGCATTCAAATGACCCGCCGGTTATTTATCGCGACTTGAAGCCTTCCAACATCATGATTGACACCAAAGACCGGGTTAAGCTGGTCGACTTTGGTATTGCCCGGCTCTATCAAGACGAAGGCGACAATACCCATGTGGTTTCTCAAGGGTATTCGCCCCCCGAACAGTACTGGGGCGGCGCCGACCCGCGCTCAGATATCTACGCCCTTGGCGCCACCATGCACTTCTTGCTTACCGGTGCCGAGCCCCTCGCCTTGACCATCTGCAAACCGGCAGAGATTGACGAAGAAATATCTGAAGCCACCGACTTGATTGTGCAGAGGGCCACCCAGCAAGATGTTTATTTGCGCTATCAGTCGGCGCAAGACATGAAAGAAGAGCTCGAGTTTGTTCTGCAAGGCGAAGAAGAAGTCAAACCCGGGTTTCGCTGGGTGGAATTGACCGTTGGGGTGCTTATCACCTTCCTTTCGGTTGGCGCCTGGTTTGCCTATAGCAAGTTTGTCGAACTCAAAGGCGAAGTGGACAAGAAGCAAAGCGAGATTAGTAAATACGAAAAGAACATAGCCGAAGTAAAAGCCAGAGAAGCCAGTCTTAAGAAAGAGACCGTGGCCAAAATGGAGAAATTGATGCGCGAGCGTCAAGAAGATAATTTGAATCAAGGGCAAGCGCCTGCTTCTCTCTTCTCACAGATGCCTCAAAATTCTCATGCAAATAATTTATTCGGCACCAATTCGAGTACAAATTCAGGTACAAATTCAGGGGTCCCATCCGGCTTCCCTTCTTTTGGCTTTCCCTCCGCGCGCAATAATCAGCCGGCGGCAGGAAGTAATATCGGCGGCGGCAGCGGCGGCGGAGACATGTCTATATCGGGGCTTTTCAAAGAACTGAACGCCAACAAAAGCAAAGGACGCAGAGTTCAAGGTGGCGCAGGTGGTGGCACCCAGCAGATGCAAAGCGCCGAACAAAACTCCGGCAATAGCTCGCCCAACGCTTTGAACTACCCATCTTATGCGGTCAATTCCGGCCAGTCGCCTATACAGCCTGCGGGTCGCGCTCAAATATCTGGTGAAGCCCAAATCGACCGTGAAGAAGGGCAGATGACCGACCAAGACGCCCTCTCGCCTCTTGAGCAGGATATACAGCGCTAGTAAATTAGTTGGTTGGTAAGCTCGTTAGACTGGCGGTCTAGCCGGCAATATTAAAAGAAATTTGCCTATTGCCGCCCTAATTTAGGGCATGCTGAGGTTGTGCAATTGCCACAAGACAAAGCAAAATGGCTTTTGTCTTGTCGTAAGCAAAGTTATCCGGTGCCCTTCTGGAAAGCCAAGAGGTAACATATAATAGGTTTACGGGTTGTATATTCGTTTTTGAGGTCAGTCGGTTTTTATGGATAATCAGAAGAAAGCTTTCAACTTTACCTTGGGAGACCTTCCTCGTCCCCGTTGGAACGTTCTAGATTTGATCCAAATCATCGGTAGAGATTCTGTTCCCACCTATCTGTTTTGCGATATAGACATGACTTGGGCTGAAGAACTGCGTAAAAAACTCAAGTCTTACGGTCAGAAAGTGACTGTCACAGCAATCTTGCTCAAAGCTATCGGCATTGCCCAAAGAGCCCATCCTGAAAGCCGCACGGCGGTTCTGCCTTTTGGCAAAACAGTTACTTTCAACGACATTGTCGCCGGTTTCACTGTCGAGCGAGTCATCGGTCAACAACCGGCAGTATTCTTCGGCGCCATCGAGAATCCTGATACCAAGTCGGTAGAAGAAATCGCCGGGGAACTAAGGCAATATGCCGAATCTGATATGGAAGCCGTGCATCATCTCAACTTGCAAAATAGATTCAATGGCACACCTTGGTGGTTCCGTCGCTTTATTCTTTGGGCTGGACTGCGCTTCCCCAAAGTAAGACTGATGTTCTTGGGCGCTACTTTTGGTCTTTCGTCCATCGGCAAATGGGGCATGAAAGCCCTGATTCCGCCTTGTGTTTCGACATCAACCTTTGGGGTTGGCGAAGTAGAAGAGAGAGCCGTGGTCAGAGAAGGACGTATCGAAATTAGACCGATGCTCACCATTATTCTCAACTTCGACCATCGCATCATCGACGGCGCTCCAGCTGCGCGTTTTATGAATGACGTCAAGAAACTCTTGGAAGGCGGTCTGGAGAACTATTTACAGATGGCTGCTTGTGGTGAAGAAACACCTATGGAGAAAGCCCCGTCTTTTTCTTAGATTTAGAGCTCTAGAGCTTTAGAGCCTTTAGGACTCAGGGCTTTAAAACTCCTAGGCTTTTAAGGCCCTATTTAACAGTATGCTTCTCGAGGCAGTCTTTGATTGCCGGTGCTATTTGATGGGCTGCTTTAGCGCCGGCTTCAATCAGCTTTCTTGCTTGGGTTGGGCTTGTTGACACAGCCGGCACCGACTGCACCGCCGGATCAATGACGAAGTCGGCTGAATTGCGAGATTCGCGGTCCACTTGGGCCATATGCAGGTTGATGACGCGGGCGGTGACACTGCCTACTTTGTGATAGTCTGAGTCTTTGGTCTCGCTGCGGTCGGTGGTGTCGACGGCAATGACTATGTCGGCGCCCATTTTTCGCGCTTCTTTGACCGGCAAATTATTGAGCACACTGCCGTCCACATAAAGACCGTCATCACCCTTTATCTTCACCGGTTTGCGCAGGGCTGGTATGGCACAGCTGGCTTGCAGAGCGGTGCTCAAATTACCCGAGGTGAAGACTTTCACCTTACCGTCCAAAAGATTGACTGCAACGGCTCCAAAAGGCACTTTTAGGTCTTCTATAGATCTTTGTGTTTCAGGAATTTGTTTGTTCAAATAGTCGGCGAAACGTTTGCCTCGATAAAGCCCGTCGTAAGGCTCTATGCCTACCAGGCGCGGCGTATAAAAGAGGGGAATGACAAGAATGCGCAGGCTCAGTGGAATAGTGAGATAAGCGTGCATGAGCTTCTTCTTCTCGAACTGCTCTTGAATATGTTCAGGGGTCATGCCTGCGGCATAAAGCCCACCGACAACCGCTCCCATACTAGAGCCGAGAATCATATCCACCGGAATCTCTTCTTCTTCCAGGGCTTTGAGAACACCAATGGCGGCAGCAGCTTTCATCCCGCCTCCGCTGAGGACCACTGCTACCTTTGGTCGATGGATTTCATCGGCATGACAGGCGCCGGTGCAAAAGGCGAGAGAAAGGCAAGCCAATAAAATACAGGCTGCCGGAAGCTGAAATAGGCTGCGCCAAGGCAGCTTTACGACCAGATCCACTGCATTCTCGCCGGTACAATCCAGCCTAGCTTAGAGAGTGCTTCATCGAGTGTGAGGTTTTCGTTGCGGCTTTTCTTTAGGGCATTGACCGACTGTTCAGCCGATAGGAAACCTTGCTTGTATAGAGAATAGGTTCTAAGGGCCGTGTAGAGCACAGCTTCAGAGATGGCGCCGGTGGAGAGCACTTTCTTACCGACTTTGATAGAGCTTTTTTCGGTAGGATCAATCACTTTCTCTAGATCTGGCGCCGAGATGAGACCGGCGTCGGTTAGCAGTTTTGCCGGCAAAAATTCTTTTGGCTCGGCTTGGGTGGCAGGGTAGAGTTCGGCCACCGCCTGATAGACCGAAATCGAGCGCGCCTTGACTTGTTTGAGGGCGTCGGCGGCTTGAAAAGCCCTGAGAGTGCCGTTTGAAACCATATCTTGCAAAACAATTGCTGCTTCTAAGAGGTCGTGGGTGACCAGACCTTGTTCGAGCAAAATTTGTCCGAACTGCTTTTCCTTAATTAGCTCAATTTCTAGACATTCGAGCATGTCGCCTTCTGAGAGGAAACCAGCCATGAGCACCAGTTCGCCAATTCTGACTGTTTGTCCTGATTTTTCGGAAAACAGACCCAGCTCAAAAAGAGCCTGTTCTATACTGACCCTGCGCCTAGCCACAATCAAAAGAGCCTGAACGGCCTGGTCTTTTGTAACCTTGCCGTCTCTGACCAAAAGCTGGGCAGTGAGGGCGGCGTTCATCATCCAACCGGAAAGATCCCGGTTGAGAACCATAATACGTCCCATCTGCATGCCTGTATCTTTGGCTTGAATTATGGAACGACCAAGCTGCTCATTTGTGATAAGTTCGGCTTTGAGCAATAACTCGGTGAGTGGGTTGGTAATAGACTGCACTGTCTGGGTCTTCTTATGAACCGAGGTGATGACGCCTATGGCGTCTTCCATGTTCATATTATTCTGGCGCGCCAGTCTGAGAGCCTTGAGAGCCAGATCTACCGTGGCTTCTTTACTGACTACCAATTGCTCGGCATCTTGCACCAGTTTCAAGGTGGACTCACCCACCATATTGAGCATGGTGAGAGCCCGTGCCAATGGCACGTTCAGACTTTTAGCCGTATTCATCGCCTCTTCCAGCTTTTGCTGTGAGATGATGCTCGCCCCTATTAGTAGAGTGGGGAGCGCGTCCGCCGTTGCCTGTTTTTCGAGCATGGGTTCTTTCAGAGTTGCCGGTGTAGTTGATCGTCTCTGAGCATCTAATACTAGGTGCTCTGAATTTATTGGGTAATTCTACTGTACCAATTTGTAGCGGTTAAGTAACGCATATTACCCCTTAATTACGCTGTTTGAACTTTTATTGGTGTACCGGCCAGTGGATGTCCAAATTCGTCGCTGGCGCTGCCCCCTCTTTTGAAGAGTTCCCAGTAGCGTCTTTCGTGACCGGAAGAGCCTGGGGCAAAAGCAAGATCGCCTTCCATAATATTGAAACTGCCCGTCGCCACTGTGGCCGTGGAAGTATGGGTGCCGACCGTTACTTTTAACCGGGTGCCGGGCGTCAAACTTTCTAGTTTGGCATCGCCGGCGCGCAAGGTGGTCTTGATATTGCCGAAAGAGTCTATATAACCAACCACTTCGGCGGGCTCTTGCGGCACGATTTCAGTGGCATGCATCTTGGCCTTGATGAAAGAAAAATCGCCTCTAGAGGCTTTTGAAACAGCTAGAGGGAAGAAATCGCGAGATCTGAATTGACTGCCGGCCTCCTCCACGTTTGTGCTCCAGATTTCAGTAATTTGGTCGCGCACAAAAGAGAGCGAATAACCCGAATTGACTGCTAGTACCTGTACGCCATTTTTTAGCTTGGCAAACAAGAGACCTTCGCCTTCGTTGCCTGGCCGGGCATCTTTCTTGTCTTTTCGCGGGGCGCAATTGGCAAAGACCAGCATGTTTTTGGGACGCAATTCGCGATCGGCTAGGGCTAGTTGGGCGACGACAAAGCCTGTCGAGACAGTATCGAAAGGATGCACCGAGGTGGTATGAATGCGGGTGTCGTCATGCAACTTACAAGACAGTGCCGCCACAACCTCTGCCCAAGCCAGGTCACCCTGGGCATAGTCACATACTAGATGAATAAATGAACTCATTTACAGAGTGTCTCCTTCTTATGTAGCGTTTGTTTCAGCCAATTATTTTCTTGATTGCTTTAGACAGATCTTGCAATTGAAACGGTTTAGGCAAAAACTCTGTGGCACCGGCTTCTAAGCAAGCCTGTCTTTCTTGGTTGCTGGACATGCCCGAGAGAAAGAGTACCGGGGTGGTGCCGCCGGCGCCTCGGTATCGGCGCAAGACTTCTATGCCGTTTAGATAAGGCAATTGCCAATCTAGAACAATCAAATCAAAATCATTGACTTGCAGTTGCTCCACCGCTTCCTGCCCGTCGGCGGCTGTCTCCACCATAAATTTTTCAAAGCCCAGCCAGTCTTGCACTGTTTCGCGCAAACTTTCATCGTCTTCAACCACAAGAATTTTTTTCATGCTCTTTAGTTTGGTCTTTTTAGTCTGAGATTTTGTCTAGGCGATAATGCAATTGCGTCCGGCTTCCTTTGCCCTATAGAGCTTTTCGTCCGAGCGTCTGAGCAAGTCAGACAAGTCTTTACTCTCAGCCGGATATTCCACTATGCCCGATGAGAATGAAATTGAAAAGCTTTCATCGCGGTCTCCCTTAAACTCGAGCTTGCTCAATTCTTCTAGGGCTCTCTGCAGGGCGCCACGGGCTGTATTTCTAGGAATATGGCGGAAGGCGACGATAAATTCTTCCCCGCCCCAGCGTCCTCTTATATCTTCCACTCTAAATCTTTTCTTGAGCAGCTGACCAAGGGCAGCTAATACTCGGTCCCCGGCCAAATGCCCATGGCTGTCGTTTATTTGTTTGAAATGGTCGACGTCGATCAAAGCCAAGCTAAAGATTAGTCCGTTTCTTTCGCTTTCTTGCACCATCTTATCCAGTTCTTCCATAAAGGCTCGTCTAATGGGCAGCCCGGTTAACACATCGAGGTTGGCTCTCTCTCTTAAAAGACGCGATCTTTCCAGTCTAACTTTCACCCGGGTCAAAAGTTCTACTTTGGCGATTGGCTTAGGCAAGTAATCGTCGGCACCAGATTCAAAGGCAGCTAGTCTGTTTTCTAAGCCGGTGGCGGCGGTTAAAACAATCACCGGCAAATCGTGATAGCGACTTTCGCCGCGAACCAGCCGACAAACATCATAGCCCGATAGCCCTGGCATATTCACGTCGAGCAAAAGTAAGTCAGGATGAAAGTCGTTCATCTCGGCAAGAATGCGGGCACCGCTTTCCACCACTTTCACCAACATGCCTTCTTGACCCAGCACCGAAGCCACCACATGCACAAAATCTTGATCGTCGTCGACCAACAAAATGCGCGGACGTCCGCCGCTGCGGGCGCTGAGCAGATAGTCGATAGCCTGGCTGAGGTCGCCGCCGCTCAAATGACCTTCTTCTCCGTCTGAGAGCATAAGGGCGGCACCGGCATGGGTGCTGTCTTCTAAATCTTTTTCTTTTCTTTCCCCGGCTAAAAAGGCCACAGGCAGGCTTTCATACTGGGCAAGAGAGCGCAGTTCGCGCGCTAAATTGAGGGAGGGACCGGGTAATTTGATATCGATGTCTATTAGCACCGCATCAAGTGTCAGTCTTGCTGCCCGCTCCAGGGCCTCTTCGCGGTCAGAGACCTTTAGCACATGCACTTTCATACCGGCTCTGGTGCTCAGTACGCCACCACCGGCAAGCTCTGCCTTGCTGACCACCAAGACCCTCGCCGAGGCCGAATCATCGAAAACATCAAAATTGTCTTGCGGTATGGGCGGTCCACTTACCGGCGGCAGGCTCATGTCGGTTTCAGGATCTATCTCTAGGGTCGAGAAGGCTCGTTTATCTACTTGGGCCGAAGGCGTGCCACCGAGAACAGTGGCATTGCTACGCACCAGATCCACCATCAAATCAATTTCTTCCCAGGCCGCTTCGTTCTTTTCCAGGCGATTGTCTTTGATGCTGGCCAGAGCTTTCTCAAGCGAACCTGCCGATTCACCGAGCACGCCAAAGCCGCAACTAGAGGCGGTGCCCTTTAGATTATGAGCTAATCTAATTGCCTCCAAGAGCGAATATTGATCTTCCGGATTGGTTTTGGCCGTTTTTATGGCGGCATTCAATTTTTTGACGCGCTCGGGCAAGACCTTGAGATAATTAGCCTGCAGAGTTTTAAATATAGTCTCTTCTTGCTCGATATGAGAGGTGATCTTCTTTTCTTCTTGGAAGATACTTTCGATTTGGGCGCCTAAGAGTGAGGCCTTGAGGGGCCGGTGCACCACCATGTCCACTTTCAGGTCGCTGCGCAGCTGTTTGTATATGGCTGCATCATGCCAAACTTTGGAAACATAAATGATACTGATATTGCGGTTGCTTGCTCGCAGTTTTGAAATAAAAGAAATGCCGTCGATGTCTTCTAGTTCGGCGCCGACTACAACAAGATCTATATTTTCGCCGGCGATTCTTGCCAGCCCGGCTTTGCCGGAAGCCAGGCTTTCTACTTTATGTCCGCGGGCACTGAGCAAGGCATTGAGAAGCTCTTTTACCGAGTCTTCGATTTCTAAGTGCAGGATGGTTCGCGACATTTATTGGGGCAGTTCTTATATTTTAGATTTGAATTTACTCGGGTTTTTCTATTTTGACTTTCTTCTATTTTGGTTCTTTTCTCTTGAGTTTTTTTATTTTGCTCTTTGTCTATTCTGGATTTTTTTCAAACTTGAGTGAGAGTGAATTGATGCAATACCTCAGACCAGTGGGTCTTGGTCCATCAGGAAAGAGATGACCAAGATGGGCGCCGCACTGGGTACAGGTGACTTCTACTCGGCGCATGCCATAACTTAGATCTTCGTGTTCGTCGATCAAAGCACCTTGCGCCGGTTTATAAAAACTGGGCCAGCCGCTGCCTGAATCATACTTACAGTTGGAATCAAAGAGGGGAGCTCCGCAACAAACACAGTTGTAAAGCCCTTGCTCGTGATTATTCCAATATCTGCCGGTGAAGGCTCGCTCGGTGCCTTTCTCTCTAGCCACATGATACTCTTCGGCGCTTAAGACCTGGCGCCAATGTTCTTCGTCGAATTTCTTTTCTTGACCGGACAATTGCTTGCCTCACATTGCTAGGTGGCGCTAAAAAACTGGTCAATAGTATATCTGAAATGACTGAAAATCTAAATCAAGAGGTTGTCTTGATAATCTCTAGTCGGGCTTTGACCACGGCGGCACTGGCTATACGTCCTTCGGGCAAGGTGAGGTCATAAACCAGTTTGGCCAGGGCCGGCGAAACTGCTACTTTCTCGGTCGGATCGGATACGCTTAGTGCAAGCGGGTCTTCGCCGGTCAAAAGATAATAGAGCGTGCCTCCCATGGCTTAAAGATCGCTCTGCGGCGAAGCCTTGCCTCTGAACTGTTCGGGGGCGATATAGGCATGTTTGCCTACAAAGGTGCCGGTGGCATTGCCGATGAATTCATTGGCGGCGCCAAAATCAATAGCCACTAGTTTGCCGTCGTTTTGCAAGACCAGATTGTCAGGTGTGAAATCGCGATGAATCACCGGTGGCGCTTGGCTATGCAAGTAGACCAAAATGTCAGCCATCTGCAAAGCCAAATCAAGCACCAAAGACTCGCGCAGCTTGCCGTGTTGTTTGACATATTGTCTAAGATCTGGTCCGGTGACGCTTTCCAATAGCAGATAAGAGCGTCCGCCCTCGCTGAAAAAATCCAGCACTTTCACTATCTTGTCAAAATCAAGCTTCATGAGCAGTCGCGCTTCGCGGGCGAACATCTCTTTTGCTTTTTCTTTCAGTTCGCTTTCGTAAGACTCAGGTATGACTGATTCTTTGAGAACCACCAGTTTGCCCTGCTTGGTACTGGCTAAATAGACTGCCGAAAGTCCGCCTGATGCAAGGGCTCTTTCAATTCTAATAGAGCCTTCGCGCACTCTCACGCCGGTTTCAAGGGGCATAAATGCTGCCGGTCGAAATCGGCGCTTCAATTCATCTTCCCAGATATCGGTGTAAGAAAATTCGCTCTCGCTGCTCAGTCCGGCGTTCAAGCGCTTGAGCGTCTGGCTTAGCTCTTCTAAGCTGGCATCTTTCTCCCCGGGCATAAAGAGCTGAATAGTGACAAGCAGCTTTTCGGTCTGGTTGCCATCAAGGCGATCTAGAGGCACCTTTATCGTCGGTAGATCTTTGGTCAGAGGCAAAAATACTACTTCTTTTGCCGCCCCTTCGCCGGATACAAAGGCTCGGGCAATTTGATCCCAACCTAGATAACTGCCTTTCAGACGACCGCGGGATAGATCTGACGGCATTTCTATGCCTCGTTTGTCCATGAGTATTTGCCTGGTCGAAAGTGTTTTCAATAGAGTCAAAAAGACTAAAGGAACAAGGGCGAAGAGAACAGTCATCAAAATTGACATGCCGGCGCAGAAAATCGCCCCTAGAATTGGCAGAATCGACCAGAGTGGGAAGTTAGACTTGATGAGGGCGGCAGCACCCTCTTTCACTGGATCTTGATAGTCTAGTTTGATGCAGAGTTCAGCCACTCAACACCTGCTTTTCGAGTTCGCTGTTAATTTTGATTACTAGAGAATCTTCTGCATCTATTTCTTTGCCTTCTGGGTTCTCTGACAGATTTTCTGACAAATTTTCTGACAGAATCGGTGTCTCGACTTGGCTGAGGCGCTCTCTTATCTGTGCTGCACTGGCCGGTCTTTCGGAAGGAATTTGGCTAGTGCACTCTTTAATTAGCTGGTTGAGACTTTGATTGATTGCAATTCCTTTTTCGCCTGGGTTTGATTGTGTTATAGGCTCGGGGTCTATGCCGGTAAGCAGAAAAAAGAGAGTAGAAGCCATGGCGTAGATATCGCTGCGATTCTCGGCATAACCTCTGAACTGCTCGGCCGGCACATAAGAATGCTTGCCTACTATGGTGCCTGTCACGCCTTCTCTATTTTCTGTGGCTACGGCAAAATCGATTAGTTTGAGCGAACCATCAGGCGCGATGATTATATTGTCGGGGGTGAAATCTCGGTGTATAACTTGCTTGCTATGCAAAGCCTCGAGTATGTCGCACATAATCAGAGCCAGTCGTACTACCTCGGCTTGGGGCAACGGACCTCGCTCTTTCACATACTGCCTGAGATTTTTTCCTTCGATATATTCAAGAACGATATAGGTTCTTCTGTCTTCTAGAAAGAAGCCGTGACATTGCACCACTAGATCGCTCTTGATTGATGCCAAAATTTCTGTTTCTTTCTTGATTTTTTCGAGGGTCTCGTATTCGGCGGGGCGGTCTAGATAGGGCGGAATAATTGTTTCTTTGAGGACCACCTTTTTGACTTTGCCGCTCGCCAACTCTTCGCGGTCGAGGGCTTGATAGGCTGTTCCTTCACCGCCTATACCTATTTTGTCGATTATCTGATAGCGACCTTCTTGCAAGAGGGCACCCTCGCGAAGCGGCTCAATATTTTTTCTGATATTGCCGTCTGAAAGACTTTGCAGCCAAAGATCGGTATAAGATTTCTCCGCTCCACTCTTTAGAGTTTCAGTCACTTCAAGAGAGAGTGTGCTTGGCGGGGCAAATTCTTGAAAGGCTTTCAATAGTTTATCTCGGTCGCTAGGTGTCACCGCCCCTAGTTCTATAACTTCTTCTTTCTTTTTTTCGCCAAGAAATGTTGAAATGCGCGAAGTGAGCTTGATCTTCCATTTATCAGGGCTAGCAGATCTAGTGCCTCCCACCAGTTCTATTTTTTCAAGATAGTCGAAGTTGACTCTGCCTCTTTCCTCAGACCAGAGTTCTGCCATGAAGTCTGCTTCCACTCCTTGGCGATTGACCGTTATTGTATTAGTGCTGTAGATGACCTTGAATAGGTAATAGCTCAAAAGAGCTAGCCCTGCCCAGATCATATAGGCAAAAAGGCGCCCAATTCCTGAATTGTCGCAGATGGTCTGAAATGTGAAACTATAAGATTGCAGACAGAAGAGAAAGGACGAAAGTAATTCATAAAAAAGTCTGTTGCCTTGCACATCGCTCCAATTGCGAAGGGCATTGAACAAAGCCAAAGCCGAGGTCAGCCAGATTGGTGTTGCTATAACCAAGGTGCCGAGCGGACCTAGGGATTGCAGCCAGAAGTTGGCGGCACTTTTGAGCTGGGCCGGAAAGTCGCGGATGAAGCCATGCAGTTTATAGGGCAAGACCAATTCGTTTGGATTAGTAAGCTTATCTTGCTTCAGTGGTCTAAGGTTTTGCAAGGCTTCTTCGATGCGCGGCTCTATATGTAGACCCGAGACCCTCCGCGTGAGAATCTCAATTAGCTTCTCAGAGTTCTCGGCGCCTAGATTGGCAAGTTCAAGTTTGAGATTATTTTCTTTACTTGGTCCAAAGTGCAGAATGATAGTGCCGTCTGTATAGTCATATTTGTTGATGGGCACACTGATTTTTTGCAGAGCTGCTATCTCATAGCTTTCATAACCGACTTTGATCATGCCATCATCAATAACAAGATGCCTGGAAGCCAGGTTGGCTAAGAATCGGTAGAAGAAAAAGGCAAGATAGGCAATAAATAGACCTAGTCTTGTATTGAGCGGTTGATTGTAAGAAAAGGCGCCCAGCACAAGTAATGAGACCTGGGCATAAATCGGCAAAAGAAATACCGACCGCCAGGACAAACTCATATTTGCCATGGGAGAAGCAATCGGAAACTTGATCTGCTTTTTCTTTGCCATCGAAAACTCCTGGTCTTCTATACCCAGAAATCGATGCACAATGTTCGCAATTGGCTATTGGGCTTTGAATTCGCCTAGTTTGACTTTCAGTGATGTAAGCGAACCCTGTCTGAGCACGGCTATGCGGACGATATCGCCCGTTTTCTTACTCTTAACAAAGGCTCTGACATCTTCCGGTTCTTTCACCGGCTGACCGTCTATAGAAGTAATTACATCCTGAATTTGCAGTCCGCCTTCTTCAGCTGGGCTGCCCTGTCCGACCTGAGCAACCAGGGCGCCTTTGGTGTTGGGCGGCAGTCCCAGAGCCTGAGCCATGGCTTCGTCCATGATTTGCATCTTGATGCCGAGATAAGGGCGCGAGACATGTCCTTGCGCTATCAGTTGTTTAGAAACTTCCGAGAATACTTCAGAAGGTATGGCGAAGCCTATGTTCTGCCCGTCGCCTCTGATGGCGACGTTGACCCCCACCACTTCGCCTTTTATGTTGAGCAGTGGACCGCCCGAATTGCCCGGATTAATGGCGGCATCGGTCTGAATAAGATTGGAAATTGGTTTATTCTCGGCATCAATTGACCGACCAAGAGCCGAGATAATGCCCAGAGTGACTGTGTGGTCAAAGCCCAGAGGACTGCCGATAGCGATGGCAAAGTCGCCCGGTCTAAGTGACTTGCTTTCACCTATTTTTGAGACCGGCAGACCTTTGGCGTCTATTTTGACCACGGCCAGGTCGGTAAAGGGATCTCTGCCTATAACTTTGCCGTCGAAAGTGCGCTTGTCTTGCAGCGAAACCTTAATTTGCTGGGCATTACCGACTACATGGTTGTTGGTCAAGATATAGCCGTCTTCTCTGATGATAAGCCCCGAGCCAACCCCGCGCCGCTTTTGCAATATGGGCTGGGGGACCATTTCACCGCCCCCGAAGCCAAAAAAGTCTAAGGGCGAGAAAGTCTCGGCAAAGTATGGCAACTGCACCACAGTCATTGTGTCGATATTGACCACAGCTTTACCGGCGCTGTCGGCAATATTGGCTATGGTTTCGACGCCAAGGGCGCCGACGCTTGCCGCCGAAAGAGCGGCGCTACTGCCTGCCGAAAGTGAGGCGGAGCTGGTGTCTCCCGCCGCCCCCCCTACCGGAGCCCCTATCTGCGAGTTCTTTCCTACCAAGTAGGCACCGGTGACGCTCCCTCCAAAGACTAAGCCCAGCGCCAATCCGATTGACAAAGACGAAGCTTCAAGTTTTCCTTTTGGGGACCTCAGGGACTTTATTGACCTCAGGAATTTTATTGACCTCAGGAATTTTATTGACCTCAGGGACATCTGTGCCTCCAAATAGTCTGGTAATTAGACCTAAAGTTCATTATATTGACCATGGAAACTGACGCATTTGCCATACAGCTTTGCTTTATCTTTCTTTGGAAAATTTCTTTCTTTGCGAATTTCTAGCAGGCTTCTTATTTTTACCTCTTGCCAAGTATGAACGCCGAATCAGACGAAAATAACAACTCAGAATCGCCTTCCGTCAAGGAATTGAGCCCGGAATCTTCCGGCGGCTATGGCAAGCACAGCATGCATGGCGGCGATGCGCCAACCTTGCAGGTTTTTGCGGCGGGACAGGCTGCGGTTTCGGCTCCGGGGGCTGGCCTGGAAAAAGTCTCTGAAAAAGTCTCTGAAAAGATCTTGGGTCAAGATTCTAGTCAAGATTCTAGTCAAGATTCTAGTCAAGATTCTGGTCAAACTCAGATGCCGTACCGCGGTAGCGAAGTCGCCGAAGGGCTAAATAATTGGTCTTGGAGCAGAGAATGTGAGGGTGAGGGCGCGGTTGAGTTTGTGAGCGAAGATGATGATTCGCCTGAATCTGAGCTTTCGGCTGGTAGCTTTGGTCGGACTTTTGAAAATGGTGATACTGCTAGGGTTGCCGGTGTCGCTGGCGCTATCGGGACGACTGCTGCAGGCGATAAAGGCAGTTTTCGCACCCAAGAAGGTGCTCGTGAGACGGCTTCTGCCAGCGGCTTGATGTCTGTGCGGGAATTGTCCCGAATTAAGCAAGAGAAGAGGCAACAAGAGAAGTCAAAACCTCCCATGGCCTTCATTCTTGTTGCTTTGGCAGGCTGTGCCCTGCTCACCGCCTTAAATTGGTCTTCCTTAATTGGTGCTAGCGATCGCAGTCTAAGCCTTAGTTCCTCAGGTGGTGCAGCTTCACAAAACTCAGAAAACCCGAATGATATCTTTGCTGTCTTCTCCCAAATTTTTCGAGTGGAAAGTTCCGATGCTAAGCTGGAGCGCCTCAGAGCTGAATATCAGCGAGCTATGTCAGATTTACGCTTAGCAGATGCCCAGAAAATATTAGACGAGGCTATTTCAGTCAGACGTGAGGCTAACCTCTTGCGGTTGAGAGCTCGTCTTAACTTTCGCCGCGGCAAACGCGAAGAAGCATTCAGCGATTGGACCGAAGCTTTAACAATTGCTCCGGGTGACGGCGATGTTCTGAAAGATAGAGCTTGGGCTTATTGTCGAGATGATTCCCTTGACCTTGCGCTTGCCGATTATTCCGCGCTTGCAGAACAAGAGAATATGAAGCTTAAAGCCGCGGGCTTAGCTGGAAAGGCTCTGGTTTTCTCAATGAAAGGGAACAATTTGCAGGCTGAAACTTTCGCAAGACAAGCACTTAGCATTGAACCTGAAACAGCAAAGGCACATGAGGTATTAGGCAACTGCCTCCAGAAACAGGGCGATCTCAATGGTGCACTTTCAGAATACACAGCAGCTTTGAGAATCGATAGGTCAATCCCTGAAGCTTATTCAAATAGAGCGCTGGCATACTTGAATCTTGGCTTGAAAGAGTCAGCTCTAGGCGACCTAGAAACTGTGGTAAGACTCGAACCAGATAACGACCACTATCGTTTCTTGCTAGGACGATTGGCTTATTCGATGGGGCGCAAGGACTTGGCTTTGACGAATTTAAAAGAGGCTGTTAAGTTGAATAGTTCGAACAGAAGATCAAAACAGTTGCTCGAGCAAGTTTCGGGAGATCTCAAGTAATTATGGACCAGGGCTAAAGCCTTTGTTGCCCCATCTAGGTTTATAGCAATAGATAAGTCATGCGAGTTTAAGTTGGTTTAGATGATTTTGGGAACTAATTAAGGTTAGGTTTGTTCTTAGAATCTCTTGACGGCGCCACCATCTATGGTGATGGTTGTGCCTGTGATGAATTCACCGCGTGGTGAGGCAAGAAGAGCTACCAAAGCTCCGAGGTCTTCGGGATTGCCAAATTTCTTCACGGGTGAATGTGCAGCCCAACTGCTAAGAATCTCGTCAACAGAGACATGTTCAGAAACAGCGTACTTCTTTGCCAGTTCCCTTACCAGTGGCGTATCAAAATAACCTGGACAGATTACGTTGACTGTTATTCCGTACGACGCCACTTCGGTGGCAATACACTTAGAAAGAGCGTTTAGACCAGTTCTTAGTGTACTTTGAACCACCGAAGAATACTCCGGCTCGATGCCGAAGATGGAGCCTATATAAATGATTCTTCCGTATTTTTTCTCCTTCATACCTTTCAAGACAAGTCTAGATAAGGCTATTGGTGGCTGAAGAACTAAGTCATATCCCTGCCTCCAGTCATCATCGGTTGTGACAGTGAAGGGATCGGTTGGGGGATGACCCGTACTAACTATCAGGATATCTATGTCTCCCAGAAAGTTATTGGCTTGTTCCACAAGTGAAGTTAGGTCACAAGGGACAGTCAGATCTGCTCTGACTCCTAGAACGCGAGCGCTGCTATTGCTTGCCAACTCCTTTGCTGCATTTTGAACTTTATCTTTGTCTCTTCCGCAGATTGCAAGATCGACGCCTTCTTCGGCTAAGACCTTTGCGCAAGAGTAGCCGAGACCGTAACTCGCTCCAGTTATTAGCGCTTTTTTCCCTTTTAGAGATAGTTCCATAAATAGTTTGAACCCGATGATGCCAAGTGGCAATGAATTAATGTCAGTATTCGTAATTATAAACTCTGCCGTAATGCGGATTTTGGATTAACCGAATTCGGTTAATCCAAAATCTAACAAAATTTCTTTGAACTTTTTCTTCCGAAAAGCCGTCTATATAAATAGCCGCTGTTCAAAGAGTTGGGTTAGAAGACTATGATGAGACCACCAGATAATTCTTATTCAGCCTTCGTAAAGAGAGTCTGGGCTGATTTTGAAATCAATTTCCCAGATGAAAAATCTTGTTGGTTCTGGCTCTTTGACGAATTTCAGAAAAGAAGCTTATTGTTTTGTCGTCTTTGCGGCTCATTTGAAGTTTCTGCGCGCAATGAAAAACGTTCTTTATACTGCATTGCGTGCAAGAAAACCTGTTCGATAACAGCAAAAACCTTTTTCCATCGGGTCAGAAAGATTAGGGCTTGGCTTGGTGCTCTTTGGCTTTTTGATCACAGAGCCTTTGTCAACTCAGCGGCACTTTCTCAGTTCGCAAGAGTCTCACCGTCAAGTGCGCTGCACATTAGTCGAAGCATCATGGCTGCTCTGGACCGGCAAGAATTGTGCAAGGATGACGCTTTCCAAGCATTCGAAATAGGGACAGTACATTTCCTGGAAACCTTTAGAAAAAGAAGCCTAGTCACGCCACGTTGGCAGAGTCCTCGCGATGAGGAATTCTACGAGCAAGCACTTTCGGCATTCTCACAAGATGAAGATGAGCAATCACAGCGTAGCAGTTGTCCTTCTGAATCTAGAAAAGAAGAATCAAGTGAAATCCCGATTGATAAGGAGATTTCACATACTGAAGAATCTAACTTTTCGCGAACACTGTCTGCCGAGGAATCTCAGATTCTTGACCTCTTACGCGATGGAGCTATGTCAATTGATAACCTACTTTATGCGACAGGAATCGAACCAGAGCAACTTAACGCTATCATCACTGAGTTAGAACTTGACGAACTTATTGTCACAGTGGCTGGTGGAAGAGTCCAACTGCGAATTCCTGAGCCAGAGAAAACCACGAACGACGAAACCCGAACGGATCGAGATGGCTGTCTCTACTTCGACTGTCTATATTGCAAAGCAACTAGCGAGCCAAGTGAGCAGAATCTGGCAATAGTCAAAATTTTATTGAGGAGCTTCAAAGGCTTCGTCTGTGGTCTATTTGGTGGTATTTCACGAAAGACAATGCAATTCTATCTCGCTCTCAATCCTTACAGAAGATATGACCCTGCGATGTTAGAGGCTTTTGAAGATAAAACGCTGAAACTAGAAACTCTTGACTCGCAAGCTAGTGTCTCAAAATTTGGCGATAACAGTACCGGTCCGGTTTCTATTTGTCTGGCTTCAGATTACATAGGTTCAGCGTTAATTAGATCTTTTGTGACGCCGCTTAAGGTCACACTGCGTGTCTAATCGAGGTTATTTGAAGTTATTATCTAACTGTTCAGCCAGCGTTCAGACTTCTTTGAGATACTTATGTTTCTAGATACTTGTACGTTATCCGTAGTAGTGAATGAATTTTGGGGCTAAATGAGCGTCTGTTTTGATGAGCTGGTTCATCTAACTGAAAAAGGCTTGTATTGTCCAGTCGGCGATTTTTATATAGATCCCTGGGCTCCGGTGGCTAGGGCAATCATCACCCATGGGCATTCGGATCATGCTCGGGTTGGTTCGTCTGAGTACTTTGCCCATCCAAGTACAGTAAAAATAATGCAGCATAGGTTTGCGCAAACGAGTAGCGCAGGTCTGCCTTTGTTTGAGAATGTAGAAGGATTGGGTGTCGAGCTTACTGCCCTGATGTACCCAGTGCCCTACCGGCAGACGGTCAATTTTTCAGATGTTAAGGTGAGCTTGCACCCGGCAGGACACATATTGGGTAGTGCCCAAGTTAGAATCGAGCACAAAGGCAAGATTACTGTGGTTTCTGGCGACTATAAGCTCAGTAAAGTCTCTTCTATGGCATTAGATGACCTTACTTGTGAGCCCTTTGAATTGGTTCAATGCGATACTTTCATCACCGAGTCTACTTTCGCGTTGCCAATCTACAAATTTAGACCAACTATAGAAGTAGTAGCTGAGATATATGACTGGTGGGTTGAATGCGCTCGCCTTGGCCGCAGTGCCTTGCTCCTCGCTTACAGCCTTGGTAAGGCGCAGCGTGTGCTCGCTGCCCTCCGTCAGCTAGCATTGTCCGGCTCGCTGACGCCAAATTTTTCTGGCAATTTCCCTGGACCCATTTTAGTGCATCCGGCAGTGCACTCTCTTTGTGAGATCTATCGTGCTGACGGAGTGGAACTTCCTGACTATCAGGTGATGGGACGACATTCTCAGGCTCGCTCTTCGCAAGGCAACCAACCCTCATTGTCCGGTTCTGCTTCAGATTCTTCTAAAGCAGATACTTTTCAGGCAGATACTTTTCAGGCAAATTCTTCTCACGCAAATTCTTCTCAAGCAAATTCTTATGAATCTAATTCAGATCTAGATTTAGAATTCAAAGAATTAGAGAGTGGCGACAGCGCGTCGGTGCTCAAAAAGGGTGGCGCTTTGATTATTGCCCCGCCCGCTCTAGCAGAAAGTAAGCTGGCTCGCAGTGCCAATGTTTCGCTCGGTTTTGCCAGCGGCTGGATGCAAGTGAGAGGGCAACGTCGTCGGCGCAATGTCGATAGAGGTTTCGTTTTGAGTGACCATGCTGATTGGCAGTCACTTACAAAAACTATCTTTGCCACAGGTGCCGCTTCTGTTCTCGTTACGCATGGTTCTTCTGGAGCTTTGGTGCGGTTCTTGCGCGAAAATGGTCTAGAGGCAAATGACCTTCAGACTCGCTTTGAGGGGGGCGAATGAGAGAATTCGCCAGGCTCTTCAATGAGTTGGACAATAACACCTCCCAAGAAGCCAAGCTAAAGGCTATGGAGGAATACTTCCGCTCTGCACCGGCTGAAAATATAGTCTGGGCTCTTTACTTTCTTTCTGGTCGCAAGCTTGCAAGGGTCGTTTCTTCAACACAGTTGCGTCGTTTTTGTATGCAACACGCTGGCATGAACTTGCAGCCCTGGCTCTTTCAAGAGTGCTATGACAATGTGGGCGACTTGGCTGAATGTGTGTCTTTGCTATTGCCACAGAATCTAGACCTCGATTCTGAAATTCTCTCGATTCAGGCTGATGAATTTAGTTCCACGGCAAAGCACTCTCAATCTAGTTTAAACAAACAGATGACCCTCTTTGCAAATGACTTTGACTATTCATCTGTTTCTACTGAACTCTCTCAGTTGGTGACTTTTCTTGATCGCTTGCGCGGTTTGCCTGAAAGAGAAATATTTGTCGCCCTTTCTATTGTCTACCAGAAATTCAACCAGACCGAGCGATTCTTACTGGGTAAGCTCTTAACCGGGGGCTTTAGGGTGGGAGTTTCTGAGAAACTAGTGGTTCGGGCTCTCAGTCGGTTTTCGGGGCTGAGCGAAGCCGTTCTGCACGAGAGACTAATTTCTTACAAGCCAGAAGTGCAAGCCTTCCAGAATCTCATCAGTAAAGAAGGTGCTGAACGTTCGCCCGCCACACCCTATCCATTTTTTCTCGCCCAGCCACTGACTGCTAATCTACTGACTGCTAATGATACACCAAGCTCGTCTGGGCAAGCTTCGCTTCAGGCGGTTTTGGAGCAAGTCGCCGAGCAGCTTTTGGAAGATAAAGCCTCAGAAAACAAAACTTCAGAGAGAGAGCCTTCACAAGATAAAGCCTCAGAAAACGAAACTTCCGCCGATATAAGTCTGCTAGATAAAACTTTGCTAGATAAAACTTTGCCTTTCAGCATTGAATGGAAGTGGGACGGAGTCCGCAGTCAATTAGTGAAGCGAGCCGGGCAGGTCTTTATTTGGTCGCGAGGCGAAGAACTGGTGACCGAGACTTTTCCTGAAATTGCCAAAGCTGCCTCGGTACTGCCTGATGGTATCGTTATTGATGGCGAGATTCTCGCTTTTCGGGAAGGCGATGTTCTACCTTTTGCCCAGTTGCAGAAGCGTTTGAATCGCAAAGAAGGAAGTATCGGGGCTTGCTTGCTTGATGAGGTGCCTTGTGTTTTCATGGCTTTCGATTTGCTTGAATTCGAGGGAAAAGACTTTCGTTTGCACGCCCTAGAAGAGAGAAAGCAGCTTCTGCAGAGGCTGCTTACCCCCGGTGCTTGTCTCGATACGCCGAGTTGTGCCGGAGCCCTCAGTCCCCGGTTGCGTTACTCACCTGAATTAGGACCACTGAGCCTGAGCGCCGCCTATGCTTTGCGTCAGCAAAGCCGGCTCATGAAAGTCGAAGGCTTGATGCTCAAAAGGCTCGGTTCGGCTTATGGCATGGGACGCAAGGGCGGAGATTGGTGGAAATGGAAAGTTGACCCATACACCGTCGATGCTGTCTTGGTGGCGGCTCAAAGAGGTCATGGGCGCCGGGCCTCGCTTTATAGCGACTACACTTTTGCTCTCTGGCACGAAGGCAAGCTGGTTTCGGTGGCTAAGGCCTATTCGGGACTGAGCGATGAAGAGATGAAAGAGGTTGATCGTTTTGTCAAAGCCAATACAATCGACAAGTTCGGCCCGGTGCGCAGTGTTAAACCCGAGATGGTTTTTGAACTTGCTTTTGAAGCGATTCAGCTCAGTAGTCGCCATAAGTCGGGGGTGGCGGTTCGCTTTCCTCGTATATTGCGCATACGCACCGATAAGCCAATTGAAGAAGCAGACACACTGGAATTTTTGAGAGAGCTGGCTGATATACAAAACGAAAATAGAGAGAAAGCCAATAGTACCCAGACAAGTCATTTGCAGCTAAACATATTTGAGAGCAACACCTAAAGATGCAAGGTTTGGCAAAGGTAAGAAATTGGTTTAGCGAAAAGGGGTATGTGCCCTTTTCCTTTCAAGAAGAACTGTGGCAAGCTTATCATGCCGGACAAAGCGCTCTGCTTACGGCTTCTACCGGTACTGGCAAGACCTATGCAGCCTGGTTTGGTCCTTTAATTGAATATTTGAATAGAGCTGATAATTTGGCTGAGGCAAAGAACCAAGCCTTGCCCCTCACTGTCATTTGGATCACCCCTTTGCGCGCCCTTGCTCAAGATCTTTGCCTGAATCTGCAGGCACCCGTCAAAGATCTAGACCTGCCTTTTACTGTCGAGACACGCACCGGCGATACATCATCTAGCACCAGAGCCAGACAAAAAAAGATTCTGCCCAGTTGTCTGATCACCACTCCCGAGTCTATTTCAATTCAGATGTCTTACGCCGGCTTTGCCGATAAGTTTGGACAAGTAAAGCTTGTGGTGGTGGACGAATGGCATGAGCTTTTGAACAGCAAGCGGGGCACCCTGGTCGAGTTATTCTTAGCCCGTTTGAGGCGTTATTGCCAACCGGTGGTCTTTGCACTTTCTGCCACCATAGGTAATGCTGAGACTGCCCTCGACACCCTCGTGCCAAATATAAGCGGGTCTAAAGACAAGATAATTGTCACTGGCAAAGAGAAAAAAGTGATTGAGACTTGTTCGGTCATGCCGCCGCGCTTGTCTAATCTGCCTTGGACCGGTCATACCGGCTTGACTATGGTGGAAGAGGTGGCGAAACTAGCCGGTCAGGCTCGCTCTTCTTTGATCTTCACCAATACGCGTTCGCAGACCGAGCAGTGGTATCAAGAACTGATTGAAATCGAACCTGATTTTGCCGGACGTGCCGCCTTGCACCATGGCTCTCTCGATAACGACGTCAGGCGCTTTGTCGAAGAAAATTTGCGCACTGGGCGCATCAGTCTGGTCGTTTCCACATCGTCTTTAGATTTGGGTGTTGACTTTTCGCCGGTAGAAAGAGTCTTGCAGGTGGGCAGCCCTAAGGGCGTGGCTCGGGCTTTGCAAAGGGCCGGACGCAGCGGTCATAGACCCGGTGCTGTCAGCACATTATATATGGTGCCATGTCATGCCCTCGAACTGGTGGAATTGGCTGCTGCTCGCATTGCTATTGCTTCGGGACATCTCGAAGAACGTTATCCGGTATTGCAGCCAATTGATGTGCTTTGCCAACATATAACCACAACTTGTCTTTCTGGTCGTCTCTATCCTGAACAGTTTTTAGAAGAGATGAGACAAACCAGAGCCTTCAGCAAGTTGACCAGAGAGGAACTCGACTGGGCTCTAAGCTTTGTCGCCACCGGCGGTAGTGCACTTGCCGCCTATCCTGAGTTTAAAAGAATTAGATTTAAAGACGGCTATTATGAAGTCGATAGCGAAAGTCCGGAAGGCAAGCAGCTTGCCCTTAAGCATCGTCTTTCCATCGGCACAATAGTCTCTGATCAGTCGATGGAAGTGGCTTTCTTTAGGGGTGGATCGCTTGGCCATGTGGAAGAGTCCTTTATTTCAAGACTAAAAATTGGTGACACCTTTCTCTTTGCCGGGCGCTATCTTGAGCTTATCGAAGTCAAGGGTATGAAGGCTTATGTGCGACTTTCCAATCGCCGCAGCGGTCCTGTGCCCCGTTGGATGGGTGGACGTCTGCCTATGTCGAGCGAGCTTTCACGCCATGTGCGCCAGCTTATCGATAGTGCTTCGCAGGGCAATTATGATCAGCCCGAGATGGCTTTTATCAAACCTCTCTTGCTTTTGCAGTCTCAGCGTTCGGCTCTGCCCCGCCAAGATGAGGTGCTGGTCGAATGGCATAAGTCGAGGGATGGCTATCATTTATTTGTTTATACATTCGAGGGCCGTCTGGTCAACGAAGGTCTCGCCCATCTGACCGCCTTCAAGCTTGCCAGGCAGTCGCCTGCCACTTTTTCGATTGCCGTCAATGACTGGGGTTTTGAAATACTTTCTGATAGACCTTTTCGGTTTGAAGAAGGGGCGTCGCGGTTTTTTGCATCGTTCAAACAGGAAGAATTATCGGACGACATACTTGCCTGTCTCAATGCCGGTGAAATGGCCAGGCGGCAATTTAGAGAAATTGCCAGGGTGGCCGGGCTCATCTTTCAGGGTTATCCGGGGGCGCCCCGCACGGTCAAACAGGTGCAGATTTCTTCTTCTCTGCTTTATGACGTATTTGTCGATCATGATCCGGGCAATCTTTTGATCAGGCAGGCCCACCAAGAGGTGCTCGATAGACATCTGGAGGTGCGGCGCATGCAACTTGCCCTCGATCGCATCGTCAGCGGCAAAGTCTTGGAGCTTGATACCGCCAAGGCAAGCCCATTTGCTTTGCCTCTTATGGTGGATCGTCTGCGCGGTAAACTATCATCTGAAAAACTTGCCAGTCGTATTGAACGTATGGAAGTCGATATGGCCAAAGAAATGCAAAGCGCTCGCTATTATTTATAGAGAGTATTTTTTATAAAGAACATCAGACACAAAGATCATCGTACATAAATAACATCATACAAAAATCACATGGCTAACTGGCAAAAAATTCGCCGCCTGGGCGAGACGATAACAATACTGCCCGATAAAGCTGTCTTTCTAAGTGAGAGAAAGACCCTGCTTGTTTCTGATGTTCATCTTGGTAAAGGGCAAGCTTTTCGGGCCCGGCAATTTTTCGCCCCACCGGGTTTGTGTGCCGGTGATATCGATCGCTTACTGAGGCTCATTATTGACTGTGATGCCAGTCGTTTGATCGTCTTGGGAGATCTTGTTCATAGCAGAGACGGTATCGATAGAGAGCTCGATGAGCTCTTTATTGCCTTTAGAGAAAAAACAAAAGATGTGGAAATTAGCCTTGTGCTTGGCAATCATGATCGCAAGGTGAAATTTAGTAAGCAGTGGCAATTGAATCTGTTGAGAGATTATTTTGAAGAAGAGGGCTTTGTTTTTGATCATGGCGATAGTCCCTTACCGCAGGCGCTTTTGACTGCTAAGAAATTCGTTTTCTCCGGACATATTCATCCGGCAGTAAAACTAAGTGGCGCTGGCTTGAGTGAGCGTCTGCCCTGCTATTGGCTTAGACAAAAAGAAAGAAGATTGGTTTTGCCTTCTTTTGGATCATTTACCGGAGCTTTTACTATCAAACCTGAAAGTGCAGATCGCATTTTTATCCCGCTCTATAATGAGGGCAGTGTGGTCGAGGTTAAGCTAAACTAGGATGCTGAATTTGCCTATGAAAAGACGAGATTTCCTTGGACTGGCTGCCCTGCTCGCAGCGTCAGATTTGGGTTTGGGTTTGGAACCACTCTTTGCTTCGAAGCCAAAGCCCGCACTTTCACTGGCTCAAATCAAACAGGCTGCCGATCAAGGCAACTGGTACAGTCTACCTGCCGGTGAGAGGCTCTGCCGTGTGGCTGCTTATCTGGCCGGTCTATCTATACCCTATCAGGGCGGCAGTCTTGATAAAGACTGCCGTTTAGAGAAATGCTTGGTCGACCTCAGTAGTTTCGATTGCGTCACCTTTGTAGAAACTTGTTTGGCTCTCAGTGCCTTAATAGCTAAATCTAATAGTGCTAAGTCTAATAGTGTCAAAACAAAGATTGATTGGACTAATTTTGACGATCTAAGAAGTGAGATAACAGCTTTGCGTTATCGCAATGGTATCGTTGATGGTTATGCAAGTCGCTTGCACTATAGCAGTGAATGGCTCTATCAGAATTGCCAAAATGGTCGTCTTGCCTTGATAAGAGAATTAACCGGTCTCACTTTTCTTGATTTTTCCAAGAAACTTGATTTTATGACCAGCCATCCTTCTTATTACAAGCAAATTGGCCAGGTCGGCTCACCCAACTTTGAGAAAATAGACCGCATTGAAAATGAGATTAGCAAAAATGTGCTTGCCTCTGGCTTTCTAAAATATTTGCCCAGAGATAAGTTTGCCGCACTTGAGAAACTGCCTAAAGATGCCGGTCTGCAAAGCGGTGATATTGTCTTTGTTACCACTGCCATGCCTGGTCTAGACATCTTGCACCTCGGTATTATCAGTCGAGAAAATGACGGCTTGCATTTTATCAATGCTTCTTCGTCTAAAGGGGTGAATAAAGTGGTGAAAGAAAAAGCGCCGCTTGCCGCAGCGCTCAATTGGTCAAAGTCGATAAATGGAGCGATCTTTGCCAGACCACTTATTTGACGGGGATGAACTCTTCATCAATGGGCATTTGATAGCCATTAGCCAAACGATTGGTTTCATTTGCCAAGCCCACAACGGCGATTAGCTCGTGATACATTTCATCGGTCATGCCTTTGGCGCGTGCGGCGGCTGTGTGTGAATGAATGCAATATGGGCAGTTATTTGTCACACTGACTGCAATATAGATCATTTCTTTAGTGAGGGCGTCGAGGGCGCCCGGGGTCATAACTAGTTTGACCGATGTCCAGATTCTTTTCATAGTCTGGGGCGAGGCTGCTAGTACCTTCCAAAAGTTATTGATCCAATTGGTTTTTCTCGCTGCTTTGATCTCGTCGAAAACAGCCTGCACCTCAGGTGGTGCATTGCCGTCTTCCACCATTTTTACCATTACCATACTAGTTCTCCTGTTCAGGTCCAGTTGACGTCTTTATCTAAGAGCACGATACGACAGCCTGGCAAAGCCATCTTCAGCCCTGCTCTTTCCACCCGGGTATATTCGCATTCGTGAAAATTCAAAGTCTCAAGGGCGGTCAGCGGTGCTAGTTCTACTAGATCGCCGTAGGCTATGTCGCAACCTATTAGGGTAAGCTTCTTGAGTGACTTGATGGCGGCAAGACTCTTCAATGACTCTTTTGTTATCTGGGTGTTGCGCAGATCTAACTCTTCCAGAGCCGGCAATTCAGAGAGATAGGCAATCGCATCATCAACTATATTGCTGCTTGAGAGCTTCAACTCTTTCAGGCGCCGGCAAGCGCTCATATGTTTGAAGCCGACGCCGCTTATTTCTAGGTTTTCTAAGTCGAGCACATTAAGGTCGTGCAATTGATTGAGAACCGCCAAGCCATCATCGGTTATTTGGGTGAAGGAGAGTCTGAGTGTGCTTAGATGGGGCAGACGCCGCAGACTGGCGATACCCGAATCGGTCACCCTGGTGTTGCAGAGGTTGAGCCACTTGAGAGAAGTAAGCGAGCTTATACAGGCGATACCGCGATCTCTTAGACGCTTGCAGTTTTCGAGATTGAGTGAGCGCAAGGAAACTAGGTTGGTCAGGGCGGAGAGTCCGTCGTCCGATATCTGGGTACTGCTTAGATTGAGACTGGTCAATTCTTTGAAATTGCTCAAATAGACCATGCCACCATCTGTGATGCGGGTATCTGAGAGATTGAGGTCTTTCAGATGGCTCATATTGCGAATAGAAGCTAGGCCATCATCGCTTATAGGCTGCCCGGAGAGATTGACTTCGCCGACCATGATCAAGCTTTCTATGTGGGTGAGCCCTTGGTCGCTAACTTGCCCCAGGCGCAGATTACGCAAATGTCTCAGCTTGCTTAGATGGGGCATGTCCGCATCGGTGAGGGCTTTGGGATAGTCGATATATCTAAGGTCGGAGAGTTCGCTTAAACTTTCGAGCACTCGGTTATCGCAAGCAGTGGAAGCCAGGTTGATATAACGCAGCTCAGAGAGGGCGGAAAGTCCCTGGGCTTGCTCGTTATTGATTCTAGTGAGAGATAAGTCGAGTTCTTTTAGGTGGGGGAGATGACTTATTTTGGCGACCACTTCGCTGCCTATGCGATTGCAGCCCTTGAGGTGCAGAGTCTCTAGATTGATCAGTCCGGCCAAGCCTGTCAGCCCCCGGTCCTGCACCGGATTATTCGATAAGTCGAGCACCCGCAAACGAGGCAGATAACCAAGTTCAATATCAGGACCGTCATAGCGCAGAGATAATTCTTCTAGGGCCGGCAAATTATCGATAAAGAGTCTGATGCGGTCTTTATAGCTTTCGAATTCTTCTTTGGTGGCATCACTGCTGATGCCAAGGTGCAGTCTTTTGAGACTGACCAATTCACTGAGATATTCCAGTCCTTCGCCCTTAAGGTCGACCTGTCTAAGGGAGAGTTCTTCCAATTGCTTGAGATAGCGAAAAGAGGCAAATACCGCTTCGCTTATGTCATCGGCTCTGACCACCAGGCGCACCAAGTCGGTGAGGTTGAGAACATTTTCCAGACCTTCTTCGGTGATGCTGTCGGTGCGCAAGACCAGGGTGCGCAGGTTTTTGAAGTGCTTGAGGGCTTGCAGACCTTCATCTGTGACCGATGAAAAGACCAGATAAAGCTCTTCGATGCTATTTTCGCCGGCGATAGTACTGAGTAGATTGTTGTCTACCGCCGCCCCTTCCAAAAGCAGTTTTTTCACCGGCGTACGACTGAGAAGATCGCCAAGGTCGAGGGGACCGGGCTGGCAATGACTCAGTCTAAGCTCTTTCAAGCTGCTTAGTTTGGTAATAGGTTTGAGTGCTTCAGGGTCGACTATATTGCAACTGGTCAACTGTAAGGTGCGCAGCCTTTGCAAATTGGCTAATTCACGCAGAGTATATTTCTCAATTTCCAGCCCGCCCAATCTAAGCTCTCGTAAGCCAGAGAGGCGGTTGATTACATCAAAATCGAGGTCGCTAATCTCATCGAATAAATAATCAAGCGACTGTATATCGTCTGGCTTCAGTCTTTCGCACTTCTGAAATGCTTCGCGGTCAAGCACTTCTAGACGCACGAAAGCGCGGCGCGAGACTTGCACTGTACCTAGGGCTTCACCGACTTCGCTCCAGGTTCTCTGCCCGCCAGGATCGGCTTGCGCCACCAGTAGCTTGCCCGGTGAGACTTCAAATGGAAAGTTGAGCATGCGCCCTGAATGCACGACTATATGGCAGTTGGGCAGAAACTGATTGAGCTCGGCTGCCCCTGGACCACTGACTGCAGTAGAGTCGACATAGAGTTTGCGCAGTTCGGTGAGATGTCTTAATTTTGATAAGCCATAGTCTGAGACTTCGGTGCCGCCCAGGTCGAGTGTATGCAAGAAGCGCAAATTGCGCAGACTATACATACCGTCGTCGCCTATTTTGCGCTCGGGCAAACTGAGATATCTAAGACCGGTCAAGTGCGAAATGCATTCAAGCGACTGGTTGTCTATGTCGACCATGCGAAAGTCGATTGATTGCAGGGCGTCTGCCGGCAAATAGTTAAAATCGCGCAGGTCTGCATCGGCTGATACCAATAAATGCAAATTGGCTTCTTTGACCAGTTGCACAGTGCCTTGTGCTTCGCCCAGTTTGTTTTCCCACCAACCGCTCATGGTGCCGGTGCGATAAATCTGATACAAGGCACCAAGCGATCTCTCTTGCGGAAAGTGAAGTTCTTTGAGCGCCTTGGTTTCGCTTTCAGTCATTTTTCTTCCTGCAACTAAGACTGCTTACTGCTGCCGAGTCTTTCCAAAAGTGTAGGACGCCCAATATTGACAACGCTCACGCCCAGGTTGCTTTCAAGATCGCGGGCGTAGCGGTCGGCGAGATCAGGATCTGAACCTGTGCCGATAAAGACTTTAGAGAAAGGATGCGCTTTCTTGAGATAGATTAGACCATCGACAAGAGTCTCGGGCAGGATTTTGACGGTCAAGACCACATCATGATTGCGAAAACTAGGAGCAATCTGCTGCGAGACAACGCGCTGCAACAGTTCATGCATCATGCCGCGTCTAGCTGATTCTTCCTCGGCGTGAAATATGATTATTTCTTTGGGACCAGGCTCTTCTTGTTCAAGCAGTTTGATCAGCATGGTGGCCAAGCTTCTCGCTTTAGCACCACCGGTGCAAAGGACGAAAGTAGGCAAACCTTCCGGAATCTCTTCTTGATTGACGAATTTACCCATACCCAGTCTCAGGTCGGGTAATTCGCGCAGCCGTCCTTCAAGTACACCCATGCGATAAAAGCACATGACAATAATTATGACGCCCAGAATCTGGAAGCCAAGCGACCTGGCGCTCTCTGCCGAGAACAAAAGCACCACCTCGCCGAAAAATAAGGCGAGCAAGCCAATCATTGGCGGTATGGGTAACTTGAGATTGTTTATGGTTATGGTCAATTTGCTCTTGAAAGGTGCTCTTTCAACTTTGAGGGGCATACGCACCCTGAGCATGATCACACCCAGGCAGAATGAGCACATAACCGCCAGAAAGGCCATGCCATAGACCTGACCGAGATTGTCCACTTGACCAGGCAATATACAAATCATAAAGGCGCAGACCACCATGAAAGGCAGACAGACAAAAGGATAGCCCTGCAGCATGGGAAACTTGTCCGCCCAGCGTCTCAAAATAAAGGCAGGCAGATTGCCTTGTTTAGCCATTGTAGTACAAAGACCGATACAGCCAACATAAGCTGTATTAACAGCAGCAAAAAGCACAAGGGCGGCATCTACAACCAAAACGATGAGCAGTTGCTTGCCCCCTTCCACATAGGCTAGTCCGCTCAGCAAGCTGTTTTTGAAGCTTTCGATTTGTTGAGCATCGAGTAAGGAAAGACAAAGCAGTGAAGTGAGGGGGGCGGTTATGCCTACAAGAATTACCACACAAAGATAAATCTGCTTCAGTGTGCGCCAGGTTGGGGTCTTGAGCTGTTCTACTATCTGAGCCGCCGATTCAAAGCCGGTGATGCCTAAAAATGCCGCAGCAAAACCATGCACCATATGTTCGGGGGTAATCTTGGGATAACAAGTAAGAAACTTCGATAGATCAACCTGTTTCTCAACCAGCATCATCACACCCTTAACATCCATATAGAGCAAAAGCGAAAAATGGAAGAGGGCGATAAGGAAAACAATCATGGCCGGCTCTTTGATGCCGACAATATTGAGCAGACCGAAGATAATCACAGGGGCTATGGCTGTAAGCACAATAGAAGAGAGCGGCCAGTTCATTATGTTATCGATGGAGTCGATATAAAAGGCGCCTGAAAGGGCGCTTACAGCCGCTGTCGCTAGATAAGAGAGAATGGTGAGGGCGCCCACGAAGATGGCAAAGCGCTTACCGATGGTTTGCAAGACCATGATATAGGCGCCGCCGTTGAAAGGGCTGACGGCGCAGCCTTCTTCATATGTGGCTTTGAAGAACCACATTAAAAGACAGACTACCCCAATAATTGCCGGAGCGGCGAAACTGACTAGGGGGAAGATGACGCCGGTGGTGTAGAAGACCGAGGTGCCTATGTCGGCGCCGACTATGGCTGAAGCAAGCCACCAAGACAAGAGCGAATCGCCGTGGGGGGATCCCTTGACCGATTGACGCACTTCGGCGGTGGGTCCGGTTTGATTGCCTTCTGTCACGTATTACCTGGGTCTTTTGCCTGAAAACACTTCCACATAAGCTACTACATCTTTAGCTTCCGTCAACAACCTTAGAAAAGAAAAGCGGTTTTCTGATATCTTTTCGCAATATGTTTTGAGCCGCCGCAAAAACGGTGCTTTTTGGAGTATTAGTCAAGATGAAAACTGCTGAAGCTAGCCATAAGACCTCTATGACGGTTAATCTTCCTGCCGGGACAGGGCTGACCAAGGCGGTGGAAGACTACTTGACCGCCTTTGTCAAGGATAATCTGGTGGATGCCCTCTGGGCTCGCCAAGCTTCGGTCTGGACCAATACAGATGAGAGCAAATGGCTTGACTGGCTAACTCTTCCCGAAAGAGAACTGAAAAATATTGCCGAATATAAGAAATTTGCAAGCGAGATCAAAGATGCCGGCTTCAAAAAAGTCTTGCTGCTTGGTATGGGCGGCTCCAGCCTCGCCCCCGAAGTCTTTTCGGTGACCTATGGCAATGCTCCCGGTTATCCTGCCCTTTCGATACTAGATTCCACCGATCCCGCCCAGATTAGAGCGGTTGACGCCAGTCTAGATTACGCCACCACATTGTTTGTGGTCTCATCTAAGTCAGGCAGCACACTTGAGCCCAATATTTTTATGCGGCATTTCGTTCATCAAGCTAAAGAAAAGCTAGGCGAGAAGTTCGGCGAGCATTTCATAGCCATCACCGATCCAGGCTCTAAGCTGGAAGGCGAAGCTAAAGCCATGAACTTTAGACGTATTTTTCACGGTCTGCCCGGTGTAGGCGGCCGTTATTCCGCACTTTCGCCCTTTGGCGTTGTGCCCATGTGCCTAATTGGCATGGATGCCGAGGCGTTTCTCTCTACCGCTTTGCAGATGGCTAATTCCTGCAGACAAAATATCAAAGAAAATCCTGGTCTGGTGCTGGGCGCCATCATGGGTCAGGCACAGGTGTCCGGCATCGACAAGCTGACTATATTTACAAGTCCTTCGCTGTATGACTTTGGCGCCTGGCTGGAGCAGCTAGTGGCCGAGTCCACCGGCAAAGTCGGCAAAGCGATCATACCGGTCGACCAGGAAGTTCCTGGTGAATCGTCTGTCTATGGTACAGACCGTCTTTTTGTTTTTGTCAAACTAGCCGGTGACCGCACCGCCCATGGTGTGCAAAATGAAGCCATTGAAACTTTCCTCGACAACATGCAAGAAAAATCGCCGGTTGTAAGAATTGTTCTCTCCGACAAGATAGATCTAGCCGGTGAATTCTTCCGCTTTGAGTTTGCCACTGCCATAGCTGGTGCGGCTATGCATATCAATCCTTTTGATCAGCCAGATGTCGAGTTTAGCAAGGTCGAAACCAGAGAACTGACCACTGCTTACGAACAAACCGGGCATCTGCCTTCAGAAACACCTTTCTTTAGTGAAGGCGATATCGAACTCTATAGCGACGAAAAAAATGCTGCTGCCATCAAAGAGAATGCTCAGGCACAGACTCTTGTCGGCATGCTCAAAGCCCATTTAGACAGGCTCTGTGCCGGTGATTATTTCGCCTTATTGGCTTATTTGCATATGGATCACAGCGATATCGAGAGCAGCCTCTTTAAGATGCGTATGCAAGTGCGCGACAAAAAGCATGTGGCCACCTGTCTGGGCTTTGGTCCGCGCTTCCTGCATTCTACCGGTCAGGCTTATAAAGGTGGTGCCGCCAGTGGTGTCTTCTTGCAGGTCACTGCCGATGACAGTCAAGACTTGCCTGTGCCTGATGCCAAATATACCTTCTCGGTGGTGAAGGCGGCCCAGGCGCGCGGCGACTTTCAGGTCTTGACCAAGCGCGACAGACGGGCTTTGCGAGTGCATATCAAAGGCGATCTCAAAGCTGGGCTAGCCAAGCTGAAAGAAAGTCTATTCGCCGCCCTTACTTAATTTCACCCATCAGTTTTTTGATGGTCGGGGTGAGCAGAAAGAGCACGGCACTGGCTGCCAGTGCCGCCACAGCCATGCCGCCAAAGAGATAAATGAGGCTCTGGGGGTCTTCTTTAAAATAGCCCGAGAATACCCCAGCCAGTTTATTGCCCAGGGCAGTCGAGATAAACCAGGCCCCCATGGTCATGCTTTGAAATGCTCTGGGGGCAAGTTTTGATACTGTGGACAAACCTACAGGGCTGAGACACATTTCTCCCAGTGTTTCAACAAAATAGACGGCAATGAGAAAGTAAGGACTGACCAAACCGTGACTAGAAAGCATGGCAGCGGGCACCATAATGGCTATGCCCAGGCCGAGGAACATAAGACCCAGGGCAAATTTTGCCGGGCTTGAGGGTTGTCTGCGTCCAAGCTTGATCCATAAAAGCGAAAATATTGGGGCGAGAATAATCACATCCAGTGCCTGTACCGCCTGCAGATAGCTGGCTTCCACCCTAAAGCCGAAAATATTTTTTTCGGTGAGACGCTCGGCAAACAAGTTGAGCGATGAACCGCCTTGCTCGAATATAGACCAGAAAAGCAAATTGAAGACAAAGAGACAGGCGATGGCCCCGACTTTGTGCCATTCCGACTCAGTCAACTGCCATTTACCGCCGCCTTCTTTAGCCGGCTCCATCTCAGTCACTGCGCTACTTTCAACGGGCTTGTCAGTAACCTTTTCACCAATGCCATCGAGCAGCTTATATTGAAATATCAAATGGGCTAGACCAATACACATGCCTACACCGGCGGCGGCAAAACCAAAGTGCCAACTCATCTCGGGGGCCAGACCAAAAGATTTGAGAATTTGCTTGAAATGCTCAGACTGGGCTAAGTAGCCACAAGCCAGAGGGGAGAGCATGGCGCCTATATTAATGCCCATATAGAAAATTGAAAAGCCGGCATCGCGTCTGTTATCGTCCGGTTTATAAAGCTTGCCCACCATGGTGGATATATTTGGCTTGAGAAAGCCTGTGCCTAAAATGATCAAAGCCAGTCCGGCATAAAAACTCATAAGTGAAGGTACGGCCATGGTGAAATGACCAAGCGCAATGATGACGCCCCCCACCAAAACCGCCAGTCGCGCTCCCAAAAAACGGTCGGCAATCAGACCGCCGAATATAGAAGCCAGATATACCGAGGCGGTGTAATTGCCAAAAATATCTGAAGAGCTTTTGACATCCATGCCAAGCCCGCCGCGAGCGGCTGTTTCAGTCATGTAAAGCACCAAGATGGCGCGCATGCCGTAATAGCTGAAGCGCTCCCAGAGTTCGGTGAAGAAAAGCACCGGTAGACCGGCTGGATGCCCTGGTATTATGCCGCTTTTGCCTTCTATGGCTAGGCCTGTATCTTCTATTTCTACAACTGTGACTTCTTTGGCTGCGCCTTCAACTTGTTGGTTTTCTGTCATAACTTTGTTAGCTTCTCGTATTTGCATAACGGCCTTAATGTGCAGGCGGTAACTTAGTAAGATACTAAGTTTTACCAGAAACACGGTAATATGGACGAGCAAAAGCCTTCCTTCGCTAAAAAAGAAAAGATAGAGCCCGAGATCAAGCTCAGGGTGACGGAAGAAAGCGACGACTCTAAAGATGAAAAGAGATCGCGGCAGAAGTCTTCTCTGGTCGATACACTAAAGCAGACCAGCAGTCGCATCTTGCCCGAAAAAGATGCCCCGGCCCGTACTTTATTGCCTAGACGTCTGGCTGCTCATGTTATCGATGCTTTGATTCTGGCTGCTTTCTGTACTGTTTTCTATCTCTTGCTTGGCATAAGCGAAGACCTGGAAAATAAGCGCTCCTTGGCTGCTGTTCTCGCCTATCTTTCTGGTTTGCCTGGAGATTTCGCCTCGGGCTTTCTTAGTATAGATGCCCTGATTGCCTCGGTCTTGGCTGTTTTCTTGCTTAGTTTGATCAATGCTAGTTTGCCCGGTTCGGTGGCAATAATGGCTTTCTTGGCTCTTTTGCTTAGTCCGGGTGATGTGAGCGACAATCTTTCTCCGGGGCATTATTTGCTTGTTCAGATCGTCTATCTCACCTCACCGGTGCTCTATAACGTGCTCTTTGAAAAGCTTTGCGGTACAACACCAGGCAAACATCTGCTCGGTCTCAAGATAAAGGGTTTTGATCAAGACGGTCTTGATATACAAGCCCCGACTAATCCCGGCTGGCTCAATATTTTTGCCAGAGAGATTCTCAGACTCTTATATATAGACTTTGTTCTGCCCTGGTGGTATCCCCTAAGCTTTGCTCTCAAGTGGAAAAGATCAGAACGTATGCTCTATGACCGTTTGGCGGCCACCGGCGTAATCAGCGAAATAGCAGAAACTGGCGAGTCGGGTAAAGCCCGCAGCTCTAAAGAGAGCTCTCGGTATGAAAAGCGAGCGGCTTTGATCTTGTTCTCTTTGAGCGCAGTCTTCTTTGGTCTTGTTTATATCGGGCTACTGCAAGAGCCTTTGCATTTGGTGGGCAAGAAGATCACCTTGAAAGTTTTGAAATATAGCAATCCATCACAATACGGCGAGTATCTTGTTTCATCGCTTGTTTATCGAGACAAAGCATACTATCAGGGCGCAGTGGGGCGGTTGCAAGATGACATCCTCAATTTGCGCCGCGTTCTTTCGGTGGCTAAGGCAAGAAAGCTCGAGCCGGTCAAATATAAACAGATCTATTTGCAGTTGGCCCTTCTCAATCAAGAATTGTCATTGCAGCCAATTGATAAAGGGCAGGCATACAAGGCACAGTTAGAGAGCATCAAGAATTTTGAGCACTATATAGATATCTGTTCCCAGGCAGGCTTGCCCCTTGAGAAAGACACTCAGTCACTGGTTAAAGATTGGCATATAGAAAATATTCGCTATCAGTTGGGTGAACTCTATCTGAGAGCCGAACGCCCGGAAGATGCTGTAAAAGTTTTGCGACAGGCTCTGGATATCTCAGTGCTTGGTCGAGAAAGACCCTTTGTCTATTATGCCTTGGTCAGAGCCTATGAGGCGCTATCTGATCAGGAAGGGGCCATTAACGCCTTGAATGAACTTTCCGGTCTTTATATAGACGAGCTTGAGAGCGCCTATGCTCAAGGTGACGACGCCAGGGTGCAGACTATTTTTACCGATTTCTTCCAGACCCGCTTGAAGCAGATTAAGGCATTGAAGCAAGCTTCGCGTAAGCAGGAAGCCGCGGAATTAGTGAAGAGCACCAAGCTTGTTTTGCATAAATATGCCGACAGTCGCCTTGGTGAAAAGCAAGAGCTGGACGAGCTTCGCTAAGTTGGGTTGGCGAAGGGCACCGCCAGCGGTGCGCTTGTGTTTGTCTTGCGTCAAAGCTTGCGGGCGCTGTAAACCCTGATGGATAGCCGCTGTGGCGAAGTTGTGTTCTATCTGTGGCGGAGTTGTGGTACTGCGAATTTAATCTAGCACGATGGTATTGTTTTGCTTTAGCGCGACTGGAAACGCAGGCCGCGCGGCTGTCCCAGAGATTGCACCAAAAGCGGCCTATGGTAAAAATACCACTTGCCAACATGGCAGTGCGCATGTAAATTAAGGGCATGGAAAACAAACGCATGCAGTTGCGACGCCCCTAATATAAGTAAAGTTCGCAACCCCTGAAGCAATACTAGTGAGAGATCACTCTGCTTCTCTGCTTACCTATAAAACCCCTTTTGTCTCCCCTGAGGTTCTATTTATGTCTAACCTAGAAGCAAGCGCTCATAAGCACCATAAACGCGACGACGCCAAAGACATCGCTGCTTCCCAACATGCTTGGGAACTCTGGAAAAGCAGTGATCCGCGCGATTGGGACAAGGCGCTTGATGAAAGAGAGAGGATAAATAAAACCAATCCTAAGGCCTGGAAGAAAGCGATGCATGACATCGATGAACAAGAAGAGCAACAGAAACATAAGCCGCATGTGCAAGTGAAGGCTCAAGCCGATCAGCCTAAGCTCGCCAAAGCCAAAGAGACCGAGTTGCCTCCCTTGCAAATTGAAGCTGAGAATGTAAACATAGTGCATCCAGGCTATGCACCGGAAAGCAAGTTTGCACCTAAGACACCTGCCAGTCCTGCCTTCGATCGGGCTTATAATCAGCCTAAACCAGAGTTCTATGGACTTGATCTAGGCGTCTTGCGTGCTGGGGTCAATAGCAACGGTTCTCTAGATCTTGGTGTCAATATTGGTATCGCCAAGACCGATCTGCAAGTTGGTCTAGAAAACCGTGTCGATGCCGAGTTTATGCCCATAGGTGGACCACTGCATGCCCGCGCCGGTGCCGGAGTGGGAGTGAACCGCGATGGCTTCCATTCGGAAGTGGGAGCTGGGGCTAATTTCTTCAATGTCGTCAATGGTGATGCTGATTTCGGCGCCAAGCTCGGTCGCGATACCGGTGTCGACGGCGATGTGCGCGGTAAAGTCTTTCCTGTGGAAGTGCAAGCTGATGCCGGTGCCGGTGTTGGACCTGACGGTGTCGATGCCTATACCGGAGCCAATGTGGATGTGCTTGATCAAGCCGGTGTACGCAGTGGCGCGCATTTTTCAATCAATGATCAAAACTCTAGTGCAGGTGTTGGTGTTGGTCTGCAAGCCGGTGAAGATGTACTCGATTTTGGACCGGCTATCTATAGCGACGGCAATTCCACCATCAGACCAAATATTCACCTAGACAGAGGTAATGTAGAAGACCGGACTTTCTATCCCACCGGGGATAGAATCAGAGACAGATTAGACTAGATTAGACTAGACCAGACCAGATCTTGTCTTGTGCAACTATAGAAAGATTTTGCTGACAAAGCATAAAGGTACCACGGGGGTGGCAGAAAGAGACGACCGCAAGGTCGTCTCTTTCTATCATTAGTTTTCTCTTTCCTGAGGTAAAGAGAACTCGTCTTTAGGATGCAGATCGGTGTTTAAATGTTTTGCCTCTAGAGCCGCTCTTTCTTTGGGCGGTTCCATCAAGCAAGAAAGAAATTGTTTGATCAAGTCTTCGCCGTTATGACCAGTGCTCTCTAATTTTTCGTGCAGACAAAATTGACGATAGCGAGCCAGTATTACATCTGGTGCTATTTCAATAGGGCGATTACTGCCTATGGCTGTATTGCCAAAATAAAGATGGTGTGGAAAGACGGCTCTAAAGGTCTCGAAAGTTCTTGCCGTCGGCAGCCAGGTAACAAGCAGCCCACCTTCATTGAGGCAGTTTTTCATAGCCTCAAAATACTCTTTCGAATAAAGCATACCCGCCCTTGAACTAAAGGGTCTAAGCGCATCGGCTTCGATAATATCAAATTTTCTGCCGCAACTCTCAATATATCTTCTGCCGTCGCCGCTCACTATTTTTATGCGCGGATCGGTAAACAAAAGATTAAGGGGCTGGTAGCCTGTCTTTTGTCCATGTCTTTCTAATAGCTTTGGCTGCGATTCGATGATTTCAATACAAGTGACAGTTTTGGTTTCCTTGTGCAGGCTGGCCGAAAAGCAGGTGTCACCTGAACCAAAGCCGATAATTGCCACATGCTCAGGATTTGGATGCAGAAACAGCGGCAATAAACCAACTTGAGTGTGATAGCTGCCGAAGGGCACTTCAGAGTGTCCTTCGCCATTGATAAAAACAAAGTGATGATCTTCATAGGCATGCTTGATGGCAGACAAGCCGGTGTGGTCTTCTTCGAAATCAAAGTTATCGGAGGCGCCGTGCAAAGTCACCCAGAGCTTTTGTGTTTGCGGCATAGCCAGGCAGGGCAAAAGGGACAAGACAAAGATCAAGACGCCCTTGAGCAGATAATTTTTGACTTTACTACCGTCTCTTTCCCTTTTGCATTGCAGATAAAGAAAGACCGGCAGAAACAGTTGATTCAAGACAATGAGAGCGGTGAGCGAACCGAAAGTGCCAAGATATTTCAAACCGACCAGGGCAAGCAAAATTAGACCTAGAGTACCGCCGACAATGTTGGCTAGTTGCAGCAAGGCCACTTTACTGCTTAGCTCTTTGAGATTGTCATGCACGGTGTTTTGTAAGGCATAAAAAGAAATGCCCATCAAGATGGTCGGTGGCAAGATCATTAGACAAGCCAGACCAAGATAGAGTGATCTAATCAGTTCGCCTTCGCTTGAAAGAAAGGTACTGATGGAAAAGTCGGCAATCTCTAGGGGATTGTATTGGGCAAAGTAGTTGTTCAGCCAAGCCAGCATTGCCTCCGGCTTAGCCTCTCTATAAATTATGGTCAGGTAAATGGCAGTGTAAGCAGTGAGCGAAAGTTGCATGAGTAAGAAACGATCGCCCGCTAGTTTCTTTAGCTTGGTGGCGGCTATAAACGAGCCCAGAGCCAGACCAGAGAGATAAAGAAAGAGCAGCCAACTATAGGTAAAAGTGTTTGACTTGAGCATGACGCCAAGCAATCTGAACCAGATTATCTCAAGTCCAAGGTTGATAAAACCAGATAAGGCATAGAGCAGCGACCAAAAGAACAGTGTCTTGTTTTCTTGATTCTTTTTACTGTCCTTAATGGCGCCATTGTCAAAAGCGAGAGTAGATGTTGTCTCTGGATCTTCTATTTCTTTCTTGGAATCGCTGTTTGCTCGGCGCCAGATAGGCAGAATTGAGCCTGCGGCCATAATATTTATTGCAGCAGTAATAAAGATAGAAAGTTCGATGCCCAGATGTCGCATGAGCACTACACCACCAATTAAGGCCCCGAGGGCGGCTCCGGCGGTATTGCCGGCATAGAGCCAGGCTACTTTAGCTGGGGCTTCTTTTAACTCTGTTATTGCGGCCTTGGTAACCAGGGGGAAACTCATGCCCATTAGCAGTGTGGGAGCCGAAAGAGAAAGAAAGACCAAGGTTGAGATAAGAGTGGTGGATAGCTTTGCCGTCAGCTCTAAATAGAAAAAGCGGTAGAGCAAAGGCAAGCTGGCAAGACCACAAAGGGCTATGAGTATTTCAATCAATATAAGAAGGAAAAGAGCCTTCTTCCTCTTTAGATCTGCGGTGATCTTAGAGGCAAGCAAGCTGCCTAGCCCTAAACCAGCCATGAAAGCAGCAGCAACTATGGCGGCAGCTCCGGCATCAGAGCCTAGCGAAAATGCGGAAAGCCGCTGCCAGAGCACTTGATAGACCAGTGAGCTAAATCCGCCAAGAAATACGAATAGATAGAGCATGTCTAAACAATAGCAATAATTGGGTTGTCAGCCACTATACTCCGTCTAAGTTAGCATGCTTTCTTGTATATACGATGTCTGAAAGGTTCATGAAATGGCGATGAAAAGTGGCATTTGTAGCCAATTTCAATGTTTCTATGTAGTAGGTGTCTCGATAAGCTCACCAGATGCGCATCTTGAAAAATTTATCTTAGCTCATCTGCGAGGGCTGATAGTGGGCTTTTCAAGATGTTCGTGTCTCTTGAGTTTCAGGCAACGTATATAGCAAATCTATCTAAAGTGTACTAATCATGCTGTCTTGCAAAGTTGGTTAGACCGGGCTTATGATGATTGGCATAGAAACGCAATTGAATCTTCTCTGTCGGAAAGCGAGTTTCCACTCTCGATCTTCTTCGATAGATAAGACTTTCGAAAAGAAAAGCCTAAAGCACCAACTTTCAGGGTTTGACTTTTCAAAGAGTCGTTCGTTTTGATTCCAGTTTCGTTTTTCAATCCACATCCCAATACCCTAAAGTCCTGCATAAGCGCGCTGCCATCCCTACTCTGCAGCCGTGCTGTGCCACTGTATTCAATACCAGGAGGTCATCATGAGAAATCCCGCCGATGTTATGGAAAGAGCCGAACTCCATGAAGAGAAAGGTAACTATGCCGAGGCGGAGAGACTGTACAAAAAGGCGCTCAGCCTGAAGTGCAAGGAAGTGGGCGGTCAGGCTTACGACCTTGTTCCTTTTCTCTACAATCTCGGCATGACACAATATGTCAACGATAACTTTGATGATGCGCTTATTTCGCTCAATCGAGTCTTGACCTTGCTTACTTCCCAGCAAGAAGAAATCAATGCCGAGATCAAGGAAATTCGTAATCTTCTTTGTGATTTGACCCATGAAGCAGAACAGGCTTCTGTGCCAATGGCTGCCAATGCCTAATTTTTAGGACAAGTTTAAACGCGAAGAGAAAAGAGAGAAAAAGACCAACAAAATGGTCGGCAAAGGGCGCGGCAAAAGCTGCGACCCTTTGTTTTTTTTTAGGGCTAAGCAGGCTTTTGTCCGCGCTGAAAATATTCAAGGGCTTGATTGTCTGAGAGATCCAGACTAAATTCCTGCCATTGTCCATCTTCACCAAGGACTGCGGCATTGACCTGACCAGACATGGTACCTGTGAACTGACAGGTAATCTGAGCGCCCGCCTCATTGGTAAAGCCTTCGCCTTCGCAGAAAACAATACCTTTCAGTTCTTTTCTGACACTCTTCCAGACAGTGTCGAAGAGTACCCAACCGGCTTCGCTGTCCAGTCCAATCAAAGGTCTGAAGTTGTAAATCACCTTCACTCTTTTCATATACTGACAAAGCCAGCGTACTGCCGATGCCGGATTGATTGGCACCGGACTGTCCAGCAGCATCCTCACCGTTTCTTCGATGGCTTCATCGAATTCAGAAGTGGCGCAATTTAGTTTCACTACATCGACCACCGGCTCGCCGCTATCTAAGAGCAAAGTTAGTTCTTGCCAGTCGCCTGGTTCGCTTTCTTGATCCGATTCAATTTCGGCATCGATCATATTTTCTTGCAGCCAGTCGGCTATGTCATCAATCGAGATGGCTTTGTCGGTGACACCAAAAAATTTCATTGTTTCCTCGGATTCCCTTTAAGGTAATTCAGACTTTACCAGCCAAAGCGGCAGTCATGGCTGTCAGTCCCAGAACGGCATTTTTATACACTTTCATATTGATTTTGTCCGGGGTATCGTCTTGATGATGGTAATAGGGATAGCGAAAAGGTGCAGTATCGGTGACCATTATGGCAGGATAGCCCATCTTCCAAAAGCTGGAGTGATCTGAAAGCGAAATGCCTCTGACCTCTGCCGGCGCAGCCAGGGCTGCACTTGGCGTGGTCTGAAAGAGTTGAAACTGTCTATGCGCTTCATCAAGAAAACTCTTTGACGATAGGTCGGATATGAAGGCTAAGAAATTGCCAACATCACTTAGTCCGAGCCGATGAGCGTCCACCTCTTCAGGATAGGACTGGGTCCCGGCACCGGCGGTGAAATAGCCGATGGTCTCGAGGCTGACCATGCCCTTAAGTTGGACCGCAGCTTTTTTTAGGGCGGTGGCATAGACCAGGCTGCCCATGCCTTCACCACCAAAATACATGGCTTCTTCGTTGGCGAAAGCCACAAAGCGTATGGTCAGCTCGGGCTTGTAGTCTTTCAGGTCGTTCAAGATTGCAAGCAAAGCCGCTATGCCGCTGGCATTGTCGTTAGCTCCAGGCGTGCCCATTTCGGTGTCATAATGAGCGCCGATAACCAGAGATTGCGGCGACGCACCAGGCACTACCGCCTCAATATTTTTGAAACTCTGACCGCGATACTGATAAGTATGAACTTCTACTTGAGCCAGTTTTCGAGCTTCATGTTCTATATAGGCGGCGGCGCTATCAAGAGCCTCTGGCTTGCCGCTGTGTCTTTCGCCGATAGCGAGAGACAGGGTGCGAATATGTTTATCTAAGAGAGAAAGAAGAGATGTATCTTTCAAGGCTGCTTACCGAGAGAAAATCAGAGAGATAGGGAAATTATCAACCTATTTTAAAGGGTTAGCTCTTCTGAAGTGCGGTCGATTAAATGCTCAAGGGCAAGCAGGGTAAAGCGTTCAAAACGATCTTCGCTCAGCGCTTTGTTTTCTACCGTCCAGGAATTTTCGAAACCTTCCTTTATGAAAGACATGAGGGGGGCGAAGAGCGCTTCGTTCTGCGACAACCCCATTACTTTTGAAGTGGGCAAAAGAAAAAAGTCGACCCTTTCGCCCCGTCTTTCTTTGCTCTGGTCTTCACCTCTAATCACCAAAGAAAGCAGCGAGGTGGAAAAGCGGCTGCGAAAAAATTCTCTGGTCTTGATTGGTCGGCGCATGTGGTCAAATTCTGCTGTTTCCACCGTCGTGGTGGGCGCCTGGATCGAAATGGCTAGTGGCCCGCGTCCATTGGCTCTGGTCATTTCTTCGGCATAAGGTTCAAGCAGGTCATAAATGGCTTGCACCAGGCGCATGGACTCTTTTGCTGCAGGTTCCGGCTTTTGCGCTTGCTCACTAAGGCGGGAATATTGCTCGGCCTTGGAAGCAAGATAATCTAGATATTCAGGCTTGACTGAAATAGATTTAATAGATCGACTGGTCTTTTTGAAATTATCAAGAATATGACGGCTCAACCCCTGAGCTGTCACTACATTTGCATTAACCTGTGATTTTGAGAACATAACGCCAATCTCAAGCCGACTTTTTAGATAGCCTTATTAAAGATAAAGGTATTCAAGAGATTGTAGTAGTTAAGTAATTATCAGAGCCTAGAAGATGGCTCTTTTATATCTCTTCATTAGTCTAGCTCTAGACCCTGTGAGAGTCTTGTCTTTACCTTTTGGAAAAGAGCACGGTCTTTCTCTTTCTCTGCCTCAGAGCGCTTCTTAAGTGAATTGAGAGGCATCATCATTCTTTGGTTGCCTTTCAGCTTGTCCGCCTTTCTATCTAGAAAAGCCCAGTAAAGTCTCGTCACTGGACAATTCTTAGCTGGGTCAAAACGGCAACCTTTGCAGTAGTCGCTCATTTTGTTGATATAAGCCGCTCCGCTTACATAGGGCTTAGTGGTCATCAATTCGCCCAGGGCGAAAGTGCCCATGGCAAGAACATTTGGTTCTACCACCCAGTCGTAGGCATCGCTATAGGCCACCCAAAACCAATCGGTTAATTCTCTTGGTTCGATGTCCAGCAAGGTGGCTAAATTAGAGAGAATCATCAGCCTGGTTATATGGTGACTATAAGCTTCTTCCATAACGTCTTTGACAACGACATCAAGACAGTTCAGTCCCGACGGCGTACCCCAGAATGCCTGCGGTAAAGCTTCCTTGCTGGCTAAGTAATTTGGCGCGGCACCGCCGTCAATTGGCGATAATGAGCCTGTGCTTTTTTCCTTGTAAAGAGCATTGCCAAAGTCGCGGCCAAGCCACTTGCTATAGCCAGCATCCCCTGGTTTTTCTCGGCATTCGACCTCTTTTATGTTTCTAAAGCCATCGGTCAAGGCATGCATGCCTCTGACATATTCGCGCCAACCGATTACCTGTCTGATAAAGCCCTCTTTAGAGGCAAGTGGAATGTCCATTTCTAAGACTTCCTGCAAGATATCTTGAGGCAAAATGCGCATAATATTGAGCAGTTGCGAAAGCCTGGTATGAAAGAGCCCGCTTGACTTTGTAGACATGGCGTCTTCATAAGGTCCGAAATGGGGCAGACATTCTTCTTTGGCGAAGCGCCATAGTTTTTCGGCGTCTTTGGCGGTGGCCGGCAGGGTCTCTAAATTGAGCTTGCCTGGATGGTCGGCAAAGTATTTCTCAATCAGATAGCCGACTTCTTCTGTCACCGCATTTGGTGCAAAGCATGGTGCTGAGGGGGCGGGAGGGATTCCCTTCCAGGGCAAGCGGTTCTCGCTGTCAAAGCTGTATTTGCCGCCTATTGGTTTGTTTGCCTCCATGAGAATGCCGGTCTTTTGCCTGAGATGACGATAAAAGGCATCCATACGGAATTTCCCGCTCTTGAAGACACCCTTTAGGTCCTCCAACTCGGTCAGCCAACCTTCGTGCCGCACCACCTGTAGTGCGCCGCTTGCTTGTAAACCGGCTAGGTCCCTGCGCAGTTCATATTCGGCCGCTTCCATCATGGTTATTTGCCCATATTTCTGGCTCATCTCTTTCAGGGCCTGGCTATAGTGACCACTGACAGCCATATGTTCAACGGCGACGCCTTGGCCGGCAAGTTCTAGGGCGAAGTTGCGCATATTGGCTAAGACTAGCGCCAATTTTTGCTTGTGGTAGGGACGCAAAGATGGCTTCCAGGCATTTTCAATCAAGATGACACCGGCTTGTGAGGACGGCAGCCGACTGAGCGGTCCAATTTTGTTTGTCACCTGGTCATAGGGCAGATAAAACCAAGTACGCTTGCTCTTGTAATCAATTTCTTTGCTTAGACCAGCCAGTTCGTTTTTGAAGAGCGACGTCATAATATTCTCTAGTTAGTCTATTGAATTCTGCTCCTGACGACTGATTACTTTTCTAATCCTGCTTGCCTTCTTAGCCAAAATTTCAGAGGCTTTAGTGCGACCAGCTTGGGCGGTCATCTCAGAGAACATATCCATCATGTTAGCCACTTTTGGATGAAATGGTCCACGATTTAATTCGATGGTCTGCATGGCTGTGTAATAAATTTCTCTAGCCGAGTCTATATCGCCCAGTTCTACCAGTACTATCGACTTGACCATGAGACATTCGCCATAGATTAAAGTCTGCTTCAAGCCGCCGGCCTTCTCCAGGGCGTCGACGGCGATACTAATGTGGGCCATAGCTTCTTCATATTCTTGCTCTTCACAATAAATCAAAGCCAGTTGTTTGAGAGCTTTTGCTTTCTGTTCCACCGGCGAAGTTTTCAACTTGTCGAGTAGACTGATTGCTCTTTTGTTATAGTCGATTGCCTGCTCTTTTCGTGCAGTCTTGCTATAGAGCAATGCCAGCTCTATATAATCCATGGCTTGCTCGATACTTCTTGGTCGGTCGGCTTCGGCGGCGTCTAGATTGAGAGCCTTGGTGAGATACTCTTCCGCCTCTTTATATCTGCCTTGGCAGGCATAGGCTTTACCTAAAGAAAGATTGGCATCGGCAAGGCTGGGGGCAGGCAAGTTCTCTTTGCCGGCGAGCTCTAAAGCCGTATGGAAATGTCTTACCGCCTGACCGAAATAGCCCATATCATAGGCCATGCGTCCTACAGCCATACGAGTGGCAAAGAGTTTTTCAGTTGTGGCCATGTCTCACCCTAAATAAAGACCCAGACCTAGATCTAGGCCTGTTTTGATATGTTTTGATCTGTCTGTGCTGGCAAAGCCAGCCCTCATTATTTTACTGCTTATCTTATTTGAGCGGATAATTGGCGATGAAAAGCTCGTTGCCGATCTTGCTCTCTCTGGTTACCGAGCAGTTATTCATGCCGTACTGCAGGCTCCAACCCTTGATATTGGCAAAGCGATAAAGTTTACGAACTTCCGGGCAGTCGTCATATGTTATGAGAAAGCGATGTTTGGTCTTTTGCAAGAGCGAAGCCAGTTTCTCGTGGTCGAATGAATGCAATGAACCATCTTTGCCATAGAGCTTAGAGGCGGTGTAATAGGGTGGGTCCAAGAAAATGAAGACATCGTCGCCAGGCTCTTTGATCTGGCTTTCAAAATCTAGGCAGGTGATGCGCACATTTTCTAGAGCGAGAGGCATTGGTTCCAGCCTCTCAATGGAAGAGAGGGTAAAGCGACTTTCGGCAGCACTGCGGCTAAAGCCACCAGCCCTGGTGGTACCTGAAAATGTCACTCTATTGAAGAAGAAAAACAAAAGGGCTTGCTTGTATGCATCTTTCTCTTCTCTTTGACGAGCTTCGAGAAAGAAAGCTTTAGCTTGTTCGGCAGTCTTAAAACTTTGCAGAAGATTTTTTAGATCTCTCATTAGACGGCGACATTTTTTCTCGTCTTGCACAGTTAAATAGAAAGACGATAATTCTTCGAACTTATCATTGAGCCAATAGCTGTCTGCCAAGCCCATGGAGCGGGCATGAAAGAATACACTGCCACCACCGACCATGGCTTCTCTGTATTCGGCAACATGCCTGGGCAAATGCCGGCCAATTGCTTCAATAGCCTTCTGTTTGCCGCCCGGATAGCGCAAAGGCGAGCGAAAGAGCTTTTCTTCGCTGCGCGCCCTTGCGGGACTGATAATTAGAGACTGGTGAGCTTTAGCCATATGACTATAATAAGCCCAGCCTGACTAAAAATAAAGCCGCTATTTCAGATCCAGCACTCTTACTTTTAAAACGCCTTTGACGGCAGAGATTTCGTCAATCACCGCCTGCGGTGCTGGTTCCTGCAAATCAAGCAGAGTGCAAGCCACTTCTCCCCGCGAGCGGTTAAGCATATCAAGTATATTGATATTGGCGTTCGAAACTGCCGCCGAAATACGTTCGATCATATGGGGAACGTTGGCATTGGCCACCAACATACGGTGGGCATTGCCTTGAGGTAGATGCATATCAGGGAAGTTGACCGAGTTCTTGATTTCGCCAAATTCTAGATAATTGCGCAGCTGATCTGCCACCATGATGGCGCAGTTCTCTTCCGCTTCGCTGGTCGAGGCCCCAAGGTGGGGCAGGCTGATTACTTTGGGATGGTCTTTCAATCTATTAGAAGGAAAATCGCAAACATAAGCGCGTACCTTGCCTGAATTAATCGCCTGCAAAATCGCTTCTTCATCGGCTATGCCCGGACGGGCGAAATTTAAAATGGTGATGCCGGTCTTGGCTTTGCCCAGACGTTTGCTGTCGATAAGATTGGTGGTCTCGGCAACAAGAGGCACATGCACTGTGACAAAGTCGGATGAAGCCAGGACTTCGCTCATCGAGCTCACCCCTTTTACATCTGAATGCAATTGCCAGGCATTACTTACTGTGATGTGGGGATCGTAGCCTATAACTTTCATACCCAAGCTGAGAGCGGCATTGGCCACCTTGACGCCGATGGCGCCCAGACCTGCTACACCCAGGGTTCTACCGGCAAGCTCGATGCCGAGAAACTTTTTCTTCTCGCTTTCAACAAGCTTATCTATCTCTTCGTCGCTGCCGTTCAACTGTCTTGTAAAATCCCAGGCTTGCACGATATTGCGCGATGAGAGCAGCATCGCCGCCAGTACCAGTTCTTTGACGGCATTGGCATTGGCGCCCGGAGCATTGAAAACTGGAATGCCCAGTTTTGTACAACTGTCTACCGGTATATTGTTCACCCCGGCACCGGCTCTGCCGACTGCTTTCAGCGTGGCTGGTAATTCTAGATTGTGCATATTGAATGACCTGAGCAAGAGAGCATCAGGTTTATTCATTTCGCTGGCAATTTCATAGCGATCGCGCGGGAAACGTTCTAAGCCCGCCACAGAGATATTGTTGAGGGTCTGAATCTTGAACATTTTTTCTACTTTCTTAGTTGATTGTTCGATCAAAATCTTTGATAAATTGCGCTAGTTTTGCCACACCTTCAACCGGCATGGCGTTATAGATACTGGCACGCATACCGCCTACGCTGCGGTGTCCGGCCAAGGTGAGCAAGCCGTTTTCTTTTGCTTCTCTGAGAAAGCGTTCTTCCAGTTTGGGATGTTTCTCCAGCACTTCTTTCTTGAAGACAAAGGGCACATTCATTTTGGAGCGACAGTGCTCCTCTACTCTGTTTTCAAAATGAGCGGCACCGTCAATGGCTTCATAAAGTAAGGCAGCTTTCTCTTGGTTGGTTTTTTGTATGGCTTTGATACCACCTATAGAAAGCAGCCATTTGAAAGTGAGACCGGCAATGTACCAGGAATAGGTCGGCGGTGTGTTCACCATCGACTCGGCTTTTGCCTGTTCGCTATAGTCGAAAATGGATGGAGTGAGTGCACTTGTTTTGCCGAGCATGTCTTCTCTGACAATCACTATAGTTAGACCGGCCGGTCCGAAGTTCTTTTGGGCGCCGGCATAGACCAAGGCAAACTTGCTAACATCAATTGGTTTAGAAAGAATGCTCGATGAAACATCGACCACAAGCGGTATATCAACTGCCGGTACCTGATCGAATTCGACACCGTGGATGGTTTCATTGTCTGTATAGTGCAAATAGCAAGATTTGGGGCTCAGTTTCCAGCTATCGAGAGCGGGAATATTATTGCCGTCGCCCTGGGCGGCAAGCGCAGCTTGACTGTACTTGCCAGCCTCTTCAAAGGCCTTTTGCGACCAGAAACCGGTGACGACATAATCGCAAGCAGCCCTTTGGCTGCCGCTCATCGGTGCCAGGTTGAGAGGAATGGCGGCAAACTGCCCCGAAGCACCACCTTGCAGAAAGAGCACTTTGTAATTGTCTGGAATCTCCATCAATTGACGCAGGGCTTTCTCTGCACTTTGGGCGATTTCACCGAATTCTTTAGATCGGTGACTCATTTCCATGACCGACATGCCGGTACCTTTCCAGTCCAGCATTTCAGCCTGTGCTTCCTTCAAGACCGCTTCGGGCAGAACACCCGGACCGGCGCTGAAGTTATAGGGGCGAGTTTGCTTAGTCATTTTCTTTATTTGGCTTTTACCGAATTAGCGTTTGCGGCTCTCTTTTTCTTTCAGCTTGAGAGCTTTCTCTTTCAGCTTGTCGGCATCTTTGGTCATTTTCTCTCTATCTTTGCTGGGCATATCGGTGCGCAGATTGAGGTAATAACCATATTGCTGCACTGCTTCCAAGAGAGTCTGTGAGTTGGGATTCTTCGACTTTTCTAGGGCACGTGCCAGACCCAAATGGGCTTCTGCCAGGCTGGGATTGGTAGAGATAGCGCTTCTGTATTTTGATATGGCGCCGTCCCACTGATTCTTTTTAGAGAGTTCGTTGGCTACTCTGGTATCGTCTGCCGAAGTGGTGCGGGCTTGGCTCACTTTATTGAGACCGGCTTGACCTCTTTCTTGCGAACCAGCCAAGCTCATGCCTTTCTTGTAGGCAGCTTCGGCATTGTCCAGATCTTTCACCATCAAGGCAATGTCGGCAACTGCATAGGTTTGCTTAGCATCATTCTGGTCAGCCAGCACGCCTTTGATCATGTCTTGCGCTTTCAAGAACTCACCTGCCGCCATGAGAGCTTCGGCATAGGCAATGCGCTCGCCATCATTGGTGGGCTGTGCCATAGAGGCCAGGTCTGGTTTGTTGCCCGATAGAGACATAAGCTTGGTCTTGGCCAATTGCAGTTCCATATCATTGGCATTGAGCTTGATTGCTTCATCCAAAGTTTTGAGAGCGGCATCATAGTCGTTGGAAGCAAGCAAGGCTCCCACTGCCGCTTTTTGTGCCTTTTGATAAAGTGCTTGGCTGAGACCCTTGACCGCTTGCGCATTGTTTGGGCTCATCGACAAGATAGTTTTGTAGTTCTTGATGGCATCATCCGGCTTTTCCAGCTTGAGGGTGATGTCGGCGATGCGCATGCGCAGGTCGAGGTTATAGGGTATCTGGGTTAGACCATTGCGCAGGTCTGCCAAAGCCAATTCCAGGTCGCCTCTCTCTTGTCTGATATCGGCCATGCGAATGTAAGGCTCGGCATTTTCAGGTTTGATCAAGGTAGAGAGTTGATACTCTTTCAAGGCTGCCACTGAATTGCCCTGGGTCTGATAAGCCTGACCGAGCATCATTCTGGTCGGCCAGCTATTGGGGAACTGATAAAGCGAAATATTCAGTTCTTTAATGGCATCATCGACATTACCTTGTTTCAAGAGGGTGCTGCCCAGACCAAAGTGAGCTGACGAATTACCCGAATTGAGAGCAATAGCTTGTTGAAAATTCTGGGCCGCTTCCACCAGTGAGCCTTGATCTAGTTTGCACTGACCTAAAGAAGAATAGGCATAAGAATGTTGAGGATCAAAATTGACTGCATTTCTAAATTCACTGGCCGCTTGATCCATTTTGCCTTGTTCTTTATAGACACAGCCCAAGGCATAGTGAGCTTCGGCGGCAGCCGGCGAAAGTTGTACGGCGCGGTTGGCCAGGGCTTCGGCTTGAGCCAGATAGCTGTCTTTTTGCGAACGCACAGAGCCTGAGGAAGATTGCAGGCGGTTCAGTAGAACCGTCGCCTTACCGGCGTAAGCTACGGCATTATTGGGATCTGTAGCCAGGACTCGATCGAAAAGATCTTCGGCTCCATCTAGTTTGAATTGTTTAGCCAGTGCCACACCCAAGCCCAAAGTGGCTTGCATGTCGGCAGGATTGTTGACCAGGGCGTCTCTGAAGGCGCCTTCGGCCTCGGCATACTTGCCCTGCGAAAGCAGTTTTTCGGCTGGCATTATGTCATGCTTGACTCGACCCGAGAGAACTTGTGAGCCGCCGTTTGTGCCCTGTGCTCCGGCTTGACTGCCGTTCTGTCCGAGATTTTGTCCGGCTGAATAACTGCCGTAAACAGGTGGCTGACTGCCCGGAAGCGGGATGCCGGGAATTTGAGCAAGTACGCTCAGATTGGTGGACTGAACCAAGAGGCTCAGAGAAAGCATAAAATATGCAGGTTTGATTGTCATGAGCAAAGATCTCCTCTAGCTGAGCCAAGGATACAGGTCTTTGCCTCTCAATTCGGCTTGGCTACCTTTGCTTTTTACAAATGCTTTCTAAAGGTAAATGCAGAGCGGGCAATTTTGCCTGCAATTAGGCAATAGCTAGGAACTTGCCAATAGAACACCGAGAACGTCAGGCAGGCGTCGATGCAAAAGAAAGTGCCCCTCGCCCCTGACAACGTGAAGTCTGGAGCCTTTTACGCTTTCTTGCAGATGGAGAGCATGCTTGAAGGGGCAAATGGCATCTAGTTCACCGTGGAAGATATCGAGATCGCATTTTAATTCTTGCAGGGCGAAACCCCAGGGGGCAGCCACAGCGTCATAGTCGGCGATGATGCCGTCGCCGCCTTGCTTGACCGATTCATAGACAAAGCGGGTTCCTTGCGAAATAGAAAGAGCCTTGATGATGGCTCGGTCAGGCTCTGAATTGACCTCTCTTTCCATTTGGAATTTGAGGATTGCCGGAGGCAACTTGCCGGTTGAAGCCAGTAAGAGTGATAGCAACCATTTCCAGGAAACAGGCCAGGTCAGGACTAGTCGGTCAATTAATAAGCCCAGGTCGTTAATGGCCTCCTGGCTATTGAGTGGTGCCACACCGCCGATGGTGGCAATGCGGGCAAAAGTGGAAGGATAAGCAAACGCACAGGCTAAGGCATAGGGACCAGCCAATGACCAAGCAAAGAGCGGCATAGTTTCATAGTTTAGATTGGCGGACAGCTCCTTCATGTCTTTAGCCAGGTCGAGCAGCCGACGCCCCGGTTGAGGGCTGCTCAGTCCTGTGCCTGGGCGATCAGGCGCGATCAGTGCGATATTTTGAGATAGACAATATTCATGGGCAAAGGCAATATCTAAGCGGCTGGACATGCCGCCATGTAAATAAAGCACCGGGCGACCGCCGACAGCACCATATTTGGCATAGCCGAGAGTGCGTCCGTCACTCAGTCTTATCGTTTGACTGTCGGCTGTCATTATCTTTTGCCAGAGTATCGTTAGTAAGGTCTGGTTGTGTCAAATTGGAGACTAATTTGGCTTTGCCAATCAGGGCCCGCGGTGTCATATTACTTTTGATCCAGTCTACGGTTTTCTTTGTCAGGTGTGAGACTGTTTGCTTGACCGGGCTTACACCAAGCACATGATAAACCTCATACATGCGTGTCAAAAGGAAGCGAGTTTTGAGAACGCAATAGACCTTCTCTTCTTTGGCACCGGGCATTTCGGGACGGTACTTGCTTTTATGCCTGGCTAGATTTTTGAAGTTGTACAGATAGTTAGCATTTTCAAAGGCATATTGAAAATTAGCCTTCAAGAGCTTGCTATGTTTGAACTCGGCGCCGTCATCCACTTTATGAAGTGGAGAAAGTCCCAAGGATAGCCACTTCTTACCTTCGCCTTTAAACTTTTCCATGGCTTCGATAATTATTACGTCCACTAGAGAATAATTGCGATCGATATTGCTGCGCAGATGATTGGCGATATAACCAATTACTTCACCGTTTTCGTACATAGGGTCAAAAATCACAAAGCCGACGACTTCGTTATCTTTCACGGCAATGAAGCGGCGCACGTCTAGTTCATCAACATAGACTATCGGGCGCACAATAAATTGCATATCTGTGTTGCTCACCACCTTCTCTTTCAGCCAAGCGTCTGAAATTTTCTTGAAGGCTTTGAAGAGTAGTTCGTCGACAGTCCTGACTTCGACCACCAGTATGCCGTCTTTCTTGGCATTGTTGCGCGACTGCCGTAAAGACTGTTTCTTGTTGCCCGAAAGCGAAAAATTCTGCACGTCGATAATGGTCTCTACGCCCAATTCATTGACACAGAAACCCATTTCAGCAAGTACCTGTGCCGTTTTATGCGAGGCGTGCAAAAAGATTGGATCACTCTTTTCTTTGACGAACTCTTCAATAAGTTCTTTCAGATCTTCATCGGCGCAAATAGGGTCGGCAAGCACGCAGACCGAATTTTCCTCGCGCATCTGGACATAGGCAATAAAGCCCTTGTCTTCGCTCATGAAATATTCCATGCCCGACTGCAAGCTGGAATAAGCGAGAGAGCCTTTGCCGTATTGCTTCAGAGTGTCGATGCGGAACTTGGAAGTGGCGGTGCGATTGCTTTCATTTTTAATGGCTGTTTGCAGTCGCTCTTGCTCGATCTTGATCGCTTTCATGGTCTTGCTCAGCCCGCTGCGGGTGATGCGCAGGTCTTGAATGACCTTGAGGCTCTGAGTCATATTTTGTGGGCTCATATTTTTTGGGAGGTCTTTCTTACTTGCCTCAGCTTTTGCCTTGCCCTTGTTATCTTGGCTTTTAGACTCGGACATGGCTTCTCCCACTATCATTAAAGTAAAATATGAACGGACATATATTAGACCATTGCAGTCCAAAATATATGAGTCGGGAAGATGAGTGAACTATGACTGTTGAAAACTTCGATATAGTGGTCCTGGGCGGTGGCAAGGGCGGAAAGTCGCTGGCTCTATCAATGAGCAAGGCGGGCAAGCAGGTCTGCCTTATAGAGAGCAAGATGATCGGCGGCTCTTGTATAAACGTCGCTTGTATACCGACCAAGACCATGGTGGCCTCCACCCGCCTGCAATATGATGCGCGGCGAAACGGTTTCAGCAAAGCGGGCGATAATCTGAAAGAAGTACTGGCTCGCAAGAGAGCCGTGGTCAGCAAGATGATTGATACTCATATGGCTCTCTTTACGGGCACCGAGAATCTCACTTTTATCAAGGGTTATGGTCGCTTTGTCGAAAGCAGCGACGGAGCCAAGCTTATCGAAGTGGAGAATCGTACAGTAAGCGCCCCTTTCATCTTTATCAATACCGGCACCAAGCCTCTTAAACCAGATTTGCCTTTGAGCCCAGGCTCAGAAAATCTTGAAATACTCGATTCGACATCGATAATGGAGCTGGAAGCCTTACCCGAGAGTCTTGTCATTATCGGTGGTGGCTATATATCTTTAGAGTTTGCCCAAATTTTCGCCCGCTTGGGCAGCCATGTCACTATTCTAGAGAGAGGCAATGAATTCTTGTCTCGCGAAGACCGAGATATCGCCAAGGAAGTTGAACTTATCTTAAACGGCGAGGGTGTCGATATTCTTTATGGGGTGAAGGTAGATGCCATTACCGCCGGTGACCACGGCAAGAAGATTTTAGAGCTGACAATTGAAAAGGGCGGAGAAAGAGAAAGCCAGATTATTGTCTGTGATCAGATTTTGACCGCCACCGGCAGGGCTGCCGTCAATGAGGGGCTCAATTTGGACAAGATCGGCGTGGAAGTAGATGGGCGCGGCTTTATCAAAGTCGATGAGAAGCTTGAAACTAGTGCGCCTGGTGTCTATGCCTTGGGTGATTGCAAAGGCGGTCCCTTCTTTACCCATGCCTCCTGGGATGATTATCGTATCGCCCGCGACAATTTGATGCAGCATTACCGCGGACTTGAGCCCAAGCGAAGCACAAAAGGGCGCTTGATACCCTATACCCTTTTTGTTGAACCAGAATTAGGGCGGGTGGGCTTGACCGAAGCGGAGGCAAGCAAGCTAGGGCTCGACTTTAAGGTCTTCAAACTTCCGGCTGCTAAGATTCCGCGCGCTGCCACCGAAGGTGAAACCAGGGGTTTGCTCAAAGCCATTGTCGACAAAAAAGACTCTAAAATTTTGGGCTTTGCCGCTCTATGTCTTAATGGCGGTGAGATTGCTTCTACTGTGCAGGTGGCTATGCTTTCCGGCATGACCTATGACCAGCTTGCCAATGTGGTTCTCAGTCATCCCACCATGTGCGAGGCTCTCAATTTATTGTTCCAGGAGTCTTGATGGAGTCCCAAACCACTGCACAGAAGTTCGAATTCGACTATTACATTGCCTTGGGCGATTCGATGTCTATCGATCTTTATCCGGCTACCGATGCCAAAAACATCGATGGCTGTCATAACGACAATCTCGGTGCTGCTTCGCTTTTGCTGGTCAATGATGACTTTCTCTTTCCCGAATTTAAGGGCAAAGATCTCTCCACCCTCAATAACAGATTGTCTTTTGCCAATCTGGCCTTTGACGGTGCCACCACCAGTGATTTACTGCAAGAGCTTGATGCTTTGCGGCAGTTTTCCGAGAAGCGCTGTTTTGTCACCCTGACTGTCGGCGGCAATGATCTGCTCGCTTGCTTGCGACTGAAGGCTGTTTACGGCAGTGTGCCGGTTTCTGAAGTGGAGAGTATATTTGATAGGCTGGTGCAAGTTGTCAGAGCCATTGAGACCATCTTGCCCCAGAGTCATTTGGTTATCAATTCGATTTATGACCCTACCGATGGTACCGGAAGATTTACCGAGAGCAATCTTTTTGATGGCCAGTTGCCGGTGGAGCTTCTTGTCTATCTCAACTATCTCATTGAGAAATTTGCCCAAAACTCTGCCGGAACAAAAGAAGGCGGCTTATCTATCTCATTCTGCAATATCTACAAGCATTTTTTAGGGCATGGCATGTCGTCTACCGATGGTTCTTTCTGGTATTGGCGCCCTCATCCGATAGAACCCGGTTATTTGGGGGCTTCTGAAATTAGGCGTCTTTGGTGGCAGGTTGTTCAGGCTATAGCCTAAGAGACCCTCTCTGGTGAGTCACTAAAGAAAGCTTGGCGACAAGATTCACTTGACAACGCCGCTTGTCTAGCCCATTATTGATTGACTTACTAGCTCACCTACAAAATCTAGCTCTCGAGAGAACACCCATGGACAAAGATTCAGCCTCATCAATGAGTGTCGTCGAGCTAACGCCAGCCCCTGGTAAGGCAATTAATGGGGCGGCTGAAGGCGATTTCTTCGCCCAGGTACGCCACTGCGGCAAAGAGCTTTTCATCTATCACTATGACCACCGCGAGAATATCGAACTGGCGGCTATAGTGACTGTTTTGTTCGTGGTTGTCCTGGCCTTGCTCAATTCGTCTGTGGCAAAAGAGATGCGCCGCAACTTTTTCGTTTTGAATGCCGCTGCCTTTGTTCTGGTGGTGCCCCAGGTCATCTACCAGGTGCTTGTCTTTATGCTCGGCGTCACAGACATACCGCAGGCCTGTCTGATCTTTAATTAGATGGTTTGAAAAACTAGCCGACAACGGGATTTGAACCCGTGACCTACGGTTTACGAAACCGTTGCTCTACCAGCTGAGCTACGTCGGCACTGCTGCAAGTTATTATAGATGCGAATTATAAAAGATGGGGTCTTATCTCTAACCTGGTTACAAAGTTGCATAGACTTATTAAACTAGAGACATGCCAAAAGAAGACGAAATTAGAAGAGCCGAAGCCAAGTCTGAATCTGTGCACAGTAGCGCCGATGGGCTTGGCAGCCCCGATATCTGGCAGCAAGGAAGAGACGCCGCTAAAAAGGCTCTGACGGCGCTTGATGACGCTCTTAGACCTTTGGGCGATGCTTTAAGAGCCCATGACCAAGATGTTTTGAAAGGACCCGGCTGGGCTAAAGTGGCATTAGATAATGAAGGACCGTCGGTTCATAAACTTTTGGCTGCCAAGCCTGTCGACAGCTATAACTGCAAATATTATGTCAAAGCCTGCATCGAGGGGCGTCTGCCGCCCGGTGACGGTCGCCATGAAGAGATAGATGCAAACTATCTGAACGCCCACGGCTATAAACAGCTTGTTAAGGGACGTTTTGAAGCCGGCGATGTTGTGCTTGTGGTCAATAAAAGCGGGCTTAGCCCCTCTGTGTACGCCCATGCCGCCTTTGTCGAGTCTGTTTTGCCGGGCAGCGGCAATATCAAAACACTAGTGCAAAAGCCCGATGCGGTCCATCCGGTCATGCGCTCAGATTTGACTGCATTTGCTTCTGCCTATGGTGTGACAGGTTCTCAAGACGGCAAGAGCAACTTTCTCATTGTCTTTCGCAAGAGCAAATAGGCTAAAGGCAAATATTCAGGTTTTGTTAGATTGTGTGCCCACTGTTAAATGACCGCTAGGGCAACTGAACAATGCTGTTAAGTAAGCGTATGGAGTTCTCCCCCAAATGGTTCAATGGCTGTGCCATTCAGTCTCTTGCTTGTGTGAATCGTTGCTTAAACTTAGATATCTCAAATCTAGGCCGGACCCGGCAGGCGGTCTAGAGTGGAAATACTAACGGTGAGTGGTTAAGCGAAGTGACCGCGAAAGCTGAGGGGCATTGTGGAAACGCCAGAAAGGCGCCAAATCGGAAACGAAAGCAAACAGCCCGCATTGCGTAAGGAGCTGGAACGAGCGCAATGAAATACTGTGCCCCGCAAAGGCATCCAGACAGTAGCTGAAAGTCGCTGCGGCTAAAGGCCGGGCGGCTTTTCAGTATTTGGGGCATTTAAGCTTGTCCGGGGCATTTCGCTTGGTGAGAGTGCTAGAATACACTAGCTCTAAAGGCTCAAAATACTTCCCAACCTCAGTTAAGCACGGTGCCTGTAACCAGTCTTCCAAATGGGGCGAGAATCGTTACCGAAAAGGTCGATTCAGTCTATTCTGCTGCTATCGACCTCTGGGTCGAGGTTGGTTCAGCCTATGAAGAGGCGCTCAATAACGGCGTCACCCATTTTATCGAGCATATGCTCTTTAAGGGTACAGGCAAGCGTGATGCCGAGAGTCTCATGGAAGAAATCGAAGACGTGGGCGGTATGGTCAGTGCCTCCACTTCTCGCGACACAGTTAAACTATATGGTTATGCTCTCGGCGATGCATTACCAGTGGTATCAGACATAATGCTAGATATGGCTCTTGCTCCTCGTTTTGATGCCGTCGATTTCGAACTGGAACGCAAGGTCATTTTAGATGAAATAGACATGTATGCCGATGACCCGGTTGATGTTGCCCAAGATCTGCTTTATGCCGGTATGTGGAAAGGATCTCCTCAAGCCAGACCGATCACAGGCGGCGCCGAAGAAGTGAAGGCTTTGACCTTGCAGTCTCTACGTGATCATTTCCAAACTTACTTTAGACCAGAGCGAATGATTGTATCGGTGGCCGGTAGCTTTGACGAAGAGCGTCTGATTGATTCGGTTTCGCAAGCTCTCAGCCAGGCTTTCCCTGTGGCGGCTGGCGCGGCAGCGCTAAGTCGCCCCCAGGCGCCGGCTTATTTCGCCGTTGAGGAATTGGTCGATTGGGACACCGAGCAGGCCCAGGTAGCATTGGCTTTTCCAGCTATTTCTAGTCTTGATGAGAGGCAAGAGGCTCTGCAGATCCTAGACCTTTGTCTTGCCACTTCCAATTCTTCCCGTCTCTTCAAAGAAGTGCGTGAGAAACGCGGCTTGGCTTATAGTATCGGCTCGATTCAGCATTCTTATAGAGATTTTGGTCTCTATAGTTTTGGGGCTTCGGTTTCATGCGGCAACGCCGAGGCGGTCATGTCATTGATATTTGAAGAATTGGAGAATATCAAGAAAAATGGACTGACCGATAGAGAAATAGCAAGAGCCAAGGCCCAGCTGAGAACCGAGATCTTGACCGAGAAAGAGTCGATGGCGGCGCGCTCCACTGCTAATGCTTCAGATCTTATGTATTTTGGACGCTTGAGCGATATTGGTGAAAATCTCGCTCGGGTGGAGAAAGTGGACAACGCCCAGATTATCGATCTGGCTCGATTGATCTTTGTTGAGGATTATTCGCTGGTGGCGGTGGGTCCGCAGAACAAGCTTAAATCTTTGTTCCGCGGTGCCAAAGATTCGCAGGCGGGCAAAGGACACAGGGGCAGAGTTAAGTTTGAAGGTAAGAAAAAGGAGAGCACGCATCAATGAAACTTTTAGAGAGAGAAACAGTGAAGCTGAAAGTGAAAAGACTGCCGCATTGTCATAGTCTGCCAAAGTATGCGACAAATGGCTCTGCCGGGCTCGATCTGACCGCTGCCATCGCCGAGCCTATCACTCTACCTGCCGGCGATAGACGTCGCATTCCCTGCGGCATTCAACTGGAAATACCGGAAGGTTATGAAGGACAAGTTCGTCCTCGTTCTGGCTTGGCTGACAAAGCCGGTATTTCGCTGACTAACTGTGTTGGCACCATCGATAGTGACTATCGCGGTGAAGTCCAGGTGCTCATCATTAACCACGGCTCCCAGGCTTATACTTTTGAGCCGGGTGAGAAAATTGCCCAACTCCTCATTTTGCCTGTACCAAGAGTGGAAATAGAAGAAGTGGAAGTGTTGGCTGAAAGCAGCGAACGCGGCGAAGGCGGCTTTGGTTCCACCGGTAGAAAAATTGCCGACTAATCTAGTAGGAGCGCAAATAAATAGGACTTATTTATGACTAGAGTGAAGGTGGTCATTGCCGGAGTCAACGGCAGAATGGGTCGGGCGGCTCTTGCTGCCATGGCTAATGATCCGGGTATCGATGTGGTCGGGGCCTTTGGCCGCAAAGGCGCCCATTATGTGGGCAGGCCTCTAAGCGAACTTGTAGGCGAATTAGCCCCCGAACATAAGAGCCTGGCTGGTCTTTCCATAGCCGATTCGTTCAGCAGTGTGCTCAAAGCTTCGCCCGATGTGGTCCTCGATTTTATGATCGCAGAAGCCTCTATTGAACTGGCTCAGGAATGCATAGAGAGAGGCATTCATCCGGTTATTGGTTCATCGGGTCTAGGGGAAGAGGCAGTGATAAGTCTGGCTCAGAAAGCAAGGACAAAGGGTGTAGGCGGTTTGATTGTGCCCAATTTCTCATTAGGGGCGGTCTTAATGATGGAGTTCGCCAAGCAAGCGGCTCGCTATTTCGAAAACGCGGAAGTGGTGGAACTGCACCATACCAAAAAACTGGATGCTCCATCGGGCACGGCCATGCACACACTCAGTAAAATGGCGGCAAGCGATGGCACTAAGAAATTCAACCAAAGAGATGTTGTGGAAAGAGAACTGATGGCGGGTGCCCGCGGCGCTGCCCATGCTTCAGGATTGCGGGTGCACAGCTTGAGGCTGCCGGGTCTAATTTCGCATCAGGAAGTTTTCTTCGGCAGCGACGGTGAATTACTTTCGGTCAAGCACGACAGCTTCAACACAAGTTGCTTCAACAAGGGCATGGTGATGGCGGTCAAAGCTGCTCCTAAGCTCACTGAACTTCAAATCGGACTGGAAACAATACTCTAACTTAAAGGAGATTACCTTGATTAAGACCGAGCCGCTCTTCGGCAGATTGATCACAGCCATGGTCACACCATTTAAAGCCGATGGCTCGGCTATAGATTATGACCAATTAGAGACCTTGGTTGAGCATCTGATCAAGACAGGCAGCACTGCCCTAGTGGTTGCCGGAACCACCGGCGAAAGTCCGACCTTGACTGATGATGAAAAGAAAGAGCTATTGAAGCGCACCATTGCTCTTGTTAAGGGGCGAGTCAAGGTGATTATGGGCACCGGCTCTAATATCACTGCTAAAAGCATCAAGGCTACCCAAGAAGCCGAAGCACTGGGCGCCGACGGTGCGTTGGTGGTGGCGCCATATTATAATAAGCCCAGTCAAGCTGGCTTGTTGGCTCATTTTGGCGCGATTGCCTCAGCCAGTTCTTTACCCATCATTGTCTATAACATTCCCGGTCGCACCGGAATCAATATTGCCGTCGATACAATCGTAGAACTGGCGCAGAATCATAAAAATATCGCCGCCCTCAAAGACTCAACCGGCAATGTCGATCAAGCCTCCGACATCGCCGACCGAGCACCGGAACATTTTCGCATTTATTCAGGCGACGACAATATGACCTTGCCTTTTCTCAGTGTCGGAGCTTGCGGTGTGATTTCAGTGGCTTCCCATCTAGCCGGTCCTCAAATTACTGAAATGATGGAAAGCTTCTTTGCCGGCAACTTGGATCAAGCCCGGGCCTTGCACTATAAGCTGATGCCTCTCTTTAAGGGGCTCTTTATCGCACCCAATCCGACATGTGTTAAGTATTTGCTTGGGCGCAAAGACCTAATTAGCGATAGCTTGCGGCTGCCTTTGGTGCCGCTATCGGCTTCACAGAAAGCTTCTATGGATCTGCTGATTTAAGAAGCTAATTCTCGACTCAAAGAACTCAGATAAATAAGGAACAGCAATTGGGATCAACTAGAAAGAAAGTAGAGCCTCTCAAAACTTTAGCTGGCACTTCGATTGGTGACACTTTGCCCGATGATGGAGTCTTGCGCATCATCGCCTTAGGCGGACTGGGAGAGATTGGCAAGAATAATACTGTTTTTGCTTACGGCCAAGATCTATTTATGGTTGATGCCGGGATGGCTTTCCCCACCGACGAGATGCTCGGCGTAGATGTAGTGCTGCCTGATCTCACTTTCTTGAAACGCAATCAAGACAAGATAAGAGGCATTGCCATCACCCATGGGCACGAAGATCATATTGGCGGCATTCCGTTTATGCTGTCGGAAGTGAGCGTGCCGGTTATTTATGGACCTTCTTTGGCTCTTGGTCTTTTGGCCGGAAAACTCTCGGAAGTTGGCTTGGAGGGACGCACCGAACTGCGTCAGGTCAGCCCTCGGCAGACTGTACGTTTTGGTGTATTCGAAGTGGAGTTCATTCGCTGCACTCATTCTATTGCCGACTCATATAGTTTAGTGATCAAGACGCCGGTGGGTACCGTTGTACATACCGGGGACTTTAAGTTTGACTTTACTCCGGTTGACGGCGAACAATTTGATATTGCCCGTCTCACAGCCTATGCCGACAGCCCTGAAGGCATAATGCTCTTGCTCTCCGATAGCACAAATACCGAAAGAGAGGGCTTTACACCCAGCGAAAGAACAGTCTATTCCAAGTTGAACGAAGTTTTTGCCGGGGCCCAAGGTCGCATCATCGTCACTACTTTTGCCAGCAATGTCAACCGCATGAAGCAAGTCTTGCAGCTGGCTATGGATTATAATCGTAAAGTGGGTGTGCTTGGTCGCTCGATGCTGACCTTTGCCAGAATAGCCAGAGAACTGGGCTATATGTCTTATCCCGATGATCTGCTCGTACCAATTGAAAGTTTGCGACAGATGCCCCTCAATGAAACTATCATTCTCACCACCGGCAGTCAGGGTGAGCCCATGTCAGCCCTTACCCGTATAGCCAACGATGAGCATCGTCTGGTGCGCATCATCAGTGGTGACACTGTGGTTATTTCAGCTACTCCCATTCCGGGCAATGAAAGATCAGTGGCCAATACAATCAATGCCCTCTGTCAGCGCGGTGCCAAGGTCGTTTATGGCAGAGACGCCGGCGTGCATGTCAGCGGTCATGCTTGTCGGGAAGAGCAGAAACTTATGATCAATCTCTGCAAGCCCCGTTACTTTATGCCGGTTCATGGTGAGTATCGCATGCTGGTCAAGCATGGCGAATTAGCGCATGAATGCGGGGTAAAGAGCGAAAATATCTTTATCATGGCCAATGGCGATGTCTTGGAGATGAAGAAGGAAGAAGGGGCTAAAGCCGGTGCTGTTACAGCCGGTATTGTCTTGGTGGATTTCAACCGCGATTGGAAAATTTCTGAAGAGATCGTCTCTGACAGACGTAAGCTGGCTGATGATGGTCTTGTTTCGGTGGTGCTCACTGTTTCAGAAAAGGGTGCAGTGCTGGCTGGTCCTGATATAACCTTGCGCGGCATAATTTTGCCGCGCGATATTTCGGCAGAAGATTTTATTTTGCTTTTGCGCAAACAGGTGGAGTCATTTATCAAAGCTGCTTCGGCAAATGAAAGGGGTAGTGTAGAGGGTGTCAAAACTTTGGTGGAACGAGAGCTCTCTGACTATTTGAAAGAGACCGATAAGATTGAACCCCTGGTGCAGGTTGTGGTTATGCGCACCGGCGGCTTAAGCAATCAACAAGAAACAGGCGCCATCACCTTTAAGAGAAGCAAGAGTTAAGTCATGACTTGGCGCGAGATCAGTGCTGAAGATGTGGCATCTCTCAGTCGTGTTTGCCTGATCGATGTGCGCTCCCCTTGCGAGTATCTAGCCGAGAATATTCCAGGCTCGCACAATGTGCCCTTGTTCACCGATGCCGAAAGGGCAGAAATTGGTACCATTTATGCCCAAGAAGGCGAGATGGTGGCAAGAAGAAAAGCGCTCAAGATTATCTCGCCCAAAATTTCAGACTTGGTGGAACAGATAGCAGCTCTGAGACGCAGTGGTGCACCACTGGTAGTGCACTGTTGGCGGGGCGGTCTGCGCTCTGAGGCTGTTGCCAGCTGTTTAAGTATTGTCGGCATTGACTGCTGGCGTTTGACCGGTGGCTATAAGGCCTTCCGTCGGCATATAGTGGCCGAGTTCGAAGGTGGAGCTTTTAATTATCAGGCGGTCGTTATTGACGGCTTGACCGGCAGCGGCAAGACCGAACTTTTAGGGCGTCTTTCTGAGCGTGGTCAGGCTGTAATAGATTTAGAAAAGTTGGCCAATCACCGTGGCTCTATATTTGGTGCTTTAGGGTTGGCGGCTCAACCCAGCCAGAAAAATTTCGAGGCTGAGCTTTTCTTTGCCATCAAGCAGATGAAAGACAAACTTGCCGCTAACGGTTTTTACTTTATCGAAGCAGAATCGCGCAAGATTGGGCGTTTGCGAGTGCCGGATTTTTTATATCTTGCCATTCAAAACAGTGCCAAGCGCATTATTGTCGAGAGCAATTTGAGAGTTCGAGCCGAGCGCATTTTGCATGATTATTTAGAGGGCGGAGGCGCTTTTGAGAAACTGCCCGATTCCACCGATGAATTACTGCTTAAAGCCATTGAATTACTCGGCTATGTTAAAGGGCTAAGCAAAGAACTGCGCCTCAAAATAAGCGACCAGATTAGTCAAGGTAAGCTTAGAGAGGCGGTGGAGGTGATCTTGGAGACATACTACGATCCTCTATATAGCCGCCATTTTGTCGATGAGCCTTTATTGAGGGTGGATGGTTCTGATCTTGATAAGGCGGCTGAGCAAATCTTGGCTTTGCTTTCAGCATAGTCATAGGCACTTATTGCCGAACTGAACTATTTCTTTTGAGAAGGCGGTTCTCACTTTTTCTTAGGCTTAGATTCGGTAGGCGTCTTCCGTCCGCCTCGTCCGCCTAGCATGAGTCAATAATTATTGACCGAATGGTTCCGAACTGCTATCTTGTTATTGTGGACCGCTCGGTACCGAACGTGTAAACAGAACATATATACATAGATGGAGGACTGGGCGATGAAAGAAGTCGGCGGGTCGCTGCATAGTGACACAGAAATGCAGCCAACTAAACTAAAAGAGATTGTCTCTGAGGATGGGACGCTCGACTATGAGGCTCTCAAGCAACTCGCTTTGAACTTAGGTGCCGACGACGTAGGGTTCGTAGAAATTGATCGACCCTCTATTGCCGACGAGAAGTACGAACTAGAAAAAATATTCCCTGCTGCCAAATCGTTTATAAGCATTGTCGTCAGGATGAATCAGGAACCAATTAGGAGCTCTGCCCGTTCCATTGCCAATTTGGAGTTTCACCACCAAGGGGAGGAAGTAAATTCCATCACTAGGAAGTTAGTGACAAAATTAGAGCGTCTCGGCATTCGAGCCCTCAATCCATCGATGGGCTTTCCGATGGAGATGCAGCGCTTTCCAGGAAGAGTATGGTTGATTTCCCATAAACCAATCGCCGAAGCCGCCGGCTTGGGAAAGAAGGGCATTCATAGGAACATCATTCATCCAAGGTTCGGTAACTTCATACTTCTCGGCACTGTGGCCATAGACGCCCGTATTAGCCGCTATGACAGACCGATTGACTATAATCCGTGCTTTGAGTGCAAACTTTGCGTCTCCGCTTGTCCGGTGGGTGCCATAGCCCCAACAGGCGAATTCGACTTTTCAGCTTGTTACACCCATAACTATCGCGAATTCATGGGAGGTTTCACTGACTGGGTCGGGACGATAGCAGACAGTCGTGGTCGAAAAGATTACCAAGCAAAAGTAGCTCCAAACGAGACGGCTTCAATGTGGCAAAGCCTATCGTTCGGACCGAACTACAAAGCCGCTTACTGCATGTCAGTTTGTCCTGCGGGCGATGACGTTATCGGTCAATTTCTCAGTGGTAGAAAAGAATTCCTCGATACAGTAGTAAAGCCTCTTCAGAAAATGGAGGAGCCCATTTATGTGGTGCCCGATACTGACGCTGAAGAGTACGTGAAAAAGCGCTTTCCCCACAAAACAATTAGATTAGTGAATAATTCACTGATACCAAATACGATTGAATCATTTATCAGCGGTCTAAGAGCTGTCTTTCAAAGAAAGCGAGCAAGCGATGTTGATATTAATTTGCACTTCACCTTTACAGGTAAAGAGCCAGCCATAGTCGGCGTGCAAATATGCAAAGGCAAGCTCAAAGTGAGCAGAACTCACGAAGGAAAGGCTGATCTAAAAGTGACTGCGGATTCCAGTTTTTGGATCGATTTTCTCAATCATCGTCGCTCTATACCGCTGGGGCTGATTACAGGCAAGCTGCGCCTATCAGGCAGTCCCATTCATTTGCTCAAGTTCCAGAAATGTTTTCCAGTATGAAATACTTCGGAATTATTGACCAAATAGTTCCGAACAAGTTATTCTCATTTTGCATTGAGGAAAAACGAGAGAATGGCTAGACCGAGAGAGTTTGATATTGAAGAGGCATTGGAGGCTGCCATTTCTACTTTCTGGGAGCAAGGTTATGAAGCTACATCGATGGATGACCTGCTCAATGCAATGGGACTTACGAAAGGAAGTCTCTACAAGGCTTTTGGAGACAAACACAATCTCTTTCTGCTCTCTCTGCAAGATTATCTAGACCACCTTTTTGAAAAAATGAAAGAAGCCGTGGACTCTGATAGCGATCCGGTGCAATCATTGAACGCTTTAATGAGTTTGGTCGAGGAGCTTTGCTGCAAGCAAACGACTCCTAGAGGTTGTTTCGCCGTCAACACAGTAGTGGAGCTTAGCCAGCGCGATGGAAAGTCCGGTGAGATCCTCAAAAAGCACCTAATCAGAGTGGAAAAGCTCTTGGCTAAGCTGATAAACAATGGTCAAGAGAGCGGCGATTTCCGAGTGGATATGTCAGCGGAGCATTTAGCCGAGTCCCTTTTCGTTTATATATTTGGTATGTTGGCCCAGTCTAGGGGAATTACCAACCAAGCTCGAGCGAGGCGTCTTTCAACTTTTGCCCTGGCAATGCTTCAAGCTGCTTGAACTATTTGAGCAAGTTAGTTTTGAATACTGCGGCTAATAATTGCAGAGCCGTTCAGACTAATGACAATCGGAAAGCTGTAGACGATAAAAGATTTGGGGTCTAATTTATTGCAGTAATTCAGCCCAAAAACAACTTCCCCTCCAGAGACTGAAGGGGAAGAAATGTTGTGGTGGATTAGGATAGGAGGAAACACAGCTATTTGTATGGATGGATTAGCTGTACTCCAATAATACCAGCGGCAATGAAAGAGGGCTGTTAAAAAACTTGAACTTGGTTTCATAAGCGCCAGGGATGGCGTCTTAAAAAAAACTAACAGAACTTTCTATCATCGAGGTGCTGATAATGTTCAGTTTAGCCTTATTGCTTGGTAGACCAAGTGGAAGAATTGGCTGAATCTTGAGCCCTACCTGGATACAAGAAATCAAGTGCACCCATTCCGAGACTATTGAGGTTGTTAAGAGACTCGGTGGAGCCGGTAAAGGCATCGCCGTAGTTGGCTGATTCTTTAGCGGCATTTTTGGTTTGGGCAGTTATCTTGATATTGGCCGGACAGAAGACATAGACCTGCTCGCTCAACTTGTGGAAGTCGCCATCAAGAGCGGCGGAAGCACCAGCAACAAAATCAACCAGTCTGCTGGCATCGAGCTTTTTCATGTTTTCCAATGAAATAGTCGTGGCTGCTCTCGCTCTCAAGCACTCGACTATTTCGAGAGCTTCCTCAAAAGAAACCGGACTGAAAATGGAGATCTGCGTGCCAATCCTGGTTGGCGCCGCCTGTCTAGCCGAGCCTAGCGCCATCATTCTGCGGTCTTGCAAGGCTGGGAAAAGATCAATTTCCCGCTTGTTCGACTTTGTTTCATTGGCGAACTTGGGCTTCTCCTGGGGGCTTTCTCTATAGTCGTCAACCATGGCCACACCCTTTTAGTTAAATTTGAAAATACGGATAAAAACAGAGATGGAACAATTTTAGTCAATTATCTAGAACTTGCAAGTGGTGTTATTTGTGGTGGCGGAACAAAAACTATAGAAATATAGAGGTTGTTCAATATGCACCATCTATGGTTCCATGGGGCTTTTGGACAGATATAAGGGGGCAAGTAGCTGACAAGTCTTAAAATCGTCGGCAAGAGTAACCTTAATGTTCTGATTTGATCCCTGGAAAATAAAAACCGAATTTCCAAAGCTCTCTAAGATGGCCGCATCATCGGTGACACTAATACCATCCTTGAAGGCACGCCTATGGCAATCTAATAAAAGAGGGAAGGGGGCACCCTGCGGTGTTTGTACCGACCAGAGCTTCGATCTGTCAAGAGTCTCGACTATTTTCTCGCCCTCAACTCTTTTGATTGTGTCCGATACCGGCGTGCCGATAGAACAAGCCCCCTTTTCGACCAAGGTCTCAAGACAAAGTCGGAACGAAGAAACCCCGGCAAAGGGCCTGGCTGCATCATGAACTAGCACATACTGCGGATTGAGCTTACTCAGAAATTCAAGGGCCAAATAAACCGACATCTGCCGAGATGGTCCGCCGGCTATGGCTTGTACTTTATCGACGACCTTGGGCAAATTAGATTCAGCGGCAAGTTTGGCCAGGTCAGCCTTTACCCGATCTATATAACTCTCGGGCAAGGTAAGGATTATAGCCTCAAAGATATCTAGCCGAATACAATTCAATATCGACCATATATACATTGGATATCCAAGCAGGTCGAGAAACTGTTTTGGTTCTTCCGCACCAAAGCGCGAACCACTACCACCGGCAGTGATAACCGCGGCGAAAGTGTTTTGCTTTAGATCAGACATTATTCAGCCAAAGCAGCAGTTTGCGCTGGTGTTACGTAAGAATTATCAGACTGCCCCTCTGGAGAAGCATCGAACATGCCCAGCTGTACCGGTTGCTCGAGGGCGGCTACTATTTCTTCGGGCACTGAATAATCATTGACGGCACCATCTGCAGCGGCAACTGCCTTATCGGCACCGGTTTTTTCCATAGTTTTGCGCCAGGTCTGACCATCTTTAGATAGACGGAAATATTCTTGGAACTTTTTGGTGGTGGTGAGAATCGGAGAACGACCCTCTTCTTTTCGGTGAATCAGTTCTCTGATGAGAAGCTCTTTGATGTGATCATATGCACCCGCCCCCCTAAGTTTGATGATTTCAGACTGCATCACCGGTTGCTTGATGGCGATGGCTGAAAGAGTGCGCACCAGTGAGGTGGGCATCTCAAAGGGAGCAAATTCATCGACTAAATTGGAATATTCATCTTTGACCTGCATCATATAGCCGTCTTCGTCGGCTATTTCGATCGCGCCGTCGCGGCTTTCATAATCATTGATAAGCTCGAGCAGAGCTTGACGTACTTCTTGTACATCGTGATTGACACTGCGGGCAATCACAGGAGCTTTCAGGGGCTTGTCGGTTAAAAATAACAGGGCTTCGATTTGTTTTTTCAAACTCATGATTTTCTCGCCTCACTCTCTAGGCTATCACCAGCAGTGGTATCTGGACTTGTATTTGGCAGGGCATTAAAAATGGTACTGGTGTCGGTGCCGAAGTTGGCACTAATATCAGTGGCAACAGAACGACAAAGACTTAAATATAGCGGGCCATAGAAGGTGTCTTGTTCGAGATCTATTTTACCGGCGTTTGATAAAAATAGCGCAGCCAAAAATGCTTCCACCCAGTCTCTTTTTGTACTATATCTATTTACTAGATCGAAAAGCTCGATATTTGTTCCAAGATCGAGATTCTCCGATATCCATTGCTCTATTTTTATGATCGTACTTTCGATATCTTCGTCATGGGCGAGATCTAATATGTCGTCAACGTCATGTACTTCATGATAGCCGGATAGATCAATTTTGGCTTTCGGCTTCTTATCCTGTCTAACTTTCTCCAGCTTTTCCGCTTCTTTCAGGGCGGCGATTAGCTGTTCCAGTGTAACCTTACGTTCTCTCACCGGCTGATGCTTTCTCAGGGCCCGTCTGACAATCGCCCCTTCCAAATCTTTGAAGGTGAGCTGCCTTCCTACTTCTTGCTTGGCAGAGTCATAAAGAATAGGGCCACCATCAGCATCAAAATCTAAAAAGTCATCGACCACAGGTGGATTGATCGTGTTATTCGCTTCGGTAAGCAAAGCTTCCGCTTTCATGCGCAAAAGTACCGCAGCATGGAATATAACCTTGCCTGATAGTCTCAAACTTTCCTTTGGCGAAGTGGCAATGGTCTTGAGGAACTTATCGGTGACATCGATGATATCGACGTTCTTTGGATCGATCTCGCCTTTCTCGGCCATCTTGACCAAAATCTCAATACCGGAATCAGCTGAGAGGACGCCACTATCGAGGCTCATAGCCTCGCTGCTGTTCTCTTCGCGCTTGTTCTTTCCTTTTTTCTTGACCGCTTGACCGCCTTTTGCTGTTGGGGCAAACTGTTGCGGCTCACTTTGAGATTCAATCTTCTGAGGTTCTGAGGTCTCTAAAGTATTGCCATCAGCGACTTTGTCTTCGGCAATTTTAGCTTGCGGTGCAGTCTCTTTGAACTGCACTTCGGCTAAAGCTAATTTGGAAAGCTCGGCGGCTAGATTGATTTCATTCATAAATTAAGCCAGTGCCTTCAGTGGTTCTTCATCCGGTATGACAACTTCTTTGATGCCGACAGTGCGTGAATAGCCGTCGGCTCTCAGCGATACACCCACGGCATGGTCGGCGTTTTCGATCATTGGACGACGCAGGCTGACCACCACAAACTGGGCGCTTTCCGATTGCCGCTTGACCATCTGGGCCAGACGCTCGGCGTTGGCACCGTCCAACATCATGTCGACTTCGTCAAAGGCATAGAATGGTGCCGGTGCAAAGCGTTGGAAGGCGAACACAAATGAGAGAGCGGTCAGCGACTTCTCGCCTCCAGACAAAGCTTCGATGCGCTGCATCTTCTTGTCTCTTGGTTGGGCTCTGATAACCAGTCCACCTTCGAATGGACTTTCCGGATGTTCCAATTCCAATCTGCCGGTACCATGCGATAGTTCGGCAAAAATTTGTTGGAAATTCGTATTGATGGCGTTGAAAGCCTCCAAGAAAGTTTCTTTCTTTAGTTGACCATAGCCGTCGATGCGCTGGATGATCTCTTCCTTCTCATCGGCAAGTGTATCCAAGTTGTCGGATAGTTCCTGCTGACGCTCGGCAGTCTGATTGTATTCTTCCAGGGCTTTCATATTGACTGGTTCGAGGGCGCGCATACGGCGCTCCAGTCTTTCTACCTGCTGCTTGAGCTGTTCAACCGTGCCGGCATTTGGTTTTTCGTATTGCGGATTTTCAGCCAAGATGCGTTCGATTTCTTCTCTGACCAAGACAAGCTGTTGCTCGACATCGTAATGACTGATCTTGCGCTCATTGCGCTGCTCTTTCACTCTAATAAGTTCTTGATCGTGCTTGGTCCGTTCGATTTCGCTCTGAGTTATCTTCTCGTGGATATCTTCCTTAGCCTGGCGCATCGATTCCAACTCTTCCGATAGTTCGGAGACTTTGGCTTCCATTTCGGCGATAGAGGCGCGCAGGGTGGCGATATTGTTTTCGAAGAGCGGCTTTTGACCTTCCAGGTCGTCAAGCTCTACTCCGAGATCATTGGCTTGCACAGTGAGATTTTCACGATTGGTTATCTCGACACGCTCTTCTGTTTCGATGCGATCCAGATGGCGTTGAATTTCTTTGTTCTCGGCATCTACTGCGTTGACTGTTTGTCTAAGCTCTTCCGACTGCAAAATGAGATTGTCGAGCTTAGACTTGTGACCTTTGTCGCGGGCGCTTTCCAGGCTGCCTTCCATCGACTCAATCTTGACGGTAATTTCTTTGATTGAGGCATCGAGGGCGTTCGATTCTGTCTCAAGGGCGTCTATCTCGTCGCCCTTTTCCCTAAGCTTGGGCTTGATACCTTCCACTTCTTCTTCGGTATCTTTGACCAGCTTGCGTTTGGCTTCCAATTCGGCCAGCTTGTGCGCCATATTTTCTTTGGCTTTATTTAGCTTGGCTCTCTCTTCGGCCAGTGAGTTCTCAAGCTCTTTGATGGAATCTTTAAGCCATCTGAGCTGTTCGGCCAGGCTCTTGGCGGTCTGCTTCAAAACCGACAGGTCGGTCTCACCGCGACTGCCGAAATGCATTCTGGCTTTGTTATCGTTGCCACCCGAGATACTACCCGACTTGTCGAAGAGCTCTCCTTCCAGGGTGACCATGCGGGCCTGGTTGATTAACTTGCGGGCATTGTCCATGGTGTCAAGCACAATGGTCTGACCACAAGCATATTGAAAAGCTTTAACAAAGCGTGGATTGAAATCGATCAGGTTGTAAGCGAAATCGATTACCCCGGGGCGATTGGGCAAAAGACCCGGGGGTTGAGTCTGAATGCGGTTGAGCGGTACAAAAGTGGCTCTGCCTGCTTGATTGGCTTTGAGAAACTCGATGCAACGCTTAGCGATTTCATCATCGTCGACGACTATATGACCGAGCCTAGGTCCAATAGCAGTTTCAAGGGCAGTTGTGAATCTTTCGTCCACCCGACCCAATTGACCGATAGTACCGTGCACGCCGGCAATATTGGCCGCAAGTACGGCTTCCACAGCCTTACCATAGCCGCTCTCACCCTGTACCTCGCGGGTGGTTTCTAACTCTATAAGGCGGCGATTAACCGAATCTTGAGCCTGGCGCTTAGTTTCGATTTCTTCCCTGGTTGACTCCAGCTCTGCTTCATACTGCATGATGCTGCGTTCAATACCAGCCACCAAGGCGCGGTGATCTTGATATTCACTTTCCAGTTTGCCGAGCAGCCCTTTCACTTGCGAAACCCGACCGATCTGCTCGGTGGCACGGTTGCGCAGATTTTCCAGCTCGCCCTCAAGACTTTCTCTCTTAGTTTTGAGAGCAGTTTTGCGCACTTCAAACTGATGTCTTTCGTCTCTCAGCTTTTGCAAATCGGTATGCAAACCGGCAATCTTGTCTGAAGACTTGTCTTTCTCGGCGCGCAGTCCGTCGATTTCAGCCAAAATAGCGTTGAGTGCCGCCTGCTTCTCGCCAAGCACTTCGCGCACTGCCTGTTGGTCGGCCGTGTGTTGTTTCTTTTGCTTGCCAAGGTCGCTCAAATGTCTATCAATAGTCTTGATTTGCGAGCCTATCTGTTTGGCTTGTTTGGTTTTCTCACCAATGACGCCTTCCAAGTTGGAGAGTTTGTTCTCTTCCCTGGTCAGTTCGCCTCGCTTGTTTTCCAACTCCTGTCTAATCAGAAGCTGCTCATTACCGCCTTTTTCTCTAATTTCTTGTTCGATGCGACCAAGCTCGGCTCTCAGGCTGACCAAGGCAACTTCGGTCTTGTCGAGCTTTTCATTGAGGCTCTCTTCTTTGGCGTTGAGCTTTTCAATTTCTTTCAGCTCGGCTGCTGCTTTTTCTTCCAATTCAGCCGCTCTGACAAAAACCAAATCTCGTTCGACTGTTTCTTTCTGAGTTTTCAGATCAAGATATTTCAAAGCTTGATCTCGATCAGTCTTCAAAACCTCAAGCCTGGCCAATATTTCAGTGAGTACTATCTTTTGTAGCTCAATTTTCTCGCCCACAGCCGTGAGTTCGTTCTGGGCTTGATCTATACGCCGGTCGAATTCTGCCACACCGGCAAGCTCGTCGATAATCTTGCGTCTTTCGGTAGCGCTCATGGTGACAATGCCGGTGACGTCGCCCTGCATGATCACGTTATAGCCTGTGGGGCTGACATTATATTTGATCAGCTCTTCATGTACTTCTGAAAGAGTGGAGACCTTGCCGTTCAGTATATAGGTCGAGGTATAGCCGTTGTCTTTCACTTTGATGCGGCGAGTCACTTCCAACTCGTCGCCTTCGTCGTTGGTGAACTTTACTCGCACCCTTGCTTCATTGCGCCCACTCAAGTTATTGAGCAAGTCGGGCAATCTCTCAGCTCTCATGGTGCGGGTCGAAGACAAACCAAGGGCAAAGAGCAAGCTGTCGATGATATTCGACTTGCCTGAACCGTTTGGTCCCGATATGGTGGTGAATCCGTCTAAGAGCGGGACCAGTGTTTGCTTGCCGAATGACTTGAAATTATCAAGTTCGATTTCTTTGATTCGCAAGAGTGCTTCCCCGAAGAGCTGAAATGGAGATCGGACAGAGGACCTTATACAGCTAATTGTCAGTGTACAGCCGAATTAGACTACACACTGCATTTGGTGTCAAGTATAGGGTTCCATTCTAGCTGGAAAGCCGCAGTCTGTCACCTTCTGTCGATTTGATATACATTAGTGTATGTATCTATCGCTTTTAGCAGTCTTGCTTAGGCTGGCTTCTGATCGCACTAGGCGATATACTTTACTGGTTCTACTAATCATAAAAAGGATAGCGATCGCTTGTCACAGTTTACATCTAGTCAGCTAGGGGACCTGCTTAGCGCTTCAGGTCTGGTCAAACGAGAAAATATTGACGGCGCTCTATCTATGTCTGGTACCAGAAGACAACCTCTTGGAAAGATCTTAATTGAATCTGGGTTGATGACCGAAACCGAGTTGCTCGGTACCTTGCAAGCCCAGAACTTGATTAGAGAGAAGCTTTTAGAGAGCGATGCCGCCCTGCAGTTGCTTTCTAAGGTGCGCCAGTCGGGCAAGAGCTTTGTCGACTGCCTGCTGGAAAGCTCTTATAGAGTGGAAGCTCTAGATTTTGGTATTGCTCTCGGGCGTCTACTTATTGATGCCGGGGCAATCAGTGAAGAGGCTCTGCGCGAAGCGCTGGACACCAGCATAGTTTCCGGTCTGCCTCTAGCCCGGGTCTTGATTTTGCATCGTGATCTAAGCGAACAGACTGCTTATGCCGGTCTCACCGCCATGCTCTTGGTCAAAGAAGGGCATATAGCCCGAGGCGAAGCCGTTGGTGCTCTCAAACTTTCCCATATGCATGGTGAAAATATAGAAGAGATTCTCGAATTCGGCGGCTTCAAGAAGTTCAGAGACGGCAATATAGTGAGGCTAGGCGAGCTTTTGGTCTTGGCCGAATTAATTAGTGAGATAGATTTGCTCACCTGTGTGGAGCGCAGTCTTGCTTTGGCTATGCCTCTGGGGCAGGTGCTTGTGGATGAAGGCATTATGGCGGAAGAGCTGGTGCAATCGGCATTGCGCGCTCAGAAATATATCGAGCAGGGCACGGTGGATGCTTTGCGCGCTGCTCAGATGCTGAAGTATTGTGCTCGCACTGGGCAACTGCTTGAATTTAGTCTGGAAGAGTTGGCGTCTATCAAGCCTCGCCAGTTTTTTGAAGAACGACCAGCTGATCAAGTGGAGCTTTTGGAGTTACTTGGTTTGATCAGCAATGCAGATCTAGATCAGATCAAATTGGTGAAACAAGAGGCCTTGGACTTACAGAAAGTAGAGGACTTTATTATTGAAAAGGGCATTCTTAGCCCTGAAGCTCTAGCTGCACTGCGCCTGGGTCTTGATATGGTGCACAGCGAGAAGATTAGCCTGGAGCAATTAGTCTTTGCTATGCATGTCTGGCTCTGGGAAAGAGGCGATTTTGCCAAGCTCGTGAAAAACTTAGGCTGGTAACTTCGCTTACAGGGTCTTGTTTTGCTTACAGGGTCTTACCCTTAGAACCAGCTGGACTGGCAATTTGCACAGGCTTGACTTCTTTTTCGTTCAACTTAAGCAGAGCCGGGCTGTAGGCGATGTCGTCTTTATCGGCTTTGATGATTGAGGTGACTTGACTAATAAAGCGCTGTCCACCCTTATGATTGAGGTGCACGGTGTCATAGAAGTCGTCATCTTGGTAGCCGCCAAGCGCTGCCATATCAACCAAAGGCACTCCCACCTTGGCTGTTTCTTCTTGTAGGGTGTCCATATACTTGTCGTACAAACCGGGCGGCAAGAGCTGCCTATTTGCTGTCGATATAGGCATAGCCACCACATATAGTTTTATGTTGCGCTGACGGCAAAGTTGTAAGAGCGCCTGTAAGCACTTTTTCTGCTTGGCAAAAAGCGTCTCGTTCGGCTCTTTATAGCGCTTGCTGTATTCTTTCAGGCTGGTTTTCCAGACTTCATCCCGGTTGGTGCCCATCAAAAAGGGCGTCAGGTTCTTGTTTTCTTCTTTCTCTAAAAATGGATCAAAGCGAGAGGCAATGCGCTCGGCTGTTTCAGCCGTCTTGATTTTGTAGCGGCCGCGCTTGTGATAGAGAAAAACAGTGCGCTCCAGCATGAAATTGACTTTCTCATCGAAAGTTTCGAGGAAAAGCCCATCTATTTTGGACATATCACCCAGTCCGACCAATTTATTGAAGACTGAGGTGACCAAACCAGAGGCTGTATTGTCGATGAAATCGCGCGGAGCTATTCCATATATAAGGATTTCCGGAGGTGTCTTTTCAGTAAGGCACTTGTCTACTGCCAAATAAGCATCAGAAACAAACTGCCCGGGCGTGGCCAGGGAGACTACGTCTTTTTGAATGCCTACTTTAGATAGGTCTTCTCTCAGACCTATAGAGCGGTGGTGCATATTAACGTCTTTGCCGAAATGCCCCCTCTTGACATCAACCGCCCAGAGTGGCGACATCACCAGAGAAGAGCCCAAAAGTACTACCGGTGAGCCGATTAGATGACGCGGTGTTTGATCGAGGGCTTCTTTCGCCTCGACCAGATTGCGCTGAATTTGGTCGCCGAGATCTCCGCCGGCGCCAGCTTTAGACTTGGCCGAGAGATTGCTGATCACACCGCTGTCGCCGCCAAGCGGTACGCCCAGGCTCACATTCAGAGCCATGAAGGCTAGAGCTGCCGTGCAACCACTGCTGAATTTTCTCGCCGTGCCCATAAAACCCCATGTGGATGTCAGTATATTTAACCGCAGCAAGCCAGGCTTTTCCTTAACTGCAATTAGTTTTCGCTTCTTCTACTTTCATTTTTGCTTAGCCAATTCTATGAGCATCAGCCGCACTCTCTGCCTGTCTTCTTCATTTGAGCTGTTTTCTAGAAACTGTTCGCCTTCCAGTTTAGCCCTGTCTAGTTGCTTATCTTTATAGAGAAGATAAATAAGGTTGTAGCGAGCTAGAGTCATTTTGGGATCAAGCTTGAGTGCCTCTCCATAAGCCTTGATCGCTTCTTTTGTATTGCTGCCGCTCTTTCCTGAATTCTTCTCTTCGTCTTGTTTAGCTAAAAACCAGCCGCGATTGTAATGAACTATGGCTTGATCCGGATATTCCTGCACCCAGGTGCGGGTCCACTGGTCTAGTGCCTTATCGTCGTTCATGGCATTCAAAACTTTCATGAAGCCGCTGAATAACTGTCTTTTCTCTTCAAAGCTCGGCTTTACTTCAAGAGCCCGCTCAAATTGCAGTCGAGCCGGAATAAATTCTTTTGCAGCTAAGTAGCACTGGGCCAGTTGGAAATGAGCCTGAAAACTTTCGGGCATTTGATCGCAGACTTTATTGAGCAGCTTGATGGCACCGGTGGTGTCACCATCAAGCCTTAGGCACTGAGCTGCCTTTAGGTTAAACTGCGCCTGACCGGTTTGCTCAGCCAGCTGTTTATATAGAGTTTGGGCTTGGCGATAGTCTTTCTGGGCAAAGCTTAGCTCGGCCTTAAGCAGTTTACCTTCCAGTGCAGCCGGATAGGAAGCAGAAAGCTCGTTGCCCAATTTAATCGCTTCATCTAGACGCCCTTCCATCATAGAGAGTCGGGCAAGACTCTCGAGGCTATAGAGCCTTAAGCGACTATTGCCGCCGTCAGAGTTATTGCTAAGGTTCTTTAGACAGGTGCGGGCAAAACCGGTCTTGCCCGAATATATGCGAAGAAAAGCAAGATCATAGAGGGCGGCTCCCTCTTTCTCTGGCTCGCGGAGCCTATTAATTATGTCAATAGCTTTTTTGAGGTCGCCGGCTTTGGCCTCCAGCATGGCCAGATTAACCAGCATGGTTCCCTGCAAATCTTGCTTTTCGTTTAGTTTGCGCAAGAGCTTAAGAGCCTGACTCGGCTTGCCTTCCACTAGTAAAGGAAAGAAGGAACTAGAATCATCCGAAATTTTAACCAAATAAGGATCTGGTGGTTCTTTACCGTATTCGTCCAGCAAGAGGGTATTGCGGTCGCTGTCTCTGAGCAGGCTAAGACCCTCTTTCTTTACAGCTTCGAAAAGTTTTTCTTTTCCGGTTTTTGCACTGTTCTTTGAGCTGTCTCTTGAGCTGTCTTTTGAACTATTTTTGGAACTGTCGGCGGTGCTCTGCGGACCGCTCTGCTTCTGATAGCGTCCCATTATATAAAAGTATGTGAGAGGGTCACTCTTCTGGGCCAGTACCACTTCAAATCTGCCACCAGAGATGGTATTCACAAAAATGCGCTTGTCCTTTTCCAACCAGCGCTTTAGCCTGGAGTTGGATCGAACTAGTTTCATTACTTCTTCTTTAGTTTCGGCACTTGGAGCCGCTTCGGCGGAATCTGTGTCAGCCTCTCTATCGGTCCCACTATCAGTGCCTTTATCAGTCCCTGTCATAGTCTCTGTGGCGGTCTGACCGGCAATAGGAGCAGCCAAGACCAAGTCTAGGGGCAGAGCTAAGGCTGGATTCGTGACTATATTTAAGACTAGAGATAAAGCTAGACTTGAACCTAAACATAAACCTAAACATGAACCTAGATTTAGTCCCAGAATCGAGCCAATAAAAGACGGCGTGGACTTAGGAAATGGATTGGCTTTTGATCTGTTGATTGACACAGGCGGCAAGCTCAAAAAGTACTGTGAAGTAGTAAAGCATTATGGCATAGCTTGATTTCCCCGGCTGTGCTATGACTATGCATTGTATGCAATCTATATTCAAAACCAGCAGTTTGACTTACGAGGTCGAAGCCGTCTGTCCCTGGTCGGGAGCCAGAGCCGGCATTTTGACTACCCCCCATGGTCGTATTGAGACACCGGTATTTATGCCGGTCGGCACCAATGCCGCCCTGCGAGCGCTGACTTGGGAGCAGACTGCCGATTGCGGCGCCCAGATAGTGCTGTCCAACTCATATCATCTTTATTTGAGACCAGGTCACGAGCTTATCAAAGAGGCTGGCGGTCTGCATAAGTTTATGAACTGGTCGCGGCCCATTCTCACAGACTCAGGTGGGTTTCAGGTATTCAGTCTTGATCAGTTGCGCAAAATCACCGAGGATGGTGTCTTTTTCAAAGACCATCGCGGCGGTAAAAAGCATTTCATCGGACCAAAAGAGTCGATGGAGATTCAAAATGCCATCGGGCCGGACATTATGATGGCTTTTGATGAATGTGTGAAGAACCCCGCCACTGAAGAAGAGGCGCGCAAGGCTATGGAGCGCACCCACCGCTGGCTTAAAGTTTGTACTGAAGAACACAAGCGCAAAGAAGATCAATCTTTATTTGGTATCGTCCAGGGCAGTATGTATGAGCATCTGCGCGAAGAATCGGTGGCGGCGGTCACCGCTTTCGACTTGCCCGGCTATGCCGTCGGCGGTGTGGCTGTCGGTGAAGACAGACGCACCATAGAAAGAATCGTTGCCCACACAACCCCTCTACTGCCGAGAGAAAGACCTCGTTATCTAATGGGTGTTGGCACTCCTTGGGATATTGTATATGCCATTAGATGCGGTATCGATATGTTCGACTGTGTGTCGCCCACTCGCCTGGCACGGCATGGCACTGTCTTTACTACCAATGGTCAAATGGCTGTGAAAAATGCTGGTTTTCGCAAAGACTTTTCACCCCTCGATGAAAACTGTTCTTGTTCAACCTGCAAGAACCATAGCAGGGCTTATCTGCACCATCTAGTCAGGCAAGGTGAAATGGCCGGGCTCATGCTCTTAGCCATTCACAATGTCACATTCTTGATTGAAGAAGCACAAAGCTGCCGCAAGGCTATCTTGGAGGGACGCTTCCAAGAATATTTCAGTCGTTGGTCTTCAACTCGCGGACCTCTTGCAGTTCAATAGCCGAATCATCGGCTGGTTTTTCCAGCAAGATTGCCTCTGCCTGTTTATCACCGACAATTAGCTTGCTTGAACTTTCGCTTTTACCCATCTCGCCTTTAAGTGCCAATAGCTCAAGCTCGATATCGCTTTTGCCTTCAAAACTCTTGAACTGCTTTTCCAGTGAGTCGCCGGAAAGTTCGCCTAGAGCAAGGGCTTTGGCCTCTTTCTCTTGTACTTTCGACTCCATGCGCTCCATGACGCTCAAGGCGCCGGATGTGCTGGTTTTGGAAAGGATCTCGTTGGCCTTGATGGTAGCTTTTGCTGCCTTGTCTCGGGCAATGAGCACTTGTTTCTTTGTATTGGCTTTCTGGAGTTCGTTTTCTAATTCGGCCAGGCGCTGTCTCAGCCCGGCGGTTGCTTCTTTCTGCACTTTCAGCTGGGTCTCAAGGTCAGAAACAGCCTGAGCATAGCCCTGTTTGCGCTGCAGAGCTTGTCTGGCTAGATCGTCGCTGTTCTGCTGCACAGCCATAGCGGCGCGATTTTGCCAGGTTGCGGCCTGGTCTTTGTTTTTCTGTAAATCTCTCTCAAGCTGCTTTTCGGTGGCGATGGCTTGCGCCACTGCTTGTCTGACCGAAATGACATTGCTTTGCAACTCGTTGTACGACTGTTCAAGCATCATGGCCGGATCTTCAACCTTACCCAATAGGTGGTTGAAAGCGGCTTTGATGACTTGTACTAAACGGTCCAGCATCGACGGCAACTCCTTCCTGTTAGACCCGCCTCAATTAACATCTAGTCATAGCATGAATTTGCTCTTAACATGATAGTAGACGAATCGCTTGTAACTCTTATGCCCCGGTTTTTATTTGGCCAACCACCCATGCAAATAACTGTTTAACCTCAAACAGTGAGCCTTTACCCCCTTCTAAGTTGAAGACATTATGAAGAATGAAAGTCAGCCGCCGGAGGACCCGGCAAAATCCGTAAACGATGGCGGACAAAGCCTTGGAGCCCAGATCCTCATAGCCTCAGAGATGGGCTCGGCCATCGTTTTCTTGTCTCTGGCTGGCTATTTTGCCGGCAACTTCCTAGACCAACGAGTGCATTGTGCTCCATACGGTGTGGTGGTGGGCATTTTGCTTGGTTTGACCCTGGGGCTGGCTTTTGTCGTCAAGCGCAGCAACGAGCTTGATAAGAAGGCTGTATCCCGCAAATAGTCAGTTGATTAGGTTTGATTCAGGCAATCCCTGCTTTGTCTGGGCGTCTTCAGCCATCTGTTATCATAATTGCCGTTACAGAGTGCCTTTTCAGGTCCTCTCTTGATAAGTACTGCGCTTTGCGCAAGAAAATCAGAGCCCGAAAACGAAATTTAGTCCTCATTAAGTCACGAAACCCTCCAGAGAGTTATCTAACAGAATGCTTGGAAAGAATCTGCCGCTTTCAACACTGGTTCATGATCAGTCCCTTACCTCGATACAGTTCCCCATGGGTCTCGGCACCGTAGGCGACATACATGCCGATACAATCATCCTTACCTGGGTGGCGATGATAGTCATTCTTGTAGGTTGTGCTTCGATAAGCGGCTCTCTAGTGGCTGAAGGCCCAGGTGGTAAAGGTCAGGCGGTTCTAGAAGGTATCTATACATTCGTATCTGATATAGCCAAAGGTTCTATCGGCGACCATCGCTACAAACCCTATTTGCCTTTACTTTGCGGACTATTCCTCTTTATCTTGGTTTCCAACTTGATAGGCATCTTCCCCTATCCTGTTTTCGAGCATATGGAAGGCTGGCCCCATGTCGGTCATGAGCATTTCGAAGTGGCTGCCGCCACCACTGATTTCAACTTGACTGCCGGTTTGGCTGCTATTTCAATCCTCACTTATCTCGGCTCCGGCGTCATGGTGCATGGTTTTGAGTATGTGAAGCTCTTCTGCTTGAAGCCAATTGCTCCGCTAGAGTGGCTTGACCTTGTGATCAGACCCTCAACCCTGGCACTTCGTCTTTTGTTGGTTATCACAGCCGACGAAATGTTGAGAACTGCCTTCTTGAAAATCTGCCCCATGCTTGTTCCTACTGCAATTATGGGTTTCGAGACTTTCATCGCCTTGGTGCAAGCTTTCGTATTTACACTTCTCACTTCGATTTATATCGGAGCCGCTGTGGCTGAACACCACTAGGTCAGAAGGTATTGTCAAGATCAAGAGCGGGGGAGGTTTCTCTCCCGTTTTTTTAGTGTTGATTTTTTGCCTTTAAACCGATATCGGTTTAAAACCAAAATTGAACCTTCAATTTTTCATTGCTAAGGCTGTCTAAATCTGCCGCTTTGAAACCGGCTTGCCAAGCGCTTGTGGCAAGCATTAATAGACTTGCTTAGGAAATTGTTCACTTTTGATTGATGAAAATATTGGCGGTTTGCTTTCTCCAGCCCTTCAAAGCTGCCTGGTGTTCGGGTTTTGAGACGTGTTAACGGTCTCTCACCCCCACAGGATGGCACTTTCAGCCTGATATAATCTGATTGCCTCGTGGAGAACCAGGTAGGGTCTCTATTTTGGGGCGGCTGGCGAAACGGTCATTTTAAGGAGAATTGCAGTGGACCACCAATTGATTGCCCAGGCTGGAACAGCGGCAAGCGGTATTGACAATATTACCCTGATCAAGTGCGCAGCGCTTCTCAGCGCAGGTATCGGCGCAATCGGCGTAGGCGTTCCTGGTATCGGTATCGGTATTGCCGCCTCTAGAGCTCTCGAAGGTATGGCTCGTCAACCGGAAATGCAGGGCAAACTTCTCGTCAACGGCATCATCTTCGCCGCTTTGATGGAAGCTCTCGGTCTCTTCGCCTTCCTCGTCGCTCTTCAGCTCGTCGGTATCGGCAACGCCAATCACTAATATTGGCAAGCAGCTCCTCCTCATGTAAGGAGGAGCTGTGCTATGGGCTCAGCCCGTCGGTAGCAACATCTGAAGAGAGAAACAGGCAAGATGCTCGAAGTAAACGGCACATTACTGATTCTGGTGGTGAGCTTTCTAGCATTTATCTATTTGCTAGACAAAGTTTTCGTATCACCAGTTTCCAGGGTTCTGGAAGTCAGAGCCAAGAAAATACAAGACGATCTTGATGCCTCTAAAAAGGCACGGGTCGAAGCTGAAGAGATTCTCGCCCAGTACCAGAAGCATCTGGCTGAAGTGAGAGACAAGGCTCAAGCCACCATCAGTGATGCAGTGGCGGCGGCTCAGAAAACTCGTAGCGAAGAACTAGGCAAGATAATGGAGCAGGGCCGTGAAAAGCTTACTGCCGCCAAAGTGACACTGCAAGCTGAAAAGCAGCAGCTTGTCGACCAGCTGGTCGATGAGCAGGTGAAGCTTGTGCAGACCATAATTGCTAAATTAGTTGGAGTCGGAGGCGGTAACCACAGCCTTGACAGAGAGAGAGTCAAACGTTCGCTCGAGGAGGCTTGCTAATGTTTTTTGCAGAAGTGGAAGCGCCCGGCATCATGAGCATCTTTGAAAATAACTTGATCAACTGGCTTTTGCTGGTTGCTTTCATGTATTGGGTGCTCGCTAAATTTTTGCCTCCGGCTTTCAAGTCTAGAGAAGATGGCATCAACGCCACTCTTACCGCCGCTCGTGAAGCTCGCAGCCAAGCCGAATCTCTGCTCACCAAGCAGAAGGAAGCCGTGGCTAACGCCGAGAAAGAAGCTGATCAGATTTTGGATGAGGCTAAGAAAGCCGCCAAAGATATGCAGGCTTCTATTGAAGAGCAGACCCGGAAAGATGTTGCCGACATGCTGGCAAAATTTGAGAATGCTGTTGCTGCTGAGCGTCAAATGCTGGTCACCGAGATGCGTCAAGCTTCGGTGAAAGCAGCTATGGAACTCGCCCGCGAGCAACTAGCATCTGCTGTCACCCCTGAGGTTCGCTCTCAGTTGCTCAATCAGTTTATGGAGCAGCTAGAGACTATGAACACTAGTAAAGGATCGATGACTGCCGGCTCCGGCGCATCGCTCTCGGCAACAAAGTAGCAAGTAGGGAGTGATGCAAGTGGAGAGTAGTAAATGAATACTGAACTGCAAGGCATAGCTGCACAATATTCAGAAGCTGTTTTGGATTTGGCTGAAAAGGCTAATGAAGCAGATAAAGTTCTGGCTGAGATCAAGCTGGTAAATGAAGTAATCGGTTCGGACCGAGATATGACAGTGGTGCTGAACCACCCGTCCATTTCATCTGAAGAGAAGAAGAAGTTTCTTTCTTCTTTGTTCAGCGGCAAATTGAGTGAGCTGACAGGTACTTTGCTCAATCTTTTGGCAGACAAGCGTCGACTCGATATTCTTCCTTTTATAGAGTCGAGTTATCGTGGTCTGCTTAATAAGCGCAAAAACATTCTCACCGCCTCTCTCAGCTGTGCCGAGCCCTTGGGTGATGCCGCCATCGCCAATATCAAGGCTCAGCTCACTGAACATCTGGGCAAAAAGCTTGAACTGGAAGTGAAAGTTGATAGCTCGCTTATCGGCGGAGTGGTGCTCAAGATAGGTGACCAGGTCATTGATGGCAGCTTGAAAGGCAAGCTCAAGACCATAGAGAAAGCACTACTTTCAGTTTAGAAAACGGTTTTATAAAAAACGATAGTACGGAACATCAAAGAAGCAGAGGTTAAAGACGAACCATGGCAATCAGGCCCGACGAAATTACATCAGTTCTCAAAAGCCAGTTGGAAAATTATCGTTCTTCGCTGAACGTCACCAATGTCGGCAGCGTGCTGCAGGTGGGCGATGGTATCGCTCGCATTTACGGCATGGAAAAAGCCATGGCTGGTGAACTGGTCGAATTTGATGACGAAGAAAAGACCATGGGTATGGTCTTGAACCTTGAAGAAGACAACGTCGGTGTGGTTGTACTTGGTGAAGGCCGCAAGATTTTTGAAGGCATGGAAGTGCGCACCACCGGCAAGATCGCCTCTGTACCAGTGGGTGAAGCTCTGCTTGGCCGCGTAGTCAACGCTATCGGTCAGCCCATGGACGGCAAAGGTCCGATCAATTCCAGCGAGTTTTCTCCTATCGAAGTGAAAGCACCTGGTATCGTCAGCCGTAAGTCTGTACACGAGCCACTCATGACCGGCATCGCCGCTATCGACGGCATGATCCCGATTGGTCGCGGACAGCGCGAACTAATCATTGGCGACCGTCAAACTGGCAAAACCGCCGTCGCCATCGATGCCATCATCAACCAGAAGAATCAGCCCAACCGCCCCATCTGTATTTATGTAGCCATCGGTCAGAAAAACTCCAACGTCGGCAAAATCCAGAAAATTTTGGAAGAGCACGGCGCCATGGAATACACCATCATCGTTAACGCTCCGGCAACAGCCGCTCCCGCTCTCCAATTCCTCGCCCCTTACGCCGGTGTGGCCATGGGCGAGTACTTCATGAAGAGAGGACAGCATGCCCTCTGCGTTTATGATGACCTCTCCAAGCACGCCAACGCCTACCGCGCCATGAGCTTGCTGCTTCGTCGTCCTCCGGGTCGTGAAGCTTTCCCCGGAGACGTTTTCTATCTGCACAGCCGTCTTTTGGAGCGTGCCGCCAAGCTGTCCGATAAATTGGGCGCTGGTTCACTCACCGCCTTGCCCATCATCGAAACTCAAGCCGGTGACGTATCCGCTTACATTCCGACCAACGTTATTTCAATCACCGACGGTCAGATCTTCCTTGAGACCGACCTCTTCTACGCCGGTGTCCGTCCCGCTATCAACGCCGGTATCTCGGTTAGCCGCGTCGGCGGTTCCGCCCAGACCAAGGCCATGAAATCGGTAGCTGGTAAATTGCGTCTCGACTTGGCTCAGTTCAGAGAATTGGAAGCTTTCGCTCAGTTCGCTTCCGATCTAGACAAGTCCACTCAAGATCAGATTCGCCGCGGTCAGAAACTGACCGAGGTTCTGAAGCAGCCTCAGTATCAGCCTCTTAGCTTGGCTCAACAGGTTTCGATCATCTTTGCCGCCAACAAAGGCATTCTCGACGATGTCGAAGGCAAGAACATCTCCAAATTTAAAGCCGAGTGGTTCAAATATCTTTCCACCCAAGCTAAAGATCTCGAGACCAAACTCTTGAGCGGCGACAAACTCAGTGATGCTGAAGAGCAATCAATGGTCGACCACCTCAACAAGTTCAAGTCAAATTACTTCAAACCCTAGGCTAGGATAAACAATGGCTAACCTGAAAGCTATTAGACAAAGAATCAAATCTGTTCAGTCGACGCAGAAAATCACCCGAGCCATGCGACTTGTTGCTGCTGCCAAGGTGCGTCGAGCGCAGATGCGTGTGCAGGGTGCCAGACCTTTCACCCAAGCTGTGGTAAGGATTTTGCGGGAAGTAGTGGCTGAAGTCAGCCCTATCGACTTGCACGGTATCCCGCTTCTAGAGAAGCGCCCGATCAAGAAAGTAGCGATCATCGTTCTTTCTTCTGATCGCGGTCTCTGCGGCGGCTACAACACCTCGGTCTTCCGTGAAGTGATGAGCCGAATCAGTGTGCTGCAAGGTGAAGGCAAAGAAGTGGGTCTGATTTTGGTCGGCATGAAGGCGAATTCCTTCTTCAAGTCGATCAAGGTCGAAAAGTTGAAGAGCTATACTCTCCTGCCCGCTATTCCCACTGTGGAAGAAGCCAAGCTTATCGCCGGTTATGCCGGTGAACTCTATACAGAGGGCAAGGTCGACGCCGTAGAGGTAATTGGCACCGATTTCATTTCGCTTCTGCGCTCTGAAGTCGTGAACACCAAGTACTTGCCGGTGGAACTTCCAGCCGCCATGGAAAAGTCGACAGTGGCCACGCCCCTTAGACTTTTCGAGCCTTCCATCCTTACGGTCATGGAAGAAGAGCTTCTGCCTAAGTACATTGAGAACGTCATCTTCCAGGCTCTGCTCGAAGCATCCGCTTCTGAGCTGGCCGCACGAATGAATGCCATGACCAATGCTTCGAACAATGCTCGTGATCTGATAAGCAGCCTCACCTTGGTCTATAACAAAGCCAGACAAGCCGCCATCACTCAAGAATTGCTCGAAATCGTCGGTGGTGCCGAAGCTCTCAAAGGCTAATTAACGCCAAATTGATGGGTCTCAAGCCTTGCATACAAATGTGCTGCCCGGCAGCCTAATTTGTGGCGCAGATAATTAATTCCATCCATGCTTTCTCTGGCTATATAATGCCTTTAGGTCTTTTCTTTGGGCTGAAATATGACAGAAAGCAAGCAAGCAAATAGCGATAATTTAGATAGCAAGAAAATCTCTGTCGAAATTTCTTGCTCAACCGGCTATTTGGACATCAGCGGTGGCGCCATCGGTGATGATGAGGCAGCCGGTGTCATGGCCGCTTTGCGAGCCTATTTGCAGTGGCAAGATGAAAAAAGAGCAGGCAAGCCTAAGTCGGACGACGGCAGCAATTGGGCCAAATCGGGGCGTCCGACCACACCGTCTGTGATGCCCTCTTCTTGGCGCAATCTCACTTTGTCTTTTACAGTTTTGCTGGCTTCTGCCTTTTCTGCCACCGGTGCCGGTGCCCAAGAGATTTACAGCGATAAAGATCAAACGAACTTGGCACTGGCGGACTCCCAGTATGCGCCTGAAACTTCAGCTAAGCCGTTAGCGATTAGTTTGGCAGCTGCCAAGACCGCTCCACCCTTTCATATTAGAGTGCTGGTCAAGGAAGGCGAACGTCTCGACCTGGATATTCCTGATGGTGCCGCTGTTTATAGTGTCGCAGATGGTGCTTTGGTGGGTAACTTACCTGCCGCCACCGGCTTTTCCGCCTTGCTCGATTTCAATCAAGGCAAGCAACTGGCATTGCGGGGTAAGGGTGCCGCCGATCGATTCTTGGCCCCGGTCGAGAATGTAGTTTTTACGCCCACCACCGCTCCTTCTCTAAAGGGCGCCACAGAAAAGCTTTTGCCCTTGGCGGCGCTGCCAAACTCGCTTACTTCTTCTGAAGGAAGCTCTAGCAAGGTCAAAATTGACGGTTCGCAAGGCTATATCATTGTGCCGCCCGAGGGACGCCAAGCCAATTGCTTGATCGGGGTGGGCAATCGGTATTATCGCGGCTCAATCTTGCTTAAGCCGACCGTGAAAAATGGCGCTACCCAAATCAGTGCTATCAATCTTTTGCCAATAGAAGACTATTTGCTTTCAGTGGTACCGTCAGAGGTGCCAAGAAGCTGGCCGGCTGAAGCCTTGAAGGCTCAAGCCGTAGCCGCCCGCTCCTACGCCTATGCCAATTTAAACAAAAATCAAAAACTTGGTTTTGATGTGAGAGACACAGTAGACGACCAGGTTTATTTGGGGGTTCAGTCTGAAAGCGAAGAGACCAACCGCGCCTGTGCCGAAACCCGCGGCATAGTCTTGAAACATAACGGTAAGGTGATTTCGGCTTTCTTTCATAGTACCAGCGGTGGCACCACCGAAGTTTCCGAGTCGGTTTGGGGTAAGCCTCTCCCTTTTTTGAAGGCAGTCTACGACTATGACGATGAATCGCCCCATTTCAATTGGCAGCGCGAGGTGAAACTACCGCCTTTAACCAATTTATTGCAACAGCAGCCTAGTTTGAGCCAGAGCCAAAGCGGCCCGCTTTTGTCGGATGGCAGTAGCCGCAGTGAGAAAGTGCTTGCTCTCTTGGTTGTCAGTCGTTATCCAGGGGAAGCCAAGCGCGTAAAGAATCTTATGGTAGTCGGTGAATCGCGCATAAGGCTCTTATCGGGAGCGGAAGCCAGAAGGCTCTTTAACCTGCCCAGTACGCAGTTTTCAGTTTATCAGAATGGTGACGCCTTTATTTTTGGGGGACGCGGTTTCGGCCACGGTCTCGGACTATCTCAATGGGGAGCTAAAGCCTTAGCCGATCGCGGTTATAATGCAGCACAGATTCTTTCGTATTACTATAAAGATGTGACGATCGAGTCTCTTCCCGGCACCAGCCTCCTAGATGGACTGAGGCAGGAGTCGTCCATATAGTCCTTGAGAGGTTTCCCTTGTTTGAACAGGCTCTAGGTATCTTCTTGATGCTCGCCATTTTGAGCGTGCTCATTGTGGTACACGAATGCGGTCACTTTCTGGTGGCGCGCTTGTTTGGTTTTCAGACTCCAGTCTTTGGTGTGGGTCTGCCCTTTGGTCCCTATATCAGTCTGGGACGGAAGTGGAATACCGAGTTCAGAATTTATGCCTTTCTTTTGGGTGGCTTTGTCGCCATTCCCGAATTGGGCGATGAAACCAATGCCAGCAGTTCTTCCGAAGCTTTCGGTGTAGAACTCAATCCTTTCAAAAAATTTCCCATCTGGCAGAGAGCCTTGGTGGCTGTGGCAGGCGTTACTTTTAATGCCATTTTTGCCTATTTCTTGATGGTTGTCATGTTCTTTTCAGTGGGACGGCAAGTTGAGCAAACCTATGTTTCAGCCCTTGATCCCAGTAACCCCATAGCCAAGCAAGCCGGAGTCTTAGCCGGTGACGATATTGTGGCCTTGGACAAGCATCCAGTGACCAGCACCCACGAGGTTATTGCCTATCTGGGTAACCGCAAGTCTACCCCGGTCACTCTCAGTCTGATTAGGGACGGCAAACCATTAGATTTAGTCATGACCACAAGCCCCAAGGGTAAAGTGGGCATGGTCTTGGGTCAAAAACCAGCCCAATACATCAAAATAGACGCCGGACCGGTTGAAACATTAGGACTGGCGGGAAGCGAACTGGTGGACCGCACGCGTCTAATGGTGGTGGGTTTGGCTGAGATGGTGCAAGCTCTCACTCCCGATTTTGGACCAGCCCAACCAGGGGCGCCCCCCAAACCTGGTTTCAAAAATCTGCATGGTGTCTTGGCTGTGGTCAAGATTGGTGCCGGTATGGTGCAGATCGATTGGCGCTCGATGTTCATGTTTACGATCATGATTTCTATGGACCTAGCTATTATCAACCTTTTGCCCTGGCCGGCTCTTGATGGCGGTCATTTGGCTTTCATGTTGGTGGAAGCAATCAGGGGCAAACCTATCGAAGAGAGAGCCCATGGAGAGATGGTTAAATGGGGTTTTCTCAGCCTTATTGCCTTGATGGTTCTGGTTATGGTCAATGATGTTTCAGCACTAATGAATGGAGAGCTTGATATCAAGCCTGAGATGAAGGAAAAGCTTAAGGGCCGCTAGAGAAAATAAGATAGAGAGCAGAGAGAAAAATAGATGCCGAGTTATGATTACCGCTGCCAAGGTTGCGACTCTTACTTTACAGTAGAGCGCTCGATGACTGATTCGAGCGAGACTAGTTGTCCCCATTGCCAAAGCGCTAAAGTATCGCGCATTTGGAACATGTTTATCCGTGCCGGTGGTACCACTCCCGATGTCGGGCAAGGCACGCGCAAAGAAGCAAGCGGTGGCGGCGGGCACGGCTGCGGCAGCTGCAGCAGTCATTCTTGCGGCACTTGTCACTAGCCTTAATTAGGTGCTGCAAAAGCTTTTGTGGCAGCAAATCTTAGAGAAGCTAATATCAGATGCTAATTTTAGTTAGCTAATTTTTGACAGCCAAGCAAAGAGATTTAAACTTCGGCCTCTACTTTTTTGCTGAGCAAAGCTTCTTCTTCTCTGGGAAAAAGGAAGGATTCAGATGCGTTTGGAAAGTCACCACTTTTCACATCGGCGGCATAGTTGGCCACAGCCTCCTGGCAGACCGAAGACAAGTCGGCATAGCGTCTGACAAAGCGCGGTAGAAAGTCGGTGAACTTGCCGAGCAAGTCGTCAGTGACAAGAATCTGCCCGTCACAGCTATTGCCTGCCCCAATACCTATTGTGGGAATTGCTAGTTTTTCGGTGACCAGTTTGGCCACAGCGGTCGGCACCATTTCCAGTACCACTGAAAAACAGCCGGCTTTCTCGAGAGCTTTGGCTTCCTCCACAAGTTTAATTGCTTCATCGGCAGATCTGCCCTGTACCCTTGCGCCACCTAGACCATGAATGGCTTGCGGGGTATAGCCCAAATGTCCCATCACTGGAATACCCATGCCGGTCAGTCGCTCAATTATCTCGAGATTGAGCTTGGTGGCGCCTTCTAGCTTGACTGCATGGGCCTGGGCTTCTTTCACAAAGCGGCCGGCATTCATAATTGCTTGGGTGACATCAACTTGGTAGCTCATGAAAGGCAGATCGGCCACAACCATGGCTGTACTGACACCACGGGTGACTGCCCTTGTGTGGTGCAGCATTTCTTCCATGGTTACGGCGTGGGTGGTGCGATGACCTAGTGCCACCATAGCCAAACTGTCGCCCACCAGAATGAGGTCTACACCAGCACGGTCTAAAATTTTCGCCATCGAATAATCATAGGCAGTCAGACAAACGATCTTGCGACCGTCTTTCTTGCATTTTTGCAGAGTTAAGGTTGAGACTGCCTTTGTCATGATTTATCGTCCTGATTGTCGCATTCTCTCGCGGGCTTCATCTTGTTGCAGCGAGACAATATGTTTAGGGTCGTAGGGATACTTGCCGGCCATTTCATGGAAACGCTTATACCAGCGACCGGCTTCGCTGCGCATATTTAGCTTTTCGAGAAGATAAGCCATATTGTAATAGAGCCCGTCGTATTTAGGTCTTAAGTCTAATGCTGCTTGATACTTTTCAGCTGCCCCCCTCAAATCACCTTGGGCTTCCAAGATGGCACCCCAGCCTTGAAAAGCCAAAAATGAATTGGGATCAAGCTCGCAGGCCTTGCTGTAGGAAGCGGCGGCATTGTCACTTTGACCACTTTCGCTTTCAGCGATGCCTGTCAATATAAGCGACTTGATTTCTTCTGGATCTGCTTCGCCCTTGCGTCGTTTGCCGCCTGAACGGGCGAGCCGATTTAGCTCGGTGACCTTTTTCAAGGTCTCCTTATTGTTAGCCTGCAAGGATGCTACTTCTTTAGTTGTTTCGGCGGCAGCTTGATAGTCGTCCAACAATTCTTCGCACTTGGCTTGTAATTGCTTGACCTTGATGCGGTCCAAGACCGGATAGTTCTTGCTCTCGTTATACATTGGACTGGCTTTCTGAGCCAGCTTGACTTCGTGCAGAGCGCGATTGGGGTCGCCTCTGAGATAACGCAGGCGGGCCAGTTCAAAATGGGCAGCGGCAAGATTGCCGTCACGAGAGAGCGCTTGTCTAAATTCAGCTTCGGCCTCGTCTAAATTGCCGTCGGCGCAATGAATATTGGCTAAGTGATAATGAATCATGGCATTGGCCGGCAGCAAACGCGCAGCTGTGGTGAGCTTATCGAGACATTCGGCAATGTCGCCGCCGTCGCCTCGTTCAAACTTTTGATAAATTGCCAAACCCAGATCTCTCTGGGCTTCAAAATAAGTCGGCTTGAGGCGCACTGCTGTCTTTAACTCGGTGACTGCGGCGTCTAAGTCGCCCCTTTGCATATAAAGCGCGCCCAAATTGTAATGGGCATTTGGGTAATTGGCATTAGTTCTGATGCACTCTTTGAACTGTCTCTGGGCTTCCTCCAGATCGCCAGTTTTTTTGAGCATGACGCCATAGTTATTGCGACATTCGACAAAATTAGGATCAAGCTGCAATGCGCCCTTGAACTGCATTTTTGCATTATAGCTGTCATTATTTTCGCAGTAGGCAAGGGCAAGCAGATGAAAGACATTCTTATTGAAGGCTTCCAAAGTGGAAGCTTGCTTCAAGATTTGAATGCAGGTGGAATAATCGCGGGCATTGAAGGCCTGTACTGCCTTCATATAAAGCATTGAGCCTTTGGCATTACTAGCCTCGAAAGTGGGCGGCGCCTGTGCCAAGCCGGGGCTGCAAAGCGAAGCAGAGAGACCTATGGCTGATATAAAAGATACGGAAAGACCCAAAAAGCCAAGCCGAGAGAGCGAGGAACAATCTCGAAGAATCTCTAAACGAGAGTTCTTACTTGTCTGTCTGGCTTTGAAGAGATTAAAAGGCGTCATACTGGTTATGATATCCGATTCTCTTTGAAAATCAGATTAGCCTCCCAGATAGACCTATTAGATAAAAATCCCAGATAAAAATCCCAGATAAGCATCTTTAGATTCAGTTTGTCAGCTCAGATGTGTTTGCCTTTCTCCTTGGTCAAGTTCTAGATTTCAGGTTTTTGCTGGGGATTGACTATTTCCTGACCGGCTTTTTGCATAAAGAGTATGTTTTGCATGGTGCGGTCTTTGTTCTGCAGCCATTCAAGATCTTTGCCGTTGGTCGGCAGGGCTGAAATTATTGGACGGTCTGCTTCTTTGCTGTTTTCGCGCATGACCTTGTCGGCATAGAGAGCGCCGTAGGCACCGCTATAGGCAGCGGCTCTTTCTGCCACATAATCGCGTATAGCTGGGTTTGCTCTAAGTGCTTTGCTTACTGCATTCTTGGTCTCGGTGCCCAGTATACGGGTGCCGTCCACGAAAGAGCGAGGAGAGTTGAGCTTGATCGCCTGCAGTGATGTCGGGCGCAGAGGCGAGATGTGAGGGTCGTTGGCGTGGAACTGCGAGCGCAGGAAGTCGGACATACGGTTCACTTCGGCATTGGCCTTGGTGGCATCCATACCGCCCGCCACAAGTTTCAGAGCTGCCGGCATGCCGGCCCCGAAAACTTGGTTGATGGTGTACTGGCTGGTGTCGAAAGGAATTTCCTGGGGACGTTTGCCTTTCAGTACAGCATCGGCCATTAGTTCAGCGAGGGTGTCCATTTTAGCCACATGGCTCGGTAGGTCGGGCAGAACATCACCGAAAGTTTTGCCTTGCAAAGCCGGCAAAGGTGTATTCATCTGAGCCTTGATCAGCTCGGGCACGACCGCCTCTAGCTCTTGTCGAGGAATGACGATGCGCTCGGCCGGTGTATCTATATTGGCAAAGACATAATCGCCCGGTCTGGAAGCCTCCGCTCCGTAACGCTCTAGAGCGTCGGCATGTTCCAAGACTCGTTTGTCGCCGTTGGCCCTTGCTCTCATTGTTTCAGCAACTATCTTTGGACGCAGGGCGTCAAAAGCGTGCACTTCAAAACCGAGTGGATTCTCTACCGGATCGACGAACTCTTTGCCGTAGACGTTGCGGGTTTCGAGTTTGCCGCCGGTGCGCAGCGACTGCAAGAGAATACCGAGAGCGCCGCCGCCATTGTGCCCAGTCCAGGCTGCACCCCAAATGTCGGCAGTATTTTCGTCGGCTTGTGCCTTGAAAATGTGTTCGTAGAGGTCAGCCTTGGTCATTTCACCGTGACCAGGTACAGTGATTTTCTCGCCGGCTAGCTTGCCGGTTTCGGTGCCGTAGAGTTTCTTCTCTAGGGCCATAAGACCGTTTTTGACTGCATCTTTGATCACCTGTTCACGGATAGACTCATCGAACTTCAATATGCCGCCGTATTGATCGTGTCCGATTTCATGACCATAGATACCGCTGGCGGTGACACTTCTGGTTCCCACCATATTGCGTGGATAGAGGACATGGTCTAGAGGCCAGACACCGTCAATTTGTCTCATTGTATGGGGACCGGCGCCGCCGTCTGCCGATATAGAGAAGAGCGGTGGGTTCTTGGAGCGCAATACGGTATCGGGATCGATACCATTAGCCTTCATATTTTTAACTAGGGAAGAGTGGATCTCGCGACCGAACAAGTTGAATTCATGCGAGTAGCCGTTTACTTCCGATAGACCGATGCCGATGTGCTGGTTGGCAGCCATCCAGGCTCTGTTGAAGAGCGGATAAACATGCTTGAGGTCGGCTTGACTTTGCACCTGGTTGCCAATTTGCACCATAGCATTGCGAATAGTCATGTAGCCTGGATCTAATGGCTTGTAGCTGGGTGAGGTGGCAGCGTGCATAGGACCAATCATCTGCCCAAGCGCATCTTGTACCATGACCGCTTCTTCGGTCCAGCTATCCATATCTTTCTTGTTCATCTCAGCCAGTTTGCTGACTGTGTCTACATTTAGCTCCTTCTCGGCATTAGTGACATATTTGCCTGCCGCCGCCACTGGTGCAGTAGCTGGAATTTGATCACCTGGTTTAGCCGGTACTTCCGGCGGAATCTTAGCGGCATCGCCACCCTTACTCGTGTCTGCCCCATGGTCTTTTCCAGCGTCTTTTCCAGAATTAGACCCTGGTACCTGCGGCTCTTCACCTTTAAAATTGTCCTTGCCGACAATACCTCTGGTCTCAGTTCTGACGCCATTTCTAGCCAGCAGTCGGGCTGCTTCTTCGGTGGAAACATTGCGTGGATCGACGCCCATTTCAAGCAAGTCGTGCATGCGCGAATAGCCGTGATGCTTGCCGTCTTTGCCGGTCACACCAAATAGATACATGTCTACTGATTTGAAGTCGGCAGCATGCTGGGCATGAGCCTCGGACATTTTCTTGATGGACTCGGGCGTCACTTTGATCTCTTGTTCTTTCGGGGTCAAGCGATCGGCAGTTTTTGCCGCCCAAGCATCGACAGGTCTGGCGATGCTATTGAGTGTGCGACCAATCAAATATTCGTCAGAAGAGAAGATATCCACTTTCTTGTTTTCAAAAGCAGCATAGCGAGCCGTGCCCATTCTCGCTTCCAAAAAGCGACCGGTCATTCTTTCCGCTTTTAGACCGACGACGCCGCCGGACACTGTATCCCAGGCGAACATTCCCACTCCGTCGCCTAATTTGCTAGCTGACTTATCCAACTGTTCCATGGTTTTGGCTTGGCCAGCCTCGCCCATCGATTCATAAAAGGGCCTGACCACATCTCTTGCCATGGCGCCGAGCATCACCGTTCCCACTACGGCTTTACCGACTCCGGTCTTGGGCAAGATTGTCTTCATCACCACGCCGATACTGGCAGCCACTCCCATCTTGGCTGCAAACTGATCTAAATGGGTGGCGTCATGCACTACGGCATTGATTACACCTTCAGGGGCTCTGGCTAAGCCGCGGCTCAGCACATAAGTTCTGCGATCCATGGAAGACTCGGGGGCAGAGGCAGAGCCACCTTTAACAGCCGCCACATTCATTGTCTCGAAATCATAGGCATTACCGTTCAGTAGCTGAAACTGGTAGCCGGCTTTGAGATTTGGTCCTTTGCTAGTGAGGCTTGGCTCGGTCAAAGCAGCATCAGAAAGTTTCTGAGCCGCTTGTTTGCTCTCTAATGCCGCTTGTTCGGCAGTGGTTCTTGCTTTTGTTTCTCCTTCCGAATCCTTTGCAATATTCGGATTTCTCCCAGCGTCCTGCCCTTCTTCCAAAGGTCGTTTTTCTACCATTGGCTTTTCCCCTGTTTCCTACTTGGCGCCGACTTGGACGCGACAAAACAGCCAGATAGCCAAAGCCTTCTGATGTTCCGAAATGTTTCACGCCCGCCGGTTATGTCAAGAGATTAATAGAGAAAGTATTTCATGTCACTACGAGTTAATCCGCTCATCTACGTGGAAACCCCACTGCAAGTAAGGTTTTTTCTATGGAATAAGGTGAGTTTTTATATTAGCTGGGTATCACAAAAAAAATACCCCCTGCGGGAGGGGGTGTCTTAGAAGAGTCTAAGAGTTTTTTTCGGACTTTTAGCTTTAGAGTTGCTCTTGCATCCGGGGCAGCCCGGAAATCTTATCTATATAGAGAAGTGAGAGTACTAAGAAAATGACTACATCAGCCAGCCTAGCTAATCAGGTCGCTGTGGTCACCGGTTCCGGCAGGGGTATTGGTAGAGCCATAGCAGAGGCCCTCATGAAAGAAGGCGCCAGAGTCGTAATTTCAGACATTAACGAAGAACTGTGCAGCAAAACAGCACAGGAACTTGCCGCACAGGGCGGCGAAACCCTTTCCGCTCCCTGCAATGTCACTCAGTCTGAGAGTGTTGCCAAAATGGTGGAAACTGTGATGGCAAAATGGGGACGTATTGACATACTTGTCAATAACGCCGGTATAACCCGCGACAATCTCTTTATGAGAATGTCGGAAGGCGAGTGGCAAGCTGTCATCGATACCAACCTGACTTCGGCCTTCAAAGTGACCCAGCCTGTCTTGAAAATAATGAGTAAGCAGAGAAGCGGTCGCATTATCAATATTGCCAGCACCACTGGTGTTCATGGCAACTTTGGACAGGTCAACTATGCCGCTGCCAAAGCCGGCATGATTGGTTTCACCAAAACAGTAGCCCTTGAATATGCCAGCCGCAACATCACAGCCAATGTGGTTGCTCCCGGCTTTATCGATACCGATATGACAAGAGCTCTTGGTGAGGAAATTATAAATAAATACGTGGAGCGTATTCCGCTCAAACGTATGGGAACACCAGACGACATTGCCAGAGCCGTGTGCTTTTTTGCCGGTCCCGGTGCCTATGTAACCGGTCAGGTCATGGAAGTGAACGGCGGGCTTTACACCTAATTCACAAAACTAATGTTGTACTTCGTACGTGTTATTCTATTTTGCCTTGGCACTCCTTAGTGTCCAGCTTAGATTTACGTGCGTTTTCAGGGGGGAGTTAAATACTCATGGAAGAGAAGGAAGCCTTCGAAAGAGTCAAGAAGGTCGCCGTGGCTCAGCTTAATGTCAATGGTGATGAAGTGACCATGGAAGCAAGCTTCACTAAGGATCTAGGTGCTGATTCGCTCGACACAGTAGAGCTCGTCATGGCTCTTGAAGAAGAGTTCGGAATGGAAATTCCGGATGAGGACGCCGAGAAAATCACCACCGTCGGTGAAGCCGTTAAATACATTGCATCGCACCTCTAAAAATCAGTTTTTAGCAGGCGTTTGCCAGAGTATTGTTCAGAACGGGGCCGCCCTTCGGGTGTCGGCCCTTTCTGGTTGGATTTAGCTAGAGAAAAGTTGTCACAATGACTAAAGAGCGAGTAGTCGTAACTGGTCTCGGAGTTGTCTCCGCCGTTGGCGTCGGCATCCAAGACTTTTGGCAGGGCATAGTGCAAGGCAGATCCGGCGTCAAGCTGGTGCAGCGCATTCCTGTTGAACTGCGACCCTCTTGCAAGATAGCTGCTGAAATGCTCGATTTTGATCCAGCGCAGTTTATGGATCACAAAGCAGTGAAGCGCACCGACCGCTTCATTCAATTTGCCATTGCCGCAGCCAAATTAGCTGTCGAAGATGCCAAACTCGATATGTCGAAAGAAAACCCTGAACGGGTTGGTACTTCAGTAGGATCTGCCGCCGGTGGCTTTCAGACTATCGAAGACCAATACAAAGTTTTGCTCGACAAAGGTCCAGACCGTTGCTCGCCTTTCACTGTACCCATGCTTATCGTCAACATGGCAGCCGGCTGGGTCTCGATGCTCAACAACGCTAAGGGACCGAATACTTGTACAGTCACTGCCTGTGCAACATCTTCTCATTCTATAGGTGATGCCTATCGCATCATTGAAAGAGGCGAAGCCGACATCATGCTTGCCGGCGGTTCGGAAGCACCGATAGCGGCTCTTGTTATGGCAGGCTTTGCCTCGGCTCGTACTTTGAGCACCCGCAATCATGAACCAGAAAAAGCCAGTCGTCCTTTCGACAAAGACAGAGACGGCTTTGTCATGGGCGAAGGCGGCGCCATCTTGATCTTAGAATCGCTCAGTCATGCCCTCGCCCGTGGTGCTCGTATTTATGCCGAGCTGGTGGGCTTTGGTAGCACCGGTGATGCCTACGATATCGTTCAGCCCTGTGCCGACGGTGCCGGTGCAGCCCGGGCCATGCAGGCTGCTCTAGACCAGGCAGGGCTTAGACCAGACCAAGTCGACTATATAAACGCCCACGGCACCTCGACGCCGCTTGGCGATAAAGCCGAGACCAACGCCATCAAGCGCGTTTTTGCTGAGCATGCTACTTCGCATAAATTGGCTGTTTCGTCCACCAAGTCTATGACCGGACACCTTCTTGGTGCAGCCGGTGCCCTAGAAGCCGCCGTTTCGATTATGGCGATCCAAGAATCTATATTGCCGCCTACGATCAATTTAGAAAATCCCGATCCCGAATGCGATCTCAATTATGTTCCTAATATAGCAGTCCACAATGCCTCGATAGACATTTCTATGTCTAACAGTTTTGGCTTTGGTGGACATAACTGTTCTCTGATTTTTAAACGGTTCAAGCAATAAAACAGGTGTCGAATGTCTAGCGAAAAAGAACTTGTCGGCGCATCAATCAAGAGCCTGCAAGACCTGATAGCTAAGCGAAAAGTCTCAGCAGTCGAAATCACCAAGGCGCACATAGCCCAAATAGAAGCCCACGAAAGCGAAGTAGGCGCCTTTCTCGAATGTAATTTCGAAAATTCGCTCAAACGAGCTGCCGAACAAGATGCCCTCCTCGCTTCGGGTGCGGAGCAAGCGCCACTTTCGGGTATTCCGGTGGCATTGAAAGACAATATGTGCGAGCCCGGCTTTCACACCACCTGTGGTAGCAAAATTTTAGCTAGTTTCGCCAGTCCTTACCGGGGCACTGCTCCCCAGAAGCTGCACGATGCAGGTGCTATAGTCTTAGGCAAGACCAACCTGGACGAGTTTGCTATGGGATCGTCCACCGAGCATTCAGCTTACAAGCAAACTCGCAATCCCATCAACTTGGAATACGTCCCCGGCGGCAGTTCCGGCGGTTCAGCCGCAGCGGTCAAGGCTGGGTTCTGCACGGCTTCACTTGGTTCAGACACCGGCGGCTCGATCAGACAACCGGCAGCCTTTTGCGGTTTGGTGGGCATGAAGCCAACCTACGGCACTGTTTCACGCTTTGGTTTGGTGGCTTTCGCCTCCAGCCTCGACCAGATTGGTCCGTTTGCACGCTCTGTCGAAGATTGCGCCACTATGGTCAGCCTCATTCAAGGCTTTGATCCCAAAGATTCAACCAGTTTGAACCCCGACTATCGCCTGAAAAACACCCGCGAGCCCGTAGACGCAGCCTTTATAGCCAAGCTGGCTGCTAGCTCTTGCGAAGAGAAACTGAAGGGTCTCAAAGTTGGTTTGATCAAAGAGCTTATGGGTGAGGGCATCGATGCCAGTGTCAGAGACTCAGTTGCACAGGCTGCCGAACGACTGAGTCAGGCCGGCGCCACAGTGGAAGAAGTATCACTACCCCATGTACGCTATGCCTTGCCGGTCTATTACATTGTCGCCACCGCCGAAGCCTCGGCTAACTTGGCACGCTTTGACGGAGTTCGCTATGGACACCGCAATCTCGATGCCGAAGAACTTCATGCCATGTACTATGCCACCCGGGGCGAGGGCTTCGGCGCCGAGGTGAAGCGACGCATAATGCTCGGTACTTATGCGCTCAGCACTGGCTATTACGATGCTTATTACAAGAAGGCACAACAGGTGAGAAGGCTTATTACAAATGATTTCAGTAAGCTTTTCGAAACCTATGATCTGCTTATCTCGCCGACCTCGCCTACTACGGCCTTCAAACTCGGCGAGAAGACGAGCGATCCCCTGCAGATGTACATGTCCGATATTGCCTCGATCCCAGCCAATTTAGCCGGACTGCCAGGTATTTCTTTGCCCTGCGGCGTGGCTGACGGACTACCAATTGGTTTACAAATGCTGGGTGCACCGCTTAGTGACGGCACTCTCTTGAGAGCCGCTCATGGTCTCGAAAGTCTACTTAACCTTGAGATAGACAGTCTCTTTCTCAAGGCAAAAATTAAGAGCAGTTAGTCTCACTCTTAGAAACCTAGCTTAAAATACTCCTTCTGAAGCAATAATTACTTCGCCAAAAAAAGTATTTAGCTCTGGAGTCTTTGTCTAAGAAGTCTATTTCTAAGGAATCTTTCGCCCTGCTTCTACGTCACTATTTTTTATGACGGTTGCAGAAAGCCAAATAGGCAGCAAACTAGCCGAAATTAGTTCGGAACCTGGGAGGACCAAAACATGTTGCAAACGACGAGAAAAACCGAACTCGATTCAGTCAAATTTAGCCAACTTGGGTGGCCTAGGTTTTTGACCCTCTCGGTCGTTTTGTCATCTCTTACTCTTACTTCGCTAGCGGCTAATCCGGCTTTTTGCGGCACCAATGATTTTTTCGGCAACAGCATACCGACAGTGGGCGACCCCTCCGGTTCCTCTAGACCTGCTGCCTCTTCTTCCTCTCCTTCTGAGATAAGCTCTTCTCCAAGTGCTTCCGAATTCACCGATGACGAGAAGCGCATGCAGAAAAAATACAAACTAGCCATCAAGCACGCTCAAACTTTGATCGCTAAAGCCGATAAGATGATCAAAGATGGAGAAGCGAGAAAAGACAATAAGCTGCTCAAGAAGGGTCAAGTACTAAAAGGGGTCGGCGAAAGAGCCCTTGAAAATTTGAAAACAAACAATCCGCTTCCCGGTCAGTCGATGCAGGCAAGTCCGGAAGAGGCTAAACAGTAAGAAGATGCCACTACAAGCAAGTATTTCTTCTGCCGTCGGCAACACGCCCTTGATTCGCCTCAATAGACTGGCTCTTGGTTTGGATGCAGAAGTCTATGTGAAAGTTGAATCTATGAATCCACTTGGTTCAGTGAAAGACAGAATCGGCATCTCGATGATCGAAGATGCTGAGAAGCGGGGACTGATTGAACCGAGCAAGACTGTACTTGTCGAGCCGACTTCTGGCAACACAGGCATTGCTCTAGCATTTGTCGCTGCAGCCCGGGGCTACAAGCTGATCATAGCCATGCCCGAAACAATGTCGCAGGAGCGGCGCCGGATGCTCAAAGTCCTCGGAGCCGAATTGATTTTGACACCGGGACCGGAAGGAATGAAAGGCGCAGTGGCTAAAGCAGAAGCTTTAGTGAAAGACCGCCCCAATGCCTACATGCTTCAGCAATTCGATAATCCTGCCAATCCCAAAGCTCATTACGAAAATACCGGACCAGAAATATGGAAAGATCTTGATGGTCGCGTGGACATTCTTGTCGCCGGCGTGGGCACCGGTGGTACTATTAGTGGTGCTGGACGTTTTCTCAAGGAAAGAAATCCCGCTGCCAAGGTAATTGCTGTGGAGCCTGCAGACAGCCCAGTAATTAGCCAGAAACTAGCTAACAAGCCATTGCAGCCTGCCCCCCATAAGATTCAAGGAATCGGCGCCGGTTTTATTCCTGGAGTGCTAAATCTCGACCTTATAGATGAAGTTTTCCATGTCACTAATGAGGAGTCCTTAGAAATGGGACGACGTCTTCCCACTCAAGAAGGCATACTGGCAGGAATTTCTAGTGGGGCAAATGTACACGCTGCTTTGTCTATCGCCAAACGCCCAGAGAACAAAGGGCTCAAGATCGTCACCTTCATTTGCAGCACTGGCGAAAGATATTTTTCAACGGCTCTCTTTGAAGATATTATCTAGGTGCTAGCTGGTCTGGCTGGTTGATCTGTAGTAGTCGAAGGTGCCCTGGCTCTTGAAGTCCCTATAAGTAAGATATAGATTGAGTTAGACTCGAACAAACGGCGGGGTGACTGAGGCGCGCAGCAGGGGCGACCCCAAATAGCCCAGGGATAAGCAGACATCAAAAAGCTGTTTCTTGCAAGCTTCATTGCTATCGAGCGTCAATGAACCACCAAAATCTTCTATTAGAGAAGAATTTGCTTGTTCTATCTTCTCTATGGTTCCTTTGAAATATAGAGAAAGATTGACCAATAGTTGAATGTGTTTTCTCGCTGAGCCGATGCCTAAAGTCTTCAATATTGATATTAGGCTCGAAGTCTTCCGGAATAGTTCATTTGCAGAGGAGGCTCCATTTGCGGTCGTGCACAAACTGCAGCTAGATGCGTCGCAGCGGGCGCGGCTGAACGCACTCAAGTCCTTCTGCTCTCGTTTTATACTGCGTGCTCTTGCAATTTGCCACATCGATAAATTGCGCAGGAGTCCATGCCCTTCAATGGCTTCGAATGTTGCCTTCTGCGCCTCACCGCGCTTCAGGAGTTCTTGCCAAAGAAGCTTGGTTGATTCGCTATCGATGAATTCCCACCAGTATCTCTCAGTATTTTTAGAATTCTTTCCATCCGATGAACTTGGAACCAGTGTAAGTTTGAACTGCTTTCTTTTTTCGCTGCGGTTGAATCTGCCTCCTGGTTGAGGCTCAATCTCGCCGCTTAGCTCAAGCTCAATTAAGGACTCATATACTTGAGAGTGACTAAGTCCAGCCGCTGCTGCTAGTTCGTCAATTGTCATTGAACCATGATTTAGGCAAGAGAGTACAAGTGAATCTGTTTCCGAGAGACTTTGGGAATCTTGTAGGTCTTTCTGCTGATCTATTGGTGCTGAATTTGCTTCCACTTCAGCGTCCATTCCATTTTCTTGGTTGTCCTCAGAACTATCGAAGGATCGGCCTTTATTGTCTCTTGCTGATGCCTCTTGTTCTTCTAGATATGGCGGCATCAAGCGGTATGTCAATATGCTTCTTCTATCAAATAGCTCTATAAAATGGACTGTGTTGACTGGCAACCGAGAATCCACATTCTCAGAACAGTACAGGTCAATTGCTCCTCTAATACTTTTTACTATGTGCAGTGCTGATGACTGGGCTACTTTCAGAAATTTCGAGAATGCCGTAGAGCAAATCAAGACACCATTTTCACTGAACCAAATAGCTGCGAACCAAGCCCTTAGTTTTCTGACTCTATGAAAAAACGTTCCTGCTGTGATGGAAGAATTCATGTGGCATTCACTACACCGGAATCTTCTTTTACCCGGCTTAAGGTCGATATTCTCATTGTTGCAGTTTCTACAGAAGAGTAGGTTCCGCTCTTTCAAGAGCACATAGAGTCTGAGCCAGCAACTCTCCTCGCTGGGAAATTGCTTCTCGAAATGCTCCCAAACACTTTCAAGGAAAGCGCTATAAGCTTCTCTGTATTGTTTTTTGTCTAGACCAGAGTCAGCAGGGCTCTTTAGCATAGTGCAACTCCAAGAAGGGCTCTGATATATAGACGTATTTTGACGAGAAAAAGTTCAAAGGCTTGCATTAATTTGGCTATGAACCGATATCGGTTTATAGCCAAAACCGGAAATCTTCTGGCGAAAATAGCTGCAGAGACTTTAGAACCTCCGCCCTTCTTGGAATCCTTCCTTCCTTGTCGGCATAAGTGCTAACCTATTAATTGGAAGTCAATAGATTGCCTTTAGGGAGATTGCTTTTGGCTAGTTGTCTTGAATCTGAGGGAGTTGCCCCATTAGCAGTGCGTTGTTGGTTAAAATCTCAGCATCGCATAAGAGTAAGGTTTTGGGTTCTATTTTCGCTGTTGGTAATGATGCTTGAATTCAACGTTCAAGGTTCACCCTGCTTTTCTAGTCCAGTTTCAGCACAACGACGAGAGGCCGAGAAAGGAGTTCAGTCGGCGCGTGCTATAAGCAAAGAGATTAACTCAGAATCCAGAGTCTCTGGCGATAAGAGCTATATGGTTTTGAGACAGCGCAGTGAACTTCTAGGTGACTATCTTCTGTACTTGAACGAAGACTCTTTCCTTCTAAGAGTCAAAGATACTGGAGTTAATCTTTCCTACAAAGAAGGTTGGACAGCCGTCAAAATTTTCAATGAACACAGCCGCAAGATTGCTGATTTAGAGATCGGGAAGACAGGTCATGTTTCCAATCCATTTACTAAGGCTAGTATGTTGTTGACTGGTTTGAGCTTCAGTGGCGTTGAATATGGACCAGAAACAAAGCTACCGGCAGAGGAGGAGTCTTCCAAAAGAAAGAAGCTTCATCTGCCGGACGATTATCAATTGGTCTGTTTTGATACCACAAAGGCATTTTGTCTAGCGCAGAACGAGAGGAAGAAAAGACAGGAAATCTATTCTTCGGCGCCTATAAGCGCTAGAGTTGTTGTTTTGACAAACTGCTTCAAGAATTCAGGTAAACAGGGAAAAGTTCTAGAACTTTTGGGACAGCTTCAAGATATTGATACTGGTTTCATTGCAGATAGTAAGCGGCACAGGAAAGGTGTTCCTTTGCAGATCGATTATAAAAATGTAGGCGGAGACAAGAGGAACTACCTTTCAACGTATCGTGTAACCGTGCAAAAAGGAGTTTTCGAGATTCAGCCGACTAAAGACTATACTGTGGCAAAAAATGCCAATGAGGTTATTCAAAATGGAGGCTCAGGGGATGCTATAGAGCTTATGATTCTGGACCACTGACCGAAGATCTAAGATATCGGGGTTTGGAACAAAATGACGGATGTTCAAGAGTCCGGAGTGCAGTCAGATCGTTAAGCAACTATGCAGCATAAGGCTCCTAAAAAGGCTCTCGGAGGTTCTACAAGCCGGATTAAATCGGAGCGTTGAGGTTCGCTATCACAGCGATAAAAATATCCACCAAAAATGGGTCCCATTGTTTGCCGGCTCCGGCTCTCAGAGTTGCGATGGCTTCTTCTACCGTTAGAGCCTGTCTATAGGGTCTTGCTGAAATCATCGCGTGATAGCTATCGACTATTGAGACAATGCGCGCGGCCAAGGGAATATCTTCACCCCGCAAGCCTCGTGGAAAACCGGTTCCATCCCATCGTTCATGGTGATTCTCTAGTATTTGACAGACTTCTGCCAGAGCTTTCACTGGTCGCAGCATCTCCGCGCCCATCAATGAATGTTGATTGACAATTCGTCTTTCGTCCGGGGTATAAGCCCCAACTTTGTTAAGGATATCGTCCGGCAAGCGGAGCGTTCCAACATCGTGCAGAAGTCCGGCTACACGAATCTGTTCAATTTGACTTTTGGAGAGTCCCATGACCTTTCCAAGCATTTCGGAGAGTCTGGCGACTTCCAGATGGTGAATCTTGTTGTAGTCCGAACGCGAATAGAGATTCTGGGCAAGTTGCTTGACCATTTCCACTACTTCCGGCATTAGTTCAGTGCTATTTCTGGCTTCGTCAGATAGCTTGTCTACATCGAATCCAAAGTTTTCTTGCTTTACTGTCGTCGGTTGCGGTTGATTGCCCTTGAGTTCATCCGCCGTGCGTACCTGATTTCGTCCCATGCGCTTCGACATATACAAAGCTTTATCTGCCATGTCTAATAGCACATGTTGTTCGATTGCATCATCCGGGAAAGTAGAAATTCCAAGAGAGGCTGTAACTGAGAGCGAAAAGCTTTCGTGATGGATTACTTCTTGAGATAGGCTGCGTCTAATACGTTCGGCTACAACATGGGCGCCTTCTCGGCTGACCTCCGGTAAAACCAGCATGAACTCTTCGCCGCCGTATCTAATTGGTATATCGACGTCGCGGCAATTGCTTTTAATCAGTTTCGCCACTGCCTTGAGAACTGTGTCGCCTACAGGGTGACCGTAATTATCGTTGATTGATTTGAAATGGTCGACGTCGACCATAAGCACTGAAAGGTGTCTTTGATAGCGCTCCGCCATGCGCAGCTGTTCAGTCAGTTTCTCTTGTCCGGTGCGGTGATTGAAGAGCGATGTTAAACCGTCTGTGGTGGCTTGCCTTTGCACTCTTGCGTAAAGTCTGGCGTTGGTGACTCCCGATGCGACTTGGTCGGCGACCGATTTCATAAAGGCTTCGTTGACTCTATTCCAGTTAGCCGGCACTTCACCTTTGAAGCCTACCAATAGACCCAGCAGTTTTTCGCTGTAATGAACCGGCACGTAAAAGAGAGAGAGGATGTTATAGCCGTTCAAGACATGTGAACGAAAGGCATCGAGACGGCGATCATTAGCCACGTCGTTGGCGATTATCGCCTGATCTGGTGCAAACAACTTGGAATAGAGTTCAAGAGTCGATATATCTCGATCAAAATCAATGACTTTATAACTCTCATCGGTTACATATTCTACTCGAATTGTGTCTTCGGGCTCTTCTTCAGATGGCAAAACAAGAAAGCAGCAGTCGAGAGCAAAATAGCCGGAGAGCTCTTCGAGCATTTCGGTGAGATTCTCTTTGATGTTGAAAGAGCGTCTAATCGTATTGCTGATGCGATGCAGCAAAGACTCTTGATTGCGCAAAATGTCTGATTCGCGTCTCAGTTGCTCCAGCATAGTGTTGCGCTGCATTTGAGACTGTCTGTCTTGAGAGAGTTGTTCGTGCGCCTTTTCTAGACGCTGGGCATAATCTTCCAGTAACTCCAACTGCACGGCCAGTTCTTTTTCTATGCGTCGATGCCGCAATGAAGACTGGGCTCGAGCCAGAAGCTCGCTGTCGAAACAGCTATCGGCAAGACAATCGTCCGCTCCGACTCCCAGAGCTTCTACACGCACGGACGGCCCAGAGTCCGGAGTCACTATCAAGACTGGAATATGTTTCCAATCAGGAGAGTCTTTTACCATTTTGCAGAAACCATAACCGGAAGTGCCGGTCAGATTGCTGTCTACGATAATCAAATCGATGCGGGTCTCGCCCAAAAAAGAGAGTGCTTTCTCTTCGTTGTCGCATTCTAAGATCGAATAGCGTTCAGAAAGTATGCGGCTGAATCTTCTTCGCAAAACGCGGTTGGAATGAAGAATTAAGATATGGTCGCGCTCTTCGTGTCCGCTCTTATCGGAGAGGTGGCGCTCAGAGCCGGCGAGAGCCATTGCCACTGCCGCCTGTCCATTATCCTTCTCGGTATCGGCGCCTATGAAAAGTTGGGTGCGATTGGCTAGGTGTTCGCCCATCAACCTGAGGGTGGTGAGATCTTGATTAGTTATCTCTCGAGAGGCGTCGAAAGATACCACACGCAAGAAGCCCTTAACCGAAATGGCGCTGGTGGCATGGGCATCGCAAAGAATAGGCACGATGGCGTAGGGCATAGCCCCTTCATCACTCGGCAAACTCGATGTAGAGCGGGTATCGCTCTTCAGATAGGCGCGTCCCACCCAGGCTCGCTGTGTCGACTTGACCTTCTGAGACAGTAAAGAATTAGCCACAGCTAGAGGCTGTTTATTCTCGTCGAGGAGGTTACGGACCAGGTTGAGGGTTTGTTCGTCCTTTTCGGCGGCGCTAAAATCGACAAGATTGACAATGTCATGCCCCGAAACAATGTCGATGAAGCCATAATCAAAACCGAGAACTTGGCAAATATGGCGTTCCACCGCATCGAGGAATTCCTCGCGCGGAGCGGCGCTCATTTTTAGAGCTTGGTCTGAGTTGAGATTGCTTTTGCCGGTCATCTACCTCTTCCGGTTCTTCTGAACACTAGATCTATATGCCTCAAGACTTGCGCCTTTATGCCTAATAGTTAGAGCTTTATTTCTTTACTCAACGCAGCCGAGGTAAGTTTAGAGGAAAAACTTCCTCCACCACCATTGGAACATCAGCAGGGTCCAGAGCTCTTTGCGTCTGTCAACACGCATAGACATGTGCTCTTCAAGCATGTTGTTTATGTACTGAAAGTGGAAAATGCCTTGATTCTCCACGAATTCACGGCTAAAGAGTTCATCTACAAGAGGGCGAAATTCCTGTCTTAGCCATTTAGCCACCGGAATACCAAAGCCTTTCTTTGGTCGCTTCAAAATATAGGGCGGTAAATAAGGGGCCACTGCTTTCTTGAGCAGATATTTAGTGGTCATACCGCGCACCTTCAAAGAGGGGGGCAGACTGAGGGCGAATTCCACAAGTGGATAGGCCAGGAAGGGCAGGCGTACTTCCAGTGAAGCGGCCATTGAGGCTCGGTCCGACTTGACCAAAAGGTCATCAGGCAAATAAGTGGTCATGTCAAGACGCATGATGTTGTTGACTACTTCTAGAATGTCTTTGCTGTTTCTGCCACTCAAGCCATTCTTGTTTACCAGGGGCAGGTCGGCAAAGAGAGCTTCTTCCATGACGGCGCTGGAAAGCGCCCGGTGGCTTTCTTTCACCAAGGCTTCCTGCCTCGACATAGGAATAGAGCCCATCCAACGTAAATGGCGACGCACCGGAGGTTCTGCTGCCGAGCCTATAAAGCGTTTCACTTTATAGTCAAAGCTGAGATTGTTCATATTGACCGGCAACTTGCTGAGAGCCGGCTCTAGAACACCATGCCGCACTGCCTGGGGCAATATAGACCACATCGGCGCCATTTTATGGGCTTGATAAGTGGGATAGCCGCCGAATAGTTCATCCCCGCCTTCACCAGCGAGGGCAACGGTAACCCGTCGCTTTGTCATTTTTGAGAGGAAATAGGTGGGAACAATTGAAGCATCGGCAATAGGTTCGTCCAAAATACCCCATAATTCATCGAGGGTCTCGAAGCCGAGAGAAGGCGAGAAGGTCACCACTTCATGTTGTGAGCCGATATGCTTGGCTACGGCTAGGGCATGACTCGATTCGTCGAAAGACTTGTCTTCGAAACCGATAGAGAAAGTCTTGATGGCCGAATCTGAGTTCTTAGCAGCCAAAGCAGCAATAGCGCTCGAATCAATACCGCCGGAAAGGAAAACACCGAGGGGTACTTCTGAAATAAGGCGTAATTCAATCGATTTTGAGAGCAATTCGACTAGTTTCTTGCCTGCTTCTTCTTCGCCGATATCGACAGTTTCGGTGGATGGCAGCCAGTAGCGTTCTGTGTGAATTTCACCATTTTGCACAAGCATGAAGTGGGCAGGCGGTAATTTATGAATGCCCTTGAACATTGAATGAGGCGCCGGCACGTATTCTAGGGTGAGATATTTCTGCATGGCTTCGTCATCCAGCTCTTTTCTGGCGTCTGGATGGGCGAGGATGGTCTTCAGTTCTGAGCCGAAGATCAGTTTGTTGTTGAAGACACCCCAATGAAGCGGTTTCTCGCCCATTCGATCGCGGGCAATAAAGAGCCTTTCTTTGTTCTTATCCCAAATAGCAAAGGCGAACATGCCTTCTAGATATTTCAGACAGTCTATGCCGAACTCTTCATAGAGGTGCACAATTGCTTCGGTGTCAGACTTGGTCTTGAGTTTATGTCCGCGTTCCAAGACCAGTTTTTGCAATTCTTGAAAGTTATAGATCTCGCCGTTGAAGACTATCCAAATGCTTTCATCTTCGTTGGCGATTGGTTGTTGTCCCCCGGCTACATCGATAATCGAGAGGCGGGTCATACCGATGGCGCAAGGTCCAAGCACGGTATAGCCTTCTTCATCAGGACCGCGGTGATAGATGCTTTTACACATCCGTCCCAGATGATTGTCTTTTTCTTCGATATGATGCTTATTTAGATTGAGATAACCGACGATGCCGCACATATTTCAACTTTCTCTGTAGGCTTGCAGACTTTATTTTATGGTAAAAGACGGCAAATTAAGTAAAACTGCTCACAAGTGCTTGCCAAGCTCTTTCTTTGCTAGAGAGACAGTAGCTCTCGCCCCTGAACTATTAGGTAAGTATTTGCTTAGGCGCTTTGAACCCGGTATAGAGCTGGCTTTTCCCCTTGTCGAAGTAGAAGCCTATACCCAAGAAGATGCAGCTTGTCATGCATACAAAGGGCTTACTCCTCGATGTCGCGTCATGTTTGACCAACCAGGCTTGGCCTATGTTTATTTCATTTATGGCATGTATCATTGTCTCAACGTAGTCACTGAGCCGAAAGGGCGTGGTTGTGCCGTCTTGATCAGGGGGCTCGGGGCACCGCTTGCGCTCAGCCAGGCAAGCGAGCAATTTAAGGACAAATTCTTCAGCAAAAACAGCAGTTTGGTTGGACCGGGTCGCTTGTGCCGGGCTCTCGATATCGATCTGACCTATAACGGCATATCTCTCACTAGTCCTAAAAGTCCTTTGCAGCTCATCGACTTGCCAGAGCAAGAGCCGCTTGAGCCCAGGCAAATCAAAACGACCAAAAGAATCGGTATCACCAAAGATGCCGATAGACTCTGGCGTTTTTTAGTCGATTAAACTATGGAAGACAAGGTGGGAAGTCAATTTGACCAAAGAGCGACAATTTAAGTTATGTCTTTTGCTTTCAGCAGTCTGGATGCTTGTCATTTTTTGCTTTTCGCACCAGGCTAATTCAGGCCGCATTACCGAAGACTATCTTGGTGATGCCAATGTGCCAGTGCGCAAGTTTGCCCATATGTTCGAGTATGCAGTTCTGGCAATTCTTTATTACCGCTCTTTATTGCTTGGTGCTTGTTTAACTCTTCAAAAGAGCCCGGATTATTCTGCAAGTAATTTAGCCAAGAATGCTGCCACAAATGCTGCCACAAATGCTGCCGATTATTCTGGTGGTTATTCTGGCGAAAAGTCCTTAGAAATTGAGGGAGAAATCTCAACTCAAATCTCACCAAAAATCGCTAATAAAGAAACGGCAAAAAACGCCGCAGCAAGCACTTCAGTAAGAGCTTCAGTAAGAGCTTCAGCAAGCTCTGTCAATCATCTAAAATTGGCTATTCTAGCCTTGTTTATGGCTATAGCTTATGCCTTAAGCGATGAATGGCACCAGTCTTTCGTACCGGGGCGTTCTGCCACCTTATCTGATGTTATGGTTGATGCAAGTGGGGCTCTAATTGGACTTTTACTTATTTGGTTTGGTTCACGCGGTCGGTCTGCTCGATGACCATGAGGGGGTCTTTGCTGATCTTTAGATCCAGCGCCAGTGGATGCGATTTTGAAGTGCCGGAGCTCATCTCCACCAGCCCGCCATTGACTTTGACCAAATAAAAGTCTTTGTCTTGATTGCCAAATTCGATTGTTTCAATACGCACATCCTGCTCGGCAGGCAGAGACTTGATACGTTCTTCTGAAAGTGGAAAGGCAGTCTCTTTGAGATATTTAGACAGCTGTTCTTCACCCATCATAGACATTGCCTTGATCTGGCTGGCTTTATAGCTGTCGCGACGGAAGTCAAGCATGCTCGACACATAAAGTCTGGCAAAATCTTCCACTTTGGCTTTGGGGTCGACCAACTGCGTTTGGCGCTTTGGGCTCGCGCCTTTAGTAGGCGTTCTGTCCGACATGGCAAAAATAACCCCGAGGACAAGCAGACAACCAAGTCCCAGAGCCGCTGTCTTTAGTATGGTCAAATCAGCTTTCTGTGCTTTAGAGCGCTTCTTGCGCTTTAGATCGGGAAATTCAGAAGCGAGGAAGGCTTCCATATCGGAGAGATCTTCTGCTGGCGAGTTCGGCTTTGCTGCCTGTGGCAACCCTAAATTGGGCTCTTGTCTGTAATCTTGTTTGTAATCTTGGTTGTAATTGTGATTCTGACCAGCTCTAGAAGAAGCAGAGCCGGCAAGAGAACTAGATAAAGCATTGGCTAGTCTCTGGCTCTCATCAGCTGTTAGCACGACTTGACTACCGGGAGGCGTGCCAATCTTGCGCCGCACTGAAAGCTGTAATCTACCGCCTTCTTTGTTGAGGATGATGGCAAAGCCCGACTGGATGTCCAATGTAAAAGGAAACATAGGACCATTGTAAAAAAAGAAAGGGCGGATATCCACCCTTTCTTTTGAATCTGAATATTTTCAGCTCTGGCTTCAGCTTCTGTCTCAGACTGAGCTGAATTTAGAGATACTCGCGCAGTCTTGATGACCGACCGGGTTGTCTCAGTTTACGCAGGGCTTTGAACTCTATCTGGCGCACACGCTCTCTGGTTACGGCAAAGAGCTGTCCGACTTCTTCCAAGGTGCGCTGACGTCCGTCATCTAGACCGAAACGAAGTCTGAGCACATCTCTTTCTCTGGGGGTGAGTTCGTTCAACATCTTAGCCAGATCCTGGCGCAGCAGTTCGTGGGTGACTGTGGTTTCTGGTCTGTCAGTTTCAGCATCCTCGATGAAATCGCCGAGGCGAGAATCTTCTTCTTTGCCGATAGGAGTTTCCAGTGAAATTGGCTCTTTAGCTGCTTTGATGATTTCATGCAGTTTCACTATGGAAACATCCATAGCTTTGGCCAATTCCTGTTCAGTGGGCTTGCGATTGAGCTCTTGAGCCAACTGACGGGTCACTTTCTTGAGTTTGTTGATAGTCTCAACCATGTGCACAGGCACACGGATGGTCCTTGATTTGTCTGCCAGGGCGCGGGTGATGGCTTGTCTAATCCACCAGGTGGCATAAGTTGAGAACTTATAGCCTCTCTCGTGGTCGAACTTTTCGCTGGCTCTAATGAGACCGAGGTTGCCCTCTTGAATCAGGTCGAGGAAGGAAAGTCCGCGTCCAATGTACTTCTTAGCGATAGATACGACCAGTCTCAGGTTGGCTTGCACCAACTTACGCTTGGCCATCATGTCGCCTTGCAGAATTTTTCGGGCTAGCTCGATTTCTTCATCGGGCTTGAGTAGCTGAATACGTCCAATCTCTCTGAGATAGAGCCTGACTGAATCTTCAGTGGCGATCTCGCGGGTGGAAGGAAGTTCTACCGGCTCATCGTCATCGTCGATACTATCGTCTTCGTCATCTAGAATAGTGAACTGGTCTGAGTCATCAATAAGGTCGAGTTCTTCCAACTCGTTTCTTTTAGCCAGGTTTTCATCTTCGATGAGGATAGGACTGATGATGCGATCTGTATCCGGGGACTTGCTTTTTGCCATAGTTGCCTCGTTATGAATTTACCGATGCTGTTAGATCTTTTGACCTAACTGTTTGTGATCGAAATGATACGCGCGCCTTAAAGTCTGCCTTGAGCAGGCTGTTTAAGAGCCACAGTTTCATTGAGCACTGGCCGACTGTTTCTGACTTGGCTGTCCCCGTAGGACCATTTATAGCGGCGGTGTTGCTCTTCGTCTGTTTGACGGCAATATCGTATGTGCGTTTTATGTATCCAAGAGGGAAATCAACAATTCCATAATATTTGCCCTGCGCTTTTTGCAATATCGGCAAAACCTATTATGAGTTGAACAGGTTGCTTGGCAACGCCTCAACTGTAGTATAAGTGCGCCTAGCATGTTGTGCTCATTTAGTTAAGCACCTTTAAAAAGCTGCCAAATATGATCCAATGGCTGAAAAACCTAGTTATTACCTGGTTTACGCAATTGCTGCGCCCTTTCATGTAATACTTTTAATTGATCTCTCAGGTCGGCAGCCCGCTCAAAATCCAGTTCTCGGGCGGCATCCTTCATTTCCTTTTCTATACGTTTTATAGCCAGTAACAGATCTCTTTGCGATAGCTCAAGCACGGCTTCAGGTATAGGCTCTGGACGGTTGACCTTACCACCTTTCTCTTTACGCTTCCTCTTGACATTAGCCTGTTCAAGCTCTGCTTCTTCGCTCTTACCGCGCAGAGTATCAAGCAATATATTGGAAGAATGTTTGACGATTGTGCGAGGCACAATGCCATGTTCTTGGTTGTGAGCCATTTGCAAGGCTCTTCTTCTTTCGGTCTCGCCCTTGGCTTTGACGATTGAATCGGTCATTTTGTCGGCGTACAAAATTACCTTGCCTTCAGCATTGCGAGCGGCTCTGCCAATTGTTTGAATAAGCGAGCGCTCGGCTCTAAGAAAGCCTTCTTTGTCTGCTTCCATAATTGCCACCAGCGACACTTCGGGCAAATCCAAGCCTTCCCTCAAGAGGTTGACACCCACTAGAACATCAAAAACACCTTGGCGAAGATCGCGCAAAAGCTCTACTCGCTCAATTGCTTTGATATCCGAATGCAGCCACTTAACCTTGATGCCCAGCTCGCTAAGATAATCGGTCAGGTCTTCAGCCATACGTTTGGTCAGGGTTGTGACCAAAACTCGCTCATCTTTTTGGCTGCGTTCTTTTATTTCACCAATCAAATCGTCTATCTGCCCTTGAATCGGGCGAATCTCCACCACCGGATCGACAAGTCCGGTGGGTCTGATGATTTGTTCTACAACATTCTCTGAAACCGAAAGTTCCCAGTCTCCAGGCGTGGCTGAAACAAAGACAACTTTGCCCACTCTTTCGAAAAACTCATCCGGCGTAAGCGGTCTATTATCGCGGGCACAGGGCAGCCTGAAGCCATAATCAATGAGAGTATCTTTGCGGCTGCGGTCGCCGTGGAACATGCCCCGCAATTGAGGTACGGTCACATGTGATTCATCAATGAAGGTTATGAAGCCGTCTCTGCCGTACTTTCTAACAAAGTAGTCGATGAGCGTCTTGGGCGGCTCGCCCGGCTTACGCCCTTCCAGAATGCGCGAATAGTTCTCGATGCCGTTGCAATAGCCCACTTCTTTCAACATTTCGATATCGAAATTGGTGCGCTGTTTGAGACGATAAGCCTCTACCAATTTGCCCTGGGCGGCCAGCTCGCCTAGCCTTTCTTCCAGTTCGGCTTGAATTTGTTTGACCGATTCTTCTATTTCATTTTCGTCGGCCACATAGTGTTTGGCCGGATAGATTCTAATGCTCTCTAAAATCTCTTCGACTTCGCCGGTAACCGGGTTTACATGGGTGATGCGCTCTACTTCGTCACCAAAAAATTCTACTTTAATGATGCGTTCTTCATAAGAAGGATAAACTTCCAAGATCTCACCGCGGGCTCTGAATCTAGATCTTTCCACGACTAAATCGTTGCGGTCATAGTGAATCGATACCAGCTTCCTGAGAATATCCTGACGGTCATATTCCACCCCCACTCTCAGTTCGAGAGCCGCCGATAGATAACGTTCGGGTACACCAAGACCGTAAATAGTTGATACCGATCCGACAACCACGACGTCCTCCCTTTCCCAGAGAGAGCGGGTGGTCGAATGCCTGAGCCTGTCTATCTCATCATTGATACTGGCTTCTTTTTCTATAAAAGTATCGGTCGACGGTATGTACGACTCAGGTTGGTAATAGTCGTAATATGAGATGAAGTATTCGACAGCATTGTCGGGGAAGAACTCTTTCATCTCATTGCAGAGCTGGGCCGCCAGGGTTTTATTGTGAGCCAATAAGAGTGCCGGCATTTTAGTCTCGGCGATGATGCTCGCCATGGTCATTGTTTTGCCCGAACCAGTGACGCCAAGCAGGGTCTGATAGCGGGTCCCTTGCCTGAGACCCTCTGAAAGTTTGTCGATTGCCTGTGGCTGGTCGCCGGCAGGCTTGAAGCTAGAGACTACCTTGAATTCCGGCATTTTCTTAGATTAGCTTATTTTAGGTCTCGCCATCACTGCCAGCATTACTACTTGCACTGCTGGCACCGGAGCCGGCGGGTATTGTGGCAGCTTTCTCGGCAGTTTTTTCGTCTGCCTTGACGGCTGAGCCGGCTTGAGCCAAGGCTTTTGCCGGATCGTCGGCTTTGACCGTATTCTTCGAGGTTGTGTCGCGATCTTTTATAGATGTGACATCTTCTTGAGCATCGCTTAGAGCTTTCTTGAAATTACCCAGACCTTGCCCCAGAGACTTGCCAAGTTCGGGCAGCTTCTTAGGGCCGAATACCAGGAGCGCCACTCCTAGAACAATCGCCACATCAACTGGACTGCTGAACATGTTAGACCCTCTCGCTCACCCTGATATTTCTCTATCTGTTATAGATAGTAGCACACCCTCTTTACAGTCTAATTTAGCTATTGCTCAGGCTTGGGGGCATCTTGGGCACCGTTCGAATAATTGACCAAGGGTGCTTTCAGTAGCTCTCTAAATTTCTTGAGCTTAAATCTGTCGCTCATTTCGGCGGCAAAAGCCTGCATATAGACATAGTCAGGCACGATGCCTTCAGGCTCAAGATGAGCCAGCAAGGCGCCTTGATCAGTGGTTGTATCGATTGATGTATTGGGTCGGTTATTGACGAAGTTGGCTAGGTTCATGGCAGCAATGGCAGCCACATAGACTGGGTCTGGATTTAGTCTGAGCCACTTGACCTTATTGGTCAGGAAAGAGTTGTAGAGAAAAGTGATATGCGGGTGGTCGATTTGCTGTTGATTGTGGTCCACACTGCTGGCAAAGATACCAACCATGAGCTTGGGGTATTTGGCCGCCACTTGACTGACATACAGAGAGCCGTCGCGGTTGGCGAAGAATTCTTCCGATTCGCTGACTGTGCCGACATTGGCCGGCCAGATGCCTTTGAAGACATCCAAGCGCTCACAGGCTGCCGCCACCTGGGGCGGGAAAAACTGCTTGGTCAGAGCTACATCAAGCGATGAATTGAAGGCGAATTCTTTCGATTCTTCCCATTGTCCATTTTCGTTTTCATCAAAAAACAGTACGCCCTTGAGTCCTGGGGTGCCTCTTTTGGTGCCGGTGAGCCGGTTGGGCCGGCGAAAGCCCTGGGGCAGCCAACGCAGTTTGCGATAATCAACCACCAGATTTCCTGAAGACGCCGAGCCCTCGCGGTAATGTTTGTTGATCATCAGATCTTGCTGCGAACCGAGATTGGATGGATGAAACATAGAGCCAATCGGGCTTTCATAAAATGCCAGCCAGGTGATAAAGCCTAGATCTTCGGGAAACTTAGCCAGAGCCACCAAGGCTTGGTTGCCACCGTTGTCCCAGCCCAAGATACCGATATTGTCTGAGAGGGGGCGGGGGGCACCGGATTGCTTGGTCAGATCGCTAATAAATCTGCCCTTGTAGTCTGGCTTTTTGCCTCCGGCAAAAAGCAGAACATCGCGCAGAGCCTCTATCGAAAGAGCACCGCGGTTGTCGAAAGTGCCCTTGCTGCCGAACTTGGCGCTACCGCCGCCTGGAAAGGCAAAACGAACTTCGATGAGCCCCACCTGGGCCATATGGGTGTTGAAAGACAAACCGTCGGCGCCCTCGCCGCCCGGAATTACCACCACCACCGGTGCGCCTTCTTCATAACGAGCTTTCTCGCCATAAATCAAATTGACCGCCAGTCCCTGCCCTTCGCAGGTCTCTGAAGGCACATAGGTGCTGACTGAGTTTTCTTTAGCCAGAGGCGGTGTGCGCAAACTTTCCGGCGGTAATTCCACCCCTTTGGCATTGGCTGCCCCGGCATCTATAGAAGGAACACCAAAGCCCAAAGTCAGACTCAAGAGAGTGACAACAAGCAAGAGCCTTCTACCATTGCCCAAATCTAAATAAGGTTTGGCTGCTTCTAAAAAGCAGGCTCCCTGCCTAGTCTTGTTTCTTGGCGCGGTGCGGTTCTGATTTGTAGTCTTAAGCAAGGTCTACCTGTTTAAATTTGATAGGGTCTAAATTTGAGAATGTCCAATATTGATTTGGTCTTAGTTTATTGGACAAACTAAACTAAGTTAACAGGCGTAAAAGCGTCTCAATTGTTCCGACACTCTTGATTGCTTTTACTTAACTTGTCAATTAATTAATCAAAGACTGCAGCTTGGTGAAATCACCCAGTCGCTTCAGCCATTTGTCGATGTTCTTGAGAATACCGTGACGATTGGCTTTCTTTACCGGATCTTGGTCATTGACCAGAATCTTGTCAAAAAAGGCATCGACTGGAGTTGAGAGTTCACCGAGCATAGCAAGCATCGCTTGGAAATCAGCTTTGCTGGAGAGTTTTGCGCCTTCATCCAGTTTTACTTTCTCCTTAAAGGCTTGCCAGAGGGCTTTCTCTTCCGGCTCACTGAGCTTGTCTTCGATAACTTTATCGCTGCTATCGCTTTTGAGAATATTGCCGACACGCACACCCATTCTAATCAGACCCTGATATTTGGCATCGGCAAGCAATTCATCGAGTACAGCCAGTCGTACTTTCAAGGAAGCTATATCAGAGAGTGCTCCGCAAGATAGGGCACAGTCGGTCAGTTCTCTCGAGTAATTGAGATCGAGTAGTTTGCCTTTCAATCTTTGCTCTAGAAAATCCAGAACCTCGCTTTCTACAGCCTTGGCATCGAATTTGCCCGAACTTTGCAGGTGTTTGGAGTAATCGTCTAGCAGAAACTTGACCAAGGCTTCCACATCGACCTGGCGGTCGCCTAGACCGTCAAAAAGAATATCTACTAAACCTTGAGCCGAGCGTCTGAGAGCATAAGGATCTGAAGAACCGGTAGGTTTTTTGCCGATGGCGAAAAGTCCGACAATATGATCTAGTTTGTCGATGAGGCCAGCCATCTGACCAACAGTATCGGCTGGGATACTGTCATGACTGCCTCTGGGAGAATAATGCGAAGCTATAGCCCGCACTACGGCGGGATTCTCTCCGCCGTTACTGCTACTGCTGCTAACTGTCTGACTAGAAGCTGAGGCTTTTGCTGCTGCATTTGCCGCATTGGCTGCATACCAAGATCCGACAAAGCCCTGTAATTCAGGGAGTTCGCGTACCAAACCGGTGACCAAGTCTAGCTTCAATAGGGCGCAAGCTCTCTTGAGGTCGGCGGCTTCAGCACCGCGGGCCACACCAAGCTCAGCCATCTTCTCGGCCAGTCTAGTCATGCGCTCGGTCTTGTCCAAGTAGCTGCCCAGACCTTCTTGATAGGTCAATTTAGCGAGATTTTCGCGGCGATCTTCTAAATTCAACTTGGCGTCATCAAAATAAAAGAACTTACCATCAGCCAATCTGGCTCGCAAAACTCGCTCGTTGCCTTGTTTGATCTTGGCTTTGGCATTTTCTCTGTCATTGTTTGAAATTGTGATGAAATGAGGCAAAAGCTTATGGTCAATTTCTTCCTCGTTGACCTTTTCCAGTTTAGAAACAGGGAAATACCGCTGGTGGTGCACCATGATTGTCTCGATGAGCATCGATGGTAGGGCCAAGTACTCGGCTTCAAGATCGCCCACCACGGCTTTTGGCCATTCGGTTAGATAAACAACCTCGTCCACCAGGCTTTCGTTTAGCTCAAGTCTCATGGCATGCCCGTTCAGCTCGGCGGCTCTTGCCTTGACCTCGGCGACAATCTTTTCTCGGCGTTTATTCTGGTCAACCATAACAAAGGCCTTTTCCAGAGTCGTTTCATAACTGGCTACATCTTTGATTTCAACAGTCTCAGGTTTGAGAATACGATGTCCAATAGAGTTTCGTCCGCTCTCGATACCAGCTATGTTGAATGGAACTACTTGGTCATCCAAGAGTGAAACAAACCAGCGCAGCGGGCGAGAGAACTTCATGGTGGAATTGCCCCAACGCATCAATCTCTCACCAGAAATCTGACCAATCACTTTCTCGATGATTTGTGGCAGCACCTGCGCAATCGGTCTGCCTTGGTTGACCACTGTGGCAAAAAGATACTCGACACCGCCTATGGTTTCACGTTCCAAATCTTCTACTTTGACACCATTGCGGGTGGCAAAGCCTGTAGCCGAACCAAGCGGCTTGCCGCTTTCATCGAAACTGTTCTTGACCGGCGGTCCCTTCACCCTCTTACTTGTGGTTTTCTGTTCAAGCGCTATGTCTTTGATGATTGCCGTTAGCCGTCTAGGCGTGGCCAAGGTAGTAATGCCACCAAAATCAATATGATTCTCGGTTAGTTCAGTTTTCAAGAAATTGCCAAGACGTTCCATAGCTTCTGGAACAAATCCGGCGGGCAACTCCTCCACGCCAACTTCTAATAGATAATTCGACATATTTCCCCAGCTCTTGATTTGGTGACCTTGGACAAGGCGCGCTCTAAAGCTTATTATTTAAACTGGTAGTTCGGTAATCTTTACAGGCAATATGTCGCAAAAATTCAAGGCAAAAGAACACAGGCTGGATATTTCGATGAAATCTCTTTGCAAGAACAAATCCATGCCCAATAGGGTCGTAAAGGGTTTTCTGACAACAGTTTTATTAGTAAGCCTGACTGGTTGCGCAGGCAAGAAAGAAGAGCCAGCCATTCAGGCTGCTCCTGAACTGGGACCGAAGTGGGGTTTTATTGATCACACAGGTAAGTTTGTGATCAAACCGCAGTTCAGACGAGTTTTCTCCTTTTCTGAAGGACTAGCAGCTGCCGACCTCTCGGCTCGTTGGGGCTTTATCGACAATACCGGCAAGTTTGTTATCGAAAGGGCTTACGAAGATGTCCATCCCTTTAATAAAGGATATGCCGCAGTCAAGGTTTTTGGCGGCAAATGGGGCTTGATCGACAAGACCGGTAATGTGGTTGTACCGCCGAAGTATGAACAACTCGGTGATTGCGGTGAAGCTTCCACACCTCTAGAGCCTGTCGATCTAATTTATTGTCCTTTCAGAGAGGGCGGTAAGTGGGGTTACATTGACCTGCAAGGTGATCCCAAGATTGAAGCCAAGTACGAGAATGTCGAACCATATTCAGAAGGTTTTGCCGCAGTATCGCAACTTGGCAAGTGGGGCTTTATAGACAAAGAAGGTAAGCAGATTACCGAGCTTAAGTTTGATCGAGTAAAACCCTTCCGAGACAGAGTGGCGGAAGGTTATTTTGGTGCTGATTTTGTCATCATCGGAGATATCGGAACTATAACGATGAGCGATCCGCTCAATTCGCGTTCTTTCTTCCATGATGGTTTGGGTCTATCGCTCAAAAAGGGCAAATACGGCTTTATGAACAAAGCCGGAAAGACAGTCATCAAAAGACGTTTCACATATGCTGAAGATTTTTCGGAAGGTCTTGCTGTAGTGGCTGTCGGCAACTCTCGACGTGGCTTTATCGACACCACTGGTCAACTGGCAATACCACCTGTTTTTGACGAAGCTCATTCTTTCGCTGAGAAACTGGCTGCTGTCAAGATTGATTCCAGGCTCGTTGGCGACGACGGCAATATTTCGGCAACCGCTCTTGAGGAAGCAAGGAAAAATGATCCACATGCTTCTATGACTGCTTCCACTTCAGCAACAGGAACAGGAACAGGAACAGGAACGGATACCTCTGCGAGTGGAACTGATACCTCAGCTAATACTAGCGGAGGCACTGCTGCTAATGAGGGGCAAGATAAATCTGGTGCTCAAGCCGATAATCAAACCGATGCTCAGGGTGATGCCAAGAAAGATGCACCTAAAGAAGAACCCAAAGGAAATGCCAAAGAAGTAAGCCCAGCCTCTGCAGGCAAAGAACCTGCAAAAGATTCGGCGAAAGAGCCTGCAAAAGAACCTGCAAAAGAACCAAATAAAGACTCCGTCAAAGAAGTCAAGAAAGAAGCACCGAAAGAGGCTCCTAAAGAGACAGCTGCCGACAAAGCTAAAGCTGAAAGCAAACCTGCTGCTAAGTAAATAACCGACTGGCAAGACTGGTAAAAGTGGGAGCTGTGTTTGCGCATCTCTTAGAAACTGGCTGGTCCGGCATTTCCTTCGGCAAAATTTTCAAACAGCCTCTTTGTCTATAAACCGATATCGGTTTATAGACAAAAGCGAGATCAGCATTTTTAAAAAGTTCAGTCCAAACCGGCGGGGTATACTCTTGGCAACGCTTCTGGTTATCACTTAATTTTCTTCGTCTTATCGAGTCGACCCGATCCATCGTACAAAAGACGTTGGACAGGCTTGTCTCCGATTAGGTTGTCTGCGACAAGTTGAGGGACATCTTCGCAACTGACATGGGCATACCAGGTCTGCTCTGGATACACGACCACCATCGGACCATGTCCGCATTGGTCAAAGCATCCGGCTTTATTGACTCTGACCTTGCCCTTCAGACCGTTATCAAGTACTGCTTGGCGCAGGGCACTGCAAAGCTCTTCACCGCCCTGTTCGGCGCAAGTCTTGCCCATGGTGCAAACAAAAACGTGCTTCTCAAAGACTTTCATTTGATAAAACTCATGATCATTGACGTAACACCTACTTTATATCAGCATTCTAGCGCTTGACGAAACTGAATAATCTGGCGAGAATGAGCCCTCGATATATGTCAGAGACATTCCTGTCACTGACTATATTGTTAAGACCGCAGATAGCTCGGCATCCGTAAGGATTTAATGGCAACACCGGCTTTAGGTCACAATCATCGAGCAGTCGTTAGCGAATTCTCGCTTTGTGATCCCCGGTCTGGTTCCTTTAAAAAGGAAGACTGGGATTTTTTATGCCCAGCTGGTCTTCTTTCTTAAAGGAACCCGACCAAGGCGTTCTTAAGTACCGTATTCCCGAGATAGCAATCTCTAAGGAGGCCTAATGCCAACTAAAGAACACAAGACCGGAGTAGTATCCGATCTTGATCAATTCTTTGCTAACGGCAAAGTGGCTATTGTTGCTGATCTCAGCGGCTTTACGGTAGCAGAACTGACTCATTTTCGTCGTTCCCTTGACAAAGCTAATGCTAAGGTCAAAGTAACGAAAAACACCCTGGTGAAAATCGCCAGTAAGAACACTGAGTTTGAGGCTATCGAAAAGCTAGCTAAAGGACCGACAACCGTTGTGGTTGGTTATGACGATCCTGCTGCTCCGGCAAAAGCCGTTGTTGAGACTCTCAAAAGTCTCAAGAAAGGCTCAGTCAAGGGCGGCGTACTGGAAGGAAAATGTCTCTCTAAAGAGGAAGTTAAAGGCTTAGCCGAACTCCCCTCCAAAGAGCAGCTTCTCTCTTCCATCATGGGTGGTCTGGATTCCGGCGCCAGAGGCATTGCCGGTATCTTCGAGGGTCTGATCAGAGACATTGCCCTTTTGACCGAAGAAGTCGCAAAGAAACAAAACAACGCTTAATTGCTTAATTTGAAAAAGAAAATTGGAGAATAAACTAAATGGCTACTAAAATTTCCGTCGACGAACTTCTCGACGTTATCGGTTCCCTCACCCTTCTTGAAGCCGCTGACCTCAAGAAAAAAATGGAAGACAAATTCGGCGTAACCGCTGCTGCCCCTATGGCAATGGCTGTTGCTGCTGCTCCCGGCGCTGCTGCTGCTGTTGAAGAGAAGACCGAATTCGACGTCATCCTCACCAACGTTGGCGACAAGAAGATCGAAGTTCTCAAAGTTGTTCGCGAAGTAACCGGTCTTGGTCTGAAAGAAGCCAAAGACCTCGTAGACTCTGCTCCTAAACCACTCAAAGAAAAAGTGAAGAAAGAAGAAGCAGAAGAAATGAAGAAGAAACTGGAAGCCACCGGCGCCAAAGTAGAAATCAAGTAAGGTGTATGATCTACCCTTGATACCAAGGAGCGATCAAATATCATGCGTTGTCCTGCCTGCGGCACATCCCATCCATCTCACTATGAGCAATGTGTCTCATGCGGCAAAGATTTCTATGAGGGTGGAGAAGCAATAGAAGACGAGGTTGTTGAAGACAATCGAGTCGACTCGGCTTCTCAATCCAGATTAGAATCAGGAAATAGAGTTAATTCAAGAACTAACTTAGATCCAAGAGCTAATCTAGATTCGAGAACTAACCTAGATTCAAATAGAAACAATGAAGCGGCTTTCTCTCGTGTCCAAGGGCACGATGAGGAAGCCGCTTTCTTAAGAGCGGAACAAGAGAGAGCTGAGCAAAGCCAGTCGGGGCGACGAAAACAGCATCACGATGTGCGTCGCAACACCGGCGAAACAGCTTGGGAGTTCGATGAACCGCGGAGGAAACGGCGTTCCGAGGGCATGAAACACATGCTCAAAAGCGGCGCGCCCCAAGCCGCTGGAGTAGTCACTGCTCTAGTGATCTTGACTGTCTCGGCCGGTGCTACTTTCTACTTCTTGACCAAAGCCCCTGAATCGGACCGATTGTTGGTGAAGGGGCTAAAAGAGCTTGAAAATGGGCAATATGCCTTTGCCGTTTCAACTCTCAGCAAAGCCGCTGAGAATAACAGTATTGGACAGGGCGCAGCTCGAGTGCAGTTAGCTTTGGCTCGTGCCTATATCGGTGTTGATCAAGTCGAGAAGGCAAATGAAGCAATCGCAAAAGCAAATCAGTTAGGCAGCGGTATTGCAGAAGATCCAAGCTTGGCGAGTCAGTTGGCCAATTATTATCGGATGCATGCTCAATATGACCAAGCGGTTGGCTTGCTTAGGCCTTTAGCCCTCAAGAATGTGCCTGGTAAACGGGCTGAGTTAGCTGATCTGGCTGCCCTTTGGGGCGATGAAGAATTTAGGGCTGGTAAGTTGGAGTCGGCTTTGCGACTCTGGGAAGAAGTAAAGGATTTGAAAGAAGGCTCTCGTTATACCGAAGCCGACGCGAGACTGGCGACGATCTATCAAAGACTCTCTGAGAAATATGCAGCAGAGAAGAAAGACAAGGAAGCGCTCAATTATCTCTCTAAGTTGAACGCTATAGCCGATAATCCCCGCAATTATGAGATGGCGGCAGACTTGTATGAGCGTACAGGCCAGTTGGAATTGGCTATTGATCAGATGCGCAAAGCTACAAAGCTCTCCACCCGAGATGATGCCGCTCGCAAGAAGCTGGCTTTACTTCTGACAAAACGGGGCAAAGAATTGCTCGATAAGGGAGAACAAGAGACCGGCTATGCTTATCTGCAACAAGCCCGATCGATGGATCCTTCCAATTCTGTGCCGTCAGTGACGATGAAACAGGTCAAGATAGACTTCGCCCAGGGCATGCCCCGCTTGTCCGGACAGGTCTGGAATCCGAATCAAGATCCGATTAATTCGCTTGGTATGAAAGTAGAGATTGTCAACTTGGACGGTGAAGTGCTCTGGAGCAAAGAAACCAGAGTGGTTGACGAATATGTACCACCTCTAGGTAGCAAGGAAGGTAAGGCTGTCGATATCACCGGTGGTGTCTCAGTCAAGGCTGATGGCAAATGCGAATTCAAGGTTTACTTCGACGGTAAACTTTATAACAGTTATCCGATAGGCATTAAAGAGAAGAAAATAGAGAAGAGCGATGGCGGCGAAAATAGCCAGAGCAGCCAGTCTAGTGGCGCTGCCTCCACCGGCGGTGATACACGCAGTCCAGAGGCTCGTCCACCTGAGAAAACAGAAGAGCCTAGGCAACCAAGTGAAGAAAAGACCCTGAAAGATCTCGAATAGGCTTAGTCTAGAGAGGCTAGCTTATTGCTTGCAGGGCATTAGCCGTTATAGACGCGGTCGCCGCCTTGGCTCTGGGCGTGATTGGCATACTCCAAGGCTAAGGCGAACAGGTCGTGCTCGTCTCTGGCATGGGTAGGGAAGGACACTACGCCGATACTAGCTGTGACGCGCAGATGCCGCAGATCTTTGCTGATATTGTGGGTGGTCAGCCTTTCCCTCATTCTCTCGGCTACAACCATGGCTTTAGATGAATAAGTTTCAGGGAAAACTACCAACAAATAGGGACCGTCGCCCCGTCCCGGGAAGTCGATATCGCGGATACAGGCTTTGAGAGTCTGGGTCGCCGATTTGAGCAATTCTTCTTCGATCATAGCGCCGTACTGACGCTTTGAACCTTCGAGATTGTCTAGCTGCACCAGCATGAGCGAAAGCGGACGCTTGTAGCGCTTGGCTCTTCTTAGCTCATAGTCGAGCTTTTTGAAAAATGCTTTGAAATTGAGAAGCCCAGTCAATGGATCAAGCATTGAAGACTTTTCCAACTCAGATAGCTCTTCGTCGGAAAGCTGCTTGTTCACCTCGATTTCAGAGGTTTTACGGACCTTATCGGCTTTAAACTTTTCTCTGTCAGTACGAGTTTCATTCACCATCTTGGTGAATTTATTTTCTTTGGCTGAAGACCAGCCTTCGTCAATGTCGAATTTCTTGTCGCTCATCTCTAGATCTAAAATAGCTACTTCAAGAACTTACCCGAGGCGCTTATTTTCTAATCAAGCTCCCCTTTCAAGTTGCCGGCCACCGATAATTTGAGCTTCTTGGGGTCGAAATATTTAGCAATAGCTTTGTTTACATCGCCCAAGCCCACTTTAGAGAGCCGCTCTGGGAAATTATCAATATTGGCGAGTGGCTGCCCCAATTGTTCATACTCACTCAATTTGCGAGCCATAGCCCGAGGACTGCGCAAGCCCACCTGGAAGGTCCCGGCAAGATGGGATTTCTCTTTGTCTAGTTCAGCCTGGGTGATGCCTTTGGCATTAAAGTCTTTGACAATGCCATCGACAATCTTTAGTGCTTTCTTGACGTTTTCAGGGTTGACCGAAAGCTCTATAGACCACGGGGCAAAGGGATATTCAGGGTCGACTATACGGCTGTAGATGCCATAGGTTAGACCATAGCGGTCGCGCACCGGAGCCAGGCGGCAGGCAAAACTGTCATAGCCGAGTACGGCATTGGCCACAAGACTAGGTAAGTAATCGGGTGCCTTGACGCTTAAATCGACCGGACGGGCAAGCACGATGTCGACATTGGCTTTATCGGGCAACTTGCTTACCAGTGGGGACTTAATCTCGTTTTCTTTGTTTAGCACTTGGTCGGTCACCTTGATCTCTTGCCGAGCCGAGCCTTGCCAATGACCAAATTCGCTTTCTAGAAGCTCTTTGATCTTGCCTTGTTTGCCCTTAAAGTCGCCGACCAAGGTGAGCACAGTGTTGGCAGGAATGTAATTCTTGCTGTAATAGTGGCGCAGATTATCTATTGTCGTTTCGTTAACCTGCTTGATTTGGTCTTCGTAAGAATCGGCAAAATAAACACTGTCTTTGCGATACATACGAGTTAAAAGCTTGTTCCAAGCCAGCATCGCCGTCTGACTCGACTCTTCTTTGAGCTGTGCGGCGTAAATCTTCTGTACTTCTTTCAAGTCGGCTTCGTCTAATTTGGCTTCCATCAAACTAGATGCGACCAGCTTGAGCATATCTTCCAGATCGTCCGAGGTGACTTCACTATCGAAAGTATGGAAGAAGCTTTCCGAGCTAAAGTCTAGGTTTGCCCCCATATTCTCTAATTTGCGAGCTAGCTCTTCTTTTGAGAATTTCTTTGTGCCATAACCCAAAATGCGGGCGAGTAGCTCTGGGTAAGCTGCCTGACCGGCACTGGCGAAATAGTCGCCGGCTCGTATTTTGCCTGAGACAGCCACAGTCTGACAGTGATCTATATTGAGCATAAGCACGGTCAAACCGTTCTTGAGCACTATACGCTCTACTCGCGGGGCGATTTTACTGCCGGCTTTTGAGGTAATTGAATCTGCCATGGGCGATGCCGAGGCCGTTGTCTTTATACTTGCTTTTGTCTTTTCACTGGCTGCAGTCTCAGTCGGCTGGCTGCTCTCGTCGGCAATTGCGGGAAGCTCAATCTTTTCAGAGGCTTTTAAGTATTGGTCGCTATATTGGCTCAGACTTTCGCCCTTCGGCAAGTAATAGCCGACTGTACGATTGTTCTCATTGAAGGTGGCGGTGACTTTATCGGTCTCGGCTTTTTTCACTGCCAGCACCTGATCCGGATAGTTGCACCACCACTGCCAACCGGCACAGGCTATGCCTTCGGTTAAAGACTGCGCCAGACCCATAGGATCGCTGAGCGAGAGCTTAAAGCGCTTCACTATAGATTGCTTGGCCCGGTCTAGTTCGGCTGCCGTGATTCCCTTCTCAGTGAGCCTCTTGAGCTCGGCTTTGATTACCTCTTCCACTTTCACCGGATTTTGACCCGGTTGCACTGTCGCTTGAATAATAAATAGACCAGGATCAAGCAAGCTTATATTGGAGGTGGAACATTCTGAACATAGGCCGCTTTCAATAAGACTTTTGTACAAACGGGTAGACTTGCGCGAACTGTCGCCGAGCACGAATGAAAGAATGTCGAGGGGGGCTGTATCTTTAGATACGGCTTCGGGAGTGTGAAAGGCAATCATCACTCGTGGTAGTTCTTTGCCGCGCGAAACGACGAAGCGTCTCTCGCCTTCTTGGGGCGGCTCTTTTGTATAGACCGGCGGAAAATTATTGGGGCTCTTGGACAGTTTGCCGAAGTATTGGTTGATAAGCTCTAGAGTTTTGCCCTTTTCAAAATCACCGATAACCATCAATGTCGCGTTATCGGGCCAATAAAAGTCTTGATAGAACTTGCGCAGGCGGGTAAGGGGCACGCCTTCTACGTCAGAGCGCCAGCCGATCACCGGATGGTGATAGGGATGCTCTTTAAAGGCTGTGGCAAAAGTCATATTGGTGAGCAAGTCAGAAGGCTCGTCTTCACCTCTTTCTAATTCATTGCGCACCACGGTCATCTCGGCATCACGATCCGATTTGCGTAAGAGCAGGTTGCGCATACGATCGGCTTCCAGCTCTAGGGCCAGTGCCAGTGAATCTTTGGGTACCACTTCATAATAGTTGGTGCGGTCGAAATAAGTGGTGGCATTATTGATACCACCAACTTTCTTGAGCACATCATCAAGACCATTACCCTTGAGGGGATCATGCTTGCTTGTGCCCTTGAACATGAGATGCTCTAGAAAGTGAGTCGAGCCGGTATAACCGACTGCCTCGTTTCTGGAACCGACATGGTAAACCATGTTCACCACCGTCACCGGTGCGGTCTTTCTTTCTACCAAAAGCACGGTAAGTCCATTGGGCAATTTGTATGCCTCGATACCATGCTTGAGATCTCTTTCAATGGCATTGTTGGCAGTGAGGCTCTTTTTCTTGACTGCTTCGGCGCTTGCGCTCATAGGCTGCAAGAAAGCCAAACTCTGCGAAAGAATCACCCCGAGAGTCAGACAACTCGCCAAAGGTAGTTTTCCTGACCTGGAATATCTTGACTGCACGGGGTTCTCCTTTCTTTGCTTGGATTTATTGAGCGTCGCCTGCGGGGGCTGCATCTTTGGCTTTATCGCCGGCTTTATCGGCAGCTTTATCGGCAGTCTTGTCAGCAGAAGCTTTGGCTTTATCGCCAGATTTGCCATGGCCGGTAAGCTTCTCTACGCCTTTTTTGGCACCTTCACCGACTTTCTCGATACCTTTACCAGTGCCTTTGACAACTGCTTCGGTACCTTTGACAATTCCCACTGCGCCTTTCTTCACACCAGTGCCAATACCGACACCGACTTTTTTGATATCGCTTTCGATTGTTTTCAAGGCCGATTTTTTCTCAGGAGCAGCCTTAGGGGCAGCCGCGTCTTCAGCCTGAGCGGCAACGCTGACCAAGGTGAGAGAAGCAGCAAGCAAGGCTATTTGCAGGGTTTTCATTGAACTATCCTCTTTGGAACCACCGAACATAACTCAAATAATAGACTCAAAGTCGGTAGAATAGTTTCGGTCTCACCCTCTTGAATGCAAAAAAGTTAGAGCTAATGAATTCATTTATTTCGCCTCGAAAATCGCAGCTGTCGCTCATATCTTCACTACTGGCGCTGCAACTTCTTTTAGCCAATCAATCTTTAGCAGCAGTAAAGACTGAAGATAAGAAAACTGACCTTCATAGCCAGGCTTTGACCATATTTAAGGAATACCTACAGATCGATACATCAAATCCTCCAGGCAACGAAAAGCTTGGCGCCGATTATCTAGCCAAAGTGTTGAAAGAAAACGGCATCGAAGCTAGCGTCTTTGAAACGGCTCCTGGAAGAGCCTGTGTCTATGCCCGCCTCAAAGGTACAGGCAAGCGCAAAGGCGTAGTCCTGCTCAATCATATAGATGTAGTCCCGGCTCATGCTCCCGACTGGAAGTTTCCGCCTTTTTCCGGCACCGAGCAAGACGGTGAAATCTGGGGACGCGGCGCTATAGACATGAAAGGTATGGGCATTATCGAACTAATGGCGATGATTGCCATCAAACAATCCGGCAAGCAATTAGATCGTGATTTGGTTTTTCTCGGTACACCCGATGAAGAGGTTGGTGGCGCCCATGGTGCGGCCTGGTTCGTCAAGAATAAAGGCGACTTGATCAAAGACTGTGAATACTTAATCAATGAAGGCTTTATTATCGACGCCTATAGCGATGGCAAGGCTAAATATTGGGGTGTAGACGTGGCCGAGAAGAATATTCTTTGGCTCGGTCTGACGGCCAAAGGTCTAGCCGGACATGCTTCAATGCCGCAAGACAATTCTGCCAATAATCGCATGGTTCGTGCCTTGGCTCGACTTGCCGACAATCCGCCGCCCTTTACACTTTTGCCCGAAGTAAAGCATTTCTACGAGAGTATTGCGCATACTGAACCGGCTCAGTTAGGCACTCTCTATCGCAATATTGAAAAGTCTACTAAGGACGACAAAGCCACAGCATCTAAATTGAAAGAAGATAAGCTCAAGTCGAGCATGCTGGCGAACACAGTCTCTCTTACAGTTATGAAAGCCGGTTATAAGACCAATGTCATACCGGCTGAATCATACTGCGAACTTGATTGCCGCCTCTTGCCCGGTGTCGATCATCAGGCTTTCATCAAACAAATACGAGAAATTTTGCAAGACGACAGCATCGAAGTTTCAGTAATCCAATGGGAGAAGGCTGAACCTTCACCATTTGAAAGTGCCTTTGTCAAAGCAGTGAAGAAGGTCAACGCCCTCGAAAGCAAAGACGGCAAGACGCCTGTGGTACCAGTTATAGTACCGTGGTTCACCGACTCGCACTGGTTTAGAGAGGTCGGGCTGAAGGCCTATGGCTTTGCTCCAGTTGAAATTGATGCCGAGCACCTAGCGACTATGCACGGCAAAGATGAGCGTCTGCCCATCACTTCTTTCAATAAGGGTATCGATAGACTTACTCTTATTTTGCAGGAACTGGCTCAGCTAGATTAAGACCTAGTCAAATTAAGACCAAGTCAAACTAAGACCAAGTCAAATTTAGCCTAAGCTCATATAGGACCCTACTAAGTTAGGGCTTCAATTCAAACTTTTCTCTTTTGCAGTCTGCCCAAAGTCTATTTAGCCGGCTAGCTTCTAATTGCTTTGGCGCGCAAACTTATTTTATTGGCCTCAGATTGCTTATTGGCCTTGGCCAAAGCATAGGCATAGGCATCAAGCAAGGCTGCCAGGCTGGCATGCTGGGGACCATTCAATGCTTCTTGCATTTTCACGGCTCGAGAATAATAGCCAAGCGACTCGCTATAACGACCTTCTTTTACCAAGAGAGCTGCGTAGCCGGCCAGGAAATCAGCCGATGGTTTGAATTTCTCTTTGTTTTCCAGAGCGGCGGTATAAAGGGCGCGGGCTTCAGATAGGCGCCCTTGTTGGGTGAAGAGCTGAGCAAGGGCTTCCATTCTCTTTTGCGTTTCGCGCCTTTCCATACCTAAGGTGGTCAAACTGATTTCATAAGACTTACGCAGCAAAGGCTCAGCCATCGCGGTTCTTCCCTGGGCTTGATAAACTCTGCCAAGATTTTCCAGCGAAGCCGAAAGGGCGGCATGCTGTGGCGGTAGGCTGCGTTCCCTTAAGGCTAAAGAAGATTTGTATAGTCTTTCCGCCTGCCTGACCAAGTCGCCCTGACTTTTGATGGCATCGCCGACATTGTCCAGCATCACTGCTGTCTCTTGGGCCTGACTTTTGGCTTCGCTCATAGTCTCGCCTTCGGCTTGCTTTATTGCTATTTCAGCGTTCTCAAGCTTTTGCTTGTGATTACTGTAATAGCTGGCCAGCTTTGAAAAGGCAGAACTAATCTCAATCAACTGTCTGGTTTCACGCTCGCCATAGTTGACCATTTTGTCGATGAGGGGCTGCGCCTGGGCTTTCTTGCCGTTGTTGAAATAGAAAACACAAAGTTTACTGGTCAGGGCGATGACATCTTTATCGCTCCCGCCTAGAGCCGCTTCTTTTATTTTGAGAGCCTTTTCAAAAAGAGGTTCGGCTTTGGCAAGTTGGTTGCGATTGACATAAAGAACGGCCAAATTGTTATAACTCTCAGCCAGCCTTATGTCATTTTGAGGGGCGCCTTTTAAGTCTTCTAAAGCCGCTTTAAACAGTTTTTCGGCCTCGCCGAAATTGCCGTTCTCATAGGCTCGTCCGCCGTCCTTTGTGTTTTTGTGCCAGGCGGCGGAATCAAGCGCCTGGCATGGCGAACCAAGAACCAGGCTAAGAGCGCTCAAAATGAGAAAGCGGAAGAAGCGCATCGCCCCTAAATATCCCCTAGATATCAAAAGCTGGCTTTGTCGACCAGGCTTTTCAAGAGCTTGGCGGGCGATTTTAATTACTTACCCTGTCGACAGTCTGATATTTTACGGTCTACCGCTTTGAAAGTCTATGATGAAAGTATTACAATTGCCGATAAGCGCTAATGGCGGGCAGACCGCTATAGTGTTTCGTATCGAAAGTTTGTAGAGTAATTCTGTATAGATACTGGGTAAACAAATTCTCTAAGCCGTATCTGCAAAGGGTTTTGTATACAGAAGACCGTAATTTTTACTAAAGAGGGCAGGCATTTGGCAAAGGCGTCGGTGGAAAAGGCAGGCATGCCGAAGAAAATTTCAGAGCAAAAAGGGGTAAGCGAATTCAGGCTGGCAAATAACCTCAAAGTCTTGATCTCAGAAAACCATTCGGCACCGGTTGCCACGCTATTGGTCATCTATAAAGTAGGCAGTCGTAATGAAGGGGTTGGCTACACCGGCGCCACTCACTTCTTAGAACATATGCTCTTCAAGGGCACGGCCGAGCATAATGCCGAAAAGGGCAATAGCCTAGACGACCTCTTGACTCAGATTGGTGCATACTGGAACGCCACCACCTGGTTTGATCGCACCTCTTATTATGAAGTGGTGCCGACCGAGTTTTTTGAACTTTGTGTCAAGCTGGAAGCTGATCGCATGCGTAACCTGAGATTGCGCCAAGAAGACCATGACAGCGAGATGAGTGTGGTGCGCAATGAATTAGAGCGAGGCGAAAACCAACCGGAAGAAGCACTGGAGAAGGAACTCTATGCCATCGCTTTTCGCGAGCATCCCTATCACCATCCCACTATAGGTTGGCGCTCTGATGTGGAAGGCGTGCCGATGGATCGTCTAAGAGAGTTCTACAATACTTTCTATTGGCCGGACAATGCCACTGTTATTGCTCTAGGAGACTTTAAGACAGAAGAAGCTCTCTCTGTTATCGATAAATATTTCGGCGCCATAGCCAGTGCACCATCGCCGATACCGCAGGTCTATACCGTTGAGCCGCCGCAGGAAGGCGAGCGCCGCTTTGAAATTACCAGGGCCGGTGATATGGTAAGAGTTTGGCTTGGTTACCATGTTCCAGAAGCGGCACACCCAGACAACTATGCCGTCTCTGCCGTCAGGCAAATTCTGGGCAGTACCTATGAAAGATCGAGTCGACTATACAAGGCTCTTATTGATACTTCTCTTGCTGCCGATGTTTTCGCTCGGCATGATGATTTGAGAGACCCCGGTCTGCTCATGGTGGGAGCCATGGTCAATCCTGACATCGACCCCCAGAAAGTGGAAGATATCTTGCTGAACGAAATAGCAAGACTGGCGAAAGAGCCGGTCAGCGATGAGGAGTTGGCGCGCATCAAGGCCAGCAATCGCAAAGGTACGATTCTTGCCAAAGCCGATCCCTCATCTCTAGCCTTTATGCTTGGAGAAGCAGAGTCAAGAGCAGATTTTACTTGGCTCTTGAATTACGATGACAACTTTGACAAGGTCACCAAAGACGATATCATGCGTGTGGCGCGTACCTATTTCAAGCGCAGCAATCGCACTGTTGGCTATTTCTATCCCAAAGATGAGCTTTCCCCTGAAGCTTATGAAGAAGGCGATCTAGAAATTGATTCAGCTATCACCGACTCAGATATTAATGAAGGTGATGAAGAGTATGTGCCAGCGTATGTGCAGGGCGCCATTGGCGCGGATGGTGAAAAAAACGGACTCTATAGCGACTCTGAATTGAAAGACTTGCTGACCTGGCAAAGTACGCCGGTGACAATCAAGTTCGAGAAAGCCAAAGAAAGCGACTATTTATCGAAAGTCAAGCGTGTTGTCCTTAAGAACGGACTGACCTTGCTTTTAATGAATAATCCAGGCACTGAATCGCTGGGAATTGCTATCAATCTGAGAGCCGGTCGTTATTTCACCCACGGCGAGCCTGGCTCTCCCTCTGAAATGCTTGGTGATCTTTTGAGCCGGGGTTCAAAAAACTTCGACAAGCTCAAGATTGCCGAAAATCTAGAAGAAATGGGTATACCCGGTGGTCTAGAAGTTTATGTCGACAACTATCGAGTCGGTATTGGCACCCATCTTGCCGTGGAAGACTTGCCTATCTATTTAGATATGGTTAGTGATTTGCTGATCAATCCACTCTTGCCGGTTGATGAGCTTGAGAAGCTTAAGATTGAATGGAATGCTCGCTATGTTGAAAGCAAGAACTCCACCAAGTCGATGGCTTGGAATAAACTCAGGCAGGCTCTCTACAGCGAAGATCATCCATTTTATGACGAAGACTTTGATAAACAGCTGAAAGATCTGGCTCAGATAGATAGGCAAAAATTGGTCGATATACATAGTCGGCTTTATGATCCGGCCTCGATGATTGTCACCATAGTCGGTGATATCGATCTCGATAAAGCGCACAAACTGGTGGAAGAGAGACTCGGCGCTTGGACCAATGCCAAAGCAATGGCGACTGCTGAAAGATCAGTGCATATCCCCGAGACGGCACTGCCCAAAAACTTTCAAGAGATTGCGGTCTATCTTCCTGAAAAATCAAGCCTCGATATAGTCTTGGCCCATCCCTGCCAGGTGACGAGAGCAAGCAGTGACTTCTATGCCACCCGTATAGCCAACGCCGCCCTCGGCCAAGATACAATCACATCTAGACTGGGTCAGGTGGTTCGAGACCGCGCCGGTCTGACCTATGGCATCTACTCCGGCTTCTCCGACACTGCCTTTGGTGGCGCCCCCTGGAGCGTTACACTAACGACAAATCCTGCCAATCTCAAGCGCGCCGTGCAATTGACAAGAGCCACTCTGAAAGACTTTATGGAGAGAGGTATCGACGTCAACGACCTGGAGAAAGAAAGAGGTAGAGCGCTTGGTTCTTTCAAAGTCGGGCTCAGCTCTTCCCTTGGCATCGCCAGAGTCTTGACCGAATTTGAATTCCTCGGACTCGGGGCCGCCGAACTCGATCATATATCTGAACGCTATCTGACTTTGACCAAGGAAAAAGTTGATCAAGCGCTGCGCAAATACATTCACCCAGACAACGCAGTCTTGGTGGCAAGCGGCACCATAAGCAAATAGGAACCGATTAGAGCGGCCGGTAGTCAAGCGGTTAATTCGCAAGATTAACTCTATACAAACTAAAGTAAGCTGAGATACACTTAAGCGTGTTGTTGATGACAACTAAGTGTTATCAGAGGTTGATCATGTATAGCGTTAGCCCTTCAGTCAAACCAAATCTTGAAATTGTCAAACCGCCTCTTAGTGAGCAATCACAGACGGTGGACAAATTAGAGCAGTTGCTCGGCAAGATTTTCAATGACGAAATTGAACATGCCATCAGTCGCGAAAGAGCTGAAATTCAGCCAAAGATTTCGGTGCCATCAAACAGCCTGCTCGACTTCAGTGTCGAAAATTTTGTCATCGAAGAGACTGCTGAAGAAAGCGAATTGATAGAGAGCAATAGCTGGAAGAGCATCATCGAAGCTGATGACATACCAGACTATAAACACGAAATTTCTGCTTTGAACGATGTCATTGCTTCGCAACGCCGTGAACTAATTACGCTGCGCAATGTGCTAAAGATAACAAACGATGAAATCAGACTATTGAAGCTTGATCTCGCTGATAAAACTGATGAAATCGCCGCCTTGCCCGAATTGATCAAGGCTCCTCTGTTGGAAGAACTAGAAATCGAAAAGGTAGCGCACCAGGCAACTGCCTCCCATTTAATTGAGACTCAGAACAAAGTCAGTGTCTTGGAAAAGACCTTTTGGTACAGACTTGGTAAGTTCTTAGGACTGTGCTAGGAAAATTGGGCGCAAAACTACTAAAAAAAGACATTAAATGCCGACTCTTATTTAGCAGTCTGGCATTTTTTGCTTTCCACTCATTTTCGGCAGATTCTCAAGCTAAAAGTGATCTGCAAACAGTCGTGCGGCTCAGTCGCGATGTTACAGCCGGTACTGTAGCTACACAGTCTCTTTTACAGGAAGATAAAATTGAGCGCCGTCTTGCACCATTAAACGCCGTATCGGGCATAAGTGAATGTGTGGGTCGGGCCTTCAAAAGAAATTTGCCCAAGGGCAGAGTTATTCTTATCGATGACCTGGATAATCCCTAAGACAAAACTTCTATCAGGCATCTAGCGGATCATAATAAGCAATGAAAAAAATCAATCTAGCAGCGACGGCACTCCTCTTCGCCTTCAGCTTTTCGCTGGCTCAAAAGACCTACGCTCTTACTTCTTCTGAGGTTATTTCAGCAATTGATAAAGCTAAAGTGCTGGACGCTTCTATCAGGGTAAACGCTCAAGTGACGCCCGATTTGGTTTATGTTTCCACTTATAAAAACCCCAAGGCCAATGATCATGACTGCAAAATCGAAGCAGTCTTGCTGGCTAAAACAGTAATGGATCTCGACAGCAAGGTGCCGAGAGTAGAAGTGCGATTTTTCCATCAGAATGCTCTTAGTCGCTATAAAAAAATCAGTATTTCGGCAGGAGATGTTAAAGCCTTTGCCGGCGGCAGCATGAGTGAAGATCAGTTACTGGCCTCACTGGCTCTTACCTAAGAAGAAACAAAAGATCCCAATGCCCGCGCCACTAGCTATTTGCAAGAAAACCAATATGTGCGCAAGAAAAAGGAAGTGAGTTCGAGGATAGACAAAGATATCATCATCATTTCAGCTGGACTCGACCCGACCCTCGACGACGACTTTCTCAAGCTGGAGGCTCTCAGACTGGCCCAGAAGGGCTTTGAAGCAGTGCCCGATGTAAAGATTGCCGAGATTACCTTTTATGATGCATCAGCCGATCTGACCAATCGCACCATCAGACTCAACCGCGATGAACAAAAGACTCTCTCTGAAGGTCTCGCTAGTTTGCTTAAAGACAAAGAGCTGAAGAGCGAACAGGCTACAAAACTTTCACCTGAAGCTTTTGATGTGACTAGTTATAAAGCCAAAGACGGTAAGTTGAAAGCAGAAAGAGAAGCCCTACTGAATCGACTGAAAGGGCTCAAGGAAGCCGGAGTCGGCTATAGCAAAGACATCAATAGAGACCTGGTCGATATTGAGAATTCGCTTGATTCACTAGACGAGGCTCAACTGAAAGATAAGATAAACAAGCTTTCTGACTTTATCGGCAAGTACGAAGAGAATCTCAAAAGGGCGAAGGAGTTTAAGGCGGCCGGCGGTAAGGATCAAGCAGCTAAAACCGGAAAAACAGACTCCGGCAGTGCAGGCACCGCAAGCTCTGGAACTGCTTCTGCACCGACAGCCATAGACAATGCCGGTGTGATCTTGAAAGATCCCGAAGGTTATGTGAATTACTTGAAAGGCAAGCTCAAGGGTGGTGAGAATCATCCCAATTTCTATAACAAGATTTTGCCTTCAATTATCGATACTCTCAAGAAGGCTGGTCGAGGGCAGGAAGCCCTTAAGTTCGAACAGCAGATGAATGATTTGAAAGCGCGGAATGCCGGACAGTGATCTCTGGCTTTAGCAATTTGAAATGGCTTGCAGTTTGTATTACCGCCTCTCTTACAGTGACTGCGGTTTTTTCGGCAGAGTTAGAGCGACGACTGGAGTCTAGGACTTTCGGTCGAATAAATCCTGCCGATCTTAGCCAGGGTATGCAAAATGCCGGCTTTTCAGATTGGCTTAAGCTGGAAAAGTCAGCCCGCGATAAGCTTTCAGAAGGGCAGTTTGACGAGGCCGAACGAGGCTTCAAAGAGGCAATTAGTAAGGCTGAAGCCCTGAACATGGTCAGCCCCGGTGTAATCAACTCGCTTATGGGACTGGCTTTTGCCTTAGACAGGCAGGGCAACCAGGCTGAATCTGAACGAATTTACGAGCTAGCTATGCGCAATGCCGAGTCGGTTTTTGGTCCCAGTGCCACTCGTTTTGGCTATTACATGCCAGATCTCGCCTGGCTTTATCACTGGCATGGTAAAGATAGTCAAGCTGAAACTCTCTTTCTCAGGGCAATTAGCCTGGAAGAAGCCACTTCCAGAATCGAAACCCCGAACCTAATTGAGCTTTTGAAAGAATATCAGCAATTTCTAAAGGAATGTGGACGGACCAGCGAGAGCGAGAAAATCGGACATCGCATAGAACATATAAAGGCTAAGTTGGCTGAACACTAGTTGCCAACCCTGATCAAAAAATCGGACATGCTGTAGACTTTTAGCCATGACAAAGCGTGGTTCCAAAATCTTAGTAGGCGATTTGCTCGTCAAATCAGAGCTCATAACTCTGGCGCAGTTTGCCGACGCCATGCCTGTTTCGCTCAAAACCGGCTTGCCGGTGGGGCGAGTTTTGATTGCATCGGGCTTCTTGACTGAAGAAGGCTTTAAAAACGTACTGACCGTGCAAAGTCTCATTCGTGACCATCTAATTTCACAGGAAGCAGGTATAGAGGCACTTAAGCTCACCAGGCTGGGCAAAAGCTTGAGTGAAGCCCTTGATCAATTAGGCGAAAGCTGTGATTTCTTCGAATCGACCAATAGACTGGGCGAACTGCTCTTTGACGCCGAAATTATAGACAATGAGACTCTATCTGAAACCCTTTCGGTCAGTCTCACCACCGGACTGCCTCTGGCTCGGGTGCTTTCTATGCGCGGCGCCATTGCCGAAGAAGTGGCTTTTATTGCCCTTTGTTGTCAGTCATTAATTAGAGAAGGCGTGCTCGACCGCGAATCTGCCGTCAATTCAATCAAGTTGGTCAAGCAAAATCTGGGACATCTAAAAAATCTAGGACTCTCGTCCAAACCTGGCGCAATATCGCTCAAAAAGGCAAACAGCCTAAGGCTGGGTGAACTTTTGCTGCTTTCAGGCATGGTTGACGATAATGCCATAGTACAGGCGGTGCAGGAAGGACTTACCGACGAGCAGCCCCTCGGTAAGGTTTTGACCAGGGTCGGCATAATCTCAGAGGTTGAGCTTGGTCAAGCCCTGGCTATTCAAGAAATGATCAATAACCGCACTCTTTCGCCCGATGACGCTACTTTTGTCTTATCAACCGTCAAAGGCTCAGGTATGTCCCTTTCCAAGGCTCTTTCCGAAAGCGACAAGCAGAAAAGCCAGGCCGAAGAGAAGGGTGAACCAGCACCCTTGGATGTCTTTCTCAGCTTTCTGGGTGTCAATATTCCCCAACTTGGGCATTTGAAAGAGCAGAGTCAGGCTGAAAATCGTCCGCTGGCAGATTACTTGCATAACCAAGGTCTGCTCCACCCAGCCATCGAAGAACCAGTCTTTCAGTGCTATAAGCATTATCTCAGTGGTCGCTTAGATGACGACCAATGTGCTTTTGCTGTTCATATGTTGGCTTGCACCGACTTGAGCGACTTAGAACTCTTACTCAAGCAATTGTCCTGGTAACTTAGTCCAAGCTTAGTCGGCTCTATTTGATGGCTCTAATTAAGAGGCAATCGAAAATTCGCTGCAGGCGTCGCTTCGCCTTTCTCGACCACCAGCATGCGCGAATAGACAGTGATTGATTTGGGGGCGCCAGCATCGCGGCTGCCGGTCCAAGCTATTAGTTCGCCAAGCAATTTGGTGAGCGGGGCTTTCTCTTTGAAATAATCATGATCTTGAAACTCTCGCCAGTGCGACCATTGCCAGTCTTCGATGATATACAGTGCACCCGGCTTTAGCAAAGGGTAGAGAGTCTCGAAGCTGCTTTTGGTCTCTTCATAATAATGCGAGGCATCGTCTATAACCAGGTCTAGCCCTTCTTGAAAATTTTCGGCAACCAGTTTCTTGAGAGTTTCACCATCTCTTTGATCAACCCCCCAATAAGTCTTTAGCTTGTCTTGCAACTGATGCTTGTTTATATACTGCTGAAAGTAAGCGCTGTCACCGCGACTTACTAAATCTACACCGACAATTTTGGCAGGTTGAAAAAGCCAATGCCACAGCACTAGCGAGCCTCCATCAAACAAGCCGATTTCAAAAATATTCTGCGGTTCAATACCGTAGGTCTCAAGCGCCTGCCCGTATTCTTGCACCAGCTCTTTCGGCTTGTATAGCTGAAAGTGCGGCTGCTCTTTCCAGAAAGCATCGCTCTCTTCGGCAGTCAAGACAAGACGAAAATGAAGATCATCGATGAGCAGACGATCTGCCTGCCAGTTGAGAGCTTGCAATTTATCTAGGGCGGTCACTTATCTTTAATTCTTTTTGTTATCTTTCTACTTTTTCTTCGAGTAGCCTTCGCAATTCCTTTATCTGTTCGTCTTTGGCTGCCAGGGACGCTTCAAGAGCCAGAACTAAACCATCTGAAGCCACCGGCTGCGGCTGACTGTCAGCTTGCCAATCAGAAAAGATGAGTTCATTTAGTCCTTGATTCTGCGAGTAATAGTCTTTGAACCGTTCTTTCTGAAGCCTTTGTATGTTTTGCAAAAGAGCCTGCAGCTCTGCATCGGTATAGCTACGTTCGTTTGCATTGACTGTGCAGCAAGTTTTGCAAATACTCTGATTTTGGCGTCTGTTTAAGAGCTGCTCTTTAGACAAGTCTAGAAAGTTGCCCACACCATATTTGGTTTCATCATAAACGATGCAGCAAAGCTGAGCTTCTCCAAGATAGTTGAGCACCACCTGATTGGTGTGGCGAGCACATTCAAACTTCTTGCCGATTGATTTAGAAACTTCCAGATAATCGTAAGGGGTCAGATAGAGGATCTCAAAGAGCCTTTTGTCTGCTTCGGTTAATGGGCTGCCGATACTTGGATCATAAAGACTGAGTGTCTTTTCAATCGGACAAAAAGAAGCAAAAACACAAGTGAAATTGAGACCAAGTGCTTGCACAAATTTCTGCATCGCAAGTTCATCATCGAGGTTGCCGAGGTAACGGTGAAAATTCACTTCTATATAGCCGACCTGGCCATTTTCTTTCCAATATTTAGCCAGTAGCTCAATATTCTCTTTTACCTTTTCTATATCGCCACCGCTGTGGCTGCGCTCATATACAGACTGGTTAAAGCCTGAGAGCGATACTTTGAAGCCCTCTGGTTTTTCGGCCATGACTTCTTGCAGTCGTGGTGCAAAACTAAGATTAGAGCTGATGCCACAGGCCAAGCCATGGCTGTGCACCAGTCGCACAGCTTCAGGCAGTTTGGGATGCACGAAAGGTTCGGTCCAGTTATAGAGATTGATAGACTCGACATTGTATTCAGACTTTGCCTTGACCAAGATTTCATTCAATAGCTCAAGACTCATGACGCCGCTCTTGTTCTCGACCTGGCTGGAATTACCCTTAGGGCAAGAGGGACAGCGCAAATTGCAAGAGCCGACAATATCGATATAGAACTGTACTTTATCGGTCATTATTTTTCTAACGTTACTCCTTACTCTTTGCGCCAGTAAGCACCAGTCCAATCGATTTGCACTATAGGGGTGGTAATCTGCCGATTTTCTCTAAACTGATGAACAGCCATTCGGCATTGTTCAAAGGCTCCATAGTCATCGATAATGACAAAGCCACCGCGGGATAGTTTGTGGTATAGACCATCGAGAGCCTGAATGGTCGACTCATAAAGGTCTCCATCTAAGCGCAGCACAGCCAGTTTCTCAATCTCATTTGTTTGCAGGGTGTCTTTGAACCAACCCTTGAGGAAAGAAACTTGATTATCCAGCAGATCATATTTGGCAAAATTATTTTGCACTTCACTAAGTGATACCGCCAGCTCTGGATAAATACTTAAATCGAGGGAAGAGTCTAGGGGATAGTTGGCACTATCGGGCTTAGGCAGACCCATAAATGAATCAGCCAAATACACCCTACGGCTGGTATCACCATGAGCCTTGAGCAAAGCTCTCGCCAGTATGCAACAGCCTCCTCGCCAAACACCCGCTTCTAAAATATCGCCGGGAATATTTTCCTTGATTACAGTCTCGATGCAGTATTGAAAGTTGTCGAGCCGTTTACGCCCCACCATAGTATGGGCATCGCGCGGACAGTCTCGCCCCTCTAGCCGCACACCCTCGGCATAGATGGCTTCCCCCCAAGAGGCTGTGTGCGGATCGCAATAAATAGAATTGACCAGAACTTTCTTTAGGAGCTCTATGTACAAAGAATAATTTCGATCGTGAGAACCACTAGATTGTTCGTCAACTGCCGAATTTGCTTCTTTCACTTAACAGGCTCCTTAGCGGTTTATCTATTGTCTAAAGATTTGGTGGGCGAGTGAAATTTAGGCAGAAGAAACAGCTTCGACAATAAACTGATAGGTCATTAGATGAGGATTTTTCGATAAGCTGTCGAGATTGAGATACTGCGAGGCATCATGGTCCTTGAACTCGGATATTTCTAGAGGCATCTCCACTGTGTCTTCGTAAACTATGGCTAGACCAGCATCGTTTATCAATTCTACTAAAGACTGATGACTGAAAAAGCGCAGATGGGTCTTATCCAACAAACCTTCATCTCTGTAGCGAAAATTGCCGCTGGCTAACTCGCAAATCACACCCAAATAAGTGACATTGGGCACAGAGAACAACATCTTACCGTCTCTTTGGAGGTTCCTTGATAAAAGTGACAGCGCCTGAGCGGGATACTGTAAATGTTCAATGACATCGGCGAGAACTATAACGTCATAACGGCGTTCACCCAGAATAGAAGCCGGACACCTATCGATATCGGCTTGAAAGAGGTCGTTATAGTAGGGTCTTGCTTGCTGCAGCATGCGGCGGTCGAGGTCGATACCATCGATAACTGATGTGCCAGAATTATTTTGCTGATTACTTTTACTCTGCTGATTATTTTTATTGTTAATCATGGCTCCCAGGGCGCCGCAACCCACGCCAACATCAAGAATCTTTGCGCCCTGCGGAATTCTCCTGAAAATTTTTCCAAGCGAATCATCGGCATTGCAGTCGGCAATACGATCGTAGATTTTTCTTTGTGGTCCTGAACTATTCACTATTCAAAGCCTTATTGCTTTCTCTCGACCTATTCAAACGGCAGCTATTCTGGCATGGATAGAGCCCCAAAGCCAAGAACAAAATGAAAGTTAATAAATTACATACTATGCGAATCTTGTTATCTTTCAGGTTCCTGTCTTACACGCAGCTCTGACACGAGAGCTATTTTGGCGCCAAATCGAATGGAATCCGAGATCAAGCTAGTTGCCTTTTACCTACCTCAATTTCACCCAATTCCGGAAAATGACGAATTCTGGGGCAAAGGCTTTACCGAATGGTCCAATGTCACAAGAGGCAAACCTCTCTATCCAGGGCACCTTCAACCACGTTTACCAGGCGAGCTAGGCTTTTATGATCTGCGTCTGCCCGAGGTGGCAGACAAGCAGGCTGAGCTGGCAAAAGAGTATGGCTTGCACGGTTTTTGCTATTACTACTATTGGTTTGCCCCAGAGAAAACCTTGCTGGAGCGTCCGCTTAAACAAATGCTGCAAAACCCGCAGACAGACTTGCCTTTTTGTCTTTGCTGGGCAAATGAAAATTGGACCAGACGCTGGGACGGCTCAGAAGACGAGATACTGGTAAAGCAAAACTATACTGATGACTTTGCTGAATCATTCATTGAGTCATTGCTTCCTTACTTTAGAGACGATCGCTACATAAGAGTCGACGGCAAACCTGTCTTATTGGTCTATGACACCAGACAATTTGCAGACATAAGGAAATCGACATCTATATGGCGAAAATTAGTCAGAGCGGCTGGTTTTGAAGACATCTTTCTAATTCGCTGCAATACTTTTGTCGGCCAAGCCTATGAAATCGACCCTAAAGTGCAGGGCTTTGATGCCTGTGTTGAATTTCCACCGCACGGCACAATTACTGCTCAACTGCCAATTATTGAGTCAGAGAGAGAGTCAGATGAAGAATCTGCTACTGTCTTCGACCAAGAAACAGTGGTTTTTAATTCGATCACTAGAGCCCCTCATTCTTATGAGCTTTTTCGCACACTCTTCCCCTCCTGGGACAATACACCGCGCAAGCAACAGTCAGCCACAATCTTTTTCGGTTCCACACCGGCTCTATATAAACAATGGCTGAGCGGCTTAATTGCCTGGACAAAACGCCATAACCCAAGCGATCGACAAATTATTTTTGTTAATGCCTGGAATGAATGGGCCGAAGGGGCAGTGCTTGAACCAGACAAAGAGCACGGTCGCAAATATCTCGAGGCGACAAAAGAGGCTTTAGATAGTCAGTCTTTATATTATGAGAGAGGAACTGCCGCCCATCTGGCTGCACTGGTAAATGACTGTACTCTTTCGCCCCATTTAAGACCGGTCACAGCTGGCAAACAGCTAAACCAGTCTGAGCAGATTGTCTGCGAATTAGAACAAGTGGGCTTTGGTGAGAGCGGCTTTTATTTGGAAGGTTATGCCTTTGTCAAAAACAAAAAAGCTTTGCTTGCCATTGTGGTCTTTGATGGTGAAGAACTAGTCGGCAGCGCAATAAACACAATCTATCGTGCCGACCTGGGCGAACGCTTTGGAGCGCAATCTCTGCGATCCGGCTTCAGTTTGCATTTGCCTAAGTTTATGAGATCCAAGGGTCCTGTGAGAGTTTTTGCCCTTGGTGAAGATTTCATTTTTCAAAATGTAGAGCGTAATTTGGCGCTCAGTCTAGAATCTTAGAGATTTAGAGGCATCAAGCAATGGCTAGAGTAAAAAACTTCAATTATGCCTCTTGTCTCGGCGACCTGATTCTTATGAGCGAGCTCTGCTCAAGATACGGCGGTCTCAAACTTGTCATTGCCACCACCGGCAAGATACAGGCAGAGGGCACTGCCCTTGGTGGTACTCCTTTCTTTTGGCTTGAACTGCAGCAATCTGCGCAGACCCAAGCAAATGGCTTGAAAGCTGTCTTATCTCTGCCTTACTTAGATACACTCTCTAAAATTGTCTTTCAGTTGCCCGCCCAAGAAGAGTCTTTGCTTAGCGTTATTAGCGCCTTTAGCTTTTGCGGGGTGATCAGTGATCTTGTCGATGCTAGAGATGAAAGCATGCAAAACTTACTGAGGCTTGTTAAAGACAAGATAGCCAATGCGGCTCCCTCAGCTCAGAGCGCCCCTGTCATGTTGCACACTTTGTTTCAAGGCGGCACTAGGCTAGCCAATAAACAAAGTTCTGAGCGCAATATAGAAGTCGAGGAAAGGCGTCAACGTCTAGCTGCCAAACTAGAACAACAAGGCAGTCCCGGTCCCGCTCCCGAAGAGCCTCTGGTTTCTATTTGTCTGCCTGTGCAGAATGCCGAGAAGAGTCTCGCCAAGACATTAGAAGGCATCTTGTGCCAGACTTTCGAAAACTTTGAAGTGCTCATTGCCGACGATCATTCAGATGACAACACTCTCGAAATCGTCACCCACTATGCCTCACGTGATGCCCGCTTGATTCCATGGATCAACGAAGAACCTGTGGGAGCGGTGAAGAATTACAACGAATGTCTGATGAGGGCCAGGGGCAAATATATCAAGACTCTCTCTCAAGATGCCTGGCTTCATCCCCAGCATCTAGAGAAAATGCTGGCTGTGGCGGAAAGTCAGCCCCAAACTGCTCTAGTTTTAGTAGCCCTCGAAGAAGGACTACCACGCTGGTCTGAAATTGGTCTCAATTCATCGGCTAAGACTCTCAAGGCAATAGTCGAGAATGGTTTAGATGATCTGCGCCGACTTGCTCCTTGCCCATCCAGTCTATTTTTTCCGGCCTCGCATATAGGTAAAGGCTTCAACTCTAAACTGCCCAATTTAGCCACTGTCGACTATGCCTTGCGCATTCTCAGCAAGGGCGATCTATTTATAATGCCTTGCGGTTTGCTTGAAACCACCACCTTACAAGATAGCCACAAACAGTGGGCCGGGCACTATATGGACCTGGCCGCCGAGTCGATTCAGATAGCCGCTAATTCGCAAGAAATTCTCAAAAGTATAGGTATCGAGAAAGAAGTTTTTGTCGATAGTAGTTTGCTTAAGCTCGGAACAGATTTGACCAAAACCGAGTCTACCCGCGGCAGGCTGGCTTTGAATGCACCGGGCGGCATACTTGGAGGCAATCAGAATACCCTACCGGTGGCGGTTTCTCTCTTGCGCACTTTGGGTCGCTGTCAGCAGAAAGGCACCGCCGATAGGCGTGCCCTAGAAATTGCAATGCTGGAAGAGAGAGTAAGAGAGCTGCTCAGTAGTCAGTCATGGCGTATGACCAAGGTGCTCAGAGATTGGAACGCACGCTTGCGCAGTGATAGAGCCGTAGGAAGCAGTATCGACTGGGAGCAGATTGATTGGACAGAAAATCTGGCTCAGCAGACCTATGCCGAGCTATTGCGTAGCATCATCAAAGAGATCAAGACCAGCCGTTCATGGCGTTTGACTGCGCCTTTACGGCGCTGGAAAGGGCAACGCAGTCGCAGCCAGAGATTGGAGAAATAGAAAATGTTCGACCTCTTTGACTGGCAGAGCGATCATATGCGCTTCGGTGAACTACTGTTTCGACTGGAGCACTATCGCAATGACCACTGGAAGCTTGGCGATGCCTATTTCAGGCTCTACAAAGTAAAAGAACTCTATGAGCAGTATCAGACTTTCTTTGAGCGCAAGCCGAACTTCCAAGCTAAAAACATAGTCGAGATAGGAATGTGGGACGGAGGCAGTCTAGCCATTCTGAACGAAGTGTTCTTGCCAAGCAAGTTAGTGGGCATAGACTTTCAAGCACAGAGGGGCGATAGCGACTATTTTAAGCAATATATCGCCCGACATAAACTGGAAAAGAGAGTGCGTACCTATTGGGGCACAGATCAGGGTGATGTCGCCAAGCTTGATGCGATTTTGAAATCTGAGTTTGAAGAGCCCTTAGATTTAGTAATGGACGATGCCTCGCATCTATATGAACCAAGTAAGATCTCCTTTGAAAAGATTTTCCCCCTACTTAGGGAAGGCGGCCTATACATAATTGAAGACTGGGCTTGGCTGCACTGGCCGGAGTTTGACCGAGACCCCTATTTTGCCGGAAGAACCGGACTTACCCAGTTGGTCTTTGAGATTGTGGAAATGATCGGTAGCGCCAGAGGCACACCGCCGGCAGTGCTGACTGTGTTTCCTGGTTTTGTCGTCATCGAGAAAACCTCACTTGATTTGCGGTCTGATAAACCTTTCCGTCTGGAAGACCATATCTGTCGTCGTCCGGTGGCAAAATTTGCACCACCGGCTCGCCTGAGAGAACTCGATTAAGGAGTCCTGATTAGATGATGCTGGATCATTTACACGATATTGACTGGGCAGAGGCTGCCACAGATCAGGTCTTGCTTAATCTTAAAGAGTCACTGACCAAACCGGTGGTCAATGGCAGAGAGTTTCCTCGTTTTCCCGAGCCGGAATTACAGCTACTTATAAATGGTTGCAGCGGTGAGTCGGCCTTGATGGAGGCATTTCCCTTTTATAAGAGAATTTTGGGCTATGCCGAAGCACTGGGAATAAAAGTGGAAAAGAAAACCCGAGTTTTAGACCTTGGCTGCGGCTGGGGTCGCCATATGCGCTTTTTTTGGCAGTTGGTAGATGGTGAAAACTTGTATGGTGCCGATATTGATCCAAAGTTCATTGCCCTCTGCAAAGATCTATTCCCCAGCGGTAATTTCATCAATAACGATCGTGAACCACCCCTGCCTTTAGAGACTGACAGTTTTGATATTGTCTGGTCGTATTCTGTTTTTACGCACATAAATGAAGAATACAATTTGAAGTGGATGAAAGAGATTCACAGAGTGCTTAGAAAAGGCGGCATGTTCATTCTGACCACGCAGGGACGTGATTTCATCAAGTTTTGCTATTCTTTTGCCGGTCAAAGTACCTTTGAGCATGAATGGTTTAAATTGTTGGCTCAAATTTTTAAGTCACCGCAAGAAGTAGAAGCGGCCAATAAAAATTTTGAGCGTGGACTTTTTCAGTATTTCCGCATCGGTGGCGGTGGCGGACCGAGAGACGATTCTTTCTATGGTGAAGCAGTAGTGCCGCGCAAATTCTTTGTGGACAACTGGTCTCAACACTTTCGCATTGTGGATTTTTATGATCCGCGCAACCAAAATCAGCAGGCAGTAATTGTGGCGCAAAAATTATGAGCAATAAAAGCGTAGAAAAAAAGCCAACTTATCTTTTGACAGTAGGCATAACAGGCTCATGCAATCTGCGTTGTCCTTCTTGTGCTGCCGGCAATATGGACGAAATCAATCGACCAGGGCAATATATGAGTGTCGATACTTATCGAGAGTTGCTCGTCAAAGCCACCAGCGAAGCCGAGATTTCAGCTGTCTGTCTCTTTATCACCACAGAACCGCTTCTGCATCCACAACTAAATGAGATTGTGCGCATAACAAGTACATTCGGCATTCCTTGCATGGTCAGCACCAATCTCAATCTTTTGCCGCGCGATCTAGATGACTTTTTTGCGGCTAATCCTGCCTCTATTCGTGTTTCTGTTTCAGGTTATTTTCAAGAGACTTATGAAAAGAATCATCGGGGCGGCAAGATCGATAGAGTAAAAGAAAATATCAAAGTGATGGCCGAAGCCTGGCAGCGAAGCGGCAAGAAAGCGCATTTTGAGGTGCATTATCATCGCTATATCGGCAATCTCGACGAAGAGATTCTCATGAAGAGATTTGCCCATAGCCTCGGCTTAGAATTCACCACCAACTGGGCAGGCTTTCATCCCTATGAAAAGACCCTGGCTGAGTTTGAGCCAAATCTTGGACTGGCTGAATTTACAGAGGAAGACCGCAAAGTCTTGAAGAGTTTGCCCTTGATCAATAGTGAGTCAGTCAAGGGCAGCCCCCATTTCAAACTTCTAGAGAAATACAATAAGCTGCCCTGCCCGATTCAGTCATCTTATTTGTTTGTAGACTGGCGCGGCGAGAACCAGCTATGCTGCGCCATGGGCGATACCGAGAAGTTTAGGTTGGGCAGCTATTTTGATAGCACTTTAGAAGAACTGCAAAAGATCAAGGATGAGCATGAGATTTGCCGCGCCTGCAAGCAACACAATGGACATGTGAATATTTTGCTTGGTTATCAGGACATAGCCATGAAACAAATAGATCAGATCTGTTTCAATCATGTTCTCGATCATTATGCCGCTGAGGGCTATGACCTGAGACGGGCTGTGCAAGGTCCTGATACTAAGAGTCATGCCGGTTCGGCAGATGCTGTCTTGCCTGCCACCCATCTCAGAGACCATGATTCTGAATACAACGGCTTAGTGGAACTTTTGCAACAGCAACTCTCTGAAGAGAAAGCGAAGAGTAAACAGCTAAGCCAGAAAGTAGAAGAGCTTGAGGCAGCTTTGGCTCGCAGAGAGGCGCTTAGTGCACCGCAGATTTTGCGTAATCTAGATAGTGACTAAATAAAAGACCGGTAACTGAAGAAATTACCGGTCTTGCTTTGAAATTTGAGCTTGTCTAGGCTTGGGTTGCCGCTGTAACAGTCTGATTGCCGCCTGAAGCATTGGCTTTATTGGCAGCATCTATTGCAGACTGCAAGAGGTCTTCAGCCTTGAGGGCATTACCCGGATAGCCGGCTATACCTTGAGAGACTGTGACATGCCAGTTTTGACCAACATCTGAGACGCGCTCCAGCATTATTTTGCTGCGAATACGCTCAGCCAAGACCGAAACTCCTTTAGGGTCGGTCTCAGGGCAAATTACTAGGAAGGTATCGGTGTCGTAGCGGGCCGGAATGTCCACGTCGCGAACTTTGCTCATGATGAAGTTGGCAGTACCCTTGAGAATGGAATCAAAGGTGTTTTGACCATGGGTCTTGCCGGCTTTGGTTAGTTCATCTACTTTAATGACCAAGATGCCGAGAGAATGCTTGTAGCGCTTGGTGCGCTTCAACTCGTCCCTTAGTATGCGGGTGACTGTGTTGCGATTGTAAAGTTCAGTAACCGAATCAAGTAAGGCGATACGCTCAGCTTCTTGTTGGTCACCCTTAGAGGTGCCGATGGTGGATTGAACATTAGACAGGTAAGAGCCTTGTTCCAGCTCTTTGTAGCGGCTGTGGGCATCACCTTGAGGCTTGACCGGCTGGTTGACACTGCCGGTGTTTCTGAGCTGATTCAACTTCTGCCTGAAGAGACCTTCTCTAGCAAATAAAGGAACCTGGTCTTTGTCGAAGGTTGGCATCGTATTCCTCACAAGTCGCCGACTAACTAATACCGACTAACTAAAACAGATCGTCAGACAATATTTATATCATATCCCTCGCTTGTCAATAGGTGCTGTTGTTTTAACTACAAAAGCGAAGCTGGCAAGGGGGAAATTAACCACCGCTAATTATCTGACTGTTGGTCCCTATGGTTGACCGGCACACCGCGGAGTAATTCGAGCCTGCCGGATATGACACCGCAATTGGTGCGCAGTACGTGAATATTATCTCTATCAATGAGTTAATTCTCAGTGACAAACATAAAAAATCTTGGCAGAGCTATCACTTGAAATCTCCTCGATCTCTGAATAATGTCTCTATGAGGGATTTTTAGACCATGTTGTATATATATTTTTGTCTTAAGCAAGCCTCTTGACGGCCGTCGATATATGTTCGACTATATGCGAGTACGCTAAAGAAGTTTGCTTATGACCACTTGTGATCTTCTTACAGCAAAGCCACCCGGCTCATGCCAAGGGGAAGTTTCTAGAAGATGCTGAAAGTCGCAAGATCAAAAAAAGCCGCTTTACTATTGATGGTATCGCTGGCGGTGAGTCTCCAAGTCGGTCTGCCTGCTCAGTCACAAAGAGTGCATAACGTCACCAAAGGCATAACCCCAGAAGTTTCAACAGCCACACCAGAAGAGCGCAAAAAGCTTGATAAAGGCGAGGTCGTAGTCGGTCTCAAAGATGTCGGCAGCACCAAGTTTGTCATGGGAAAAATTGTCATAGATCAGTCGCCCGACAAAGTCTGGCCGATCATGGTCAATCCCTTTGAGTTTAGAGGCAGAATTTCGCCCCGTGTGAAAAATGTGGAAGTGATGACGGATCAAAGTCACCTTTCAGTCTTGCGCATGACTATGGATACCAATCCCTTGCCCCTCTTGCCCCAACTTTCGTATACAGTCGAATCTCGCTATGAGCAAGACGAGCAAGGCGGCAGAATAGAATTTAGAAGAATTGCAGGTACTCTAAAAGATTTTCGCGGCTATTGGGAAATGAGCCCTACCTGCGGTGGCACCAAAACCGAACTTACATATAGTATGTATTTAGATCCAGGTTTCTTCGTGCCTCAGTGGATTGTGCGCGAGGGCGTCAAGAGTGAATTGCCTCGCACCCTCTTGGCTCTGCGCAGACGGATCAAAGATGTCTACGAAGAAAAGGCCAGACCGGAAGCTCATAATATTTTGGCAGCCAATATAAGCGCCCATCATACTGTTCACTAAAGTACTGTCTCGTTCTTTAAAGTCATAGAGTAAATCGGAAGCTTCAGTCTTTGTTTGCTAGCGAGGAGGTATGGGCGCCGATATTATAGGCTGGCGAAACTGTTCACTGCAAAGAGAAAACGGCAGAGATGGCTTTTTCTGGAATCCGGTGGACGGGGTGTTCGAAGAGCTCGTTTTCAATTACTTTTGCTTGCAGCTTCCCGTCAAAGATTCTATCTGTGACCAGCTCTACCAGGATTTTGTTTCCAAGTTACCATCTTCCAACACTTCTTGGCATAGAATGCGCGGCAATAGCCAGCAGGGCGGACTTGCCTCTCTGACTGTTCCACTAAAGTTCGAGTGGATTTGCGATGGTTCCAAGCGCTATTTCGACAGTGCGCAAATGCTCGGCGCCCTTTTTCTCGAACTTGACAATAAAGCCCTAGTTGTCGGCTACACCAGCTTTTGGATGGAACTTGTCAAATTTGGGCGTGACGTCAGAAACTCTCGCACTCTTGACGAGATCAGAGCTCTTCTGCCAATGCTTGTTGCCATGGTTCCAATCGCCGTCAACGAAGGCGGCATCATAGTCGTTGATGGCTAAACCGGGTCAAGAGAGTTGTCCTAAGTCAGTAGGTCTCTAATTTGATTCCGTCACTGTCGGCGCCTTATCAGCCTTATTCTCTTCTTTCGAATTGGCTTCTTTTATATTGACTCTTCTAAGTCTCTCAATTAGATCGGCTATGACTATGCGTACATCACTGACCGAAGCCTTGTGACCATTGACAAGAACCGTGACGGCAAGTTTCTTGCCCTGGGCTGTATCGAGCACGCCGGTTATACCGCGCACGGTCTCCATGGCTCCGGTTTTAAATCTAAATCTACCGCTTTCACCTTTGCCCGCACCTTGGCTGCGCAGAAGATCAAGATATTCAGGATGCTTCTGCGCCATATAACGCAGCACTAGATTTAGTGCATGGGGCGTGACCGAATTTTTTCTAGAAAGTCCGCAGCCGTCAAACAAAATCACCTCGGCATTTGGCACTGCGATAGACGAAAGCCACTGTCCAATGCGAGCTAGCCCTCGCTCCTCAAGGTCTGAGGTTCTCTTTGATGCCAACTTGCCCCCGCCTTGTTTGTCGGCATTAAGACCTATCTGGGCAATTGTCCTGAGAAACTGCTGGGCATAAAGATTATCGCTTTCATAAAGACAAAGCTTGATTAGTTGGGGCAAGGGTTTAGAACTATGCTCAGCCAAGACCAAGGTCGGTTGCTTGGCTAAGAAACCGGGCACCTTGCTGTCTCTCAAAATACGCCGGTCAAATTCAACGCCGCTTTCAGCCAGGGTGCTAGAGAACAAAGCCAAGTTGAAGGCGGTAGGGTTAGCCACAACAAAAGGGCCATCTTTATGTACCTTTGGGTCAGGCTTGCCATTAGAACCAGAAGCGATACCACGGCAAAGTTTGGCGGTCTGAGTATTCTCATCAAAAATAAGAAAGGCACTGGCTAGATCGGCCGAGAGAACACCGTCCAAAACTGAATTTAAGGATGAACCGCCGTCATCAATCTTTATAGTGCTCGGTATACCAGCTGAATAGGCAATATTTTTATCGACCACCAGACTAGAAGAAACCGGCATCCACTCTTGACCAAAGTCTTCCAAGAGCCAGTGCACATGAAAGTTGTCGGCACCATTATTTGGGCTCAGCTGATAGATCTTGCCCTTTACTGCTTGCAGTTTGACCCCGCTCTTGTCGCCATCAAAGTTACGCAAAGAGAGCACCAAAGATGCCAAATCACCGCGAGAAAAAGACGGGTCTTCGCTGGTCTCAAGAGCTAAATCACCATTTAAAACACCATCTTTTATTGTGCCGGCGGTGAGCAGTTTTGTTTTATAGACAAAGTCTCGACCGAGCAGATCATAAAGACAGGCGGTGGTAATTACTTTGGCGGTGGACGCCGGGGTATGTCTTTTGTCTCCACTAGACTGAAAAAGCACGGTGCCGGTGGCTAGGTCCATCACCTCAACACCGACCCGAGAATGCTTTATCTCGGGTCTATTGAGCCAAGTCTTGACAGCAAGATTAAGATCGCCGCCAATAGCAGCTTTTGCCGCCGCCTTACCCGAATTCTGTTTCACTGAAGATTGCTTACCGACTCTTAGCTTTTTCTGAGCTTCTCTAGCCATTGCCTGACCTGGACAGGCGAAAGTCGAAATACCAACTAGGCAAGCCAAACTGAAGAAAGATAAAGATGTAAGCAACGGCGACTTATGTGAACGTCTCATTAGCGGGCTGTCCAGCCGCCGTCTATTGGCATGCTACTGCCGGTTATTGAACCAGCTAGGTCGCTTGCTAAAAATAGACAGAGAGCACCCAATTCATCTAAAGAAACAAAGCGATTTGAAGGTTGTTTCTCGCTTATCAGCCTATGTCTGGCTTCATCAACTGTAATATCGTTGGCTGCTGCTATGGCTTCCACTTGTTTTTCCACCAAGGGAGTTTCGACCCAGCCGGGGCAGACAGCATTGCAGGTGATACCAGTGTCGGCGCATTCAAGTGCTACAACTTTTGTCAGCCCCACTATTCCGTGTTTGGCGGCTACATAGGCCGCCTTGTGGGTGCTGGCAACAAGACCATGCACCGAAGCGATATTGATGATTCGTCCCCAATTTTTAGCTTTCATCTTAGGCAGACTCATCCTAATTGTATGGAAAGCTGCCGAGAGGTTGATGGCAATAATTTGATCCCAGCGATCAACTGGGAAATCTTCCACAAGAGCGGTATGTTGAATACCGGCATTATTGACCAATACGTCTACACCGCCGAATTTTTCAATAGCCGCTTCGATAAAGTGCTCAACCTCTGTGGTGCGTGACATATCAGTGGGCAAGTGCACCACGTCTTTGGCACCAGCTTCTTTCAATTCTTTGATTACCCCGGCAATCTCAGCTTCAGAGCCAAAACCGTTTATCGCCAGACTGAGATGCTTTTCGGCCATGGCTTTAGCGATTGCCTTACCGATACCACTGGTGGCACCAGTGATGACGGCGACTTTTGCCTGAGTCTTCAAAGAAGTCATTTTTGTCTTTACCTCAATTTCCTATTTTTTCTCTTGCCAAGTCTTATAGGCTTCCACAATGCGAGGTGGAAGCCTACAAGGTCTGGCGGTCGTACTACTGATAAAAAGTCCCTGATGACTGGCTTCGGTGCAGATTTCACCATTCACCAAAAAGCGTCCGCTAAAAGTCATGGTGGCAGCTGTGATATCACTTATCCACATTTCGCCCTTGGGTTTATCGAACAAGCGAATGGCACGCTTGTACTTGATCTGACTGCCGGCAAGAATTGGCATATAGCCCTCTTGCATCAGTTCATCAAGGGGAAAATATTCTTCTAGAATCTTCAGTCGCAAATCTTCCAGCCAGCGGAAATAGCTGATATTGGAAACGTGCCCGGCATAATCTATATCGTAGGTCGATACCCTAACATCAAGGGTGACAGCCAGAAAACGATCAGTTTCTGCATTCATTATGAAGAAAGAGTCTCACGAAGCAAGGGTTTCCACCTAGCGGTTAGCAGGCCTAATGATCATAACTCTTTAGGATATTTTTTTGTCGAGCATCTTTTTATAGCGATTAGCATGAAAAGCCTCGACATGTTTGAAAGCCTTAAATCTCTTGGCTGCCTTGTAGAATCTCTCGGCATGTTCTTTAGATTCTTGCGCTTGTTCGATAAATTCGCCGGCGGCATCTAGGTGACCTTCTTCGACCGCCTCTCTTTCGAACTGGGGATACATAACTTCGGTCTCGTACATTTCACCTTCATAGGCTAATTGCAAGAGTTTTGCCGTGGTCATGCCCTCTAGGGGATAAATGAGCTCAAGATGGGCGAAGGCATGGCTAGTTTCCTCATTGGCAGTTTTCTCGAAAAGAGCGGCCACTTCTTCATCACCCAGCTGTCTGGCTAATTTGGCGAAGTATAGATATTTACGATTAGCCATAGATTCTCCGGCAAAGGCTTGTTCAAGATTACGTGAAGTCAAATCTGTCTTGGGATTTACCTTGCTGTCGTTTTTATCTGTAGTATTCATGTCTACCTCCTTTGGATAGTTCTATAAATAGACTCAGTCTAATTAATGGTTAAAAATAAATCCGGCTGCTCGCTGCTTGCCGGTTATGTATTTAGAATAGTTCTAACTATAGAATCTGTCAAGTCGGTTGTCAGAGTTCTTAGAAGCTTAGTCTTTAAAAGGTCGAAATTAACAAGGCAAATTTTAGTTGTAAAATCCAAATCAGCCGCTATTCAATTACGACCCACTTTATATGTTCAGGTAAAGAGATGTCTCTATCAACCATCAAGAAAGCTGTCGATTCAGGAAAAATGCTTTGTCCTTCTTGCAAAGGCGCTGTCAAGAAATATGAGAAATATGTGGAGATGACTGCTTCGGTTTGGGACGGCGCCGGTGACTCGAACCATGAAACGGCTGGGGCCAAAGTTACCTTGATTTGCGGCAATTGCGACTGGAAAGAAAGAACCGAGTTCTGGTCACAGTATATAGTTGAATAACCTAAAGCCCTGACCAAAGACCTGAACAAATAGGAGCTTATGGCGCTACTTTAGTCTCTGCCTCAGCCGAAGCTTTATCTGTCGTTGTCTGATTGGCAGCTTCCGGCGTCTTCTCATCGCTCTTTTCTGCATTGCCTTCGGGCTGCGCCTGGGGCTGATGCTGATGCGGATGACTGGGAGCCGGCGGTAGAGGCGGACTACTAGGTTTGTCTTCTTTGTCCAACTTATCAGCTTTGTCCGAAAGCCTGTTTCTTATCAATTGAGCCTGCTTCAGTAGGCTATCGGCGACATTATTTTGTCCGCGTTCGCGGCACATAGCTGCTAATTTCTCAAGCCTGGTCGCCTCGTCGAGCTTATCGAGACCGTTTAGCGATTCATTGGCCTTATCGCTCTCACCAAGAGCCTTTTGAAAGGCGCTCTCCATTTCATTGAGCCGACTTTCACGGGCTGCGAGATTTTCTAGGGCTTCAGCCAACGCCGAAGCAGCAACACTTTTATCTTTCTCTGAGCCTGTTTCGGCAATTGATTGCAAAGCCGAAACAGTGCCCTGACTGGCAAAAATCTGGGCAAATTTGGATGCCAATTCGGCATTTGTTAAGGAAGAAATGGCTAAAATAGCCGCTCTCTTACTTTTATCATTGCCCATCAGGTGGGGAATAAATTTCTCGATTGTTTGTATTTCTTGCAGTCGCAACTGTTGCTGGTTAAAGGAATAAGTAAAGTAGCCGCCCATAATAAAGATTAGAACGCCTGAAATTATTGGAGCCACTGCCCCGAGCTTGTCCCAGGCATCTTTCTGGGGCTTCTTTTCACCGGCAGCATTCTCTGCATCTGCGGCTAAATCAGCAGATTGAGTACTAATTTCTTTTTCTGTTGCTTCATTCACGCAAAAAGAATACAACTTGCCAACTTGGCTTGTCGAGCTTTTAGTAAGATAAGCTAAGTCATTTAAAGGGTGCCCATGCGATCAATCATAGTCTCAGAACCAGGCGCAGCCGAAGTTCTAAAAATAGTGGAAAGAGAAAAACCGGTTGTCGGCAAAGATGAATTGCTTGTTAAGGTCTGCGCTTTTGGCCTTAACCGTGCCGATATAGCCCAGCGTCTCGGACGCTATCCCGCTCCTCAAGGCGTACCCGCCGATGTGCCGGGTCTTGAATATGCCGGAGAGGTGGAAGCCGTCGGAGGCAGTGTAAGCAAATTCAAGAAGGGTGATCGCGTCTTTGGCTTGGTAGGTGGCGGCAGCTATCAAGAATATCTGCTTGTTCATGCCGACACGGCCATGCCCATACCTAAGGACATTTCGTTTGCCCATGCGGCTGCCTATCCTGAAGCCTTTGTCACCGCCTTTGATGCCATGGTCTTACAAGGAAAGCTCAAGCCTGGAATGAAAGTTCTTATATCGGCAGTGGGCAGCGGTGTCGGCTTGGCAGCCGCTCAGATAGCCAAGTTGTATCGAGCCAAAGCCCTCGGCACAAGTCGCACCCAAGACAAACTAGATAGAGCCAAAGCATTGATTGGAGAGGGTTTCACCACTCTGAAATGCGATAAAGATGCGAGTTTTTCCAGACAAGTAAAAGAGTCTTTTGGCGATATAGATTTATTTGTCGAACTGGTGGGCGGCAAGTATGTAGAAGAAGATATTAAGTGTGCTGCCGCCAAGGCTACAATTATGTTGATTGGGCTTTTGGGTGGCACATTGACCGAGCTTAGTCTCAACCTAATACTGATGAAAAGGCTGAAACTGATTGGCACTTCAATGAGATCGCGCACCCTAGAAGAAAAGATTGCCCTGACTAAACGGTTTGAAAGCGAACTTCTGCCCTTTATTGCCAACCAAGAATTAGAAGCTAATCTCGATTGCACCATGCCTTTCGAGCAGATTGTCCAAGCTCATAAGATGATGGAAGCCGATGCCAATTTCGGCAAGATAGTCATGGTTATTTAGATGACCAAGGAAAGAGAGTATGTTGCCACCGCCGATGGTTCGCTCAGTTTGAAAGAACCATCAGTGAACGAGCTTTATCATAATTTGCACGGTGCCTATGCCGAAGCCTTCGAAGACTATGCCCGGCCATCTTTCTTTGTGCTTGACCGCCTCGGCTTTGCCCAAGATCTAGCCCGAGAAGGCGGACGGCTAGCGGTTATAGACGCCTGTTTTGGGCTTGGCTATAACAGCCTGGTCTTGCTAGATTATTTGCTTGAGCAAGAGAGATATATGCAGCTGGGTTTGAAAGAACTGCACATCTGCGCCATAGACACAGACCACGACCTGGCTTGCGACGCCGTTCCCCGGGTTCTTGCCCAGCCTTGCTTCCAGGCTCTAAGTAGTGAGATTGACTGCTCTATCTTTACCAGCCTTGAGCCTCGTTCTATGCAGCTTGGCGATCTAAAAATAAGCACTCTTTTTCTCAATAGAGATCTCAGACAGGCACTAAAGCAACTTGAGCCCACCTATGATCTGGTTTTTCATGATCCTTTTTCGCCTCGCAAAGTCACCGAATTATGGACCTTCGAAGTCTTTAGCCAATACAAAAGACTGCTATCGGCTTGGGGGATGCTCTTTACTTATTCGGCAGCACCGGCAGTGCGGGGCACATTGCGCAGCCTCGGTCTTAATGTCTATAAAACTACGGCTGTGGGCGGCAAGAAAGGCGGCACCATGGCAGCCAATAAGACAATAGACAAAGACTTGATGCAAGCATCCAACGGACTCATCTATGAGCTTAGCGCAGAAGAAGAAGCCCGCCTCAGCACAAGCTCAGCCTTGCCCTATCGCGACCCTGACGGCACTTTCAGCGGCGAAGAAATAAGAAACAACCGCTTGCTTGAGCAGGCTGATTTTCTCAAGAATAAGAAGAACTAGATTACACCGGCTCTAAGCAAGTCTTTCAAGTCAATCAAACCAACCGGTCTGGTGGCATGGTCGACGATAAGCAGGTCGGCGATAGAATACTTCTCCATCAGCTTTAGGGCTTCTACAGCTAAGCTCTGCGAAGAGATGGTTTTGGGTGATGTGGTCATGATATCGCGAGCGCATTTCTCAAAAACCGACTCTCTATATTTTGAGATGGAACGTCTCAAGTCACCGTCGGTGATCACACCTCTCAACTTGCCGTCGTCTTCACATACAGCAGTAAAGCCAAGTTTCTTGGCGGTGATTTCTTCCAAGACCGCTTCATAGGCGGCATTAAGCGAAACAATCGGGACATCGACGCCAGAGCGCATGATCGACTCGACTGTAATTAGTTTCTGACCGAGGCTACCGCCGGGATGACTTCTAGCAAAGTCTTCCGGAGCAATGCCCTTGACCGCCATCAAAGTCATAGCCAAAGCGTCCCCCATAGCCAAAGCGGCCGTGGTGGATGAAGTAGGAGCAAGATTGAGGGGGCAGGCCTCTTTGTCGACACTGACATCGAGCACTACATCGGCATAACGAGCCAATGTAGACTGCATATTGCCGGTTAGAGCAATAAGCTTGAGACCAGTCCGCTTGATTGGTTCAAGCACCAATTTGATTTCTTGGGTTTCACCCGAACTCGAAAGGGCGATCACCAGATCGCGACTATCGAGCATGCCGAAGTCGCCGTGGCGCAGTTCAGCTGGATGAACAAAGAAGGCTGGGGTGCCAGTTGAGGCAAATGTTGCGGCAATCTTTGTCGCTATATGACCACTCTTGCCCATGCCGGTTACTACTACTTTGCCGGTACACTCAACCAAAAGCTCGATGGCATGTTCAAAGCTTGGTGCCAGGCGGTCCTTAATGCGCAAAATAGCTTCGGCTTCGTCTTGCAATACTTGGGCGCCATATTCAATTAGCGAAAGTTCTACAGTCTCGGGCTTGGCTTCATCAGGGTCTGAGGGAGAAGCACTGAATACTTGCCCGACTTCGAGATCAAACTGGTTCATCGATTGGTCCTTAATTTTCGTACTTAGTTGAATCTTTAGCTAATGCTCGGCACTAAGAGCTTTATTTTACAACCTGGGCTGCTTTGATTTCTTGACAAACTCTAACTGTTTATAATGGAAGCTGTAAAACCTCACCAAGATTCCGCTCATTTTCTGAGACTTACTTAAGGAAATCAGATGCCCCCTAAGATTTTCGCACGCGGAGAAAAGCTCGAAGACGGGCATTACACCGTGCTTGAAGAAATAGGCGTGGGCGGTATGGGCGTGGTTTATCACTGCCGCGACGAACTGCTTTTGAGAGATGTCGCCATAAAGATGCTCTTGCCGAGCTTGATGGCAGATAAGAAAAATCTTGAAGTCTTCAAGGAAGAAGCCAGACTAGCTGCCCAGCTGGAGCACCCCAATATAGTCACTGTCTATGACATCGGTGTGGAATCGAGAGCCAACCGCGATCACCATTTCGTAGCTATGGAATATCTACCAGGCGGCAACCTAGCCGCCCGAGTCACCCAAGGTCCCTTGCCTCTGGAACATGCCCTCAACTGGATGAAGCAACTGGCTTCAGGGCTTTCTTTTGCCCATAAGAGAGGGGTTGTGCACCAAGATATCAAGGCAGACAACATCTTCATCACCAATGAAGGCGACCTCAAAATCGGCGATTTCGGACTGGCGCGCTTGCTTGTGGGCCGAGTCTATCTAAACTCTTCCACCAAAGGCATGGGCACCCCTGCATATATGTCCCCCGAGCTTTGCCGCGGTGAGCAGCAAGATCATCGGTCCGATATATACTCGATGGGTATTCTCTTTTTTGAAATGTGCACTGGGCAACTGCCATTCCGGGCGCAGGGCATGATCGAAATGGCCATGAAACATACCAGCGCCCCCGTGCCTTCAGCCAAAAGGCTCAATCCCCATGTGCCTGAAGTTCTAGATAAAGTGATCAAGCGTATGATGGCTAAGACTCCGGAAGAACGCTATAAGTCGATGGCCGACGTGCTGGGAATAGTAGACGACCTGATTTTTGAACTGCGCGTGGCCAGAATGGGGCTGGCAGGCAGGCTGGAAACTGGCAGACTAGCCGGGGATGCCTCTGAAGCCCCCAAAAGCGAGCCTAAAGAAAAAACAGCCAGTGTTGATGCTGGTCAGGCGGCTCCTAGTGCCGGCGATGTCACGGCACTGCCGCCCAGCCGACCGCGTACCAAAAGCAAAGACACAACCAAAGTGGTGGCCACTAGTTCGCAGAACAAACTAGAGGCAAGACCGGCTAATGATGCCAATCTCACCCCATCGACCAATTCGGGGCAGTTGGTGCTCTGGAAATTTGCCAGCCATGGTCCGATTGGTTGGTCGGCCGCGCCGGTGCAAGATCGAGAAGGCAAGAACATCTATGTACCATCGAGCGACGGGCGACTCTATAGCTTAGCCAGTGAGAGCGGTGCTTTGAATTTTGCCTATGATGCCGGCTCGCCTATTCTCTCAGCCCCACTTTATTTGGCCGACAAGCTAATTATCAGCGATTGTCTCGGTGTTACCCATGCTCTTCATCCTCAGACTGCCGAGCCCCTCTGGCAGTATTTCGGGCAGGCGGCGATTTTGGCACCGGCTACCGCCTACGGCAACACCCTTATTTTGTGCGATATGCAAGGGCAAGTTACCGGTCTAGATCTTAGACAAGGGCGCAAACTCTGGAATTTCAGCGCCGGCGACGCCATCGTTTCGCAGCCACGTGTTCATGGCGATTCTCTTTATTTTGCCAGCCGCGGCGGCAGCGTCTTTTCTATAGCCTGTGCCACCGGTAGGCTCAATTGGAAGTTTGTCTCATCGGGCAATATTGTCAGTTCGCCTGTGACTTCGGTCGATACAGTCTATATCGGCACCCAAAGCGGTTCTTTCTTTGCACTTGATGCCGAAGCCGGTCGCTTGATTTGGGAGTATCCCATGGCCGGAGCCATTAACCGCGGTGGCGCTATCGTCTTTACTTCGGTTATGTTTGCCACCAATAGCCGCTGGCTTTATTGCTGTGAAAAATATGACGGTTCGCTAAAGTGGAAGGCACCGCTCAAAGCCAAACCGGCTGCTAATTTGATTATTCAAGGCAATCAGATTTTATCGCTTGGCAAAGACGGCACCCTCGAATCGTTTGACACCAGAAGCGGTGCTTCGCTCTGGCGCTATTCCCTCAAGAAAGAAGTCGAGTCGATTCCATTAATAAGCGGCTCAAAGTTGTATTTTGGCGCCGTGGATGGTGAAATTATCGCCTTAGATCTTAAAAACGAAGCGGCATTAGCTTATCGGCTAGAAAAGCCAGAAAAGAAATAATGCTGACCACGCCGTTCACTGTGAAGAAAGCAGCATTTACCCTAGATAGATCATCTGCTTTCACCAAGCGATGTTCGTAAACCAGCATGCCCGCAATCAATACAAGCCCAAGGTAATAAAAAAGAGCCAGTTTGAGCGTGAGCCCCAAGGCAAGCAGGAAAAGAACTGTACAAACATGCAGAGCCCGCGAAATTTTGAGAGCGCCAGCCACACCAAACCGAGATGGAATCGAATGTAATTTCTGGTTGCTGTCGAATTCGGTGTCTTGACATGCATAAATGATATCGAACCCAGACACCCAGGTAGTGACAGCCAGAGCCAGCAGCCAAGGTGGAGCGCCAACTAAGGCTCCACTTGCCGCCACCCAGCCTCCTAGAGCGGCGCCGCCCAAGGCTATGCCCAAAACAATATGGCAGAGCCAGGTGAAGCGTTTAGTAAAGGAGTAGAAACTGAGCCAAAACACTGCAATTGGCGACAACCAGAGACAGATAGGCGGCAACATAGAAGCAGCGAAAAGCATCACTGCAAAAGAGACAAGACTGATTGTCAGTGCCAGCCCTTTGCTGATTTTCTTGGCTGGAATGGCTCTATCTTTTGTGCGTGGATTTTTGGCATCGATATCGGCATCAATGAGCCGGTTCAGGGTCATGGCAGCGCATCTGGCGCTGGCGAAGGCGAGAACAGTCCAACCCAAAGTGGCAGCCGATGGAAAGCCCGGTGTGGAAAGGATGAAACCAGAGAGGACGAAAGGCAGAGCAAAGACCGTATGCTCTATCTTGATCATCTCTGCCCATTCGGCAATAGTCTTGAAAGATATATCTGATTGCATAAAACTACTGTACTTGAAGAATTTGCCAACAACTGGCATCATTTGGAAGGTTTAAGATAAGGTTAGTCTATAAACAGAGTATTTGCCATGAATTTTGACGGAACTGGAAAAACTATAGATCTGCAAGGTGTTGCTTCTTTTGCGGCCCTGGTAGATGTGCTCTCACAAGAACTGGGTGTGCCCGCCGGCAAAATGCTCGGTCAACTGCCCAATGGCCCCGACACTTTCAATCAATTGCTCGGCGAGATTGATATCAATAGCCACGGCTTTGCCCGCAAGCTGACCTTGACCTGTGCTCCCGGTGCCAATTTGCACCTGCGCTTCAGTACCACCTGGGGCGGTGAGCGCAGCCACCAAATGACTTCCGGCGTCAATTCAGAGTTTGTTCTTTCGGCTTCGGTTGAGCAAGTCATGCCGCAAGCCCGCGCTCTAGCTAGACATATAGAAGATATCTTTGCCGTTCAAGATCGTATGGTCACCCTCGGTCATAGCGATAAGTTGGGTGCGGCGGCCGTTTCGGTGGCTCAGATAGAAGCTTTCGAAAGACAAGAAGGCTCAGCCGTGGTCAGCGCTCCGCAAAGACAGAGAGACTGACCTAGGTAAGCACTTTAGAGCCATGCCTGGCGTCGACAGCCAGCTTTGTATATTCAATTGCTATATTGGCTTTTGCTAGATGCTTTCTAGTTGCAGCGCTTAAAATGGCACCTCTGAAAGGTTCAACTAATAATTTGCTTTCAGTCCCCAGGTAAGCTGATCTCTTTACAGCGCTGTCCAAGCTGGCAAAACTTTCCACAACATGAGACCAGGGTGAATCCTTACGCCCGGTCAAATAAAGTCTGCCATCTTTCAAATAGCCGGTATCGCCGGTACGATGAAAAACAGTTTCGCCTATAGCAAGTTTGTTTTCAGCCTCGCCAATACCCATGAAATAGGCCTTGTTGACGTGAATGCCCGCCACCAGTAGCTCGCCGATCTCAGAATCAACTGCTGGAGGAGCCTTTTCAAGCCTAGCGGCGGCGCTCATTTGCTGATACTTTTCAAAACTGCCTAAAGGCAAAATGATTAGTTGCACCGCTCGGTCTATATTGCCGCAAGGCAAGCCCCGACCTTCTTTGGCTGCTTTGTACAGCTCCGGCAAAAAATTCTCATCAATCTCTAAATGGCTGATCGGTTCGGCTTCAGACGAACCATAAACTAGAGTCAGTCGTCGGCAATAGTGTCTGATCGCCGCCGCTACTGGAGCATAAAGCGGCGCCCCGCCGACAATAACATGCTTATCTTTAAGCAAGGAAGCAGTGTCGCCAGACTTGGCCAACATCTGGGCAAACTGGGGTGCACAGATAATCTTATCCGGCTCGAGAGCAAGAACTTTAGAGACAATGGCTCTAGGTAATTTCATATCTGTGCGAGATGCATAAATTGACGTCAAGCCCGCCCTTAAATTAGCCAAGACAAAAACCGGCAAAGTGGTTAGAACTATTTTCGATTGCCCAAGCTCAAGAGTCTTCTCTAAAATCTCGGCTTGCTTCATAAGAAAATCATGGCTTCTCTCAATGGCCTTGATGCCGCCGCTGGTGCCGGATGTAAATGTCATCAGGGCCATGGGCGAGTTTTTAGCAGCAGGTGCGTCTTGTTGCTTATCGCGGTAGAGAGGCAAAAGCAGCCTTAAGCCAAGCAAGATAAATTGTGGTTTGGCAAATTGAAGACAACGCATTGCCCGCCCCAAATCGCTCGGCTCAATCAGAACCGCTTCAGCGCCGATGCCGGCGAGAGCCATAAGCGCCACATAAAAATCTATCGAGGGCTTTATGGCAAGCACCACTCTATCGCCGCGTTTAATTACTTCCTTGCCATTCAGCCATTTAACATAAGCCTTCACTCTTTCATAGAGTTCTCTATAGCTTATGGCACCGCTCGCGGTGGCAATGGCAATTCTATCGCCCAACACAGCTCTTTCACACAGTACATCAAAAATATTCATGGGCTCTAATACTCCGGCCGGTCAAGTTAAAATTGGCGCTTAAACAAGGCATAACTGCGAAACACCTGGGCCCCGAAACAATCTTGCATATAGCGGCTGGAGCCATCATCTTTGTAGAGGGCGAAGACACCCTTGCTATAACCCTTCTCTGAATACCTCCGAATCGCTTCTTCCACCATGGCCTTACCCATTCCAGCAAACTGAGCGCCGGGCTTTCTCGCAATGGTCTTGAACAAAATAGTGTCTTGCAGGTAAGGCAAAATAAGACAATAACCGAGCAACTCACCGCTGCTTTTAGATCTACAAACTATAGGCGGAAAGTCTTTGATGATATTTTTTAGTGCCAGGTAGAGCTTGCTGAAATCATCAAATGAGATAGCCTGATAGAGATAGTTTTCGGCGAAAGCCAGACAAGAAAGGGTATAGATCTCGCCTAATAGTGCTTGATAGTGGCAGTCAATCAAAAAAGCCTCTGATGTAAGTAAAGGCATAAACCAACTGGGATTGAAAGCATTGAAAGAATCAGAAGCATGGGGCTGCCCCTGAGCAGATGAGTGGAAAGCAAAAATAGAAGAATGGTAGCGAGCCGCCACTGAAAAGCTTGAGTCGCCTAAAATCTCAAGCTGTTCTTTATAGTCTTGATCGTAAGGCTCTGCTGCAAATGGAGGTAAAGTGTCTGCATAGTCTCTTTCTAAGAGTCTATAGCGATACCAGGTATTTGTATTTATCGGTCCGATGATAGACCGATTGCCTGTATTCTCTGCCATCTGGAAGGCTGTCGCCAAAGTCTTTGCTAAAGTGAGGGCGCTGCCGCATTCAAAAAATATGGGATTTTGTTCAAGCATAATTAGACCGCCATTAAGTAAACAAAAGAACCTAGAGAAGCCAGCGCTCCTTGCTTAAACCAGCGTGATCGGCCGATCCTTTCATCAACATCTCCAACTTTTGTAAAGCAAGCAAAAATAAAAGTTGCCGCAAATACACATACTAAGCCGCCTAAGGCTGTTAAGCAGCTGGATAGATCGATGGCTGCTCCCTGCCGGAAAAAGAAAGAAGGCAGAAAGAGCAAAGACCAACTCTTGAGAGTGTTGATGATGAGCAGGAAAGTTCTTCCCTTACGTTTTGAAGCTAGGCTGATATGAGCCGAACCAATAATCGCTCCGTGAATGGCAAAAGCCAGCCCATAAGCCGAAAGCAACTCTGCCGGTTGAAAATGCTTTGCCAACAAACTTTGGAATGCCGGTAAAAAAAGAAAAAGCAAAGCCGGTAGGAAGCACAGAATGGCAGAGCCGCCGTGTCTATTGGAAAGATAGCGAAAACGTCTCGGCAAGAGGCGCTTATATGAAAAGAGCAAAATCAAGGGCATAAGCAGATAGGCGGCACCGCCTTCGGTAAAGACAAAATAGAGGAAAGCGAGACTACCAAGGGTGGCTCCATCGTTGAGACTGCTTCTTTCTTTATTGACTAGCACGGCCAGTGTAAGCCCTGCAAATATAAATACCTGCACTGCTAGCTGAGCTTCAGGCAGAGGCAGCGCCCTTTCGAGAACAAATAAGATTGATACCGGAATGAGGAGATTGTCGGCGCCGCCAAAGGAAATCGCTTCAACAACGCAGGCCATACAGGCTAGCAAGATAGCCACCAAAATGGCTTTAGAAACTCCCACGCCGCAAACAACCAGCAAGCTCAAACCAGCCAACATTGCCACCAGCCAGAAAGCAAAAGAACCTTCTAGACTTTTGACACCATATCTCAATCTATAAAAATGGGCGCCAAAACGCTCGCCGACAAGAGCCGCTACCGAGTCGGCCAGGGCGAGTACCGCCATCGGCACCAAATAATAAAGAGGTGCGGAAGCCAAGTTGAATATGGTGGCAACGGCTATTGGAAAAAACATTTCTCCTAATGAAAATCTATCAACCGAGAAGAGGACCGTTCTTAGCTCGGCCGCCCCCGGGCTCAGTCTTAAAACCAGAAAGAAAAGACAGATAAATAGGGCAAGCAGATTAACCGGGGCTGGGTCGGAAAAGACGAATGGAAAACTGAGGCAGACCAAGCCCATAAGTAAATGCACCAATTTGCGACTGCTTTCACCGGAGTAGCTGATTTGAATGAAGAAACTCTTCCCGTGAGATTGCAAACCAGAAATTCCTGAAGGATCTACTGAACGTCCTCCTTCTGACATGGTGAAGTTGACTGGAACTGTCAGTGGTTTGAAGCCTGGTCAGAAGTTTGTACTTTACCAATTCAATAGGTATGCCAACATTCCAAACGCTGACTTTTCAATCTATGAGAAAAGAGCAGACAAGGTATGGAGAGTCACTACTGCCGACTCCATCTGGACTTTCAATGTTCTTATTTCTTCCAAGGACCAGGTTGCTTTCCGAGCTGTGTTGGCTCCGTGAAGCTTCTGACATTAGGATTAAGTTCATGCATTCTCGGAATTCTCTGCAATCTTTCCCAAACATTGTACTCATCTGTTGTCTTACATAAACAATCTCTAATGGTTGTAATTTGCGAGGAACAGAACTTCAACATTGTGCTTTTATCTCTCCCAAAATCTAAGTGCAGCAAAATGCCGTTTACATCTCAGCTTGATTCATACACTAATAGCAGTTGCT
>JAFLCK010000050.1:0-22459 GCA_017303615.1 Obscuribacter phosphatis (SeqCode)
GCAAGCAACTCTTCGCTCTTCAAATCTCTAGCCTGATAAACAGACGACATACCGCCGCCGCCGAGCGACCTGATAATCTGATAGCGATGAGAGAGTATATCGCCGGGGCTGAAACCTTCATCAGAGCCTGGATCACTCCACACGCCCATAAGCTTGGCAATTGAAGAAGCACTTGGTGTAGAAATTGGTGCAGAGCTGGGTGCAGCCTTCGCTGTCGTCGACTCATCCACCGACTCAGTATTGCGCGTATCAACAGTATTGCGCATATCAAAAGAACAAGCACATAAGTCTCGTTCCTTCTGGCATACACGGCAGATAGAATTGCCTTCAGTCATGGCTGCAACCGTAAGCTTCTAGCTTTTGGCTGCCTTTCTCTCCTCTTCCATCCACTCACCAAAGAGCTTACCCCAGCTGCCATGGTCTGGCGCCAGGCTGGTGGCTTTACCTAGGTACTCTATGGCCGTATTGAGATCACCCTTGCGTCTTGTTACCAGGGCTTTGTTAAACCAGACAAAGGGCTGCTTAGGACTCTCTTTTTCTAGCTCGGCAATTAAAGACAGCGCTTCTTCGTCTCTTCCCATCCTGGTGTAAAGTGTTGTCAAACCCACTTTCGCCCGCAGAGCCTCCCAACTACCGGGCTTTGCCGCTATCACCTTCTTCAAGGTCGACTCGGCTTCGGCATACTTTCGATCATTCATCAAGAAATAGCCACTACTGACTTTATAGCCCCAGTAGAACTCATCTTCGGGTCTATGATCATTGAGATAGGCGGCAATCATAGACTGGGCAAAGCAACGGTTGAAACCTTCCCCGGGAGAATTGCGCAAGCGCCCCAACTGCGGCATATATTTATCTTCGGCAATGCGATGAGCCAAAGCATAAAGCCCGCGCCAGGCCTCCTGAAAATCAGGGCGAACCGATAGAGCGGTGAGCAGATAATAGCGAGCTTCAACATCTTTGACCAACTGGGCATCGGCAAAAGCAATGGCCGCCATTGTATAGATGTCGTTCACATCATAGTCGAGCGACTTTATGAAAGCCTGCCGGCTCCCTTCAAACTTGTTCTGATTCTTTCTAGCATTGGCCAGTGAATGCCAATAGAACTTATCGCTGGGTGATAATTCAGTACACTTCAAATAACATTTCTCGGCATAGTCGAACATGCCTAGTTTTTCATACTTACTGCCGATTTCAGACCAGGCGGTAGCCTTCTTCTCAAGCCCAGGAGGGGGGGTTTCGAGCGGACCGGTAGAGCCTTTTTTGATGCCTAAACTGGAGAGATCAAATTCCAGTTTCTCAGGTTCTTTCTGCCCATCTTTGCCATTGCCCAAATATGTACAACCACCTAGAGTGCCTGCCAAGGCAAGACTAATGAGAGCGGTGAGGGCAGTGAGCGCCAAACGAACATGGCGGTCTAAACCACTTATCCCCAAACCAGCTCCGGCATTGACTGAACTCATCTACTCTCCTTATTGAAAGGTCGCCACTGCTTCAGATTGCGGCGACCTTTCTCTTATTGCATCGGTATAGTGGCTTGCTTGTTCAGCTTAAGCACTAACGCGAAGTGGTGGTTTCTTCGCCCGATTCTTTTTCGTGCGATTTGTCGGATTTATCGCCTTTTCCAGCTTTTTCAGCTTTCTCGGCTTTCTCCTGTTTCTCGCCCTTTTCCTTTTCTTCTTTCTCAGGCTTCGCTTTTTCGACTTTCTTAGCCAACTTTTGGAATTTGACATTCTCGCCGTCCAAGACGGTCTCGATTATGTCGCCTTCTTTGAAGTTGCCTTGCAGTACTTGCTCGGCCATATTGTCTTCAAGCATGCGCTGAATAGCACGACGCAATGGTCTGGCACCATAGGTGGGGTTGTAACCCTCTTTGGCGATCAGATCTTTGCAGTCGTTGGTGATATTCAGTTCCATACCTTGAGCCTTGATGCGGCTCTGCAGGTCGGCCGACATGATGTCGACGATGTGGCGAATCTCTTCTTTGGTGAGCTGCTGGAAGACAATAATCTCGTCGATACGGTTGAGGAACTCGGGTCTGAATGTCTTCTTCATCGAGTCCATGACCAGGTCGCGAATCTTCTTGTAGCGATCGGCATGTTCGGCTTCAGCGGTCTGGACCTGGAAACCAAGTGTGAGAGCCGTCTTGTCGATGAACTGAGCACCGACGTTGGAAGTCATAATGATGATCGTATTTTTGAAGTCTACGGTGCGACCTTTACTGTCGGACAATCTACCGTCATCGAGAATTTGCAGCAGGACGTTGAAGACATCAGGATGGGCTTTCTCGATTTCATCGAAGAGCACAACCGAATAAGGCTTGCGACGTACTTGCTCGGTAAGCTGACCGCCTTCCTGATAGCCAACATAACCGGGAGGAGAGCCAATCAACTTAGAAGTTGTGTGGTGCTCCATAAATTCGGACATGTCGATACGGATCATGTTGTCTTCCGAACCAAAGAAATAACCGGCCAGAGCCTTAGCCAACTCAGTTTTACCCACCCCGGTCGGACCAGAGAAGATAAAGGAGCCGATCGGACGGTTTGGATTCTTCAGGCCGACACGGGCACGGCGAATGGCTTTGCAAACCGCTTCAACGGCATCGTTTTGACCGATGACGCGCTGGTGCAAGACATCAGACATATGCAAGAGACGCTCAGATTCACCTTCGGTAAGCTTGAGCAAGGGAATACCGGTCCAAGCGCTGACCACATGAGCCACTTCTTCTGCGGTAACAACCGGCTTCTCGCTCTCTTGCTTGGCCTTCCAAGCAGTCTGAATCTCGCGGATTTTTTCAGAGAGCTTGGTCTCAGCTTCGCGCAGATTGGCTGCCTTTTCGAACTCTTGGTTGCGAATCGCCATTTCTTTATCGCGGCGTACTTGACGCAGCTCTTTTTCCACTTCTTTGCCTTCCGGCGGCAGAGAGCTGGCGCGCAGCCTTACTCTTGATGAAGCTTCGTCGACTATGTCGATAGCTTTATCAGGCAAGAAGCGGTCGGAAATATAACGATCTGAAAGTTTGCTGGCTTGCTCAATCGCTTCATCAGAAATGATCAAGCGGTGGTGTTCTTCGTACTTGGGCCTCAAGCCGCGCAGAATCTCGATTGTTTCATCAACCGAAGGCGGATCAACGATAACCGGCTGGAAGCGGCGTTCGAGAGCGGCATCGCGTTCGATATGCTTTCTGTACTCGTCCATGGTGGTGGCGCCGATGCACTGAAGTTCACCACGAGCCAGTGCTGGTTTCAAAATGTTGGCGGCGTCGATGGCACCTTCGGCGGCACCGGCACCAATCAAGGTATGCAATTCATCGATAACCAGCATGACATTGCCGGCTCCTCTGATTTCATCCATGATCTTCTTGAGACGCTCTTCGAATTCGCCACGATACTTGGTACCGGCCACCAAAAGACCGATGTCGAGCATGACAATCTTCTTGTCCATCAAAATTTCCGGCACATCGGCATTGGCAATGCGAATGGCTAGACCTTCGGCGATGGCTGTTTTACCAACACCCGGTTCACCGATAAGCACTGGGTTATTCTTGGTTCGACGACCGAGAATCTGAATTACACGCTCAATTTCTTTCTCGCGACCGACCACAGGGTCAAGACGATTTTCCTGAGCAGCTTGGGTCATATTGACACCAAACTCGTCCAAGGTAGGGGTTTTAGAACGACCAGTAGAGGTAGAACTGGAAGATGAGCTACCTCCGGCGGTGGCAGCACCAGACTCACCCAAGAGTCTAATTACATGACTTCTCACCTTGGTCAGGTCAACGCCGAGATTTTCTAGAACGCGGGCGGCTACGCCTTCCCCTTCTCTAATCAGACCAAGCAAGAGATGCTCGGTTCCAATGTAGTTATGACCGAGCTGTCTGGCTTCATCCCAGGACAACTCCAAAACTCTTTTAGCACGCGGAGTAAATGGAATCTCAACAGCGACAAAGCCGGAACCTCTGCCGATTATCTTTTCCACTTCCACCCGGGCGTCTTTCAGATTGACCCCCATAGATTTCAGGGTCTTGGCAGCTATGCCGGTGCCTTCACCGATGAGCCCAAGAAGAATCTGCTCCGTGCCCACAAAATTGTGACCAAGCCTGCGCGCTTCTTCTTGCGCGAGCATAATGACCTTGATCGCCTTCTCCGTGAACCTTTCAAACATTGGTCTAAGCCCCCTGGGATATAACGATTACATTCTAACACCATGCAATCACACATTATTCGGCTGTAGAGCCAATTTCAGCAATTGACAGCTTATGAAAAGTTGAAGAGGGGCCAAAAGGCGCCCCGGCTCTAGCGGTCAGGAAACTAAGTGGAAACCTAAAATCAGAAACCAGCCTTAAATCAGGCGTGGGTCTCCTGACCAACTGTCAGTTGGGCAAAGTCGCACTCTTTTGCCGAGCAGGCGATTTGATCGCCTCTCTTCAGGGTCTTGTAGACCAAGAGGCTATTGCATTTCGGGCAGAAATTAGAGCCTTTCGGTCCGCCGCCGGTCAAGGGCGGATACCAATAAGCGCTGGTGCATTCGTTGGCGCCGTAATTGCTGCAACCCCAAAAGACTTTGCCGTGACGTGATTTCTTCTCGACTATATGACCACCACAGCCTTTGCGAGGGCATTCCACACCGGTTTTCTTCAGTATGGGACGCTTCTCCTGACAAGACTCGGCTGTACAAAGCAGATAATCACCATAGCGACCATAGTGAATCACCATGGAAGATCCGCAGGTGGTGCAAAGCTCATCGGATGGTCTATCTTCTGGAACAGGCTTGCCGTCTTTGGTTAGAGCTATCTTGGTGGTGCATTCGGGATATCCTACACAACCCAAGAACTGACCATAGCGAGAGGATCGAATAGCCATGGCTTGACCACAAGCCGGGCAGAGCTGATCAGAGAGGATGAGAACCTTGTTCATGTTCTCTTCCGCTTTTTTCAGAGTTTCAGCAAAAGGTTGATGGAAAGCCTTAAGCATTCCACGCCAATCCACCTTGTCTTCTTCCACCTGGTCAAGCTTGGCTTCCATTTCAGCAGTAAAGCCGACGTCGACTATATTGCCGAAGTGTTCAACCAGAAGGGCATTAACAGCCTGACCAAGCTTAGTAGGTATCAAGGTCTTCTGCACGCGTTCCACATATTTGCGATCAACTATCGTAGATATAGTGGCTGTATAGGTTGACGGTCTGCCGATATTCAACTCTTCCAGAGTCTTGATCATGCTCGCTTCTGAATAGCGAGGCGGCGGCTGGGTGAAGTGCTGACTAGGCAAAATATCTTTCAGTTTCAGCTCTTCGCCCTTTTTGAGATCGGGTAAATTAGAAGCTTCCTCATCGTCTTCTCCTTCTTCAACCTGCTTCTCACTGGCAGAATCAGTGATTACTTCTTTAGCGCTGCGGTCATAGACAATGGTGAAACCAGGGAATTTCTTCTCCGAAGCCGAAGCTCTGAAAAGAGCGTCGCCGGCGCCTATTTCCACAGTGCGGGTGAGAATTTCAGCCGATGCCATTTGGCTTGCCATGAAGCGTTCCCAGATAAGTTTGTAAAGCTTGTACTCATCGGGCTTGAGCTCATGTCTGAGCGATTCAGGAGTGCGGTCTGGATAAGTAGGACGAATGGCTTCGTGAGCGTCTTGTACCGACTTACCTTTGCGTGTGTAAACGCGCGGTTTTTCGGGATAGTACTCTTTGCCATAGCGCGAAATGATGAATTTCTTGGCTTCATCTTGAGCCTGCTGGGCTACACGAGTGCTGTCTGTTCTCATATAGGTGATCAGACCAGTCGGTCCCTCAGCGCCAAGCTCGATACCTTCATAGAGCTTCTGGGCTATCTGCATGGTCTTTTTGACCGGATAACCCAAGAAAGTAGAAGCTTCCCTCTGTAGTGTGGAGGTGATGAAAGGAGCCTGAGGCTGCCTCTGGCTGCTTTTCTCGTTCACTGCACTGACTTTGAAATCTTGCTTCTCAGTCTTCTTGACTATCTCGTCGGCAAGCTTTTTGCTGTCGATGATCATGCTTTGGGCGGTGGATTTTTCAGAGGCGGCGATAACTCGCTTGCCCTGCCACTTAGAGAGCGGGGCGGTGAAAAATGTTTTGGAGCGTGAACGAGAAAGTTCAGCCTTGATTTGCCAGTATTCTTGCGGCTCAAAACTTTCTATTTCAGCTTCGCGTTCACAAATAAGCCTTACAGCTACAGACTGCACGCGTCCGGCCGAGCGACCATTGACTTTGCGCCAGAGCAAGGGACTAATTTTATAACCCACCAATCTGTCTAGAAGACGTCGGGCTTGCTGGGCATCGACTAGCTTTTTATCTATGCGGCGCGGTGCCTTGATGGCGGCCAGGACGGCGTCTTTAGTGATTTCGTTGAACTCAATGCGAAGCAGCTTCTTGTCCGGTAATTCCAATATCTCAGACAAATGCCAGGCAATTGCCTCACCTTCACGGTCAGGGTCGGGCGCCAGATAGACTTTGTCAGCCACCGAAGCTGCTTCTTTCAGCTCTTTGACTGTCTTTTCTTTGTCTTTAAGTATCTCGTATTGAGGCTCAAAGTTTTTGCGCACATTCACACCCAGTTTGTTCTTTGGAAGGTCGCGCACATGACCTGCCGAAGCTTTAACTTGGAAGTCTTTGCCAAGTATTTTGCTTATGGTGTTTGCTTTTGCCGGGGATTCAACGATTACAAGGGATTTGGCCATTTCTTTTATCTAGTTCTTTGGTTTTTCTGAACGGATCTGAACGGATTCTCGAATACCTTGACCGGCGAGCCTGTCAAGATACACTGCTGGAGGTCGAGTATATCACGGTAGCAAATACCGCCCCAAGATTACAAATTTATAAGCTTGCCTGCTTCTGCTTTTTCAAGTGCACCAAGAAGCAGTCGGGAATCCTCCCCGTGACTTTTCAAATCAAATATTCGCCCTTCCGCAATACTTGCAACACTTGCAACATCAGCCAACTCTTGTCGGTCCTCGCCAGCCTGCCTGTATTCCTTTATATAAGCTTTTGAGAAAGAGATTTCTATGGAGAGGTGATCACGGCCGTCCGCCCCACCCAGATAGGGCTCGCCATTCACCTCGAAATAACTGCTCCACTCTATGAAAGCTACTGGATAAAAACCGTCGGCATTCTTTTCTGCAAGCAGCTCATCCAATTCCATCGCCAAAAAGTCCAAACTGGACGCTGCATCTTCGCGCGCTCTGTAGAGATCAAGATGGTAAAGGGGTAGCCGCCCAGAATGATACTCATTGAGCATGGTGAAAGTAGGAGAAGAAATCATCTCTTTCACACCAAGAGCAGCACCGACACTCTTTACTAAGGCAGTCTTGCCCGCCCCCAAGGGACCGTTCAAGCCAATAATCAAACCTTCGCTAAAGCGACACTGACAGAGCACCTCGGCCATACTGCGGCCGAACTGCAGGGTTTCTTCTAAGTTTGCAAGCGCGAATGCCATTTTTAATATAGTAAGGTCTCAGCCAAGGACCGCGCGAGTTTTGACCCGGATTTAAACCAGGTGGGGAACCTCCTTGCCACCTTGCCGTTTCCTACTCCGCCTGAAGCATTTGATCAGAACGGTTCTTAGGTATACGTCGGAAGCTCGAGTGGGAACCCCGTTGACTCGAGATTGTAGGACAAAACTTTATAGCTCTGTCCAAGACCGAGACTAAAAGGATCATAAGGGCGCCCGAAAGCAATGTCAACGATCAAATAACATTGACAAAAGAAGCTATTTACTCTTGGCTCCACCAGTGGCGCTCGGCTTACTGGGCTGGGCTGCTTTCTCGCCTTCCGAGCCGTAATAGCGCACATAAAGATTACTGCCATTGGGCTTCAAAACAGCGGCTCCGGGCACAGCACTTTCCACCATTTGTGACTGCATACCCTGCATGGTGCGGTCAATCTCAGCCTGTTTATCCTTAGCCCTCTGCCGCAACTCTTCCGCTTTCTCCTCGGCCATTTGCTCTCTCAGCCTTGCCATTTCTAGTTCAGGCGAAACAGTGACAGAATCACTGTAGGGACGTATTTTGCCTGTACCGACCGCCCCACCTTTCTGCCCTTCTCTTATCGAATAAGGCACATAGCCAGGAAAACGCTCATGCAAGGGCACATAGCTGCCATCGGTATTACGGCTCCATTCAAGCTGGTTGCGCGTCGTCGCCGTATCCTTAATTTGCTTCACCCGGGCTTGCGCCGCCTCAAGCTCATTGCGAGCCATCGACTCGTAATAACTCTTGTAGCGCTCTTTCTCGCGGGCGGTCTGCCTATCAAGATAGGTTTGCAACTGGTCCTGGCGGCTTTGCAGCTTGCCAGTATTCTGGTTTGAATTTTGGCCGCTCTTTTGGTCGCTCTTTTGGGCAGGCTGGGCGTCTGCCGCCAAAGGCAGAAAACCAAGAGAAGTAAGCAAAGAAGCCAAGCCAAACCCTACGCTCAAGCCCTGAAGCAAGTCAAAACCAAGTCCAGAGCTGCGCTTGGACACATTAGCCATCTTGAGCTTCTTGAGCTTCATTAACATTGGAGCCACAACCCCCACTGCATAGCAGTCATTATGCTTCTGGTGATCTCCATTATATTCAAAAAGTCTGATTGCGAAAGTTTGATATAGAATAACCAGTTCAACCTGAGTAAAGTCAGCAAAATAAGTAAACTAAAGACGGTAAACAAAATACAGCCCTCAGAAAAAAATGACAGGCAACGCCACCATTTTCAATATCACAACCCAAAGCGCCATCTTGCTCGCAATCTTGGCTATTAGTCAGACTGCTGCTCAGGGACAAGCTTTTTTGCCTCCCGAAAACAAATCCCGCTTCCTACCTGCTCCAAGCAATGCGCCCAATCAAGAAATAGTACCAAGTGCGGAACAAACACAGGAAGAGCAAGCAGTTTCGCCTGAAGGCGCTGGCTCGACCAGCTTGACCAGTCCGTCTGTGCCGGCACTAAATATAGTACCAGCACCAAACCGCCCGCCTTTGCCCGAGCCGCCCCCGGTCAAACTACCCGCTATAGCCGGCCAAAACCCCGTGCCACCCCTGTCATGGCGAGTCAAAGCTGCAAACTTAGGAAAAGCAAATAGTCTGGACGGAAACAAAGCAACAGCGATTCTTCTCATGAGATCGGCAGAAGCCATCAAACAGCCTCTGCAAAGACAGCTTTGCCAAATCGAAAACAGCAGGCTGGAAACTTCTCCCGGCGGCGGACAGATCTTGCTCAACCTCGGTGAAGAAAAAGGGATTATCATAATCAAACCCAAAGTGCTTCCCCAAAGCCTCAATGCTTGTGAAATAAGAGCCCAAATAGAGCCACGCAACAAAATATTGACCCTAGACTTTATACAGAGATTTTTAGAATCATTCAAACGGACCGTTGAAAGTCCTCCCGACTCGACCACGTCAATTTAGTCCATCAATCTAGTCCATCAATCTAGTCAAGCCAAAATAAGTATGAGCAAGACCATTGTTTTAGGTATCACCGGCACTATCTCATCGGGCAAATCGCTGGTGGGCAAGATTCTCGAAGACAAGGGCGTGCCCGTCATCGATACAGACAAAGTCGTGCACAGCCTCTTGCAAGACGACCTCAAAACGAAGTCGGCTATCTTTGAGACATTCGGACCTGCAGTCTTTGCCCCGATGGAAGGCGATTGTGCCTCAACGCAGCCCGTCTCGCCTTTGTTATCCAACGCCAATCTCAGTAATTTTGCAGTCGACCGAAAAGCACTGGGCTTGCAAGTTTTCAACGACAGTTCCCTTAAAGCCAAGCTTGAAGCCATCGTTCATCCAAACGTTATCTTGCGCTGCCGCAAACTCATTCAAGACTTACAAAACAGCCTTAAAAACAAGCCATTACCAATGGTGGCAGTTCTAGTGCCATTGCTGTTTGAAGCTCATCTCGAAAAGGAGTATGACCAAATTTGGTCGGTCTATACTGATGAAGAGATCATCAGAGAACGCTTAAAAAGACGAGACGGTCTAAGCGATAGCGAGGTAGAAAAACGTCTGCGCGCCCAACTACCGCAAGAAGAGAAAGCCCGGCGAGCCGACCAGGTTATCGATAACAGCAAGAGCAAAGAAGAGACCGAGCATCAAGTGGATGTGCTTTTATCAAAACTACAAAAAAGTCATAGATATGGTCAAGAAAAGTGAGCACTCGAAATAATATACCTAGTATGAAATCCCCTCCCGGCCTAGCACCAAGACAGACAGTCAGACCGCTTGCCTGGACAGGCTTTGCCGCGCTTCTCTGCTCGCTGCAGTTTCTATACAGCCCAGCCGCTTTTGCCCAGGCAGAAAAAACCAACTTCAAGAGCGGTGCTCCCAGCACCCTTAAGATTTACCAAACCAGCACCATCAGCGGTGATTTTGATGTGCTAATCGACAATACCGCCGGCAAAGAAGCAGTCAAAATCGTCGACCGCAAAGGTCTAGGCGGACTGCTTGCCAGCGCTCCGCAATGGCAAATTTTGGTCTTTAACAACAAGTTCAAGCGCCAATATCAATGTAATCTAAAAACCTATACCGGCCTCGGCAAGAAGGCTTTTCTCACCACCGGCGGCTATAACATGAACAAGCTGCCTCTAGTCAAAAAAGGCGAATGCGAGTGCCGCGGCATCAAGGGTATACTCTTTAGCACCAAGCCCGACTTCGAAAAGAAGCAACAGAAAGACCTAGCCCGCGAATCAGCCGAGCCTCGTTTTCCGCAATCGGCTGAAATGGTGGTCAATCAAAGCAAAATAGCCAAGGAAGCAGCAAAGATAATTGCTCGTTTCTATGGAGTACCAGAGTCGGAGAATCTGCCTATTCAATTCAAATTTGTCAATCTAAAAGGCGAACTGCACTATTTACTTATCACCAATAACCTCAGCCTCGAGTCGCCCCAACCATCCGCTTTCCAGGCGCCACAAGGCTATACCCGCGTCGATGATATAAGCAAACTAGAAGACAAAGTAAAAGAACCACCGCCCGTCAAATTCAAAGAAACAGTGAGGAAAATCAAATGATCGCTAGGCGAAGCAACCGCTGCAAAGTACTTCTGGCTGCGGCGATTATCTTTGCAGCAAGTTCTGCCGGCCTATTGAATGCAGACCAGGCAAATGGCGCTCCGACGTCAAAGAATGCAGACAAGAAAGCTCCCCACACGGGCAAGCAGAAAGTCAAAAGGAAGATGCTCACAGCCAATCAAGCTCTCAAGCTAGTGGAAAGTCGGAAGGAAGTGCAGGATTTCTTGGCTCAGTTTCGGCGTCCGCGCCAAGGAGCGACAGCCGAAAGCAAGCCTGTAATCGACGTTGAAAGAGACGGCAACATCTGGAATGTGCATGTTTATGAATCACTACCAGACCACACAGCCACCTTTAATTGGTATAGCGTCGATCGATTAACAGGCAAGATCACCCCGATGATTAAAGAATGACTCTAGCGCCCTCTTTTAACGCTTTTGCTCTTTTGGGCGCCGGTGCTCAATAGAGCGTCAAGATCAGAGCTTTTCAAATCACCCTCTTCGGCATAGACTAGCTCGCCCATATTTCGGACTCGATTAAAGGTCTTAGGTATCTGAAAAGATGCTGCAGCTGCTGCTGACGAGACGAAGGAAGCTTTCTCAACCCTCAAAACTTCGCGAGTAGTGCCAAGATAATACGATTTCAACTCGAGAGGCAAAGCACCGATAGGATAAATCAAACATATTCTTGATACAGCGCCACTAAGCGGTGTGGTCAACTGCACATCACGAGCCACTTTTAGTATGTGATACGAAGAATCCCCTGCCATTGATATCTTATAGACATCAGCATTAAGGCCACAGACTTTTTCGCTCCCCATCTTTGCAATCGAAGAATAGTCGAAGTGCGGCTCGGAACGAGAGCAATGATCGAGCAAAAGTTCCTTTATAGTGAGAGACAAATAGTTATGGCTATCATCATTGACCAAGATGGCTTGGTCATACTCAGGGGGCAATATCACATACCGAACAATGCCGCTATCACCAGCCACTCTGTCGCCCTTTAGTGTCAACTTAAAGCGCGGAAAACAGCCGGTATGGCAAACTAACTGCAAAGCTTGATCAGCCTTCAGCATATTTCCGGCGGGCTTGATTGCCTTCAGCCTATTCAAGATCTGTACTCGCTCTTTACGGCGCTGCAATTCCAAATCGACGAGGGCCGCCTTCAGTTCGATGCGACGAAGCTGCTGATTACAAATATTGAGATTATAAATCAACTTATCGCTTGGACCAACTCGCTTTATTAGGCCCAAAGCAGCTTCCAACGACTCTTTGCTTTTGCCTTGCAAGCGCAAAATATCAACAGCCAAACAGTCTGCTTCCAAAAACTTTTCTTTGCGTTGAGCCAAAAGCTCCAGTAAGTCTCTGTACTCATTCGCCGCTGCAGTCGTTTTTCTTTGACCAATCAGAGCCTTGATATGAAGTATGGAATACTCTATGTAGGGACATTCAACTTCTTTCTTTGTAGAGACGGTCAAGCGCATTAAGGCATCACTGCTCTTCTCCAATGCCTGAAAATCACCATCAATATGAGCTTCTAGAGCTTGCCTATAAATTTCAGAAGTTGCACTGGCGTTTTTGTTATCGGCACAGGCAGGCGGCAAAAGTCGCCAATTGCGACCAAGCCTTAATTGAGTAAGCCCCATATCGGAAGCACAGAGCAGGGCAAGTACCAACAAAACAAAGCTCAGCTGTGATCTTGTTTTGCTATATCTACTCATGAAAGAGCCCGTCTAAAACATCGGAAGTGCAGTTGTCTTTGAATATATCGGCTTGCTTTGCAGCCTTGGTATAACCTTGCGGAACTTTCAAAATAGAATCGTTTACAACCTTAGATTCTGTGGCAATTAAGCGCACTTCTTCTTTGCGCTGACCCTTGTTGTTGAGTATGACAAATCTCACAGTAAGTCCATGCAAAGGAGGAGCTCCAATGAAGTGATTGAGCTTTTCGCCAACCTGAGCGGGTAGATTGCTGTCGTCCAAAACCCAGATAGTGCCGCTCTTTATTTGAATGCGACTGAATTTATCCTTCTTGCCTCTATTGTTTACACCTCTCATTTGATAGACAAGCACGGGAATCTCATCTAGTTTGTCTGGACTGCAGTTTTGCACTGTCAAGCCGCTTGGGTCATCAGGACGCACCAAGACGGCATTCATTGAAGCAGCCGGTTGCCAGCCCACCAATGTTGACTGAAAATAGCTCTTGGTCTTGTGATTGAGCATAGTCACCTGCCAATCGGGTTTGCGCATAACTATCGAAAGCGCCTTATCGGTCAGGTCTAGTCGCAATCCTTGCCTGTTTACCAAAAGCTCCATATGCCCGACCATGGCACTGCGCTGACGAAACAAACAACCTTGCTTGCTATAGTGAAAGTTTTTGTTTGGTTCAGCTGCCCAAGCTGAATCTAAACCTGAGCCAAATGCAAAAAGCGCCAGGAGAAAATTGCAAGCAATCAGCCAAAACTGCTTCCTTTTCTTATTTGAAGCCTCTGGCGACAAGATAGGCAAGCAATAAACCCCTGATAGTCCAGGCCACCGTTCTCAACCAGTTCCATAATACCAGGCTGCGATGCACCTGCGGGCTGAACTGCACGCCAAGCTGTCCGTGCAGCTGGTCGGCAATGAACATTGTAGAAAGCCAAATCACACCCAAGAGCGCCATATTGGCAACGAGTTCGAGAGTGCCGGCGAATTTGGGTTTGTCGGCAAACAAAGCAAGACCGGTCAATAACTCGGTGAGCATGACCGGCGCCACCACTAGTGTGGTCAAAGAACAATGCACCCTTTCGTACTCGACAAAACTTTCACTGCCTATCCTGTCATAAAGGGGATAATGCACTATCTGTACAAACCAAATCAGACCGGTCATAAACCAGGTACTGGCGAGATGCAAAATAAAAATCAAATTGCTCATAATTTGCATTGTCCGCAGACTAGATAAACAACATGTGAACTGAATGCCCGCAAAGCTTAGTTCTTCGTTGCCTCAAGACAAAATAGAGCACCCTTCAGTTGGCGACCGACGATTTTCTACGACATTCTATAGTGTTGTCGAAAAAAGAAAAAGGACGGTGGTAGTTCCACCGTCCTTCCTCCACTTCAGCCGTATCTAGGCAAACGCTTAGGCTCAGCGGCCCTTACGCGGATCGATATTGATGAAGGGAATGGTACCGTCCTTGTGGTACTCAGGCACTTCACCATCCCACTTCTCTGCCTTGCGCAGGTCGAGCAGACCGCCGGCTTCTTTCAGAGCGGCGCCCTTGAGCGACATGGCTTCGGCGCGCGCCTTCGAGAGCATCTCGGTCTCATAGGCGCGGGCATCGGCGATCTTCTTCTGCACCTCACCCTGGGCGCGAGCGATGGTCGCCTTCTGCAAGGCCTCGCTTTCAGCCTGCTGCGCCCGCTGCTCGGCTTCCACCTTGGCGTCGATAGAGTCATTGAACTCTTTCGAGAAGTCGAAGTCGGTGATGGCGATCATGTTGATGATGATGGCGCCGCGCAGACCCTTCTCGGCAAGCGCGTTGTCGATGGCCTTCTGCAATTCGGCCACGACCTTCTCCTTCACCTCCGAGCGCTTCTGAATGAGGTCGTCGGCCTGGTAGTTACCGGTGACCGCCTTGAGCGCCTGCATGACGTTGTTGTCGAAGTAGGCGGCGTTGATGGCACCCGCACCACCAATGGTGGCATAGACACGCGGCCACATGTCATCTTTCACCGAATAGGCGACGGTGATCTCAGTGGGCGCCGACTGACCCTTGGCAGTGGCGGCGGCAGCCTTGATGTGGTGATAGAGCTGTGAGGTCGGCAACTGCACAACCGACTTGGTGGGATTGATGATGGTCGGGCCATCGCCGCTCTTGATCGGGATGGGCTCCACCGAACCGAACTGGGTCACCACACCGACATAACCAGGGTTGACCCAGGTGACAGTGCGACCGAGGAAGGCCAGGCCGATTACGGCCACGACAGCAGCGCCAATCAGGCTGATTTTCTTGATGTTCATGATCTTGTCCTCTCTTTTCAGATTGCGCTTACTGCTTGTCGTTGATCATGGGCATCGGCATATTGCCGTTATAGCGCGGCAACTTGCCCTTCCACTTGCCGATGGCGGTCAGCTCCACCAGGTCGGGGTTGTCGCGCAGAGCGGCAGCCTCACGACGAATGGCATCGGCTTCCTTCTTGGCCAGCTCGACAGTCTGGTAGGCTTCGGCTTCGGCGCGGGCACGAATAGACTGGGCCTCACCGTCGGCTTCGGCGATCATCTTGGCGCCGTCATTGCGAGCGCGCTCGGCATCCTGACCGGCTTTCACCTTGGCTTCGATGGCAGCGGCAAACTTCGGCGTGAACTCCAGATTGTCCAGTGTGACACGACCGACCTGTACAGCGCCGGCGGCTCCCTTGGAAGCAAGAGCCTGCTGCACCAGTCCGCGAATGGCGGCCTCGATTTCATCGCGCACAGTGTCACGGCGCTTGACCAGGTCGGTGGCGGTGAAGTGAGCGGTGACGGCCTTGACCGACTCCTGGATTGCCGGGTCGAGCACAGCCTCACGGAAGTTGTCGATATTGAGATACTCGCGGTAGAAGACCGGCACCTGAGAGTCGACCAGGTTGTAGGAGACCGTCACCACAGTGGTCACCTTCTGCAGGTCGTGCGATCCGGAACGAGCAGTGGCTTTGTGGGGCGTTACCAGGATGTTGTGCAACTCCACCGACGAAAGCGGGTTCATCAGGTTGAAGCCGGGCATGAGCGGCTGCGGGTCGAGAACACCGAAAGTAGACTTGCTGCCCACATAGCCTCGCGGCACAACCTTGAATGAGTTCCAGGCCAAGAAGGCGACGGGAATGAGAACGAGCAGCCACTTTGCATAGGCAAAGATGGGGAAACGGGGATTCTCCGGATTCCCGGACTGATTGGGACGGTCGGCGTTGCCGCCTCGTGAGAAGGGGAATTTCATGGTTCCATCCTTTCGAATTGGGTTTAACCCAGGTTGATCTACTTTCTTGCCTGCTCTTCAAAACCAAGTCGTGCTCAACCGCCTATCGCTAGACAGACTGCAAGACACCGAGATATAGAATTAGTCGCTAAAGGGGTTTTGGCTTGAGAAGAAAAGAGACAAAGAAAGACCCTATTTTTCTAGCCTTATTGAGCTCATAGCTTCTCTACACCTTAAAAACCAGACACAATTACCGATCTCGCTTTGCAACCCGGCTTAAGCCAAGCCAGCAAGCCCAGCCAAACACCTGACATCTGCCTGCAAAAAAATTTCCTTTTGGTAATGGTGACATCCAGCCGGCACAAGCCGGCTAGCCGAGCTAGCGCAAGCACTTGAAGTCCAAAAAAAATCCGGAAGAGCCTTGCGACCCTTCCGGAATTTTGACCTCTCAGTTAGCCACTCAGCTAACTAATTAGTGATGGTGGTGTTGATGTCCGGGCTGAGCATCAGGCTTGGCAAGCTCTGGTGCCGGAACATCGGGTTTAGCCGCACCCGGACCACAGATATCACCGGGCAGATGATGATGACCATGATCGTGATAGGGCATATAAGTTTGCGGCCAGATGGTCATCAAGACCATTACCACAGCCATGGTCAAATGGGCGATATCTTGCCCAAAGCCAAGCCAGTGAGGCTTCTTGAAGTCGTTATAGACCCGATAGACGTAATAGCCGCCAAACCAGGTCCAATAAGCCGCCCAAGCAACCGTCAAGAACAAGTGCTCGGCGGGCATGGCAAACATCCACCACATGCCGCCGAGCATGGCCGCATGCGCCAGGTCGTACCAGCGCTTGTTGAAGGGCCGAGTTTTGCCCCAGGTATAGGCTCGCACCAGATACCAGAGGGTGCCCACGGCGAAAAGCACTTGCCAGAAAAGCACCGGCAGAGGCAGAACCCAAGGCGTCAGACAGGCCACCATACCAAGCAGGCAGGCGCCATGCCAGAACTCGTTTTCCACGTCGAAATAGCCATTCACCCGCCGCAAATAAGCAGGCGAGAAGAGGCGAAAGAAATAGAAGGCTGCGCCGAGGGCAAACCAGGCAGACAGCCCCACAATGAGCGGGCTTGCAGTCATAGATAACTCCTAACTGACTAGATAGTGAGATTGGGCAGGGCGAAAGCCCTTTAGAAACGCCCCCGATGGTTAGGAGGCGACACGGGTGTCGGTGTAGGCCTTGAGGTTGGCGTGATAGTCTTCGCGAGCGGCGGCAGCAGCCTGATTGGCCTCGGTCAGACGCACCAGTGCGGCTTCGTAGAGGGCAAACCAGCGGGCTTCCTCGGCGGTGTCGGCGTCGAACTGAGCGAGGGTCTCGGCAGTGCGCTCCTCGGCATCAAAGTTGGAAGCTTCACGCTTTTCATGGGCGGTACGCCAGTGACGAGCCAGGTGGTGAGCCTCGGCGACAGCCTTGCCAAGCTCGGCCAGGGCGTCGGCGAGAACGGCACGACTGGAACAGATGCTGCACTTGGGTGCTTCGACGGACTGAGCTGAGACAGCGCTGAGGGAGGCGGAGGCAGAGGCCGCACTACCGGCGGTGCAAGCTCCGGTTTGGTTGTCGGAACTTTGGTTGGTTTCGGATTGGGACATGATTTTCAACTCCTATGAGTTGTTGATGAAAGGGCATTTGGAGGAACTGGTTGGCGTTTCTGGTTGTTTTTGGTTGCCTGACAAGAAAAGAAATAAATAAGAGGTCTTCCGCAACCTATTGCAGTAAAGTACGTCTCTTCAATCAACCTGAGAGATGATTAGGCTCTTGAAAGCAATTGGTTCTAGCGCAACCATATGACCCCCAACCGGGGTATAACCAAATCAAATCCCCAAGACCCCCAAGGCAAGAGGTTGTAAGTAGTAATGCACTTTCGAGTCTTTGTCGACTGCGATCGCACCCTCGTCAATACTGACCTGGCCTTTTTGCTGAGCCCATCTCTTTTCGACCGGCGACCCAAGTTTTTCCTGCCGGGCAAAGTTGTAATGACAGAAGCAAGACCAAGCGCCGAAGCCTTCTTGCAAGCTCTAAAAGAGCACAAATTTGATGTTTCAATATTGACCCTCGGTCACTCTCGCTTTCAATCCAAAGTTCTCAAGAAGCTCAATCTCTTGCAGTATGTCGAAGGCATTTATGGTCCCGATAATTGGCAAGAGTTGAAGCGACCTGATGGCTTTGTTTTGATTGATGATATGAGCGCCGATTCAGTCGGCATTGCCTATAAATTTCGCTGGCTTGGGCGCCACCGCTCACTTGAAAACCTTGATGCTTGGGACGACATGGTGCGCTTTCATCTAATCCAATGCGAACCTTTCACCGGCGGCAAGAAAGACCTCTTGCCTCTCACTGAACATCTAAACGATGTCAAAGAACGCATGGCTTTTCAAATCGAAAACGGCAGAGCCACTTAGACATTGTCAGCCAATGAAATCAGACTAGTTTGTCAGATCTCTATTGGTGAAATATCTTTACCATAAATAATCCGCAAAAAAGAAAGAGGCGGCAGAAACAAATGGAAGATCCACTGTTTCTGCCGCCCTTTCAACTATGGTTCAGCGCTCGCTTTCAAAGCCCTGCGTACTTATCGCAGGCATTGAGCAAAGCGCGACGAATGCCCGGCTCATTCATTGAATGACCGGCATCGGGCACCACGATGAACTCGGCTTCGGGAAAAGCCTGTGCCAACTCGAAAGCCGACGTGGCCGGGCAGACCATGTCATAGCGACCCTGCACGATGGTGGTCGGAATATGACGAATGAAATCTACCCCATCAAGCAGCTGCGAGTCGCTCTCGAAGAAGCAGTTGTTGACGAAATAATGACATTCGATACGGGCGAAAGCCGTGGCGAAGTCATCACCGCCGTTGCGGGCGATCAGCTCGTGGTCGACGAAGAGCTTGGAAGTAGCGCCCTCCCAGATGCTCCACGCTCTGGCTGCTTCCAGACGCACCTTCTCGCTCTTGCTGGTCAGGCGCTTGTAATAAGCCTTGATCAGGTTGCCCCGCTCACGCACCGGAATGGGCTTGAGATAGTCCTGCCAGAACTCGGGGAAGACATAGCTTGCCCCTTCCTGATAGAACCAAGCCAGCTCTTTCTTGCGCCCCATGAAAATGCCGCGCAGAACCAGTTCGGTCACCCGCTCCGGATGCGCCTCGGCATAAGTGAGAGCAAGCGTGCTGCCCCAGGAGCCACCAAAGACCATCCATTTGTCGATACCGAAATGCTCGCGCAGAGCCTCGATATCAGAGACGAGATCCCAGGTGGTGTTATTCTCGAGCGAAGCAAATGGCTTGCTCTTACCGCAACCACGCTGATCAAAGAGGATGATGCGAAAGCGGTCGGGGTTGAAGAAACGGCGATAGGAAGGCGAGGTACCGCCGCCTGGGCCGCCGTGCAGAAAGACCACCGGCTTGCCTTTGGGGTTGCCAGACTCCTCGAAATAGATAGAGTGACCGCCTTCCACATCCAGATAGCCGGTGCAAAAAGGCTCAATCTCTGGATAGAGCTCACCGTCTTGCCGAGTCACAGGCTTTGTTTTTCTGATTTTCTTGACCATGTTGTTTCCTGCTTTCTTTGTTGAAAGTCTAGCAGTTAGTTGAACTGCCTGTTGATCACTTGCTTGAAATGCCTCTTGCGCAGGGTTCTTCCGTTTACCGAAAGATAGCGCGTGACCGAGACATTCAGCTTGGTTTTGTCCGAGACCACCCTGATAATGGTGCGATGTTTGACATGACGCCCCTGGCTCACCATGCTGGTGGTGGCTCGTCCGGTATAGCGCGCAAGCCATGGCTTTTCGTCGCAAGCCGCCCACGAGTTCGAATTCTCGATGTAGAACTTGCGCTCTTTGATGCGCAATGCCTGCCTAGAAACAATGGTGTGGCTGCGTTCAGTGCTGCGGCCGTCGATGAGGCGACGACGCTGCTTCACTTCACTTTCCGGCTTATCCTGGGGATACCAGAGACCTTCGCTAAAAGGAGCGCCGCGCTTTGGCTTGACCGCAGGCAGGTCCTTCACCTCTTGCTCACGGCTGCGCGACGGCACCACCGGCAGTGAAAGCTGAGAAGCCGCGAAGTCGACCCGACCAACCATGCGGTCTGGGCTTGGCCAGCACATGATCAGCTGAGCGTTCGAGACCGAAAGGCGAATTTTGTGCCCGGGCTTGAAAGTCCAGGTGGTGAAATGCAAGTCGCCGTCAAGTTCGTACCATTCGTTTGCCGCAGGCAGAGCCGGCTTGAGTCTATCTTTCAGAAAGGCCGGATTGAAGAGCCGACCGGTGACAAGAGCCACCGTGCCGTCCGGCGCCACATCTTCAAGCCGCACCGTCCACTTGGCCGAGGGCGAACTGGCGCTTACCTTCAGCTTGACAGAGGGAAAGCCGATAATCTGACTGGCACGCTTGAGCGGCGCGCTTTCCCAGTGAAGGCTTTCAGCATCGTCCCCGGCCATGTCGCCTGTGGTATCACCCCACCAAGTGCCGGCAGCAGTGCCACCGAAGGCCTTGTAGGTCAACGACTGCACCGCAGGGCCTGCACTCGGCGACAATTGGTACTTTCTGCGCCGAGTGCCCTTGACCGGATAATCGAAGCCATGAAAATAACCCGGCACTGTTTCGATCTCTTTGTCGGCCGCATGCCCCTCGCGCACAAAGACCATGAACTCTTTGCGCTTTTCGGATTTTGACCAAGCCAGACTTTCGGCGCTACCAGGCACTAGATAGCGCCTGAACCAAGAAGCCATGCGGTCAAGCCACTCCCAGTTGGGGCCCGGTGTACCATCATCGGGGCAGGAATGATTCCAGGGTCCGATATCACAGCGCACATCGCCCTTGAGCTTCTGGAACATACGCACAGTGGCGGTGCGATAGCCGTCCAACAGCCCACCCATGAGGTAAACCGGGATGTTGATGCGACTGTAGTCTTCGCGCAGACTCTTGCGCCTCCAGAACTCACCATCGCGCTGATTGCTCAGATAGGTGAAGATCCAGGGCTCTTTATCAAAGCGCTGCCTGAAATAGGAAGCATCGAGTTCGTAGCCTGGCGTGCGCGGCAAGCCCAACTCGTGATTGATGAAGAGGTGATAGGGGTCGAGATGCAGGTTGCCGTCGATGTAGTGCACGTCGTCGTGAAACAGATCATCGGAAGCATGCACTGCATGAATAGCCTTCAATGCAGGCGGACGGCGCATAGCCATCTGCAAGCTATTGAAGCCGCTCCAGGAAACACCAAACATGCCGACATTTCCGTTTGATTGCGGCAGCTCAGCCAGCTGGCGAATCACTTCTTCGCCGTCTTCCATCTCGATATCGGAATACTCACGCTCCGGGTAGGCGCCTTCCGACGCACCGGTGCCGCGAATGTCGACCTTGACCGAGATGAAGCCAATCTGTGCTAGATAACTGAAGCAAGGATAGTCACCCACATAGAAGGTGTCATCCTTGCGGTAGGGAAGATACTCGAGAAGCACCGGGAAAGTCTCGCCGCGCCGCTTGGCACAGGGCATCCACAAGGTTGCAGCCAACTTTAAGCCGTCTGGCATAGTCAGGCTGCGCTTTACCACTCTGTATCTATAGAAACTTTTGCGACCGAGCTTCGCGCTCGAAGCTCGCAGCGATGCTGTCTTAGTCATAGAGGTTACCTCAACCATGATCTAAGCCGCCGAACACTCCTAATGGACGTTCCAGACAGGCTTGGGCACTGGTCTTGAAAATGCTTTGTTTTTTTTGACTAAAGAAAAGAAATTGTTATCGAGGTGAGGGCTGAATACTATGGCTTTCTTTTATTAATGATCAATGAGCTACTAATAAGTGTTGTCTTATAACTAGTCATGAGTTTTTGTATAAAACTAGCGAAGCCCTGCCAACATTAAACGCAGCCACCACCTGACATCTCCGATAAGGGCCAGGAAAATGCCTGAGCCAGCCTATCGGCTCCAGAATATCTGCTAGACAAAGGCAAGAAGCCCTGGTTGTCATGAGATTCTCATCCATCTTATGCGGGTATATAGCATGGGTCTATCTGTATATCTCTGCCGGAAGGCACTGGAGACTCTCATGGCTGACAAACCGATCTGCGGCTCGCAGCAGCATATTGAACAGGCTGAAGCGAAGAAAGCTTCCGAACAGGGAGTAGTCGATAAATTTTGGGATGCTATCGGACTCGGCGCTCCTGCCGATCTAAAAACAGTGCCTTGTGAAACCCAAGCACAAAAGCTTGAAGCAATGAGACCTAAGTTGACGCCTCAAGAGAACGACCAGGTAAATAAGAATGTCCAACAGCTTGAGACTGCAGTAAAAGCCGGTAATTTAGAGGCTTTGGGCGACTTCTTCAACCGTATCGCTCCGCGCGCCGACGACAAAACCAACCCAGATGCCTTTCACAAAAGCTCCCGGGTCAAGGTCGCTGACGAAACTTTCCACAGACTCAACAAAGAATTAGGCAAATACGGCATTGACCTAGACTACAGGTCAATGGGCGTTTATCACGGCGATCGCTCCCCATCCCTT
>JAFLCK010000051.1:0-21131 GCA_017303615.1 Obscuribacter phosphatis (SeqCode)
GCATTTGGATCCTTCAGGCAGGCAGCGAAATTTCTTGCGGCAATATCCATTTTCGAGTCCATGCCATTTAGCCGGCTCTCTTTGAATTTTGCCGCGCCTATGACCACAGCCCATTTCTGCCTTATTGGTCTATTTGTAGCCGTGGCATTCGGATTGAGATCCTGAATCTTGGTCCACTCGACTCCACTTGCTGGATTCGTCATGTTTGTATTATCTGCAGCAGACGCTGCGCTGTTGCTGTTGAGACTGACTAGACCAGCAAAGATCACCATATTGATAAATCTAGTGGACTGCAAAAATCTCATTGTTTAAACCTCAATCTGCTTCTTATCAATTACTTGTGAGCCAGTGCTACATCTACAGCCAATAGTCCAGTCGGATCATTAAATACCACCTTGACTAGGCTGTTCTTTGCCGGATTCTGAGCAAGTTTTTCATTCCCTCCCAGTTCCGGCATGATTACGGGAGTGGGATCATCCCATGATAGCTGCATCCTTGTGGGAACCAAGTCTTTTGCGCCTGTCATGTCGTTGTCCACGTAGGCTGTGAGATGGGAGGGTGGGTTGAGTTCAGCTTCACTGGTAACACGATTCTTGGAAAACAGCAGGCTAACCTTTTCGGTACCCGGTGTATTGTCGAAACTTAGCCAATCTGTGTTAGGAAGCGGATAATCGACTCCAGCTTTGATGAAATTATTGTTTGCAGTTACCTTGGACGGAAATAGCAGCGCTTTCTTACCGCTTGAGCTCTGCTTCATCATTATGTAGGCATAGCCATCGGTTTGAGGGATAACATGAAATCTAATGGCATCACCTGATTTGAAAGACATTTTGTTATTGCAGCGATAAATTTTGCCGTCTCTATAGAGTTCGATCCAATATGAGATCGCTGGGGCTTCACTCAGTGCGTTGTCAGGTGCTTGGGGCTGAGTTTGGGGTTTATTAACTGGTTTAACCTTTATGGCTGGTGCAAGCGCCACAGACTCAGATTGTTTTTTTTGTTCCATATCGGTATTACTTTCTGAAGCCGCAGCCACTTCCGGTGCGCTTTTGTTAATGACTGCTTTGTCGAGCCACTTTACAACGTACCCGATGTCATCTTTACTGAATTGACCTTCTTCAAAAATCAGGTGTTCCGCAGAGGTCGAAAGAACCAATTCTTTGTTTGGGGTGCTCAGCGAGTCAAACAACTTCCATGTCCCGGCCGGGCGAACCAGCTTGTCTTTGCAGCCTTGGATGAATAGAACCGGGCATACCTTAATAGCGCCAGCGCTATCAAAGTTCTTTTCCATGAATTTTTGGAAGGCAATCAACTCATTAGGACTGAGTTTGGTCCTTGCCATTGGATCGTTCGCCCACCGACTTCTCAGATCTTCTTTCTTGGTGGCTCTTCCGATCACCATTGGTCCGACATCTATAGGTTTGTCGAAACCTCCGAAAATTGCATGCACGCCAATCTTTAGACCAGAGTCAACGTTGCTGAATCTATCGCCCGCTGGCACGGAAGAAACGATGCCATCAATCAAATCAGGATTTTGCGCGGCTGCATGTATCGCAACTGCTCCACCCATCGATTCTCCCAACACAATAACAGGTAGGCCAGGATGCATTCGTCTTATATCGGACAATGCTCTTTTGATATCTTCTAGAGAACCCTCAAAATCAACTTGGGCATTGGGATTCTTCTTTGCCCAGGCGCCGAATCCCCTCACATCTATGGCGTAGGTGATTATTCCCTTTGGCGCCATAGTCTGACCAAGCTCTTCGTAAACGCCTTTGTGCAAACCTAAACCATGTATGCAAAAGAGAATGGCTTTGGCAGGAACTTGGTCGTCTACCCACCTTATACAAGGAATCTTATCCATGCTTGAAGCTTTGACTTTTGGCTGCGGATTAAGAGCCAGTGCCGTTGGTGCTTCAAATGATGAAAAAGATGCAGTTATTGAGACCGATACGGAAATGAGAGTGGTTAACGTTCTTTTCAGTTTCATTTTCTTACTCGACCTACCTGCCATTTATTTGGGGAGATTGCCTTGGCTTTCTATCAATAGTGCCTAGCAAAGAATCACACGGAGCGTTTACGGTGGAAGGGCGCCTGTGCTAAACCTGCGTTCTATGGCTTGAGCTATTTATCCTAAATCGATTTCTAGCGCAGAAACCTAACAGTTCCCTTGTTTTCACATGAAAGATTACCGGGTTGACTAATAATTTAGGAGCCAACCCCTTAAATCTTAAATTATATTCCGAAGCTCTAGGTCGCGCTCGCCGGCTCTGAATCTGTGGGCGATTCTGCATGTCCGGCGCCATTGCTCTCTGCTTCGCCAGCCTGTTCGCCTGTGCTGTTTGCGGAGTCACCGCCGTCGGCAGAACTGTCTTTCTGAGCTTCAGCCTGAGCCTGTGCTTCTTTTGCTTTCTCGTCGGCAACTTTGCTTCTGTGCTGATTCGCTTCTTGGTCCATGATGACTATGTGGCCACGAAGTTCATTCATGATTTCGCGAGATTGGCTTTCATCATTATTGCCTACAGCTTCTTTCAGCTTTGCAATCAAGGAATGCGCACTGTCTTTAGTTCCTTCTGTCAGTGCTTCACCGGCTTCTCTAATTTGCTTTTCCACTGTATAGACCAGACCATCTACTTCGTTGCGTAAATCGGCCATAGCTTTGACCTTTTGGTCTTCGTCAGCGTTCGCTTGGGCTTCTTTGACTAGTTTGTCAATGTCTTCCTTGCTCAGGTTTGTGCTCGCCGTAATCGTGACCTTTTGCTCTTTACCAGAGTTCAGATCTTTCGCTGAAACCTGCACGATGCCGTTAGCATCAATGTCAAATGAAACCTCGATACGCGGTACTCCTCTGGGAGCCGGTGCAATGCCGTCTAGTCTGAAGTTTCCGAGCTTTTTGTTGTCCCTAGCCATAGAGCGTTCGCCTTGGAAAATGACCACGTCTACTGCATTTTGATTGTCTTCAGCTGTAGAGCACATTTGGGTTTTGTGGCAAGGAATAGTCGTATTTCTCTCAACTAGTTTGGCAAAGATACCGCCCTGGGTTTCGATTCCCAAAGAAAGCGGTGTCACGTCCAGAAGGACAAGATCGTGTACTTCTCCAGCCAGGACTCCAGCTTGGAGAGCGGCTCCAACGGCAACAACTTCATCTGGATTGACGCTCTGGTTTGGTTCTTTGCCTCCGGTGAGGCTCTTAACCATTTCTTTTACGGCTGGTATACGGGTTGAGCCGCCAACCAGAACGACTTCATCAATCTGATTGTAGGAAAGTTTGGCATCAGCCAGAGCCTGCTCAATTGGCTTCTTGCAACGTTCAACAAGGTCATGGGTGAGTTCATTGAATCTAGAGCGGGTGAGCTTCATATCCAAATGCTTTGGACCTGATTCATTGGCTGTGATGAAGGGCAAAGAAATGTTTGTCTCAGTCACTGAAGAAAGTTCGATCTTTGCCTTCTCGGCTGCTTCAGTAAGTCTTTGCAGCGCCTGTGGATCTTTTCGCAAATCTATCGATTCTGCTTTCTGGAACTCTTCTGCTATCCATTGCACCAACTTGTGGTCAAAATCGTCACCACCCAAGTGAGTATCACCATTGGTCGATTTGACTTCAATAAGTCCATCTGAAACTTCCAAGATTGAAACGTCGAAGGTTCCGCCACCAAGGTCGAAGACGAGGATTGTTTCGTCTTTGCCTTTTTTCTCAACGCCGTAAGCTAGAGCCGCTGCGGTAGGCTCGTTGATGATGCGGAGCACTTCCAGACCAGCAATTGTGCCAGCATTTTTGGTTGATTGACGCTGCGAATCGTTAAAGTAAGCCGGAACAGTAATCACTGCTGTGGTCACTTTTTCTCCAAGATATTTCTCAGCATCTTCTTTCAGTTTGCGCAGAATAATCGCTGAGATTTCTTCCGGAGTGTAGTCTTTCTCACCGATTGCTACACGGCAGCCACCATCTGGGGCTTCTTTCACTTTGTAAGAAACTATCTTCAGTTCTTCTGCTACTTCGGCGAATCTTCTGCCGATAAAGCGTTTGATGGAATAGATTGTGTTTGTGGGGTTTACAACAGCCTGTCTGCGAGCCAAAAGACCGCAGAGCCGCTCGCCGGCTTTCGTAATTGCAACTACCGATGGAGTTGTCCTACCACCTTCGGTGTTTGCGATAACGGTCGGTCTGCCGCCTTCCATAACTGCTACTACCGAGTTTGTGGTACCAAGGTCGATGCCTACAGTCTTTGCCATGTTACTTTCTCTATCTCCCCGAGGGTATTGATCTCGTCCCAAGCCTAAAGTTCTGGGCACGTCTAATGTGTCCCAAGAATGATTTGTGGCTGATTTTAACAGTTAAGGCTAGTCAAGGGTTGTGTTTGCTTGCTGACTGTTGAGTGGGGTAATGATTTTCGAAACAATTTGCGTTGTCATGAAAGAGCGCCCGCGGCTGGTAAGTTAATTCAGTTGCCTGGATTTAATCTGGATTTAATCTCCGATTGGCTGTAATGCTGAAATGTTCAGGAAGTAAGATTTTTCTCGAAGCAATAACCATATCGGTATAACTCTTCCGCACCTTTTCCCAGCTAAAGCTATTTTGTTTTGCCGTTGACCCATTTGTGCTTGACAGGCTAATATCACAATTGTCCTACCATACGAAGATATGTGAGAATTGTCATCAGTTTCAATTTCGATTAGAGATTTCGCCCTGCCGTCTCCTTTGACTGGAAGCATTGAGGCTAACTCTGGTTACGCCCAGATTTTCGGTGGCGCTGAGAAGATTGCAGCCGAAGGCAGAGACTGGCATAGCCGCCTTCAAAAACAGCGACAGAAAGAATTTGGTACTTACAAAATCGAACACAGGCTTGCTCATAAATTTGAAGGGAAGCGCTTCACTTTCAATGTATCGGGACGTGCCGACGGTTTCGTGGATGGAACTATTCCCTTAATCGAAGAAATCAAGAGCACCATGAATCCGCTTGATCTCAGAGCTCGACTGGATGACTCCAGTCATCCGTATCGCTTGCAACTCGCCACGTACGCGTACATAGTTTATCTAGAGAGACAGGTTATCCCAGCCACGCGCTTTCTTGTGGTCGGAACTGCCGGTGAAAACCTACAAGAAATTTTGGTGAACTTTGACCTTGTTGAGTATGAAGAGTGGCTCGCGCGGAGATTGGCTGAACTAGAACAGGCAGTCGAAAACGAATTGGCTAATCGCAGTCGGCGTGAGTCTCTGTCTGCTGGTATGTCCTTTCCCTTTCCAAATCCACGACCAGGACAGCGAGAGTTAATTGAGGATTTGGGTCATGACCTTGAGTATTCTCATCAGTGTTTAGTGCAGGCTCCCACTGGGCTTGGCAAAACAGCCGCCATAATTTTTCCGACTCTTAAAGAAGCCTTGGCTCGGGGACAAAGGTTGATCTATGTGACGCCTAAGAATTCGCAGCATGCCACCGCCGAAGATGCCGTCGCTCAGCTAAGGAAGAATGGCACCAAAATCAAATCGCTGACTTTGAATGCCAAGGCTCGCATGTGCCTTAAGGAAGAGGTGATTTGCAATCCTAGCTATTGTCAATACGCAAAAGATTACTACGATAAAGTCGATAGAGAAAAACTTCTTGAGAAGACTGCGAAATTGGCTCAGAAAGTCAATTTGTCTGAAGAGTTATTCAAGAAGTTGGGAGAGAAGTATGAGGTTTGTCCTTTTGAATTGTCTCTTGATAGTATAGAGAATGCAGACCTTGTTATCGGTGATTATAACTATGTCTTTTCGCCGAGGAATACGCTTGGTAGGTTCACTCATAGTCTTTCTAAAGACTACCAAAAGCCCAATCTGGTAATCGATGAAGCTCATAATTTACCCGGACGGGCTTGTGATTATTTCAGCAAAGGACTTTCGTCGGCGCACATAGTCGAGTCCGTTGGTGATTTGAGTTCTCTCAATGTAAGCGAGCAGATTAATCTGCGCAGTCTTCTTTCTGAAACTCTGTTTGCAATTTCGAGCGTGGGAAAAGTAGCCGGCAAGAAAGAAGCAAAGGTTACTATCAGTCCGCAGCTATTCGATAAGATTAGGACTGAGCTGACTGCGCTCATGCTTGAGAGAATGAAGGGTAAAGGCAATGCAAGCACCACTCAGGTTCAGTCGCTGAGTCTCTCCAGCTCATCAAAAGTTTCTGGATTATCAAATACTTCCAACCCCTCCAACACCTCCAACACCTCCAACACCTCCAACCCCTCCAACCCCTCCAACACGTCAAACACCTCCAACACCTCCAACACGTCAAACACCTCTAACACATCTGCAGGTTCAGCGTCTTCTAGCGCTGCTGCCACTTTTGCTTCTCAGTCCGCTTCTCAGTTGCCTCTGCTGGCTGCATTGGCTCCTATCAATTCGTTGCCTCTCTTTGAAGCAATGTCGGCATTAAATTCTGCGCAGCCGGAAATTCCCCCAAGCCCTTCGATAAATCCAAGCTCCTCTGTGAATTCAAACTCTTCGCCGTCAGCTTCGCTTCGCAAGATACAAGATCCGATCATTCTATTGGCCAACTATTTGAGCGACTTTCAAGAAGCTTTATCGTATGAGGGCGAGGCTTATCTGCATCTTTATACAAAAAACAGAGCTTATGGCAAGAAAGACTTTGGCGAGAGTTATGACGAGTGTTTGAAAGTTGTATGCTGCGATGCCTCCGATAGATTGAGGCTAGCGCATAAAGAGTTCGCTCATGTGGTGGCATTTTCTGCCACCATAAAGCCATTTGAATATTTTGGAAAACTGTGTGGTTTTGAAGAGGGCTATTCCTGCCGCGAGTATTTCAGCCCATTTCCTAAAGAGAATCGCAAAATTCTGGTAATTCCTCAGGTTTCCACTAAGTTCTCTGATCGAGAGCGGAACTATGAGAAGATTGCTCAAGCAATTCTGCGACTGACTTCGCGCAAAATTGGCAACTACTTTGTTTTCTTTCCCAGCTTCGCCTTCCTTGAGGAAGTGTATAAGCGCACCAGCAAGCTGTACGAAAACAGTGAATTTCGCTTACTAAAGCAGGAAAGCGAGATATCTAAAGCTCGCGCCAAAGAAGTTATTGAAAGTCTCAATCAGGGACTGCCGACAATTGTTTTCGCCGTGCAGGGCGGCGTTTTCGCTGAGGGTGTGGACTATCCTGGCGATATGCTCATAGGTGCTCTTATTGTCGGACCGGGTCTACCAAACTTTAATTTTGAGAGAGAGCAGATTCGCAATTATTACGAAAAACAATATGGTCAGGGTTTTGACTATGCCTATGTCTATCCGGCTATGGCTAAAGTTATTCAAGCCGCCGGTCGTGTAATACGCTCAGGCACAGACAGAGGGCTTATTGTTTTGATGGATAAACGCTTCACCGAGGGGACCTATGTGGCGGCAATGCCTGCCGATTGGCATGGTGGCTCGGTGAATAATTTGGTGTCCAACAGTTTGGTAAAAGATATCGATTGTTTCTGGTCTTCGTTTGAGCAAGACTTTTAGGGGGCTGGTCTGAAACTAAAGGAATTACCAGTCCTAATCATCGATTGTCAGACCACCGGCGCCAGTCCTCAGTATGGTCAAATTCTTGAGCTTGGCTATCAGCTTGTCAGAGGCGGCGAAATACTTGGTCCGCCTGAGAGCCACTTACTTGAACTAGATGAAGATCTGCCCGAGCGTATTTCTCGGCTCACCGGCATTACAAATGATGACATGCAGGCTGCCTTGAGCCGAAAGAAGTTGCTGCATCGCCTCAAGGCGCAACTGAGGCAGCCTGAAATCAAGTTTGCCGTTGCTCATTATGCTCAGTTTGAGAAAGGTTTTCTGGTCGATTTCTTCAAGCCGGCCAGGTTGCCCTTCGAACTCATATGCACGTGCCAGATCGCTAAGAGGCTCTTCCCTGATTTGCCTTCACGCGCTATTCGTGCTGTTTGTGGTTATTTGGGGCAGTCTATTGAGGAAGAAAAACGCAGCGCTTCCCATGTACAAGCAACAGCGTTTATCTGGCGAGAGCTAATCGAGCGTCTGGAAAGCGAAGCCGGGATCAGTGATCTGGAGCAATTGCTGCAATTTCTCTCAGCGCCCCTACCCAAGACTGTAAAGGAAAAGAGCAGTGCCTACAACTTACCTCTTGAGCGCTTAAAGTTGAAAGAATTGCCCCCTAAGCCCGGTATTTATCGCATGATTTCCAAACAAGGTAAGGTTTTGTATGTTGGCAAAGCCACCCGGCTTAAGGACAGAGTCAAAAGTTACTTCACTGGTCGCAAAGGCAAGTCCGGCAAAATAAAAGAGTTGATTAGCCAGATTCACGACTTCCAGTTTCAGGTGGTGGCAACGCCTTTAGAAGCTGCTTTGCTCGAAACCGACGAGATCAAGCGCTTAGATCCTCCCTATAACAGGCAACTACGCAGTCGCTATCGTGAGTTGCGTTTTTACGATCGAGAATTTTCAGCATATAGCCTGGTTCAGTCAGAAGATTTCTATCTGGGACCCTTCGTTTCAGATGCTCTCACTCCCTTTCTTGAGCTTGCCGACGCCTTTAGAAAAGCCGCCTTTGAAGAATCGATCTTTTTCAATTTGGCTGAACTTTCAGTTATCAAAGAAGGTGTGGCTTTATTTCTTGAGAGCAACGGTTTAGATTTTGAAAACCTTTCGCCTAGGCAATTGCTTGCTTTCGGGCTTTCCTTCTACCGCGCCCATCTCAATACCGTGCGTGCCGAAGCTAGAGTTGCCTTGGTTAATTCTGCGGCGTCTGGATTGGATTTGCTTGCCGACTCATCTCAGAGCCTTGAAAGCATTCAAGATGGAGAAAAATTTTTAGAGCAAGAAATTCTAGAGCAAGAAGACCTCTCAAAAGATTTAGAAGAGGAAGATTTAGAAGAGGAAGTGATGGATGCCGAGCAGATTGCTGAGATGATCGAGGGCATGTTGACCGGTTGCGCCAGGCTTTATAGACAGAGTAAGCTTTTGAGTCGGCTTTTGAATAGCCAAATCTATTTCAATGAAAATGGTCAAGATCGGCTAATAAAGATTAGCCAGGGAGAGACCCTGGTGGAGGCGGCGTCGCTAAAGCTGCCTTCCGGAAAAGTCTTGCTAGAAGTCCCCGATTCTCAAATGCTTAAGGGGGCTAATCCTTGGCGTGGTCTGGATATTTCAGATTTCGATCGGCTAAGGGTTCTTTGTACCGAGCTGAATCGTATTTCGGGCATTGGCGCCAGCTTGGGTCCCTTTTATTAAATTAGCGTTTCGCCTGGCTGTCATTGAGCGACTAGACGACCAGAGCTGTTAACTGCTTTTTGCTAACACTTCATTACTTTGGTTTGGACTGAACTGACCCGGTGGTAGAACAGATAATAGGTGTTAGAAGAATTGTGGGGGTAGTTATGAAGAAGGTTATAAAATCATCCGCGCTTCTTCTCATTGCGCAAAGTTGTCTTTCTTTCATGCCGGGTCCCTTTTGGGGACCTGCCGCCCAAGCTCAAGTAGCCGGCGGCAATCAGGCAATTTATAACGATGAAAAAGACTTGATAAGAATGGACCAGTCAATGATTCAGGAATATCAGTCTGAAGAGCAGGCGGCAAAGTCTGAGCTCGCCCAGCAGGAAAATAAAAATCAGACCTATAGGCTCTATGCCGAGAAGCGGATTCAAGACCTGGAAAAAGCTAAGAAAGCCGGTACCCCGGTCAAAACCGGCAATTCTGATAAAGAACTGCAGGTCTTGGAGTCTTGGCTTAAGCGAGACGATGCCTACCGAGCCAAGCAGCAGGCTTATATCGCTCAATTAGACCAGGCTATTGCCAATTTGAGACAAGGGCAGACTGCCACAGTGGCCAACTTGGGCAACGACATTAATTCGATGCGTGAGTCTCTGCAAGATGCTCGTGATCAGCAGCGGTTCAATAATCAAATGACCATGAATATGTATAACGAACTGAAGAGTGAAATGGGGGCAGCCGCCTGGGGTGACTGCCCAAGAGACGGCACCTACAACTCGGTGGGCGGATACGGTTTCATGGGCGGCTATGGCTACAGCCCTATGGGAGGACGCCGTTGGCTGGGTGGAGGCGGAGGCTGGTAAAGTTAATCTGAATTTTCTGAGCTGGAATCCTAAACTCTTTTCTTTGCCTGAGGACTGTCTTGACCGACGAAAAGCGCAAATCAGATCAGGAAGATGTCGCCACTGGCACCGCCAGCGGTTACCAATACAATTTCGACACTTCCTTGCCTCTGGACTATGAATTTGGTCTGCCTGATTGGTTCAAGCAGACCGAGTCAAAATCTGACTTTGAGAAAGATACAATTGAGTCTGTGCTCGCTGTTGCTGAAGTCGAACATCAGCGCAGTGAGCCCTATTGGATTGAAAAAAATAGCCTCAGCGACCGGGACATTCGCACTTCTCCTCGCCAAAGAGAGCTTATTGCATTACGCCTGATTGAAGATAGTCGCTTCTCAAGCATAGTGATTAGTTACGATACTATGGCGGCTCTAGAGTTGGAGTCGTCGCTTTCGCGAGTCTTTTCTCTGGTCGACCTCGACTTCAACTCTTTGGTCGATCTTGATGAAATGAATAAGGTGCTCAAGCTTGAAGATCTGAGCGCCTCAGAAAAAGATCTGGTTCGGTCGGTTTTGCAAGTTACCGAGACTGTCTTCAATGAGCGGCTTGTCCAGGGTCTTGTCTCTAAAGATGCTCTGGCGGCTCTGAGTTTTGAAGACTTTCGTCTGGCTTTATACAGCACTAGGCGTGATCATGCCGACCACGGTACCAGACCATCAGAGTCCAGCGCCGCTATAAACCATAGAGATTTGAGCGCATTAGACAACAGCGCCTCTAGTCCAATCAGTCCAGTTAGTCTAGATATTGCCGCTATCCCGAATACTGCCCAGCCTGTTCCTCCTGAGGCTCGGACACAAGAGCCTCCGCAAGCTCTTTCACAGTCTCTTTCACAATCTCAATTACAAGGTCCAGCAGGGGCTCACACAAAAGAACCTCCAGAAGCGCCCCCTAGTCAACTGCAAGCTCCCCCGCATACTCCGCCGCCCTCATATTTCAAAACGCCCTCACCCAAGCGGCTGCTTTACGCCAATCTCGATCTGCCGCTCACCTCTATCAATGCAGATGCGGTAAAGCTATCGCCCGTCGGTGATTCTTATTTCGCCGCCGCTGTATGCTCTTTGGCTCGTCTTAATCCTCGCGCTATTTTGCGCATGATTCGCATTAATCTTGATGGTTCCTATTCAATTTGTTTTCCCGGCTCAAGACGCCCTCCTTTTGATGTCATGCCCCCTCGCCCGGAAGAGCTGAATTGTTACGGGATGACTGATAAATTTGGTTTTTGGTACCCTCTGCTCGAGAAAGCATACGGAATTTATGTAGCAAAGATAAGCCCTCTCAATAGCGTGCTTAGTACTGCCGGTAGCGGCAAGCCTCGTTCTCTTGTCGCTCGCCGAGCCTGTCAGGCAATTGAGACGTTAGCAATGTCATCCAGTTCTTATTTGGTGGTGGCTGATTTTGAGCCGGCTGCTCTCTTTGAAAAGCTGTTGACTCTAAACAGTGAGAATTTGGTTGTTTTGGCAGTAACACATGACGATACCGGTAAAGGCCCGCCTCCCAGACCCTATCCAGTTTTGTCGGTACAGCCGCATCGAGGCATTGTTGAAATCAATAGCATCTATGAACAAGTGGCTGGTCTAGATCTTGAATTGACGGCAGAAGCATTTGCAAAAGCTTTTCGCCTGCTTTTCTTTGAAGCGCCGCAGTCGGGCAAAGCCGAGTCGCCAAACGCCAAGCAAACACAGAATTCCCAGAATTCAAATACTGGTGGCGTCCATACCAATCCATGGCGCAAATTTTGACCTTGAAAATAATGACAGGACCATGCCGAAAAGATTTCCGATTAGCTTTTGAAGTTGCCAAACTCTTCGATAAGACTTTTCATGGCTTCCTTTATCTCTTTTCCTTCGGTCAATTCTCTGATTTTTTCGTCTTCGCCAAAAGCTTTCAGTGCTTCGCCGGCCTTGACTCGCACTCTCTGGTTAGGATGAGATTTATAAACAAGATAAAGAGGTGCTATAGAAATAGTTTTTTTCTCTTTAGCAAGCTGGTCTATCGAAATAGAGGCGGCTTCAAAGTCCTCGCTTTTGAGACCATTGATCACAGCTTGAAAAAGCATTTTGTCGATCGCTCCGAATACCCCCCGGGTAGCCGTGCCGACCGAATGCAAAAGCCCTGCCAATTGATTTTCGAAGTCGTTCAAGCTCAAGAAAATTCTCCAATTCCAAACAAAAGTGCTTTCTCTAGGTTATGCCAGTTTACCTGCATGGCGAAACAGGGTGACTGGCGCCGCCAGAGGCGAGATTTCTTCTCAGCCGCTGACTTTTCCGCTCCTTCTTTGGTTTTTTCTTTTCCAATATCTTTTCCAATTTCTTTTCTGCTTTCTCTTTTTCTCTCTCTTCTTTCTGCTTTTTTGATGCCTTCTCCGGCAGTGGCTTCTTATGACCACTATCTCTATGGTGAAAGAGAGCCCATTGCCGTCTGGAATGAAGATCGCAGCGACTGGGGTGAAGGTACGATCAAAGAAAGCGAAATGCTTCATGTTTATGTCGATGCGCTCACCATGCTCTATCTTGCTCCAAACGAGAAGAGTGTTTATAACGAGAGTTTTTACGGCAAGAGTCTTTCTAAGCTGCAATCTGAGCTAGAAAGCTATCTGCCTGATAACAAGGCACTCAAAGAAGACTTGTATTTAAATCAGCTGCAGTTTGTCGGCGCCACTAAGGTCAATATACTGAAAGCTTATCTAAAGCTTTTTACTTTGCAGGAAGAATTGGATAAGAGCCGTCCGCTCGACCGGGAAGTGCTTTTCCTGCGCCGCTTGCTTTCTTTGATAGCAGTCGGCAAAGTCAAGCAAGCTGGCTATTTTGCCTCTGCTTTAGACGAGGTCGGCAAATCAAATAAGGCCTTTTATACTCTTCATCCACTGACAGAGAGGCTTGTGGCTAGACTTAAGGCAGGCACTGTCGCTTCCAATCAGCCAGAGTCAAATCTAGAACATAAGCCAGAGCATACGCCAGAACAGAAGCCAGATCTAGAGACAGATCTGGTCGATTTAAAATCTTATGACAAGAGCATTCTGGGCGCGCTTGCCTATCTAGATAGCGGTGATGATGGAGCAAAACTTGTTCAAGCTCTGACGCTCTACGAAGATACCTATCCAGATAGACATTTTTATGCCCTTGCTTGTTTGCAGAAGCTAATCAGATTGACTGCCGAAGAGCCAGAGATGCGCTCACAGTATCTAGAGAAAGCCTTTAATTCGCTCCATTTTAGCGACAAGTGGTTGCGACCCATTACAGACGAATTGAAGGGGCTGTACCTAGAAGAACAGCGGCGAGAGCTGCATTCTCTCGCCCTTCCGGAGTGTGAAAGCGAACTTAATGGAAATTTCTCCAGGTTTGAAACGAGGCAATTTTGTCAGACCGACTTAGAGCAAGAAAAAGCCAATCCGCCAAAAGTATTGACTGAACAAGAAAAGATAAAACTAGGGCTAATCTTGCATAGACTGGCTTCTATCGCCTATATCGACAAAATAGACGGTCGCGCTGAAGAGTCTGGTCGTCTATATCGACTTTGCTTTCTTCTTGCCGACCGTTATCTTGGTGATAATAGTTCAATTCAAACCATGCTTCTCTATGATCTGGCAGAAAATGCCATGTGGAGCGAGCACTTCGATGAGGCAAGCTTCTACTTTAGCCGTTGTCTAGACTTGCGGCGGCAGGCAAACCCTGAGCCGGATAGCAGTATTGTTTATGATACCGATGAAGTTTTGGGCCGCACTTATATTGCTGCTTGGACTACAGCGGATGCCCGGGCTCATTATCTGCGCACTGTGGAAAGTTTAAGCGGTGCAAAAGTAAATTTGAATGAGCACAATGAGGTCGATGAGAAGAGTCTTTCTTTGGCTTTTGCTTTACTTAGGGCTAAATATAAAGAAAGCGGCGAGACGCGCAAAAGGTTGATTCTCAACGCTCTGCAAGGTCTTGCCGATGCTTGTGTCAATGGCAAATACTATGACACAGCCTTAGCCGTCGACCAGTTTATGTTAGATCTCAGACTAAATCTATGCGACAAAGTCGAAGAGAGTCAGATTCAGGCTTTGTATTGGCAAATGGCTTGGGGGCAGCAAAATGCTATGCACCACGAAGCTGCCGCCCATTATTATTCAAAGATGATTGAACGGTATCCTGAAGATCCTGCCAATGTGCAGGCTATGTGGTATCAGTCTCGAGCTATGTGCCATGATTTGAGCGGTCGATTTGCCCAGGCGGAAAGTGACTTTAGGCAAGCATTGAAATATTTTCGCCTGGCCTATAAAAGCGAAAAGGTAGCCACCACACGCGATACCTATCTCTGGTCGATTTGGGATATTAAGTATAATCTCAGCACTCGTAATCTTTTGCGCACTCGCCACTATAACGACCATGTTTACTCTTGCTTTTTCAAAAGAGAAAGACTGCCGCTTAGAGTTTTTCTGCCTGATAATCGCCGCAACGGTTTCGGCGGCAAACTGCGCAGCATGATGTTGCAGGCTGTTTCAGAATGGACCGACTTTGCTGGTTCGCCCATCAAAGTTGTTTATGTAGATAAGGCCGAAGAGGCTGATATCTTTGTGGAAAGAGTGACTACCTATACTGATATACCATACGGCTCAGCCGGACGCAGCAGTGCGGTCTATGGCAAGAAAAAGGGTGAAGATACAAGAGAGTTGAAGAAGATTCATATTCGGGTCTTCTGTCAAAGCTATGACGGTTCCGACAAAGAGCTGTCAAACTATGCCCGAATTCATCTTTACACCCTTTTTATCCATGAATTTGGGCATGGTTTGGGTTTACCCCATTCACCCAACGGGCTTGATGTAATGTATTGGAAAGCCTGTGCTCTCAAGCCTTCAGAGCGCGATAAAGAGACCATTCGCAGTATATACAGCGCCGATGCATTGTAAAGAGTTAATTTAATCGCAAGCCGCTGCTATTAAACTAGTGCTGGTTAGAACCCAGGGTGAGAATATGCAATCGGCTAAAGGCGCAAATAGTAAAAACGGCACAAATAGCACAAATAATGCAAATGGTAGCTCTTCCAATCATCCAAATGTAATCGATCGCAACCAGGCAATCGTATGGGCGCGTTATTTGATCGATTCCAGCGATTTTCTGCTTTTCGGCACTAAAGTAACCTATATTCACCCAGACCGCGCCAGTGATGGTCTAGACCAACCCATGCTTGTTTCATTAGCGGTGCTTACCCCCGACGGCAAGACTCTTTTTGAGTCACTAGTCAAACCTGACGAGATCGTGCCAAATCAGATTGTTGCTCAACACGGACTTGACCAAGCCATAGTCTTTAATGCCAAGCCCTTTAGCGATGTTGCCCATTCTCTTTCTCGCCTCATCGATGGAAAGCAATTGTTGGTCTGGGATATGGCAGCCGTGCAGGTTCTCTTTGACGAACTTTGCGTCAAGTATGGACAGCCGCCTTTTGTCTTTACCGGTCATAGCCTCAAAGATCAATACGCCCGCTTCGTGGGCGAGATTGACGCCGGCGGCGCAAACTATAAGTTGCAGCCGCTCAAAAGCAAGGGTATCTCAGCTGTTGCTCAATGTCGCGGCTTAATAGACACTCTCTACAAAATGGCTTCATCTAGTCAGAAGACAAATACTGCTGAAACAGGCAATCTTGGCTGGACCGGTCAGTTCTATAAGCCAAAGCTTTCAACCGCCGACAAAATTAAGGACCTACTTGGTCTCTAGAAGAGCCAGAAAGTCTTTCATAAAGGCGGGATGCGCCGGCCAGGCTGGTGCGCTGACCAGGTTCCGGCATACATGACTATTGTCGAAACCGGCACTGACTTCCACAAAGGTGGCTCCAGCGCTTTCTATTTCGGGCTGGACGGTCGGATAAGCCGTAACCGAATATCCCTCCAATACTTTCGCGGCAGTGAGAATTTGCAAGCCGTGGCAAATAGCAGCTACAGGCTTGTTTTGCTGAAAGAAATGTTTGACCATGGCTAAGACTTTTGGGTTGAGCCTGAGAAACTCGGGTGCGCGACCTCCCGGCAGAACAAGGGCATCCATTTTGTTCAGGTCTATTTTTTCGAAATCAGCATTTAGCAAAAAGTCGTGACCCCGCTTCTCTGTATAGGTCTGATCACCCTCAAAATCGTGTATGGCGGTCTTTACTTTATCTTTGCTGCGTTTTCCAGGCGAAACGGCACTTACTTTGTGTCCTTGCATGAGTAATATCTGGTATGGCACCATCACCTCCAGATCTTCGACAAAATCGCCGACTATCATCAGAATTTCTTTTGAACCGGACAATCTGGGCATAATATCCTCATGAAAAAGGTGGAAACAGCAATAATTATAGGTGGTGGAATTGCCGGTTTGACTGTGGCAACCGCCTTGAGCCGCCAAGGAATAGCTTGTCGGGTTTTTGAGAGTAACGATTGTCTTAGAGAAGTGGGCGCCGGTCTCACACTCTGGTCAAACGGTATGTATGCCTTACAAGAACTGGGGCTTAGCCCATCAGTGCAGTCAAGAGGGCGAGTGGTGGAGAGTTTTCGCTTTCTCGACAGCCATGGTACCGTGCTCGGTGCAGTCGACCTAGCACGTCTAGAGAAACTAGTAGGCTGTAAGTCAGTGACTATACATCGCCGACGTTTGATCGAAGCTCTGCGGCAGGGGGTGGAAGCAAAGTGCGAAGTGAAGCTGAAGCATAAATTTTTACGCTATAAACAGTCAAACGGTATTGTCAGCGCCTATTTTGAAAATGGAGCTGTTTACGAAGCCGACCTGCTTATCGGCGCTGATGGCTTTAATTCTGCAGTGCGCAAACAGATGCTTCTAGATCAGAGCAAGCGTTATAGCGGTTATACTTGCTTTCGCGCCGTGACGCCACTGAGCCCCAGTCGCATACCCAGCGGCGCTGTTTGGCATACCAATGGTGATGGTGCGCAATTTGGTTTGCTGCATACTCACGACGGCGAGATGGCCTGGTATGCCACCGCCAATATGCCTGCCGGGGTAGTAGAAGACGGACCGGAAAGAAAGCGCTATTTGCTTGAGCGATTTAGCGGCTATCATAATCTTGTCGGTGAACTTCTTGATGCCACCGAAGCTGATACTATACTAAAGAATGATATTTATGACCGCGAACCGGTCTATGACTGGACAGACGGCAATGTCCTCATTTTGGGCGATGCCGCTCATCCCACTACCCCTAATTTGGGTCAGGGCGCCTGTATGGCTATAGAAGATGCTGTCGTACTCGGGCGCCTTCTTAAGCCTGGTTTTGGTGTTGAATTATCGTCCTTGCTCGAACGCTTTTGCCTAAGAAGAATGCGTCGTACTTCATTTGTCACAAGAAGTTCAAGACGGGCCGGCATCTTTAATCAAAGTGTCAATCCCATTTGGATGAAGTATCGCGATGGCTTCACCCGTGCCGCGATCAAGGGCGGCAGCATGCCCACTATCGACAAAATCATGGGACACAAGATTTGAATTTATTGGGTGTTTGCATTTTTGGCGCCACAGCTTATATTGCGCCTCAAAATTAACAAGAGCCGGCGCTAGATTAGCTAAACTGGACGCTTGGAAAAGACTATTCTTCCCATTTATATTCGGTGATACCTTTTTGACTTCTCACAGCTTGGCTGTGCGCAGCTGCTCTTGGTCGAGCTTGATACTGTCCAGCGGTTTGAGTAGAGGCATAGGAAGGGTCAATTTCACTAAGCGGCACGTCGTTGCTGTGACTAATCGGCTTGACTGCTTCATGCGGCTTGTCCAAGTCATTATATCTGGAAGTTAGAAGCTCTCCTTCTGGGGTCTTGACCGCCTGATAAAAGCGCTCATTGAAATTGCGGAAGACTCTAGCCATGACTGTGCCGCCGGTAACATTGCGACCAAGGTCTTTCTTTTCGTCACCGCCGCCCCAAACACAAGTCACCATATCCGGTGTAAAGCCGACGAACCATATATCTTTCGCCTTATCGGCTGTTCCTGTCTTTCCGGCAGTGGGTCTGTCTAGTCTGGCAAGGGTGCCGGTGCCTCTGGCAACAACATCTTGCAATATATCGGTCAACCAGGTTACTTGCTCTTGGGGAAAGACTCGGCAGATACTAGGTTGATAGTAACTGATTATCTTGCCGCGTGCGTCTTCTATGCGACGAATGGTCCATGGAGGTGTGGCTAATCCGCCTCGGGCCAGAGTGGCATAGGCACCGGCTAATTCCAGAGGGGTAACAGCCGAACTGCCTAAGGCCAGTGCTAGAGTCGGGCTCATCTTTGACTTGATGCCGGCCGCATCAAGTGTACTGATCACGCTTTTGATGCCGACCTGTTCGGTCACCCTGATGGTGCACATATTGCGTGACTGCATAAGGGCGTCTCTTACTGTTATATTGCCCAGATACTTCCCGTCAAAGTTCTTCGGCGTCCACTTGCCGCCTTGATCTTCCATTTCAAAAGGTGCATCCAGAACCGTGCTCTCCGGTGTCATGATACCGGCCATGAAGGCAGTCAGATAAATGAAGGGTTTGATCGATGAGCCGGCGGTATGCGGATTGACAGCACAGTTCCATTGATTCTGCCAGAAATCATGGGCGCCGCCCACCAGGGCTCTTATGGCACTATCTTTAGTCGAAAGGGCGACCAGTGCTTCTTCTTCTATACCAAGAGGGGCTCGTCTGATTTCTTGCGCCAAGGTTTTCTCTGCCAGTGTCTGCGCCACCGGATCTAGGGTCGTATAAATCTTCAGTCCATTGAGACCGATGGCATGTTCACTGAAGGAGCCTCTCACCTGTTCCAAGACATAAGATGTGAAATATGGAAACTTGGTAAATGGATAGGCTTTCTCCTTAACCCTGGCTCTTCTGAATTCAAGCGGTGTTGCCTCCGCCCGCATCATCGCTTCCATGGTTATGTAATTGCTTTCTTGCATGGCTTGCAAGACCTGCCTTTGTCGTTCGATGGCAGCCTTGCGATGGCTCTTTTGCCCAAGATAAGATGGTGAGCGAATGATACCGGCGAGAAATGCCGACTCTTGCAAGTTTAGCTCATTGGCTGATTTACCAAAGTAGGTCTGCGCTGCTTGCTCGATTCCTCTTGCGCCCTCTCCAAAATAAATCTCGGTAAGGTAGAGCGATAATATCTCCTCTTTCGAAAACTTGTCCTCTAGACGATTAGCGACAATCATTTCGGCTATTTTGATAATGCCGGTTCTTTTCACATCTAGAAAGAAGAGATTCTTTGCCAATTGTTGGGTTATCGTTGAGCCGCCCTCTTTCATCTGCATCGCTTTGGCATTAGCTAGCACTGCTCTCAAAATACCTTGCGGACTAACGCCATGGTGTTCAAAGAAATGCTTGTCTTCGGCTGCCATGAGAGCCAGTACCAGTACTCTAGGTAAGTCTTTATAGGCTATGACTGTGCGCGGCAAACCAGCATCGACCGATTCAATTAGCTGATCGTCTTTATCATAGATGGCTATTGAATCGACAGGTTTGTAGTTCTTTAAATAACTAAGATCTGGAATTTTGACCAGCTCTTGCACAACCAAGAGTGAAACGACGGTACCGCCAAGAGTGCCGAAAACAAGAACGACCTGCAGGATCGCCTTGGTGAGACTGAATAGTGCTTTGAAGACATCTCTGGCATGGGTCTTGCCAGTCATCTGTCTTAAGTCGGGCATCTCCTGACCTCTTCCTAGAACCTCTGGTTGCCGCCTTCTCTGGCTTAACGGCTGATCTGACTTATGCGCCGATTATACTTTCATAGGCGGCTAAGCCTGTCAAACCTATTAAGACTATGGTCTATAATGGTTAGAATGACTAGCAAGAATGTGTTAATTGTTGAAGATAACGACCTGATGCGGCAGGGCCTGGTCTCGGTCATTGAAAGACAGGGAGAATTCAAGGTCGTCGGCGAGGCTCAAGATGGCGAAGAAGCTGTGCAGATGGCGCTTGAACTAAAGCCAGACTTGATTGTCATGGATATTGGTCTGCCCTACAAAAGCGGCATCGATGCTACCCGTGAAATCAAGATTGCCTTACCAGCCGTTAACATTGTTATGCTTACATCGCACGACAATGACGATGAAATTTTCGCCGCTCTTTCAGCCGGCGCTCAAGGTTATTGTTTGAAAGATAGTGCTTCAGAGCGGATCAAGATTGCTCTTAGTTCGGTTAGTCAGGGGGCTGCCTGGATTGACCCCAAGATAGCTTCCAAGGTGCTTGCTGTTTTTGAGATGCAAAGGAAGCCCCAAGAAGAGACAGATAAGACTCATGCTACTAGTTCTGGCTCTGGTTCTGGCATAAGTTCAAGTCTTTCTGATTCACTCTCTCAGAGAGAGAAAGAAGTATTGAAGCTCATGGTGGAAGGTTTTTCCAATAAAGAAATCAGTGAAAAACTGATTATCAGTATCTCTACTGTGCGCACGCATGTCGAGCACATTCTCGAAAAGCTCTCGGTGACCGGGCGTACTCAGGCGGCTGTGAAGGCTATGAAAGAAGGGCTTTTGTAGTCTTTCACCGACGTTTTCTACTAGTTCTGATCCGGCTCGTCGATGGCATCGATATCAGATGGTTTAGCCAGGCTGTCGGTGTAGGCCTTTATCCTGGTGCTGGTGATGCGGGCTTGATTTGGTATCTGACGAGCCCAAGAAGGACTGTTTTCTTCGCCTTTCTTCTCGTCGCCTTCTTTGTTCTCGTCACCAAACCAGTATTCTTTGGCTGAACTTGAGGCTTCGCTCTGTGCTACTTCTTTTATTTTTTCCATATAGCATTCGCGATAACCTTGCCCATCCAAGGCTTGCATGCGGTTATTGGTCATGCGAGCGGATGAGATCTTTTCTTTTGAGTCTTCTCTATGCAAAAAAGTGCGGTCAAAGAAAACAGAGACCCCTTTGAACAGTCCACGTTTTTTGATTTCGGCAATTATTTCGCGAAGATGGGGCATGTTTTTACTCAGTTTTGCTGTACTTAGTTTTGCACGGGCAGCATAAAGCTGAAAGTGGTACCGGTTCCCTCGCCCTCGCTTTTGCGAGGAATACAGTCAATTATACCGCCGTGGGCTTCAATTATGCGTCTGCACATATAGAGC
>JAFLCK010000052.1:0-20556 GCA_017303615.1 Obscuribacter phosphatis (SeqCode)
AGCTCCTGTGTTCGAATCGGCTCCTGTTGTCGAATCGGCTCCTGTTGTTGAAGCAGCTCCTGTTGTCGAATCGGCTCCTGTTGTTGAAGCAGCGCCTGTTGTCGAATCGGCCCCCGTAGTTCAAGCTGCTCCTGTTTTCGAAGCCCCCACTCCTGTAGTCCAAGCCGCTCCTGTTGTCGAATCGGCTCCCGCCGGGTCAGGCGGTCAAGACGCTCGTTTGATGATGAACGAGATGACCATGCTCATGAACAAACTTGAGCAACAAGTCTCCAAAGCAGGCAACAAGCTCTCGTCGAGAGCAGAAGAGCTGAAGGCGCGCCTTAATAAACAAGTCGACGCCCTGCTCAAAGAAGCCCACGAGCTTGAGAAACAAGCAGAACATAACCTCTCAAACCTACTTGCCGAACTGAGCACCAAGCTCGATACGCTCTCTCAAGAAGTTCATTCGGGCATTCAGAAAGACAGCCTAGGCAGCCATGAGATTTTGGAATCAGCGCTCAAAGATGGACTAGAGTATCTTGATTCAGAAAAACGCTATCTCTGCGGTCAAATAGTTCGCACCTGCAATGATTTCAGAAATGAAATGACCGAACTTTCAGCCACCATGGCCAGAAAGCTCGATGAAGTCATCGCCACCCGCAACAAAGAACTGAACAGCATGCGCCAGAGCGTGCTGGACGAGCTTAAGGAAGGTTTCGACAATTACACCAACACAGTCGAAACTCGTTTCAGCCGCTTCAAAGAGCGTATGAACGAAGAAACCAGCTCGGTGGCTAAGTCGCTTGAGCGCAATATGAAATCGATGATGGAAGAGATTGAAAGTTCTCTAGAGAGAGCTTGTGACAAACTCACCTCCACCCGCAAAGAACTCGAGCGCACCATAGCTCACACAGTCGCCTGCGCCGAAACCAAAATTGCCAACACAAGCAAAGGTGTTCTAAGCGAGCAGATTCTGCCCAGATTGACCGAGCAGAAGACTATCTTGCGCACAATGGTCGCCGACATGACCAAACAAATCGGCGAAGAAACAAGACAAGCCCTTCATAAAGAAGCTCGTCGCCTGGAGGATAGCGTCAATCGCACCGCCCAGGAATTGAAGAGAATCGTTGAAGATTGCTTTGTTGAATATGAGAAAGCCGGCTCTGGATTGCGCATCGGTCTAGACGAAGCCTATACCAAAATCAGCCATGAGTTGAATCAGCGCACCACCGAGGTCTTCAATTACATTAAAGAGACCGAAAAGCGGGTTGCCGAAAGTGAGCATCTGCTGCGCAATATTGCCGATTCTACGGCGCCCGATGCCGAACCAGAACTGCAGGAAGAACGTGGCAACGCCATGAACACCCTGCAGTCGCTGAGACAGGAAGCCCATCGCAAACTGGCTCATTCAATAGAAGAAAGCATCAATCTTTTGGAAGAGAAGAGCGAAAGTTTGTTTGCCGAACTAACCAATAGGCGCAGCGACGCAACCGCCTCGGTCAGAGAAGTGGCTGAAGTAAACCTCGAGAAAATTCGCAAAGCCCTGGAAGCAGCAAATAGCGCTATTCAAAGTGCCAAAGAACAACACATGCAATAGTCCGATAAAAAGAGAATAGGTCTGGTTAGAGTAGAACCATGAGCGGGAATACTCTAAATACGTTTACAGGTTCAGGAACTCTCTTGAGGGATTGGTTCTGTTCAGTCTTCCAGACCATGAAGTACCTCCGCCTCTTGCGAGTTTCGCCGAGAGCCATCCCGGCGTCGAATATAACTCGGCGACAAACGAGATCATTCTTTATCACGGCACCAATTGCTATAGACGCTGGGAAATCAACCGCAGCGGATTTATAGAACCTGGGCGCAGCAATTACAGCTTTTACAGCACCAGACAGCAAGACGCCTATGCCTACGCCCGTATGGCTTGCATGCGCGACGTCAAGCCAGACTCTGTCTCTTTCAATTCTCTCAGCTGCGAACCAGTGGTTCTCAGGCTCAAGTTTAATGAGCGAACCTGGCTGCAAGTCGATTTCGTCAATAACGAACAAGACTCAAACGGTCTGGTCATGGCGGTCTTGGGTCCTATTCATTCAAGCAATGTAGTCGAGGTTTTGCATTGCAACCATGGCACCAAGCGCCTAGCCCAAGGTTTGTCTATCAGGACTTTTGAAGACGGCGAATTTGCCAGAAGTATCCAAAGACTTAGAGAAAACTTTCAGAAAAGTCGCCTAGACATGTGGGTATTACGAAAACTGGGATTTGTCGCAGACAAAGTCGGTGTTACACTGAAAGGTGGGGAAGTGCCAGCACTAACTCACAGTGACCAGTTGCGAAAGCTCAGACAAAGAGTACCCGGCTCCGACCATTGATTAAATGGCGTCCGGGAAATATTACCCCTGGGGGTACGGATGCAAAAGCTAGAAAGAAGAAAGAACCAATTAGCAGGTCTTATGCTGGGCATAGTCAGCCTGACTAGTTTTGCTCCGGCTATGGCGCAAATAAACTACGACATTGTCGGCGGTGTACCTATAAATGGTGGTCAGCAAAACAACGGCGGCCAATATAATGGCGGCGGTCAATATAACGGCGGGCAGCAAACCGGTCAAAGAAGCTTAATTGACACTACCGGCTATCAAAATACCCAGACCGGTTCGACTACCAATGGTCAACTCCGAGACGACAACAATCTCACACCTTTCGGGCAGTGGCTCTACAACCTTGGCGCCTCAAAGCAAGGTCAAACAATAGTCTTCCCAAAAGAAGATAAAGCGCAGCCCAACTATAACCAACAAAGAGCGCAAAATCAGCGCCAAAATAGAACACCAATGCCGACCCAGCAACAGTTGCAACAACAGCAAAATCAATTCGGCGATAATGGCACATACAACTCTGGCTCTTACAATGGCGGCGGCCAAGGCAATTACAGCGGCGGCGGCAGCTCAGGCGGTGGAGGTGGCGGTGGCGCTGGACAAGACAGTTCAATCATGAACTATTTCGGTCGCCAAAGTGCCGGCTCGGGCTCCGGTGTGCTGGGCAATGCAGTCAGTCGTTTCAGCGGCGGTCTGATGGGCGCCGGGCGTTCTGCCGGAGGTGCGCAAATGCCGAATGGTCGCGGTAGTTTCAACAGTGGGCAGGGACAGCTCTTTCAAAATCAGTTCGGACAACAACAGCAGCAGCAACAAAATTCAGTCACCGGGCAAATGGCCTCGCAAGCAGCATCCCAAGCTGCTTCTATGGACTCACGAGTACAAAGCCAACTGAACAAAACCAGAGACATGGCTAATGCCGCCTCATCGGCAATGGACCGGGCCATGTCGTCTAACGATCGCAATGTGCGCCTAGCGGCTGCCAGTGAAGCCAGGTCTTATGCATCAAGTGCCCAGGCAGCAGCCGACAGCGCCAGGTCACTGGCCGCCTCGGCACAGACCGACCGAGCCTACAGCTTGGCCCAAGAAGCCCAAGCAGTAGCCAGTCAAGCGCAAAGCTATGCGCAGCAAGCTACAGCCAGAGCCCAATCCAGCTTCTAAAGCAGGGTTATTAGAAACTTGTAAGCCTGGATTATTGCGAGAGGTAAAGCATTTTGCCTGCCCGCGGGATATCCTTATAGGTCACATTGTATAGACAAGTCTCTAAAAACCGCTCCGGGAGGCGAAAGATGGTAGTGACCAGTACAAAGGCGACCAAGTGCCAGCTTCTAGTTGGAGGCAAATGGGTCGATTCGGACGCCACTGAATTTCAGGAAGTCTACAACCCATCCACAGGTGAAGTCATAGCCCTCACCCCCATGGGCGGCAAAAAAGACCTAGACCTGGCAGTACAAGCCGCCCATAAAGCATTTCTCGATTGGAAAGAAGTGCCGGTGGTGGAACGCGCCCGAGTAATGTTCAAATTCAAGGCTCTTTTAGAGGCCCACTACGAAGAAATCGCCCGCTGCGTCACCAGAGAACACGGCAAAACCTTGCCCGAAGCCAAAGCTTCTGTGCAGCGCGGCATAGAAGTAGTGGAATTTGCCTGCGGAATACCCAGCTTGATGATGGGCGACAGCATGGCTAATATCGCCAGAAACGTCGACTGCGAAACAATAAGACATCCTCTCGGCGTCTGCGCCGGTATCTCGCCCTTCAACTTCCCAGCCATGGTGCCGCTCTGGATGTATCCGGTGGCCATTACTTGCGGCAACAGCTTTGTTCTCAAACCTTCCGAAAAAGTGCCGCTCTCCAGCATAATGATCGGCAAGTTGCTTGCCGAAGCCGGCTTGCCCGACGGCGTCTTCAATATCGTGCATGGCGGCAAAGACTGTGTCGATGCCATCATCGAGCATCCCCTCATCAAAGCTATTTCTTTCGTCGGCTCAACAAATATAGCCAAGTATATCTACCAAAATGGTACCGCCCATGGTAAACGGGTGCAGGCAGCCGGTGGCGCCAAAAACCACATCATCATCATGCCTGATGCCGATATGGAACAGACAGTGCAAGCCCTGCAGGCATCGGCTTTCGGCTGCGCCGGCGAACGTTGTATGGCAGGCAGCCTGGCCATACCAGTCGGTGAAGCGGGAGAGGAGCTGCTACCACAATTGGTGGCATCATCCAGCAAAATGACTGTCGGGCGTACCGACGGCGACCAAGCCCCAGATATGGGTCCGGTCATCACCAGAGAGCATCTTGAGAAAGTCAAAGGTATGATCGAAAAGGGCGCCAAAGAAGGGGCCGAGTTGGCTCTCGACGGCAGAGAAATAGAAGCTGCAAAAAACAGCAAAGGCTTCTTCCTCGGACCGACCATCATCGATCATGCTCGTCCCGAAATGACCGTGGTCAAAGAAGAAATTTTTGGACCGGTACTCTCGGTGGTGCGGGCCAAAACCTTAGAAGACGCCATCAACGTCGGTAAGCAGTGCCCTTACGGCAACGGTGCCGTCATTTATACAAATTCAGGCAGAGCCGCTCGCGAGTTCAAGCATCATTTTAATGCCGGCATGATCGGTATCAATGTCGGAGTACCCGCTCCCATGGCATGGTTCCCCTTCACAGGTTGGAACAATTCATTCTTTGGTGACCTGCACATACAGGGCTATGAAGGCATTCAGTTCTACACCCAGCAAAAAATGACCATGACCCGCTGGTTCGAACCTAAAGGTGATGCCTTCCAAGATCCTATTTGGAAAGCCAAGAAATAGAGACCGCGGTCTCTCAAAAGCAGAAAATTTGCCTCTCAGCTAAGTTCACAAAACAGGCAAGAGCGTCTTTTGTCGCCTTGAAAGAATTGAGAAACTTTGCAGTTCTGCTAGTATGAGACTATGAAGCAGTCGAGATACGAATTCGAAAAGCTAACCACAAGGTGGAAATTATTCTTTTCCGTCTTGATAGTTATGGTCATGGGCTGGACCAACACCCTGCTGCACGATATGGCTGATTCTCCAGCAAAGCAAACCGCTTTTCGCTATGAAACAGCAATAACCGCTCATACGCATAGCCCCACCATCAAGCAGAACAGCGGCGATTCGATGCTGACGACCGTGCAAGACATCTCGGCGGTCGGTCTAATCTTGCTTAGTTATATAGATTGGGCAAGCACAACTTATCAAAGCCAGAGCGACAAATTCATCGCCTTTGCCCCCGGTGAAGGCGCTATCTTTGCCAATTCACCACCAATATTTCTTGTTCACTGCTCATTTTTGATTTAACTCTCGCAGCAAACAAAGACTTATAAGCCCGAGGGGCTTTGTTGTTTGCGTCAAAGAGAGTTATTTATCATGCTAAAAAACATATCGAGTCTCTGGCTCGCCCTTACCTATACTCTGGTTCTTGGCGCCTGCCAAATGCAGTTTCAGACTGGCAAACCAGGCGAAAATGCGGTCGTCATCGACAAGCCTCAGCCTAGAAATTCCGACGGTATGTATAGGCTGACAGACGATCAAATCAAAAGAGCAAAACTAAAGACAGTACCGGTAGGCACCAATGGCATCGCTCAAGAGCTTGAGTTTTCCTCGGTAATCGAAGCTCCATTTGAAGAGATTGGCACAGTATCACCTCAGATGAACGGTGTGGTCAGCAGAGTACTGGTCGATCTTGGCGATCATGTGCGTAAAGGACAGGTCTTACTTTATGTCAATAGCCCCGACGTAGCCGAGGCTCAATCAAACTATTTCGATGCTCTGGCAAAAATGACCAGCGCCAGAGCCGAAATGGAACTGATCAAAACAAGAATCGACGTTGCCGAAAAAGACCGACAAAGACTGAAAGACCTGGTAGACGAAGGCATTAGCTCAAAAAAAGATCTAGAAGCATCACAGGGTCGCTATGCTGCCACACGAGCCGAATTGGTAGCGGCAGAAGCGACCTACAAAGCAGCCCAAGCGCAATTTGCCGCAGCAGGTGTCAAACTAAAGGCGCTGGGTATTTCAAAACCACAGAGCAGTCCCGACGGATTCACATCAGAACTGCCTCTTTTGAGCCCGCGCGACGGCATAGTTATTCAGCGCAATGTTGTCGCCGGTCAGGGCGTCTCTCCGACCATGGCCAACTATCCAACCAGCAACGCCGCCAATAACGCCAATGCTGTCACCAGTCATGCGCTGCTTTCTATTGCCAATCTCAAGAAAGTCTGGGTCATGCTCGAAGTTCCACAGTCTCAAATTTCTTATTTAGACCTAGATAGTTTGGTCAAATTTGAGACTGAAGTGGCGCCGGGTGAAGTCTTTTGGGGCAAAATCACCAAGATGGGGCAGCATTATGACCCGGTTTCGCACTGTGTGCAAGTGCGCACCGAAATCGATAATAGCCGCGGCTTGCTCAAGCCGGGCATGATGATTATCGCCAAAGTAAACGTAAAACCGCACAATCAGTCGGGTCTCACCGTGGCATCGCAAGCTCTGCAAAATATAGAAGGCAAAGACTTTGTCTTTGTCAAAACAGGCGAACAGACCTTTGCCCAAATAGAAGTAAAACGACTAGGTACAAACGGCGCCACCAGTCAAATAGAAGGAAAAATCAAACCAGGGGCGGAAGTTGTCGGTGAAGGCTCTTTTTATCTAAAGACCGAAGCAGTGAAACGAGCCATGGGAGAAGGCTAAATGAAAGCAGATAAGAGGCCGAGCATACCCGACGGGCCACTGGAAAAGCTGGTCGGCTTTGCCTTGAATAAAAGACTATTCTCTTTATTCGTAAGCATTGCCCTCCTGCTTGCCGGGCTCTGGGCCTTCTTTTCTATTGCCATCGACGCGGTGCCCGATATCTCCAATATTCAAGTTACCGTAACCACCACCGCCCGTGGTTTAGCACCGGGCGAGGTAGAACAATATATTACCTATCCGGTTGAACTGGCTTTGCAAAGCATGCCTAAGTTGCATCTGCAAAGGTCAATATCTAAATATGCTCTTTCGCAAGTTACAGCAGTCTTCGAAGACGGCACCGATATTTACTGGGCCAGGCAACAGGTAAGCGAAAGGCTAAAGTCAGCCCAAGGGCAGATGCCGCCCAATAACGACGTGAGCATAAACCTAGGTCCGATAGCCACCGGTCTTGGTGAGATCTATCAGTTTGAGTTGCGCGGCCCCGGCTATAGCCTAATGCAGCTGCGCGAAATTCTAGACTGGCAAGTCATTCCGGCACTAAAGACGGTACCAGGTATAGACGAAGTACAATCGATGGGCGGCGAAGCAAAAGAATATCAGATCTGGCTCAAGCCAGAGCGTTTACACGGCTATGAAGTAACCCCCTCAGAAGTTTGCACCGCTCTGCGCAATAGCAATGCCAACACCGGTGGTGGCTATGTTGTCGAGCAAAGCGATCAAATTTTGCTGCGTGCCCAAGGTCTTCTTGCCAGCACTAAAGATATCGAAAACGTACTGATAAAACGCTCGCAAAATGGTGCCGTGCGCATCAAAGATCTTGCCGAAGTCAAGATCGGCAAAATGTTGCCCCAAAGCATCGTCACAGCCGGCGGCAAAGGCGAGACGGTCATAGGCATTGTCATTATGCGCAAAGGCGAAAATTCAAGAGAGCTTGTCGGGCGCATCAAAAAAGAGATCGAGCTACTAAAGCCGACCCTTCCCGAGAATATTCAAATTGTGCCGTTCTATGACAGAGGCGACTTAGTCGACCATACAATAGAGACTGTCAAAGACAATCTAATGCATGGGGCTCTGCTTGTTCTTGTAGTTCTCTTTTTGCTGCTGGGCAACTGGCGCGGAGGTCTGGTCGCGGCTACGGCAATACCGCTTTCGCTCGCCGGTTCACTTTTGTTTTTAAACTTAAGCGGAGTCTCTGCCAATCTACTTTCGCTTGGCGCTGTTGACTTTGGCATACTTATCGACGGCTCAGTGGTCATGGTCGAAAACATTCTGCGCCGCCTACATGCTGCCAAACAAAACGCAGACGGCGCAGAAGAAACACTGAACACACAAAACAGATTAGGCACCATCGCCGCCGCCGCCAAAGAAGTGGCAACGCCGGTCTTTGCCGCGGTCACCATTATCACTGTGGTCTATTTACCCATCTTGGGTTTACCCGGCGTAGCCGGCAAAACCTTCCAACCAATGGCTCTTACTGTTGTCTTTGGTCTAATCACTGCTCTCTTCGTAGCCCTCTTTGTCACGCCCTCGCTATCTTATTTTCTGCTAGAAAAACAAGTACAAGAGAAAGAAGCCTTTTTGATGAGGTTAATGAATCGACCTTATCGAAAGCTTTTACTTGCCGCAGTCAAAAGACCGAGCGCTACCGCCCTAACTGCTCTTGCCGTGTTTGTCGGCAGCCTGCTTTGCTTACCTCATTTAGGCAGCGAGTTTATTCCAGTGCTAAGAGAAGGTTCCTTAGTATTAGGTCTGACTAGACCGGTCTCTGGCTCGCTGGCCACGGCGGCAGCTCAAACCACCATGATCGAAAAAGCCATACTTGAAAATAAATATGTTGAAACCGTGGTATCACGCACGGGGCGCAGCGAAATCGCTTTTGATCCGATGGGTCCAGATGAATCAGATGTCTTTGTTATCTTTAAACCAAAATGGCAATGGCCGCCAAACTATACCCAGCAAGACCTCGAAACAGCAATAAACAAGAAACTAAAAGAAAGCATTCCCGGGCTGATTTATTCGATGTCGCAACCTATTGAACAAAGAATGAATGAGCTTGTTGCTGGTGCACGCAGCGACGTTGCCGTAAGAGTGTTCGGCAGCGATCTCGACAAGCTAAAAGAAATAGGCAATGAAATTGGTGCCAGAATTGCAAAAATCGATGGCTGTGCAGACCTAAAGTTAGAGCAAACATCGGGTCTGCCGGTGGTGAGCGCTAAGCTCAATCAAACAGCCCTTGCCGCCTACGGTGTCTTTGCCTCAGATGCCTTAAACACGGTGGCAGCGGCCGTCGACGGCTTAGTGGTCGGCACCATATATGAAGGCAAGCCGAGATTTCCTCTTACTGTTCGTTTTGAACCAGACTGCCTAAAGACAGCAGACGACATTGCCGAATTACCTGTGGCAGCCAGAGACGGCACCTTGGTGCCATTGCGCCAAATTGCCAAAGTTGAGCGCGACCTCACATCGGCGCAGATAGCGCACCATCAGGGCAACCGCACTTATATGGTGCAGTTCAATGTGAGAGGCAGAGATCTAGGCAGCTTTGTGGCCGAAGCCCAGAAAGACATCTCAGCCAATATAAAACTGCCCAGTGGCTATCACATCGAATGGGGCGGTCAGTTTGAGAATATGCGCATTGCCCAAGAAAGGCTTTTCATACTTGTGCCTGTTTCTTTGCTTCTCATTTTTGCCCTACTATTTATGCTATACAACGACCTAAAGCCTGGTCTTTTGATATTCACAAATATTCCTCTAGCCTTTTCGGGCGGCATTGTCGCTCTTTATCTAAGACAAATGCCCCTTTCAGTCACAGCCGGCGTCGGCTTTATTGCGCTCTTTGGCGTTGCCGTCTTAAACGGCGTTGTCTTGGTCTCGACAATAAGACAGTTTGAAGCAGCAGGAATGCAGCCAAGACAAGCAGCCGTTGCCGCCGCCAGACAAAGACTAAGACCAGTGCTTATGACCGCCCTGGTTGCCTCCTTAGGCTTCATTCCCATGGCAATTGCCACTTCGGTGGGTGCAGAAGTACAACGCCCGCTCGCCACCGTTGTCATAGCCGGCTTAATCACATCTACAGCCCTTACCTTGCTTGTACTACCGGCCCTCTATCCAAAAGTATGCCGCAAAAGAAAGGAGCCCTCATAAGGGCTCCTTATCAACAGCTTAACTACCGGCAGGTCTTACTTGACGGCTTCGCCGACAGCAACAGGTTCTGCTAGATTTTCTGCTTTGGCTTCGCTCTCGACCATCGAGATAACAGCAGCAGGCTTGAGCGACTCAACGGGCTCTACCACTACTTTGCTGCCGGCAGGTTTGATGCGGCTGGCGGCCATTGCTGTTTCGTTAGGTCTAACTACATCTTTAGCCAAACCAAGTTTCTCAAGCATCCAGATTGTTGCCCAAGTGATGTCGAATTCCCACCACATCATGCCGTGACGAGCCGACTTGGGGAATGCATGGTGGTTGTTGTGCCAACCTTCGCCGCAAGCAAGAACAGCAACCCACCAAACGTTGCGGCTATCATCGCGCGATTCGAAATTGCGATAACCGTGATTGGTGAGGTGGCAGAAAGTGTTAACGAATTGCGGGCTCCAAAATACAATGAAACCAGCCAAGAAGTTGGCGGTGAAAGCCACAGGTCCGAAGAAAGCCAGGATGGCAAGACGCCAAGCAATATTGAGAGCCAAACAAAGTTGGGCTTGACCAGCAGAGTGACTGGTACCCAGCATACGCAATACAGGATCTGACATCAGATCTTGACACTGTCTAGCGACTTCTTCCGGTCCTTGTTTCTCACCCATGTTGAGCATCCACTTGTAGAGGGCATGCTCAAAACCATCACGGGGTGAGTGAGGATCACCAGGAAGATCAGACTTTTGATGGTGCAGACGGTGGGTGGCAACCCAAGAAATTGGAGCCCCCATAAGGGCCAGGTAACCGCCGGAAACAAAGAAATACATTACCCAGCGGGGAACTTTTAGACCTTTGTGAGTGAGGAGGCGGTGGTAACCGAGTGTTATGCCTAGACCGGCGTAGAGATAAGAGAGAAGGAACCAAACTGTAAACGTACCCAGCGCCGATGGCTGAGTCCAAGCCGAAAAATCCAAAATGTAGCCCCCATAGTCCGCCGGTCGTGCCAGCTCTGTAACAGGCGTCGCTCAAAAAATTAAGGACGCATCATCTGCAGAACATTGCCGACGTTTTTTCGGACGAACTGCTTCGATGTTCACAAATATATCACGGAAGGAGTTGTCACGCCTTCAGCCCCCCGAATGATTGACGAAAGCAAGAGTCCGTGAAAGCGTCACCGAATGGCTATTGGCGAGATTCTAACCGGCAGGATAGATAAATTTACTTGTCAACTAATATAAGGTCCTAAGCAAGTCCAATAAATCTGAAAACAGAATGAAAATCAGATTTAAATTTTCTATTACCGAAATCAGTTACTCTGCAAACTGCAATTGCCAAATATAAAACAAAAGAACTCCGCCACCACCAGCGGTGCAGCCCCAATGCCGTCCTGATGCAGACCTAAAGTCGTTGCCCCCAGAAGAGCGCCAAACTGTTCAAGACGAGGGCTACTGGCGGCAACAGTCCTAAATTAGAAACAGTTAGTCTAATTCCAATCGTCTGGGCGTCCCAATTGGGAATCTTCCCATTTCAGGGGAGCAATTGTTAGAACAATCACCTTGTAGAGCCTCTTTAAAAAACCTAAAGTGCAGTCAAGAGAGGCTCCTGATAACTATAGGCTTTATTCTCTGGCTGGCGACATTTTTTGAGGCATAACGCATGAAATTTGTAATCACAGGCGGACCATCAGTAGGCAAAACAACCATAGTCACTGGTCTGCAAAATCTGGGCTACAAAGTAGTGCATGAAATTGCCACACGCCTAATTCAGGAAGGTCGTATCTTGCCTTGGGTAGATAGGCAAAAATTCCAACAAGAAGTCTTGCGCAGACAGCAATCGGCCGAAGCGGCTATTTTAGACTTCGACAAACCGGTTATACTCGACCGGGGCTTGTTTGACGGCGAAGCCTACTATCTATATGACAAGTTGCCGGTGCCGGCCGCTTTCTCTAACCTCGACGCCGGTCAATATGCTGCCGCCTTCCTCATCGAACCTCTCAATTTCTTTGAAGAGACTGATGTGCGCAGAGAAAATCTCGCTTTCACAAAAGAAATAAGCGTCATTCTCGAACATTGCTATGAAAGCAGAAATGTCAAAGTCGTAAGAATACCGGCAATGCCGCCCACCGAGCGCATTCAATTTGTCATGCAAAAAATAGAAGAAATCAAGAAAGACCAAGTGGTCTCGCTCGAACAGGCCGTCAATAAAGCCTCCTTTTATCTCAGCCCTCAGGCCGCTGCCTTCGCCTTGCCGTATTAATCTTCTAAAGAAATGCTACTCTATTAGCATTTCCTAAGGAGGCGATAATGCGAGCATCTGAAGCCACCAACCACTATTTCAAAAGAGCGGCAAAAGCCCTTAGACTGGGCGCAAGACTAGAAACAGTCTTGATGAACCCGCGCCGAGAAGTAAAAGTCGAATGCGTTTTTGAACTTGATAACGGTGAACTAGGAACCTATACCGGGTTCAGAGTACAGCACGACAATAGCCGAGGACCATTCAAGGGCGGCTTGCGCTTCCACCCAGAGGTTGACCCCGATGAAGTTAACAGCCTAGCCTCACTTATGACCTGGAAAACCGCAGTCGCAAATATTCCCTATGGCGGCGCCAAGGGCGGCATCAATTGCGACCCCGGCAAACTCTCACACGCCGAGTTGCAGCGCCTCACCCGTGCTTTCATCGACGAGATTCACGACATTATTGGTCCTGGTCTAGACATTCCGGCCCCCGATATGGGCACCAATTCACAAACCATGGCCTGGATAGTCGACCAATATTCTAAATATCACGGCTGGACACCAGCGGTGGTGACAGGCAAACCCTTAGAGCTGGGCGGCAGTGAAGGTCGCGAACAAGCCACTGGTCAAGGGCTTTTCTTTGTCACCGAATCGGTGCTCGCCGATCTAGAAATGGACATCAAGAAAACACGTTTTGCCATACAGGGCTTTGGCAATGTCGGCTCTTGGGCAGCTAAATTCATTCACAATGCCGGCGGCATAGTCGTCGCCATCGCCGACGTGGGCGGCGCCGTCTATAACAAGGATGGTCTAGATGTAGACGCACTCTGGCACCACAGCATCGAACGCGGCGGGGTCAAAGACTTCCCCGGCGCCGAAAATATCGATGCCAAATCGATATTTACCCTCGATGTCGATGTGCTTGTACCAGCTGCACTCGGTAATGTGATCACCGCAGAAAACATGAAAGACATCAAGGCTAAAGTAATAGTGGAAGGTGCCAATGGCCCTACCACACCAGACGCCGATGAATACCTAGCCGGCAAGGGCATCACCATCATTCCCGACATCTTTGCCAATTCCGGTGGGGTTGTCGTCTCTTATTTCGAATGGGTACAAAACGTGCAACAGTTCCGCTGGCGCCTCGATAGAGTCAACCAAGAACTGAAAGCACTCTTGTTAGACTCTTACAAAGAGATCAAACACATCTCTAAGTCATCCGAGTGCGACATGCGTACCGCCGCCTTCCAACTGGCAATCAGCAGAGTAGCCAGAACAACGGCCCTTAGAGGGCTAGAGAACGAAAACTTCTGTATGCTTTCGGCCCCGCACTAAAGCTCAAACAGCAAAACACCAAATAGGAAATAGCCTGCGTGGAAACAACCAATTCAGCGCCCGAAGAGGCACATCTTTCGGGCGACCTTCACGAACTGAACGAAAGAGAATGGTTCGATAAAGTCTACCAAGGAGACAAAGTACCGCAGCTGACACTGCGGGCGGTGCTGATGGGCGGGCTCTTGGGAGCCCTCATGTCTATTTCAAACTTGTACACCATGCTTAAGGTAGGCTGGGCCTTTGGGGTGGCCATCACAGCTTGCGTGCTCTCTTTTGTCATCTGGAAAGTGGTGCGGCTTTTCGCCCCTAAACTTTCAGACATGACCATACTAGAGAACAACTGTATGCAGTCGACCGCTTCGGCAGCCGGTTATTCAACAGGCGCCACAGTTGGTATCGCTTTTGGTGCTTTACTGCTTATTACAGGCAAACATGTCGACTGGACCATACTCTTTCCCTGGACCTTGGTTTCAGCTCTACTGGGCGTTGTGCTGGCAGTGCCGATGAAACGACAGATGATCAATCGAGAGAAACTGCCTTTTCCAAGCGGCATCGCCGCCGCCCAGACACTCAAGAGTCTGCACAGCCACAGCGCTGAAGCAGTAAAACAAGCATACAGCCTGGTGGCAGCCATGATAATTGCCGGTGTCACAGGCTTTATGAAAAACGGTGAGTTTGCCTGGCAGCTGGCTATGAAACTAAAGCTACCCGAGTTGATTCACTTTCCAATCAAACACCGCGGCATAGATATGGCTGCTCTGCCCGGCTTTGGATTAGAGCCAAGCTTGCTTTTAGCGGCAGCAGGCATGCTGGTGGGGCTGCGGGTTTCGCTCTCGATGATATTGAGCGCACTCTTTCTTTACTTTATAGTGTCACCCGAACTTTTGCAGGCCGGCATCATCAGCAAACCCAGCGACTTAATCAAAGGTTGGGCTCTTTGGACCGGTTCTGCCATCATGGTAACATCGGGGCTGACAGCCTTTGCCATAGAATGGAAAACCATCGTACGCAGCTTTACCGGTCTCAAAAGCGGCAAACAAGAAGGCGAAAGCGACCCGCTCGCCGCCATAGAAGTACCAAACAGCTGGCTTATCATCGGGGTTGTGCCCCTCGCTCTGGCGTCAGTCATCTTGCAATATGTAGCCTTCTCGATTAACCCACTAGTAGGCTTCACAACAGTCGGACTAAGCTTTTTATTGGCTCTAGTGGCATGCCGCGCCACCGGCGAAACCGACGTCACACCAATGTCGGCCATGTGCAAAATTACACAGCTGACCGTGGCGGTGCTGGCGCCACGCAACATCACAACCAACTTAATGGCCGCTTCGGTCACTGCCAATATCGCATCAAGCTCAGCCGACCTCCTGACAGATCTTAAAAGTGGTTATCTGCTCGGTGCCAATCCAAGAAAGCAATTTATTGCCCAGCTAATAGGCGTTTTCTTTGGCGTGGCAGCCATTGTGCCCGCCTGGTACATGATGGTACCAAACCAAGCCGCACTCGAAGCCATGCAACCACCCTCGGTGCAGACCTGGTACGCTGTAGCCACCGCTCTTTCAGAAGGCATCGACAAAGTACCGGTATCGGCCAGATGGAGTATGCTAATCGGCGGCATAATCGGTATAGTGCTGGCAATCACCGACAAATATTTGCCGCCAAAAATCAAGAAATTCACCCCCTCGGCCATGGGACTGGGACTATCTTGGGTAATGCCTTTCAGCAATGCCCTAGCCTTTTTTATTGGCGCATTAGTTGTCGAAATCTGGAAGAGAGTAAACGCCAAGAACGCTGAGATTTACTATGTCCCTGTGGCATCAGGGGCGGTGGCTGGCGAGTCTCTAGTTTGCGCCATGATAGCCATAATTAATGCCGCTGCCGCACTAGCCAAACACTAAAAATAAAGATATGAAAATCACCTCTTTGACAATTTACCCGGTAAAGTCTCTGAAAGGCATTTCTCTTGAGCGCATGCCCATAGACAAACGAGGACCGGTTTTTGACCGCGAATGGATGCTCGTCGATAGAAACAACCGCTTTGTCAGCCAACGCGAACTAGCCAAACTGTGCTTGATAGAAACCGAACTTACCGACTTTAGCCAGGGTAAACAGCTGGAGTCGGCGCGGCGTCTTGTTTTGCGAGCGGGCGAAAGAGACATCTCAATAAACATCGAAGCCCCTGCCCAAGGACAACCCATAGAAGTAAAAGTTTGGAACGACCTATGCCAAGCTTATGAACAAGATAAGAACGCCAGCTCTCTCTTAAGTGAATTTCTAGACTATGACGTCAGACTAGTGCGAATGTGCGCCAGCGAAAAACGCATAGTCGACCCCAAATACGCCCCGGCAGCTGAGGACAAAGACCATATAGTCGGCTTTGCCGACGGCTTCCCTTTGCTTGTCATTTCCGATGCCTCACTGCAAGATCTCAATGCCAAGCTTGAATACCCGGTCGAGATGAATCGCTTCAGACCAAATCTCACTTTTGACGGCGACGAGCCCTATTTAGAAGACAAAATTAAAGAGCTGCAGAGCGCAGACTTGACCTTGGCACTGGTAAAGCCCTGCGCCCGCTGCCAAATCACCACCATCGACCAAGATAGCGCCGACGCCGGTAAAGAGCCTCTGCGCACGCTGTCAAACTATAGAAAGATAGACGGCAAGGTCATGTTTGGGCAAAACGCCATTGTTAAAGAACTAAAAGCCGGCGCCGCTCTGCATCTGTTTGAGCCTTTGGTTTTGCGCTGAACTGATGTAAAATGTCGGCACTATGAAAAACAGAATCAGGCTTATAGTTCTCTCATCAGCCCTGGTGTTGTCGTCTGCAAACTTGGTGAAAGCCATCGACACATCAGATACTTATCCCAGAATTTCGGCGATGGAATTGACCCTCTTGGGGTCTAGTCACCCCAACGACAGCCTCGGCGACAGATTGTCGCGGCTGGAAGTGAAAGCTTTTGGCAAAGCCTCCACAGGCGATCTAAGCGACCGCACCGACAAACTGCAAGACTATGTCGAAAGCAAGCTCAAAAAACCAGTGGTGGCGCCAGACCCAGGCTATGTAAGCGACGAAAGAGCAGACAAGTTAGATTCCACCGGACAGCCAAGCCAAGCGGGCTCCAGCGAATATGCAAGCACAAAGTATCCGCGCGTCACAGCCCTAGAGGAAGCCATCTTGGGTCAAAACTATGATGCCGATGGCGCAGACTTGAACAAACGACTCTCGCGCATGGAAGTTAAAGTCTTTGGACAAGCCTTAGAAAAGAATTCACTAGGAGACCGTACCGACGCACTAGAAGACTATGCCGAGAAAAAACTGCACAAGAATATCTTAGGTCAGTCTGAAGCACCGCAAAACGGCATGCCCGGCCAAGCCACCGGTGGTGGTGGCACCAACGTGCTTTCAAAAGTGGGCAACGCTCTATTTGGCATTCCACCTGCGGGTACGCAAGGACAACAAGGTCCGTCTTTCTTTATTCCAGGCTTTGGCCCTTTTGCTGGTGTGCGAGTGCAACCCAAAAGCGCCCTGCAACAGCAACAACAAGTAGGCGACGATGACGACACACCGAAAAAGCCAGCTTTGTCGAAAGCCGATGAAGACGCAATAAACAGCACCGAGCCACCGCCGGCAAGCGCTCGCCTAATCACAAAAGTAAGTTGGTGCGAAAAACGAGTCTTTGGTATGGTTTATCAAGACAAGCATTTGACCGAGCGTCTCGATTTTCTAAACAACGCCTTGAAGTTTGACCCAGGTCAAAAGGGAATGGCTTTGATGGACGATGTCGACAAACTTATGCAAGCCGCCCAAAAGATTCCAGCTAGATAGAATGCTTTGTCTCATTCAGCAAGTCGGCATAGTTGCGCCGCATGCGCACAAGATCGGGATGCTCTTTCCCAAGAGTAGCTTCCAAAGCTGCTACAGCTCTCTTATAGAGAGTCTCTGCTTGTGAGTACTTGCGCTGGGTTACATAAAGCAGCGCCAAATTATTGAAGAATTCTGCTTTTTGGAACTCAGTTAAAGCAGACTCTTTTACCAGTCTGAGTGCTCTATCAAAGGACTCTTGGGCTTGAGCAAGTTTGCCCTGAGACCTATAACAATTGCCTAGATTGCTTAGCTCCGTCAACAGCTCCACCGAATCAAGACCAACTGCTTTCTCCTTAATCTGCAAAGCTCTCCGATAGAGAGGTTCTGCCAATTTAGGCTCAAATCTGTCCATATGCAAACAGGCAAGATTACCTAGTGCTTGCCCCAAGTCCTCTGTTTTATCGGGTCTATTCTCGAGAGATCTCAAAGCACAATTAAACATACTCTCCGCTTGAGAGAAGCGTCCTAGAGCCGTATAAATCAGTCCTAGATTATTGTATAGACAGCCACTAATCTTCCCAGCCTTCTCTTCGATTGCCAAGGCGCGCTTGTTCAAGCTCTCAGCTTCCTTAAAATGACCCAGTTTATAATTTATATTTGCCAGTCTGCTTATCGCATTCACGAGAACAAGAGGCTCAACCCGCGCCTTTTCTTCAATGGCGAGTGCCTCTGAATAGAGGGACAAAACCTGCTGCAATTTCCCATTCTTTTCATACAGACTGGCAAGAAGATAAAGATAAGGAATTCGTTCCATAGGCTTACAACTGGAATCTTTATTCATTAAGGCAATGATTTGTTTATAGCTTTCCACAGCCTCAGAGGTTCGACCGCTATTTTCATAAATACCACCAAGGCTACGCAAAACCACATATAGATCTTCCTTAAGAGTTGGCTCCTTCTCAAGCAGAGAGATAGCTTGACGACACAATGAAATCGACTCTTCAATCCGACCTCGCTCATATACAGCAGTTGCAAGATTGCACAAACTATTGCCTATGAGGTCTTTCTTACCGCTCTTCCTCGCCAACTGCAAAGCTTGCCGAAAGAGCGCATCTGCTTGCTGCGTTCGCCCCTCATGAAAGGCAGCAGTAGCAGCCTTTGAGACCTTTTGCCAATGACTTATGTCATCGCCTTCTGAAGCATTTGCTCTATGCGCACCAAAAGGTAGCTGCGGCGCTAGCAACAAAGCAAGCAAAATGAAGACGATGGTCACATGTTGTGAGTAGCAAGATTGCAAAGAATCAACCCATCTGAGAGACGCCATACACCTCCTACTCCACCGCCGGTCTAAAGAACAAAACCTTAGGCATATGCCCTTCTTCTAAGGGAACGAAGGAAACCTTTAGTGAGAAATTCTCTGGACGCGCATCACCGTCGCCAGGTAAAACCCAAGGTAAAGCAAAGAAATATCTCAACCTCTCTGCACTATTTCCAGCCTTTGCATCAAGCTTACTTTCTTTGCCGTTGCTCTTAGCGTCGCTATAGCCGACCATGACACTCAGCTTACGTGAGCCGCTTTCACCCCAGTTGAAAGCTCTCCCTGCCGCAGCGGCTCCGGGCATCACTTCAAGCAAAACCCGCCCTGGCTCGTCGGCAGCGACATAGCCCCATACCGCGCCTGGCGACAAATTAACTTCGTCATGACCGCTCAACTTATATGACTGCCCAGCCAAAATAGACAAGTCAAAAGCCGCTCCTTTCTTTTCAGCTTCAATCGCCGCCTTTATCTTTCTCAGCTGACTGAGTACCAGGTTTAGAGAACGCTCAGAGGCGGCTCTATTCTCATGGTAAGAGCTTTCAGAAATATTGAGCAACAGAGTCCGCGACGCGGCGGTAAGATTTGAGTGCATCCAGAGACGATTATTCTTATCATCAAGTGTTGTAGGAATGCAGGTCATATCAACACCTTTCTTTAGTTTGGCACTATCTGCAAAAACAAGTTTTTGCTTTTCACGATTCGCCCCACTGCCGACAAAACCAATCTCTTTGTTGGACACTGCATTCAGAACATATAGCCTTGTCGACAGCATTACCGAGCCATCACCTTCTGCCAGATAAGCACCACCTGCGGTACTGGGTGACAAGCGTAAATTTCGTTCAGAGTCTTTGGTGGCGTCGCCGGTGCGCTCAGAAAAAAGATCTGAGACGAAGTGGTCAGAGGTCTCTGGTTTAGGCTTGGTAAAGAAATCAAGATTATAGCGCAGAGCGGCGACGGTCGAGCCTTCTAGCTGAGGCTCAAGTTCTCTTTGGGCAGCTCTTCCGCATAAAGAGTCTCTATCATCGGTGACAAAAAATCGAGCATCAGAATATAGATAGCGCAGCAATCTATACCGATCAGCCTCTAAAAACTCTGATAATACGCTACAATCTATTGGAAGTGTGCGAACAAACTTATTTCTATCGACAATCGGCTCTGGAGCCGTACAAGCAGCAAGAGTAAGAGAAGTAAAAGCAGCGAGGGCAGTTAGAACAAAAACTTTAAGTCGCATTTTTGACCCTACTTCTTAGTTACTTACTCAATGTCTCAAGGAGCGCACTCTAGATTATGGCAGAAATGAGCCAATTCAACTCAGATGACAAAGCCGCCACCGCCGCTCAAGAAAACCCTGCCAAGGTCAAGCTAGCCGACGAAATGGCGGCGGCGCGCACAATTCTAGCGATGGACCGAACTCTACTAGCTTGGATTCGCACCGCCCTCAGTTTGATCGGTTTTGGTTTGGCTCTTGTAAAATTTCTCGGTCGCTCCTCTCTGCATAATCTTTCGGTGCCCCGAGGCGACGCCCATTCTATTGAATGTCTCGGGCTAGGTGTTATGACCTGCGGTCTGGCCTTTCTGCTCTGTGGTGCCATCGACTATTACAAAGCGGCGCACAAACTAAGAATGGATAACTTTGGCATTAGCGTTTGGTCGCGGTCGCTGATTATGTGCCTTTTGCTATCAGCTC
>JAFLCK010000053.1:0-19221 GCA_017303615.1 Obscuribacter phosphatis (SeqCode)
GCCAAGATAGGCGGAAGCAAGCACCAGGCACATCAGTAGTTCGCTCGGTTCTTTTGATTCGACGAAATTGTCCTGGGCTTCTGAGTCTATCGGATCGTCCTTAAGAGAACTTAGATCTTTAGGAGCGCTTTGCTCTTTTACTGCCGATAAGTCGCTGCCTGTCTTCGTTTCGGGGTTTGGCGCTGTTCCGCTGTTTGCAGGCTCGGCTTGGGTGAGATCGACGCCGTCTGGAATGTCGGCGTAAGGATCGATATCTTGAGCTTCTTTTTCCGGAACAGTCATAAAGATAGAGTACTTCAATTGAAGCACTCAAGCAAGAAGTTAGTCGTCAGGGAAAAGCTCGGAAATAGCCTGCTCTGCCTTCTCTTGTAGTTTGCGTTTCTCGTCCGGGCTGCCCGAAGCCAGTTCTCTCCAGTCGGCATTAAGGCTGTCGCCATATTGTGATGCCGCGACGGCCTTATAAAAGTCGGTATCGAAAGAACGGGTGCGCACTACCACCGGCATGGGCACGGCATAGCCGAGCACCAAGGCTTGTTGCTTAGGGTCCATTTGAGCGAGCACGGTGCGCAGAGTTTGCGAGCCTGATACGCCGGTGAATACTGCATCAATGTCTTTGTCGTCATTGAGCAGGGCTGTCACTCTAGTGCCTATTTGGCTGAGAATTTCGGGATCTATACCCGAGGGGCGTTGATCGACAATGAGCAGGGTGACGAAATACTTGCGCATTTCTCTGGCGATAATACCGAATATGGTTTGCCTGGCTACCTGCGGGGCGAGAAATTTATGGGCTTCCTCGATCACTATCATGAGCTTTCTGGGGGCTCGCACATTTTCGGGATCGCAGATGTGACGCTCCGATTGTCTGACATAATCGGCGTGTATTCTTCTGGTGATTATATTTGTGGCAAGCATGTAAGAGAGCAGATTATTCTGTCTGCCAAATTCTAGAACCACATTTTTGCCGGCTTTGATTTGAGACAATATCTCTTCGATATAGTTGTGTGAAACCCGTGGTCTCAAATAGGGCGTCTTTTGCACGACTGTATTCAGGCGTCTCTGCAGGGTTTTGAGGGCGGTGGGATGGCCCTTGAAGCTGACTGTGAATTCTTCGATTTCTTCGCCCGTCATGTCGAGCAGGGTGCTGATCCAGTCTTGTCCTAGTCTTTCTCTGGCAATATAGGCGTTTTCCAGGGTCGCTTCAGAGAGGGCTAGTTCGTTTTTTAGGAGGTCGAGATCTTCAATTTCGATTTGGTTATAGCCTATGTACAGCTCTCTGGCATCGGGAATGCCTCTCGCTTTCGATGATTCAGCGTCCAGAGAAAAGACCACTACATTGGCGCCGAAGAGCTGCTTTAGTCCCTTGACTCTGGGCGCGCTCTTATTTTCAGACATGGCTTGCCAGCCGTATTCGTTGTGCATGTCGAAGATAAGCACCGAAGCCAGGTCTTTGGCGATCACCCCAGAGAGAAGAATGCGGTTGAGAAAGGACTTGCCTGTGCCTGATTTACCGAAGATGCCGTTGGATCTCTCGATAAAGCGATTGAGATTGATACAGACCGGTACGTCCATATTGAGTGGTTGCCCGATATTGAAGAAGGCTTGTCCAGGCTCATTCTCGTCTCCGAAGACAAGGGCGAAATCTTGGGCGTCTGCTTCATAGACCGGCGAAAAATGGCTTGGTATTGTCTTGACCGGGCGCAGCTCTCGCTCTTCTTGGTCTTTGGTGAGCATCAACATCGGTTGCAGTTTGACAGTGCCGAAGGTAGTGGTGCCGGACAGCACCGACATCAGAAAGGCATCGTTAGCCGGCGGATTGAGCATGACCGAGGCGTTGGAACTGGAGAGGCTGACGTCGGTGAGCATGCTAAAGAAGCGATTGTTTTCGCCTTCGATAACAACAAAGCGTCCGACACGCAGATTTTCTACGCTTTGTTTGCCGTCCAATCTCATTTCTAGCCCAGCCGAAAGTGAGCCCTGGGTGATCATGCCGAGGGGCCTATTGTGCTTGGCTTCTTTATTGGAAGGCATGTCTTAAGTGAGATTGAAGCCTAGAGCTAGGGCGAAAGTATCGATTGCCTTTTGTCTTTCTGCTTGCCCGTATTCTTCTCTTTTGACCACATCGCTCTCGTCTTCGCCGCGATATTCGGTAAGGGTATAAACATAGGGTTCATGCAGGCTGCGTTCCAGTCTGTAGAGGTTTCCATTGGTGCCGTGGGCGCCTATCAGTCCCCAGACTCCGTCTAGAGCCTTGACTATGTCTTGCACTGTATGGGGCCACTGGGCTCTTTGAGTGAGCATTGTTTTAACCTCATGTAAGAAAGAGAAATGCAGGACGCATTTCTCTTTCTTTTGAAAATTGTCCGGGGAGGGACTTGAACCCTCACGGTTGCCCACACGCCCCTCAAACGTGCGCGTCTACCAATTCCGCCACCCGGACAGATTGCTAACGCATAGTTTATGCATGTTTGCAGTGAGACTGTCAACTTGGCCCTTGCTCCCTCTTCATCTTTGAAATCGCTTAAAAAAAGACTACTTGGTCTAGAAAGTGCCGCAGTATAAGCTTTTGGGGGCTTGCTCTCTTTTGTTGAAAAATATGAAAGTGTCTGAAGCCACAACCAGACCAGCTTTCGTCGAAAGAATTTAACTGGGTGTTGTGTAAAGTGGGCGCAAACTGGGCATATTTATCGTGATCCAATTCAGGGAAGTCTTTCTTAATGATTGAAATGTTTGTCTTTGGAATCGCTCAAGATCAGAATACGCGTATGCCGATTCTGGTTCTTTACGACAGCACCAAAAGACGGGCTCTACCTATCTGGATCGGTGAGGCGGAGGCTCTGGCTATCAGTCGAGCCCTTGGAAAGCATAAACCCAGCCGCCCTATGACCCATGATTTGCTGCTCAATACCATTGTTTCGCTTGGCTATAAAGTCGACCGCATCGAAATCAATGAGCTCTCTTCTGATACTTATTTCGCCACTATCTTTATCAAAAGTGTCGATGGCAAGCGGGGCGAAACCAAGGCTATCGATTCCAGACCTTCCGATGCCATCGCCCTGGCATTGCGGGCGCGCGCTCCTATAATGGTTTCAGCCCAAGTGGTGGCTGACGGTACAGTGGCCGCCGATCACGAAAGAGATAAAGAAGAAGCAAAAGAGTTCAAGCGTTTTGTGGAAGGGCTCAAGGCTTCCGACTTTAAGGGCAGCTCTGACTAGTCTTGAGACTCTTTTTGACTTGGCTGGCTGTCTGGCTTGCTTGCCTGTTTGAGGCGGTGTTTGCGCATAGAATAAGCCAGGCTGTGTTCTTCAAAAATTTTCAATTTGCCTTGGCTGTCTTTCTTGAGTAACCAATGTACTTTCAACGCCGAATGGTCATGCTTGGCAAGAAAGCTCACTGAAACAACCACTTCGTCCTTTAGACCTTTGTCTTCCATTATTTGATGGCGTTCGGTCTTAATGACCGGAGTTTCCATCGTTGTTTTGCTGTTCAATTCGCGCACATGGGGGTCTTTCAGTGAGCGTTTGATCTCTTGAGCGTACTCGCTTTTCGAAAACTTCTCTTGGGTCTGTCCTCCGCCGGTGCGGTCTAGGGCGGCATAAATGACGGCGTCGTCGCTGTAGAGGTCGACCAAGGCGGGGTCTGAGTCATGGTCGAGGGCTTTGTACTGCTCAAAGAGAGCTTTGGCTTCCTTAATCAACAAATGTCCTGAGTCTTCAGCAGCCAAAGAAGAGGAAGCAAAAGCCAGAAGCAAGCCCGGCAAGAGGGTAAGTATCAGACCCAATCTTAGTTTCATTTCTATCCCCTTGCTAATTTTTCTTCTTGAGAGCCTTTTCTAGGGCTGTTTCAAGTGTGGCGATCTTCGCTTCCAGCAGTTTGACTGTATCACCTTGAATCTCGACCTGCAGTTTGGCGTCCTGGGCTTTCCATTCCAATTGTTTCTGTTCTGATTTTTCTTCTCTGCGCCTCAGTCTTTGCAAGCAGAAAGCCGTGGCACCGCCCAAGACAAATAACTTGACCACTATCAAAGCAAGAGAGACCGTGAACTTTTGACCGACAAAGCTGCATTCGATGCTTTGTGTGTTGATTGCGGCAAAATAAAGGGTGCCGAGAATGCAAATGGCCGATATCAGTATATAGATTAGTTTGTGACTCATTGTTTTTCTTGCAGTCTTAAAAGTAGATTCTGAAAATCTGCAGGTAGATTCGCTTCAAATTCTAACAGCTTGCCATCAACCGGGTGGGTGAAGCGCAATTTATGGGCGTGTAGGGCTTGACCTAGCAGTCCCAGTTTTTTGCGAGCGCTCTGGCTGCCGCTAGTCTTATGGTTATAGACCAGATCGCCCACCACCGGCAGACCTAAATAAGACATATGCACCCTGATTTGATGGGTCCTACCGGTTTCGAGGGCAAGGGCCGCCAGGGCGAAATTGTGATAGTTTTCTAGAATGGTGAAGTGAGTGACGGCACGTTTGCCCTCGCCTTTGCTTAGATCTGTAAATACTGTCATTTCTTTGCGTCTGACCGGGTGGCGACCAATCGCTAGATCTATGGTGCCCTCTCTTTCTTTGGGTTTGCCTTCCAAAAGAGCTAAATAGTTGCGCCCGGCTGTTTTGGCTTTCAGCTGTTCCGCTAGGCTGTTGTGGGCCAGATCGGTCTTGGCCACCATGATCAAGCCGCTTGTATCTTTGTCTAAGCGGTGCACGATGCCGGGTCGAACTACTCCTCCAATAGAAGAGAGTCTTTCGCCGGCATGGTACATAACGGCATTGACCAGGGTGCCGCTATAAATGCCGGCGCCGGGATGAGTGACCATGCCCGCTGGTTTATTAATCACCAGTAAGTGCTCGTCTTCGTAGATAATATCGAGGGGAATATTTTCTGCCACTACATCAAGTGGCACTGCTTCTGGTACTACCAGAGCCACTATGTCGCCGACTCTAGGTTTGGCTCCCGCTCTGGCCCGCTTGCCGTTTAGTTCCACCATGCCGTCTTCGATAAGTTTCTGCAATCTGGCCCGGGAAAAATCGGGAACCAGTTTGCAGAGACATTGGTCCAGTCTGGGCTTACCGCCTAGCTCGCTGAGTAAGTCGGCCTCGATGCAAAAAAGCTCTTTGTCCTCTGTCATTTCTTTTCGCTTCTGCTTAGCGAGCGCCAAATTATCAGGGCTATGCCCAGATCGATCAAAACATCGGCTATGTTGAAGATAGGAAATTTGAAGAAGGCAAATTCGAGAAAGTCGGTCACCTCTCCGCGGCAGATTCGGTCGCAGATATTGCCCAAGCCGGCGCCGATGGTTAGACCGAGCCCGAGCAGGTGCAGGCGGTCGGGATTTTCCGAGCGGCAGATCTTTATCGCCCAAATGAGCAGCAAAAGAGTGGCTGTGGCAGCCAATATAAGCACCAGGGGACTGCCGGTGCCCATCGAAAAGGCGGCTCCGGTATTGGTGGTGAGAAAGAGATTGAGAAGCGGCGGCAGAAATTGGGTTCTACTGTGGCTCTCTAGGTGGGTGAGCGCCAAGTATTTGCTGCTTTGATCGGCTGCAAAGGCAAAAAGAGAAGCCCCTGCCAAAACCACAGCAGGCATTATAAAGGAAGGCGAACTCGATTCTTTTTGCTTCTCTTGCACTCGGGCATTTGTCACTCTTGGGCTTTTACTACGGTCTTTTCGCCTTCGCCGATGACGCTTTCCGGCTTGTGCTCGGGGATGACATTTAATCTGCGTGTGAAGACAGAAAGTCCCAGCACTTTATCCCGGGCGGGATTGGTGAGTAATACGCGGGCTGTGAGCAGTTCATTGCAGTTCTCGGCATTGGCGTTCATAACCCGCTCTAATGTGCCTGTGCCTTCGAAGGGGCGAGGGGTCTCTTGCGGTTTGCCTTGGGGATATTTAAGCGGTTGGTTGGCTATAGAGCCAATGGCATGCAAGCCGGGCGGCAGGCTGACATCTATCTTGGCTGCGAACTGTTTGCCTGAGCGAATCTGTTCGGGGGCGACAAAGCTCGCTTTCAGCTGTTTAGCCAAACCAAAGCTTACTTTTACTTTCTCAAAATCAATACGGTCACCGATTATCTTCCAACTGCCGCCGATTTTCTTGAGATAAAGACGTCCTTCTGAAACCGACTGTAGTTCGCCTTTTGAATTGATGGAAGGATATTCGGTGGCGGTGGTGCCGAAAGCGATATCGGAGGTGTCCACCACGGCATAAGCGCCTTCCGCTCGCACGCTCTTAATTGTCGAGTTGATTTTGGCGTCGGGATAGGTCTTCCAAAACTCGCTGGTCAAACCTTTGACCGTGCCTTTGTCTATGCCGTCGTTATTGATATAGTCATCGGCATAATTGCCCATGACTGCCTCTAATTCATGGCGATTCCAGGAGCCTTCCAGGTTGGCCAAGAAGTCTTCCACTTCTTTCTTGTCTTGGTTGGAGGGCTTGTCTCCATCAGTGGTGAAGTCGCCAGTAGGTGCGGCTTCGACTGGTGTCTGCGCCAATTTTGTAGAGGCGAAAGCACTGCTGACATTACTGGTAAAAATCAGGCTTAGAGCAAGGCTCAGAGCTAGAACTGGAGCCGCGAGCGGCGAAGATGATATCGAATGTGGTGTCACTGTCTTGCTTTTCTTCTCAATTACGGGTTCAGCCCTATATTATACAGCGGCACCCCTTTCGGGGCGCCGCTCTTTTCTCATCTGCTTGGAGCTTTATACAGCTACAAGCAGTTTATTCATCAGGTCGATGTTTTCTTTGATTGAATCAGCCGACTTCTTCAGTGATTCGGCTTCTTCTTTCTCGAGCTTCAGTTCGACTATGCGCTTGACACCTTCTCTTCCGAGAACGGTGGGTAGACCGATATAGACATCTTTCAGTCCGTATTCGCCGTCGGCTAGAACTGCGCAGGGCAAGAGTCTGTTCTGATCTTTCAAGATCGCTTCCACCATCTGCACCACCGAGGAGCCGGGGGCGTAGTAGGCGCTGCCGGTCTTGAGCAGGCTGACAATCTCGGCGCCGCCGTTCTGGGTGCGCTTGACCATCTCATCGATTTTTTCCTGGCTGAGGAAGTTGGCTATTGGAACGCCATTGACTGTGGCGCAGCGGGTGAGGGGGACCATCAGGTCGCCGTGTCCGCCCAAAACCATGGCTCTTACATCTTGTACCGAGAAACCTGTTTCCATGGCGATGAAAGCCTGGAAGCGAGCGGAGTCGAGGACTCCGGCCATGCCGATGACGCGGGAAGCGGGCAACTTGGTGGTTTTCCAGGTGAGATAGGTCATGACGTCAAGCGGATTGGTGACGACAATGAAGATAGCGTCCGGAGAGTACTTGATTGTTTCTTTGGCCACTTGCTGGACGATATTGGCATTGGTCTTGAGCAGATCGTCTCTGGACATGCCGGGCTTTCTGGCGATGCCGGCGGTGATGACGACGATATCTGAACCCTTAGTGGCGGCATAGTCGTTGGCGCCGACCATCTTGCGGTCGAAGCCATGCACGGCGGCAGCCTGCATCATGTCAAGTGATTTGCCCTGGGGCATACCTTCAACTACGTCGACCAGGCAGACATCACAAACGTCTTTGTCGGCCAGGTATTGAGCGACGGTGGCGCCCACGAATCCTGATCCTACTACGGTAACTTTGCTCACAGAACATACCTCCTGAGGCTGCTTCTCATCAAGCTAATAAACAAGCTAACAAATGAGCTGAGCGTAGCATGAAATCAGGCGCATGCCCGTGAGCTTAAGCTAGCCTTCATAACAGCTCGATGGAAAATCGAAATATGATGTATAAAGGAAGGTAGACCGAGGAGGAGCTTCAGTGAGATTAACTAAAAAGCAAATCGCACTCACTCTTATCGGGGTCAGCTTTTCGTCCCCTTGGCTTGTCCCTGCTTTAGCGGCCGACGCTGGTCAGAAAGATGCAACCGAGCTGCAGCTGAAGCCGTCTGTTCCCAAGCTTGATACAGACTCGGCCGGCGAATTGTCGGTTCTGAAGGGTGGCGTGGAACACCGCATACATAAGAAGCCCCCGGAAGCGGCGGTCAAGAAAACCAAGAAGAACGACCTCTCGGGCAATGCCGGCAATGACGCTTTGCAGGCATCGCTCAGGGCTAGGCAAGAGGCGGAGCGCCTCATGCGCCAGCGCGCTACTATCGATTCGGAAGATCGCCCCCAGACCTTTCAATACAAAATCGACCGCTCTATAGGCATCATTGGTGTCAAGTTCCTCAAAGTGGCAGAGAAACCGCCGGTGATCAATAGAGTTTTCCCGGGCACTCCAGCCTGGAATTCAGGTTTGCAAGTAGATGATGTGATTGTTGCTGTGGACGGTGTGCCCACCTATGGCTTGACCAAAGATGAGTGCTATGACTTGATTGTCGGCACCCCCAATACACCTGTGACCATATCAATCAGGCGGCACGGTGATTTCATGGCCAAGAGCATGCACCGCATGGATTTTAACGATATTCCCGATCCGGCTGTCAGGCGCGACTATCTCCGCAGCCTCTAATCTATATGTTAAAATCAGGCAATGAAACTATGTTTTGATGCCACCAGATTTGGTTGCGGTTTAGATGGGGCGGTGGAGTTGGCTTCGCATCGAGGCATAAGCTCTATCGAATATTCTTTTGCTCCTTTTGCTCCGGCTGGACGTTCTTCAGGCAAGGGCGGCGCTTCTAAAAAAGCTGCAAAGGGGGAGGAAGAAGAAAGGCTCTATTTGGAGCAAGTCAAGGGCGTGGCCCAGTCTGCTGGCGTCGATTTCGCCATGATCAATCTTGACTATGCCTTTGACGTCAATGATAAGAAAGCACATAAGCACTTTCGGGCCATGCTCGATAAGCTTTCGCAGGTGGCGGCTGCTCTTGCTTGTCCGCGTATTGGGATTTCCTTGCTGCCAGGAGCTGATTTTGTCTCCAGTTTCACTGCCTTTTATCAAAGTTTGAAAGATGATCAGGCCATTGAACAAGAGCTTGTCCTGCGCCTAATCACACCGGCTCCTCTGCGTGGCCTTAGTCTTGCCAAGTGGCGACAGCTGGAGCCGCAAGAATGGCGAGACTTGTTGGCTGCTTGTCCTGGTCTTTCTTTGGCCTATTGCCCTGCCGATGCCCTTTGGCTTGGTCTTGATTATTTGCAAAACATGAGCAGCTTTGTACAGGCGATATCGCATGTGGTGGCGTGTGACGTGGAGATCAATCGCAGCATGCTTAACGATAGCGGTTTGTTTGGTCCGCTCTGGTGGCGCTACCGCCTTGCCGGTAAGGGACAAGTAGACTTTAAGCAGGTGATTGAATTGCTTAAATTGCACGATTTTCAAGGAGCTTTTTCAATGCACTTCGAAGATGAGTTCTTGAGCAGCGAAGACAGTCTGCAGCATCTGGAAGCTCTTGATGAAAGCGCCAAGTTTTTCTCGCCCTTGCTCAAATATTAGGGGTGGATGAGCGTGTCTAAAACACTTAGTCTTTATTTGCATACCCACTGGGACCGTGAGTGGTACTGGAATTTCAATGCTTATCGCATGGCTCTTATGCCTCTTGTGGAGCAGATTTTGCTCGGTTTGGAGGAAGGGCGTTTTCAGCACTTTATGTTGGATGGGCAAACTTCGCTTTTGGAAGATGTTTTTGCTGTTAAGCCTGAATTAGAAAGCCGTATTGCCCAATTGACCGTCCAGAGAAAACTCTCTTTGGGACCCTGGTATGTGCTTGCCGATCAATTGCTGGTCGGTGGTGAGAGTTTGGTGCGCAATCTCAGCCTCGGACTAAGGCAGTCTCAAGCTTTAGGGGCTAGCCTCAAGGTCGGTTATATGCCTGACACGTTTGGGCATAGCGCCGACTTGCCGACTATTTTGCAAGGCTTCGGCATCGATAGTGCCGTGGTTTGGCGTGGCGTGCCCGGGCTTTCCAGTCCCTATTTTTTATGGGAAAGCCCTACCGGTGCCAAGGTTAAAACTTTTCATCTGCGTCGCGGTTATTACCAGACTGCATTTAGCGAGAACCTAAGTAATGAGCAGTTGATTAAGTATCTAGCAGCATTTCTCTCTCAGGCAGTGGAGGACAATAACTTGAACAGGCACGGTCTTGTGCCTGTAGGCGGTGATCATATGGGGCCGCCGCCCGGTCGATTTTCAGCTTTGCTTGAGCGATTGTCCGGCTTTGATCATCAAGGTGAACCGGTCAAAATAAAAGAAGAAAGTCTCTCTGCTTTTCTTGAGCGAATCGGCGCCGAGCCGCCTGATGTTATGCCGCTTGTCTCTGGTGAGTTGCGCGACAACAGAAAGGCATTCGAGCACGAACGAGCTTATATGCTTGATGGGGTTCTATCGACGCGGCTTTATCTAAAGCGGGCTAATCGTTTGTCTGAACACCGTTTGTTTGCCCTGGTCGAGCCGTTTCTCAGTGCCGTCAGTATATTGCAGCCGGGCTTTAAATATCCTTTTGCAGAGCTGACCAGTCTTTGCAAAACATTGCTTTCCAATCACCCCCATGACAGCATTTGCGGTTGTAGTGCCGATTCGGTGCACCAAGAGATGCTCAGTCGCGATCGCTCATTGCATGCCGGTCTTGATACTTTAGAGAGGCGGGCTTTTGAAGCTTTGCAAAGACCGGCTACTGATAAAAATCCTGGACAAGATCCCAGACCTGATCAAGCTCAACTAATGCAGAATGAGCAGTCGCCGCCTCGAGCTAAATACGGTCTGACCGAGCCCCTCACCTTGAAACCTACTGCTGGGAAGCTTCCGTCCCTTTATTCTTTCTGCACTTCCCTTGGTGCTGCGGCTTCTCTGCCGCGCCCGGTGCTGGTGAGGTTTGCAGTTACTGAGGACAAAATTGGTGATGTCGAGGATTTTGGTCAAATTTTCTCGATCTGGAAAAAACATGAAGCCTTCGCTGAAATTGGCGGTGTACCAGATTGGCAGGATGTGTTTCTGGTTGAGGCTTGGGCCTATGCAGGGAGGTCGGCGCCTTTGGCTTTCAGTTCTTTGAGTTTGTCTGGCAGCCAGATTTGGCCGTCCCTTTCTGAACGCGCTTGCCTGCATCGACAACAAGATAGTTGTGAAGGAGGCTTGCTTCTTTCAAACCAGTATTTAGAAGTCTATGTCGGTAAAGAAGAGGGGCATCCTCTTTATGTCGGTGTGAGGGGCGAGCGGACCCAATTTGGAAAAGTCGGACACTATCTATACGACCGCGGAGACGGCGGCGACTCTTACAATTTTGATCCGGTTTGCGGTGAGGGTGGAGGGCAAAAGCCGCTCAAAGCAGTTTTGAAATCGGTGCGGACCGAAAGCAATGGACCGCTGGTAGCATCTCTTTTGCTTGAGTATGAAGCGGATCTTCCTGAAGATCTTGAGGAAGCAGTTGAACGGCCTGATGATTCTTTCTTGCTGGAACATGGAATTGAAGATCCAGAACTCTTTGGAAGTAATTATGGATGGCCCGTAGATAAGGAGCCGACTTTTCCCAAGTTCAAGCGCAGTGCCAAAACGCTCAAGCATACTTTTCATTGTCGGGTCCTACTTAAAGCCGGTCTGCCCATAGTCTTTTTCGAGACCTCCTTTACCAATCAAAGTAAACAGCATCGCCTGGAAGTAGTCTTTGATAGCCCCGGCTGTCAGGGCACTACATCAGAGAATCACTTTAGCCTGATTGGGCGACCCGAGCCTCTTTCAGCGCAGCTGGATTTTTACAAGTTGGAGAGTCGGGCGGCGGAGCTGGGTGCTATAGCTACTGGACACGAAGCGCCACTCAATCGTCAGCCTTGTCAGCGCTTTTTCTTTACTGATGAGGCGGTCTATTTCAACAAAGGTTTGCCTGAGTATGGGCTCTATAAAGATCTGGTCTCTTACACGATTTTGCGTGCAGTAGGCAAACTTTCCTCAAGGCGCTTGCTCACCAGGGGTGGTGGCGCTGGTCCTGATTTGGATACACCGGAAGCCAATTGTCTCGGTGAGCAGATTGTCGAATACGGCTATGCGCCCTTTGCCGCTCTCGCCAAGGCTTTTGCCGAAACAATCGAGACTAAGTCAGCCGGTATCAATGGCAAAGCGTCTCTTGCCTACGCTGCCTGCGAACTTTATGAAGGGCGAGACCTTGTCTTGGATGTTTCTTCAGATTCTCTGGCCAATTCGCTCGCTGCTTCTGCAGAGTCGCTTCTTAAGATGGATGATGCTCGCGTCAGTCTGGTGTCTATGCATTTAGATCAAGAAGAAAATGGAGATTCTGTCTTGATTTTGCGGGTGCTTAATGTGACCGGTGAGACTTTTAAGACCGATTTGACCATTAATTTCGACTGCGGTCCTGTATACAGCTGCCGTCTTGACCTCAAGGAAGAAAAGCTCTTGCCGCCCTTTGCCAAAGAAAAGGACAAAGCCGGGCAGTCTTTTTCGGTCGGTTTTGAGCGCTTTCAGCTTCTCACCCTTAAAATAAAATTGAAGAATTAGACTAGACCCCAGGAGGATAGCGCCTTGTCTTTATCTCGACCTAGACCTACATTTACAAGCCGCTTTTACTTCGGTCTTTACTCTCTGACAGCCGCTCTTGTGCTTACCAGCAGCCTCCCGTCGCTTGCTAAATCTACGCCTTATCCTGATTCACACTTGCCGGTGGAATTGCAGGGACAGTTGGTGAAAGCGGTGAAAGGCTTTAAGCAAAAGAAATTCGCCCAGGCTACCTCTGACGTAGAATCGGTGGCGGCGGGAGCGCAGGACACAGAGTCTCTTCTCTTTATCATCTCCACCTTGGATGGCTTTGGCGCCCCTTCTGTGAAAGCTAAGCGCGCCTGTTTAGAGAAAGCGCTCTCTTTAGCGAAGACCTCGGACGAACTTCTCAATATTGCTTTAAAGGCTCGGCAAGCGGAATGCTTTGATATTTCCAAAGCGGCTCTGGATAGTCTCGTGGCCGCTGCCACCACTTTCGAAGATTTGATCGATTTGGCTCATAAAGCTCATCAAGCTTCTCAGCATGAAATTGCCCAGACTGCGGTGAAGAAAGCTTATACTCTGGTAGATAATGTGCCTGATGTTTTTACTTTCGCAAAAGAGTCTATGAATGTCGGTTTAGAGGCAATGGCCCGCACAGCCCTTAAAGATCTGGTCGAAGATCAAGCTTCCACCTCTGAGCTGATGCTTTTGATGCCGAAGATTGGTGCTTTCAATATGATTGATGTCACTAGGTTGGCTCTCAAGCGCGGGCTTGAGAAGAGCAAAACTGTTGATGATTATCTGGCTGTCTACAATCAAGCCAAACGTTTTGAGCAGGAAGATATCGTCAAAGTTGCTGCTTACCGGGGCAAGAAACTGACTTTGATCAACAAGATCAAAGACGAGAAAGAAGGACCGATGCGGGCTAAAGAGCGCGAGTTGGAAGAGAAAGAGCGCAAGGCTAAAGAAGAGATGATGCGTTCTACCGGGCAGATACCGAGCGGATTCTAGATTTGAGCCAATCTTCGAATAATTCATCTGAAGCAAAATGGTTGCCTAATGTCGGTGATTTGCTTTTCGTCGGCGTGGTGCATCTCTTACTCTTTATGCGACCTAACTATTTATATTCCGATGGTTCTACCGGTTGGCATATAGTGTCGGGCTTGCACATACTAAAGACCGGGCTTATTCCTCATAGCGACATTATGTCTTATACATTTGCCGGCAAGCCATGGGTGGCATATGAATGGCTTTCAGACTATTTTATGGCTTGCCTGGTCAAGGTCGGCGGTTTATCTATGCTGGCAGCTTTCTGGGCTATTTCTCTAGCTTCCTTGGTTTTACTGCTCTATCAGCGCATGCGCTCTTTCGGCTGCCATTTTGCTCCGGCAATGTTCTTTTCCATTATTGGTTTGATTGCTTCAGCTAGTCACTGGCTTGTGCGTCCCCATTTGTTCACATTTTTTGGAGTTTTTCTTTTCTATACCAAGTTGGAAGATTATTACCGCGGCAAGCTGACTGGTCGTGCTCTCTTCCTCTGGCTCTTGCCTTGCATGGTGATCTGGGTAAATACCCATCCGGCTTTTCTTTTGGCTTATGCTATCAGCGCTCTTTATTTGCTGGTCACCGCCTGTGGTGTGGCACTGGGGCGCCGTGCCGGCGGTCGGCCTGTGCTTGTCTTAGCTGCTCTGCTTCTAGCACTTGTCTTGGTGAGCTTTATCAATCCTTACGGCGTTACTCTTTATCAATATATTGCCGAATACCTGAAAGGCACGGCTATCTTGTCCGTTACCGACGAATTCAAAATTCCCGATTTCAAGCATAGTATTCATGCCGTTTTCCTGGAGATATTGTTTGCTTCTATATTGGTAGGTGCTTATCTGCGCGGGCGTTTGACGGCTACTACTACAGCCATGCTCTTGGCCTTTGGTCATCTTGCTCTCAATGCCGTGCGCAATATCTCACTCTTTGCCATTGTCGCTTTGCCGGCGCTGGGCTCTTTGTTCGGCAGTGCCGTCTTTTCGCCTGCAAAAGATAGTTGGCTTGGGCGTCTTTATGAGCGAATGCGTTCAGCGACTGCAGAATTCAATAAGCAGGAAGCTTTGTCTAAGTATCATATTTTGCCTCTGGTCTATAGTTTGATTATCTTTGCTGGTGCAGGGTTCGGCGGCTTTGTAAAGAGTGACTTCGATGCTGAAGTGCAACCGTCGACTACGCTTCAATATATTAGAGAGCACAAACTTTCGCGCGCTAAGGGCTTTAACCTCGACAACTGGGGCGGTTTGCTGCGCTACAAGCTTGATCAACCGGTCTTTATCGATGACCGGGCCGACTTTTATGGGGCTGACTTTTACAATCGTTATGGTTTGATTTGTGAAACCAGAAACGGCTGGAGACCTGTTTTTGACCAGTATAATTTCGACTGGGTGCTCTTTCCAAAGGACAGCGCTCTTGTGCAAGAGCTGAGAAAAGATCCCTTATGGCGGGAGGCTTGTCAGGATCAAGCGGCGGTATTGCTTGTAAGGACTTCCTTGTTCTAATAGTTTTTGAATCCGCTCTTCAGCTGGGCGATGCTTCCGAGAGTGCAGAACTCAAGCTATCGAACGGAGTGAATTCACTAAGTTTATAGAGTGTTTTGAAGCGCTGCAACTCATCGCTTGTGCCAACGGCATAGACTTCATCACCATTGTTGAAAATAAAGTCGGAAGATGGAAAGGTATGGGTCTTGCCACCGCTGCGCACAGCTGTAATCGTTACTCCGGTAGTGCCTCTGATATTGAGTTCTTTCGCCGACTTACCAGATAGCATGCCCGAGTCATTGATCAGCCAGCCCCCGGTTTGTTCTTCTTCCAGCACCATATATAGAGGCAAGATGCGTTCGGTTTTCATGGTCTTGGCAAAATCAGGGTGCGGATGCGGATAGCGCATGGCCCGCACCTTATCTAGTGCGGCTTCGATTTCAGAGGGCGGGCGGTTGCGGCTGAACAGAGCTAGTCTTGTGATTTCAATAGAAGCTTCGAATTCAGGTTGCACTACGGCGCTTACTCCGGCATCGGTAAAAGCAGCAATGTCTGAGGGACTATGGGCGCGAGCGATAATTTTTACATCTTCGTTGCGCTTGCGCACAAATTTGGTTATAGCAGTTATAGCTGAAGGGTCAGGCATAGTTAAAACCAGGCAGGCTGCATCTTTCAAATTGGCTTTGGTCATGAGCATATTGCTTGTCGCATCGCCCCAGATATGAGGCACCCCTCGCATAGCCAGGTCTTCAACTATGGCGGCATTAAGTTCAATAACTAAATAGGGTATGCCGTATGAAGTAAGAACGGTGCCGAGATTGCGTCCGGTTCGCCCAAAGCCGCAGATGATCACATGATCTTTCAGTCGACTGGCCAGCGAAGAGGAATCTTTTTCTTCTTGTTGTCCCTTCTGCTGCTTTTGATTACGATTTTGAAAGAGATAAATCAGACGAGGCGAAAGGGCATAGATGGCTGGGCTAGCCATGAGAGAGACCACGGCCCCGGCAAAGAAGAGATTGTACATATCGTCGCCCACCAGTCCGAGGTCTCTACCCATGGTGAGCAGAACAAAAGAAAATTCCCCTATTTGGGCCAAACCGGCTCCCACTAAAATGGCGCTCCTGGTATTGCTGGTGGTGCAAAGGGCGGCGAGGGCACCGACCAGGGTTTTGCCCACTACCAATAGTACAACAAAGAGCAAAACCTCGAGGCTGTGAGCAAAGATAAAGGCGGGTGTGAGTAGCATACCTACCGAAACAAAAAAGACGACCGAGAAAAGGTCTTTCAGCGGTTGCACGTCATGCAGAGCTTGGTGGGCCCAAATAGATTCGCTCACCATGATCCCGGCTAAGAATGCACCCAGGGCAATGGATAGTCCCATGCTGTGCGAAAGCAGGGCAATGCCCAGACAAAGACCAAGCAGGGTGAGAAGGAAGAGTTCCCTGGAATTGGAACGAGCTGCCTGGGCCAGTACTACAGGTAGGATCCTGACGGCTCCAAAGACAACAATAAGAATGAAGGCAATGGCTTTGCCTGCTGATAGAAGAAGGTCGGTGACTGAAGCTGTACCTTCGCTAGCCATGAGCGGCAAGAATGGAATAATCAAGACCAAGGAAAGATCTTGCAGAATGGCAATGGAAAGCAGAATGCGACCGTGCACTGAGTCGGTTTCGCCTCGGTCGTAGAGTATTTTTGAAATAATCACCGATGAAGAAAGGGCGCAGACGCAGCCGAAGAGAAAGGCTGTGCCGCTGTGTTTGGCTAAACCTAAAGAAAGAGCCAGCCCACCGGCCAGAAGTGCTGTCAAGACTATTTGCAAGGTACCGGTTGCCAAAAGCTTGCCTGCTTTAGATGCCAGTTGCTTCAGCGAGAGATCTACTCCAAGGGCAAAGAGCAGCATGGCTACCCCAAATTCAGCCAGCACATTAATCTGACCGGCATCGGATATCAATTTGAAACCATGGGGACCAAGGGCTATGCCGGCAAGCATATAGCCGGCAAGGGGCGGTAATTTGAGCTTGAGGCAGATATAGCCTGAGAATAGGGCTGAAAGCCAGATGAAACAAAGATCTTTTAGCAGGTGCAGGTCATGCATGTGCTCACTCCTTCCAATTTAAGTAAAAGCAAGGTTTGCTTCCTTAAATGAGCATCGACCTGAAAACAAGCCAAATGGGTTTCCCTCCAGGTTTGCAAAGCTGGAGGGAAACCCATGACCGGAATTCTTCGACGGCACTGACATAAATTTGACTGCAGGCAGACCAACTTGTCCAATCTTTGCTCACCCCGGCGGTTTTTTTGCCTATGGGAAGGGAAAAGGACGACTGAACACAATCAGGGCAATAAGTGACTGCTTTGACAACTTCGTTTGGTTGAAAGGCGTCCTGCAATAGTCTATCGGAAGGATTGGCCGACGATGAAAAAGTAGAACCTGCGGCAATCAGCAAACCTAAACTGAAGACCACCAAGACCGGAGCGGTGATGGCTTTGCCCTTGGCCAGGCTGCTGGTAAGCCGGCTAAAGAACATGGTCAATTTGACTATAAGCTGTTTCAGCACCTAGGCCCCCTTTAACAATATAAAGGTAGACGTCCTGATCATGAAAGATAGCAGTCGGTTTTTTCATGAATCTTCCAATACTTAAGAAATGTCAAGAGGTTGCTGATCGGACTGTTCTTTTGCTGTAGCTTAGTGATCAGCGTTACAACAAACGTATCAAAGAGAATATACTTTGGCGAACGCGTCAGTCATTCAGGAGTGTTTCCATGTTTGATCTTTTCAAGAAGCAGTTTATCGATGTTATTGAGTGGACCGAGAGCACCAATGGCGTATTGAGCTATCGCTACCCCACAGCCGACAAGGAAATCCAGACCGGCGCTCAGCTTACAGTGCGCGATTCGCAAATGGCTTTATTTGTGAACGAGGGCAATGTGGCTGACGTATTCAGCCCTGGTCGCTACGAACTGTCCACTAAGACCTTGCCTATTTTGACCAGCTTGCTCAACTGGGACAAGGCCTTCAAATCGCCTTTCAAATCGGAAGTTTACTTCTTTTCCACTCGTGAACAGCTGGACCAGAGATGGGGCACACAGCAAGCCATCACTGTGCGCGACAAAGAGTTTGGTGTGATCAGACTTAGGGCTTTCGGTACTTTTGCCTATAGAGTAGAAGAGCCGACTACGTTCCATCAGAAAGTCTCAGGCACAAGAGAGAAATACACCACCGCCGAATTGGACGGACAGCTTCGTTCAATCATCACCACCGGCATTGCCACCACACTCGGAGAAGCCAAGACACCGTTCCTCGATATGGCGGCCAATCAAACCAAGTTGTCTGAGGCTCTCAAAGAATCTCTCGATCATTCTTTCTGGGACTACGGCTTGAAGCTGACTTCTTTCCTGGTGCAGAGCGTTACTTTGCCCGAAGAATTGCAGCAATATCTCGACAAGCAGTCGAGTATGAATTTAGTGGGCGATCTTAAAAAGTACGCCCAGTTCCAGGCTGCAGACGCCATCAGTGCAGCCGCTGAGAATCCCGGTGGTATGGGTATGCTCGCCGTCGGAATGAATGCTTCAGGTGTGATTGGACAAGCCTTTGGTCAAGGTCTAAGCGGCGATTCGGGGGCTAAACAGGAAGATCCTTTTGTGATTCTGGAAAAACTGCAGACACTCATGGAGAAGGGCGTCTTGTCTAAAGAAGAGTTCGAAGCCAAGAAAGCTGAAGTGCTGAAAAGAATTTCCTGATGATCAAACTAAACTGCCCGGCTTGCGGCGCAGAAGTAGAGTTCCGTTCGAAAGCCTCTGTTTTTTCGGTTTGTTCTTTCTGTCGTTCGACTCTTGTGCGCCAAGATATGAATATTGAGAAACTCGGCGAAATGGCTGAGCTTCAAGACGACATGACGCCCTTGCAAATCGGCACCAAGGGCGAGGTCGATAATGAGCCTTTCGAGCTCGTGGGGCGTTTGCGCGTTGCCTACGATGCCGGAGCTTGGAATGAATGGTATGCTCTGAGCGGTGACAAAGAGTGCTGGCTGGCGGAGGCGCAGGGGTTTTATGCTTTTTGTCGCCCGGTCGAAGATTCTGCTGGTATCACCCGCGATAGCATATTTGCCGGTAAGAGCGTCTATGTAGACAAATTAGGGATGATGGATATCGACGATGCTCGCGAAGTCTTCTGCCTTTACAGCGAGGGTGAGCTGCCATTTAGGGCTCAGCTGGGACGTCGTTCTTTTAGTGTTGATTTAAGCGGACCCTATATGAAAATGGCTACTATTGAATTCACTGATACGGAGATCCGCATCTTTAAGG
>JAFLCK010000054.1:0-17203 GCA_017303615.1 Obscuribacter phosphatis (SeqCode)
CGATGAATACTAGGGCGGGCAGGTAATAGATCGAATCTAACCCGCCTACCCAGCGGTTACCCGAGGTGGAAACGAAGGTTGCGGCTAAGAGAAACTCTTTACTAGGCTGCCTGTAGAACACACAACCTTCTTTGCTCCAGCCTTCCGATGTCAGCTCTTCTTCCAACATTCGCTGACAAGATTTCTTTAGCTTTTGAGTTACCATTCTTACCCCTTTAGGAGATAAAAGGCGGGACGTATCCGCCCTCCTAAGTATCAAAATACCTCTAACTCATTGTACCCATCGGTATGCTACTCGGAAAAGTTGCATGGGCAACGGAAAGCTGATGGAGCATATTGCATTACTCACCAACAATAACAAATGGCTGCACTCTTCGATACTTTAGGGAGCCTCCTAAACCCATTTCCAAAGCTGGATAGGCGATTCACCGGGAGTCGGTAAAGGTCAACGCCGCGAGCGGTGACGAATCCCTCGGTTGTCTTAACTTCAACCCATGAACCATCTCCAAACTCCCAAGGCGGATCGAGGCAGAAATCCTAAAGACAAAAATTGATTAGGCTGTGATTGAGACGCTGTAAATCAGTACATGCAAAAACAATTCAAGCACTTCACCAAATACCAAGCTTGGCTCTTAGCCACTGAGTAGAACGCGGGAACGCCTGCATAACTGCTTTACTTTGAGAATCATTCACGTTATCACCGATGAGGGCTCCAGTAATCTCGGAACAGGCTTCCATAGGTTTCAGATAATATGTATTCTCAGACCGAGCTTCTTCATTCATGGCGGCGATATCGTCTTTGTGCTTCAACAAGAACTCAGCATTAAGCGAAAGACGCATGAGATCATCTATACCGTGTCCCATTTCATGAATGGCACAATGATAGATGGACTCATCAGTAAATGGCTCTTGCAGCTTGGTTGTGCCTCTAATCATCGGTCTCTCAAAGAGTCCGATATCTGGTCCCCCGTTGTCTCTATGATAGGTTTGCCCACCCATCTCACCGATCACACTTTCTGTCCCATCAGCCTTCGCTTCTATATCTTTGTGACCCGGCCATCTATCCATACTATTGGGCGCTACTGTAAATGTAGCGCCACTCTCGCTCAGCATCTTGTAGTAAGGCGCTCTAACTTTGCGAATCGCCCGTTTTACTAGTTCGACAGTGCGCGCACTCACAGGCGAATGACCATACTGAGGAGGAGTGATAAACACGCGATCTATAAAAGCCTCCTGCCCTGGAGCAGAAACCACCTTCTTTGCTGCCGGCAAAACTGATGAATATCTGCTGGCAACCAGCGGATCAATTCGCACCGCCTGGTGAAAAGCAGTCTGCGATTCAGGACTGGTTGGGTACTTACTCATGAGCTGACAGTATGTATCAAGAGCACGACGCTGGTCACCGCATCCTGTAAACGCATAAGCCAAATACAAATAGACAGCTGGCTGAGCTGCACCTTTGGCAGTGACGATGCTAAGGTGTTGCACGGCAGTGCGATAATCGCGACGTCCGTAGGCGGCGAGACCGTCTTTCAGCGACTGTTCACTCTGAGCCATGACCGGTAGACTCAAAAACAGCAAAGAAGCTAGAACGATGACCCTACAACATTTTGAAACACCTGGAATCAACTATCTAGACCTCTGAGAGTTGCTTAGCAAAAATTTCACGAACTTCCATCAAGATCTGCCCGAGCTTGTTCTTGCCACTGCCATCACCACCGTCGCCCCAGTAACTATCTTTTGATGTATGCTCAACCAAAAGGGCATCGCCTGTCGACAACAAAATCTTTCTCAATTCGTCGTGCTGGCTAAACTTGGCTAGAACAGCCTTCTTCATCAACTCATCCTTCACTTCTTCCCAATCTCTTCTAAGAACATGCAAGCGACTGCGACCCATTCTCGCAGCTACCATCGGTGACTTCTCAGATCTTATTCTCTCTTGATAGTCTCGATTGTCAGGAAACTTCTGAGCTTGAAAGTAGTGCTCTGTGGTCAACCATTTCTTACCGTCAAGCTCGAAGGGATACCTGGCAAAGTTCGAAAAGCAGCCGTAGGCATCCTTGGTGCTGTAGAAATTGATTACTTCCTTATTCACTACGCCAAAACCCCCAAAAGTGCCTCAATACCTACGGAAATCGCCACTTCTAAACTATCCCCTTAACCAGCTTTGTACCAGGTATTTCCAGAGTTATAACTGTTGAGTAAATCACAATTGGCAACAAAAGCAAAGATGAAACCAAGCAAGCCTGCATTCTAGAAAAGCCAAGCCGGCTAACTACTGCCACTTGCTCCGTTGGCGTTAAACTTCTAAGTGAGGCCATCCACCTAGCTCTCCTTACAATTACAAAAGCCCACGCGAAGCAAACCAACAATCCCTATCTTACTACCTATCCAGAGCGTGCCATAATTAACAGACTAATCACCGCAACCTTCCAGACATGGCAAAGATTCGCTTTTCATCTATCAGAAAAGTCAGGGCGTTAAGCCTGAGCCCTCTACTCGCTCTTGCCTGCGCATACCTGGCACTTACTACAGTCAATGCGCAAACCATAGACACCAAGAGCACCACTGGCTGGCTAGTTGTAGGCAGCGACGGCAAGCACTATCCAGAGACGATCTCAGATAGTCTCAATCAAGACAAGGGCGGGAAGCTTCTTGAGTGGCGAGTCTCGCGGGGACTGAAAGCTATGGCGCTTGCCAAAGCTGTTGCAATTACCGATTTGAAATCGATCGACTTCGACATCTGGTCGAAAAACGATACATTAGTCGCGGTCCAGATCGAAGATCAAGACAAGGCAAGATTTCATGCACCGGTTGTTCTGCAAGGCGGTAAGTGGAAGCACGTCACGCTTTCGCCCCGCGACTTCAAAATAAACGACGATTCGCCGGTGAAGAAAACTGCAGTTCAACCGGAACAACTGGGAAACATCTTGAGCTTTATAGAACTAGGCGGTGCATTGAAGGCAAAAGATGCCAATGTTCTGCGCCTAGATAATTTGCATTTGGTCAGAGGTAATCCAGCAAAAGCGGTATCGGCACCAAGCGTAATCACAAAGCCAGTGACAATAAACGCTAATCTGGCAATAGACAAGCCCCTCGATATAAGGCCGGGCGGCAAGCTCACTATAACAGCCAAGCAGCTGACACTGCGCGCGCCCGTTACTGTCGACGGAGGCACGCTTGTGATAAATGAAGCTCGACTAAGCGCCGAAGGGCGCATGCCTCACGATCTATCAATAAATGTCAAAAACGGCGGGCAAATCATAATGACCAATGCCGTTTGGCTTTCTTCGCAAATGACCTCTCTCAATCTCGAAAACGCTAGTTCAGCTGAGTTCAACAATGTCAGATTCTCTGGCTCAGGCTTGACCGTCGAGCTTAAGCCCGGAAACAAAGTCGAACTAAAAAAGGTAGAAAACCTTGGTGAATTTGTCATTTCACCCGGTGCCCGAGTCAACGCTTACGATAGCAAAGGACTGCTATTCTGGCTCATTTTCAACAAAGAAAATCCAACTAAAATTGAGCTGCCACAAGAGCCCAGCGTCAAAGATTGGCTAGCTCCGACCTCTGCAAAATTGGACATGCACATCAGACAAAGCTCAAACATAATGTGGGGTCTTGTGGTCGATTCCGGCGCAAAAGTGCATCTCAACAAAACCAATTTGCGGGCTGTCGGTATGCTGTTTACCAAACCTGGCAACTATGCAGTTACAGGAATTCGAAACAACTCAACGGCAGCCTTTCCGGCTAGCCTGGTGGACCGGCACGTCGAGCTCAGCGGCTCGTCGGTGCAGTCATGGAATTTCTATCCAAGTTCAAGAACCCATCTTAGTTTGAGTAAATGCTTATTCGGAGAACTAATCGCCTTCGGCGACGGCGAGGCAAACATTACTGACTCTACCTGTGATGGCAGCGGCGGTTATATCGGCGCCCATCATTCATCCAGAGTAAAGCTGACAAATTGTCAATTGCAATGCCCTATTGTCTCCTTTGAACAGTCTCAAATCTTATTGCAATCATGCCTAGCCAGAAGCGCAGTGAGCGCTTCCGGCCAATCGAAAATAAAGATAACCGCCAGCAACTTGGCGACATCACCACAAAAGCTCGATCAGGCTCAGATTGAAATAGTTCGGCCAGTGGTACAGAAATAGTCAAAAGACAACAACTCAACTAAAGCTCTGCAACTCTGCGGCTATGGCTTCAAGACACACAATGAAGGCTGAGAAGTTGCTACAAAAACGGCTAAAGCTGCTCCTTTCCTGTCAGCTAATACCCAAGGATGAGTAGCGAAAGTTTGCTGCACCAAAATATCTCCTGGCTCTATACTGCCGTAGGACTTTCTGTGACCATTAAAATCAAGCCAAAAAACGTCGATTGGCTTGCTTGTTCTATTAACAAACTTCAGCTTTGTAGGAACATCTGATAACTGAGAGCGTAAATTTAACTCCTCACTAAGAGGCAGAGATCTGATCTCGGCATAGGGCTTCATACGCACCGGGCGGAGACTGCCAGCATAGATCTTCTCCATTAATTGAAATGCCTCTGGATCATAGCTTCGAAGCCATTCCTTACCCTTTTGAGGTACGGGGGAAATCTTTCCTACATCACCAAGACCGCCAAAGTACCACATTGAAAGTTCAGCAAAATACTCATCATAGTTGGTAGTGGCGTAGGCACCCTTCCAAAGACCTCTTCCCATCGAGCGTTTAAACTGGTCCTGCCATAGCCGCCTAATGTTGTCATCCAATCCGTACCCCAAGATCGTATGAGCAAATTCATGCACGCAAATACTTCCTGGACTGCGTCTAGCGAAATATCGATCTTCAGGAAGTCCAAGCAGATTTTCCTCACCGCAAGATGCGAAGAGACCACCGACCCCGCGCGTGCGTGCATCAATATCTTGATCACCATCAAAGGGTTTTCCCTTCTTTGATCTATGTTCAGGAAGATCTGAAGTTGCTTGGTTCTTGCCTATAACGTGCAGCTCAGAACCTGACTCTTTTAAATTTGCTACAACATCGGGAACACTTTTAAGCATACAGCCAAGAAGCTGCTTCGCTTCATACAAAGCAGCGTCAGAGACAACCTTGGCTGACTTTATTGGAATGCCATAGCAATCGATTTGCTTTTCAAAGAATCCTACTTCTGGCGGGTTAATCTGTTTTATCGGTTCTTCACAGGCAGCTCTATCGACACAAACTAGCATCCCTAAATAGAGTCCGATTGCAAATCCCCTAACCAAATTCTTTTTCATCGGCAGCACCAAGGAACTCTAAGCAACCAATAAGTATACCTTCACGAGCCTTAGACAAGTCGCCGTCTATCCAACCCAAAAACACAGCCAAACCAAACGAGCAGGGCTAGATTAGAGCCGAATATCGATCTGATGGGATACTTTCTATTTCTCCTCCGCTGGCGGCGGCACAGACAAACTGCGCACCAGCCCGCGGCGGAAAAGCTCTCTATCTGCCTTTAGTTTCAACGATTTAGCCGGCACGTTGACGATAAGATGCCAATCGGTGTACTCAGTGCTGCGTCCTTTATCCATCATAAAAAGACGCAAGTCTACTTCATCTTTCATGATATCGAAACTCTTCTTGGTCCATGGCCAACACTCAAATGTGGTTGACTCGTTCATTTTGTCAGTGCCGTCGATTATCTGAAAGTCGCTGGTCAACTGGTCTATAAATGGATTTGAAATGCTTCCTAGTGAAACAATTTTGACAGCTTTACGATAGAGCAAACGCTTGGGATTCTGAGTGCCGTTGGGCAAGAGAGCCGGTTCCATGCCTTTCAAGATATAAACTTTCAGCTCAAACGGGGTGCCGTATCTTTCGCCCACCGCCTGCACTTCATAATAAGAGCCATCTAGCTTGATACTTTTGATCTTAAGCTCTGATGCCTCTTTCAAACGAGTGGCTTTATCATCATGCTTGAGATTGCCTTTAATCAAGCTCTTGTGCTTGCTCAAAAATTCGGTCACTTCTTTGAATTCTTTTTTGTTATAGATAATCTCAAAGCTGGTACCGTTCTTGTAAGGCTCTTTCACAGCCAATACCAAAATCTGATTAGGCACCACGCCCTCTGTAGTAGTAGCCACGACATAGTCCTTGCCATTGAGCGAAAATGCGCTAAGCAATCTAGCCTCAAAAGCGTCATTCTGATTATCTTTGAAGCGCACCCAACCTGCTCGCTCTTCGCGCAAGACGCGCGCTTGCAAATCTTTCGAAACTTCAACCGGCGTCTCTTTAACGTCTGGATTGAGCACTTGTTTCAGAAAAAGACTGCAACCGGACAGACTGAGGCTGCACAGCGAAATTACCAGTAATTTGCACCAGTTCCGAATGTTTCTAGACATCATATTTGCTTTAAACCGAAACTACCCGGTCTCCGCCTCTTACTAAAGCAGTATCAAGGGCTTCAATAGCACATGCTATCAGAAGATCGTATTCGCTTGCATGCTCGGGGAAAGTTGCCACACCAACCGATGCTGTCACCGAAAAATTGTGCCAGTTATGCACTATGGCCTGATTGCCAATGCGCTGCCGCACTCTTTCACCCACAAGAGCAGCCCCGGCTGAATTGGTCTGGGGCAAGATGACGGCATAATTGGCTTCGCTGTACTTGCAAGCGACATCGACCTCGCGCAGAGCACCGCGCAAAGCGTTTGAAACGATCTTGAGCAGAGCATCGCAAGTAAGCTGACCATATTGCCTGAAGAGATCGTCGAAAGAATCAATCGAAACCATAATCAGCGAAGCTGGATGCTTATAGCGCTTGGCTCTAGCTAATTCAGCCTTCAGTTCTTTGATAAAGGCGCGGTGGTTGTATAGTTCGGTAACCGGGTCTAGGAGGGCGAGCTTTTCGATGTCTTCACCGCGCGCCGCCGCCAAAGAGACCTGCTGAATAACCAGAGCAGTCTGCTTTTCATAGTCGCGTACTCTTTCCAGAACAGCCGAATTAGCCTGCAAAGCCTCAGCCAACTGCGGTCTGCTTTTGCGCAAATCAGATATCACCCGAGTAAACAAGGGTTCAACAGGTTTGACTTCAGCACCGGGCTCGTTAGCCATATAGCCTCCCGCTATTCAAATACCAACCAGAGACTAATTTACCGCACTTTCAGAGCAAACGCGACAGCTTACTTCCTTTTCTTGCCTTTCTTATGTATGTGCAGGCGCTTGATTGGTTTAGATTTTTCCACATGCCTTTCGATAATATCTTTGCAGTCAGCTTCGGTAACACCGCCATAGCAAACGCCATGGCTCTCCACCGAAACCACCGGACCATGCTTGCAGAGCCCCAGACAGTCCGACTTCTTCACTTTCAATATATTATCGAGCTCACATTTTTCAATGGTCTTGCGCAAGACTTTCAGCACATCTTCAGAATCTAGCCTTGAGCAGTGCTTGCCCTCGGTGCAGACCAAGAGCCGGGTGCGCTCTTTCTTTTTGCATTTACCGCCGGGCTTATGGTTTTTGCTGAAACTAGAATGAGGCACCGCTGTGATTCCTAAAGTACGACCGCATGGCGTTATTCTAGCCACACTTGAGAGAATGGCAAGTGAATCTTCTCTATTGACAATTAAATTATCTGTAAAGAGCCCAAATCAGGCAAAGGCAGGCAGTTCAGCAATTTTATGTTGATGCTCTATCTTGAATACCTTAAGAAAGAAACCAAGTTCTGATTCAAGCGTATAGATTATGTTTTCGGCTTTTCGAAAGCCATGCTGCTCGCCTTCATAAGCAATATATACAGTAGGGATACCTTTTGCCTTTAGCGCTTTGACCATGGCTTCGGCTTGGTTGGGCGGTACGACTTTATCTTCCAGCCCCTGAAAGAAAATGACCGGACAAGCAAGCTTATCAATGTGATTGATGGGCGAGCGAGATTGATAAACCGCCTTGCTAAATGGATAAGCTCCCACCAAATTATCCAAATAGCGACTCTCAAATTTGTGGGTATCACGCAGTAAGGCTTCAAGATCGCCTATACCGTAATGACTGGCACCGGCTTTGAATACATCGGTGAAAGTAAGAGCAGCAAGCACAGTGAAACCGCCGGCACTGCCCCCCGATATGGCCACAGCTTGCCGGTCGGCCTTGCCGGCAGCGGTAAGAAATTTAACGGCATTGCAGGCATCTTGCACATCGACTACGCCCCAATTTTGATTGAGTCGTTTTCTATATTCGCGCCCAAAGCCGGTGCTGCCGCCATAGTTGACGTCAACAAAGGCGAAACCTCTCGAGGTCCAGTATTGCACCGCCAGCGAAAACAAACTAGAGGCACAACCGGTCGGCCCACCGTGACATTTGACAATCAAAGGCGGCAGGCTGCCTGCCGGTGCATCAAAGTCTTGATTGACCGGAGGATAGTAGAAAGCAAAGGCGGTTTTGCCTGCCTCGGTGGGAAACTCGATTACCTCTGGGCTGGAAAGATAGCCGCTAGGCGGCAGACCGGCGGCGCCTGATTTTATTGTTTGAAAGACTGCCTGCTCTATGTCGTACTCGACCACACTGTTAGGAATCTGCGCCGAGCCGGCCAGCATGCAGACCCGCTTGTCGCCTCCCGTCAGATAGGCAAACTCGGTGTACGGAGCGTCAATGGCAAACACCCGCGACTTGCTTACATAACCAAGCATGTCTTCGCCTTCAAAAGCCGGCTCGATGCGCACCAAACGCCAGATGCCATGATGGTTGTAAGCGACCACCAGACAGTCTTCAAGAACGGCATAGGTAGACTGCCCGAAGACCCACATCGGCAAACCGCATTCGCTGCCTCTCAAGAGATCAAGCTCGACCCCCTCGCTGCTGGCCTCAGGCCCCAAAACAGGCACCGGCTCAAGCTCATAAAAGTCTTTAATGGCATAAAGCTGCCAATAACCACTCTGGTCGGCCACAAAATACAGTGTGCCGTCCGCTCCCCATTGGGGTTGAAAGACTGAAACATCAGCCCCACCAAGCACTTTGCGATGATTGGTGATGGAGCCGTCAGCACCTACCTCGGCTATGAAAAGAACGCTTTCGTCCCAAGGCATGTTGGGATGCTTCCAAGCCATATAAGCAAGCTTTTTACCGTCTTTGCTAAAGCGCGGAGTAGAGAAAAAGTCATAGCCGCAAGTGAGCATCATCGGCTCTGCCAATTGGCTGCCCGGCACAGCTGTTTTTTGCTCACCAGCTTCGGCCCGGTTTGGCACGGCAATCGAAGCCAGATAATTTATGGGCTCGCAGGCGAGACCCTCCAAACCGGGCGCATCAGTCAAATCGACGCCGGTATGATCTTCCACAACGGCAATCAAGCCGCCCTGCCTGGGGTCGAAAACCAGGTCGGCAAAACGCATGCCCTTTGCCCCGGTTACCGCCTGAAAGTCAGCCTTTTCGCCACTTCCAGCAATCTCATAGATTTGTTGGTCGGCCATGCCGACAGCGAAGACTCGGTCTTTACCCTTGTCAAAACCAACTGTATAAGCACCACCGCCATATTCATGCACCAAGGTGCGCACACTGAACGGGGCGGCGTTGACATCGGCGACTCGGCCATCAGCCCCGCGCCTGACAAGCACTTGTCGACCGCCTTCTTGGGGGCGCCCCTCAAGCCAGTAAAGGGTTTTGCCGTCTGCCCCGTACAGAGGTTGGCTTAATTTCAAAGAGCCCGCCGCCACGTCTGCAGCCGAAATAGGCGATAGCCAAGCGCCGTAAGCCGCCTGCTTTCTTTGGGTTGTAGTTTGTTCAGTCATGCTATATAAATTACTACGTTTATGCCGATATTTATACAGCCGGCTGCTATTCTAATACAATGAAACAAGCTCTAAATAGACCAATCGCAAGAAACCCACGCCACCACAAGCAGTGGCAACACCTAGGGCTATTTGCCTTACTATTTTCTGCTTTTAATGCGCTTATGCTGCCCCTTGCCCAAGGCGAAACCCTGCAGGGCGGAATAGAAGAGCAAGTGCAATTGCCTTATATCAATCTGCAAGCCATGGTGCCGCAGCTTGATCATGACGGGCTTTCTTTCAAAGAGAATTGTATTGAGTTCGACCCTTCCAAGCTTTATTTGCAAAAACAAAACGGCCGCTTCTACATTTTTGGATCGGTGGGCGAAAAACCGACTTGGTTGCTCGATTTTGGCGATAAAGGCGAAGCCGCCGAACAGGCTTTGATGACCATCAAAGGCTATGGTTTTAATAAATACTGCCGCTGCGGCAAAAGCAATTCGATGAAATACTTTCTGATTAACAATCAGGCGCCGCAGGGCATACCAGAAAGCTTGCTCAAAGAAATGAAAGTGCCGGAAGACAGCTTGCCAGTTTATATCGGCGAAGTAAAAGCCGAGAAAGTGCAAAACAGCTGGAAAGTAGTGCAAGGCCAAAGCGGTGAAGAATGGATGCTCGACTTTGGCAGCGATGAAAGCGCCGCTCGCCAAGCTGTAGAAATAATCAAACACTACGGCTTCAGCAAACAAGTCTTTATCGGCAGGCCCGGGGCGCCCCTGCAATTCTTCCGCAAATAGTGACTTAAGGGTAAGAATCCTTAAATATCTTATTTTCACCAGAGTAATATCATTGTGCCTGAGAGGGATTACACAGTGAAAACCATTAAAATTCGGTACTTCGCCATGCTCAGAGAAGAAACCGGCAAAGATTGGGAACACCTCAAAACAAACGCCTCTAACCTGGTGGAGCTTTTTGACGAGCTGAAAGGGCTTTACCATTTTAGTCTGCCCAGAGAAGCACTGCGCGCCGCGGTCAACAACAGCTTTTGCGATTGGCAGGAACAACTCGTAGATGGGTCGGAAGTAGTGCTCGTCCCGCCGGTAGCCGGCGGCTAAACTAAAGAGAGACCGAATAATTAGATGATTACTTTTTCAATTACCGACAAAGAAATAGACTGCGCTTCTCTGAGAGAGAAACTAGGCACAGCCGAAGACGGGGCCATTTTGGTCTTTGAAGGGGTTGTGCGCAATCATAACGAAGGCAAAGCAGTCAAATCGCTCTTTTATGAAGCCTGCGAAAGCCTAGCCAATGCGGAAGCCGAGCGCATCATGACCGAAGCTGTTTTCAAATTTGGCTTGAGCCGCATAGTCTGCGTGCACCGCACAGGTCATCTCAAAGTTGGTGATGTGGCAGTATTTGTCGGCGTAAGCACTGGTCACAGGAGCGAGGCTTTTGCCGGTTGTCGTTATGTAATAGACGAAATTAAGCACAGATTGCCTATTTGGAAAAAGGAACACTATCAAGACGGTAGCCACGAATGGGTGAACTGCAGTCACCATGAGCACAATTCAAAACATGAGCACGGAGAAGTCTCGGTTTGAGCATGACCCTGATCGATTCCTTTGGCAGACTGCATACATATTTGCGCATCTCGGTCACCGATCGCTGCAATCTGAGATGCCGCTACTGCATGCCCTCAGAGGGCTTACAGTGGAAGAAGAGAGAAGAGTTACTTAGCTTTGAAGAAATAGAGAGGCTCGCCGCAATCTTTGTCGGCATGGGCGTCACCAAGATTAGACTGACCGGCGGCGAACCCATGCTCAGGCGCGACTTTCCAGAGCTGGTCGCCAAACTAGCCGGGCTCAAAGCGTCAGGGCTGAATACTACCGGTTTGAAAGACCTGGCCATGACCACTAATGCCACTTTGCTGGCTGGGCAGGCGGCACTGTTGAAAGAAAAGGGCTTGAGCCACATCAATATCAGCTTGGACAGCTTCAAACCGGAAAGATTTGAACAAATCACCAGGTTGTCTTGTTTCGATGCTGTGAAAGCCGGACTGCACGAGGCGATTGCCGCCGGCTTTAGCAAGCTGAAGTTGAACATGGTGGTCATCGCCGGCTTCAACGACGATGAAATTCTGGACTTTGCCGCCTTCGCCCGCGAGCACAAGATAAATGTGCGCTTTATTGAGTTTATGCCTTTCAAAGATAACGATTGGCAGATTGACAAAGTAGTTACTTTTAAAGAGATGAAAGCCTCTCTAGATAAGCATTTCAAGCTCAGCCCAGCCAAGCAAGAAGTCGGGGATGTGGCACGCGACTTTGACCTAGCCGGGGGTGGCAGTTTGAGCTTCATTACCTCGATGAGTGAGAGCTTCTGTTCCAGCTGCAATAGACTGAGACTGACCAGCGACGGCTCAATGAAAAGCTGCCTATTTTACCCGGCTGAAATAAATCTTCGCGATGCCATGAGGCAAAATGCCTCCGATGAAGAGCTTCGGGGTATGATCAGGGGCTGTCTTGCCGGAAAGCCGGAAGCACACCCACCGGCGGAAGAAATTGCCGCCCGGGACAATCGCTCGATGATAGAGATAGGAGGCTAAGAGCCATGCGGGATATTTCCCAGAAAGTAAGCACACTAAGAACAGCCGTAGCCAAGGCTGTTTTGCGGGTGAGCCCTTCTACCATCGAACAAATCAAGAACAATACTTTACCCAAAGGCAATCCGCTGGAAGTGGCGAAAGTAGCCGCTATTCAAGCAGCCAAGAACACCAGCCAGATTATTCCTTATTGCCATCCACTGCCGGTCGACTATGTCGGGGTGGAATTTCATTTGGACGAAGACTGTATTGTCATCAAAGTAACAGTGAAAGCCATCTATAAAACCGGGGTGGAGATGGAAGCCCTGACGGCAGCCTCGGTGGCGGCTTTGACCATATACGACATGGCTAAAATGGTCGACGATTTGATGCTCATAGAGCAAGTCACCCTAGAAGAGAAGCGCGGCGGCAAAAGTGATTATGCCGCCCACGATACTGAGGAAAACAGCAGCCGAACCGAGAAAACCAGCAAGCAGAAAGCAGCGGTTCTGACGCTTTCTGATAGCCTCTCTAGAGGCAAGGGTGAAGACATCTCGGGCAAAATGCTCACCACCGCCCTTAGCGATGAAGGCTTTGAAGTGGTGGAATACACTATTTTGGCCGATGACGAAGCCGAAATTGTACCGGCCGCTCGCCGCATTTGCGACGAACTGAAAGCCGATTTGCTGATCACGACCGGCGGTACTGGTTTAGGACCGAGAGATAGAACACCAGAAGCTCTGTCAAGACTGATTGAAAGAGAACTGCCGGGTATAGCGGAAGCCCTGCGCGCCTATGGACAAGAGCGCAATTCTTTTTCTATGCTGAGCCGGGCGGTAGCCGGGCAGAGAGACCGCACAATAATCATCAGCCTACCAGGTGCACCGCAGGCGGTGCAAGACGGTCTCAAAGTTCTCTTTCCTGTAATCAAGCATGCTTTCAAAATGATGGAAGGACATGGTCATGGGCATAAGCACAAAACCCATGAACACAGCAGCGCCCACGGCAAAAAGTAAGGAGAGTGAAGCCTTGCTGACTTATAATGAAGCGCTAAAGCTGATATTGCAAGAATGCAGCGAAGAGAAGCCGAAAGCCGAGCTTGTGCCGCTTGATCAAGCAGCTTTTCGTATCTTGGCCGAACCGCTGCAAGCACCATTCGACCTGCCTCGCTTCAACAATTCGGCAGTGGACGGCTACGGCGTCATCGTAGACGACCTGCAAGACTGTGACAAAACGCCGCGCACACTAAAGCTTATTGACACTGTATCGGCCGGCGACGGCAACTGGCTTAGCGAACTAAAGAGCGGGCAGTGCATAAAAATCATGACCGGTGCAGTTGTGCCCGATGCGGTAGAAGCAGTGGTGATGCGCGAGTTTTGCCAAGAAGAAGCTGAGACAGTAATAGTCAATTGCCGAGCCCGCATAGGCGAAAATATTCGCCTAACCGGCGAAGAAATGGAAAAAGGACAGACTGTGCTTGATGCCGGCACCAAGCTGACTCCACCGGCTCTTGGACTGGCGGCGACGGTCGGCAAAGCCCTGCTTAACTGCTACAGACAGCCAAGAATAGCCATTGTTTCTACTGGCGATGAATTGAAAGAACCAGGACAGGAACTTTCTGCCAGCCAAATCTACAATTCTAATTCTTATGCCATTAAGGCCTGCCTGGCCGGCATGCACTTTCACAACCAGACCGGCGAGTCGGCAAACAACCTGGTTAGATGCCTGCACACAAGCGACGACCGCGAAAGTGTCGACTCAACTTTGCAAAAGGCTCTGGAAACAAGCGATGTGATCATTACCCTCGGTGGTGTTTCAATGGGCGACCGCGACTATGTAAAAGTGTCGCTGGAAGAAAAGGGAGCGAGAACAGTTTTCTGGAAAGTGGCTATTAAGCCCGGCAAACCGGTATATTTTGCAGTGGCGCCCGGCGGCAAGTTTATCTTTGGGCTGCCCGGCAACCCGGTTTCAGCCCTGGTTACTTTCGAATTGTTTGTCAAACCGGCGCTAAAAATATTGCAAGGCGAAAAGAGCGCCGCACCACATATAGTATCAGCTCGCCTACAAGCAGCCTTGAAGAAAAAAGCCGGACGCTTAGATTTTGTCAGAGCAAACCTGGCTGAAAACGCCAGTCACCAGCGCGAGGAAGACCAAACCTGGAAGCCCCCCTATCTTGTTACTCCCACTAGAGGTCAAGACTCGCACATGCTCACCGGCTTGGTCAAAGCCGACGCCCTCATTCACTTTGAACAAGAGCTGGAATACGCACCGGAAGGCGCCGAAGTCAAAGCTCAAATACTCCACTGGTAACCCTCGAGATCTCTTAGATTAAGCTATTCCACCATTCTTTATGCAGAGAGGCTAGATTTTTGAAAGTTAGACCAGTTGGCAAATTATGGCTAGTGGCATTCTTAATGGCGGGGTATGTAGCCTTTCTTTCCGACCAAACAGAAAAGCCAGCCTTTAGTCAAAACAGCAGCGCAAGCAATAACCAAACCGGCAAAACCGAAGCCAAAGCAGTACTGCGTGAATATGACGATATCACCTCAGAAGAATTTGAAAGTCCGCGCATACTTATTTTGAAAGCCCAGCAAGCCTTGCGGCACAGAGACGTAGACCGCGCCGTCAGCCAGATGGAACGGGCTATGGCACTGGCCCCCAAAGATGTGGACGTGCATTACTTTTATGCTCTGTCGCTGGAAGCAAAAATGAAACGGGCCCGCTTCAAAGACGAAAAGACTTTCGGTAATTGTGTTTCGTCCTGGCTCAAGCTTTACCGCGGAGAGGTGGGGGACGAAAAGGGCCTGACTTTTAAAGGCGTGGGACTGGCAGCCGGCTCTTTCTCTGACGATGAAATGGCTATGCACGGCAAAGAGCATTTGCTCAGTTTGGTCGGTTTCCTACCCAAAGCCTGGGAATCGGACAAGAAATATGTAAAGCGGGCAGTAGCCAGCCTGGGGCAAACAAGTCCGCATTAGATTTACACAAATGAGACCGACTGAAAAACCAGTTTCAGACTGATTTAGCTAGGCTTCTAGGCTTCTAGAGGATCCTTGAGACTGTCCAACACTTCTATAGCTGCTTTTTGGCCGGCAGCCGATTGGGTATTCACCCCTTCTTTGACAGTGACGAGGAAGCGACTGCCCGAGCAAAAGAACTGGTGCAAAAGCGGTTTCAAGTCAAGCAAGCGGTCATGTTGATCGTGTACGAAGCTTTTTAGGTCGTAGGCAATCAAACCGTTGGCGTGGCTTAGCTGCTGCACGGCTTGATGAAGCCCAATGCCGGGCTGGGTACCGATATCGTCAAATTTATCGACCAATTCGAAATTATTGGCCAGGCAATATTCTTCAATCTGGCTGAACTGCAGCTGGGCAGCAACCCTCGACTCGGCCCGGGCATAGGCCACCAGCCTCACCGGATGACTAAAATGAGAAGCAGCCGTGCGAAACCAAGGACGGCTGCCGTTACAAATACAATTTCTATCCATTTCCATAAATGACCTGTTTACCACCTGGAAACAGAATATATAAGATTGGACCTGCGGGGAATTGACCGCAAGAATGAAAGAGGGTAACGCCCAAGGATGATTTAGCTACTTCCACTCTCTCCATTCTGGTCTAGGCAACTCGACGAGAAGCTCGTCTAGACTCTGATAACGCTCTTCCGGACGTCGCGAAGCAGCTTTGCGGATAATTTTATATAGCTGCTCAGATAAATCATCGGAATTTACAAGAGATGCAGAAAGAGACTCAGGAGGAGACTCAGATAGAGATTCAGGTAAATTGAGGCCGTTGACGTGCGACATAAGAACATTAAGAGGACTACCGGTACTGGCGGCCTTACGACCGAGAAGCAGTTCATAGGCGACCAGAGCCAAAGAATAGATATCGCTGCGTTCGTCTATGGTCTCTGATAAACACTGTTCGGGGCTCATATAATAGTGCGAGCCCAGCACCTCGCGAGAACGGGTGAGAAAGCTGAAATTGCCCCGTTCATAGCGGGCTAGACCAAAATCAACCAGTGTGTAGACGAAGTTTCCTTTCAAATGAGGCTGCATCATGATGTTGGCCGGCTTGATATCGCGGTGCACAACACCGACCGAATGACAATAACTAAGTGCCGAACCAAGCTGCCAAAGAAACTCCAAAACAAAAGAGGCTGGAGATTTGGCATTACGCTCCAGGTAAGCCTCCAGAGTTTCGCCAGGCAAAAAGCGTTGCACCAGATAATACTTGTTAATGCCTAGATCAAAGCCACTGTCTAAGACTTTCACCACACCGGGATGTGAGAGCATGGACAAGGTACGCCCCTCTTTCAAGAAGCGGGCAATCAATCGCCCATCGGGAATATGACCACGACCACGGCCGGAACAATCAGTATCGAGAACTTTCAAGGCGACAGTCTCGCCTGTCACTAAATTGCGGGCAACAAAAAGGGTGCCACTACCTCCGGAGGCAAGAAAGTTGACCACTTCGTACTTGCCGGCCACTAGTTTCTGACCCAAAAAGCCGGTCACAGGCTCGAGACCGCCTAAGGAAAGATCATCGGAGGCGCCCTGCAAGGCTGCTAGATCTGGTTTAAGAAACTCGCCTGATGTATGACTCATCATAAAATCACAAGGTCGCAAAATAATATTATCTAAAGAGAACCCTAAACCGGTTATTTACCCAAAGGAAAACCATTTGAAACACTTGTCTAAATCGAGAAGACAAGCACGCGATTGTTTCCCGAATCGGCAATAGCCAACTTGCCTTTGTGCAGGTGCAATCCATATGGCCAGCATAGACTTTTGTCGGTTACTTCTTTCCAGTTGTTCTCGCCGTTCTTTTCAAAATCAGGTTGACCAATGACGGCTTGAGCCGGCAAGGCGACACCCTGGCAGGGCAAGTGCTCAAAGAGTAAGACCCGATTAT
>JAFLCK010000055.1:0-16864 GCA_017303615.1 Obscuribacter phosphatis (SeqCode)
TGGCGTCGTTTTCGAGCGAGATATTCGCCACCATCTTCTTGAGGCGGGCGTTTTCTTCTTCAAGCTGCCGCATCTTTTTGACGTCGGAAACGTTCATGCCACCGAATTTCGCTTTCCATCTGTAGAATGACTGACGATTGATTCCGTGTTTGCGTACAAGCTCTTCGATACTGATGCCGGCTTCCTGTTCCTTGAGGATGGCGACCATTTGCTCTTCAGTGAATTTACTCTTGCGCATCTGACTGTTCTCCTTTATAGGTTCTAGTTTAAGCGCAGATGTCATCTTTGCAACGGCTCAACTTCTGGGGGTAAGGTCACGAATACAACTTAGCCGCATAGCGGCGTCCAATTAAATTGTATCTGCCGAATAGAAATGGTTTGCCGGGCTTTTCGATCATTCTGCCGATAGATCCAATCCCGCACAATCGTATGTCATTTATAACACGCATCTTCTCGGCTTTTCCTCTATTAATCCTGGTTGTTCATTGGCGGGATATCTTTACTAGCCAATTCTTCCCGCAACTCAAACCACTTTAGCAATGCATCCAATGCAGGGCACAAAGACTGTCCCCAATCTGTCATGCAATATTCAACCTTTGGTGGCACTTGATGATGGACAATTCTCTTCACCAGTCCATCAATTTCGAGCTGGCGAAGCTGCTGAATTAACATTTTCTGTGAGATGCCAGGAATATGGCGTTCAAGTTCTGAGAAGCGTTTGACTTGCCCGCCGAACAAGTTAAATAGAATCAATAGCTTCCATCGTCCCTCTATCAGCTTAAGCGCGTTTTCAGCATCAGTGGCTGCAGTGATTGCTGTGTATTGTTTGCGCATACCTTTTGGTAAGTACCTCACTTTTGGGTCTGTTCTTGAACTTTAGTAACTCTACTTGCTAACGTTATTACCAAACCTCCGCCAAGTCAAAGGCTACACATAACTATATTGAGGCAGAAAATGAGTTTGGATCTTAAAATCTCTAATCGACGTGCTTTGGTAACTGGCGGCACAAAGGGGATAGGCGCCGCAATAGTAGCGACTCTTGCAGCGCAGGGTGTGAAGGTGATCACAACTTCTCGGTCAGCGCCGGAAGATTTGCCGGAAGGTATACTGCATGTCGCTTGTGATTTGACCACACCAGAAGGTTGTGCCATTCTCGTTGAGGCGATATTGGAACAGTGGGGCGGAGTCGATTTCATCATAAACTCGCTTGGCGGGTCGAGCGCTCCAGCGGGTGGATATGCCGTCCTAGACGACAGTATCTGGTTTGAAGAATTGAATTTGAATTTGATGTCGGCTGTGCGTATAGACCGTGCGCTAGTTCCAGCAATGATCAAAGCGGGATCTGGTGTCGTTATTCACATTACCTCAATTCAGAACCAATTGCCTTTACCTGAATCAACAACTGCATATGCTGCAGCCAAAGCGGCGATGTCGGCTTACAGCAAGAGCCTGTCTAAAGAGGTTTCACCGAAGGGAGTCAGAGTGGTGAGGGTTTCACCCGGTTGGGTGATGACTGAAGCGTCAGAACGCTTGGTTGAACGCCTTGCGGAACAAGCAAACACCGATTATGAAGGCGGCAAGGCAATAGTAATGAGGTCCTTGGGCGGCATTCCGCTTGGGCGTCCCGCAGAACCCAAAGAAGTGGCGGACCTTGTTGCCTTTCTCGTATCCCCGCTAGCAGGAAGCATAACTGGCACTGAATACGTGATTGACGGGGGGACTATTCCGACCACCTAGCGATAGAGCAAGATTGGCTATAAGATTCAAAAGAATCAGGTTGCTCCTAAGTTTAAGCGAAATTCTTTAACTGACGGTTACGGTCGACGAGGATTTCGGCTGCCGATAACAGTTCCCATTGAAGATTTTACTAAAGCTTGAACATCCTTCAATATGCAGAGTAAGTGACTAGGGCGTGGTTTGTGCAAGTAGAACCGTATCGCAGGCAGTGTCTAGCAGGTTGCTATTCTTTGTCAGTGTCTGTGATTTTTGAATCGTTTGGACTTTGATCTAGATCAGAGTAGCGAATATCGTTGCCCGGCCAAATAAATCTATTTGTTCGATAACCAATTGCGTGGCTGGCATCCTTAACAAGATTGTTTGGGCCGAGCATCCCGCCTTTGTAAAAAGGCTTAGAATCAGTGATGTCAGCTTCTGTAATAACGCTTCCTTTTTGTATTAGTCTTGCTGCACAGACTGGTCTCAGGGGCGGAAGAAGATCCCAGCTGGGGGGTAGAACTGTCATGAAACATAATTTGGCAGAGGTGCCTAGCATTTTGCAGCTAAAGGTATAAAGTCCAGGTTTCGGTGGCACAAATGTACAATGACTAATGAGAATGCAGTCATCGCGCGAGCTTGATTGGTTTAGAATTCTCTCGCTATAGTCGAGCGGAATAATCGAACCAGAGGAATTTTCTTTGACCTGGCAGATTATTCTTGTTCTCACGCTCGAAGGATCCTGCGCTAATTCGTAGACTATTTTATTGCGTTCTTTTGAAATGTTTTTATGTTTCGTCCCGTCAGCCTCTATTTTATCAACAGTGTGTTTTGTCCCTTTGAAATACACTTGATAGCGCCCTTTAGATCGGCATTCTATAATTTGAGCACCGGGCAGAGGAATAGACTGCTCTGCGCTCAAGACAAATGGTTCACCAAAATCTGGATTAAAGAAAAAGAAAAGAGACGAGGCTATATAAACACTTACGCCTGCGGCAAGCAAGTAGAAGCAAGTCTTGAATATTCTTTTGGAGGCTATAATAAGCTGCAAGTCGGGATGAACCTCATGTCTTTCTGTCTTAGAGAGAGCGTTTTCTCATCATACATTGTGATAAGAACGTTGTTGAGAGTTTTTTGTTTGGAGAATTATTGGTCCTGGATGTGGGCGAATATTCTGGTGTTTTAGAGTTTGTAGCTAGTGGTTCGCGAAGCCGTTGACCCCAAGAGTGCAATAAGGCGTCAGGGCGCGTAATCGCGCCGATTATTCTTGCTCTGCAAGTTAGAAATGTCGAAGGACAAAAAAGAAGGGCAGCGTCACTGGCGTCTCTTTAGCTATGCACATCTACCGTTGTTCGACTCGGTCGATATTGGGCACTGGACCGCTATAGCTGCATGCATTGCAACGGACTGTGTTGCCGTTAATCACCCAGTCGCATGCCGAGATACATGTTTTTGAGGAACGCTTCTTGGGTTCTTCGCGGCGTACTGAAATGGCCGTGTCGCGGAAGATGCGCTCACAAAATGAGCAGCGCATGACCGGCACGCCGTCCTCGGTTCCGAGAATCGGTCCATAATGCTTGCCGTTACAAATATCCGATTCGAAGTCGTCTTGCATCGCCAGCCACCAGCAACGAACAAATTATAGCGTGTCCGCAGGTCGATTAGTCATCGCTTAGCGACTGACAGGAGTTGTCTATTAGCTGTTGGATATAAGATTCACTGTGAGAATTGGACAATTTTTAGGGTCTCGTCCTTAGACAAAAGATTTAGTGACCAAGGCGACAGCCCGACTATATCCTCATTCTTTAGCAAATCTAGTCTCGTTCGGACATCTTTGCAAAGCTTAGAACTCTCTTGTGTATTTCCACGGTTAGCGAGAAGTTTTGCCATTCCTAACATCGCTGGTATATTTTCTTTGTCTATACAAAGTGCCTTCTCAAAGTAAATTCTCGCAGTTTGTAAGTCACCCATTTCTAGGCAAATCAAACCGCACTGAGCGTGAGTCTGCGCTCTATAGGTCTCACTGCGTTCGCTGGCTTCCATTAATGCTGCTAGCGCCGAATTGAAATAGCTGTTGCGCTGGCGCTTGTCCGTAGCTTTGCGGGCCAGTCTATGATATGCCGCAGATTTTATGTATAGAGGTTCGACAGATTTGGTTCTTTGAGTAGCGGTTTCGAGTAGTTCTATTGTCATCTTTGGGCAGTAGTCACCACATTTGATACCTTTGTACATCAGTTTATCTAGTCCTTTTGCTCTGTACAGATCAAGTAAACCTTCTACTTCTTGACCTAATTCAAAGTTGCATAGGGATCTGCTTCTGAGGCAGTGTCTATTTGTGGGGCTTTTATGAAGTGCTATGTTCAAAGTTTCTTTAGCGAGTTCATACTTTTTCATTTGAAGAAGTATATCCGCTTTGGTAATAAGCGCTCCGAGTTCTATTTCGTCAATGTCCATTAAATCAAGAACCTTGGCTTTTCGAAGAGTAGTGTTGCACTCTGCCAGGCTTTCTTGTATTTTGCCTGTTTTGAAAAGGCAGGTAGCCAGATAGTAGTTGGACAATATGGTGGAAGCTGATGGAGTTTTAGTTTTCTGCAAGAGTCTGGTAGCTTCTCTGAAGTTTTCTTGCTTATAGAGTTTCATGGCGCCCATAAAAGTGCTATTTCTTTCGATTCGATTTTTCTTCGGGTGCAGTAAGTCGCTGAACCACTTCGAAGCGAATTTGCTGAAGTCTTCTTCCGACATCTCTGTCAGTTTGGCGCTTATCACCTCGGCGAGTAGTTCTGCGAAATTGATCGTGGCATAATTACTTGGCAATTCACTAATCTGAGGAAGCGATTTTAAAAAGATTCGATAGTCGTGCCCTGTCAAGAATTGAAGTGTCAGCTTGCTTTTCCACATTGAAGGCAACATTCTATTTACCCATTTTGGGTTATAGGCTTGTTCACCGCAGCTATCTATCAGGTGTACAAGTTCATGCATCAGAGCGTGTAGCTTATCTGGTGCCATAAAAAATTTGTCGGAGACTAGTATGTATCCTGGTCCACTGACAAGATATGGCTCAGTGCTAATTATTTTAGACCGTAGCTCTTTAACTCGAAATATCGAGATGGGTCCAAGTGGTTTGACCTGTTTCGTTAGTAGTGTGAATCTGCGCTCTATTGCCGCCAGTATTTCGAGAAGCTCTTCTTTTTCCGAGGAGTTCCATTTCAGAAGCTCGTATTTGTGAAGAAAGAAGCTGTCCTTCGCCAAATTCAAAGGTTCATCAAAAACAAATGGCGAAACCTGCTTGCTTGAAGTTGTTTTTGTGATATCTAATGTCGTGGATTCTGTGGAATTGTCGGCACGTTGTTCACACCGAGCCGAGTTAGCGTCACTGAGAGTCTGTGCGCTAGCGTCGGCTGGGCTTAAAGTCAGTAGAATTAACAGGGCGAAGTATGAGCTCTTTGCGCGTCTAGCAGAGTTTTTCAAAGGAGCCAAGTCTTTAAGCAGTTCTCTCGCTGTCGATAGCCGTGGCGCGATTATCCGATCTATCAAAATGAGCAGCCCGACTCCTTACCACCGGTTCTTTCTTCTTTTGCCAATAGTATTTGGCTGTTCTGGCTAGGTTGGTTCCAGTGAGGTGCTAGGGTAATGACAAATATTGTAGGAGAGGTACGCCCAAGTGTCCAGTGATTGAAGATTGACCTACGGAGCGCCATATTGTTTGCCGAAAAGGCAATTGGTCAATTTTCCGGGTCTCAGCTTCGATGAGTCTTTATTTGAAGTAAGAAATGACGAGGAGTGCTGAAAGTCAGAAGAGCAAATGTTCTTGTCTGCATCTTGAACGAGATAGAGTCATCGAGAGCAAATTTGAATATCGTCCCTAATGATTTGTCCGAATGGACTGTTCACAGAGTGCTATCCGATCGGTTGCCTGGCTTTGCTTGATTTTGAGTGTTGGTAAATTCAGTTGGTGCAATATTCGAGAATGAGCTGGTTTGGAGTAATAGTTCATAGTCCAGCAGAGGATTCTAGCTATAGCCAATTTGGGTGTAGTGATTTTAGTTGGTTCCGTGAACGATGCCCTTTGTAAAGTGGGAGGTCTGCGCCGAGACTTGAACTCGACAAAGTACGAATCGCATTCAGAGCTGATAGTGGTAGGTTCGTTTGACGGACTTGAATCAGATGGGCTGGCTCTTGATGCTCAAAGGTGTGCGAGGTTCTGGGGGGTTGAAGATTTAAAGGGGCCGCAGCTTGCTTAGCGAAACATACCGATCAGATACGATTTGACTAAGGTCGCTAACAGTGGCTCTGCTACTGGAGAGCCGCTCGAATCGCTTGCTAAGGGCACAGTTTTCATTCTATTCATCGAGACCATTCACCCTAGGAAGGGACTGTTTGAAACTTTGAACGGTGCAGATGGATGGATTGAGTATCGCGAGGACAACTACGACAAGATTATGGGGGTAATTTCGCCTTTTAGGGAAAAGGGCAAGATCCAGTTATTCCAGGAGCGAGTGAAAAACAAGTAGGCAGTGGTGCTTCAAAATAGGTGAACTTGTTTTTTTTACAAATTTTCATCGAACTAATGGTCTCTTGTGTCGAAAATTGGGACGTAGCAGCCTAAGACTTGGAAGAGTAATATCAGTCAGTAAAATGGCTAACAATTGGGGCGGTTGGATTTTCAATTATTGCTAAGTGGTCTGCTAGAGCCAGTTCCATAGCTTCGGTGAACGATTTGGCTAAAAGAATTGGGCTTTCGCTTCTTTCTGAGTACCTTAATACAGGCGGATTCGCATTTCCATCTGATGTTTCGAAGTAGAAAAACTGATAGCCGTATCTTTCTACAAATACAAAGTCGGAGTCCTTGAGCCGAAAGTCTGTATTGTTCTCTAGCAAGGTTTGCGCTCGTTCCTTGTTAAGAAGAACGTCGGGATAAAACATTCCGCACTCACTAAGGAAATCACCGCTTTCCTTCCCCAGTGAGGCCATGTAGCGTCTATAGGATTCCGGCAACTTCAGACCAAGTTTTCGTTCGATTTCGACTAATTCCTTTTCGGAACAGCCCTCAATAGTTTCAGGCGATGCAAGTTTAGCTCTAATGAGCCGTTCTACGAACAAGTTGGCCCAATCTCTCATTTCCATCTCTCGCTTCTATAGCCAAATTATCTTATCCTGTCGCTGAATTGTCTTGCTGTGCTTCATTCAGATGGCTTTTAGCTTTTCTGCCGATCGCATTTTTGGTGCACTCGATTCCTGGTTATCCTAATGTCTCTGACACTACAATTTCAAGATTATCTTGCCATTTGGGCAGTGCGAAGCAATTTTCCAACCCTCGCCATTTGATTCGCAAATTCTCACGGCGGTGAATTTGTAAGCTTTCATAAGCCATCTGCGACCAGCCGTCAGCCATCAGCTGTCAGTGGAAGAAGCGCAGCAGTTTGTTTTCGCGGTCTACTTTGTATTTCCAGCCTTCCATCAAATCTTGTCCGAGAGCGCAAGCGCCGCTGCCGCCTATCAATATGGGGAAGTTGTCTCGGTACATGCCTCCGATTCGGATATTCACATAGGCTCTCTTCATGGTTAAGTCGCCTCCTACCCCTGACATATGAACGACTTCGCCGGTGGGGACCGCTCCGAATCGGGCGGCGGAGAATGCGTCGAAAATGGTATTGGAGGCGCCTGTGTCGATGAAGGCTTTCGCGTATTGACTGTTGACTGTAAATACGATGAACTCTTTGCCGGCGATTATCTCAATCGGGATATCGTAAAGGGGATTCAGTTTCTCCTGTTTTGCGGCCAGCTTTTTCTTTAAATCTACCCGACCACCCTTGTCGTCGATTTCGTATTGATAGCCCTTTATAAAGTCCTGTCCGATTAAATTGGTGCTCAGGGAGTTGCTGCTCTCGGGCATCTTGATATTGATGGTGCGGGTGAGAGTGCCGAGCTTAATTTGAGCCGGCATTACTTCGGTGGAAACTTCCACACCCGCCCATCCGCGGGTGCCCTTGCCCGCCTTTGCTCTGTTTAAGTCTAGCCCGGCTTCCTTCAGTTGGTCTTTATAGAAAAGAGCACTGGCCCCGGTGTCAAAGATAGCCTTGACCGGATGCCCGTTCACCATTAAGTCCACTTCCATGTGTCCCTGCTGACTTTTCTTGAAGTAAAAATGCGCGGAGTCTGGCAAACCGGCTAACTCTTGGTCTAGAGCGGCATCATCTGCGGAAGCTGTTGGTTTTGAATCAGCAGGTTTTTCATTGTTGGCTTGGGTGTTGGAAGGCTGTCTTTCGCCTTGTGCTGAAACAGTCGTGGCGGCAAGAGTTTTGGGCGGCACAAAACTTGGGTCGATGGCTTTGAGCGCTGCTGCTGCTCTTCTTCCAGGCTCGGTCAGAGGAAAAGAGTTGGCAGTTGTTTTGTAGCGACTTTTTGCCATGGACCAATTCTTTAGATGATGGTAGCAAAGCGCATCGTAATACCACAGCAGGGGATCATTCTGAGTCTTCTGCAGGGCTGCTTCAAAATGCCTGGCGGCTTCGGCAAAGTCGTTTTTATTGTAGGCTTGCAGTCCTAGTTTGTAGCTGTCATCTGCTCCCAGAGCCGCACTGCCGAAGCCAAGAGTGAGAGCAATGATGCTTGATTTCAAGGTTCGAGCTAAGATATTTGATTTCAGAATTTGATTCAATCGCTCGCCCTTTGCCGAGTTTAGAATAGTATTTTGCAGTGTATGTTAGCTTGTGTCTTTTGCACACTGGTGTGCCGGTGCTGGCTGTATTTTACATCACTTTTGCCAGATCGCTCAGGGCTTCTAGAGCGTTGCCTTGGCGCTGCTAGTAGTCGCCCTGAGGCAAATTGCCGTGGTAGGCTATTGTGAAAAACCAGGCGCAGCGAAAGCTAAGGCAATCGATGTGGTTAGATCTTGGCCCCGTCCAGAAATTGATAAACTCAAGCAAGTCATTCGTAACGGTCTTTCGCTATTTATTGACCGTTTGCTCATTGTAGGACAGTAATTAGCGAGGTGAATTTATGGGATTCAAAGCTGCGACGGTCTTTGTCACAACCAGGGAGCCTGAATATTTTTCGACCAATCCCACGCATCTGCCCGAAAAAGCTGAGGCGCTAATTGAGCAGCTTGGCCTCGGTCCGGCGGTGATGGCGGAGGATGAACTGTTGCCATACAGTGATTGCATGTATCCGTCTGTGGATCAATTTGGCTTAGGGGCTTACGAGCATGGGTTTATTTTGGAAGACCAACGTCTTTACGAATTTTCTGAACCAGGCAATGCGCTACATAAAGCCATATTGGATGGCTATCCGACGGCAAATATTCTAGCCATTGTGTTGCACAGTTATGTCAATCTATATGGTTATGACATTTACGAAAGAGGCAAGCGGATAAGATTTCTAGCCGGCTCAGCCAATGATGGAGTTATTCATGATTTCGGGGAGCTGCAGCCCGAAGAAAAGCCAATCTTCGCTCAATCGAGTATCGTTGACGGCGAGAGAATTTTCAAGCTGGACGTTAACGGTTCGCTGGAAGAATTTGATATGTCTTGCACTGGTGAAAGTCTGGTGTTTGCCGTAGCGAAGCGATATCTTGGCTACGATATTGATCAGTTTCCAGATGATGGTGAGCTACAAATGCAGCTATTCAGTAGGGCTGGCGCTAAAACCCGTGGTGAGTCCAAGCAAGCTAAAAGTCAGTCTAATCCTCTTGCTAAAATTATGAAATTTTTCGGTCGCTAGTTTAAATCAGGCGCTCACCAGTCGTTGATTTTGTCGGTGCCGATTAGCTTGTCGCCCTTGACCCGATATTTGACCCGCCCCAAGTCAAATAGGCTAACTTTAAAAGGAAGTCAAACTTCACTTCAGATACTCCCTGTCTGATTGACCAAGTTTACTTCAGCTGGGGCAGCGCTGCGAGACTTTAAGGGCATCTAGTTTAGATGAAGAAGTCGATGATTCGCTCACTAGCGGAAGGGTTGCAGGAGATTTCGCGGTGGTGTCCTTGGAAGTTTTTAGTTCTGCCAGATACAGTCCCTGCGAAAACTCAAATCCCCGTTACTCCTAGATTTACTCCGAAGTCTATTCCTGCGATAACACTGTCTCTTCTGCCGCTAGCGACGTAAATCAGACCATGGAAGAAGTAAGGTCGGGTGATCTGTTGAAGTTGAATCCACTTGCTAAAGGTGAAGACTCAGCGACTGATTTGGGTATAGAACGCAAGAGGAATTTGACAATGAGTACCGATCAGTGAAAGCAGTTTCGCAGTATTCTGTCTGTCTACTAGAGTTGGGAAAGGTCAAAGTAAAGGCAAAATCCATGACATATTTTCTTCCACACCTGGAACCTGTTACCAAAGAGTTCACGTTCGTTCGTGCGAAACCAACGGATATTGCTCATGGTTTCAGTCAATTTGCGAGTCAGACAAGGGGCACAAGTGTGTGGAGAACGACTCATTTTAGGGCTGCAAATTTGGAGTCTGCCGTATCGAGACTTGATCGTTCTCGGCGTTCGCAAGCTGAGTATTTGCTAGTGCCTACAGATTCCGAATGGACTGCATTATTTGAACTTCACTGTGGATGGAACGGGGGAGATATAAACACCACCCCGGCACGCATTTCGTATTTTACGCCGGCTGATGCAATTGGTCTAATTATGGCGAGAGATACGGAGCGTGCTCATCGAAGTGATCCTAAAATTGAACTTCAATATGGTTCTATTCGATTCGACTTTGTGCGTAACGGTGAAGTGATTCGGCACGTGCAGGCTATGAATTCAGCTTCAGGAGGGGGTTGGGAATTTCACACATTCGGCGAACCACTTCCAAAGGAAAATCTTAGCAATTTTTCAAATAGAGAAATTGCGGATAGATTCACCTTCGACAATCTTGTTGAGCTGCTTAGCAGCCAATTTGGAATTCAGCTCTTGGATGAATCGTTCTACAAGCCGCAACTAGGTTGCATCCTACTAATCCATGTTTAGCCTAGGAACGACCTGTCCCATAGGCGAGATTTACTTTGGAATGGCTAGACCGTCAATGACCTGGGCATTAGGCAGTTTCAAATACTCATTAGGGCGCAGCAAAACCTTAGTCGAGCGATTGCCACCACCAGCGATGACTTGAGGCTGGCTCATGACGGCAGAGTCGATGTATAGTGGTATTTGCTGTAGCCCAAATGGTGTGACGCCACCAATCAGCATTCCAGTTAGTTCGCGCGTCTGCTCTGGGGTCGCGAAGGAAACCTTCTTGCCGTCCATTATCTGCCTGACTTTTTTATTGACGTCTAACTTGGTTGTTGCCAGCACGATGCAGCATGCAAACTGAACTGGCTCGGCTTTCGTTGCAACGATAATGGCATTGGCTGCGTGCTGCAGCTGATAGCCGTAGTGCTCGCAGAATACTGCGGTGTCGGCTAGGTCTGGTTCGCAGTGCAATACTTCATGCTCGATGCCATACTTTTGAAGGCATTCGGCGACAGAATTATCGAGTTCGGTTATTTGATTAGTCATTGTTATTACTTCACTGCGGCGGCAAGATCGAGGCGCATAAAGGTATCTGCGCGATCGTACTCTGTTTCATGGTCTAGTTTGTCGACTTGAACAAAGCCGAGTTTCTTGTATAGTGCAATCGCCGACTTCAGGGACGAGTTCGTTTCCAGCGTAACCAGGCTGGCTTTGCAGCGCTTTGCATAGTCTATGCATGCTGTGACGAGGTCTCGCCCAATACCGCGACCTTGATATGCCTCATCTACGCCCATCTTGGCCAGTTCAAACACACCATTGCCCATGTTGAGAATTGCGCAGGTTCCTACAACTTTTCCGCCGATCTTGGCAAAGAAGATTGCGCCGCCTACGTTGAGGATGGCATCGGTGTTTTCTAGTATACGAAGGTCGGCTTCTTCCATTTTGAAGAACTTTTCGATCCATGCTCTATTCAAGCGAACGAAGTCGGCTTTGTACTCCGGTGCAAACGGAAGTATCTCGGCTCTGGGCTCCTTGTTTGCGGCTTTTAGTTCTACCATTCTTTGCCTCACAGATTTTGTTGAATAACTTTCCTCTATCGACTCAATCTCTTGCAGGAATTTTCCGCCGGCTTCCTCAATGAGGTGATCGACAGCGGCGCGTATATCTTGCCAGATTGGTTCAAGATCTTCTCCTAGTCGTTTGCCTTTTGCTGTCAGCGAAATCAAACGTTTGCGACCATCGCGCTTATCAGCTGCCGATGCCACCAACCGTTTCTTCTCGAGTTCCTTGACCGTCAAGTTGACGGCTGGATGCGTAATTCCAAGGTGAGAGGCAATTTCAGTTACTGATAGCGTTCCCTCCACCATCAATAGATGAAAAATCGGGAACCACTTCGACTCGAAATCGATATCATGCATTTCATAGATTTCTTGAACATCCTGAAAGAATCTTTCGGAGAGTCGCTTCAGGCGACTGCTCATTGCCAGACTGCCAAGAGTTCGAATATGGTCCATGGTACCGCCCCTCTCAGGTTTGGAAAGGAATTACGCAAGTGCTTACATATTCTAATCGAATCGCCTTCTCTGTCAAGGGTTGAAAGATTACAAACCCTTTAGGCTCGTTTATATGGTGCTTCTTGGTTTGGTTTGGTGGCGCGTTGCTGGTGCGCGGCGACAATTAGAATTGCGGGGGGCAGATTAACCCAACAAAGATTGCGAGCCTTGCAAGCATTTATACGTGGAAAATTGCTGCCCGCAGATCTAAAGTTGACGAGTCACGCTAGTGTGCTCTGTTTTACTTGCGCTGCGGGCTTACCCGGAGTGCGCTTGGAGCGCTAGCGATATTCTTAGCTATGTGTCAATTGACGATTTGGATTACCCTAGCTCCCAGTCCCACTGTTTCGGCCGCTTCTGACTATTTTTATGGATTTCTTTTCGCTGTTGCTTTTCTGGGAGTATTCAAGTTGATGAGATGTTTTAGTCAGATCGCTGGATTGAACTGTCTTGTTTGGGCGTTGATTTTTTCAAGTTTACCGTAGTACGCCAAGGAAGAGATAAGAGCTTTAGCCGGTCGTGAGAGTGAGAGACCGTCTGTATAACCTATCCCGAGTTTGGTAGGCAATGCGAAATCACAAGGCGACCCTGACCCCTATAATGAGACTGCTGGCCTCTATTGGAGGTGCCATAATTGGGTTACGTTGAGGTTTTGCGAGCAATGAGACACAAGCGATGTGCGTTACCGATTCTGCTTCTCTTGAACGCCCTTGGTCTGGTGGTCGGCAGTTTGATGTCTTTAGGTGTTTGCCCAAGAGACCACTCTAGCAGCTTTCAGAACGCCGATGGGCATTGCCGCAGTCTTGGCATTATTCGCATGGCTAGGCACCCACTAATCCCGATAGAATATATGGTGCTCAGCAGTTTTGGCTGTGCCAAAGGTGTTGGCTTTGCTGGGCAAACCCCTTTGATGTCGAAGTGTTCCATGCTCAAGGCGGTGGCCTCGCGAGCATTCGTCGTCAATGTGGTTTGAAACGGTACTTATAGAATTTCCGAGAAGCATATAGGGTGTGAGGTGACAATAAGGATGTTTAAACTCTCTCCACTGCGGTTGTTCGGCATAATTGTTGCCTTAGGACTGGGATTGTTCCTCATGCTTACATTGCAGCTTACCTATGGTGTTCATTTTTTCTTCGTGAAGCCGGAAAAATTCGAGGCTTCAACCTGGTTACTTTTGAGGAAGGAGCATTCCCCCAGATTAGAGTGCATGGCAAAGGATCTCGTGAGTTCACAAGAGCTCACCGGGATGACTTTCAAGGCTGTTGTTCAAAAGTTGGGAAGTCCGGATTCAACTCGCTATGTTGATCAATTTGAAAAAGGGGTTCCGAACCCCGACCCGAAAGAACTAGACTCTCTTGTCTATTACCTCCAGAGTCCGTATAGGCAACTGATTATTTGGTTTGCCCCTTCAGGCGTTGCATCTAAGACAATCATGGTCTATACCGCAGGGCTTTAGTTTGTCCGAGCCTACATAGCTTTCAGTCTTAAGTAAGATATGCAATCAAACTTGTCTGATAGTAGAGCAACTGTTTCATCTACAGCCTGAAAAGCTCTAGATGCCTACCTGCAGAGAGTCTCGGAGATTGAATTTTCCAGGCTCTCTCCCTTTTTCTCGCAAAGCAAATGCGAAATTGAATCTTCTATCTATGTGATACCATCTCTTTTTCTTAAGCTCAGAGGTGTCAGTTTTGGGATTGAGTGTTTGCGTAGGAGTTTTGCCATACCTTTTGGAGCATGAACCAGAAATGGCAGCTGATTTCAGTAATGAGCTTGAAATCATTAACCACTACTTGGTCTCATGTTCTCTGCCATCGCACATAGAACCAACTGAGTCAATTCCAGGTTCGTCTAGAGCTGCATATACTCAGTTCCCATACAGCTTCTTGCATCACTTAAGAAGAGTATATGCGCATGTGAGAACTGATTCCACATGGATCGCCACTCCGGTCAATAATTCTGAAGATCCTACTCAGGATCCTTTAGTTGTGGACTTGTCGTTAGAATTCGATAGTCATCTTTTAGTTCACTCTGATTGTGAAGGATATTATTTGCCGATTGAATTTCCGGAGCCTCTTTTCGTTGGAGACGAGTTGACAGGCGGTGGCATGGTCGGCTCAAGTTTTGGTTTGATGTCTGAGCTCGTGCAGCGGAACCTGTCAATGACTTTGAGACATATTTTTCTTAGAGTTTAGTGTATTTCTCCTTTTTGGTCTTCGGCGATTTCGATCCTTTAAGGGTCCCCCAAAATGCGCTGCGCGCGTTCCACCTTTTCCAAAACGCCCATCAGATGGGCATTTTGGAAAAGGCGGTCACTAACATAACTTGGATTACCGGACACCGCCGATAATAGTGCCATTGCCTGTAGTGGCGACAAATGGTTCTTTTTTCTTGTCCGGTCTATTAATCCAAGCCTCAGTGGGCAATTCCAGTACTCTTGGCGCTCGCTTCACAAATCGCTCTGGGTGGTCACAATAGGCTTTGTCTAAGACAAGTTGCCGTTCTTGATTGCAGGCATGAGCTTCGCCGTAATGAACAGAATATGGGGTCATCAGGGCAAGTCCTGAGTGATAGTGCTCATTGTTGTACCAGTTGAAGAATTCCACACAAAATGCTCTTGCATCCTGGATCGAACCAAAGCGCTCTGGGAATATTGGTTGATACTTCATTGTCTTAAACTGGCTTTCGGAGTATGGATTGTCATTGCTAACGTGCGGTCTGCTCAGTGATTTGACTACGCCTAGATCAGAAAGAAGGAGAGCCAGTGTTTTTGATGTCATTGCGGGACCTCTGTCGGAGTGAATTACAAGGTCGTCCTCTCGAACTGCTTGCCTTTTGCATGTTTCCGCAATTAGTTGCTTAGCGAGGTCCCCGCCTTCGCGCGTAGCGATCATCCAGCCAACCACATACCTGCTGTAGATGTCCAAGATCACGTAAAGGTGGTAGGACAGCCATTTTTGCGGACCCTTCAGTTTCGTGATATCCCAAGACCACACTTCATTAGGAGCAGCAGCAAGAAGCTCCGGTTTCTTGTACTGCGGATGGCGGAGCTGTTTTCGACGCTCGCGCACTTCATCACGATCGTGGAGAATTCTGTACATCGTGCGAATCGAGCATAGATATACGCCTTCGTCCAGCAAGGTCGCATAGACCGTCGCCGGCGCCTTGTCAGCAAAGCGTCGCTCATACAGCACCTGGGCCACTCTTTCTCTTTCTTCGGGACTGAGAGCTCTTGCCGGTTTTCTTCTGCTTGCTTTTGCATTAGGTTCCTTAACCGGTGCTGTCAGCCGATAGAAAGTCGCACGAGGAAGCTCAACGGCAGCACAGAGAGCACTGGCATTGCAGTCAGGCAGAGCCTCAATACTGGCTGCTAATCCTCGTCTTCGTACTGGATCGGTTGTAGTGTCACACCAAGAATCTCTGAGACTTTTTTTTGGAGGTCAATGATTTGCTCGGCCTGAAGCAGCTTCTTCTGTAGGCGATCATTTTGCGCCTTTAGCTTCCTGACTTCGGCCGTCAACGGATTAGTCTGTGGTCCCCGTTTTTTTGGCTCCAGGTCTGCCGTAGCTCTTTCTGCTCGCCACTTTTGCAGATGAGATGAATAGATACCTTCTTTCCTTAGTAGCGCCCCTAACTGACCTGGGGATGCCTCATCAGCGGCTTTCAGAATTCGAGCTTTCTCTGCTGCCGAAAATACCCGCCGCGTCGCCTTTTCTTGCACTTCTGTATCGGGTACAGTTTTGCCTTTAGCGAGAGCTTTCTTTCTCTGTCTTCTTTTCTGTGGCTGACTGCTCAAATCGTCCTTCCATGCCGGATACTTCGGCCTTAACCTTCTAAACCAACCATAGTAGTTGTTCTTAGAGATATTGTAATCCCTGCAGTAGGCACTTACACCTTCTCGGTACCGTCTGGCATTGTTAATTACATCCGCCCAATACCCTTGGCGTTCTTCTGGACTATCCCCTGGTGTCTTCTGCATGATAGCTCTCCTTTCTCGACAAGAAGAGACGAGCTCTCTGCAAAATATGCGGCCGCCGCTTCAACTCTTTTCCGTCCTTAGCAACTGAATTTTTCAGGTCCGGAAATACACTAAACTTTTTCCCGAATCTGTCTCATTCAATGTTGGCACAGAGGGGTAAGTTGAGTCTGCCTGCGCAAAACATCGTATGTAACTGTGCAGCTATTTCCTCTTGGATCAGTTACCGATGTGATATCACCAACTGAGTTGTAGCCAAATGAACTGGTCAAGTTCAGCCGCCCTGTGCCAAAGTCAGCCACAGTAGATTCAATTCTCTCCAAAGTGGCATGATAATTGACCTTCGAAACGATCCCGGTAGGATCGGTAATGGTCAGAACTTGGCCTCTTGTATTGTATGTGAAGGTTGTGGTTGGGGTCTGACCTGCAACCTGCGGCTGCTGAACAGTAAGCAAGCTGCCAGTTACAGAATCGTACGTATAAGTTGTGGTCTGCCCCTTACCGTCGACAGCAGTTGCGGAACGTGTCAACAACTTTGAGACAGTTTTCCGTTTTAGATTAGTGTAAATGCTTTTCAGCATTTGCCGATTTCATACCTTTAAGGGTACCCCAAAAGGCGCTGAGCGCGTTCCGCCTTTTCAAAAACGCCCATAGGATGGACGTTTTCGAAAAGGCGGTTACTAAC
>JAFLCK010000056.1:0-15463 GCA_017303615.1 Obscuribacter phosphatis (SeqCode)
ACTTCGCTCAAATCTTTGATATGCCCGAAGGTGATGTCGGCATCGAGTACGGCGATGATCTTGTCGTCCGCTTCTCCCTTGTCGACCATGAGTAAGCCGCCGATAACGCGGGCGCTCAGGAGAAGGTCTCCTTGCACGATCTCCTTTTCGGTGAGCACGCAAATGTCCAGGGGATCTCCGTCGCCCTTTGTGATTTTTCTCTTGGCGTGCTGGTTTGCTAGTTTGCCAATACCGTCACCGCAATAGGTCTGGGGGATGAAGCCATAAAGCGTGGGGCTGACCGAAGAAAACCGCTGGGGGCGGTCGATGCGTAGATGACCGGTGGTCTTGTCCAATTCCAGCTTGACTGAGCCGGGAGGGACAATTTCGATATAGCAAGTGACCACCGCCGGTGCCTGTGGTCCGGCTGGTACGCCGTGCCAAGGGTGCGATTTGAAGATGGTAGAGAGCAGTTCTTTGAAGCGCTGGGTCTTCTTGTTCATAGAATATTTCCTGAAAGATGAGGATTTGCGGGAGGCAAAGCGAAGATTCAAAAATACCAGGTACTCGGGGCTAGCTTTAATTTCGTCCAGGAAATTCGTCCTGCTTCCGGCTGGCAATCTGAGACTGAAGACCCTATTCGATGTCTCTCTTGTGTCTATGGTTGTCGCTGGTTTCAGTACTTGGCTTGTGGACGCTGTTTTTCTAGAAGGTTGGAGTCTTTGGAAATTGTTTGGTTTGAGCAATAATCATATGAATCTTGGACAATATGCTTCAATACCTCTATGGCTACTTGACTAGCCTCAGCTCTTGCTTATTAGCTCTGTTCCTATTTCCTGGCTCTGGTTAGTAAAGAATTAGCAGGTTTGGAAGGTTGGCCCGGCTAGCAATGGTTCTTGGTTTTTCAATCAATAGCTTGAAAACGAGAAGGTCCAATAGAGCCATGAAGCTGAGGCAAGCTGATGAAGCAATCTAGAAGAATGCCTAGCATTAGGCGCCGGTGGTAGGTGAAACTAGAAATCTTAAGTGAAAGGGACTGAGAGAAATGAATAATATCGATGCTGAGACTAGAAGCCTTATCGACAGCCTGAAGATTGCCAGCCCCTGTCCGATGCTCTGGGAGAATATGCTTGAAACCGGTGACCAAGCTGTGCGCTTTTGTGGTGAGTGCAAAAAGGATGTCTACGATGTCTCCAAGATGAGCGCTGAAAGAACCAGTTTGCTTTTGCAGCGCAACTGCCTCACCGGTGGCTCCTCTTGTATGCAACTCTATCGCAGAGCTGACGGCACAATCATCACTGACGATTGTCCGGTGGGCTTGAGGCGCATTCGCGATCTGTGGAAGCGAGTGAAGTCTATTGCTGCCGCCACTATTGCTTTTGCTGTGGCTTCGCTTCCGGGTATGGTTGGTGCACAGAATGCTTCGGGGCAGTCGAAGAGCAATGAAAAGGTTATTGCCAATCCGGAAAAGCTCATGGGTGAACCTACTGTTTTGCGGGGCAAGCCCATGATGGGTGGGGCTGTGCGTCCGGTAGATTGGAACGAAGTGGCGATGCGCGATACCGGCGTCAAGAAAATCGCCGATGAAATCGAGGCTATAACCAAAGCTAAGGGTGGTGACCTCAGTCGCGAGCAGAAACTGAAAGTGGCGCGGCTGCGCATTCGGATGGCTGAGCAAGCGCAGAAGGCGAAAGTGCCTTACTTTGCAGTTAGCGAACTGTCTCGGTTGCAGAGCGATGCTGCTTGTCTTGGCGATAAGGCGCTCATGTCCGATATCATCAAGGCTCGCATTGCCGCCAATGAAGCGCTGCATATCGATGTTTCGGCTTTACAAAAAGAGCTTGATGCTCTTAATGCCAAAAAAGGCGAGAAATAGCGACTAAGATAAGGTTGGCAAAAGGTTTTGGCAAGTGAAAAGGAGAGGCATTTGCCTCTCCTTTTCTAGTTTCTGGTTTCTATTATCTATCTTGGCTTTGTTGTTTATCTGGGCGCTTAAGCGATGGTTACATCGTCGCAGAGATAAACATCTTGAATGGCGTTGAGCAATTCGACGCCGTCTTTCATTGGCTTCTGGAAGGCTTTGCGTCCAGAAATGAGACCCATGCCGCCGGCTCTCTTGTTGATGACAGCAGTCATGATCGCTTGCTCGAGGTCGTTCTCACCAGAGGGACCGCCGGAGTTGATCAGACCCTGTCTACCCATATAGCAGTTGGCTACTTGGTAGCGGGTGAGATCGATCGGGTGATCGGTGGTCAGTTCGCTGTAAACGCGCTTGTCTGTTTTGCCGAATTTGATGGCGTTGTAGCCGCCGTTGTTTTCGGGCAGTTTCTGTTTGATGATGTCGGCTTCGATGGTGACGCCGAGGTGGTTGGCCTGACCGGTCAAGTCGGCTGAGACATGATAGTCGGTTTCGCCTTGCTTAAAGCCGTTGTTACGCAGATAGCACCAAAGAATAGTAGCCATGCCGAGTTCGTGTGCTTCGCGGAAGGCGTGGGCGACTTCTTGAATCTGGCGGGCTGATTCGGGTGAACCAAAGTAGATTGTGGCGCCGACTGCAACTGCGCCCATATCGTAGGCTTGCTTGACGTTTCCAAAGAGAATCTGGTCAAACTTGTTGGGGTACGAAAGGAACTCGTTATGGTTGATTTTGACGATGAAAGGAATCTTGTGGGCATATTTGCGAGCCACAGAACCAAGCACTCCGTAAGTCGAAGCAACGGCGTTGCATCCGCCTTCTATGGCTAGTTTGACGATGTTTTCGCCGTCGAAGTAAATCGGATTTTTGGCGAAAGAGGCACCGGCAGAGTGCTCAATGCCTTGGTCAACTGGAAGAATTGAGAGGTAGCCGCTACCAGCCAAGCGACCATGATTGAACAGGGTTTGCAGGCTCTGCAGCACTCTAGGCGAGCGATCGGAAATTTGGGCGACGCGATCTACGAAGTCACCACCGGGAAGATGCAAGTGCTTTTTGTCTATGGTTGTGCACTTGTGCTCAAGGTAGAATCCGGCTTGGCTGCCGAGAGCCTTTTCGATTTTGGAAAGTTCTGTCATTACTGGCATCTTTGAGACCATTGCCTCCCTTTAGTTAAGCTTGTATTTGAGAATGACTCTTTGACATCAGGTGGCAAAAGTTCCAGGGTACCAAAGTCTTTCAGGAATACTTTTGTCGGTCCGGACGCCGGTCTTATGGTGGCAATAATTTAGCAGGTCGGCTGCCTGTATTGGCTAATTACTCAGGAAAGCTCAACAATTGTGACTTGATCGGTCAATTTTGAGCGCTCAGTGCTCTCTTATTCGGAAAAGCCGTGTCGGCTTTCTCTATTCTTGCGGTTGGGAAAGCTCCAAAAGCACTCCGCCGGTAGCTTTGGGGTGGACAAAGGCAATCTGGGCTCCGCCAGCGCCTATGCGTGGTTCGTCATTGATCAGTCGCGTATTTCTTTTCTTGAGAAGGTCGAGGTCGGCTTTGATATCTTTCACTCCGAGGCAGATATGATGCAGGCCGGGACCATTTTTTGCCAAAAATTTGCCCACGGGGGTCTCGGGCGAGAGTGGCTCCAATAGCTCAATATGTGTGTTGCCGGTGCAAAGCTTGGCGACTCTCACACCTTGTTCTTCTACAACTTCGATGTCAAGCAAAGTCAGTCCTAAGTTCTCTTTATAAAAGACCAGCGATTCTTCCAGGTTTTCAACAGCTATGGCTATGTGATCTAGCCTCTTGCCGTCTTTAGTCTCATTTTGCGTATGCATTGATAAATAACCTTTTGGCTTTGCCGAATACTTGATTTGCCAAATATACTTGATTCGCTTACTGCGCTTGACTTGCTGACTTTTCCTAACTAGCCGGCTCTTCCGCAAATTCTGATTTTTATGGGCCGAAGCCGGAGTACTTCTCGAAAGTTTTGTTGACTTTATTAAATAAGCGCAGAGTCGAGAATTGGTCATACTCTTGCCAGGTTGACATTAGTCTTGTGGAGCGCTCGATCAAAGAGACTTGGTCGAATGGCGCCCAAACTTCCCCGCGCCACTTGGGATCGTAGTAAAAGCTTGAAATAGCGTCGGTCAGGTTGATCGTGGTGTCTATGTTGAGCAAAAATGGTTGGCCGTCCGCGCGCACTGGAAAATAAATTTCTTCACTGGGAGGCGGTACTAGATTGTCTTCAGCCGGCTGAGGAGCAGCCGGTTCGGGCAAGGTTTCTTTCTTGCTTCCCCAGGCCAAAAGGGCGTTTTTGTCGGCAGCCAGTGCGCTATTGACCGCCATAGTCAAGAGGGCGAGCAGGCTAAGACTCAGTGAAATAGCTAGTGTATTGACTGTTTTCTGGCTTGCTTTCGTTTTCACTTTTGCTGTCCGACTTTAGCTTGTCTATCTTGGTTTTCGCCCTCAATTCGAGGCGGAGCGACAATTATATGCTGTTCTCTTCTATCTGGCAAAATGAGGCCCGGCCCGCGAGAACCGCTTGATTAGATCGGTCTTCTCCGAGAGCTTTTGCTCTGGGGCTTAAAATCTACTTAGCTTGCCGCTCTAAATTAAATGGAGTTGCTAAAAACATCTGCCCAGCTTTAGTAAAATTGAGTCGATTAGCGCCTCCTGTTTTACTCAAAGGGCAAGAACGATGACCGAAACGAACGCAGTTGCTGACAGCCGGGTATTTGTGCAGGGATTGCAAGAAGCCATCTCCAGACTACCGGGTATAACCTTTAGGGCTGGCCTCCTGCTTAGCTGCACCCTTCTTATTGGTGTCAGTGCCCCCGATCTTCAGTCTTCTTCCCTGCTACTGTCTGTCGCTCAGGCGCAGGCCGAGGGGTTGCCCATCAGAGATTTGACTCTGGACGGCAATGGGCAGCTGGTGATTGTTTTTGGTACTGGTGGTGCCTTTCCTCCTTCTCCCAGCATTTCTGAGATGGCGCCTCCCAATAAGCGGCTGGTGATTGATTTTCATGATGCCGGTTTTGACGGTACTGTCCCCAGCAGCGATGTTCTCACCGGTCGTTTTGTCGGAGCCATTCCCTCTGTCAAAGGCTTCCGCTGTGCAGCGGTTAAAGGGGTAAAGGGCACTATCGCCAGACTTGTACTCGATCTTGACGATGCTTCCGATCTGAAAGCAAGAGTGGCAAAAGTGGAAGAAGGCGCTGTCACTATAGCTTTCACTGGTGGGCGCAGTGGAGCACAAGTAGCCGCTGGTGCTGTCGCTGGTGGCGCCGGCGGTGCCGCTACTGCTGCTGCTACTGCTGCTGCTACGTCGCAGTCCAGTGCTGACGCCTATGACGCATACTATAATCAATTTCGTCAACAGAAAGAAACAGAGAGCCCGCTCAGTAATGAGTGGACCTCCCGTCGGGGAAACCTTTCTGAAGTAGGCGGCAAGGTGGCTATTAAGCCTATCACCAACGTCTCTAATTGGATGGGTTCCTTTTGGAAGAAAGATAAGCCGGATGCTGCTGGTGAACCTCTAGATAAGAGCGTAGCCGAAAAGTCTGTAGCCGAAAAACCGGCAAAAGAAAAGGTTGGTTCTGCCGGTTTGCCTTTGCTTTCTAGCAAGGCAGCAGAAGCAGCAGCCGCTGATGCGGAAGTGAAAGAGGCTGATGGTGCTGCTAAGCCGGGTGGCGTCTCTGGTATGACCGAAGCCGCTGCCGGTAAGGCCAAGGCTGCCGCCGCCATGCTGACCAAGGGGATGAAAATTTGGAAGCGTAAGGGCGGAGAACAGCAGTCTAATCAAACTCAAGGGCAAGCTCAAGGTCAAGCTCAAACTGAAACACAAAGCCAAACCCAAAGCCAACCTCAAGAAATCGCGCAAAAGAGCTCTGCTCAACCTGCTGCCAGTTTTTCCAATGGTGGCGCCGTCGCCTCGGCTCAGACTACTGCTACCGAAGAGACTCAGCTTGCTGAAGAGCCCAGCAGCGCCAAGTCTGCCGAGTCTGATACCGGTAGTGGTGGCTGGGGTGAATGGGGCGCGCAAGGCGCTGCTGCTAAGGGGGCTGATACTGCCGGTGGTACTGCTGCATCTGTCGCTTCAGCGGCTGTCTCGAATCAAGCTGCCTCTGCGGCTCCAGCGGCTGCTCCATCTGAGTCTTCTTCTTCCTCTTTGGGGACCGGTGAAGAAACAACGCCGCCCCAGCACAATTTGAAAAACAAGAGTAGCGAAACGGTTGAGAAATCGGAGCCGGCAGAGGTGGTCGAGCCCGCCGAGGCGGTGCCTTCCACCGGTGATTCACCAAGGATTCAGGCTCGTAAGCTCTACAACAAGGCCCAGTTGCAGCATCTGTCGGGTAATCTTGACGGTGCTATCGCCGGCTATAAAGCGGCTGTTGCAGCCGATTCAGAGCTGGGACCGGCTTACTGCAATCTCGGCTTAGCTTATAACCAGATGCACAACTATCACGAAGCCTTGGAAGCCTTCCGTAAGGCGCTGGCTTGCAATGCCAGTGATGCAATTGCTTACAACGGCATTGGTGCGGCTTTGAAGGCGCAGAAAGACATAACCGGTGCTGCTAAGAACTGGCAAACAGCAGTAAAGCTCAATCCTAAGCTCGGTGTGGCGCATTACAACCTAGGCACCGCTTATGAGCAGCAGGGTGAATTCGATAAAGCTCTTGCTTCTTATCAGGCTTCGGTCAAATGTGATTCGCGCATGGGCGAGGCGCACTACCGCATTGGTTTGATCTTGCAAAAGCAGAAGCGTCTCACTGAGGCCCGTCACCATTTCGAGCTTGCCCTCAAGCTTTCTGGCAAGTCTGAATATTCGGATGATGCCAGGCAAAGATTGGCTTTGCTTGAGAAAGCCGCTAAGTAAAAATAAGAGCTGATTTTAGTTTGATGCCCCTTGCCGGTTATTGTTAGAGGCTTTTGGCTAAGGGTTCTTTTCGCTTTGCTTGATTTTCTCCACCACCGAAGTGGTGCTTTTGGCGGGGACAAGAGAGAGCAGTCGTACTTCTCCGCCGAATGATTCGACCACAGGGGTTTCGGCTAATTTTTCCTTGGTGTAGTCGGCGCCTTTGACGTGAATATTGGGACGGGCGGCTTGGAGAAATTCTACCGGTGTGTCTTCGCCAAATATATAGACATAGTCGACACTTTTTAAGTGGGTGAGCATCTCGGCACGGTCTGCTTGATTGTTGATTGGTCGACTCTCGCCCTTCAGTCTTTTCACCGAGTCGTCGCTGTTCAGTCCAACCACTAGAACATCGCCCAGTTTGCGCGCCTCTTCCAGGATGCGAGCGTGTCCCACGTGCAAGATGTCAAAGCAGCCATTGGTGGTGACAAGCTTCTTGCCTTCTTGTTTGAGCTGCTCTGATAGCTGCCTCAGTTCATGCAATGCCAGTACTTTGCTCATTTTTCTTCCCATTAGTTTTCGCTTCTAGCAAGAGTTTAGCAATTCAAGAGCCTTTGCATCCATCGGTAGCGCTAGCTCGGTTACTGAGTAATATATTAAATGCTCATGATTAATAAAAGAGGCTAAGTACAAAAAGCCTTATCACGACAATCCTTCTGTTTCGTTCTCTTGTTTCTATCTTGAGATTTATTCTACGGTGAAACAGTTGTTTATCTTCTCAATCTAACTGGGTCACTTTCCGAACAGGTACTGCTCCTCAGCTATTCTCGCACCGTCACTAGTCTCTTCCCGAGGCAAGTATGCGTTAACGGCTAGGCTGACCTCTGCGAGTGGCCTCTAACTTGTGAGACTGCTATGAACCAAAACGAAACCGTCATCCCCATCACCGATGCCGCTGCCGCCGCCTCGGGTGGTTGCAGTTCTTGCCAAGGGTCCTGTGCCGGCGCTTGCGCTGGTTACCCCTATGTTTGTCTCGACATCCGTGCTCAGAAGCCGGCCTCGCTGCGCAGTTTGAGCCGTCGTCTTGGTGACTTCACCATCGAAACAAGGAAGATTCTCACCACCTTGCCTGGTGTCGAGGGTCCCTTTGCCGACGAAGACGACTACATGAAACGCGCTGTTGTCGAAGTGGACACCGAAGTACGGGTCTACAAGATCAAGGGTCATGTCGGCGAGATCATCGTGCCGACGGCCTACGACCTTGATCCGGTCCGCTCCCTCCGCCAGCAAATCGAAGATCTGCCGTCTGATGCTGCTCCTCAGTCGCGCACCGATCTTCTCGGTCATCTGGCAACTCATCCCTATGGCGACCGCTTCCTGCCGGAAGACATCGTCGCTCATCTGGATGAGTGCCCGGATGCTCGATACTTTGGCACCATCTACATGCTCAACCAGAGTAACCACCTGGAGCTTTGGCTGCGGCTCACTTACGACCGCAACTTCGTTTCTTCCGCATCGGTCAAGCCCAACGGCGACATCATGTTCTATCGCGGCAAGAAGGACATCTTCCTGCGCGACAACGTGTTTCACGAATGGAGCCATCGACTGGAGCAGAAGTTTCCGGAGTTGTCCAAGCGCTGGGCCGACACTCTGGAGCTAGAGAACGGCTGGGTGCCCCGCACCTATGCCTTCCGCAGCTACGAAGAGCATTTCGCCGTAATTGCCGAGCCGATTCTGGCTCTTGATTGCGGGCGCTTCCTGGAGGCGGCTAATAATGCCCCCCTGCGTGTGGTTGTCTGGTTGGCCGGTCTCAAGAAGGCTCTCGTCGAGTCTCTCGAGTCGCGCCCCAGCTGCTATCACGTGCTCTACTGCGAGCGGGCGCGCTATGGTCTGGAAGTGCTCAAGCCCAAGGCGCTGGAGTATCTCAAGGGCGCCAAATCCAGGGCGGAGCAGGAGGTGGAGTCGGCTCGCAAGGCTGTCGCTGAAAACCCCAGCGACAACCATCGCAACTGGCTGTCGCGTGCCGAAAAGCTCCTGCCCGAGGCTGAAGAGAAAGCGGCTCGCGTTGCTGCTTTCCTCAACACCTGGCTGGTCTGACTTCTCCAAAGTCTAACCGGCAACTTAGAAGAAGAGGGATAAAGTGGGAAGGCGCAAGCTTTCCTTCTTAGCTCTCTTTCTTCTTTCTTTTCTTTGATATACTGTGCCATATAATAGAAAGTGGATGCGGCTACCTTTTCTTGTTTTGTAGCTTGTTTCTAAGCCTAATTTCATTGACCCTTCGTAACTTGCCCTTGTCAGCCGTTCTCATCAGCCATATGCTCTATTGCATGTGTTCTCAGCCTTCTAGCAATGCTATACCAAGAACTCACAGGTGCGCCCCTCTGTGTCTGTTCTTGGTTATGAGCATGTCTATGGCAATGAATATGCCCGGTTGGGCATAGACTAAGTTTTTGCGGCAGTACCGCTCTCAAAACCACATAGCATTTGATGCTTGCAGGGAAGCAGGACATTTGAGCAGCTTGGTTTGACAATCTGTTCTTCTGTTCTGCTTCCTTTTGGTATCGTATTTGGTATCAAAATTAGCGCATCTCTGCTAGCCTGGTTTTGGGCGTGTTTAGCCCCGTACGCGGGATTTCATCGCTGCATCGGCCTGGAAGGAGAGAAACTTAAACTGAGTCCGCTTAATTCTGATTGCGGCCTTATCGATAGCGCCTTTATGGTGTCGATAAACAGACAATTTTCTAGATGCAGGAAGTCGCTCCTAAATATTTCAAGACAGTCAGATCAGCTGAGTATTCAATTTTCTAACCGCTTATCAGAGAGGTGCAGATGTATACGGCAAAAATGCGAATCATTGGTTTACGAGAACGCCCCTGGGTGCGCAAGTCTACCCAACACGCTTTAGGGCGTTTTTGTCGAGACGAAGAGTCGGGCATCTATTTTGAAGAGAGTATGAATGCCGAGCACAGAGACTCGATCTGTCAGGCTTTGGCTTGGGTTCCCGCTCCCCTGGTAGAAATTGCTCGCGAACTGGGCTTGACTATGACCAGTTGCTCAGGCCTTACGCCGGCTGGTAATAGCGCCACCACCTATGCCGACTTCAATAGCCGCAGTAAGGACGGCATCTCGCCTCATATCGTCATGGGGGGACCTAGTCTAGAGCCCGATTTCATTTTGCCTCATCTCGTTCATGAACTCAGCCATCTCTATTTTTCCAGTCTGCCTTCCCGCCTTAGGGGGCTCTGGATTGATTTGTTGGCTAGACAAGAACGAGACGAGCAAGGTATCGAGACCGCTGAAGTGACCAAATATGCCCAGAGTTTCAAGTCTAGTTTCTTAGCCTGCCGTCTGGCTGAGAGTGCGAGCGATTACTGTTGCGGTGATGCATCTCTCAAGTCCTACGCCGCTGAATCGTTCTGTGAGACCGTAGCTTGTCTGGTTTGTCCCTGGTATTTGGACAATCTTTGCTCGGTCGACTTGGCTGAGAGAAGACTTGTTCTTGCCCAGATGGGTCTTCACCTGGCGCCAGTTCGCGCTAGTCTGGTTGCTTGATTGAGGCTAGAGGCGGGGGAGAAATTCCCCGTCTTTTTTTTGCCCCGCGTTGTCAAGAGGGGTGTTTTTTTTGAGATTTACCCAAGTCGGCTGATGGCGCGGTTGACGTAATCAACGTAAAGGCTGACCGGGCAAAGGTTGAAAGCCCCTAAGTCAGGTGCAGCAAAAGTTTTACCTGCAAAAGAAAATTGCCTTTGATCGTCCTATAGATTGAGCAGAAATGGTTGCCAACACTGATGAAAGGATGATTTCTCCTAACTTGGGGGCAACATGGCTTTGTCCCTGTATCTTTCTTTGGCTGCGTTTGCATAGGCTGGGGCTATCTTTCGCTCGATAAATTTCCAGGACCAGAAGCACAAAACACCCAATTAGAAGGCGCAAAACAGTCAGTTCCAGTTTCCCGAGCGGGAGCTTGTTTTGTGCCGATGGTCCATTTTTAGGAGAAAAACTATGTTATGTCCTCACTGTAATTCGCCTCGGCACATGCTTTGCGCCGATGGCTTCCGTCACAAAGTCGCCGTCAATGTTGACTTCTCAATCGTCGGTGCTGATGCCGATGCTGCTTCTGTGCTTTCAGCCTTGGCTCGCGGCGAGAGCAATAATCTGCTTGGTCCCGGTGCTTCAGAGGCTCATGTCGGCGCGAGCGGCTTGATCAAGCCGGTTCGTAAAGATGAAAGTTTGCTGGTGGTTTTGCCGGTCTATGCCGATATCGGTTTGGCTGACTTTGGCAGAGCGCTGTTTCGTACCTTCTTGCCCGCTTCGCTGGTTGATACCGCAAGTGGTGTCACCGTGCGCGGCGCTGACGGGCTTGTCTTCCCCGGCACCTTTGGTTCGACCATGTCTATCGCTCTTCCAGAGCAGAATGGTCAGCGTACAACTGCTTTACTGATCGGGCTCGGCTCTCGTTCCGATTGCGAACGCAAGGGGCTTTGTGGTCTTGTCGGTACGTCTCTCGACAGCGCCTTGAGCGGTCTCTACAGCCACCTTGTCATTGACCTTGCCGACTTCACCGATACCGCCGTACACGGGCGCGAAATCGGTTCCGTGTCCCGTTGTCGCCTTTCCCTGGCCATTCTCGAAGATGACGCTCAGCTGGTGCTCAGCGAGATGTCTCTTTTGGTCAAGCCCAACCAGGTTTCAGCTTTGTGCGAAGGCATCGATGTGGCTGGACCGCTTTGCTCTCATTGCAATCATCCGCGCACCGGCACCATCAAGCTGAAACGTCCTGAACCGCATCAAGACTAAGGAGTTCGAAATGAAACCTGTGATTAAGGTAATCGGGGGTATTAGCCCCAAGCATGAGCATGGCGTCGAGTATGACCAGGCTGACCTGTTGATTCTCACAAAGGTCTATGGCCAAGACCTCGGCGGCGGTCCGCAGTCTTTTGATTTGCATCATGGCGGCGCCATAAGCAAGGCGATAGCTGAACAGAACTTTCACGGCGCTGCCGGGGAGCATCTCATTCTCTCTTTTGCTGGTGAGGACGGTGCTCGGCGCTATGTGGCCGTAGTCGGTTTGGGTAAGCCTGAGGAAGTGGGCAAGCGTCGGGTTTGCGCTCTCTTCAACTATGCCTTCGACCTGGCTCGCCTGCCCGAGATTCAGGCTAAGAGCCTGATCTTTCCTATCTTTCCTTATCGCAGCACCGGCGCTGTTTTGAACTTGCGGGCTACCGGGGCAATCTTGCGTTGCCTTGTTGCTGAGCGGGCTGAACGCGGTACGCTCGGCCCCTTGGAGGAAATTCGCGTGCTTTGCGCCCCGCAGGCCCGCGCCCACATCGAGAGCGGTCTGGCTGTGGAGCATTCGCTTTGCAGTCAGTGTCGCATTCCCAAACTTCGTTAATTCCTAGACCGTAAACCTAGAACCTAAAAGAGGAACAGACCATGATCACCGACAAAATCGACCTGCAGCAGATTCGCAAGAGCGTTCTGCGTTCGCAATTGCTTGCTTTGGAGTCGCAGGCTCAGGCTATCTATTATCTTGGCACGGAGCACCGGCAGGGCATCGATCTGGGTCGCAATCCCGAGATCTATCTGGTGGTGCAAGATGTGAAGGACATCGCCCAAACTGCCAGGGCTACTGTGGACGAAGCGAAGAACCTGAGCGGCGAGGAGATTCTCCTACCGATGCCGATCGGCGCTTGGATGAGCACCTGAGCGACAATCTCGACAAGGGCGAGAAGGCCAGTGAACTGCCCGAAGTGCCCGAGGACAAGCGGCATCTCCGGGCGCGAGCCTATATGGCTTGTCACTGTGCCGAGACCGACCAGCATCTCACCTTCAAGATTCAAGTGCGGGCAATCTGCGACCTGGCTCTGGAGCTGGCTTTCACCGCGGCGGCTGAGAGCGGTCACGACTATCCCCGTGACACCAAGTACTGGGACTGATCCGGCAGCGAATTAGCGCTCTAGGGCGCTGATTTGTCGCGCTTTGTTACCGGGAAGGGCGCTTTGGCGCTCTTCCCGGTATTTCTCTTTTTCCTCTCTGTTTATGATACAAGATAGTAATAAAGTGCTATTCTCGATTGGCAGATTCTTTGGCAAGTGTTTGCTCAAGAATAGCTGTCAAGCGGGGGGGCGGGCTTGTTTGCGGGGCTGCGCTAACTGCTTCGCTTGGCAATATTAGGGTGTTCTAGTCGGCAGATAGGCTTTCACCTCAGAGGTTCATGATTCAAAGAACAAAATTAGTTGAATCAAGAAGCTTCAGATTCATAAACTTTACAGGTATTTATTTTTTTCTTTCTCAACACAAACACCCGCAATACGAGATGCTTTTCGGTCTGACTCAGAGGAACGTTTGTTCTCTAGACCGGGCCGTATTGGGGTGACCTCTCAGAACATCCAAAATATGGAGGTCCAAATGTTCAAGAAATACCGGATCATCGGACCCGATGATCCAAACTATTCGCGCATGAAAAAGCGCCTTCTGGAGACTTGGCTGAAGACCTTGGCCGGCTATGGTTTGATGGGATTGCTTGTCTTTGCTGCTTTCTGGGGATTTGGCTACAGCTACAGTTTCCAGCTCGGTTTTGGGCTCTTGTGGTTCCTGGTGCCGGTGCTCTCCTGGTGGTTCAGCGCCAAGATCGCCATTGCCATGACCAAGTCGACGCCCGCCGACCCGCAGAATCCTGAGCACAAGCGTCTTATCGACATTGTCGACCGGGTCTATGCTCGCAGCGGGCTGAAATTCAAGCCGCCGGTCTACATCTCCGACAATCCGCTGCCCAACGCTTTTGCCACCGGCCCCATCCACCGCAAGGCAGTGGTTGCCGCCACCCGCGGGCTTTTCCTCACCGGCATGACCGATGCCGAGATTGAAGCAGTCTTCGCTCACGAACTTGGCCACGTCAAAAACTATGACGTGGCCATCAACTCGATGCTTTCGGTCTTGTCGATGATCTTCTTCATGATCGTCGACGCCGGTGTCAAGGTGCTCATGGCCGGCATCCGTATCTTCAACAAAGATTTCGGTGTGCGTCCTGAATTGCGCAGCAAGCCGCGTGGATTTTTCACCGGCATTCTGGAATGGGTGGTCATGTATCTCATTTTCCAGCTCACCGGGCAGATGACCAAAGTGGTGCAGATGTTCGTCATGCGCTCGCGCGAATCGGCTGCCGATGCCACCGGCTCGCTCATGACCGGCAAGCCTTGCGATTTGGCTACGGCGCTCTTGAAGCTGGTGGCCTATGTGGAAAAGAATCGACCGCGAGGCCGTGATGCCGAGCTTTACCGGGCTCTGCGTCCGGTCATGACCATCGATCCTCTCTTTGATGCCAGCCGCGCCGAGCCGGAACCCCAGGGTCTCTGGCAGCGTTTGGTGCGCTTCTGGCGTATGCTTCAGCTCACTCATCCGCCTGTTCCCGAGCGGGTGCAGGCTCTGGAGAAGATGAACGGCTCAGCCTGTAATCTCCAGATCTAATCAGGAAGAACTATGCGTAAGAAAATCTCCGGCAGGCTGCTCGGCATCGTCGCCGTGGTCAGCCTGCTTTCTCTTTGTGCCTGGTATTTCACCGACGCCGGGCGTAGTTTGGGCAATCTTTTCGGAATTTCCAGCTCGGAGGTGACCCTTTCCGGTTCCACTCCTGATACCGTTGGTAATTCCACGCTCATCGGTCGCAGTGACCGCGAGCGCAAGATTGAGTTTGTCATTGGTCTTTCGCTCAATGACGAAGCCGACTTGGATGCACTGCTTGAAAGGCAGGGCAATCCGCAGTCGGTCGACTATCTCCGCTTTCTGACGCCGGCCGATTTCGAGCGCCGTTACGCTCCCAGCCAAGCCAATGTCGACGAAGTGGTCAAGTTTCTCACCGCCAACGGTATCAAAGTCAAGGCAGTGGCTCCCAACCGTCTGCTCATTCAGGCAGAGGGCACTGTTGCTCAAGTCGAGCGGGCTTTCAAAGTCGAGATCAACGACTATCGCATTGCCTCAGGCAATACCGCCACTGGCGGTATTGCCAGCTTCTTCAGCAATGACCGCGATCCGTCTATTCCGCAGCACCTCAAAGACATCGTTGTCTCGGTGCTTGGTCTGAACGATATCGATCGTCTGGAGAGCCGAGCCAAGCGCGAGCCGCGCACAGTCGATAGTCAGTCGATGGCCAAGCCCCGTGCTTCGCAGTCGGCTTTGACGCCGCAGCAAGTGGCTTCCGCCTATAACTTGCCCAATGCCAATAACCCCGACAATGGGCGTAAGCTCTCCGGCAAGGGCGTCGATATGGCAATTGTCACCGCCGAAGGTTACAAAAAGACCGATGTGGAGACCTATTGGCGTCATCACGGTGTCAACCGCACTGGGCGCGTCATCGACATTGCCATTGGCGGTACAACCACTGCGGTGAACGATGAAACCACCATGGATCTCGAGCTAATGGGGGCGCAGATTCCCGCAGCCGATATCTATATGTACATCGCTGCCGATGCCCGTTTTGTCAACTTCGCCTTGGCCTTCAACCAGATGGTCACCGATAACAAAGCCGACGTGATGAGCGTCAGCTGGGGACTTTGCGAGCGCGGCACCGGCTGGCTCATGATCAAGACCGAAAACGCCATCTTCAAACAAGCGGCGGCTCAGGGTATTGCCCTGTTCGCTTCTTCGGGCGATGACGGCGTTTACGACTGCAAAGAGAAGAAGCTGCGCTGGGAAGTGGACTTTCCCTCTTCCAGTCCCTA
>JAFLCK010000057.1:0-13358 GCA_017303615.1 Obscuribacter phosphatis (SeqCode)
GAGCACTGACCTTTGGTGAGACCGTATACACGGTTGTTTTCGACGATATAAATCATCGGTACATGGCGTCTGACCAAATGGCAGAATTGACCAAGACCGATTGAGGCTGTGTCGCCGTCGCCAGATACGGCAATCATGGTCAAATTGTGATTGGCCATGCTGACGCCGGTGGCGATGGACGGCATTCTACCGTGGACGGCGTTGAAGCCATGGGCACGGTTTAAGAAATAAGCCGGAGTCTTGGATGAACAGCCGATACCCGATAGCTTGGCCACTTGGTGCGGCTGGGTGCCTAGTTCAAAGAACGATTTGATTATTTGGCTGGTGATGGCATCGTGACCGCAACCGTCGCAAAGTGTCGAAGGAGATCCTTTGTAATCGGCTAGGGTCAAACCAATTCGATTGGTTTTGGGTGCTGCTGCTGTCATTATTTTTTCTCCTCCCCTGATACAGCTTCGGTGACGAATCTGGCGTTGAGGGGCAGACCGTTGTAGTGTTTGATTGAACGAAGCTTGGTGGCCTGACTGGGCAATTCTAGAGCAATCAGGTCATGCAACTGTCCGTCGCGGTTTTGTTCTACGACATAAACGCGCTCATGACTGTCCACAAATTTCTTCAGCTCTTCGGTGAAAGGCAGAGCTTTCACTCTTAGATAGCTGGTCTTGATGCCGGCTTCCTTAAGCTCATCTCTGGCTTCTTCCACAGCAAAATGGCTGGAGCCGAAGGCGATGATACCGACTTTGGCATCTTTTTCAGTCACTACCTGTGGTTTCGGAACGAACTGACGGGCGGTGTTGAACTTCTTCTCAAGACGATTCATCAAGTTGACATAGTCTTCAGGACGCTCGGTATAAGTGGCTTTCTCGGTGTGACCGGAGCCGCGTGTGAAATAGGCGGCCAGCGGATGGTCGGTGCCGGGCAAGGTGCGGTACGGAATGCCGTCGCCATCTATGTCGGCGTAACGCTCGAACTTACCAGCCTTTTCTAAGGCGGCAGCATCGAGAACTTTACCGCGATTGATCGGTTTAGTTGGATATTCGAAAGGATCCGACATCCAGTTGTTCATGCCCAGGTCGAGATCGGTGAGCACAAAAACAGGAGTCTGGAATTTCTCAGCTAGCTCGAATGCTTCCATGGCCATTTCATAACATTCGGCCACCGAGCCGGGCAGAAGAATTATGTGTTTGGTGTCGCCATGAGAGAGCAAGAAGGTCGATGTCAGATCGGCTTGAGAAGTACGGGTGGGCATACCGGTTGAAGGACCAACCCTTTGCACGTCGAAGATAACGGCGGGAATCTCGGTGAAATAACCGTAGCCGGCGAATTCAGACATGAGTGAGATACCAGGACCGCTGGTGGAAGTCATCGATCTGGCTCCGGCCCAGCCGGCTCCCAGGGTCATACCGATGGCGGCCAATTCGTCTTCGGCTTGCACTACGGCAAAGCTGGCTTTGCCAGTCTCTTTGTCGATGCGGTGCTCTTTCAAATAGTCGATCAACTGTTCGCAAAGACTGGAAGATGGTGTAATCGGATACCATGCCACCACTGTCACGCCGGCGAACATACAACCAAGGGCTGCGGCTGCGTTACCGTCGATGATTATTTTGCCCTTGGTTTTGTCCATGGGCTCGACAACAAAATTGTCTTCTTTGGTTAGGTTTTCTTTGGCCCACTCTCTACCTAGTTTGACAGCGTTCAAGTTGAGATCTACAGCCTTGGCTTTGCCTTCAAACTGTTTGGCGATGGCATTTTCTATTTCAGAATGAGTGATGTCGAGCAATTCAGCCACTACGCCGACATAGATCATGTTGGTGAGCAGTTTGCGCAGCTTCAGGTTCTCGCTGGCTTTGGCAGCCAGTTCGCTGAAAGGCACTTGATAATGTTTGACGTCGCTTCTTACTGCATCCAGTTTCAGTTCAACCGGGCTTATGCAGACTGCGCCGCTTCTCAGGCTCTTTACGTCTTCGATGGCGGTTTGCGGATTCATTGCCACCAGAATGTCAATCTCTTCCTTCCTGGCAATATAGCCGTTCTTGTTCACTCTGATGGTGAACCAAGTCGGTAGACCGGCGATATTTGAGGGGAAAAGGTTTTTGCCGCTCACTGGGATGCCCATCTGGAAGATGGAGCGCATGAGCACATTGTTAGAAGATTGGCTTCCAGAGCCGTTTACTGTTGCTACCTGGATGGAAAAATCATTGACGATTCGACCTTTCTCCAGTTTTTCTTTGCTGTCTGCAGCTAACGTTTTCACTGTGCATTTCCTATTAGTAGTCTTGTTAGTCGTAGCTTTCTCAAGGGCTTTTCGCCCTTTTGCTAAAGTTTAGCCCCAAATTAGAGCAAAAGGGCTGTAAATACCACTTTCGCTAAGCTTTTTGAGATGAATTTGAATTTCAGTAATAAAGAGCGTGTTTTTGGTTACGTTATCTTGACATCGAGCAGGGTTGGCCCCTCGGCTTCGAACATCTGCGACACCGCTGTCTCCAACTCGGCCATACTCTTGGCGGTAAAGGCTTTCATCGAAAAGGCTTCAGCCATTGTTTTGAAGCTCACCGGTGGAGAACCAAAGGGAAAGATGGTTGCATTATCGTGGGCGTGATGCATAAGACGGGCGGCACCCCCTGCCGAAAAGATCACGATTTTTAGTGGCAGACCATAATGGACCGCCGACCAGATTGTTTCCATCGAATGCAGGGCCGATTCGTCGCTGGTTAGACAAATGACTGGGATTTCTCTTACGCCTAGCTGGGCTCCAAGAGCGGCTGGTAGAGCATAGCCGTCTATACAAGCATTAGAGCCTAGATAGCTCGAACTTGTTTCCAAGCTCATCACCGAGCAGGGATCTGACTCAACGCTGATCACATCGCTGACCACCACCGATTCTGTTGGTCTGACGCCGTCTAAAGTGCGCATCAACCAGAAGGGGCTTATCGGGTCATCCCCCGAAGGATACATCAGTCCTTCTTCTAATTTGCGCCTCTCCTCAGAGATGAGGCGGATAGTTTCTTGCGCCCTAATCTTTGCTGTCGACAATACTTTAGAGTCTGTAATTAGCTGAATTTCAGCCCGCAACCTGGTGAGTGTTTCAGCAATATCGGCTGTGGCCGCCGCTATACAAGGCAGGCTCTTGCCCGACAAAGTGGGCTCGACATTGACTTGAATGATGGCAGCTTTGGGGTTGAAAAGAGACATTTTGTCGGCTTCAGCCGATAGTCTGGTTTGCATACCCAGGGCAAGCACTAGATCATGCTCTTTTAGCTTGTCTCTGACGCTGCTAAGGCCGAAGTGCAGAACTCCCCCGAACTGCGGATGTCTGTTGGGAAAGTTGACACCGGTGGGCATGGGTTCGGTGTAGACTGGACAACCCAGTACTTCTGCCAGTACCACCACTTCTTTGCGGGCGCGGTACTGGCTGACTTCGTTGCCGGCAATAATGCAGGGGTTGGCAGCGCCTGATAGCGAGCGCGCCGTTTTTTTGAGAAAGTTGTCGGCAGCCGGACCCAGTGGGCTGGTATGGGGCGGGTTGATAACTTCAGCCTGGGCGAACTGATAGAGAATATCGACCGGTAAAGAGACCAAGACCGGCCCTTTGGGCGGAGCCAGGGCTTCGGTAAATGCTCGGCGCAAGAGTCTGGTTACTTCCACACTAGATCTTGCCTCAGCCGACCATTTGCAGATTTTGACCACAGGCGCCAGGTTGTCGAGGGCGAGCACCGGATCATCATTCAATATTTGGGTGCTTTGTTGTTCAACCAAGAGTACTAGCGGCGCTTGTATCTGTTTGGCGGCAAAGATTGCCGGCATGGCATTGAGCAGACCTTGTCCGGGTGAGAGCAAAAGCACAGGTGGACGGCCTGTAGCCTGAAAATTGCCTATGGCGGTGAAAGCCGCTGCCTTTTCGGTAAGAAGCCTTCCGCACTTGAGCATCTGCGAGGCCTGAGCCATCTGCACAAGCACCGAAGGATTAGAGCGTGGTGCGTGAAAAAGAGCGCTCGCCCCCTCCAAAAGAAGCTGTTCGATGATGAGATGACTGGTCAGTTTTGTGGCAGTATTCATTCCTATTACTATAGATGATCCAGTTCCAGGAATGGTGATGGGCTGAGATCAAAAACTTCGTTCAGACAATCTTCCATAAGGGCGCAGTTAGCCGCCAACATTGGATGACCCCAACTGCGTTCCTCAAAATAAAGTTCAGAATCTCTAAATATGGAGCCGAGGTGAAAACCAGGGTAAAGACTTTTCAAGGTACTTTCCCAGCCTCTTAGCTTTTTAGTTTTGAATTTAGATGTCAGGCATTTGATCGCCTCAAAAAATATTTGGGGATCTTGCCAATCGATGATTTCAAGTATGCGAAGAGTGGCTCCACCGCATTCAAGTAGGGCATAGCCTCCTTTGTTTCGCAACCTCAAGGTGAGCAGCTGGGGCCAGCCAAGTTGCGATCTTTGATGCAAAAAAAACTCTTTATCGGCTTTGTATTGCCAGTAGGACAGCTCTCTCTCAATTGAGAAAATTTGCCTGGCTTGCCACTGCCGGTAGTGGCGATCAAGTTCGTCCAAAGAGGTCATGCTCAGTGGTTCCAGTACTATATCGGCAGCCAGACTTTTGTTTTCTGCTTGACCCGACTTGAGGGTGAGGTTAAAGGCTGCCGAACCCATGTGGAAAAAGCCCAAACGGTTGTAAAAGTGTGCACCTATATCTGAAAAAAGCAGTGCCCCATCAAATTGGTCAACTGCGCCGACCAGCGATGAAATGAGCCTGGCTGCATAGCCTTTGCCCCGCTCTTCCGGCGTCGTAAAGACTGCGCCGATACCAGCCAAACTAAGAGGCTTTTGCCTATAGCGAGCCTTCAATCTATATAGTTTTGCCGAACTCAAGACTTTAGAGTTTTCATCCACAAGTCCATAAAGCTCAAGATGGCGGCCCCAAGTACTGTTCTTTTGGTTGGCAAAATAAGTCTGGTAGTCGAAATAGCTTAGACCGCCCGACCAGATTTTGTGGGTGCGTCTCAATACCTGACTGCTCTGGGGGTAATCCAGCTTTACTAAATTAGTCAATTTTTCATCCGACCAAAATGAGCTATCATACTCAGTTCCGACTCTGCTTTTGAATTTTGGTGCAGTTGCTCATGAGTTCTGCAAAAACAACTTATCTCTATCGCGGCCATATTGTAAGCCCTGTGAGCAAGAAAGGGGCCGCCTTACAGTCTTTAGAGTATGACTTTATAGATCTGAGAGACGGTATTTTAGCTGTAGAGGAAGGCAAGATCGTAGCTGTACTTGAGGCTTCAACCTTAGAAGCTCAAGCGCTTCTTGACAAGGTGGGAGGCACTGCCGTCTTAGTTGACTGTTCCGAGCGTCTAATCATGCCGGGCTTGGTCGATATGCATTTGCATTTGCCCCAGGTGACCCAGACTGCTAAGTCCGGTCAGCACCTGCTTTCTTGGCTCAATCAATATATTTTTCCGGCTGAAGCTCGCTTTGCCGAAGATGAGCATGCCCGCAAGATAGCCCGTTGGTTTTTTAAGGAACTGGCGGTCAATGGCACCACTCTTGCTGTGGTGTTTACGACCATTCATGAGAATGCTTGCCGCATAGCCTTTGAAGAAGCTGAAGCGGCCGGAGCGCGGGTGATTATGGGCAAGGTGATGATGGATTTCCATTCACCCGAGGCTCTTACCGAAAAGACTGAGAAGTCTCTAGAACAGTCTCTGGCTTTAGCCAAGCGTTGGCATGGGGCGGCAGGCGGTCTTTTGCAATATGCTTTCACGCCGCGCTTCGGCGTTACTTCCACAAAAGAATTACTTAAAGGTTGCGGAGAACTCTGGAATAGTCTGCCTGGAACTTATCTGCATACACATCTTTCCGAAGCAAGAGAAGAGATTCAAACAGTGTCTTCTATGTTTCCTGAGAGCCGCAGTTATTTAGATATGTACAGCCGCTTTGGTTTGACGGGAAAACGCAGTGTTTTTGCCCATTCAATTCATCTTGATGATTGGGATTTTGCCCATGTTAAAGAGAGTGGCTCGGCTTTGGCCCATTGTCCCAGCTCAAATTTCTTTCTCAAGAGCGGTGTCTTTCATTACAAACGCGCCAGAGAATGCGGTTGTCTCTTTGGTCTGGGTTCTGATGTGGCTGCCGGACCACATATGTCACTTTTCGAAGTAATGAAAGACGCTAACTTTATTCAGCCCGACTATTGGATCGAGCCGCGTGAACTTTTTTATAGGGCAACCTTGGGTGGTGCCAGAGCACTCTATATGGGTGAGCAGGTTGGTTCGCTGGAAGTCGGTAAAGAAGCTGACTTTATTGTGGTAGACCCACGCGCCAAGAGCGGCATTGTAGACAATATCATGAGCCATCCTACCGATGAGATACTCTCTTGCTTGGTCTTTTTGGGCGATGATCGGCTGATAGACCAGACCTATGTAAGAGGACGCCTGTTATTTGATAAGTCTAGAGCATGCGTGAAGTCAAAATAATTAGTCTAAACTCAAGCTGGCCCGTTAATTACCTTCTTCTGTTCACCTGCTAATATACATCCATTCAAGAGGGGCAGTTATGGCGACACCACAAGTAGAAAGCATCAAGACCATTTACTCTCAGGAAGAGATTCAAGAGAGAATCAAAGAGCTTGGCGCAGAGATCAGTAAAGATCTTTGCAAGCTTGAGAATCCTGTAATCATCGGGGTGATGAAAGGTGCTTTTTGTTTCCTCGCCGATATAGTCAGACATATCAAGACCGAAGACCCCTTGCAAATCGAATTTGTCAGACTGGCAAGCTATGGTAGCGCCACCGAAAGTTCCGGTCATGTGCAGACTCCCTATTTAGAGCTGCCCAATATTTCGCGCCGACATATTTTGGTGGTGGAAGATATCATCGATAGCGGCAGAACTGCTCGTTTCTTTATGGACTATCTCAAAGATCAGTTCAATCCAGCTACACTAAAAATGGCTGTCTTTCTAGATAAACCCTCTAGAAGAGTGGTGCCGATAGAAGCCGACTATGTCGGTTTTACAATCGAAGATCTCTTTGTGGTCGGTTATGGTCTCGATTATGCTGAGAAATTCAGAGAGTTGCCCTTCCTCGGTGAGTTAAAACTGTCTTCTTGATTGAGAAAAGGGCATGCCTTGTCAGAATTAGCTAGCGACGACGCAGACAAAACAGAGAATGATGAAGCAAGCCAGGCTGAATCAGGCCTAGACTCGGGTCCAGAATCTAAATCTAAATCTGAATCTCAACCAGAATCTAAATCTGAAACTAAATCTGAAACTCCAGAGAAACAAGATAGCGGCGAAACTCTGTCCTCAGAGTCATCTGACCTAGTGAAAGCTAATGGCGCCTCCAGCGCTGAGAAGCCAGTGGGTCAGGCAAAGAAAGTCAAAAAGAAGAAAGAAGATATTCTTGAACTTGGCTTTGGTACTTTGTTCCTGGCCTTGCTCTCGATCATTGCCATGAATGTGGCGGTGCTTGGTCTTGCTAAAGATTATAACAAGCGCTGTTGCAAGACAGCCGCCTATCTGGCTGGAAAAGCAGCCATGGACGGTAAAGATACACGCAATGTGCAATATGCCGCCTGGCATTATCTTGATGGTTGCGCCAATCCCGGTTTGTTCATCGAAAAGCCATGCCTGACTGGCTTGGAAGATATGATTACGCCGAAGCTGCGCAAGATCACAGTCACTATGTCCACCAAAGTGCTTGTGCCTGCCTCGTTTTTATTGAGTGATGCTTCGCTTTTGGAAAACGATCGCATGCATATGTGGTTTCACACTACATATGTCTTTAAGCTGAAAAATCCCAAGAACTGTCAGGGCACCCATAAGGTGAATCCGCCGGCGGGCTATAAAGAAGAGAAAGACAAAGAGTCGGTTGAGCAAAGCCTACCCGAAGAGACTAATAAGTGAATAAGACAAAGAAGTGAAAGCTAGCCTTCACTTCTCTGTATTTATGTATTCATGTATTTTGGGATTTTCTGTTGTTACTGCTTCGCTACTTGCAGCACATCTTTCTTATTGCCAGACCAAATTTCGATCTCGTGCAAGGGTGGGGGCACATTCACCGCAAATGGTGCCGAGCCGTTCATTGGCATTGGCGGAGGCCCGGGGGTGATATCGGGAAGACCAGGCAGAGGCGGCGGCTCAAGTGCGGTGAGCACAGGCTCGTTGGCGACTGTTTTCTTGGGTTGAGCAAAGAGCGCGGTCACGTCCACCGTAGTTACAGGACTGTGATCTCTGTCGTTGCGCAAGGAGAGATAGAGCTTGCTTGCGGCAACTGCTTTCACTAGTTTCTGTGTGTCTTCCGGCGTCACTGCCACTGTTACAGAAGAGGCTGGATTGGCACCACCTTTAGGGGCTCTTTCGTAGGTCTGACCGACGGCAATGATTTCAACGTCGGAAAGAATCGGTGCTACTCTGGTTTCGGCGCCATTGCCCACCATCGAGAGTACATCAACATGGCTCTGTGGTTCGATAAAGCCGGCCACTCCCGAATTCGAATCTACAGCAAAGGTGACGGCTCTCATGCCTTCTTTGAGGCGTGAGTTAAAGTCGATTGCTATGCCTAGCGGAGCGAGATCGTGTGAAGAGAGAAGTTGACCGGCGCTGACACCATATTTGGTCGTGCGACCAATGGCGCTGGAGGCGCTGGGAAGTGCATCCAGCGGGGCTCTTCCTGCTTCTATATCTTTTTCACTAAGCCAATCTGCTTCAATATTGGCTCCGGCAGGAATATCTTTTTCGGCATAAACCACCTTTAGTTTGGCCGATGACTTTTCTTGGGCTTTCTTTATGGCTTCTTCTAATTCTCGTTTGCTTGCGTCTGAGCTTGTTGTAATCGCCATAGTGATCACAACTGAGAGCCCGACTATGGTGGCTACCATCAGGGCTGGGGGCGTGCGTGAGAGCAGCAAAAATAGAGAGCGTAGTGGATTCATTCCTACCTCCTCGAGTTATTTGTCTTAAACTACTTATCTTGAATTTCTTCTGGTTTCGGCAACCTTTACCATTCTTCCAGAGCGCCATGGCGAGATACTAGTAAAAACACTGAAGCTTGTCAGGAGATTAGTCTAGACTTTGCCCTTTTGCAAAGTTGATGAGCGACGATTTATATTGCCCTTTACAGTCTCAGGATGGGCTTTCTAAATTGGTCTGCAGTCCACAGGCTGCATGTCTCTGGCTTCGATGTTGACATCGACTGGCATCTATGGCACCTTAGCTCTTTGTTCCAGCACACAAATCCAAACCTATATATAGGTAGAAATGGCTAGCTCAGAAACAATTTGTTTTGCCCCCGGCTCTTATCAAAGTGATCTAGACGCCGATCAGGAACTCTCTGAATTAGAGGAAGAGTTGCAAGGGCTGACCGCTACACTGGAGATGGCAAAGATAGATTTTGCCGGTGTTTCTTATAAGTCTGAAGAGATTAGGGACCAAGCATCTAAAGAGTCTCAAGAATCTCAAGAAACTCAAGATTATTACTCTGACTTTAGTCCTAGTAACAGAACTAATTCTGAACCAGATTCTAAATCTCACTCTAATGCTCCGGATGCCGCCGCCTCTGATATGGGCTGGAGAATAGCGCGGCAAGCCATGGTGCGCGATTTTCTCTTTTTGGCCGGGCGCAGTTTTGTTGGTATTGCTTTGGTTGGGCTTCTGTCAGTCGCCACTTATCACCTCTATAGAGCCAGTCAAAGTATCAAGCCGGAGGCTCTCACTGCCGGTTTCTATAAAGTTTTTCCAGCTCTCAAGCCGCACCAGCCTGTCTTTATTGACGAGGTCAAGGCTGCTAAACCGGAAAAGAATACTGCCGAACCAGAAAAAAAGACTGTCAGAAAAGAGCGTAAGCGCAAAATCGCTCGCAAAGGTCATAACCGTGTCAAGGTGGCTAAACGTTATAACTATTCGCCTTGGGCTGGAGACCACCCCAACGGTGGCGAGATTACATATACTGACGGTACAATAACTGAGTATACCTGGTACTAAGTTACTGTCACCCGAATAGAGTCGTGATCAAATGCTGCCACCAAAAGTAGTGCCCGGCGACCTGGATGTACTCGACTATCAAAGGCTAATGCTGCGTTACCAGGCTCTTGTTTGGTTGTCGCAGATGTCTTTCTGCAGCAAGCAAGTTTTGCGGCTATCGCCTGAGGACGCTATTCCTGAAGCAGAAAGGCGCAAGATGCTGGCTTTGATGACTGCTGTTCAGGCTTCTGTCTTTGTCACCGATACTGTCACCGGTGTACAGGAAACAGCCTCTGACTTGGTAAAGTATGCTGCTGGTGAAGGGGGCAGACTTTTAGACAAGAATGAGCTGACACGTAAAGCGAAAGACAAAGCTGTTTTTGCCTTTGACTTTGTCGGCAAGCTGGCCGGCGATACGGTGCACAAGGTCTTGGAGGACGTTGTTCTGCCTCATGTCGGCTTGCCTGTTCATTATGTGCCCGAAGGCGGATCGGCTAGGCAATATCTCACTATGGCTGAACGTTTTGAGAAACTTGGCTATGTCGAGCCGATGCGCAAAGCCTTGCAGCGCGCCATTGCCTGCGGCGGCGTCGAAGGTGAAAGAGCGAAAGTCTTGAGCAAGACTAGACTGCCTCTTAGAGAAATTCGCAATCAGTCTATGTCTAAGTTTCTTGATGCGCTTAAGTTTATCTACACAAAAAAAGAAAGTCAGGCTAGACCGCTTCTGCTTGAATTATTGCGCGACGAAGCCGGTTTTGACTGGGTCTATCCACGCTTGGCTTTGATTGAACTCTCCAGCGGCGAGGAAGAGCGGGCTCGTGATTTGATGGCAAGACTAATCAAAGAGAATGCTAACTCGATCTTTGCTTATTCCACCTTAGTGACAATAGAGTTGGCTGCCTGGCAGATCGGTGCCATGGAAAAGCATGTAAATAAGCTGTTGGAGCTTGATTCAGTTGCTCCTGAGACAATTCAAGCCGAGCAGATTTTCAGCCTCATCTGTCAGACCGGCCTGCGATAAAGCAGCTAAATCAGAGAAATACTTTCGCCTTACTTTAGTTTGCCGTCGGTGTCGTAAACCGCCACCGGTGCAAAGAGCGAAAGCTCATTTTTGATTTTGCCTGCATCGCCGACAACACAGATAACTAGATTGTTTTCGTTAATCAGTTTTTGGGCGGCTTTCTGCACATCGTCTTCGTTTACCGCCATGATTTTGTCGGCGTATTTCTCAAGATAGTCGTCGCTGAGATTATAGATATTGGCTTCCAATAGTCTCTGGGCGATGCCGGCTTGGGTCTCTAGACCTAGTTGGAAAGAACCAGCCAGATAGTTTTTAGCTGCGTTCAACTCTTCAGGTTTAACCCTAGTGGTGCGCATCTTGGTCAGTTCATAAATAAATTCCAGAAGGGATGGATTGGTGACTTCGGTACGCACTTCTGCTTTTGCAAAGAAAGCTCCCGGTTCACGGCGTGGAGCCAGACGGCTGTAGGCACCATAGGTGTAACCTTTGTCTTCTCTGATATTCATAAAGAGACGGGCATGGGCTGTGCCGCCCAGTATCTGGTTGGCCACCAGCATGGCGTAATAATCTGGGTCGTCTCTTCTGATGGAAAGATTGCCCACTCTAATTGAAGTTTGCACCGAGCCGGGTCTATCAACCAGATGGATCTTGCGCTCTCTTTTTTCTGGGGCAAGCTCTAATTTGTTGGCTTCGATAGGCTTGCTCAGCCAATTTTTCGCTAGGGTCTTTTCCAGATATTGCAAGGTTTCGCTGGGATTAACATCACCGACGATGATTAATACAGCATTATTTGGTACATAATTGGCGTGGTGAAATTCCACCAGGTCAGACCTAGTCAACTTGTTTATATCGCTTTCACTGGGCGATACTAATGAATAAGGGTGATTGCCGAAAACCACTTTAGAAAAGCGCTCTTCGACAAGAAAGTCCGGCTGAGCCCTTTTCATGGCAAGAGCTTGAATTGAATTGACTTTGAAAAGCTTCAATTCATCTTCAGGAAAACTGGGATGAAGAAGGACATCTCCCAGCAAGTCGAGCATATTTTGATTATAGGCAGAAAGGCAGGAAGCGCTGAGAATACTGTAGTCGTAGTCGGCACTGGCTTTGATGGCGCCTCCCATAAATTCGACTTTGTCGGCCAGGGCTTTACTGCTTAGAGTTTCGGTGCCTTCATTGAGCATCTTGGCCGTTGCATCTGCTACGCCGGTAAGGTCTTTACTTTCATAGGCCGAACCAGTCTTGAAGCCGAAATTGAAAGAAGTAAAAGGAAAACGGTGGTCTTCTAGAAACTGCACCTCTAGCCCATTAGAAAGGCGATGTTTCTCAATTTTCGGCAAAGTGAAGGGTCTTGGCTTAGGAAGAACCGGAGCTGATTTGCGGAAACTCTCGTCTATTGTTTCAGCCTTCAGTGCTTGCGGCTGTGAGGTCTCTTTTGGGCTTTTTTCTTTGTTCTTTGTTTCAAGACTTTTGCCGACTTTGCCGGCTTTCTCTTTAACTACCGGTGCCGCCGCCACCACAGCATTTTGCCAGCTAAATGCTAACGCCAGCAAAATCGATTGTCCCACTAAAGCTTGTTTGTTCAGTTTCTTGTTCAACATGATTGTCTCTCAATCCTATTTCTTTGCTGCTACGGGCTTAACATCCAAGGTGGTCATTCCTTCTTTGGTGAAGAGGCGGCGAGCCAAATCTTGGATGTCTTCGGCAGTGATGCTCATATAAGTATCGAGGTCTTTGTCTATCAAAGTGGGATCTTTGAAAAAGGCGGTGTACTCAGCCAGCAATTCGGCTCGTCCCAAACTTCTCTGCAATGAGTTGTAAGACGACGACGAGAATAAGCCTCTCAAAATCTGGTTCTTCGACTTCTGTAATTCTTCGGCACTCACCTTTTCCTTTTGCACTTTATCAATTTCAGAAAGCAGAATCTCTTTTACTTTCTCTGGTGAATGACCGGGTTTGAGAATGACAAAAGACTCAAAGAGTGAGGGGCCTCTTCGCTCTTCATAAGAGCAGCTGACCGATAGAGCTACCTGTTCGCCTTTGACCATGCGTTGATAGAGTCTGGAAGATTCGCCGGTGGAGAGAATATTCTGCAAAATATTGAGAGCATAAAAGTCTTTCTCTCTTCTTCCCGGTGCCTTCCATGCCAGCCAAAAAGCAGGCATCTGAGCTTGTTTGTCTTCTACTACTTCAGCTTTTGCCTTGCTTTGTTTAGGCTCGGAAAGGTCTGGACGCGCAGGTAATTTGGCCGGCTTAATCGAACCAAAGTATTTCTCGGTCAGCTTCACCATTTCATCGGCATTGACATCGCCGACAATGGCCATGGTGGCATTGTTGGGTGCATAATAGGTGTCGAAGAACTGTTTCACGTCCTTAAGACC
>JAFLCK010000058.1:0-12676 GCA_017303615.1 Obscuribacter phosphatis (SeqCode)
ACAAGCCGTAGACGAAACACCGCAAGCCCCCTTGAACCCCAAAGAAGCTTTAACCCTAGAAGAGATCTTGAGCGCCTACACCACAGGCGGTGCTTACGCCAATCATCTAGATAAAGTTTGCGGCACTCTCAGCCCAGGCAAATATGCCGATTTCATTGTCTTAGACCAAGATATAACCAAGTTGCCGCCCAATCAAATAGGACAGACCAAAGTGCTTGAGACTTATCTGGAAGGCAAGAGAGTTTTTCCTCTAGACAGCAAATAACCAGTGAGAATGCTTAGAGCAAGAAAGTGATAATTGACCGCCGAACCTTGCAAAGTAAGAATATAGTGAATCAGGGCATAGAACGGCAAAGTAAAGCATAGAGCCGGCACAACAAAGCCAAGCAAATAAGACCAAGCAGGCAGAAAGCGACTCTGCATCACAGGCTTAAGCGTCAAAATCAGAGCCGGCAAAAGCAGCACCAGGTCATAGCTATAGCAATGCAGCGAAAGCACTAAACCCAGAGGCACCGCCATTAGTGCGGTGGCACGGGCCGGGCAGGCTTTTCTAAAAGCGGCACCCAAACAGGTTGTCGCAAGCAAAGTCAAGGCAAAGACAATGCTGCTCAGGGTGTTTATCCAAACCGCCGCTTCCTTGCCCCAAAATGGCAGGCGCAAAAGCTGCCCCCTCAAAGTGGGGGTAGCCTCTGGGTTCATCCAGGTTAAATCGAGCATGGAAAACTGAAACAAAGAAAAATAGCCGCGGTAGGCTTCGCCGCAGTAGAACCAGGAAAAGAGCAAAAATGCCCCGCAAAGCAAGGCGAAATAGAGAGCAAAGCGCAGCCGCAACGCGCCCAAATGAAAGGCAAAAATGGTCAAAGCCAAATGTGGCTTAAGTAAAAACGGCAGCAAAAAAAGCGCCGCCGGCCACCATTTCTCGCTGCCGCGTCTGACAAAATAGAGATGTAGTGCCAGGCTCAAAAAGAGAAAAGCCGAAAGTTGTTCGATGCGCAAGGCTTCCCAAACAGGACCAGTAAAGGGTAAGACGGCGCCAAGCCACATGAAAACCCGAGAGCCCATTTTGAAAGTCTTCATAAGCAGGCAAAGACCAAGAAGAAATAAGGCAAGCAAAAGAATCTTGACCAGAAAATAGGCATGTGCAGCGGGAAAAACCAAAAGCGGAAGAAGAAAGGGCAGCGCCCAAGGACCAACATAAAGCGGAATAGCCCGGGTGCCTAAAGCCGGAAAGGTGGCAATCTGATAAGGGAAAAATTGGGCGACATCGTAGATGTCTTTAGCCCTGCCGGCAAAATAGAGGGCGGCGCCGCAATAAAATTCGCTTAGATCGGTGACTTGAAAGATATTTTTGGCCGGCGGTGAAAGCACCAAAGTGATTGCTATAAACAGCAAGATGCCAAAAAGATAGTCAATTATCTCTTTGCCACTCTGCCTGCCGACCACTTTATCCAATCGATAGATCCTTAAACTTGTCACCGCTGAGGCTGCAATTGTGGCATATTAAGGCAACAATTTAGTGATTTTGCCCCCGCCGCCGAAATACCCTTGTCAAACCAAAATCAAGACCAGTCATTTGCCCCAGGAACCGTTATCGGCGGCTCTTACAGAATCTTGCGTCTGCTTGGCGAAGGCGGCATGGGTGCAATCTATGAAGTCGAACACGTACATTTCACTAAGCGCTTCGCTCTGAAACTGCTTACCAAGGCAAGCGTGACCGAGACCGACTGGCTTAGGTTTAAGCAAGAAGCCAAAGCCCTTTCTAAGCTGCCCCATGAAAACATCGTGCAAGTGAATGACCTGGGCATCGACAAAGGCGTGCCATTTTATGTAATGGAGCTTGTAAAAGGTGAAAGCCTGCGCAAAAAACTAAAAGACCGGGGCAAGCTTTCTATGAAAGAAAGTCTGACCATTTTTGAAAAACTAGCCTCGACCCTGGCTTATGTGCACGAAAACGGCATTATTCACCGCGACATCAAGCCCGACAATATCATGATTATCAGTCAGACCAAGCAGACTGAAGGGGGCACCAAGCAGGAACTTGGCATTAAGCTGGTTGACTTCGGTATTTCCAAGCTATCAAACCCTGATACGCCCGGCCTGACCCGAGCCGGTGAGGTCTTCGGCAGCCCAATTTATATGAGCCCCGAACAGTGCATCGGGCAAAAGGTAGACGGACGCAGCGATATCTATGCCATGGGTTGCGCCCTCTTCGAGTGTCTCACAGCCAAATCGCCCTTCCTGGGCAAAAATGCCGCCGAGACTATCACCAAAAAACTTTCTGATCAACCACCCCTTTTAAATGACGCGGCGCCCGATCAAAATTTCCCAATAGAACTTGAAGAACTGGTTGATTCGATGTTGGCTAGAGAGCCCGAGCAGCGTCCGGAGTCAGCCGCTCGAGTGGCGACAAAGTTGAGAAAGATAAGAAAGTCTTTGCTGGACGGGCCGCCACAGTCGACGGCCAGGCGACCGGTACGCACCAGTCAGCACCAGGTTCCTACCCAGCAAAAACGTAGGCGCCTTGATGTCGAGGTCACCCAGACCAATCTCAGTAGCGGGCTTGGTTTAAAAGTCGCGATTGCTGCCATCGGCTTCGTGGTGCTCACTTTACTAATTGTTTTCGTCGCCTTGCTGGCGCCCCTTTCGTCGAAAAACGATAGCGCCAGAAGTCATGTCGAAGAAGAGAATTCAGTCAAAATGCCTGAAAAGGAAAAGCGCAACTTAATCATGTATGGTGGTCATCCTGAATATGCAACACCGCCCGATTGGAATTTTCTAGAGAAAGCACCATTCTTGAGCAGACGCAAACCAAGCGGTGAGATCATTCTCAATTTTCCAGGCAAGAGCACTATCGGCAAATTTAGATTCACCATAATTGGTGCTCGCACCTCTGAAAAATTGGAAGCGAGGGGCTCTCAAACTCTGCCCAAGGATACCTGGGTCTTCTTCCAACCGCGCGATGACTTGTTTAACCGACCATACCTGCTTAGAAAGCTGGAAGATGGCAGTATCTCAGACTTAGACTGCGAGTCTGAAATGTTCAACTGCGACTGCCTCGATGAACTTACTCACCTAAAATCGCTCAACTCGCTGCATATCAATCATACTAATATCAACAATCAATGCCTGTCTAAACTCAATTCGCTCAAGTCGCTAGAAAAGGTCGAACTCGACATCTCGAGCCTGGAAGACGAAAAAATAGCCAAGCTTAAGATTCTCAACAATCTGCGTTATATCAATATCGCTGGCGGCAAAAGTCGCTCCAAGACGATAGCCGCTCTGGCTACCTCTAAAAAACTGAGAACACTCGTTCTTGATGGATGCCCACTGACAGACCAAGACTTTCTCAACATAAGCAAAATAGTCAGCCTAGAAAGGCTAGACATAGCAGACAGCGCCCCTTCAATCCAAAATTTGCTAGCCTTGCAAAGGCTGCCAAATCTCAAGGGTATCGATATCAGAGACTGTACAATACCCGAGGAAACATACAAAACTTTCAAAGATTTTCCTTCCCTGCAAGGCATAAGATCTGACCTGTCAGGCGAAGCACTAAACAACATGAGACAATATCTCGCCCCAGTACAAATAGATGACGACAAATCAAAATTTAGAAACAGGCTATTCTATTAGAATTTAAAGTCAAGCCATGGATGAATCCAGACAACAGAGCGATCTCGATGCCTCATTAAAGCCCGGCGATATCATCGGCGGTGACTATCAAATCATTGGGCTTGTGGCTGCGGGCGGCATGGGCAAGGTCTACAAGGTCAAACACCTAAAGCTAGGCCGAGAACTTGCTCTCAAAACCTTAAAAGTGAACCGCGGCACTCAAAGAGACTGGCAAAAAGACTGGAACAACTTCATCACCGAAGCGAAAGTGCTAGCTAGACTTGAACATCCGCATCTAGTCAAAGTCTATGACCTCGGTACAATCGACAATCGCCTGCCTTACTTTGTAATGGACTTTGTAGAAGGCGGCACACTCACTCAAAGAATTCATAAAAGCGCCCTGCCTATAGATTTAGCTCTCAATTTGTTCGAAGAAGTGGCCGATGGCTTAGCTTATGCCGAAGACCTTGGTCTTTTGCATAGAGACATCAAACCGAGCAATATACTGCTCACCAGTTTAAGCGACCAGAATCAACACGCCAAGTTGGTCGACTTTGGCTTATCATCCACCTTGCATTCGCTGCAAGAAGTGGGCTGGCAGATAGCTGGTGCGGCAGCCAGGGTCTGCGGCAGCCCGCCCTATATGAGCCCAGAGCAAACGAGAGGCGAAGTCACCGACCAGCGCTCCGACATCTATTCATTTGGCTGTTCTCTGTTTGAAACCTTGACCGGTACGCCGCCTTTTGTCGGCGACACATCTTTGATTATATTGAGCAAACATCAATTAGAAGAGCCGCCAAGCCTGAAAGAAGCCACTCTAGGCAATGATTTTCCAGAACCCTTGGAAAGATTTGTCAGACGCATGCTAGCTAAAGATCCGTCAATGCGTTACCAGTCTTTTCACGAAGTCAAAGCTCTCATTGCAAAACTGCGAAGCGCCCTGGCCAAAAGCGAGCAAACACCTCAGGCAAGCAAAAAGAAAACGACTACACCAAGCAAGGAAGAACAGGAAAAAGCCACAAAGGTTTCTGCCCAGAAAACGCCTGTCACGGCGACCATTCTTGCAGCAGCAGCCCTATTAGTTGCGGCAGGTGGCGGCGCTTGGTTCTACCAAACCTCAAAAACAATGCCACCGCAGGCGACACCTAAAGAGAGCACAGCGAAACCGGGTGAGCGCCTGAAAGACCCTGAAGAAGCGGCAATTAACGCCTTTAAGAAAAAGAGCGAGAACGACCCAGGCAAACTAGTAGACTGGTACTGGAGCAATCATCAGGCATTCAGCCCGCTAGATGCAGGCGGCAAATACCAAATTTTCAATTGCCCCGAAGGCATTAATATGGGCAATTTCGCTATTTTTGATGCCAATGCGATGTCAATCTCGGGCGAGACGATTGAAGCCGACGGCAGAATTATCTTGCCCAAGGGCGAAAAGCTAATCTATACCCCTTCTCAGCTAGCCCTAGAACATCCCCAGTTTTTTCAAGCCTTTAAAGACAATGAACTATTCGGTATAAATCTAGCCAAAGCCAGTCGCTTAACCGAAAATTCGCTCACACTCTTAGACTTTAGACCAGACATCGAGTATCTAGATCTGTCGGGTGCAAATTTTGAAGCCAAACACTTAGCCAAGTTAGAGCAACTAACCAAGCTGCGCTTTCTGCGCATACCCAATACATTTTTGACCGGTGCCGATTTGGCCGGGGCAGCGGGTGCAACTGTCTTGAAGCGTCTCAAAGGGCTAGCCATCGGTAGAATAGCCAAAATGCCTGAAGCACTTGCCGTCTTAGCAAAAAATTCCGACCTAACCTATCTTGAGATAGTCGACGAACCCTTAGACAAAGACTCGATGAAACAAATCGCAGCCGTAAGCAACTTAGAAACAATACGCTTTGATAAGTCACTCAATAACAGCTATCTGATAACCGAATTGAAGCCGCTCAAGAAGCTGAGCCAACTTGATATTGTCACCAGTCTAATAAGACCAAATATCAAAGAAGCTTTGTCTGAGCTTGGCAATTTGAAGATTATCGTGGTGCGGGAAGGCTTTATTGATAAAGAGCTTTTGGAAGAGCTAAAGGCAGCCTTTCCTGAAGTGCAATTCAACGTAGAACCGGAAAAAATCTAGCCCGAATTGACAGGCGGCTTAGATTTATCCAGGGGACAGCTTTTGAAATAGCTTTCGAGATAGCTCTTGAGATAACTCTGGAACCGACTTCACTAGAACTAGTCTTCATAAACCTCAAGCGGCAAGTCGTCTGGATCTCTAAAGAAAGTAAACTTCTTGCCGGTATACTCATCGATGCGCATATCTTCCACCGGTACGCCGCGAGCCCGCAAACCCTCTATAAAAGCCGGCACGTCCTTGACAGAAAAAGCCAGATGACGCAAGCCGCAAGCCTCTGGGCGAGTCAGCCTTGCAGGTGTCTCAGGAAAAGAAAAGACCTCCAACTGTCCGTCGCCGACCTTAAGATCAAGCTTGTAAGATTGCCTTTCGGCTCTATATGCTTCAGCTATAATTTCTAGACCGAGGGTTTCGGTATAAAAGCGCTTAGAGCGCTGATAATCTGAAACAATAATGGCGACATGGTGAATCTTTGAGGCAGTAAGCATAATCTCAAGCTCGTTTGGAAACGCTGTTATTGTAATAACAAAAGGGAGCGGCGCGCATCTTTATGACGGAAAAAGAAAGTGTCAAAAGTATAGGCACCTGCAAAATGGACGCCCAGGGCACCCTTATTCTTGATTTAATTGCCGAAGGTGATGACGGTTTAATAGGCCACGGTCAGCTGGTCTACGCTAAAGACCATCCTCAATATCAGATGATTTTGCAACATGTCGGACCGATGTTTCCCGGCCAAATCAAAGCGGTTATGCCCTGGCCCGACTAAGAAAGAAAAAGTCATATCAAAGTAAGAGCGCTATTCATTCATAGTATTGAGTGAAGCACCCAAATCAATAACCCGCCAAGTGCCGGTGATCAGTCCGTCAATCGACCGCCGGGAAGTGACAACCCTCTCTCGCAAGCCGTCCACCTTAGCATCGAGCGAGAGTGTAATCGGATTTGTCGGTCCCAGACTTTCTCGGCATACTTTAGCCGCTTCTTTATAGCAGCGCAAAGACTCTTGCAAATCGCCAAGTTGAAAATAGAGCATGGCGGCATTTTGCCAACCACAAGCGACATCGGGGTGATCAGCCCCAAGAATGTCGGAAACCACTTCTATATAAGCCATAGTTTCAATCAGGGCATCATCGTTGCGCCCCATAAAATAGAGAGTCTTACCGAGATTATTGAGCGACTGCGCATAAGGAATACTCTTGCGTCCAAAATTCTCAAGATTGAGCTTGGTCAACTCTTTCTGTAAAGACTCGGCTTTGACAAAGTCTTTCTGTTCAAAACAAATATACGAAAGCCGCTCAAGGCAAAAGCGATAGCGTCCGTCTTTGTAAGACGAAAGCGCCGTACACAACTGCTCGTACAAGAGCCTGGCATTTGCTAGATCGCCCAAAGCCACCAACTGCTCAGCCATTTCTTTCATATTGAGCAAAGACGAATCGGTCGCCTTGATGAGCTTCTCAGTGGGCTCAACTGCAATACAAGGCGGCTTCTTCAACCAGCGCAGTTCTTCCAAAGCTTCAGGCACCGAAATATTGCGCCGCCGCGCATATTCAAACAACGTGGAAGCCGAATCGAAAGAATAGCGACGGTCTTCATAGAGTGAATAACACTGCTCCATAAGCTCGATTGTGGGCTCATCGAGCATACCCGAAATAAGCAGCGCCTGCTTGACCAGGCGTTGGTTCTTTTTAGCCATTTCAAAAGCCTGGTCAATATTGGTGCCACTGGTATGGTCAAGCGACTTCAAAAACTCAAAAAAGGTGAGCACCCGGCTATCAGACTTGTCTTCAATCTGTTCCTCATAGGCTGACTGACTGATGGCGTCAGAAAGCGAAAAGCCGTCCTCGAGACGCCGCAGCACAGCCTTAAGCTGCGGCAATTTGATAATTCCCTCAGCCAGGCTAGACTGCAAAAGCAGCACATTGTCTAACTGCGCCTTAGTAATATGGCGTTTCTCAAGCAAAATCTCGCCAATTGATTTGCGCCCGATTATACTCAACTCGAGAGACTCAAGCAGTTTCCTTTCGCTAATTAGACCAGACAAAACAAGCAATTCACCAAGCTTGGGAACATTCATCACCGGCTGTTCATAAAAATTCTTGGCACGCAGCTGAGTCGCTTGCGCCAGCTGTCGCTTGCGCGACTCAAGCAAGACATCGACTGCTTCTTCGCGACTGAGCCTTTTCTGCCTAATCATCATCTGCACATTCAAGGCAGTGCTCAAAAAAGCATCTGAAATGACACCAGCAGAAACCAACATGCGACCAAGTGGCAGACGAACTCTCTCTTGTTGCCGCAGGTAAGTCTCAAGCTGCGCTTCCGATATAACAGTAGATGAAACCAGCAATTCACCAAGGGGCGAAAGCTGCTTCTCCAGCGAGCGCTCCCAGCCGAACTCTAAAAGAGCGTCTTCAAGACGCCTGCCGCTGCCACGCACCGAAAAGAAGGCACGCCTGGCCTGCTCTAGATTGACAAGCTCTTCCCTGAGCAAACTTTGACACAAAATCAAATTGCTCAAATCATTCTCTGAAATGAGCCCCGATAAAACTAAGACTCGCCCAAGGGGCAAGCCGGTATCGCTTGATATAGCCAAAGACTGACTAATCTGCTCGGCAGTGCAGGCTTCCATCTGTACCGCCAGATCACCCAACAAATAGGTATTACTAATAGCTACCATCGATCAAATAGTAAATTCTGCTTGCCTGAAAACGAACCCGAACCGAATCTAATCTAACTTGTCTGCATTTCTAACCAGGAGTCAAAACTGAAAATATAGACGCTTATTCTAATGATGCCCCGCAGCGTCGGAGATTCACACAAAAAAGTCTCAATTTCACGAAATTTTCATAGCGAAAGAGACAATATTGCCGAAGCCCTTTTCTTTAACAGCCAAATTCGCCAAGCAAGGCTTTTACTAATGTCAGAATTTGCAGCCAAAGCAGAAACAGCCCGAAGCGATGCACCGGTCTATAACGGTGGTCACCCCTCCCATATGGACGGCTCAGCCTCAAAGCCCGAAAAATTTGAGCCAAAGCAAGAGCAAGACAACCGTCAGACTGCTGACTTGCTGCTTTTTGCCGTCAAGCAAAGCGGTCAATCTGATACAGCCAAACAAGCTGAAAGACTTCTGCCGCCGATCATGATCGACTATGGCAACTCTATCGTCACATCAGACCTGAAAAGCAAAGCCGAGAGAGCCCAGCTCTCCCCGCCTGCCAAAGAAGCCAGCCGCCCGCCGATAAAATGGGAAGATGCGCCCAGTCAAGCTAAAGAACCAGCCAAGATCGCAGATAAGCCGCCGGAGAAAGCACCAGAAAAGCCTGTAGAGAAGACTTCAGAACCCCGCCAAGAAAAGACTTCAGAAAGACGCCCAGAAAAGCAAGCTGAAAAGCAACCCGACAAACAAACTGACAAACAAATAGGCCGCCCGATAGAGGGTCGCAGCGAAAGACTAGAAGAAAAAGAAAAAGAAAGACTGCCGGTAGACGGCAGAGAAGCTAAAGAATATCTGCACGGTGACGGCAAGTCGCTGCCGCCCATCGCCCGCGATTTTGCAAATATTGGGCGTCATATGCTGCAACAGCAAGAAGCAGCAGAGAAGCTGCGCCCTCAAATTTATGTAGCCCAAAAGAGCGGAGACAGCCGCTTTCCCCAAGGCACAAAAGAAAATCCCTTTACCAGCATACAAGACGCAGTCGACCGCTCTGCCGGAGGCACAGTCATAAATGTCGCTCCCGGCATCTATAGAGAACGCATCAAGGTTGACCGCTCAGATATTTCAATCAAAACCAATCCCGAGAATCCAGCCATAATCGAACCAGGCGCCGGAGCAAAAGGCAGGGGTGATGCAGGTTTCTCAATAAGCTCTTACACAAGCAATGTGGCCATAAAGAACTTTGAGATAAGAAACTTTGACGGCACTAAAGGCGGTATCAGAATTGATGGGCGTAATATCTCAGACATAACAATCGCAGGCAACAATGTACACTCCGCCAGCGGCGCTGAAGGCATCAGCGTATATGGCAGAGGCAAAGAAGAAAGCGAAAGAGTAAAAAACATAGACATAGTCTCAAACAGAGTACACAATCTCAAACTAGGACAGCTAGAAGCCATGCCCCTCAATGGCAATGTCAGTGAATTCAAAGTGATAGGGAATGCCGGCTATAATCTGGACAATCTCTATATTGACGCTATCGGCGGAGAGAAGACATCGCCTAACAAAGACCTAGACCAACCAAGGAAAGGTCTCATAGCCTACAATTTCGCCGACGGCATATCATCCACTAACAATGGCTCTTACAAAAGAGAACCATCGGCAGCCGGTATCTATGTAGACGGCGCCAAACAGCTTGAGATAAGACACAACTATGTGCGCGGCTCAGACTTTGGTATCGAAATAGCCAGCGAACATAAAGGTCTTGCCGCGCGGCAAATCAATGTGGCCGGTAATATCTTTGAAAACTCGAAACTTGCCTGGCTGACCCGCGGCGGCGAAGCCAATCGCCCAGGCGGCGCCCGAGAGACATCGGTCTGGAACAACACAGTGATTGGCAACAAAAGGGTGCAAACTCAAGAGAATGTCGACCTGCAAACATTTAGAATATTTGGAAATCAAGCCTATCAGACAGCCGAAACAATCAGAGAACTGCCCACCGCTATAGCTGTATTAATGAGAAAGAACAGAGAGCGAACCGGCAGATAGCAGCCAGCGGCTTAGGCGAAAGCAAGAAGAGAAGGGAAACTACGCAAACCAGCATAAAGATGCGGGAAACCTCACTCAGGCGCGGAAAGCGTCAAAGCCAACCTTGAGAAATAGTTTATAATGTTGCTTGCATTGATATTCTTCAGCGGCAAGAAAGACAAATGGACGACGAACCCAAGGCGCCAGATTATGAAGTGCTTTTGCCGGGCGGCAAGGTCACTATGGGAGAGCGCCTGGCTGGTCCAAAATCAGCAATTGGCGCATCGATACTTATAAACGCCGCTTCTTATAGTTTCTTCTTCGCCTTGCTTACATTGAGCACGGCCGTGCTGACAATCAGCTCGTTGTTGGTGGCAGCCCTTTATCCATTCAATAGCAATCCCTTGCCTTTGCTCATCTGCTATGTTTTTCTAGCAGGGCTGTTTGCCCGCATAGCCGGCGCTTTGACACCCAGGATAAACGGCTATTATCTGCAAATCTGCGAGAAAAGCGGCAAATTCGAGCTTGATAGAGAAACAAAGATCGCCCGACTAAATGCCATGAAAACAACAGGCCGCGTAATCTGGCTTGCCACTTCAATATGGCTCTTCTGGATGCTGGTTCGGCCGGTCGATCTTTTCGGAGTAGTTATATTCAGCACGATTTTTGCACTCAATCTTGTGGGTCAAACCGTAGGGCAGAAGCGACTAATTCAAAATTTGGATGTAATCAAACTGCAGCCCCAAAAAGAAAACGAACCGAAGTTAGAAGAGAAAAGCGAAAAGCCTGCATTGAAGGTTGTAGTAGACAACACCGAAGCTAGTGCAATCAGCCAAGATGCAACAGCTACACCGGCACCACCCGCGGCAGCTTCAATACCCTCGGCAGAATCAATACCCGCGCCACCAGCGGCAACACCAGCAAAAGCGATACCGATTGCCATTGCTGAACCAAGCATAGAATCCTTGCTGTTGCAGGTAAAGACTGCCAAAAACAGCCAAGAAGCCAATGCTCTAGCCTATAAATGCCTGCTAAAAATGAAGCCGAAAAAACCGCCAAAACCAGACGGCGAGCAGGTGCACGCCCTTGTGGACGAGCTAATCAGAATCAAGCGAAATAATGATGCCGACAAGATCTCGGCGCATTATCTTGAACTTTTAGAGGCTGATTAGTCATGCCAAGTTCCAGTAAAGAAACAGCTCAATTTCTACAAACCGCTAAACAAGCTAGATTAAGCCACTTAACAGCGCCGACGGTGTCGATAGGCTTTGCAATTTTGACAAATATCGGCTGTTTCTATCTACTGCCAATCTTATACGAGCCAGCGCGTCGCCCCGTACTCGGTATGGTTGGATATCTGCTTGAACTCGTGCTTGATTCAAGCGGAGGCGACCTGGTCAGCAACTTTATCATTAATTCGATGACGGTCGAATACTGCACAGTAGTCTGGAGCTTGCTTTCATTCTGCCTAGGCGCTGCTGCGGTAATCTTGAGCGCGGTCTATCTGCGGATCAGCGAAAAAATCGCAGGGCTCGATCTTGCTCAAACAGTGAAATCAGCAAGGCTTTCTCTGATTACAAAGACGGGACAATTCACCTGGTTAATACTGATCGCCCTAAGTTTCTTGCTAGACATAGAGGAAAGCATCCAGTTTCTTGAGCTTCCCTTTCTTTACCTGCTCTTGCCCCTTTACCCGCCTGCATTTACAATCTTGAGCATATCGGGTCAGGCGCTGGCAGAGCATCGGCTTGTACAAATGTTAGGTCTAGCAAGCCCAACACCAAGCGCCCTCTTGCAAGAACAAGAGAAAGCAGCAGAACAAGAAAGAGCCATCTGCGCGCTTCTTTCACGGGTGCTTCAAAGCACATCATTGCAAGAAGCCCAATATCAGGCCAGCATCTGTTCAACGATATTGGCTCCAAAAATAACAAGCGTACCAGACAGCGAAAAGGTGCACGCCCTAGTGGACGAGCTAATCAGAATCAAGCGAAATAATGATGCCGACAAGATTTCGGCACACTATCTCGAACTTTTAGAAGCTGATTAGTTGAAAAACTGAAAGCCAGTACATAAAAGACGAACCATCCGGTTATAAGCATACAGAGGCAGTCCGAATCATGGGCGTGATGAGATTTGCAAGAACTGACGCTGCCCCATTTGTTGGGCCACCTTTAAGAGACAGCTGCTAGTTTTATATTCCCAGTTAAATCCAGTTTGTTCTCCTTTAGAAGTGGGTTTGCTTCTTCGGCTGCTAGTCTGAACTGCAACGG
>JAFLCK010000059.1:0-11706 GCA_017303615.1 Obscuribacter phosphatis (SeqCode)
TTCGTTGCCTGTACGCTGATCGAATGTGCTCTGGAAACCGGGCGAACGCACCAGATCCGCGTGCACATGACGTCGATCGGACATCCCCTGGTGGGTGACCAGGCGTATGGCGGCGGGCCAAGTCGTGACTTCGGCGGTGGCAGCGGCTTTGGTGGCGGCGGTCGTGACTTCGGCGGCAATTCCGGTATATCTGGCAAACAACCCTTCCAAGGTCATCTACCCACAGACGGCGGCATGGGCGGCTTAGCTGGAGCCGGAAATCGTCCCAATACCCCCTCCAAAATCAATAACAACGACTTGAATAATCAAGGCGACAAAGTTCGCAACAGCTTCAATAACGATACTCGCAACAATTACAACAACTATAACAACGTCAATGTCAATCGCAATATCAATGGCTATGGCGGCTACGGTGGTTACGGCGGTTGGGGCGGACATTCTTATGCCAACGGCTGGGCACACGGCTACGCATATTCAAACTGGGCGCATGGCAACTGGGGCTATCCAGGCGGTTGGTACTGTCCTGGTTGGTCTTCGGCAGCAGCCTGGACTTGTGTCGGTCTGACCGGTCTCAATTCTTTCTTGGGCATGGGCATGATGGCAATGGCCATGGACGACAAAAATCAGCCGAGCGTGACCAATATCACCTACCAAGGCGATACTGTTTATAGCAATGGACAAGCGGTGGGCTCAGCCAGTCAGTACTATCAACAAGCACAGCAACTGGCCAGCCAAGCCTACAGCCAGGGTTATAGCGACGCCTTGCAAAACGGCACCGGCGGCAACACTGCCAATACAAATAACGTCTTTAGCAGTTCGCCCATGCAAAGCACCGAAGCCGGTGGAAGCCAAGCAAACAGCTCTCAGACAGCCAGCGCCGAGGCTACTAAAGCCGCGGGCGAATGGCAGCCGCTCGGGGTCTTCGGACTAGCAGAGCCGGGCCAGACCAACTCCAATATGCTTTTGCAGCTGGCCATAAATAAAGACGGCATTGTTCGCGGCAACTATCTAAACCAACTGACCAATGAAACTTCTCAGGTCTTCGGAGCCTTAGATAAGAAAACGCAGCGCATCTCTTTCACAATCGGACAGAATACCCAAACTGTTTTCGATTCGATGCTGCCTGATCTAACCAAACAAGACAGTCAGATTATGGTGCATTATGGTCCGACCAATACTCAGACCATGGCCTTGATTAGACTGCCGCAACCGCAAGCCACTATGTAGAACAATTGTGTGAATAATCTGTGTGGATAGTTGAACTGGCATTACGAAAAGGTCACACCTTCGTGGTGCTGGCAATCACTATCTTTTTGTTCGGCGTAATTTCGCTTGCAAAAATGTCAATCGACATTTTTCCGGTTATCAGTTCTCCCATAGTCAGCTGTGTCTGGACCTATCAGGGCATGTCTCCATACTATATGGAGAACCTTGTAACAACAGTGACTGAAAGAGCCTTGACCTCGACAATAAACGGCATAGACCGTATGGAATCGAACAGCCTCTCGGGTATGTCGATAATCAAGGTCTATCTGCGCAAAGGTACTCCGATAGGCGAAGCAGTAGCCATGGTCTCGTCGGTGGGCGCGGCAATCTTACGGCAGTTGCCGCGGGGCATAAGCGCCCCTTTCGTTACCCGCTCGTCGGCCACCGATGTGCCGGTAATGCAGCTGGCTATTCATAGCGATACCATTGCCGAAGAGAAACTCTTCGATATAGCCAACAATCTCTTTCGCACCCAGCTTGCCACCGTGCAAGGTGCTATTACCCCCTTCCCCTATGGCGGCAAATATCGGCAAGTAACTATAGATCTAGACCCGGCTGCCCTGCGCGCCCAGGCGCTCTCAGCTTATGATGTGATGACGGCGGTAAACGATCAATCGGTGGTGGCACCCACCGGCACCTTCAAATCAGGTCCTTATGAATACACCGTTGTCCTCAACAATATTCCCAATCGTATCGCCTTGCTCAATAATATTCCGGTCAAAACAGCTTTGACTAAGGCTCAGACCGAGGCGGTTGTCTTTCTAAAAGATGTGGCCACCGTACATGACGGCTATCAGCCTCAGCTCAATATAGTCAATCTGAACGGCAAAAGAGCGGTTCTCTTTAATATTCTCAAAAGCGGCGACGCCTCCACCCTTAAGGTAGTGCAAGGGGTGAAAGAAGTCTTACCCAGACTGAAGTCAATGGTACCCAAAGAATGCCAGATTGAAGTAATCACCGACCAGTCTCGCTTTGTGCGCGAATGTGTCAGCGAAGTGGTAAGAGAAGCCCTCACCGCCGCCCTCCTGACTGCAGTGATGATGCTCGCCCTGCTTGGCAGTTGGCGCTCCACTCTGATTGTTGCCACATCGATTCCACTGGCTATTTTGGCTGCAGTAATTGGTCTCAACATTACCGGACAAACAATCAATTCGATGACTCTCGGTGGTTTGGCGCTGGCAGTTGGCATGCTGGTGGACGACGCCACAGTGGAGGTGGAGAATGTGCATCGCAATATGGCCATGGGAAAAGACATAGAAACAGCCATCTTGGACGGAGCCAGACAAGTGGCTTTGCCGGCTCTTGTTTCCACCCTTTCTATTTGTATAGTCTTTGTGCCGCTCTTCTTTCTCACCGAGCCCAGCCGCTCTTTGTTTGTGCCGCTTGGCCTTTCGGTAACTTTTGCCATGTTGGCTTCATATGGACTATCGCGCACAGTGGTGCCGCTCATGTCAAAGACTCTATTGGCAAATGAAAGCCACCACGAAAGTGCTTCCCAAAAGAAGCAGAATATTTTCGCCAAGCTTTTCCAGTTCATTGACGGCATTTTTGAGGCTGTGAGGGTCTTTTATAGTGGTCTTCTCAATAAAGTTCTCAGCCATCCACTGCTTTCGGTGGCAGGCTTCCTCTCACTTTATGCCGCTTTACTTAGCTTATTACCCTTGATTGGACAAGACTATTTTCCAGAAATAGACGGCGGTCAGCTACGCATGCACGTGGCTTGCCATGCCGGCACCAGGGTGGAAATCACCGAGACTATATTTAAGAAAGTAGAAGCTGCCGTAAAAGAAGTGATACCGTCAGATGAGATCGCATCTATCTCTGACAATATCGGACTGCCTTGTTCTGGTATCAACTATGCCTATAGCGACAGCCAGACAGCCAGCGAAGCCGACGGCGAGATCTTGGTCTCACTAAAGGAAGAAAGGCAACATGATACGGCCTACTATCAAAAGATAGTGCGCAAGATGATGCGCGAACGTTTTCCTGACCTGGTCTTTTACTTCCAACCAGGCGACATTGTCACCCAAATCTTAAATGCCGGCTTGCCGGCTCCGATTGATATAAAAGTAATTGGCTATAACAAGAACAACTATGCTTTGGCAAAAGAGCTAAAGCGAAAAGTTGAGAAAGTCAAAGGTGCAGTCGACACATCTTTGCACCAGATCACCGACGGACCTCACCTAAAGTGGTCGGTCAACCGCACCTTTGCCCAAGAAGCCGGTGTTACTCAAGCCGATGTTTCCAATTCATTCAATATAAATACTAGTTCTTCATTTCAAACCAATCCAAATTTTTGGGTAAACCCCAAAAACGGCGTCAGCTACAACTTGGCAGTGCAGACACCGCAGCGCGAACTTTCCACAATCAACGCCATTGGTCTTACCCAGATTACAGGCGATACCACAGGCATCAACCCCTCAGTGAGCGGAGACCCGCAACCGGATAGCGGTCTCACCCAGGGCGACAGTCTCAAGCGGGGGCAACTACTGATGAATCTCGCCACTTTTCAAAGAGAGTCCACACCTCTGGTGATCAATCATATTAACGTGCAACCGGTCTACGATATTTATGCCGCCTGTCAGGACCGCGACCTCGGTGGTGTTTCCGCCGACATTCAGAAGATCATCGACGGGGTCAAGAAAAATCTGCCGCGGGGCTGCAAAGTAATCATGATGGGGCAGGTTCTAAGCATGAACCTGGCTTTCTTGGCGCTTATCGGCGGACTCGTCTTTGCCTTGGTTTTGGTCTATCTACTTCTGGTGATCAATTTCCAGAGTTGGAGCGATCCAATTATCATTCTTATGGCGATACCCGGTGCTCTGTCAGGCATTGTCCTCAGCCTCTTTCTCACCCAAACTACATTTTCTATTCCAGCCCTGATGGGCACCATCATGACTATGGGTGTGGCTTCGGCCAATTCAATCTTGATGGTCACTTTCGCTCGCAGTCAGCTGGAAGAATTGGTTGAAGTAAAAGGCACGCAAGAGCGGGCTTTCAAAGCAGCCCTAAATGCAGGCTTTGAGCGCTTTCGTCCGGTGATTATGACAGCCTCGGCTATGATCATTGGCATGATTCCTATGGCAATTGGCGGCGGCGAGGGTGGGTCTCAAAACGCTCCGATTGGACGCGCCGTCATTGGTGGACTATCTATCGCCACCATTTCCACCCTATTCTTCGTGCCTTTGATTTTTTATCTGCTGAGACGCAAAACAGGAAGGACTAAATATGTGGATAGTTGAACTGGCTCTTAAGCGAGCCCATACATTCATAGTGATGTCGCTTGCCATTTTGATCTTCGGCATACTTTCGATCAAGCAGATGGCGGTCGATATCTTTCCGATTATCGACGTACCGATTGTCAGCGCCGTCTATACCTTCACCGGCATGTCACCCTACAATATCGAAAACTTGATCACCACAGTGACTGAGCGCTGGCTGACTTCCACCGTTAATGGTATCGAAAAGATTGAATCGACTTCGCTCTCGGGTATGAGCATCATCAAAGTCTACCTGCATAAGGGCACCGACATTGGTGAAGCCGTAGCCATGGTTACATCGATGGGCTCGGCAGTGCTCGAATATCTGCCGCCTTCCATCACCCCACCCTTTGTCACTGTCAGTAGTGCCACCGATGTGCCGGTCATTCAGCTCGGTATCGGCTCAAAGACTTTGTCTGAAGCGGAACTATTCGACATAGCCAACAACTTCGTGCGCAACCAGCTCGCCACCATCCAGGGTGCCACCATTCCCTTTCCCTACGGCGGCAAATATCGCCAGGTCATGGTCGACCTCGACCCAAATGCCCTAGTGGCACTGGGCGTCTCCGCCAATGATGTGGTTACAGCCATGAATTCGCAGACCATTATCGCCCCATCAGGCACGGCGAAAATTGGACCCTACGAATACATTATGACTCTCAATAATATTCCGCTCAAGATAGAAGAGCTGAATAAAATTCCGGTTAAATCGCGCAAAGGGGCAGTGGTTTTTGTCAAAGATGTCGCCAATGTGCATGACGGTTATCAGCCCCAGCTCAACATAGTCAATCAAGACGGACGCCGCGCCGTCCTTTTCAACATTCTAAAAAACGGCACCGCCTCAACTCTTTCGGTGGTGGAGCGCATCAAAAAAGCCTTGCCCGATATTCAGAAGATCGTGCCGCCGGCCTGCGTCATTTCGGTACTCACCGACCAATCTATCTTTGTCAAAGAATGCGTCGACGATGTTATCAGAGAAGCGGTGACGGCAGCTGGTTTGACCGCCTTAATGATGCTGGCGCTGCTTGGTAGTTGGCGCTCTACTCTGATAGTTGCTACTTCGATTCCGCTTGCTATGCTTTGTTCGATTATCGGACTGCATATCTGCGGGCAGAGTATCAATTCGATGACCCTGGGCGGTCTGGCTCTAGCTGTAGGTATGCTGGTGGACGATGCCACAGTGGAAGTAGAGAATGTGCACCGCAATATGGCTATGGGCAAAGATATTGTCACAGCCATACTGGACGGCGCCGCTCAAGTAGCCACACCTGCCTTGGTTTCTACTCTTTCTATTTGTATTGTTTTTGTGCCTGTGGTATTTCTCACCGAACCATCGCGCTCACTCTTTGTGCCTTTAGGCATGGCTGTGGCTTTTGCCATGCTGGCGTCTTACGGACTCTCGCGCACAATCGTGCCGCTTATGTCGAAAAATCTGCTCGCCCACGAACATGAGCAGAAAGAAAACCCCGAGACAAGTACTAAGAAGAGCCATATACTGAGCCCCATCTTTGCATTTTTAGGTGCCATCCATAAGGTTATCGATCATGGCTTTGAGTGGCTCAGAGGCGTCTACAAACATACCCTCGACCAAGCACTGGATCATCCATATTTTGCAGTGGGCGGCTTTCTTTCCTTCTATGCCGCCACCATGTTGCTCTTACCTATGATTGGTCAAGACTTCTTTCCGGCTATTGATGCCGGACAACTGAGGCTGCATGTCAATTGTCGCCCCGGCACAAGAGTTGAAGAAACCGAAAGAATCTTCAAAAGTATCGAACGTGCCATTGCGACTGTGGTACCGAAGGAAGAAATAGAAATCATCACAGATAACATAGGTATGCCGGTGAGCGGCGTCAACTATGCCTTTTCAGACAGCCAGACCATAAGCGAAGCCGACGGCGAAATTTTGGTCACCCTCAAAGAAGACAGATCTAAACCGACCGGTCAGTATCAGAAAGAAATTCGGGCCATGCTCACCAAAGACTTCCCGGAAGTATCGTATTATTTCCAACCGGCCGATATAGTCACACAAATCTTGAATGCCGGACTGCCCGCACCTATAGATATCAGGCTGACGGGACTGGACGTGCCTAAAAACTACGAGCTGGCTCAAAAGATAAAGCGCGAAGTGGAGAAAGTACGCGGTGCAGTCGATGTCTGTATGCACCAAGTGGTAAACGCGCCGCAATTTGTATTTGAAGTAGACCGAACCAGAGCAAACGAAATGGGGCTGACCCAGCGTGACGTCTCCAATTCCTTCCTTGTCACACTGAGCTCCAGCTTCCAGACAGCGCCAAACTTCTGGCTCAATACCAAAAACGGTGTCAACTATAACCTGGCGGCTCAGGCGCCTCAGTACAAAATCGCCACCATCGACGATATGCGAGTTACACCGCTCACTTCCAAGACAACCAGCAAAAAGATGCAACCCCCGCTTTTGACGAACGTGGCGGTGCCCTACCGTGACTGCACACCGGCTGTGGTCAACCACCTCAATGCCCAACCTGTGTTTGACATCTATGCTGCTTGCCAGGACAGAGACTTGGGCGGCGTAGCTAAAGACATAGAAAAAATCATGGACAAGTATCGCCCCGAACTTCCCAAAGCAAGCCAGCTCACCATGGGCGGCCAAGTTCTGAGCATGCAGTCGGCTTTCAAAGCCCTGATCTTCGGACTAGTCTTCGCTCTGCTTTTGGTTTATCTGCTCTTAGTGGTCAATTTCCAAAGTTGGACCGATCCAGTGATTATCTTGATGGCAATACCAGGAGCCCTCACAGGCATTCTTTGGAGCCTATTCGTCACCCAGACCACATTCTCTATCCCGGCATTAATGGGCACCATCATGACAGTAGGGGTGGCTTCAGCCAACTCCATTTTGATGGTTACTTTTGCCAACGAACAAATTCACGAGGGTAAAGATGGACGGGCCGCTGCCCTGGAAGCCGGCTTCGAGCGCTTCCGCCCCGTAATAATGACCGCAACTGCCATGATTATCGGCATGATACCTATGGCTATAGGCGCCGGTCAAGGTGGCTCACAAAACGCCCCAATCGGTAGAGCCGTTATCGGCGGTCTGACTGTGGCTACCTTCTCAACACTCTTCTTCGTTCCTCTTGTCTTCAGCCTTTTAAGAAAAGGCAAAGCCAAGGATAATAATAGTGAAAAGGCTTAACATATCAATGACAACAACTAATCCAATGCGAAATAGGCACCAATCGATGCACCGATCTATGCAGCAAGCTATGCAGCAATCTATGCAGCAGGCGACAAACCAGTCGATGCAGTCAGGATCGCGTAGACGAAACAGCAGGGGCATGGGCCGTTTGCTGGTGGTAATCATAGTCGTCTTGATAATTGCAGCGGTTCTTCTTGCCATCGGTTTCCTTCCCAGAGTCGAAAGGAAGAAAGAACTCGATAAAATGCACGCCGAAACCAGCGGAGCTGTGCCTGTGGTGCGCACAATTATCGCCCGCCCGGCACGCGAAACTGAATCACTGACCTTACCAGGCAATATCGGCGCCATTCAATACACAACAATCTATGCCCGTGTAGACGGTTATCTAAGAGATAGAATGGTCGACATCGGCGATCATGTAAAAACGGGTCAACTGCTGGCTCGCATCGATACTCCCACCATAGACGAAAGCTTGGCTCAAGCCCGAGCTGATCTAGCGCGTGCCAGAGCCGGCGAAGACAAATCAAAAGCAGAGCTGAAGGAGTCTATAGCCAAACAAGTAACGGCTCAAGCCGAAGTTGAGAAAGCAAAGGGCAACGTAGACTATGCCACCGTCACCGCCACTAGATGGCAAAATCTTGCCGAAAGAGGTGCTGTTAGTTTTCAAAGCAGAGATGAGAAAGTGCGCCTGCTTGAAGCAATGACCGCAGACCTGAAGGCAAGCCAAGCCAATCTAAAAGCCGCAGAAGCTCAGGTTGTTGCTAGTCGCTCTCAAGTCAATGAGACTATCGCTAATGTTCTGGCTAAACAAGCGGAAGTAAAGCGACTTGAGGCAGAACAGGGCTTTCAGAGAGTTCTAGCCCCATTTGACGGAATAATAACCTATAGAAAAGTTGATCCAGGTGCCCTGATCACAAAAGGGAGTATGTCGGAGAGCCTGGAACTGTTTCAATTAGCCAAAATCGATCGGCTAAGAATATATGTAAATGCTCCGCAAAGAGTGGCGCGTTATCTGAAAGCTGGAATGTCAGCAAAAATTCTAGTACCAGAGTTTCCCGAGAGAAACTTCATTGGAGTAGTTACAAATGTCAGCGGCGCTCTAGACCCAAACACTCGCACTAGGCAAACCGAAATTCAGATACCGAACCCCGATCATGCTCTGCTGCCGGGTATGTATGGAGAGGTCAACCTTACAGGCGTCAGAGAAGAAAAATGGATACGAGTCCCAGGCACAACGATTGTAACTAGACCTGACGGGCAGTACCTTGTAATCGCCGAGAATGGCAAAGCTCGCTATCAGAAAGTTACAATTGGAAGAGATTTCGGTGATGAAGTCGAAATCAGAATTGGTCTAAATGGTGACGAGCATGTTGCAGTCAGTCCAAATGACGACATAATTGATGGAGAAGCAGTACAAGAGATTCCACTTAGCGAAGATAAGAGCAGAAGCTAAATTGACACAAAGTGGAAACCTATGAGGAAGAGACAATCTAAGGACTCTGACAGTCAATATTAGAAGTAAAACCAAAACTATCCCAATTCTATGCAGGCAGACAGAGGAGGCGTCCCTTCGATCTCAGAACTGATCCATCAGGAGGGCAGCATGAAACTCCGCACAACACGGGCTTTAACATCAATTGCATTAGCGACTCTTTGCTCGCTGTTTCTCCAAGAGAATTGCCACTGCACAGACAGCAGAGACAAAGATTGGGAAGGTTTCTCTAGACCAGCAAGAATTCTGGAATTTCCCACAAATGACTCATATGGTGGTGTATCAATTCAGGACAGACCAAGCTTCGAGATCAAACGAAACGAAACTGAGGCGCCTCTAAAGGCAAGAGGAATCATAAAGGTACCGCAAAACAAATTTGTGGTTTTCTTTCCGAATCATAACTTTATCAACAATCCAAAGTCTTTAGACAAACTCTCGCCAGACAGCATAGACATGTTGATTTTCCGTCATATCGTTATTCAGAGTGAAGATGAACAAAAAGGAGACCCAGCGCTCAATTATATATGTCGATTCTCTGGAATCTCAGTACTCTACGCCGATAGGTCTGAAGCGACTGATGAAGGATTAAGAGATGCCAGCAAACTCGAGTCTTTGAGAAGTCTAGACCTATACATGTCGCACGTAGAAGGTCAATTCTTAGACCAACTCAAAGACTTGAAACACCTCAAGAAACTGAATCTCAGCGAAACTAATCTTAGAAAAGATAACCTCGGCAAAATCTCCAAACTCACAGGACTGACTAACCTTGCCCTCGGGAAGCTATCACTTAGAAATGAGGACCTATCTAGATTTGGGAAAATGCCTTCACTTAGGAAATTGTCACTGCAAAGCAATCTGGACATTGACGACAGAGCGGTCTCCTTGATAATGCAGAAATTCCCGAATCTAGAGTTTATTGACCTGCGATACACGAATTTCACGCAAGCTGGCATCAAGGCTCTTCAGGAAAAAGGAGTAAAGAATATAAAGAGCTCTATTAATGGAATCCGCAAAGGAAAGACCCGCTCAAAAGACACAGAGAAACAGAAATCTCAGCAACACAACAAAGATATCGAGAGAATTCTAGCGCCATTATCCAAAGGTCGTGGTTTTTAATTCTCAAAAAAAAATCAGACCGATATCGGTCTAATTTTACCAACATAAAATTCCAAAAAACTTTTGAACTTTTTTCGCTGCCATTACGTCTATATATTTAGACATCAGACCGGGGTGACGAAAATGATAAGCGCGGACAGTTCCATTCAAGAGAGACTCAAGAATCTAATGACATTAGAATACGAAGTCTATAGAGGGAAGTTACTCAAGAGCTTCAATAAACGATTCCCCACGGACGAAAGCTGCTGGTTGGCAGTCGTACGTGACATGAAAAAACAAGGCATCCTAAGGTGTAAGAAATGCGGTTCGGAAGATGTAGAAGTATCAATCGAAAATCGCACACAAACATGCAAGGATTGCAAGAAACCAAGTTTCTTCACAGCCGGAACATTCTTCCACCGGGTAAGAAAAATAAGAGCATGGATGTTTGCAATATACATTCTAGATAAGGGCTTTTATGTTAGTTCTAAATGGCTTGGTTACTCGATTGGAGTTTCCCAATCTTCGGCTCTGCACATAATCAAAAGTGCACTGCTTGTGTTCGAACAGAATGAATCAGTGGAAAATGGACTCATTGTCAAGCTTGTACAGTTCAAGAAATTCTTCTGCAAGCGTTCGATTCTCACCAAAGCGCTAGTTAAGCCAATAGATGAAATGAGCAACTTAGATGAAGACGAGGAATATAGCGAGGCACCCAAAAGCAAAGGATGGAGAGAGAAGAAGAAGCAAGCGAATGGCGCGTCCCGCACAGAAACCGCCATCGCACCAGGGAAATCCCAAAGTAATGACAAGACAAAAGAGCTGGAGGAAAAAGTTCTAACGGAACTATCAAAAGGTCAGCGTTCAATTGATGAGCTGGTAAAGCTAACAAAAGAATCTAGCCAAACACTTCTTACTGTGCTCACTGATCTAGACTTCTCATTCAGGATTAGAGCCATAGCAGGGGGACGCTTTGAGAGACTCAAAGGCAGCTTAGCAAAGGCGAATGCCACAGATAGACCCTTAGAGAGTTGGTTAGAAGAATACCGCAAAAGTAATCAAAAGGAAGGAGCAGAAGAAAACTCCCTAGATGCATTCGACTCAATAGCAGTATTTTACACAGTGGCGCGCAAGCTGGCGCGGGGACTTAGCAGAAAATACATAGGCTTATTTGTGGCGCTATCAAACGAAATAATTCTTGGTCGTAACTTAGGAGAATTCTTTTCCACCTGCCTAGGAGCTGGCTATTTTGGATCCAGGTTCATAAGAAATTATCAAGCCAGAAAAGAACGAGTCTGTAAAATAAACTGTGTCAAAAGGTCAGGTCAATGACAACCACTAGAAAGGCGAATGACCATGACGACAAAATCGACAACAGACATGCTGGATGCTCTGATTAAGGAGCATCTGGCTCAGGG
>JAFLCK010000006.1:0-177260 GCA_017303615.1 Obscuribacter phosphatis (SeqCode)
TTCTCCAGCGGCAGGGCTTCCCAGCGTTCATTAGCCAAGGTCATTACTGTCTGCACGTCGTCTCAAAATTATGTGTATAGGTTACCTTCGCACCGTAAGTGAACTTGGCTAGTGTGATTTCACTCCCCTTCATCAAGGCAATCCAACCACTCAATATCAAAAGTTGAGTCCAAATCAAAATACCTCGTGCCTTATTATTTAGTACCCTAGACCTTCTAATACTGCCTCCAAGCTACTAGCCATCATATGTGGTACCGGCGTGGTTACGCCAATAACTTAAGGCAATAGCTTAGTTCTGTAGGCGGCATCTATGTCCCATTCCGGCACAAACCAGTTTCCAGTGCTATCGTAAAAGTGATGCACTGGAAGGGTTGGTCTCAGGCGCTCAAGCGGAGGCTCTCGCTCTTCGTTTGGGGCTACTGGAGCATGCTCGACAAATGCCAGACCTTCTGAAAATGGATAGGCGGCTTTGTATTTCGGCTCAATTACAAATTGTCCAGTTTTATTGATGTATCCCCATTTTTGGTTTTCAGTTTGAACTGGTGCTAAGCCCTCATTGAAATTGCCTGCTTCATAGAAAGAAGGAGAGATTACAACCTTGCCGCTACGGTCAATATAGCCATATTTGCCATCATCAACGATAACGGCTAGTCCTTCTGAGAAGGGAAAAGCGAAATCAAACTGCGGCGGGATAACGAAGGTGCCAGTTTTATCTATGTAGCCAAATCTCTTGTCTTTCACAAGCGGAGCCAGCCCTTCTTTAAACAGTGAAGGGCTAAAAAGTGGGTATCTGTATCTGACTTTAATGGTGCCAAGAGAAATGTCTTCGTCTAGTTGCAATTTACCAAATTTGAGATCTCGACAGACGAAGAGTGATTGATTGGGCACCAGGTCAAGCTCAATTGCAGTTTTGCCTTCCTTATCTATGAAGCTTAGTTTTTTGCCGATTTCCCAGATTAGTGCTAATCCTTCAGAGAATCCGGTCGTATATTGGAATTGTGGTTTGACTAGAAAGTTGCCATCTTTGTCGATGAAACCTATTCTGCCATTGATTAGTACAGCAGCTGCACCTTCAGAGTAAGCGGATGCTTCATCCACAAGAAGCCCGCTTGCAAAACTTCCATTGCGATTGATGAAAGCCAGTTTCCCGTCTAGGTTTCGGCTTGAATTGCTCCAAATGTACTTGTCTAGAACAAATGCCGGCATAACCTTGGCTCGACCTTCTCTGAACGAATAAGCCCACTTGAATTGTGGCTTGATGACAAAGCGTCCTGACTTATCGATATAGCCAAATCTTCCATCCTTTTCTGCTGCTGCTAGACCTTCTGAAAAGGGATAAACATAGTTAGAGGAAAACTTCAGTCGTTTGCCTTCTTTGTTGATAAAGCCCTCTCTATTATCATCATCGAGGTCGCTAATCACTGTGAGACCGCTGCTGAATCTCTTTTCACCGCGCAGAAAGACGTTTGCTGGAAGGGTCCATTTTTGCTCGCCAGTAGAAGAGATGCAGGCATATTCACCAGCCTGGGCTAGCGGCGCTTGTGCCAACAAAGCAGTGATGAGCAAGGCGGATGGTAGTTTCTTGGCGAGAATAGGCATTTATAGGAGCGATTGATGGTGTAGCAAGGCATCTTTAGTCTTTTGCTAGTTGTGCTTGTTTCTGTGTAAACTAGCTTGGTTGAGACATGATTGTCAAATAGTATAAGAGTAAGTAATTGTCGGTTCCATACGAAGAATTTCTTAAGTTGGTGAGCTTTTACGAAGCTGCCAATTTATGCCGAGATAGCGGTGAGTTTGCCGCTTCGGACCTGTTATATCAGCGCAGCCTTAGCGGGTTAAAGGACAATGAGCTATGTGTTTTCATTTGGTACGACTGGGCTCTCAGCTGGGATTTTAGAGGAAACTCACCAGCAGCTGGTGCTTGCTTTGAGAAGGCAGTCGAGTTGTTTCAGGCGTTTGAAAGCTTACATCCGCACGATGAGAGAGTGCCGGCATGGAGAAGCTTTGTTGAAGCGATAGAAGAGCACCTAAGCATTTGCAGAAATTCTAGTGCCCCTGCTAATGATTATTTTTTGACTTTGTATAGAGCGCTGCCTTGGTCGAGTTTGACCAATCTGAAAATCTATATCGATGATTCTTTAGAAAATGGCTTCAGCGAAGACCTCGCTAGGCTTCTTTATCAAGCCTGCTTTGTCTGGAATACAGCACACCTGCCGGTATCTCCGGTTTTAGTGAAAGACCGGAGCGAGGCGCAAATTGAAATTATGAGAGTGCAATTCTTGGGCGCCCAACACTCCGCAGGACAGACAATTTATGAGCTTGAGCACAATTGTCTGAGAAAGGCTTGTATCAGGCTTTTCTGCCGGTCTCATACTCTGGATGCACTATCTGAAAGTGAAATCGCCAATCTCAGTTCTCTTTGCCGTCACGAGTTTGGACACGCGCTTGGCCTTGATGGGCATTCGCCGGTAGGAACTGATTTGATGTATTGGAAATCGCGCTGCCAGGAACCTTCGCCCCGAGATCTCGCCACATTGCAGAGGCTTTACTCTGTTTTGTAACTAAAGAGAATTTCTATACTCAAGCTCTCTGTCTTCTACAAAAGAGCAAGTTGCCTCGTTCCGACTCTTCCAGCTGTTGTTTCAGCCAGCTGTGTCTTTGTTGATGGCACGAGAATAGTATGACCTGGTGTTCTTTCGCCAGTGACGATATGAGGAAGCGCATCATTTTGACAAAGCGGTCGTCGTCGGCTTCAGAGAATGGTTCATCCATAATAATCGGCAAAGATAGCGAGCGTGAAAGATAGCGCGCCACCACCATACGAGCCAGCCAGTGCAGCTGTTCTTTTGTGCCTGTCGAAAGCTGACTCATAATCTGGGCTGAGCTTATCTGGTCTCCGTCGGCTTTGCGTCTTGCCACCAATCTAAGTTCGTTATCGAAGCGAATCTCGTCATAGCCCATACCGATGCGTTGCAACATCTCTGAGGCGATTGTATTGAGGTGCTGCGACCAGTCGATATAGTTCTCACCAGAAAGTTTGCGCAAGGTATTGCGAGCAAGCTCTAGGGCTAGTTTGGCACGCTTGGCGCCTTGCAGCTTAAACTCGGTCAGATCTAAATCTTCCATGGCTGTAAGGTATTGCTCATCGCAGGTGTTCGAAAGAGATCTGATTCTGACAAGCAGGTCTTCTCGCTCTAGCTTTAGACCTTCCAGCTCTTTCATATCCTTGGGACCGTCATCTTCGGCAGCCAGTTCTTCTTCGGTCAAGGGCGCAATATTTTCAATGCCCGGATAGAGTTGTTTGACTGTCTCGATTTGCTGAGAAACACGGGCGAGAAAGTCTTCGGCATTCTTTATTAGAGCGGGCAGATCGCTGAAGGGCGAGTTTATCTCGCTCTCAAAGGCGGCAAACTCGCTTTCCAGCTTATGGCAGGCATGAAAGATATTCATACGAGCACGGGCTTCTTCCAGGGCTTCTTGCTCGGTCGGAGCAAGTTCTATGCCGTTTTTCTGGCAGAGGTGCATGATCGCTTTTTCGCTGTCGATGATTTCTTCTTCGATGGTTGCAAGTTTTCTATTGGCGCTCGCCGCCTCTTGATGGGCTTCGGCCAACTGCTTCGATTCTTCCATATACTGTGAAAGAGCGGTCGATAGTTCATGAGCGGCCTGAGCGCTGGGTTCGTCCTTGCGCATAGCCTTTTCTAGAAAGCGTTTTAAATCAAGCTTGTAGCGTTTCACTACTTGCTCTTTCTGTTCGACCAGTTGATCAAGCAGGTTTAGTTCTTTGATTCTAGTGGCTTGCTGGCTGTATTCTTCCAGTTTTTGAGCCAGTTCGTTGCGATTGTCTAGACCGACCTTGCGAGCCAGTGTGTCTAGTTTTATCTCTAGGGCGCCGACTTTATTTTGCTTGTCTTGCATGTCGGTGGTGATGCGCGCAATGTCTGCTTCCACAGCCGAAAACTCTGCTTTGAGAATCATTTCGGGCTTAAAGACCGGAGTCATCATAAAGCCTGAGACGGCAAGCAAGATTGCACCCAGAACAATAAGAGCAATGGCCACTGGCGCCAGCGCTTTGAAGGCGACCAACAAGACTATCGAAGCCACTATTGCTAAGACGCCGGCAAAACCTATCAGTAAACTAGTCAGCTGCTTCTTCTTGCGCTCTTCCACACGTTTCGACAAAAGCTCGGTTTTGCGAGCCCGACTTTGGTGCAAGCTTTTCTCAGAGTCTTGCAATTGTTCTTGGAAGGCGACGATAAGTGAATTATAGGAGCGGGCGCTGTCGACGCCTTCGGCTTCCAGGGAAGCAATCGATTCTTTGATGGCGTCGAGGTCGCCGGCGCCTGAGTCTTTCTGAAACTTATCGGCTTCACCATCTCGTCTTTTGCTGAGGCTGGCCAGTTCATCCTCGGCGCTTTTCATACTGCCGGCAAGCGAGGCCACCATGTGGGCTTCTTCTTGAGAAAAGCTTGAGAGATGTCCTAGACGGTTGGTGATTTCTTCTTGCTTTTCTTTGAATAGACGCTCGTGGGGCGAGAGTTCAAGCTTTAGCTTCTCCAACTCGGCTTCTCTCGATTTTCTTCTTTCCCAAATATCTATGAGAGGTCGCTTTAGTTCATCAGGAAAGGGCGCGATTGGCGGCAAGTCTTCTATTTCAGCTTCGATTTCTTGCATGCGCTTGCGCACTTCCCGCAGCCTGGCAATTCTGGCTTGGGCGTCTGAGAGCTGATATTTGAGGTTTTGGTATTCGGTGGCTTTGTATCTGTTGTTGTCGCCCGAAAGCACCCGGTTGATGATCATCAACCTGTCGAAGGAAGCGGCCACGTCGCGGCGATCTCGTTCGTAGGCTTTGAGCCTAGAGAGAAGATCTTGCCTGACTACTTCTAAGTCTCTCACCAAGTTGTCGACGCAGGCTGAGCGGTCGCCGTTTAGATTGTCTTCTACTGCATCGCTCAAGACTTTGATGGCGCCGGCGCAATTGCCTGTTGGGCTGGCCGAGTCGGCGATGCCTTGCACCAGTGATGCCATGTCATCGTTGCCGAAGGCGTGTTCATCGAGTTCGCGTTGACCGACAAAGCAAGTGCTTTTGAACAGTTCGCGGGTCATGCCGGTGAGTTTCAAGCCCACTTCGTCTTCGCCGTTTTCGCCCTTAAACTCATCGGTTATATCTTTGTTGTGGTCGCGGTCCATGACTCTATAAAAGCCGGTTTCGAAGTCTCTTTCCACTGCCAGTCTTCTGTCTTCGGTACAGATTTCGATGCGCGCTTTATAGGCATCGCCTGCTTTGGGGCGACGAGCTTCTTTATCGGTTAGTCGTTCGGCGCGGCCGTCAACCGATTGATTGATGTCAAAGTCGAATAGTATCGACCAGATGGCGGTTGCCATAGTGGTTTTGCCGTATTCGTTGGGCTCGACGACAAGATTGACTTTGTCTTTACTGAAGATGATCGACTCTCCAGCAATGCCGCCATAACTTGTTAGTTCGATCTTCTCAACCCACATTTCTAATTGTCACCCGTTTCTGTCTTAAGGCATCCAGTCCATAATAGAGAGCGTCTTCCACTGTTTTACCCGATAGGTCGGCGCCGGGTATGCCGGAAAGGCTGTCGCCCGGCAGGTTTGTATCGTTCAGTTTGGCGTTGACGCGTTCTGCTTTTGTCTTCATGTCGAGCATTGCTTGAATGTACTTCCATTCGGTGGTGCGCTCGTCGAATCTTTCGGCTAGATAGTCTGGTCTTGTGTTGTCGATGACCAAGAGACAGTGAAAGTTTGCTGTCAGACTCTCCGCCACTCTGCCGGGGTTGGCTCCCGGCTTGCTGCTGCCTTCCAGCGAGAGGGCCACAACATCGGTATCGAAGCGTATGCCGGCATCTTCCAGACCGACCATTATTTCTTCTTTGATGTCGTTATCGCCCAGTCCAGATACATCAAGAGCCACTACCATCATGCGGCGCTGGTCTACTTCAATCGGGTTTAGTTCTATATTCACAGTCGTTCCGTCTTGCGCAATTTCACCCAAGAGGGCATAACGTGGTCCAGGTTTTGCGAAAGTGCCGCTAGCCAGGCAGCCGGCGTAAGCACCGAGGGTGGTGCCGTCATCTTCTTCCACTTTGAAGGCATTGTCGGCTAAGCCCAGAGCAAAATAAGACATGCCCATGACCTTCATTTCAGACATATTGAAAGGGTAGATAAGACTTTTCGGCTCTCTGCCTTCCATTTCGGGATGGGTTTCAAGGGAGCCGACCAGCATCGCGATGTTAATGGTGCTGCCTGCTCCCTTGGGCAGTTTCCCCGAAAGTACTCTTTCTGTTTTTCTTACACCTTTAGTTATGGCTCTGCCGGTGATGCTCACTTCCGGTTTTCCTGGGACCGGCACAGATTGGAAGTGTTCAGACTGAAATATGTGAACGTTTTTGGGCCAAGCTTTGAGACCGCGGGCTTGCAGCATATCTGAGGCATAGAGCGAACTGCGGGCGTAGAGGTCGCAGAGTCCGGGGCTGATAAAGACTGGAATGTGCTCGATCGTGGCTAGAGACTCAATCAAGGTATTTATCGTATATCCGCTTACTGTGGTGGCTTCAAATAAACCACCGGGAATGAGCACGGCATCGACATTCTCTTGGGCGGCAAGAGCGAAGGCATTAATAGTCGTTTCCAGTAGTTCGGAGGCGCGTTCCTGCCTTTCTGCCTTAGGCAGAGAATAGCCGCAGTTTAGACTAGCGCCGCTGCCGCCCAAGGTGAGTTTGCTGTCTAGAGCGATGTCTGAGAACTGCAGGAATCTAAATGTATTTTCGCTCATGCCAATTTCCTCAATTTCCTCACTCTTCCTTAGTTTAGGTTAGTCTCTGGCGATGACTGTGGCTATGCCTTGGCCGACACCGATACACATGGTGGCTAAGCCGGTTGAAGCTTTGCGTCTGCCCATTTCGTGCACCAAGGTGGTGAGTATTCTGGCACCGCTCGCGCCCAGGGGGTGTCCCAGGGCAATAGAGCCGCCCAAGACGTTCAGCTTGCTGATGTCCATACCCAGTTGACCGGCGCAAGCCAGAACCTGAACGGCAAAAGCTTCGTTCAGTTCAATCAAGTCTAGTTCGCTTATCTTGAGACCAGCTCTTTCAAGAGCTTTGCGGGTGGCCGGTACCGGTCCTATGCCCATGATGGCTGGGTCAACACCGGCGACAGCTTGACTAACGAAACGTGCCATCGGCTTCAAACCTAGAGCTTTTGCCTTTTCTGCCGACATAATCAGCAAGGCTGAGGCGCCGTCGTTTATGCCTGAGGCATTACCGGCGGTGACCGAACCGCCTTCTCTAAAAGCCGGCTTCAATTTGGCCAGTTCTTCGATTGTGGTTTCCGGTCTTGGATGCTCGTCTTCGCTGACAATTGTCGGGTCGCCTTTCTTTTTGGCAATGCTCACCGGCAAAATTTCATCTTTGAAAAGACCTTTGTTTTTCGCTTCTCTATATTTGTGTTGGCTGCTTAGAGCAAAGGCGTCTTGTTCTTCTCTGCTGATTTGAAATTTCTCGGCGACATTTTCAGCGGTCTCACCCATCGAATAAGGATGATGCATATCAGAGAGCTTTTTGTTGACGAAGCGCCAGCCTAAGGTTGTATCGATAAGCTTCATGTCGCCTCTGGGAAAGGCTGCTTCCGGCTTGCCCATGACGAAGGGCGATCGGGTCATCGATTCGACGCCGCCGGCGATGAAAATATCACCCGCACCGCATTTGATGGCGTTGACGGCTTCGTTGACGGCCATCAGACCCGAGCCGCATAGTCTGTTGACCGTGCCGCCCGGCACAGAGACCGGTAGACCGGCTAAGAGTGCCGCCATCCGGGCGACGTTGCGATTGTCTTCACCGGCTTGGTTGGCGCAACCAAGCAAGACGTCTTCAATTTCTTCCGGTTTAACGGCTGGATTTCTTTCCAAAAGACCTTTGATGACGTGAGCGGCCAAGTCATCAGGACGCACGTCTTTCAGGGCTCCGCCGTAGCGACCGATGGGAGTGCGGACAGCGTCGACAATTACAACTTCTTTTACCATTGTTCCTTCTTTACAGTGCTTTCGATAATTAGCGGGTGAGCCAGATTGTGTCGTCGTTAGCCAGTACCGTCAAAACTTCTTGAGGGGTGTTCGGATTGCTGGCCAGGGCTCTTCTTACTTCGGGACTCTTATCTTGGGTCAAGAGCTTGAGCACATCAGCATTGCTATGAGGATTGGCTGCTACTCGTGAGCGCACCAGCGGCTCGGAGTCGGCTGCCAGGTCTTTCAAGAGTGCGAAGCTGGCAGCCGGGTTTGAGGCACAGGCGGCTCGTACATATTGGCTTTTGTCTTTAGATAGTTTGTCGAGAGTGGCGGCTGTGGTGGCTGGGTGCACAGCCACCTGAGTGCGCAGCGAAGTGTCGCTGTCGGCAGCCAGCGAATTGAGAACCTGGGCGTCGGTCTGTGCCCTTGTCGCCAGCACAAATTTTACTTCTTCGGCGGCGGTCAGCTTGGTGAGCGCGTCTTTGGGCAAATCTTTACGACTGAGCAGAGCATTGCGCACCGAATTGTAATCGCTATTGGCCAGACGCAATAAAATTGCCGAGTCTATCGCCGGGTTTTTAGCCAGGGCGGTTTGCACATTGATCGAGTCGTCTTGTGAAAGAGCTGTTAATGCATCTTTGGGCACATTCTTATTGACCGCCAGAGCTTCTCTGACAAGAGCATCATTGTCTTTGGCCAAACTTATAAAGAGCGGGTCGAGATTGTCTTTATCGGCCGCTTTCTCGTTGCGGGCTAGTGCGGCGCGCACTCTGGCATCGTTGTCTTTGCTCAAGAGTCGGGCGGCTTCTTCGCAGCCGGCTATGAGCTCGTTGGCTGCCAGATTCATTCTCACAAGGGCGCTTGTATGAGAGGCGAGTTTGAGGCAATTGCCCGGGCTCAGGTTGGAACAGATTGCTAAGACCTGACCGACTGCGATTGCTTTATCGTCGGTGAGTTTATCTTGCACAGTCTGCGGGGTGGAAAGATTGAGGGCAACGGCGGCGCGCACCGAGGGGTCGCTGTCATTGCCGAGGTTGGTCAAGGTATCTTTGTCTGCGTTTGGATTGCCGGCTACTGTCGCTCTTACCGTGGCATCTTGGTCTTTAGCCAGCTTTGCCAAAGTAGCAGCATCGCTGCCGCCATTGGCAGCGACATTGAGGCGCACTTCTTGCCTGTCATCGCTAGCCAGTTTGGTCAAAATTTCTTTGGGCGCCGACGGGTTCTGGGCCACTGATTCGCGCACTGTGGCGTGGCTGTCGCGGCTTAGGTTGCCGAGGGTATCTGCCGGACAAAGGGGATTAGTGGCAAGCATCGACTTGACGCCCAGATCGCCGTCATTGGCCAGCTGGGCAAAAGCTTGAGGCGAAAGTCTAGGGCTTTTTGCCAGGAAAGTACGCACCAATCTATCGCCGATGCGGGTTAGGTGCAGCATCACTTCCGGCGGAGTCTTGGGGTTTCTAGCCAAGGAAAGTAAGAGATACTCGGTAAACTGCGGACCTTGCGATAGTTTATTGAGCACGGCCGGAGGACAAGCCGGGTGACCGGCCAGGGTCTCTTTCAACTTGGGCTGTCCGCGCTCGACTATCTTTAGAAGTACGGCTTCGCTGGGAAGTTGGCTATTGCGCAAAAGCGATTCAACCACTGCCGCTGCCTTGTCGTCGGCTAGTTTGTTCTTCACCTTTTCGCCGATGCTGGGATTGCCTGCTAGAGCCCGGCGTACCAGCGGGTCGGTGCTATCGCTCAGACTTTCCAGCACCGCCGGCGGTGTCTGCGGGTTGGCGGCGGCGGCCATTTTTACCGCTTGCATCGGGTAACTATCAAGTTCTACTCTTTTAGGCTGCTGGTTAAGCTGCAGGTTAGGCTGCTGGTTCGCCTGCTGGGCTAGTGCAGGGTTGGCAAGCAAAAATATTGGCAGCGAGAGAATTGGCAGCGAGAATTTTGGCAGCGATAAAATTTGAGAAGTACTGAGTTGGGCTGTTCTTAGTAATGGTGTCGCTTTCTTAGTCTTCATTTTCCGCCGGTTCGCTTTCCTTTTGTTTCTTTATTGTTATTGGTTTTTCTTTATTGGCTCTTCTTTATAGGCTTATCTGTTCGAGTCGCCTGATCAAATTAAGCGTTATGCACTTCTTTGATGATGCCCAGTAAGACTTTGCGGTCCAGCTCTTGCGTGGCATATTCGATATATTTGACTTGCCAGTCTTCTAAGTCTTGCAAGACCACCGACAAAGAAGTGCCGGCTGTGCGAGCGGCTGCCATATCGACGCCGACATCGCCCTGTCTCGACAAGATAAATACTCTGGCTCTGCCCGAATAACCAAGGGTGTCCCTCAGGCTGAGGCGCAAGAAAGCTTCCGAGCGTTCCACTCCGATTGTTTCGGTAATGCGCTTGACCAATTGCTGAAACTTGCCCATCGGACCATTCAGGTCTACCTGCGGCACCGAAACTAGACCGTAAGACATTAGTCTGTCAATGGCGGCGGCGGCATCGGCAGTGGTGACATTTTGCAGGTTGCGTATGACAAGCGAAAGAGAATGCAAGCCGTCGAGTGCATTCCAGAGTTTGCGCATCATATTTTTTTCGTGGGTGGAAAGCTCGAATTTTTCTTTTGGATCTATGAGCTTCTCATTTTCCAAATGCTTGTCTTTATCGGGCAGCTTTTCCAGCACCGAGTCCGCGCCTTTAGGCAGTTTCTTCCAGGTGACCTCGGTATTGTCGGCAGCCAGGGCGGCATCGAGCAGCAATTTATCTAGGGCTTTTGTTACTTTACAGTTGTCTTGAGCCAAGTCGGCAGGCGGGGTGCGCTGAATAAAGACGAAAATTCCCTGTTTCCACACCGAGGCAAATTCTATAACGGCTGGATTGCCGAAAAGTTTGCCTAATTTGGCATGGGTGATTTTTCCGGTTTCAAAAAGGGCTCTAAACTGCATGTCTCTGAATTCTACCGAGAGCACGCCGCTTTCTCTGTTGGTGGCAAGGTTTTGCAAAAGGTTGGAAGGGTCGGTGGAGCCAAGATGACCGACTAGAGATTGTACTTTTTCTTCTTCTTGACCGACGCTGCCCAGCTTTTCCTTTTCAGATTCTTCCGATTGCCCATAGAAAGCTTGGTCTTGAATGGCAATCTCTAGCTGCCGGCTGTTGATCATGCCTTTCTTGACGGCCAGTGCCCCCAGCGAAAGTCGCTGTTTCATCGGCATGCTGTTTTGTTCCATGATCAAGTCGTCCAACTGCAGGCGCGAGAGCATGCTACTGGCGACGAGATACTCTTTCAATGAAAAGGCGGTTTGGGTCTTGAAACAGTTCACCAGAAAGGGGATTTTGTTGAAAATTGGAAAGATTGCTTTCTCTGCTTCCAAATCTTTCAACCTGGTAAAAAATTCTTCTTGGCTGATTCTGCCTGCGGCAGTGAGACGATTACAGAGAGTAACCACCGGGGTGTAATTGTCGATTGCCGCCAGCAAGAGGTTTCTTTTGTGGTGAGCTTCCATGTTCAGCTTCCAGTTAAGACCTTGGTTGGTTAGGACCGGCACTGACGACATCAAGACTTGGTGTGAGAGGTCGGTGCTTTCTTCCACAAAGGTGGTGGCGTCGCCCAGGGCTGTCTGAATAAACTTGGTGAGAGAGGGCGAATAGTCGAACAATTCGGCATGGTTGTCGAAAACATGGAAAGTCATCATGCCCGACAGCGACTCTCTAATGATTGCAGTGGCTTTGTCTGTCTTGAGAAAGATAAGGGCGCCAGAGAGTTCCAGTAGAGAGCCGCCCAAGCGAGACGCCTCGATAAGAGTTTCGGCCGGGAAAAGATAGCCTGAAAGCGTGGCGTCTATGATGATCGCGTCATAAAGACGCTTAGTTTTTGCTAAGGCTGCAATCTCATTGAGAATCTCAGGACCGTACTTCAGAACAATAATGTTCTGAGCTGCCTTTCCCTGCTCTTTCTTGCCCTGATTCAATCTAGCGTCGCTTGAATCTACCGCCATGTCAGTCTCGTTATCTTTCTCTCTTGGAAAGCTCTGGGCAACCCCGCCATTCAATACCTTACCAGATCTAAATCACTATAATGATATCTTGACCCGATTAAGGTATCTTCTATCAGTTGTTAGCGGTAGCTAAGTGGCAAAGAAATGAGGGTCAGAGCTTGAAATTACGCAGTCTGAGAGGGATTCTGACTTTTGCACTGTCTTGTCAGCTTTTGTTGACCGGCGGGGGCTTCGGCTTTTACTGTTCGGCGCAAGGGCAGCTAGATGATAATGAAAAAGCAAGTGCTCAAAGCCGCCAGGCAAGCAGCGGCGAAGCCAGCCCAGCTTATTCTCGGACCAATACCCAGGCGGGTGCCGGCGGCTCCACCCAAAATTCAGGGCAAAACCAGGCTTCAGGACAGAACCAAGCTTCAGGTCAGAACCAAGCTTCAGGTCAAAGTCAGGCTGCAGGACAGAATCAAAATTCAGGACAAAATCAAGCCTCAGGGCTGACACTTAAGGGGGAGGTCAGCTATTGTGTGCCTCGCGGCACCGGCATCAAGCTCAAGTTGGCATCGGTGCCCACCAATGGTATGAGGCTCTTAGACCGCGACCTAGACGGTAATTTGCTGCCAGCCCATGTTGGCGACGTAATTACAGCCCGAACCACAGAGGATATCTATGTGGAAGACAGCAAGGTTATTCCCGCCGGTACTGTCTTTAAGGGGAAGGTATCTAATGTAAATCCACCCCGTCGTCTGCAGAGACCAGGCTGGCTCGAGGTTTCTTTCAACCAGCTGGAATTGCCCTCTGGCGCCAAGTTTGCCTTTAGAGCCGAAGCCAATAACTATAAGCCTTCCACCATGAAGTCTAAGGCGCGTGCACTCGGTAAATTTACCGCCCACGCCGCTGGTGGCGCCATCGTCGGCGCCTTGGTGGCTTATAAGGTCTTTGGGGCACAGAATACAGCCGCCATGCACGGCTATAATATCGCCGGTGGTGCCGCCGCCGGTGCCTTGATTGCCGCCGGTTATGCCATGGCTAAAAAGGGCACCCATGCTTCACTCGAACCAGGCGATGATCTCAATCTTTCCATAGATACAGACTTGCTGATGCCGGCCTTGACCGAACCCACCAAGAAAGTGGCTTCCAACAATCTAGAAGGCTTGTCCATCGAAGTAGAGAAACGCAAAGTAGTCAAAGACGGCTTGGGCGGCAGCTTTCTGCGCTTGGACGTGAATATACAAAACCATTCAGAGAAAAGACTGAACGCCATCGACCTTTTTGCCAGGGACGCTAACGGCAATAAGTACCCCACTTCTATGGGACCCGAGGAAGATTCAGGCTTTGATTTCATTATGGAGCCGTATTCTGGTCTGAGAACCAGGCTGTACTTCAATACTGAATATCCCAAACTGCCCCACGAGCTTATTTGGCTAGACCATAAGACCAGAAAGATCTGCTTTAGACAGAAGGTCGAATAAAGGCTGATTTATAGTAGCTGGTTGTATATAGAAAGCCGTTTTGAGCGCGGAATGTTAAAAATTTAAATAGTGACTGCGTGATTATACGTAGAGAGCCGTTGACACACCCACTCTCTTTGAAACTATAATGCCCTGTACTTATCTTGTTTTTACCAGGTAGCTCTACACTCCCTAAATGCCTCAAGCATTTGCCCCGGCTATATAAATATGTCTACCTTTACTACACCCCAAAAATTCAGCCCTGCTTTAGTACCAGGTGGACGCTCGCAAGAAGCCGCCAGTCAGGCTAACTCTTTTCAGACCACCAGCATTGACGAAGCTCTGATCATCGAACTTATCGATAATAGCGACATCGTTAGCCGCGAAACCCTGGAAGAAGTGCTGGTACTCTCTAAGTTGAACGGTAAGAGCAGTCTCAATGTTTTATTCGAGAGTGGCTTCATTGCTGCCGCGGACTACAAAGCTTTTATCGGTTGCCACAATATTGTCTTGACCGGCGTGCTCCACAAACCTTGGGCTATTGCCTGTTTGCAGCGTAGTATCAACGAATTCGTGCCCTTCGAGTCGATGCTGGAAAGTATGGAACTGCACCCACTGACGGCATTTTCAGATAGCAAGCTTGGCCGTCTAGCCATCGCTACCCAGTTAGTCACCGCCATGGAGTTCGAACAGGCCCGCCGCTTCAGTCTCAAGAACGGTTTTACCATCGGACAAAGCTTTGTCAATCTGGGCTTTCTCTGCAGCACATCTTATAAATTGCTGTTGCAATGTTTCAGTCTGCAATGCCTAGGTCAAGACGTTAGTGTCTTGCGTGATCTGGTGAAAAGCGCCGGTTTCGACTTTATGCGACGGGGCATCAATGGCAGTAAGCAGCACAATGTTTCCCTTACTAATAGTCTTTCCGCCTATGAAAAAGCCTTGGGAGAGAATGGTCTAAACAAAGGGCTGGAGCTGATTTTGAGCGCCGGCGTCATGGATGAATTTTCGGTACTTAGCATGATCGAAGATTCTCTCGAACAGAATCTTGCTTTTCGCACTGTTTTTGCTGAAAGTTTTGGATCAAACTACATTCTTGAAAGTGCCGTCAAATTAGCCAATCTTGTTGAATCGGGCGAGTTTGCTAAAGAGATGGCAGTGCGCATGCTTCAAGATGCATTTCTGCAATTCAATCCGCAATAAGCATAATTAATAGCAAAAGCTAAAGCAGAATCAGAATCAAAAGCAGAAGCAGAATCAAATGCGTATGCAAAACAAAAGAGTATGCAAAACAAAAGCACAAAACAAAAAACGGCATTGATTGGTCATAATGCCGTTTTATTTCTTTTGATTCTGGTTATGTATGCTGGATTAGGTTTGCTGGATTAGGTTTGCTGGATTAGGTTTGCTGGATTAGGTTCGCTGAGATTAGCTTTTGTTGGCTAGCTCTTGGGATAAGCTTTTGGCTTTCTCGGACTGCGCTTTTGACAAGCTTTTGGGGACTTGCCTTTGCCTTTTGACTAGTTTGTGATGGCTAGCTTTGGGGACTTGCTTTTGGCTTTCACGGACTACGCTTTTATAACAAGCTTTCTGGCTGCAGTTAGGCAGCGACCAAGTTGACGTTATAGCTCAGTCTGACAAAGTCATATTCAACTCTTATAGAGACAGTGTTTTCAGTGGCGAATTCCAGACGCACGCGTCCTAGATTGCTGGCTGAATATTCAGACCAGTGTTCTGGTACCGATACGATGACATTCTCCGGACCCCACTCTTCTACATAAGCTTTGAGTACCTGGCAAAGTTTTTCTTCATCGGAGGGGTGATTGAACATGCTCATTTTCTTGGTGCCTCTTAGCGCCGGAACTAATCTGAGCAATACTTTAGTGGGCTGGCGGGTTGTCAACAATCGGGGGAATCCCCCACTGCTTCGTAAGATTCCCCTCTGCTAATTGCGGCGATATCTTTCGATGGTTTGCAGAGGGTCTGGAGCGGGTCTGGAGAAGGTCTGGAGAGAGTCTGAAGAAGGGCTGGATAAATTTGGCGGTATTTAGGGCAGCACTTTGGCGATAGATTGGGCAATAAATTCTGAGATAGATTTGGCGACTGATATGGTGAAAATCTTAGCGATAAATTCGGCAATAGAAATTGGCTAGGAAAACTGCGCTTAGTTCGGGTTATTCGGACTATTCATATTGTTTGGGCTGTACACATTGTTTGGACTAGTCATAGTATTCGGACTATTCATATTGTTTGCGTTGCGGCTGTAGAGCATCTGCACCGAACGGGTGTCTCTTTGCCCCAAATGAGGCTCGCGGTCGGCAAAGCGCACGGTGAAGAACATTATGTCGGCAGGATTATTTGTATGACCACCAAAGCCCAAAGCGTGCCCAATCTCGTGCAGGCAGGTCTGCTTGAGAAAGTTGTCGGTGACAGGCAGGGCCTGCACCAGAGGCACAGTGGACATGACTATAGTGCCTTCAATCAGTCCCTTAGAGTCAGCCTTTAGGTTTGTCTCGCCGGCTTCGGCGCGGTTGCGAAACGAAGCCGGGTTGTCGCTCCAGCTGCAAGTAATATTGGCTTCTTTCGGGCTGGGTACAAATTGAAAGCTGACCAAACCAGCACTGGCAGCCGCCCATTCATCAAAACTGCGACGCAAAATCTGGTCGAAACTAGGACGAAAACCGTTGAGATTATTGCCTGGGGCTATATAGACTTTGATGGGCATGCGCTCTTTTGGCCAGGTCATGAGCGAACCTTTCAGTTCGGTAAGATAATTGTCGGCTGGGGCGGCAGTGCTTTCTACCGCCAGTGTGCCTTCGGCAATTTCTTTGCGCATACCGGCCACTATAGCCTTTACCTTAGACACATCGGGATGGTTGGGAAAGCGACGAGCGAATTCGCTATAGGTGTCTATCGCCATTTGAATTTTGCCCTGTGTTTGATAGATGCCGCCGAGAGACATTAGGGCCACAGCCAGCTCGGGCTTCAACCTCACCGCCTGCTCCAATTCGGCCTGGGCTTCGTCGGTACGTCCCAGTTTGGCCAAACCGAGCCCCAAATTGTTGTGTACTTCAGCTAGATTGGGCGCCAGTCTAGCTGCTTCGCTTAGTTTGGCTACGGCTTCTTCGTTGCGATTGCTCTGCAAGAGCGGTAAAGACTCTTGCAGCAGTTTGTAGGCTGTAACCGTTTCACCGGTTATGACTTTGCCGTCGGAGGTGAAATATTGCATCTGCTGCTGCTGAGCCTGCGCTTCAGTCGATGCGTTTCGACCAAAGAGACCCTGGCTCAAACTCAATGCAGCAAGAAGCATGAATGCCACTGCCGACTTTGGCAGTGACAAAACATGGAGCTCTGAAAGCATTACTTTTCCGGTCTTTCTGATTGCACTCATATTGAACTCCCAGAGCAGATTCTATTCTTAGTCTCTAAGTAGCCTCGCGGCTCCATGTTTCGTCTACTTTCGATTTTCGCTTTGCTTTTGGCAGTGGCTTTGCCTTTGCTTTTGGCTTTGGCTCTGCTTTTGGCTTTGCCTTTGCTTCTGGCTTTGGCTCTGCTTTTGGCTTTGCCTTTGCTTCTGGCTCTCGCTCTGCCTCTGCCTCTCGCTTATTTAGTGGCTCAAGGCCGCTTCTTTTTCTTCCAGGCAGGCTATACCCGGCAGCGGGATACCTTCTAGATATTCAAGCGAGGCGCCTCCGCCGGTGCCCACATGGGTCACCTTCGAATCTTCCACGCCTTTCTGTTTTAGCGCCGAGACCGAGTCTCCGCCGCCGACGATGGTGCGAGCACCACCGGCAGTCAGTTCTATTAGATTGTCTATGAGGGCATATGTTCCCTTCTCGAAGCCCGCTACCTCAAATACACCAAGGGGACCGTTCCAAAGCACAGTCTTGGCGTCTTTGAGGGCTTCGGTTATAGCCTTGATGGTCTTGGGTCCGACATCCAGTCCCATTTTGTCTGATGGTATCTTATCGGCGTCGACTATTTCGGTCTGTACACCTTCTTTGATTTCAGATGCAACCACCACATCGAGAGGCAGTACCAGCTTGACGCCTTTCGCTTTAGCCTTTTCGATCAGCTCGCGGCAGTAATCTAATTTATCGTCTTCTACAAGTGATTTGCCGGTATTCAAGCCTTGAGCCTTCAAGAATGAGAAAGCCATGGCGCCGCCGATGATCAAGACATCTACTTTGGAAAGCAAATTTTCTAGAACGCCAATCTTGCTCGATACTTTGGCGCCACCAATGATAGTGGCAAAGGGATGCACGCAGGTCGCTTCATCGAGAGCGGATGAGAGCATTTCGATTTCTTTGGCGACTAGGTCGCCCGCCAAAGCCGGCTTGATGAAGCGCGTCACGCCTTCGGTTGAGGCATGGGCTCTGTGAGCGGTGCCGAAGGCATCGTTAACGTAAATCTCTGCTAGTTTCGCCAGTTTCTTGGCGAAGTCTTCGGCGTTCTTTTCTTCTTCTTCATAGAAGCGTACATTTTCAAGAAGGGCTACTTCGCCGGCTTTCATAGCCTTGACGGCGCTTTCGGCTTTCTCGCCGACGCAGTCTTCGACAAAGTGCACCACTTTATGTCCCATACCGGCAAGTAGCCCTTTGAGGTGCTCAGCCACCGGTTTGAGCGAATACTTGGGCGCCGGTTTGCCCTTGGGGCGACCGAGATGCGAGACCAAGACCACTTTTGCACCCGAAGATGCCAGGTAGTCAATCGTAGAAAGGGCGCCTTTGATGCGGGAATCGTCGCTGACAGTGCCGTCTTCTTTCTGGGGCACATTGAAGTCGACCCGCACCAAGACAGTTTTGTCTTTGAAGGCGTCTTTGCCTAGATCTCGGATGGTTTTCTTAGAGCTTTTTGTCATTTTTATAGCCTCATTAGTTGAGCTGTTGCTGAGCTTGATGCGTGTCTTGAGCTTTGCGCACATCGCTTGCTTATAGTTCTTGGCGCGCTAGTCGTGCTTGTGGCAGTATTTGTTCTGGTTTCGCGTCTTTAGTTTGCTTAGACTTTTGCGCATATTTTTGCTTAGACTTTTACGTTTTTGGTTTGCTTAGACTTTTGCGCTTGTGCCGCCAGAAGATATGAAGAGCCCCCGGTTTCTCACTCGGGGGCTCGCCTTTCTTACTTCTTAGCTGATACGGGCAGCTTTTTTGCTACTAGTGTAGCCAGTTCTACGAGGCGGTTGCTGTAGCCCCACTCGTTGTCGTACCAAGCCAATACTTTGACCATGCGTTCTCCAACAATCATGGTCAGGTCGGCATCGACAATCGATGAAACTTTGTTGCCACAGAAGTCAACCGATACCAGAGGCTTGTCGCTGTATGCGAGATAGCCTTTGAGATTGCCTTCTGAAGCGCCTTTGAGCACTTTGTTTACTTCATCGACGGTGACTTCTTTTTTGAGAGTAGCCACGAGGTCGACCACTGAAACGTTCGGAGTCGGCACGCGCATGGCGAAGCCGTTCAACTTGCCTTTCAGGTGGGGCATTACCAAGCCGATGGCTTTGGCGGCGCCGGTGCTGGAGGGGATCATCGAAACAGCGGCGGCTCTAGCTCTTCTGAGGTCGCTGTGAGCGGCATCAAGCAGTTTCTGGTCGAGGGTATAGCTGTGGATGGTTGTCATCAAGCCATGCTCGATACCGAAAGCATCGTCAAGAGCTTTGGCGAGAGGCGCCAAGCAGTTGGTTGTGCAGCTGGCGTTTGAGATGATGTTGTGTTTCTCAGGGTCATAAGATTCGTGGTTGACACCAAGAACTATGGTGATGTCTTCGTTCTTTGCTGGAGCCGAAATGAGAACTTTCTTGGCGCCGGCTGTGATGTGTGCTTTAGCTTTCTCGGCATCGGTGAAGGCGCCGGAGCATTCCAGAACCATGTCGATGTTCAATTTGCCCCAGGGGCAGTTTGCCGGATCTTTCTCGGCGGTGAAGTGAATGTTCTTGCCGTTTACAACAAGGGCGTCTGCAGTATGACCAACTTCATGCTTGAGTTCGCCAAGCACTGAATCGTATTGAAGAAGGTGTGCGGACTGTTCAAGATTCTGGAAGGGATCGTTGATTGCTACGATTTCCCAGTCTTTGGGAGCGGATTCCAAATATGCTCTAAAAACGTTGCGGCCGATACGACCAAAGCCATTGATTGCTACTCTTGCCATCTGTTGCTAACTCCTCATTGGATAAGACGGGCTCTCAAGCTTTCGCTTTAGCCCTGGTTGGCGCAAGATTAGAGGATAAGCCCAAATGGTCCAAAACCCCCGGTTTTTTATTAGTCCTTAAGGCTTTGCTACCCTATATCCTTAACATCAAGGAAAATTTTTGCCCAGACCTCTTGTTGACCCTGTAGAATGTCCCTGGTCGGCGGGTGCGCCCGGCACCGACATCAGATTAGTAGATAACAAAACTATTCTGGCAAAAACATTCTGGCAAGACCATATCAGAATCAGTGAATTACAGCCATAAACGTGGATACGAGGAAAAACCGATGAAGGAACAAGTAGAAGCAATTCTAGAGAAAATTCGCCCAATGCTAATGATGGATGGCGGCAACATCGAGCTCGTCGACGTCAAAGACGGCGAAGTTTTCGTACATCTCGTCGGCGCCTGCGGCATGTGCCCTAGCTCTACCATGACTCTTAAGATGGGCGTCGAACGTGCCATCAAAGAGGAAATTCCTGAAATCAAAAGAGTCGTGCAAGTCTAGAACCGAAAAGAGTCTTCTAAGCATCACTTCGCTGCTCTGGCAAGCCGCCGATTAACTTAAAAAGAAAAGCACAGTTCAACTAATTGCAGCTGTGCTTTTTCTTGCGTCAGGTTCTTTCATTCAAGTAGAAAGGTGTCAAAAGCGGCGTCACGTAGCCACTTGTACAATCCGCCAAAGTCCCACTTCTACCCATTTGCAGGCACCTGTGGAAAAGACTCGTTCTCTCGTTCTGAACATTTGAGTCTCTTCTAAATTTCTGTAGAACCAGATAGAGCCCACTAAATCGCCTACTGAAGCCTTGATACACTTCTCTAATGAATAGACAGAAATCTGCTATCTGTGCTCGGATATCATTTGAATCTGTATCTGTATTTGTTTCTGTATCTGCTTTTTTAGGTGCATTTGTATCTGCACAGAGCGCGCAGTATGCTCCGGCGCAGCTTTCGCCTGACAAGTGCCAGTAAGTGCCGTTACCGAGATTTCTGTTTCTTTGCAGTCTCTCGACTGCCGGAATAACTCTGAAACGTCCGCCGCTCTGCTCTTCTATAAGACCTTCCATTTCTAGATCTGTGATTGCGGCATTGAGTAAAGATAATTCGATACCGAGCTTTTCAAAGAGCTCGTCGATTGTCTGACTTCCACTTAGAACTTCGGAGAAAACCTTTTGAGCTTCTTCAGGCAATTCATCCAATGGATTCATCTGAAAAAAGCTAGAAGTTGTTTCATCTGTCTGGTGATTTGACTGAGTTTGTTGAATCGGCTGCGATGATGAATCTGGCTCTTCTGCTTGCCTGGCAAAGTCGCTATTTCCCGTTTCATTTTTCTCGAAATCTTCCTTCATGCGGTTCTGCATTGCTTCCTCTTCCTTGCTTGCATGTTGGAAGGACACAGATGCGTAGCTTCTTTTGTTGAATAGTTTTATAAAGTGCCAGCTGCTGACCAAGCATTCATTTTCTTCAATTGCAGAGTGTTCGACTGCAAGAACTGAGCGGAATATATGCTGAGCTGTGGAAGCTTTGATATTCAATATTTCTGCAAACCAGGCTGCGCTTATGAATGCTTTTTCTTGAAAGAAAAATATAGCAGCGAGCCACGGCCGGAGTTTCTTGATGCCATGCCAAAAGGTTCCGGCGGTAACAGAAGAGTCAGTCTTGCAACTCTTGCAGTAGACATATCTGGAACCACTGGTCTTAATAAGATCTGTTCCAGAGCACCTAAGGCATCTAAGCTGTTCGGCTTCTTCGAGGTTGCTTAAGAACAGCGACCAAGAACTCTTTTCTGCCGGGCAGTATTCGCAGAACTTCACCCATGTAAGGGCAATAAGCTTTCGCCTTTCCGAAGATACGTTCTTGTGGCTCAGAACCTTGAATAGGGAGTATAAGTTGTCTTCCATATTGAACACTCCGCCTGCTCAATATATAGACGTCGGTTTTAATCAAAAAGTTCAAAGCGATGGCGAAATTTTATAAAAGACGCTGACGGTAAATTTTTCAAACTCCCATGGCGCGCCGTTTCAAACATTAAATGGAAATCGCCTCTTTACAGCCTCTAGCTTTCGCCAGTTTCCTCCTTAATTGGTGCCTTTGAGAAAATATATGTATAGAAACCGTTAAGCCAACCTTTCTCAATCAAGAAGGTGCTGATAGCTACCAGAACTATACTGAAAAGGATTACTCCGAAGGCAAGTTCTCTAATAAGACCTGCTGCAGGCAAACCCGAGTCCATTACCATAGAGGCAAGTACAGCTGCGGCAAGTCCCTTCGGAACCATTGTGGATACGATTGAAGCATCGTAAGTAGAAAGGTCTTTGGAAATGGTGAATCTGGTGACAAGGAGTCGAACAAGCATCGTCCAAATTGTGAGCAGAAGGCTGGCTGCCAAAAGGCTGGCAGAAGAGAATCTCATTGAGATTCCAACGTAGACAAAGAAAAGCGATTTGAGGAGAAACACGAGTGCTCGGAAGAATGTCTTCTCCATGTGACTAACTGCGAGTGCTTCACCTGGCAATCTTGTGAATTTGCTCAGGCTTTTTACTTCTGAAACATTTCCGAGGACCAAGCCAAAGACAAGTGCTGCTACTGGTCCGCTATAACCGAATAGTTCTGCGGTTCCGAATAGAATGCAGACAAAAGCGGGTGTGCAGAAGATATTGTTTTCTACTCCTCTCACAAACTTTAGAACTTTTGCCCAGGCTACACCTGCGACTGCGCCCATTATTGCGGCGAGAACAAAAGAGGCAATTATTTGACCGATAACTACGGTGGGATTAACTGAATTGTTCTGGGCGAAGTTGAGAAAAGCCAGGGTTGAGACTATACCAAGGACTTCGCAGATGGTTGTCTCCAGAATGAGAGTGGTTCTAGTTTCTTCTGTTACTTTTAGTTTTGCCAGCATTGGCACCACTACGGGCGGTGAGCAAGCCGCAACAATCGAGCCGAGAATACAGCCTTCAGGAATGGTTAGACCGACTAAGCGGTGTGCCAAGATTACAGTTGTGATGACGGTTAGCGAAAAATTGATTACGCCGAGTTTTACTGATTTGAGTAGACTTTTGGCTAAAAGTTGCAAATCAATATCTAGTCCGCAGTCAAAGAGAATGATGACTAGGGCGACCGTTGTAAAAACATGACCAACATCTCCGAAAGATTCTTTGTGAACGAAACCGCTCACCGGTCCGAGCAAGAGTCCTAAAATTACTAACGGCAGAACATCGGGGATGCGTGTCTTTTCGAAAACGGCCCCGAAAAGATGAGCAAGGAAGATTATCAGTCCTACTGAGATTATCGGTATTGGTGAGTCCATAGTTGATTCTTGATTTTTAGATTGTGATGCCTAGTTTGCGCAGTCTTTCTTTGAATTCGGATGAGACATAACTGTTCTTGATGACCTCTAGTTGCTGGCGGACCGTCTCGCTTTCGCTCTTGAGGCGGTGTCTTCTCAGACTGCGTTTGCATTCTAGAATTGTATTTGGCGAATTTTCCGCTATTTGCAGGGCGACTTGTTCGCAGTATTCGTCTAGGCTTTCCGGGGCAATAGCTTCGTTTACTAGTCCTATTTTTTCGGCTTTGCTGCCGTCAATTGTGCAGGCAGAGAAAATGAGCTGCTTTGTCCATGCCGGACCGATAAGTTCGCGCAGGCGGTCGAGGCAGCCGTCGTCTAAAACTATACCCAAGCGAGCCACGGGAATGGCGAAGCGGGCGTCTAATGCGGCAATTCTGAGGTCGCAAGCAGTGGCGAGCAGGCAAGAACCGCCCAGGCATGAGCCCCTTACTTTGGCAATGACAGTCAGGGGTGCAAAATATATTGATTCGAGGGCCGATACGATTGCATGCCAGAGTCGTCCCGCATCTTCGGCTGACTTCAGCTCTTTCATTTGACTGAGGTCGGCGCCGGCTCCGAAATTGCCGTTGCTTCCTTCCAGAATAATTACTTTGGTGGCGTTTAGCGCTTCTTCCTGAATAAACTGCGGTATGGCGTTCCACATGTCTTCAGAGAGGGCATTATGGGCTTCTGGTCTATTGATTTGAAAAGTAACGATGCCACTGTTTTTGGCATGTTGAAGACGCTGAAACTTCATTTGGAAAAGTCGAAATTGACGGTATCGCCTTCTTTTACGCCATGACGCTTGCAGTAACCGCCCGCCACTTCGATAACTTCAGAGACTTCTACAGTGCCTTCGCTGGGATAGCGTGGGCATTCGTCCGGATTGGTCGATTTGCAGGGCGGCACGTCATGGCTGATTTTGACGATTTTGCCGTCTTTGACAAAGAGCATGTCTAGGTTGATAAAGCAGTTGTACATCCAAAATGCCACCGGCCTTGGTGGCTTGAATAGAAAAACCATGCCTTGTGTTTCGGGCAGCGAAGTGCGGAACATCAAGCCCTGTTGAATTTCTTTGTCTGTTTGTGCCACTTCCAGTTTTACGTCTTGGTCGCCAAGTTTTACTGTGGGCATCATTGCCAATCCTTGATAAGAGCTTGATGAAATTAGCGCCGCCGCTAGGGCGAGGAAGAATGTTAGAGGACCGAGCTTCTTATGACTAAGCTTTGTGTGACTGAGCTTCTTTTGCCTGAGCTTTTCGTGACCGAGCTTCTTGTGACTGCGCATCTTCTTGTTAAATCTCCTGCTCACAGTTGGTCTATTCTAGCTCTAGGCGAGGGGCGAGGCAGCTAGAGCTTCCTCCTTACAACCAGCGCATCCGACAGAATGGGGTTTTAGAATAGATGAATTGTACAGTGTCTAACAGTATCCCGCGCTTCAGTCCGTATGATTTGCTCAAAAGAACGCCTGTGGGGGCTATTACCGATGAGATGCCGGTATTGGTGCAGAGTATTAGATAGCGCTTGTTCTCTACGGCGCGGAATGTTGCGCAAGCAAGAAATTGCTTGCCAAGGGAAGAGTTGTGGAACCAGCCGAGGTTGGCCAGGCAGACAATTAGAGAGGCACCTTTTCTGACTTCGTCGCTAACCAGGCTCGGATAAACAATCTCGTTACAGATTGCTATACCGACTTTGCCATAACCGCTATTGAGCAGCCGAGCACTTTTGTCTTCAATAAATCTTTCTTTGGAAGCCGGGATTTTCTCGCGCAATTCTTCAGGAATGCGCTGATAGACCAAATTGATTGGAATTGATTCGCCGAAGGGCACAAGCTTTTGTTTTATATAGCTGTCGTTTTTCAAATTGTACGGTGAGATAATCTTGGCTTGGTTGGCATAACCTTCCTTGAGCGGTTCGACCGTGCCATAGATAATCTCTTTCTTTTCGCTTTGCACGATTTTCTTGAGTGCATCTCTCAGACCGGCTTGGTCTTGTTCGGCTGTCACTACCCCTTCGGGCAATACCAAGAGGGCTGCTCCCAGCGCCGTGCTCAATTCTTGATAGCGGCTTTTGAACTCTTCCTTAGATATAGTCTTGAAACGTTCTTCTTCTATCGAGACATTGCCCTGGACAATCGCCACCGGCACCGGCGGTGACTCGGGATTCTGCTTGATTGCTTTTTCTGGTTTCTGAGCCTCATTGAGTGCCATGAGTCGGTACTCGCCCCAGCCTGATACCGCCGCAATCACAAGCATCGAGATCGCTAGGTCGCTAATCATGCCGGCTTTCGGATTGAGCTGGTCGGCTCTTTCAGAGAGCTTTTTCACCAGGGGCGTTGTTTCTATGATGATCGAGGCGATGGCGCAGTTGACCATGACCAAAAGAAAGTCTACGGCAGCGCTGCCGCCCAGCGCCGCGATTTGAATCAGGTCGAGATTGCGCGCCTGGCTATAGGCTAGTTGACAGATGGGAATGCTCATGAAGATTGGCGAGGGGCTGACCACCCACATGATGAAGACCCAGATAACCGGTAAAGTAAGAATATAAGGATAATAAGGGCGCCTGAAATGCGGCAGAAAGCCCGGCCTCACCGGTAGGTGATAGACGAAAAAGGAGAACAAGGCGATAAGAAGGGCTTGGTGAGCAGCTTCTAAAAGCCACGATAGGAAAATCAATTGATAGCCGAGAATGTCTGGAATTTGCATCCATCTGAGCGGATTTAGACCGGCAAAGAAGCTGAGTGCAACAGCGTAATAGCCAAAACCAAAAGTGAAACCAGTGCAGACCGCTTCGAAGGTGTTGCGGGCCCCCCGCAATAGCACCAGAAGCGGTACCAGTCCCAGCCAGGCTAGAAAGGCTTGGTCGAAGCCCGGAGTGGAAAGCCCGAGCAGGGCGCCCCCCAAAAAGGCAAAAGGCAACTTCAGCCCCGGACGCGTGGTTTCCAGCAGACCCGGCTGCGGCGTGAGGCTTGTGGGAGTGAATTGCATTTCTTTGCTGAACATCAAGTGCAAATGTTACACTAAACTGAGCTGATAAGGGTGCCCAAGACGAGAGGGTAGAGGCAATTAACAAAAATGTGCGACGCATATTGGGCATCGATCCCGGTACCGCCACGGTTGGCTTCGGGGTTGTGGAATTTTACTTCCCGAACTCATTTACATATGTAGCCTCCGGTGTCATTTCAACACCCAAAACAATGACCACCGGAGAGCGTTTGAAGATGATTCGAGAAGATATCTTGGCGATCATCGATGAATATAGCCCTAATGAGACAGCCGTTGAAGCCCTCTTTTTCTTTAAGAATGCTAAGACTCTAGTGCCGGTGGCGCAGGCGCGGGGCGTGATCTTGGAAGCCTTAGCTTGTCGCAGTCATATACCTGGTGAATATACGCCGATGCAGGTCAAATTACAGATCTCGGGCTATGGCAAGGCCGAGAAGGCTGATGTGCAGTGGTCTGTAGCCCAGCTGCTCGGATTGAATCGCATTGTCAAACCCGATGATGCTTCCGACGCTCTGGCTATCGCCGTTTGCCATGCCCGAATGCATATAGATGCGGGGCTTAAGCATTCAGGCGTGCTCAAAGCCGCCAGTGTAAAATCCGGTGCAAAATCTGATGTAAAATCCGGTGTAAAATCTGATACAAAATCCGGTGCCAACGCAAACGTCAAAAATGCAATTCAAACCCCGGCAAAGCAGAGTTTAACTAGGGTCTGAATTGTTCTTCCGGCAAATAAAAGTGTCAAAGTGAGCATGGCTCGCCTCATGACAGCGCTAGTGTCTTCGGCTTTATCGGATTTGTCTTGCGATTCGCTAGCAGTTGCTTCGCTTATATTTGCATCGTTTATATTTGCTTGGTTTGTATTTGCTTCGCTGGCTAAGGCTAGGGCCAGCATTGCCACCGCACCTGATACCATTAGCGGTTCTGGTCCGGCTAAGCCGCAGACGAGGAAAAGATACCAAAGGCGCTTTTGGCAAAGCTCGTAGAGCGGGATTATAAGCGGGATTTGCGCTGCCAAAATCAGTGTGCGCCCAATTAGAGCCGCCGGCTGAAACAGTTTTTCTAGGTTCGAGATCGTCAGAGGCGGGCTGGTTTCTGCTTTGTATATAAGAAAGGCGGCAGCCGAAGCCAGGGTGAAGACCAAGGCGAAGTGTGTTTTGGAGAGCTTGCCCTTGAGTATAGTGACGCCGCTGTTTTGTCTGGTCTTGGCAAGGTAAAGGGCGACAAAGACGCTATAAATCAGGGGTGAAAACATTGGCTTGTTTTCGAACAAGGGCAGAAAGGGCAGCAGTCCCGATGCTAGTAAAAGCTGGTCTTTTCTAGTCACAGTTTGAGCCAGGCATCTTTGTACTTGAAGCCGCTGCCGCCTGCAAACAAGTGAGGATGAAATATCTCGGCCAGCATCTCTAATGAATCGACCAGTCGTGGTCCAGGTCTATTAAAGTATTGATTGCCGTCAGCTACGTATAGTCGCCCGGTTTGCACGGCGCGCAATTTCTGGAAGCGGGGATTATTGAGTAAGACCGGCATTTCTTCAAGGGTTTTTTTGTTGTCGAAGCCGCAAGGTGTGACCAAGATTATGTCGGCGTCTCTTGCCACCAAATCATCAAAAGACATCCAAGGCGAGTGCTTGCCGCTTTCTCCAAACAAGTTGATGCCCCCGGCCATTTCAACCAGTTCAGGCATCCAATTGCCTGCCGCCATAAGCGGTTCTATCCATTCAATTACCGCTACAGTCGGCTTGCTATCTTGGGGTAGGGCGCGCTCGGTCAGCTCTCTGACGGCATCTATTCTTTTGCGCGCCGCCTTTTCCAAGGCTTCTCCTTCTGATACCGCATTTAGTGCGACAGCGACACGCCGCAAGTCGCTAAAGTAGTCCTCAAGGCAATTGGGCTCTAGGGCAATAATCTGGGGGCGGCTGGCAATAAGGGCGCAGGCTGCTTCTTCTACATCTCTCAGGCTGACGGCACAGACTTCGCACTGGGCCTGGGTGATGATATGACTGGGGGCTAGTTCGTCCAGTCTTTCCGCGTCCACTAGATAGACGCTCAGCGATTTAGCCAAGATCTCCTTGACCCGATCATCTATTTCTTTACTGCTGCCATCGACGTTGAATTTTGGTGCGGTACAAACTGGAAGCTCTTTCACACTTTTGGGAAAGTCGCATTCATGCGATCTGCCCACCATGAAGTGTCCTAGACCAAGGGCATGCACCAATTCGGTGGAACTGGCTATGAGCGAGACAATACGTAGATCTTTTTGAGCCATGCCCTACCTGAGTTGCCTTATTGCGTTTATTTATCCCAAGAACTTATCTGCAAGAACTTATCTGAATTTAGCCTAGTTTACCGGCTGACCTACAGAAAAAAGCCGGCCAAAAGTTGCGTACTTTTATTTTGGAAGTCTATTTTGAAAGTCTATCTTGAAAGTCGAGGGCTGAGGCTAGAAGCTTTCTGAACTTGAAAAGATTAGATGATGTCAATCTTATTGAGGGCATTTATCAAGAATTCTCATGCGAAAGAGACAATGTAAAGTGCTATAGTTAAATGGTTCACAGCTCATCATTTTTCGGGGTGTCCATGCTCCCGTATACTTTTGCAATTGCTTCGTCACTTCTTGTATACGGTGCCTGCCAATTATTGGTGGTCTGGCTCTATGGCGCCAGTGACCAACTGGCGGCGATGTTCCCCGGCAGAAATAATGTTCTTTATCTAACTGCCTTTCTGGTTTCGCTCTGCAATTGTCTTGCCTGCGCCGGTGCGGTCTTGACTGCTTCTTCGGCGCAGCCGCGGCTGCGTCTGCGCAACAATGTCTTGGTCACAGCCCTTGTAGCCTTCCTCATAGGCTGTCTGCAGTTGGCTTCGCTTGTCTTGCTTTTCGACAATGGTGCCAAGGTTGGGCTCGGATCTGAGTTGATGGTTATTTCAGTGGTCTACTATGGCGGGTTGCTCACCACCGGAGCTGTGGCGTGTTTTATATACGAACGAATCAATTCGGTCTTTCTCATCCAGAAGAGAGAAGCTTTTGAAGCACTGGCTGAGCCCAGTCCTTACAACCAGGCCCTGGCTCGTCTAGAGCTTCGCCCTGATGCCAGGCCTTTCGCGCAGTTGTTCGAAAAGTCGCCCCAGGGTGGCAACCTTGTCGATGATGTTGAAAGAACGGTGATTACTTCTGCCATTTCGGAAGGTAACCTGTACGTGGAAGAAGCCATAACTTTCTTCGACTACGATTTGATTTTGTTGGAAGACGAGCTATTGCGCATGCGCCCCGATCCCGAGGCTTATATCTCAGCCATGCGGCTTGGTATCGCCATCGAGAAAGATCAAGGTTATGCCAATTGTCGAGCCCGCAACTATACCTTTAGCCAGCTAATGAAAGACCTGTCCATGCGCCTGGCTGTGTCCGAGGTGGGCGGCATACAGTGGTCCGAATTGGCTGACGATATGGCTGGTTACGGCAGAGTTTCCTTCGAGCAGAGGCATGTTCTTGTGCAAGAGCTCGAATTGCAGCTACTCGATGCTCTTGCCCGCCTAAAGAAGCCCGGTCAAAAAGTACGCGAACCTCTCCTTGTGCCGGTCTAGCTATCGGCTAGCCAGTCTTACTCTTTACCGAGCTTCAGCTCCCAGCGGCGCTGGTCTCTGAGACTTTGTCAAGAATGGCTATGAATTCGTTGCGGAAAGTGGCGATGATGCGCCGCAGTTCAGACTTTTGGCATTCACAGATGACCCCGCCTCCGCCTGCGCCCATAAAGGCGGTCAGTTCGGGCACTTCCACCAGTGACATGTCGCCTGGATAGGTGGCAAATTCTTCCAGCCAGGAAATCGGTGAACTGAGGAAGATATGCGATTTCTTGGCATAGGGGTGTTTCAGTTCGGTGATTTGTCCATCGGGGGTCATGTAGCGCAAAGCGCCCGCCACGATGCGGTATTGGGGCAAGCCATGGTCGTCGCTCTGATAATAAGAGACAGCTCCTTCATAGCCGGATAATTCGCTTGCCAGCCAGAGCAGTTTATCGTCGCCAATCTTCCCTCTAAGCTCTGGAAGGGCTCTGGGCAGGGCTTCGTTGAAGCTTATCTGACCTGATAAGAGTTGATTTTTGAGTTGCTGAAACACAATGCACCTCGTCGGTTGCGCGCCAAGCTAAGACTGTAGTAAGGGGGAAAACAAAAGCGCGCTTATGTTACCCAGTATTTTGTTCCACGACTATATCAGTTTGTACCTGTCTTTTAGTGCTAAAAGTGCAAAGATTTGCTTGCATGAGACAACTGCACGGGAAGAACCGGCTCTAAGCTGCAATAATCTCTCTTGAACAGCAAGGGAGGCGTGCATGACCACCGCTGATGCCGGACAGAGAAGCTCGGATCTAGCTTCCGATAAAAGCAACGAAATCGACAAAGCCGCACAGGACGCGCAGCCGGTTTTGCCTGCCAATTTAGAACCTAATCTAGAGCCGAAACTAGAGCCGAAACTAGATATGAACGCCATAATCGAGCCGGTTGCCCATGAAATGAAATTGGTTGAAGAGTGGCTCACCACCAATTTGATTGACGACAGCGCATTTGTCGGTGACCTTCTCAAGCAACTCTTTATGTCAGGCGGCAAGCGTATACGCCCGCTGGTTTCACTTTTAGCCTCAAAAGCCTCCCTGCAAGACGAAACAGTCGACCCGCATCACTGCAAAATGTCTCGTCTGCACATCATTCTTGCGGTTTTGACCGAACTGATTCATTCAGCCAGTCTCGTTCATGATGATGTCATAGACAAGGCCGATACCAGACGTGGCAAGACCACTGTCAACAAGCGCTTCAATGACAAGATGGCCGTGCTCTTGGGCGATTTGCTCTTTGCTCAAGCCTCTATTTGTTTGGCTCGCATCATGAATCCCAACATCGTCGGGGTTTATGGTCAAGTTCTCGGTGACCTCTGTAGCGGCGAGATAAGCCAAATGCGGCAGCAGTTTTCACTCAAGGTCGATTTTGACGCTTATATTCAAAAGTCTATCGGTAAGACTGCCTCTTTGATAGCCGCCGGTGCCCATTGCGGGGCAATCCTCAACGCCCGTGATAATTCAGTGGTACAGAGTCTGAAAGACTACGGTCTCAATCTTGGCATTTGTTTTCAGATCGTTGACGATCTGCTCGATGTCACTGGTTCGGCTGCCAGCACAGGCAAACCGGTCGGTGGAGATTTGAAGAACGGTCTCATCACCGCCCCTGGACTTTACATTTTGGAAAGACAAGATGATGTTTCCTCGCGCTTTGCCGAGCTTATACAGCAAGGCAAAATCGAGGAAGAAGAAGGCTTGCAAGAAGCGATAGCGATTATGAAAGACTATGGCGGTGTGGAGAAAGCCGAAAGGCTGGCTCAGTCGTATGGCGAGAAAGCCAGACAATCTCTTGCCGTATTGGCTGATTCACCATCGAGGCAAGCACTTTCGGCCATCATAGACTATGTGCTTTTGCGCAAGAGTTGAGGTCTAGAGGAGCGCCACCGTGTCCAACCCCGGCGAAAGTCGCAATTCAGTGCCTAATCGAGGGCAGTTTTTACCAATAGGGCTCTATTGCGGCGGCAAAGAGGTGCTCGTTCTCGGAGCCGGCAAGGGCGCTTTTCCCGAGATCGTCAAGCTTCTGGACGGTGGTGCTTCGGTGACTGTGGTCGCCCCCCATGCCAGTGCCGACCTGCAGTCGGCTCTTCTCACCCATGGTGAGCGCTTGCGCTTCCTCAAGAAAGCACCACGTCAGGTGATGCAATTGCTCGACGGCGAGTTGAAAGCACCATCTATGGTATTGATTTTTGGTCAGGCTCTTGAAACTGATGAAGATGAAGAGCTTGTTGCTTTCTTCCGCAAAAGGAATATACCAGTATCTGTACAACTCAGACCTCGGCTCTCTGATTTTAGCTTGCCGACTTATCTTAAGCGCGGGCATCTCAAGATTGCCGTGCACAGCGATCAGGTTTTACCCGGGTTTGAAAAGGTCTTGCTGAGCCGATTGGAGGCTTCTTTACAGTCGCAACTCGATCGTATGTCTATCTTTATTGGACAATTGGAAGAACTGCTCGAAACGCATTTGAGCGGCAAAGAAAGCATGAGAAGCCGCTTGGTGGAGTCTTTGCAGAATGCAGAAACCTTTCTAGGGGCTTTGTCTCGTTCTAGTTATGATGAAGCTTTGCGTCTGGCCCAGGAACACTGTACAAAGTTTTTTGGCGTGCAGTCATTCATAGAGCAAGATCAAGTATTAGACCAAGAATTAGTTGAGGGACGGTGAAATCTCATGTCTGCCTCTTCTAACGAAATGCAAATGAAAGAGACTGCCAATCAGGCGGTTTCCGCGCCAAGAAAGATTTCACCCTTGGCTTCAGTGCAGTTATCTGTTTGTCTGATGAGCTTGATGGCTGCCACGGTCTTGCTCGGTGCCTGGTGCCCGCAAGAAGCCCAGGTCGGTCAAGAGAAAGTCTTTGAGGCTTTTGACAGGCAGACGGCTGAATTTCTCATCCGAAGCGGTATCAGTGATATCTTCCATTCGCCGTGGTTTCTGACCTTAACTGCTCTCATGACCTTAAACATGATTGTGGTCAGCTTTCAGCGGGTCTTTCCCAAGCTCAAGACCTACAAGCGCGATATGCCCTTCTTTGGCGCCAAAGAAATTGAAAAACTAGCCATTCATCGCAAAGCCGAGCTGAAAGACGGTAGTGATGCGGCTGCGCTTGGTCGTATTGCCAGTTCTTTGACTCGCCTTGGCTATAAGGTGCAGTTTGGCCAGGGTGAGCATGAAAAGGCGCTCAAGGCTGAAAGCGGCAGATACGGCAGATTGGCTGCCACCATCACTCATATTGGTTTGCTCAGCATGCTTGCCGGTATCACCATTACCAATTGGACCGGTTTCAATGGCTTCACCCCAGTTCTAGTGGGCGAAAGTCTAAGCTTCAAAGACGCCAAGCATGCATCGCTTTGGGTTGGTAAGCTGCCGGAATGGAAAGCCGAAGTGGAAGCGAGTCGGCGCGAGAATTACCCCAGCGGTGAAGCCAAGCAATGGTACTCCAAGCTGAAAGTGGTAGATGCCTCTGGTAAAGTGCTGAAAACCGGTGAGATTTCAGTCAATAATCCGCTCAGCTTCGACGGTGTAGACATTTATCAAAGCAGCTGGGGGCTAGATCAAATTGAGGTTTCTTTCAACGGTCAAAAACGCCGACTTTCGCTCAATGCCATGGGTCAGAAATTCGCTGCTTTCTTGCCTTTAGATCAAGACACTGTGCTGATTATGTCTACTGGTTCGGAAGGCAATGAACTGCGGGTCTTCGCTAAGCGCAAAGAATGGGAAGCGCCTAAGATGCTTGGAACCGTGGGCCTTGGCAAAGCGCTCAAGCTGGGCGGTGTCGATATGGTCTTTGAAAAGGCTCTGGCTGTTACCGGACTGCAATATAAATGCGACCCTGGTTTGCCTATTACCTATGTTGCTTTCATGATCATAATGGTAGGTGTATTTTTAGCGGCTGTGCCCCATCGCCATCTTTGGTGCATCATCAAAAATGAAGAGGGCAAGAATAATCTCTATATCGGCGGCACTTCCCGCAAGGCTAAAGTTGGTTTTGAGAGGTCTTTGGACAAGATTGTCGATGTTGATTTACAGAATGATTTAAGAGAGTTGAGTAAAGAGAGTTGAGGAGAGGGAGTTTGTCGTGACTGACTTACAGATGACTTTGACCAATACTGCCGGAGTTTCTTCGGTGATGTCACTCTGGGTCTTTATAGTCTCCAATCTATCTAAGCGTTTCCATGATCGCTCGGTCAAGATTGGCAACTGGGTGATGATTCTGGGTTTCGTCTGCCTTACCGCCGCCATAATCACTCGCGGCATTGAAGCAGAAAGATTCCCTTTGGCCAATCTCTATGAGTCACTACTGTGGTTCGCCTGGGCCACCATGGGTGGTTTCATATTTGTTTCCCGCGCTTACGGTATCTATCAGCTTGGGTGGTTGGCTTCACTCACTGCTCTTGTCTTTTTCTTTTATGGCAGTTGCCTGCCCCAGAGTCAGCACGACATCACCCCTTTGGTGCCGGCACTGGTCAGTTATTGGCGCTGGATTCATGTGCCCCCATTGATTGTTTCTTATGCTATGTTCTTTCTGGCTGGTTTGTCTGGTCTTCTCAATCTTTGGAAGAGCGAAAAGAAAGTCACCCTCTCTATTTTGGTAGCCACCATAGTTCTGGCTGCCACTGCTATTGGGCTTGGTACTTTCAATGACAAAGTGGAAGTTTATGTATTGCAATTGCTTTTTGTCGGTAGCTCACTAATTGGCACCATCCTAGGCTTTCTCACCCTGGGCAAAGGCAGCTCGGCTAAGGCGCTCAGCCCTGATAAGGCTAAAGCAGCGGCAGTTTTCGACGATGTAGGCTACCGCTGCGTGGCTGTCGGTTTTCCGCTTTTGACTTTCGGCATTATTACCGGTGGACTTTGGGCAAACCATGCCTGGGGCAGCTATTGGTCCTGGGACCCCAAGGAAGACATGGCTCTGGTCACCTGGCTTTCATACGCAGCCTATATCCATCTGCGCATACAAAGAGAGCTTAGCGCTGAGAAACTATCTGTGGTGGCAGTACTTGGTCTACTTCTCACCCTTCTTACCTATTTGGGTTTCAACTCGCTAGGTTTTGGCGGTTTGCACTCATATGGCAAAATCAAATAACGATAGGCTAGATTCTAGGTGTCAGGCTCTAGACCCTTGCTAATTAGCTGAAGGACAGCGTCTTTTCCTGCTCGTTTCACCATCGCAGCCTTGAGGCTGGCGATGTCGTTTGGCTTCATTTGGTTGAGCACTTGTATATGAAGACCTTCCAAACTAGGCAGTTTTTCCAGAGTCTTTTCTAGTCCTTGGCGATAAACAAGTCCTACAACGATAAGTTTTTTGAGACCTTTGACCTTTCCGAGAGTGCGCACAACATCGTCGTTTAGTTGAAGATTTCGCAGAGTGAGTATGTTTACAGATACCGATTGCGCCAGTGTTTGCAGATCGTTACCTGTAAGCGGAATATAGAGTCCTAATAGTTTCCTTCCCTTGAAGGCTGCAATTGGCGGAGCAAATGTCTCTATTGGGCAATCTTCAAAGTAGCCGAAGTAATTGATATCGGCAGGTAGATCAGCGCTCTTTAGTTTGCTTAGGTCTATTCTGCAGGTTTTGAATTCGAGACTGCGTAGGTCCTTAAACTCTTTCAGAGCTTTTGCCACTTCCCCTCCATCGTCAGGACAATCTGAGAAAACGATTCTCTTTATGCCCTTTACTGAGGCGAGAAAGCCGAGGTTGTTCGGTTCCATGGCCTGGGGGCTCTCATTAACGCATAGTTGGGCAAAGTCACCGCTCTTGAAACCGCTATAGAGCTTTTTGTATTTGAAAACTATGTCATCAGGTTTATAGACGATATTATCGTCGCGCTTAATTTTTACTCTACCGTTGGCAGGTATTGTGTGGCTGACCGCGTTGGCGCCAGGCTTGAGAACACATATGTCGCCTAGGGTGAAATCTTTCGGAAAGACAAAAATCCTGTCGCCGTCTTCACCATCGTTTTGTCTATAGGGCTTTATTTCCTGCTTGCAAAATTCTTCAGCTAGTTTCTCCACGCCACTAGGATTGCCAAACATAAATTTTGAAGCTTCGCTGGCTAAAGGCGAATGGCTGATATGTCTTTCAAGAGCGTTTGTGGTCTTGAAAGTTGTTTTCTTTTCGGCATTGTTATGACTGAGATTAAGCAGATAGAAAAGCGCGACCGGTGCAATAAAGAGTACTAAGGCAGAGGCAAAGATTAGGGCAAAAGTTTTCTTGTTGGTGCCTATTTCTGTTTGAGATTCTGCTTGAGATTCAGGCTGACTGCCGGTGCCACGCGGCGCCCTGGCAAATTGTAGGGCTTTGCCCTCGAGGACGCGGCGCAAATCAATGACTAATTCACTTGCATTTTGATATCTATCTGCTGGCGACTTCTTTAGACACTTAGCCACAATCGCTTCCACTTGGCTGGGGAAGTCTAGACCGGTGCGTTCGCTCATGGTCTCAGGGTCTTCGTTTAGGTGAGCCTCTTCCAGGCTTTCATAGTCGTAATAATCGAAGGGTGGTGTACCGGTTAGAGTCTCGTATATTGAAGCGCCGATACTGTAGATGTCGGTGCGCTTATCCAGCTTTTCACCTCTAAACTGTTCGGGACTCATATAGGCGGCGCTGCCTGAAACTTCGCTTACTGCTTGACCATCTTCTTGATTTTCTTGACTTTCTTTATCTGAGAACTCTGCGATGCCAAAGTCTAGAATCTTAACCCCCATCTTGCCGTTGGTCTCATGAAAAAGCATAAAGTTGGCCGGTTTAAGATCTTTATGGATTATGCTGCGACGGTGGGCGTAAGCTAGAGCCTCGCAGATTTCGGCATAAAGTTCTAGGGCGGCGCCGCTTGAGAGTGGTCCATGGCGGTGAACTACCTCTTCTAGATTAGACCCTTTGATAAAGTCCATGGCATAGTAGGGCAAGAGCCCTTGATGCAGACCAAGGTCATAGATTGTGCAAATGGATGGATGATTGAGAGACGCCGAGATTCTTGCTTCTTCCTGAAAGCGTTCGAAACTATCGCGCGAAAGCAGCCCTGGGTTGAGAAACTTGACGGCGCAAGTGCGCCCTAGAGCAATATGCTTGGCTTTATAGATGCTGCCCATGCCGCCTTCGCCGATTTTGTCAAGCAACTTATAGGTGCCTGCGACTACTTGTCCTTCTTTGATGGTTTCAGCCAGCTGTTTTCTAGAGCCGGCAACTCTGGTTAACTTAGCCGCTCTAAAGATTCTTCTCTTTTCTAAATTACTATCACCCTTAAAGCGCGTGGTCAGCTGTCTACCGGCATCTTTAGCCGGCTGCGGTACTTTGCAATGACAGCGGTTTGACTGAAAGAGGAAGTTAGTGAGACTGCCTTGCTTGCTCAACTTAACTATAAGTTTGTTGCACTTGAGGCATAGACTGTTCTGGCTGCTTTGGCGGGGCAAAAGTGCCTTATGTAAGTCAACTCCATGACTGAGCGAATTACATTGGCAGGAGAGATCGAGCAAGACAAAGGAAGTGAGCGAACCTAGCCTTTCCGGGTCTATGATGCGAAGCTTGCATTTTGGACATAATCGAGAGTCTGGCATAGAACCATCTTAGCCCAGCAGCCCTGATTTGAGGGAAAAGGGCTGAACTTCACTAATTTATCAGTCAATGATATCAGTCAGTGATATCAGTCAGTGATATCAGTCAATGGGCAAGTTGCGAATTTCGCTATAGTCGTCTTTGCCGTCGTCTTTAGGATGAAACTCGACATTGTGGAGCTTGGCCATAAGCCAGAGTTCGTCTTCCACTTGTTCTGTTTTTCCCGTATTGACTGCAAGATAACCCAATTCGTGCATCCTATCGACAATAATGTCTGCACCAGGTGAAAGCTTTGCCTCGCCCAAGTGCAAGCGCTTTAGGTGCTTTATCTTGGCGATAAGTGCGAGTTTTTTGTTGTCTATATCGCAGTTTCTTACTTCCAAGGTCTTAAGATTTTCGAGTTTGGCAAGCTCAGTGAGAGTGCTATCTTTGAGCTTGCAGTCATCGAGCCTGAGCGAAAATACTTCTTCTTTCCGTCTTATAGACTTGATTGCCTGGTCGATTTCATCTGCACTCCAGCCATCAAGGGCATAGCGGTGCGACTCTACAGTTTTGGTAAAGTCTGCAGCTTTACATAGGCTCAGTTTTGAATGTCCTATGTCGATGTTATAGAGCTTGGGTGATGCATAACTGGGTACCTCTCCGGCACTTTCAATTTTGCGCATGACGATGCTATGCGTATGTTCTGGAGCAGTGTCAATAAGCATTTCTAATGCATCTGCTTCAATTTTGCAGTTCTCGGGCAGACGAATTTCCCAAAAGGGCATTAAGTCTAGGTTGAACCAAGCGGCTCGGTCTTTTATAAAAGTTTGGTTTGGTATGAAAACCAGTTTGCTATCACTTGGTAAAGTTATTGAGCCTTTGTCGGCTGGCAGAGGTCCATCGATTGTTCTCAATGTGCCATAACCGAATTTATCCAGGTCTATAACAACTTCTTTGGGCGATCTTGCAATTGCCCATTTATTATCAAATAGTCGTCCTGACTGCACAAGCAAGTTTGGCGGACTCGGTTCTTGATTCAGAATCGTCATGACTTCGCGGTCAGTTTTTCTGAGATTCAAGAATGTGAAAGTAACGGCGCTAACCAAGACTAAGGCGGCAAATAAGGAAAGAGAGACTCTCAAGAAACCTCGTCCACGATAACCTTCCCTTTTGCCCACTTCGGTGTTGAAAGTTCGGTTTTGCTCGAGAACAAGCTCATCATCGGCAAACTGAAGAGGTTTGCTTTCTATCGCTCTCTTTAGATCTATAGCTAATTCGCTGGCACTTTGATAGCGACGCTCTTTTTGCTTTTCCAGGCATTTAGAGATGATTGCTTCCAATTGCGTTGAAAATTCAAGCCCAGTCTTATCACTAAGTGTGGGTGGGCTAAGGTCTTGATGGGCATTCTGGTAGGCATCGAAGCTTTCGCAGACATAGGGCGGTTCGCCAGTTAAGGTCTCGAACATAGAGATACCGAGGCTGTAGATATCGCTGCGCTTATCGATTGCCCCGACTCTGAACTGCTCTGGGCTCATATAGGCGGCGCTGCCTACTATCTCGCTATCTTGCCAGCGGTTGAATTCCAGTTCTGAAATGCCAAAGTCGAGAATTTTTAGACCGAGACGGTCGTCCTCTTCATAGAAGAGCATAAAATTTGCGGGCTTGAGGTCTTTATGAATGATGCCTTTGCGATGGGCATAGGCTAGGCCCTCGCAAATTTCTATAAAGATCTCAAGTGTGGCGCCAACCGATAACGGTCCGTTTTCAGCAATAAGCTCTTGCAGATTGGCGCCATCAACATAGTCCATGGCATAGTAGGGCAAGACTTCTTGCTCGACACCGGTATCTATACCCAGGTCATAGATATGGCAAATACTTGGGTGGTTAAGGGAGGCAGCTATTTTGGCTTCGTCTCTGAATCTTTTGAAGCTCTCTTGCGAAATCAGGTCAGGTGCCAAAAGCTTGATGGCGCAGGTGCGACCGGTGGCTAAATGCTTGGCTTTGTAGACGCTACCCATGCCGCCTTCGCCTACCAAGACGAGCAGTTTGAAAGCATTGCCAATTACAGTACCAGGTTTGATATATTGCTTGAGCTGAGAACTCTGGCGTGCAAAGCCAGTCTTAAACCCATAATTTGCGGTTCTGTTTCTTTTGGTTCTAAATCTAGTATGCAGATGGTCGCTTTCAGTAAGTAAGGGCTTTTGGCACTGACAGCGCTGAGCCTTAAAGAAAAAGCCTGTTAGACTGCCGGCGGCGCTTTGTTCGGCGACTAGTTTATTGCAGCGGCGACATAATCTTGAAGGCGATTTCTTGCCGCTCAGTATCTCTCTCGGCGCTGCCGCACCGATATCGCAACGGCAACTGAGGTCGATAAGAACAAATGATGTAATTGAGCCCAGTCTATTTTGATCGACCCGGCGCAACTTGCACCTTGGGCAGATATTTGACTTGTTTGAATCATTAGAAGCCTTATCTATTGCCATGATAAGAGCTTCAAATTCTTTCTATGACGCACTTTTGCCTCTAAGGCTCCTATGATAGTCGTCTCAATTTCATTCTTGGTACCCCGTCTCAGCTGAATTTGAACCTCCTCTAGCAATGGTAACCGAGAAATAGCAGCCACTATTTCGCTCGTTTCGGCATTGCCAATGGGCTTGTTTTGAATATTGCAATCGAGCCAGGTGAGTTTTTTTAGACCGGCTATTTGAGCCACTGCCCTAATGTCCTCCGGCTTGAGGCTAGCCTCGTGTAAGACCAAGGTTTCCACTGACTTAAGTTGCGAGAGGTTTTGATAATCCCCTGCTTTCACCTTTGTCTCTAGGTGCTGCAGTCTCATACCGGCAAAGGCAGAAAGTGCTGGTAGCTTTGCTTCTTGGGTTTTGCCAAAGTGAGTGAAATTCTTTAGCCTCGCCGGTAAATCGGCTCGGCCCAAGCGGCTAAAGTCTAGACTGACTGTTTGAACATAAATGCGTTCCAACTCTGGGTAGAGGCATAGATTTCGCTGAACAATGCCCGCTTCACTCTCTATGCTCTCTATCAAACAGAGGTCTTTTATGCCGTTCAGGCGAGAGAAGTCTTTCAATATCTTTGCCGTGAGCACTTCGTCACCGGTAAAGATGAGCATGTTTATGTCGCCCCTCTTAAATCCGTTCAGAAGTTGAGGATAGAGAAAAAGGGCTTTATCGGGCGTGAACGCACAGATTGTATCTATTGGAACTTCGGCAATATTTTGGGCAATGACGTTGAAGAGAAGAGCTTTACTGTCTTTGTTGTATACCGATATACCGCCCAGCGAAAATTTAGTGGGGAAGGAAAAACGGTACAACCTTTTACCTTCACGTTCATATTGGGAACGGTAAGGCTCGACTGGTTTCTTGCAATAGTCTTCCACCGCAGCTGTATCGAGATTGTATAGGTTGGAAAACTGACTTTCTAATTGACCGGCGCCCGTGAGAGAATCGACTTTCTCAAAGGGGCTGTCATCTTTAGGAACAGCCCTACTCAGATCTTTATTGACTTCTGTCGCTGCTTTTTTCTCTTCTTCTTTTGCAGAGTTAGGTTTTGCAAAATTTGGTTTTGCAGATTTTGGCATCGTAGTTTTGTTGAAAACATCTTTGCTCAAGGTCAGGGTATATGCCGTAAGACCAGTGACCACCAGGCTCGTCAGAAGAATCGGCAAGACTAGATTGGTTCGTTTTTTTGCGTTTTCCTGGGCGAGCACAAGGCTGTCTGCAAACTGAGGTTCTTTATCATCTAGAACTCTCTGCAAATCAATGGCAAGTTCGCTGGCGCTTTGATAGCGACGGTCCGGGTCTTTTTCAAGACATTTGGCAACGATGGCTTCAATAGCCGCAGGAAATGGCTGTTCTGTCTTATCTTGCAGGCTGGGTGCCGGGATTGTTCTGTGCGCTCTTTCCAGCTCTTCCACGCTTGAGCCTTCGAAGGGAGTAACGCCGGTGAGAGTCTGGAACATCGAAACGCCGAGGCTGTAGATATCGGTTCTTTTATCGATCTTAATGTTGCCAAACTGTTCGGGGCTCATATAGGCGGCGCTGCCCACCACTTGTGAGTTGGCTCGGCTTCTTTTTTGCTGGGCTAATTCAGAAATGCCAAAATCCAAGACCTTTACGCCGATGCTGTCTTCTTCTCCATAAAAGAGCATAAAGTTGGCTGGCTTTAGGTCTTTGTGGATGACGCCTTTGCGGTGGGCATAGGCTAGACCGTCGCAAATTTCAAGGAAGATTTCAAGCGTTGAACCAACCGATATCGGTCCGTTAAACGAGATCACTTCTTCCAAATTGCCGCCATCGATATAGTCCATGGCGTAGTAAGGCAAAACACCCTTGTGTATGCCCATGTCATAAATGTGGCAGATGCTTTTGTGATTTAGTGCCGCTGAAATTAAGGCTTCGTCTCTAAAGCGTTGAAAGTTGTCGCTTGAAACAAGGGAGGGGGCTAAGAACTTTATGGCACAGATGCGATTTAGGGCTGTCTGTCTAGCCTTGTAAACACTAGCCATGCCGCCTTCTCCCAAGAGTTCGATAATTTGAAAGGCATTGGCTACCAATTCACCTTCCTTAATCGCCAATTTAAGCTTCTCATCGTCGCCGGCAAAGCCGGTGCGAGTGCCAAAAGGCAAAGCCGAGGGCAAGGCAGAACGTGCAGCTTTGATTTTGGCATCTACCAGGGGCACTTTGCATTGGCAGCGCTGCTCTTGAAAGAAGAAAGACGTCATGCTGCCCACTCGACTGTTCTTGGTCACCAGTTTGTTGCAGCGGCGGCAAAGCTTTGAGGATGATGGCTTGCTTTGGGAACCGGTATTTTTCTGGTTTTCTGCGGACCCGTCTAAGTGGCAGCGGCAAAGGCTTAAGTCAGAAAGCACAAATGATGTCATTGAGCCCAACCTGGAAGGATCGAGCTTGCGGAGCTTGCACTTGGGACAGATCTGTCGGCTCTCGTTCATGTGACGATCATAACTGAAAGCCCGATATTCTCAAATTTAAGTATCTGGTGAAATAGCTTGGGCTATCTCGCAAGACGGGGAAGCTTGGGCTATCTCACAAGACGGGGAAGCTTACGCCATTTAACTAATAGGGGGAAGCTTACGCTTCCCCCCTGGGCTATCCTGTCATTTCGAATTGGTGGTTATCTAGTTTCACTAAGATTCTAGATAGTCTTTCAGCTGTGCTCCGGCGTCAGACTGTCGCAGAAAGCGTAAGGCTTTAATTTCAATCTGTCTGGTTCTTTCTCTGGTAATACCAACCAGTTTGCCCACTTGTTCCAATGTGCGCGGCTTACCATCGTTTAGTCCAAAGCGCAGAATGATAATCTCGCGCTCGCGCGGGGTCAGCATCGAGAGTACACCTCTGATGTCTTGCGACATGAGGTTTTTGGAAGTCGAGTTTTCCGGTCCTCGCTCCTGCTGATCTTCCACCACCTCCGCCAGTGAATTATCTTCTTCTTCTCCATAGGGAGTATCTAGAGAGAGCGGCGAACGGTTGGCAGCAAGAATGTCTCTCACCTTCTCGATATTTGTGCCCATCGCTTTGGCTAGCTCTTCGATGGTCGGGCGACGATCGAGTTCTTGCGAAAGCTTACGGGTCACCTTGCGCAAATTGTTGATTGTTTCAACCATATGCACTGGCACTCTGATGGTGCGAGATTTGTCGGCGATAGCTCTGGTTATGCCCTGTCTTACCCACCAGGTGGCATAGGTGGAAAACTTATAGCCTCTTTCGGCATCAAACTTTTCGGCTGCTCTAATCAGACCTAGATTGCCTTCTTGAATGAGATCGAGCAAGGGCAAGCCTCGATTTTGATACTTCTTGGCGATGCTGACCACCAGGCGCAGGTTGGCCTGCACCAATTTGTGCTTAGCCAGGGCGTCGCCCAGTTGGATGCGTCTGGCCAGCTCGATTTCCTCTCTGGCCGTGAGCAGTGAGATACGACCGATGGAACGCAGATAAAATTGCACCGGATCTTCACCCTGTGTGCTTATCAGGCGGACCTTCTCAGTTTCGTGACCAACTCTCTCTTCAAAGTCTTCTTCAAAACTTGAGTCTTCAAAGGCGAAGGAATCTTCTTCCAGAGGATCTCTATAAGAGTCTTCGAAAGCTGTATCTTCATATCCGATTTTCTTTTGTGCTGCTTTTCTTGCCATTTTTGTGGCGGCCTTTGCCGCTGGTTGGGGTTACCTGTGTTGAGGTTTCCAGGGAGGCGTGCCAAAGCCGCCCCTAGTAAGGAGTAGTTTTTTGGGAAAATTGTTTTGGTCAGCTTGTGCTCACCGATGCAGGTGACGCCCCTATCAATTAAAATGTTCCAACATATCACTTGGAAACCGGGTAAACCCTAGATTAGTTTTGGGTTAAGCAAGTAAAGTGCCGCCTTAATCTGCGCTGTGGCGCCAGTTCTGGCACTTCAGCCCCAGCTCCCAGGCGAGAGTCGATTTATCTTGCCCTTTACAAAAGAGAAGCGCAGGCAAAGCCTGCGCTTCTCTTTACTAGATATAGTTGCTGATCTTGATTTAGATACGGATTTCTTGAATGATGCCGTCTTTGACCAGAATCTCGCCACCTTCCAGTCTCTGGAAGATATTTTCACCAATGCGCACTTCTACCGGGTTCTCAACTGTGAACTGGGTGACAACCGAACCGACCGGCAATTCGTTCAGTGCTTGGTTCTGCCCTTGCATCTCTTCTTTCAGTTGCATGAGACGCATTTTTTCAGCTTCCACCTGAGATCTAATGGTTTCTATTTGAACCCTAGCATCGGTTGAGACGGCTCCGCCGGCTCTTTTTTCGATGTCAGATATGGCTCTCTTTCCCTTGAATTCCAACTGCTGTAGCTCAGCGTCTATCTGCTGGATATTGCGTGAAATTTCATTGGCTACCTGACTTTTGAAATTTTCCGTGACGATGGCGCGTACGGCAATTTGACGAATCAGGCTAATCGACTCAGCCATTTAACCTCCTAAGCTAATTGAAGCGTTCAAAGTTTAGCAGCATGACAACCGGTTAGAACTTCTCCGATACCGATTTAGCTTGGGTGAAAAGTAAGAGATAATCTCTGCCGCCGGCCTTCGAATCTGTACCGCTCATGTTGAACCCACCGAAGGGGTGCACTCCCACTAGGGCGCCTGTACATTTGCGGTTGATATAAAGGTTGCCGCAGTAAAACTCGCGGCGGGCTTTTTCCAAGAGGGAACGGTTTCTGCTGTAGACAGCTCCGGTCAAACCGAACTCGGTGTTGTTTGCAATCTTGAGAGCATCATCAAAACTGTCAGCCTTGATGAAGGCAAGCACCGGTCCAAATATTTCTTCTTGCGAAATGCGTGCCATCGGATCTATGCCCGAGAAGATAGTAGGCTCGATGTAGAAGCCACCATCTGCAGTGTCAATCTTCTTGCCGCCGCATTCTAACTTGCCTTCCTTTTTACCGATTTCAATATATTCAAGAATGCTTTCATAGGCTGATTTTGAGCTGACCGGACCGAAATAATTGGCTGGGTCTTCCGGTGTGCCTATGGTCAATTTCTTGGTTCTTTCCACCACTTTGGCCAAAACTTCATCGTAGACATCTTTGTGGATGATAGCTCTCGAGCAGGCAGAGCATTTCTGACCCTGAAAGCCGAAAGCGCTGGCTGTAATTCCTTCAGCTGCCAGTTCCAGATCGGCGTCTTTATCTACTACTATGGAATCTTTGCCGCCCATCTCAGCGATCACTCTTTTGATCCATAGTTGACCTTTCTGGGTCTTGGCTGCCATCTCATTGATTCGCAGACCGACTTCTTTGGAGCCGGTGAAGGCGATAAATCTAGTCTTCGCATGAGCCACCAGCATGTCTCCCACCGATGCTCCCGGACCTGGTACAAAGTTCAGTACACCTTTTGGCAGACCGGCTTCTTCCATGATCTTGACGAACTGATAAGCGATAGCGGGTGTTTCGGAAGAAGGCTTGAGCAGCACAGTATTACCGGCAACGATGGCTGCCGAAGTCATGCCCACAAGAATAGCTAGGGGGAAGTTCCATGGTGGAACGATAAGACCGACGCCGAGAGCGACATAATAAAGTTCGTTTTCTTCACCAGGGTAGGGCACTACAGGCTGCGGTCCACCTAGTCTGATCATCTCTCTGCCATAGAATTCCAGGAAGTCTATAGCTTCAGCGACGTCACCGTCAGCCTCGGCATGGCTTTTGCCGATTTCAAGAATTAGCCAGGCTGTCAACTCGACTTTCTTGCGACGCATGATCGCTGCTGCCTTGAGCAGATAACGAGCGCGCTCCATCGGACAAACATGCTTCCAGCTTTCGAAGGCGTTCAGCGCCGCTTGCATTGCTTTTTCAGCCAGTTCTTTATCGGCCTTAGAGAAAGTGCCGATTATTTCTTTAGGCTTACCGGGGTTTGTAGAAGTCAGAAGGTCTGAGGTTTCGATATATTCGCCGTTAATGACAAGCGGATACTTTTTCCCGAGTTCAGCCCGCACTTTGGCTATGGCGTTCTTCAGAACTTCTTTGTTGCCGGCCTGACTGAAATCTGTGAAGGGTTCATTGCGAAACTCAGGGATCATCTTAAAAACTCCAGTGAAGTAACAGTGGAAATTAGTTGATACTTAACGTTTTTTACTGTCTAAAAATTTTTGCTAACTAAAGATTATTGCCTACCCAAACCTCAACCTCGTTAGATTTAGTCTTTGGCTTATACTTATCTTGTTGCCTCAAAGTCGCGCATATTTGGTGGATATCCATGAAGCAGTATCATGATCTGGTTAAACTTGTCTTGGAAAATGGCGAGCGAAAAACCGACCGGACCGGCACCGGCACCATTTCAATGTTCGGTTTGCAAACAAAGTATGACTTGCGGGAAGGCTTTCCCCTTCTGACAACAAAGAAAGTCAATTTCCCGGCAGTGGTCTGGGAATTACTTTGGTTTCTGCGCGGTTCAACCAATATCAATGATGATTTGACTGAGCATACTTCTATTTGGGATGCCTGGGCTCGTGAAGGTGGTGAACTGGGACCAATTTACGGCTATCAATGGCGTAGTTGGCCGGTTTATCGTGAGACTGAGAACGGTCTCTATCGCAAAGAGCATATAGATCAAATTAGCAATGTCATCCATGAAATCAAGACCAATCCAGACAGCAGGCGTCTCATTGTCACGGCCTGGAATGTTTCTGATATCGACAAAATGGCATTGCCGCCCTGTCATATGATGTTTCAGTTTTATGTAGTGAACGGAAGGCTCGATATTCAGCTTTATCAAAGATCGGCCGATATTGCTGTCGGTGTGCCCTTCAATATAGCCAGTTATGCCTTGCTCAATATTATGATTGCCCAAGAGTGCGGCCTAACACCGGGCATCATGACCCACACTTTTGGTGATGCCCATATTTATTTAGATCATCTAGACGGTCTAAAGAAACAAATGGAGCGTACACCTGGACCATTGCCCAGAGTGGAAGTGGCGCCCAAGCCAGTACTTGAAATCAAGTTCGATGATATCAAGCTCTATGATTATGTGCATCAGGGTTTTATAAAGTTCCCAGTGGCGGTCTAACAGAGGTTCGAGGTTCTTTTGAGGGAAAAGTTCGACATTGTGGTCGCCTGTGATCAAGGGCGAGGCATAGGCCGTGATAATACTCTCCCTTGGCGAATATCCACTGATTTGAAGTATTTCAAAGAGCTTACATCCACCAGCCCTTATGCGGCGGAAGGTCGTAAGAATGCCGTAATCATGGGTCGCAAAACCTGGGAATCCATACCTTCTGGATTTAGGCCTCTGAAAGACAGATATAACCTGGTTCTCACCCGCAATCCTCAGTATGCTTTGCCGCAAGGCGTTTTGAAAGCGCCCTCTTTAGATGAAGCGCTCAAGCTCTTAGCTAGAGGACCGGTTGACCGAGTCTTTGTCATAGGCGGTGCTGAAATTTATAGACAGGCACTTATTCACGAGAAATGCGGCTTGCTCTATCTGACCGAAGTACGCGCCCGCTTTGATTGTGATACTTTCTTCCCCCTCGATGCGGAACAATTCAAGGGCTTTTACCGACTTTTGTCTTGTTCGGAAGTGATGCAGGAAAACGGTCTGGATTTTTGTTTCAAAGTCTATGAGTTCAATTATCCTGAGTTTCTTGCTTTTGAATCGACTGAGCCGGCGGAAGAGGTGCCCAATAGTTGAATCAAAATAAAGCGAAGCACAGAATATGCCCCTCGCCCAGGTTGAGAGTTTTTCGAGCCGCCGCTCTTTTGCTCATTTCGCTTTCTTTTTTTGCCAACGGCTTTTCTGCCCAGGGCAAAGGTGAGAAAGCCGAAAGAACAGACAAGACTGATAAAAATGAGCGCGGCGAAAAAGGCGATGTAGATAAAGCCAAACTTGCTTTTATTCAGGCTACTTGTTGGAGCTGTCATCCGCGCGGCGAGAACTCAATCAATGGGGATAGGCCTCTCAAGGGTCCGGGTTTTCTGAGGCGTTATCCTGATGATGAGAGTTTGGCTGAGTTTATTCGTAAAGGGGCTGAAGATAAAGGTATGCCGTCTTTCCCAGCCGATAGGCTCTCTGACCGTAATCTTAGTCTCGTGATAAGCTATATCCGCAGCCTGACGCCGCCTGCACGCTAGTGCCTCCAGTTGGTCTTATGCGGAGGCTAGTGGGGGACTTATATTTGGTCTTATTTAGTGATCTTATAACTGGTGTCATATATGGTGGCGTTTCTCGCATGGCGTGGACAATGTCAAATAGCGTTTTCTTCTTCTATTGGGCTTTTGTCCGCCCATTCAAGCCGGTGCTTTAGGTCTAGGGGAAGTCGATGAATAGAAATGCCGAGCCGCCTCCCTTTAGCAAAGAGCTTGTCATAAGCGCTTATTGCCAGGGTATTTTTCCGATGGGTGACGATGACGGCACAATTTCCTGGTATTCACCAGATCCGCGTTGTATCTTCGATTTCGATCTTTTCCATGTTTCTTCGAGGCTAAAGCGCACCATTAGACAAGGTGTCTATGATGTCCGCATCAATACTTGCTTTGAAGAAGTGATGTGGGCTTGCGCCGACAGAGAATCGACTTGGATCAATGAAGAAATTGTGCGAGTCTATGTTGAATTGCATGAGCTGGGTTTGGCTCATAGTGTTGAGACATTTTTTGAAGAGAAATTGGTGGGTGGTCTTTATGGTGTCAGTCTGGGTGGTGCCTTTATGGGCGAGTCGATGTTTTTTCGGCGCACCGATGCCTCGAAAGTAGCTCTGGTTTACTTGGTAGAAAGATTGAAAGAACGCGGTTTTATCTTGCTCGATACCCAGTACCAAAATAAACACCTGGCCAGTTTCAACTCTCAGCTTATTGCGCGTAAAGAGTATCTGGCCAGGTTGTCTAGAGCTTTAGAGCTGGATTGTCGGTTCGACTGATTATTTGCCGACCAGCTTTTTCATGCCGCTGCCGATAGCTTTGCAGCCTTTACCAATGCCGCTGCAAATTTTCTTGGGAGCCCACATGATGCCACGGCCCACTGCTTTGGCGCCGTCTACTACTTTATTGTCGGCAAGCGCTGCTTGGCTTGTGCACACACTGATTAGTGAAACTGCAAGTAGAGACAGTACTAATTTTGCTTTCATTTTTTGCTTCCTCAAACTGATGGTGTCGTTATTTTCCAATAAATGGCTCATTTATAAAATAGAAGAGTCTTTATAACTACCCCAATCGAAAGACAATTGGGGTCGATGGCGCTGCCTAGAGTCTTGCCCAGGTCCATGAAATCTCCGTTTTGGGCATCGATACCATCGATGGTGAGTATTATCTTATCTCTTAGCATACCTTTTAAAATTTGGCTCAGGCTCATTGCTATATCTTCTTTCAATACAATTACCAGAGCATTTTTTACTGCAACTTTCGGCAATCTTTCAAGCAAATTGCTAATTTCGGCGGCTAAGTTTTTGATGCCTCGATAGCTGATATCGTCTCTTCCGAGATCGTTTATATACAAGGCGAGGGGCTCGCTGTCGTCTAACTGATCTAGAAAGTTCAATTGTTTTGTCACCTGCGCCGTCAGATAACCTTTGTTATTTGGTTCTGCACTTATCTTCAAAATGCGGATATTTCTTAGTGGCAAAATAGATTGAGACGACTGTATACCTATTGTTGATCCCGAAACTTGCATGGTGTGCAAGCCTGCTCCAATGACAGTGGCATAGATTCCAGCCGCGTCAAATCTTGCTCTTTTTCTATCAAGCAAATCTAAAAGCGCCCGGGCAAGCATCTGTCCTAGATCGCCGAAGGGCACCGCTGAACTTTTCTCCGACTTTGTATCTGGTCTGTCTTGGCTCTTCATCAGGGTGCCGACACCACCTGTGAACCAGTATTCATCAACCTTTTCAAGCCAAGCTAAAGAGGGAACATCCGTCTCGCTTAAGCTTTCCAAAAGGCTTGGCTCTTCCTCTGATTTTACGCCTATGCCTGTGCCTATGCCTGTGCCTATGCCTGTGCCTATGCGGCAGTACTCGGCAATAAGGGCGGCGGCTTTAGAGGCTAATTTGCTCAGATCTGTCTTGGACAGCGGCGCCGAAGCAGAGAGCCCCAGCGATTGCAAAAGAATTCTGCCGCTTCTATTGCAATGCACTGTCTTAAATTGCTCTGTATTAAAAAGATCAGGCTGGCATTCTTCCACTTGAATCAGTCGACCGCCTAGGTTTAGACAAGCGGTTTCGACTATGCGACCTTTCTCGATAAAGGCCAAATTGCTTGTGCCTCCACCGATATCGACATTGCAAATAGTTTTGCCTGTACGGTAGCTTTCTTCGACTGCACCACTGCCTCGGGCTGCTAATATTCCTTCCAGCTTTGGTCCTGCTGTTTCTACTACAAAATTTCCGGCAGCCTGAGCCAAGGCTTGCGCTACCTTTTGGGCATTATCTGTGCGGGCTGAGTCGCCTGTGACAATCAGGGCACCGCTTTCGATTTCATTCTTGTCTATTTTGGCTTGTTTATAAAAGTCTTCCAGGACAAGGCTTATCTTTTCAAAGTCTATAAGTCTATTTTCGCCCTCATAAACAATTGGTGTAAATGTGATTGGACTTTGATAGACGATTTCTCTTGCTGCAATTGAATTTTCAGGCAGTCTATTGAAGATTGAGATAGTGTCGATACTGAGCCGAGAAAGCACCATATGAGTAGTAGTGGTGCCTATGTCGATACCGACTGAAAGAATAGATTCAGACATCTTGTATGCTTTGCCGCTTAGCTCAGAGCCTGCAATCTGACACCCGATACTTTGAGATCGAGAATTCGCTTCACTGTCCTGACAATAAAGGCACCGGCTTCAACGGGAGGGGTTCCCTCTTGGTGAATATTGGAGACAACGGTGCGATCTGAGCTGATTGTAGACGGCGAAGGATTATAGGTTATGTAAGCTGATAGGCTTTTGGCTGTGCTCAAGCCTGGTCTTTCACCAATTAGGTTGATAGCGATTTTGGCACCGCTTAGATAACCTATCTGGTCGGCAATGGCCACTCGTCCTTGTAAGGCAATGACAGCTCTACCCATGGTAATGCCTTCTTGTCTAAAGCCGTCCAATAACATCGGATAGAGATCAGGCAAGTTCTCTTCGAGAGCTAATGCCGATAGACCATCACTCATTACTATCTGTACATCTGGACTGGTTCGCCCAAGCTTGGCGCTCAGATCTGCGACTTCACTTTCTTTCAGTCTTTTTCCCGATGGCGGATTGAGGACAAAGTTCTTTCGATCACCGGCTTGCGATTCAACCAAAAGCAAATCGTAGGTTTGGGCAAATTCTTTGATGAAAGAGGCTTTTAGATCACCGAGCACAGCATCTCTAGCCAGGGCATGATCTTTTCGAAAGCTCAACCAGGTGTCAAAGCGAGGACGGCTGCCCGCCCTACCAACCGCCAGTCTTGCCGGTGTCAGTCTGGTGAGGTAATCGAGATTGGCAGTTGTGATATTCTTGCTCTTTTCCAACATCTCTAAATTGTAACCACTTATCAATTCTGTATGAAACTATCTGCGACTGTAGGCGGCGAGAATTTCCATTTTTCATCTATTAAAGATGTCCTTGCCAAGGCCAATGAAGAGAAGTCAGGTGATCGTCTGGCTGGTATAGCAGCCGGCACAGAGTTGGAAAGAGTGGCAGCCAAGGCTTGTCTTGCCGAGCTTACATTGAGAGAGCTGAGAGAAAATCCGGTCTTGCCTTTTGGTGATGAGATAAGCGATAAGGTTGAAGCTTCGATTGATGAAGCGACCTTTTCTCTGATCGGTTCTATGACGGTTGGTCAATTTCGCGATTGGCTGCTTTCTCATACGACGACTTTGTCCGACATTGAAAAGATTCGACCGGCACTCACCGGTGAGATCGCTGCCGCCGTTACTAAGCTCATGTCCAATCTCGATCTTGCCTTGGCTGCAAAGAAATGTGCCGTTGTGGTCAAGGCTAGAACCACCCTCGGCTTACCTGGTCGGTTGGCTGCAAGGCTTCAGCCGAACCATCCGGGTGACAATGTTGAGGGTATCAAGGCTAGTATTTTTGAGGGGCTTTCCTATGGTGTAGGGGATGCTGTAATAGGCATAAATCCTGTTTTTGACAGTCCTGATACAGTAGCTCGTCTGCTTGATGAAACAGCCGACTTGATCGACAAGCTGGCCTTGCCTACCCAAAACTGTGTGCTTTCTCATATCACAACACAAATGAAAGCTGTGGAGCGTGGGGCTCGCGCCGGTCTTATCTTTCAGAGTATTGCCGGCAGCGCGGCCGGCAATAAGGCCTTTGGTCTTGATTATGATTTGGTGGCCGAAGCTTTTGAGCTTGCTAAAAGCAAAGGTGCCCCTGAGAGATTTATGTATTTTGAAACCGGTCAAGGTTCTGAACTTTCATCTAATACCCATGCCGGAGCCGACCAGCTGACACTGGAAGCCCGTTGCTACAGCTTTTGTCGTCTGTTTGAACCATTTTTGGTCAATGACGTGGTTGGCTTTATTGGTCCCGAGTATTTGGCATCAGGTAAGCAGATGATAAGAGCCGGCTTGGAAGATCATTTTATGGGCAAATTAATGGGCTTACCGATGGGTGTTGATGTTTGCTACACCAACCATATGGATGCAGATCAGAATGATTTGGAAACACTGGCTATGCTTTTGACCAGTGCTGGTGTCAATTATTTTATGGGTGTGCCGATGGGTGACGACGTCATGTTGTCATATCAATCTTCCAGCTTCCACGACATTGCCAGTCTGCGCGAACTGAATTCGCTGCGTCCTGCCCCTGAATTTGAAGCATGGTTGATCGAAAGAGAGATCATGGATGAGAACGGACGCCTGACTGAGAAAGCCGGCGATGCCTTTTATATTTCAGACATGCTCGACTCAAAAGCCACTCTCTCCACTTGAGCCACCCGATCCCTGTTCGGTGCTGCCTGTGTTTTGAGAACTTTTTTGATTGCTTCCTTCATCTGAACTTTGTGAACTATTTTGCGATTGTTCATTATTTCGATGATTTTCATTGTTTGCTATCTGGGCTGAAATGATCTGGTCTCCGATGCCAATGCGGTAGACATTTTGCAAACCGCCTACCACCATGCCAAAGACAGCATACTGTCCATTGAGCTGGGGCATTCCCTTTTTGAGAATATAGAATTGACAGCTGGCCGAATTTGGATTTGCCGATCTTGCCATAGCTACCATGCCAGCTTGACCATGACCTAGATTGCGATTTATTTCCAAAGGAACATAGCGAACTTGTCCGGTATCAGGATCGACAAAGTTGCCCTGCCCATTGCCGAATGGACAGCCACCTTGAATGAGCCAGTTTTCAACGCGGTGAAAAATCTTGCCGTTGTAATACCCTCGATTGACCAGGTCGAGAAAATTGTTGGCGGTTCGAGGCACCATACCGGCAAAGACTCGAATGGCAATTGTGCCTTTGGTGGTCGACATAAGCACTACCGGATCTTGGCCGGCATAGGCCGGGGCCGGATTGGCATGAGCAAACATAACTATAAGAAGGGGGAGTAACAACTTTGCTGAGCAGAGCTTTTTGGTCTGGAGTCTTTTAGTCCAAGTTCTGATGGTTATAAGGCTGGGCAGATTCATTTTGAGCAATCTCTTTAATTTTCACCTATTTCCAGAATTATTAATCCACCCCGCTTCGCGTTTCTAAACCCTGTAATGCGGGAACATGTTTGCCAGGGTAAAGAACCGGAAGGGAACTCAAATCAGGAAAGGCGGCCATAATGACACTTTATGCGGATCTTCACAGACATCTAGGTGGAGCACTGCACCCTCGTATTATCTACAAGTTTCTGCAGAGGCAGGATCACAAAGTCTTGAGTTATTTCCCCGATTATGACGGCTTTTATAACTGGTTCACCAGACCTTGCCGTACTCTGGAGGAATTCGTCAAGATTCACTCTCTAGTGGAAGAGTTGCAGAGTCTGGAGCATCTGCCCTATTTCTGCTTGCGCTTGTGCCGCGGGGCATATACTTTCGAGAATTTGCAGTATCTAGAACTTCGTTACAATCCCTTCTTTCGTACCGATCACGACTTGCCCACTCCGAAACGATTGGGGCAGATGAATTTGATTGTTGAAGTAATTACAGCCAATCTGAGACCGGCTGAATATCCCATCACGGTCAAGCAAATTCTCTGCTTTGATAGACGTTTGCCTAAGAACATAAATGAGGCCATTCTCAAAGTTGCGCAGGATAATCTTGGACCAGTTGTCGGGGTCGATCTTGCCGGTCCCGAGATCAATACAGAAAAGACCGAAGAATGGATCAAGCTAATGGCCAGGGCAAGGGCCAGTGGACTGAAGACCACATGCCACCTTGGTGAAACCAGTGTCGACAACGTTGATCCGCGTTTCTTTTCTATACTCGATCGCATCGGTCATGGTATCCATATTCCGCTTGCAAAACCCGAGTACTTGAAAGAGTTAGCTAAACGTCAGATCACACTTGAAGTTTGTCCGACTTCTTATAGGCAGACCGGTGTGCTCAAAGATTTCTCAGATTTACGTACAGTCTTCGCTCGCTGTAAGGATGCAGGCGTGGCTGTGGCAGTGTGTACGGACAACCCCGGTCGTAACCCGGCCCCTTGCACTTTGCCTGGCGAGTACGAACGATTGATCGATCATGACGTGATTGATTTTGGTGACTTGAAGGAAATCCAGAATGAAGGATTTAGATCTGCATTCGGATTTGTCGGCAGTGCCAGGCACTAGAATGCGCACTAGCACTCGGTTTCATTTAGTCGCCCCAAGCTTTTTCTCGGAACTTTTCGAAAAAGCATCTTAGGGGCAAACCCGATAGAAGGAAAAGATTTTGAACTCGAATTATGATTTGTGATCCCAAAAGGAAAAATCTCGTAGCATTTTGAAAAATTTTTTTCGGTCGATAAGGTCCTTTTTTTGACTCTGATTTTTCTTGATGGCGCATGCTGAAACTGGCTTGTAGAGCTGGTTGCGCTAAGCCACTGTAAATGGTGATACTAAGCTCGTAACTGAATTTGGATCGTCTCGCCAAAATTCAGTTCAATAATTTCTATTGCAATTTATTGAATTCGAGGTTACTCTATGCTGCGTGTGGTGTGACAAAAAAGAGTAATTACAAAAAAGCTGATTGCTCTTTTCAAAACGGTGGTGAAACTAAAGCAAAGAATTGAACCGACCTGAAGCCGTTCCCAGATCATATTTATCAAGATCGTGTTTTGAAAATCGCATTTGAATTCGCGTCGAAATAGATATAGGAAAGGCGGCTAAGGCATATGTCGCATTGCAAGAGCCTAAACAAATAGTAAAAGCGAATGCTGTATCGACATTTATATGCCGATAATTTCTGGAAAATTATGAGTCGGTTGTAACCTCTTTGGTCCTTATATAGCGATCCTTATATAAGGAAGTTTCCCTCTGTGTTTATTACAAGGGAGGAATAATAATGGCAACCAAGCCAACCAAGAAGAAGACTGCAAGTAAGAGAGCTAATCCTGCTGCAGCCGTCGAAGAAACTACAGCAGCTGCTAAGCCTAAGAAAGCTGCAAAGAAAACTACTGCTAAAAAAGCTGTAGCTAAAAAGACCACAGCTAAAAAAGCTGTAGCTAAGAAAGCTGCTCCTAAAAAAGCTGCTGCCAAAAAGACCGTAGCCAAGAAAGCTGCTCCTAAAAAAGCTGCTGCCAAAAAGACCACAGCCAAAAAAGCTGTAGCCAAAAAGACCACAGCTAAGAAAGCTGCTCCTAAAAAAGCTGCCGCCAAAAAGACTGTAGCTAAGAAAGCTGCTCCTAAGAAAGCCGCTGCCAAGAAAGCTGCTCCTAAGAAAGCTGCCGCCAAAAAGACCACAGCCAAAAAAGCTGTAGCTAAGAAAGCTGCTCCGAAGAAAGCTGCTGCCAAAAAAGCCGCTCCTAAGAAAGCCACTGCCAAAAAAGCTGCCGCTAAAAAGACTGTAGCTAAGAAAGCTGCTCCTAAGAAAGCCGCAGGCAAGAAAGTAGCCGCCAAGAAGAAGCCCGCTGCTAAGCGCTCTACCAAGCGTAGCAAAGCTTCTTCCGATGCTCCTTCTTCCGCTCCTTCCGAAGGCGAAGCTTCCTAAGAGTAATCCTCTTAAGAGAGTTGAATAAAAGTCCGCAAGCATTTGCGGACTTTTTCTTTTCCTGAATTCTTTTCCTAATTACTCTTGCCTAGTTCACTCAATCGAGCAGCAAGGTCTCTACTGTTTGCCAGATAAAGGGCAGGCTTTCTATAAGTTCGTGCCCATCCCTTAGCTTATAGAGCTCTGACCTGCCTTCATTCGATTGGGCAACTTTTTCACTCATGATACAGGGTACAGTCTCGTCAAATTGACCATGAAAAATGAAGGTGCGTGCCGGTAAGTGAATTGCTTCAGTGAGCGGATCTTGCACCGCCAACTGGTGGTTCGCAAAGTCTCTGACAAATTCAAAGCTCAAGGCTTCATCTTTGCCTGTGGCATGGTGTGGGAAGCGTCTGGAATTTTCTCTTTTCCATTTTTCCATTTCTTCTTTGCCTAGCCATGACGTCCATCTTTGTGTGATACCAAATCCGGGGGCCAAAAGAACATAAGTAGCCTGCGGTATTTCTGCCTGCAAGATAGAGGCGAGCAAACCTCCTAAACTTGAGCCGAAAATAAAGAGTTTGTCGTTCTGATCAGCCCTTAGTTGCAGAAGTGCTTCTCTGCAAACCTCTAGTTGGCTTGATAGCGTCATCTTGAAAAAATTAGGCACATTGAGATCTGGTGCCATGAAAGTCATATTTTTTTCTTTAAAGCGCTGACTAAAATAGGCTGCTTTTTTAGAACTTGGACCAGAGGCAAATCCGTGTAGAAAGAGAACTTTGATTGACACTTCGTTTGTCTTTTGCTTTGTTCTCAGACAGGGCTCAGTGAAGTGGATGAAGCTGTGCTGATAAAGCCGTACCATGGATTGGAATTGATCAGCGATGTGAGCTGTAATTCTAGTGATGCTTTATCTGTGGCATCAGCCTTTGTGATCAAGAGCTTGCCTGGGGCAGTATAGAAGCCAAAAACCCAAACTTTATTTCCGGCTTCCATACAACAAATCCATTGATGAAATTCCGGAGGTTGAATCAAGTAGTAGACGAAGGCCGATATCTCGCCTTGGCTCAAAAACTGTTCCAGTGTTTTTGACCAGTCCGGCTTGTCCATAAGATAGAGGGTCTGACGCGGCAAGCCGCCGCTTAGCACCTGGGTGGCATTGTCAAGTTTGTTTAACTGTGCCCAGGTGGTCGGCAGATATATATATAAAGTACCGCCCAAGTCTGATCCGAAATCAAGGGGGCGCAAACTCCATTCAGGTGTTTGGCTGGAATGGATGTAGTTATCAAAAGTAAAACTCTCGGTGGTTGCTCCCATCTTTGTCGCCAAGGACGGTGAACAGGCCTCTACCGTGGTCTCCGGAAATTTGCCGTTGACTACCCAGTCTCTTAGAATCTGCTGAAAGTAGTTGCCTACAGTATTTTGAGAGCTAAAACTTGGAGACATAAATCTTGGTTTCCCTTCAGTTTTTTTGTTAGCTTACCCCATGCCCTCAGGCAACACAACACTTTATACCCGTTTAGCCAAGACATATTTATACTTGCTAAAGCGGTTAATGATACTGCCATTGGTGGCACTTTTCAGCCTTTTGGATTTTTACATAATGGGTAGATTGCATAGGAGAGCGTTCTTGTGCGAGCGTTCTTTATATATATAGGTGTGCGAAATAGTAACTTGGAGGTTGCAAATGGCGAAACCTGGAAAACTTGACACAATTGCTCTTTTGACCGTACTGGGACTTTCTTACGGTGTCAGTCAGATGCCTGCCGGCGCAGAGGACAAGAAGTCGGAAGGCAAGATGGAAGCCAAGGAAAGCAAGAAGAGCGAAAAGCAGGGCAAGGATTCATCTTGCGGTGAAGGTAGCTGTGGTACCGACAAGAAAGGCGCCGCCGCTGCCAAGTCTAAACATAAAGCCGACGAAGCCAAAGGCAAAGAAGTGAAAAAGGCTGAAAAGCAAGGCAAGGACTCGTCTTGCGGCGAAGGTAGCTGTGGCAAAGACAAGAAAGGGGCGGAAGCGGCAAAAGAAAAACACAAAGCAAAATAAGGAATTGTTAAGTTTGTTTGCCGGGTTTATTTCGGGTATAGGTGCGCGGTTGGCAGATTTAACACAGCCATAACCAAGATTTGGACTTTTTTTAATAAGCCTGGCCTAGCATGATGCTCATGTCACCCGGGATGTAAAGCGTGGAACTTTTCCATCAACAATTCATTCAAAGGTGATTGGTTACTCAAAATAGTTTGTGTTCACGGAGGTCGAAATGCAAAAGACTCAATTGGCAGCTGCCCTCGTTGCAGTTCTCGGACTTTCTTTCAACGGAATTGCCCGTGCCGCTGATGCTGAAGGCGACGCCAAAGCCGACAAGAAAGTAGAAAGCAAAGAGTGCAAGAAAGAGTGCAAGAAAGCCAAAAAAGGCAAAGAAGCCTCTTGCAAAGGCGCTGAAAAAGGCAAAGAAGGCTCCTGCAAAGGCGCTGAAAAAGGCAAAGAAGGCTCCTGCAAAGGTGCCGAGAAAGGCAAAGAAGGTTCCTGCAAAGGCGCCGAAAAATAACTAGCTTGCTTTGATAGCGGCGGTGCGATGTGACTGACTTTTTGACAAACAAAGCTAAGCTTCCCGATCTTGGTATCGGGCTGGGCTTACGCCGCGAACTTGCTGAAGAGACTTTGGCTTCGTCCGCCGCTATCGACTGGCTGGAATTGGTACCCGAGAACTATATGGCTATAGGCGGTAGAGCTCGAGCCCGCCTTGACGAGGCCAAAGCAAAGTTTCCCCTTGTCACCCATGGCGTCAATCTTTCCATCGGGGCAAGCGATCCACTCAACCGAGATTATCTAAAAGATCTTGAGCGTCTGCTCTCTTTTATCGATGCCCCTTGGTGGAGCGACCATTTTTGCTATACGACAGCCGGTGGTGCATACATGCACGATCTGCTGCCTGTTCCGCTCAATATGGAAGCAGCCAAGAATATGGCCAAGCGCGCCAAAAGCGCTCAAAGTTTTATTGGTAGGCCCATGCTCTTGGAGAATATTTCCTATTACATGACCATGCCCGGCTCTAATATGGACGAGGCTGATTTTTTGGCTGAGGTTATGGAACGAGCCGATATCGGTTTGCTTTTAGACGTAAACAATGTCTATGTCAATTCAATCAATCATAACTTTGACCCTTACGCTTATTTAGACCGGTTGCCTCTGGAGCGCGTGGTCCAGATTCATATAGCCGGTCATAGTCGCACTGACGAGATGATTATCGATACCCATGGTGCAGCTATTATTGAACCGGTTTTCGAACTGCTCGACTATGTGCTCAAACGCACTGAGGTCAAAGCAATCTTGCTTGAGCGAGACCAGAATTATCCGGAGTTTTCGGAGATTCTAGCCGAACTGAAACAAATTAGAAGCATAGCCGATAAGAACAGAGTCTTGCCGTCTGGTAACAGCAAGAGGGTGAAATCAGTCAGTGCCTGAAGTAAATGCCAAGGCAAATCTAGCCGAGATTCAAGACTTCTATTACAAGCTCTGGACCCGCCGAGACTTCAGAGAAGATGTCTTTTCTCAGAGTTTGCCAATCAATAAAAGTGGCGTCAATCTCTATGCTTCTTTGATTGAGATAGGCCGTCTCGACCTAATGGCTTCGGTCTATCCGTGCATAAAGGCCTTGCTCGGCAAGAAGTTCAGAGATTTAGTCTTGGCTTATTACGAGACTCTGCCCCCCGATCATTACAATCTCAACCGCTCGGCTAATCGTTTTGCCGGCTATTTAGAGCAGTATGAGTCTACTTTGGTCAGTCGTCATCCCTTTATTGTGGAGTTGGCTCATTTTGAGTGGATTGAATTGGAAGTAATGGAAGCTGAAAGTGCAAACTTAATTGCACTGGGCAGTGCCCATGCCAGCAAACGTGGGCGCGGTGGCAAGCCGAATGCCGAGACGAATTTGGAAAGTGAGGCACAAGACTTTGTCAGTACCTCTCCCCGTTTGGCCGATGTGGTGGTTCTGCATAAATATCAGTATCCGGTTATGACTATTTCAAAGACTTTGTTGGATGGCGAGAAACTGCCGCGACGGGTCAAGAAAGAGACAACCAATATGGCTATTTATCGCGACAATAAATCTCATCAATGCCGCTTTCTTGAGCTTGGTGCAATGGCCTATGAAGCTTTGCAAATGGTGAAAGCTCAACCCGGCATCACCTATGGTGAACTACTCAAATCTGTTTGTCAGTCTTCCAGTGATGGGCCCGCCGAGACAGTGGAAGCCTTTTTGGAATTATTGGAAGAACTGAAAGCCTGCAATCTTATTGTCAACTAAATCTAGGGAGGAAATTATGCAAAGAACAGGAACTCTACAGGGTGAGACCGTAAGCAATTGCTCGCGCTCGTTGCGATTGGCTATGGGACTTGCTTTGGGACTGGTTTTTACTGCCAATGCTGCTTTTGCCGGTACTGCCAATTTTGTGGTTGACGATCCCAAGAAACGAGACACTGTCAGTTTTACCTCTGATGCCCCGGTAGAGCTTATCGTCGGCAATACCAATAAGATCACGGGCAGCATCTCAATGGATGATAGTCTTGATTTTAGTAAACAGCCCTTCTCGGCTGTTTTCGATGTCGATCTAGCATCAATCGACACCGGCATAGCCCTGCGCAACGAACATATGCGCGACAATTTCCTCGAGACAAAGAAGTTTCCCAAAGCTACTTTTAGAGTGAAAAGTGTGAGCGCTGCCACTACCCAGCTAAAGCCCGGCAAGAAGGTAACAGTCCAGGCTGTCGGTGACTTTACCGTGCATGGAAAAACAGTAAGCAAGACAGTGCCGGTGGATGTGACCTATTTCGAGCCTTGCAAGCAAGAGGGTGTGAAATTTCCTGATTGCGCCATGTTGCAGATAAGAGCCGAATTGCCTGTGGCTTTCAAAGATCACGATATCAAAAGACCCGAGATCGTCTTCCAAAAGTTAGCCGACACCGTCTTCGTCAAGATATCTGCCACAGCCAGAGCTGTGAAAGAAGAGGCTAAGGGCGATAAGAAAGCTGACAAGAAAGCTGATAAGAACGCCAAGAAAAACAAATAGAGTCTAGTTAGACTGAGGGCAGCTAAGAGTCAGTCTCTTTTATTGAGGTGGTTGAAGGCTTCTTCGACCACCTCTTTTGCTGCTTTAGAAAATTCAGGCTTAAATTTAGATTCTAAATCGGTCTCTGCTTTGGTTGCTTCTAACCTCTTATCTCCGGTTAGGTAAAGCAAGTACTCTATATTTCCTGAAGGACCCTTGATAGGCGAATAGGTTAAACCTGCAATGTCTAGACCAAGGTTACAAGAGAGCTTCAGGGTGTTCTCCAGTAATTCGACATGGGTCTCTTTGTTGCGCACCACGCCGCCTTTTTCTACTTTGCTTCGGCCGGCTTCAAATTGTGGTTTGACAAGAATGACTAGTTCAATCAACCCCTCTTTCATAAGATTGATAGTGTTTGGCAAGGTTTTGTCTACTGATATAAAAGAGACGTCCATGACCGCTAGCTCTGGTGCCTGTCCGGGACTGTCTGCCAACAAAGTTTCGCTATCAAGATTTCTGATATTGGTGCGCTCCAATACTTTTACTTTCTCGCTGGTGCGCAGGCTCCAATCTATCTGACCATAGCCCACGTCTACGGCATAGACAAAGGCGGCACCGTGCTTCAGCAGGCAATCGGTGAAGCCTCCGGTGGAGGCGCCGACATCGATACCAATCTTGTCACGGCAATCGACAGCAAAGGTTTTCAAGGCTTTTTCCAGTTTCAGACCTCCCCTACTGACATAAGGTTTCTCTTTATAGGCGCTGAGAATCTCAATTTTGCTGCCCGGTTTAATTGCCGTACCGGCTTTGGTAACTTTGTTGCCATTGACGAGAATGCCACCATCCATGATGGCAGTACGGGCAGCCTCGCGGCTGGCAAAATGGCCTTCTTCCACTAGAAGTAAATCCAGCCTCTGAGATTTCTCTTGCTTCTGTGACATCTTGGTTACTCTTTTAGCGCATTTAATTAGTTAGAATAACAAAGTAGGATATAAATGTATCTGTGGAGCAGACCTGGCTGGATGAAGACACCGCCTTGAAAGCGGCTGCCTCGAAAGGGGTTGGGGGTTCGAGTCCCTCCTGCTCCGGATTTTTGAAACCGGTGAAATGCAAGTCTGGGTTGGCCTGACAACTAGCGATCTGACCGGACTGGAACATAGCCCGGGCCTTTCTTTTAGAGCCCAAAGCGGCACTATGCAGGTTTGTCAGGGCGGGCGGGTCCTCTTTGATACTGCCTCTTTGCGAGTACACAGCGCTGACCAAGTCTTAAGCGCTGAGGGCAAGAAGGTCAGTTTGCGGGAGCCGGTTATATTAAAGACTGCCGGCAGAACTTCCGCTTTCTATATTGATAACTTAAAGCGAGCCGGCATCAAGGGGGCTCCCTTTTATCGCGGCGATATTCGCATAGCTAAAAGCGGCAACAAAGTTAGAGTTTCTCTATTTCTAGATCTAGATAGCTATCTGGCCGGAGTATTAGCGGCGGAAATGCCGGCCAGCTATCATATCGAGGCTCTCAAAGGACAAGCCCTTTGTGCTCGTACCTATGCTCTGCACCCTCGCTTACCGCATGACCTAGACAAGGTAAATGTCTGCGATTCTTTTCTTTGTTGTCAATATTTTGCAGGGCACAGTGCCGCCCTCGATGCCCGCATAGACAAAGCCATAAGCGCAACTGCTTCGGAAGTTTTGGTTTTTGATGATAAGCCCATTTTGGCACTTTTTAGTAGTAATGCCGGTGGGCACACTGAAAATTATGAAAATTGTTTTTCAGACCCGCTAACTGGGGCTTTCCCGCCGCCGCCGCTGCCTTACCTCAAGGGGGTAGCAGAAGGCCGCTTTGCCGTGGCAGCTGGAGGCGAAGATTTTCTGCGCTATCTCTGGGGCAATAGACAGAACAAAACTTTTAGTGCCGATGCCTGGTCTGGTAAGTTTCATTTCTTGCATAGCTTTAGCTCTGAGAGCCTGGAAGCGCACATGCATCATGTGGCCGAGAAATTAGCCGGTGATAGAGAGTCGGCACCATTTGTAGTACCGGCGTCTTCTGGTTTTGGCCGCATACTTGGCCTGAGAGTCTTGAAGCGTGGCGTCTCTGGTGTGGCAATAGAACTGTCAGTTGATACAGACAAAGGTAATTGGATCTTCAAGAAAGAGCTAGTCATTAGAAAGCTTTTTGAAAATGCCGATCTGAAGCTGAAGAGGCTAAATAGCGCTCGTATATTTTTCGATCAAGATTTTCAGGCAGCGCCAAGGGGCGCAAAAGTAAAGACTCTCAGGAGTCTTACAGTTTATGGTCTTGGTTATGGACATGGAGTCGGCTTTCAGCAACAAGGCGCCCAGGGTCATGCTCTTAAGGGGCTTGATTATAGGGCCATACTTTCTCATTATTTCAATGGTGTAAATATAGAAAAGGTCTGAGTGACAGTCGGTCTTTCGGCTGTGCCTAAAGAGAGAAAGAGACCTGCTCCTCCGGCGCAGGTCTCTTTCTTTCTTTCTTTCTTTCTTTCTTTGTTAGTTGAAGAGAGCCGAGTCGCGAGCGGTCTGAATGAACCAGGTAACAATAGAGGGTATAGACAAACCGATGGCGACAATGGCTATACCAGTAGCTGTGCGCCCGCGTAGAAGACCACTCGGGGTCATTCCGGCTTTGGCGCCCTGCAATATTTTGAAGGCTCCGAAGAGTACGCTCAAGATTTGCAGCATAATGGCGGATATATTCATGACAGCTTCGACATTAGCTAGATTGTTTACCCTTACTGTGCCGGCTGTGTTTACTCCTTGTACTATGGTGTATTCTGCCTGAGGGCTGATAGTGCCCAAGGTAGCTCCTTGTAAGATAGGCTTGTTTACTGAATTGGCTAAAGCATCTCCACCTGTTAAGGTGCCGATAGCAACCTGCCCGGTGCTCGTTCCTACGACAATTTGTCCGCGAGCTTGTTCGACATTGCCAAAACCCGAGAGCGAATCGGTGCTAGCTAATTTGCTTGCCTCTTGGTTGGGGTTTTGTTGTTTGAGTGGGCTATTTTGTCTGATACCCCAGCGCAGATAATCGTCTTGATTTTCCAGTATGACGCCCGAGGTGAGCGGTGTAACTAGGTGGTAGCGCAGGGCTTTTTCTATGGCTTCGGTTGATTTATTGCTGGCAATTAAATGTTTGCAGTTTTGCGCCGCCACCAAAGTGGAGAGATTAAGCGCGTCCTGACCTTCAATAATTGCACAACTCGGCTTTACGTCGGTGTGGTAAAGACGAACCGAATAGTGATAGCCACCTGGTTTCCACTGATCAATAAAACGATTCATATCGTCTTCCAGTTTGCCGCTGCGCATAACTGGTGTCATCGGTCCAATATCCTGGTGATTTTTCAGGAATTGGCTGGTATTGGTCCAAACATCATCGAGAGCCAGCTCATAGTAAGTAGGCTTAGTAATGCCGGGTGTAGTGATATAGATCTCATCGTTAAAAGCCGGTTGCGGTCCATGCACCCAGAGAACTGCCGATTGATCTAGATCTGATGCCAGTTGAGAAGCCTTGACCACGGCGGGCAGATTGTCATGACCGCCTAGGTAGGTGGCATTTTCCATAGCCTTGATTGCTTCTTCTACGGTCATTACTTCAGGCTCTTCACCCTTATGGTTGTCGGCAAGCAAAACCTTGGTCGGAACCAACTTCGAAACTTTTTTGAGCATTTTAGTAAGATCGTCTTTGTAGTTCTTCACTTGGCTCGAACCGTCTACGACAACTACTAAGTTTTGGGGCGTCGCGTTAGGCTCTGCTTTCACAGTTTCAACGGCATAGCCGCCGGTCACCTGGTCTTGGGCGGCAAAGGCACCTAAGCTATGTTCTCTTTCGGCTTGCAGTGAAATGCCTGCGTTCTTAACCTCCTGTTCGTTTATCTCTCCTGAATAAGTATGGTTGCCTGCGCTATTTGAGATCTCATGCAGACCGGCAGTGGCCAAATTTAGCTTGCTTTGCGAGTTTAGTCTGACTGCGTGCGTTTTGGCTGCCTTGAAATTGGTCGAGACCAGGCGCGGCATCGCCATTGAGGCATGGCTGGCCGAATCAAGCTTGAGTGGCACTGTCATTGATAGACTGACTTTGGTTTCTTTATTAACCTGCACTGGAAAACACTGCAAAAGTACCCGACCTTTGCCCAGATAGGTGACAAGTGCCGGATCTCTTCTACCTGTCACTACTTCGCTGTAGGCGCCCCGTGCTTGTGTGGTACTAGTTATAGTGGCATCAGTGGGCTTGCCGTCCATCCACAAGGTCATATTGGATACCACGGCACCTGGCGGCAGAGCTAGTTCGGCTCTGGCTTCCTGGGCGGAGGTGCTGGTGTTTTTTAAGACGAAGGTCCAGTTCAGATTTGCTGTGAGGTGGTCGGCATTGACCGAGCCGCCAATCTGAGATCTTTTCAGGCTCAGTCCCTTAATTTGCTCTCCTACAACTTGTCTGGCTAGATAATTGTCATAGGCGCTCGATGTGGTGTAGTCGCCGGACTGGTCGCCGGCTGCCAGTTCTGATACTGCTTCATAGGGCTGGGAGGTGAGAGCAAAAAAGACCTTGCGGGCGCTTGTTTCGTTCAGCCCCAAGAATAGACCTGAGAGTCCGCCGGTATCCGGCGCGGCAATATCCCTCTTTATTTCGGTTTCGCTGTCTAGAAAGGGTAAACGGAGCCTTTCTAGAGCTTCGCTGCTCTCTTTTAAGTCTTCTGAGAGAGCCGCTTTTTCGTTGACCTTTATGAAAGTCTGGCGGGCTTCCGAAAGTCCTGTGGTCATAAATGACAGCAAGACGCCGGCGATGCTATAAATCTTCTGGCAGAAGCGGGCATTGTCGGTCTCCCAAGCCTGGCTCAGTTTTTTCATCAGATGCAGGCTTGTGATTAATGAGGCGAGAGCGGCACAAGCGCCGATTATCGCATCGCCTGCATGGCTGTTGTAGTAATTGTAGAGTAGCGGTGTACCAAGATATAAGGCTGCCGCACAAGCGATAAAAACCAGGGCTGAGCCTCCGATGGCTGCACCGTTATAGAGCCCTAGCCGGCGGCTATTGCCTAGTTTGTTTCGAAAGAGACGATCCCAAACTAGATAGTTACCGAGCGGTATCATCGTTAGTAGGCCATATTGCAAGAGTGTTTCGACTGGGTGTCTCATGACCAGTTCTACTGCTGTGACTAGATTAGAGAGCGCCGCAAAGATTAGTAAGGCCGCCGGTAAGGCTGTGCCGGCGGTGATTATAGTCATGTCTTGAAAGGAGAGCGGCTTCTTCATGCAGCTTAATCCGCCTTCTTGTGCATTATGCAGATCACTCTCTTCTAAGGTCGGGTTCTCTAAGGTTGCGGTGCCGCAAGTCTTTTCGCGTAGTTCTTTTAAGGTATTATTCATGGTCTTTCTCCTTAGTAAAAGCAAGCCAAGCTGTAATACCGCAGGTGGTGCTAACAGGGCAGGCTATCGGCTCGCGCCTAGACACTTATTCATGCCGTTAAAATGGCATGAATAGTCATCTCGATAGCCGGCTTTCGGTCGGCAGTCTGAGGTATTAAGCTCATTCAGCCCCTTGCAAAGACTGGCAGTCGATTTTCGACTGACGCGTGCTTGAAAGAGCGGGCTGAAATTTGCTCGCTGCTTGTTCCGCCTGGCATAGCATGAGATTAGTCACGCCCCAAGCTAAGACCTTGATTCAGGCTGAAGCGGAAAGCTCAAGTCTGAGGCAAAGCTAATGCCTAGCGGTTTTGTTTGTAGTGGTAAGTTGCTAACAGCCTAAAGTGGCTAAAGCAGACTGTACAACTTTTTGCCAGTTTGTCAAGGGGGGGGTGATCGCAAATAGTCTTCAAATACTGATCATCGTCGGTACCGCGGACGGTATCAAAGTGAAGAAGGACTGAGCTGCCAGTCCTTCTTCACTCTATTGACTTTGCTTAGAGCGTGGTTGCCGCCGTGGCCTTTTCCAATTTGATCTTATTGCCGCTTAGTTTGACGATAAATTTCAAAACCGGCTCTTTGAAGTTCGGCACAAATTTGAAAGGTGACGACTTGGTGATAGCACTCTGCAGAGCGCCTTCTAGGAGCTTCTGCTCTTCATCACCTTCATCGGCATCCAATTTTTCAAGGGCTTTGACATTACCCTCGTTGTCTATGCCAATCTTCAGTTTGGTCTTTATCTTACGACGTTCGGCTTTGTCCTTCTTCAGTTCTTCCTTGGCCCAGTCTGGCAGGCTGAGGTTTTCTTGAATTGTCTCTTTGGCCGAATTCATAAATTTGACGATGTCTTCTTCTGTAGCCAGATCTTTCTTTTCGTCTTCGACTTCGTCTTCATCTACTTCATTAGGTTTGATGCCGTCTCGCTTAGCCTGGTTTGCTTTCTGGGTGCGGTCGGCGGCCAGGTTTTCTATAACCGAAAGAGCATTATTTGGAATATAGGTCTGACCATCTTTTGCATAAGCTTGTCCGGTCACCAAGAAACATTTGCTGCTTTCTACAGCAGGGAAAGCGCCAAGCAGAATTTTCAGCTTATTGCCTTTGGCATCGCTGCCGCTCAAGATAAACCATTTGAGCGTGCTGTCTCCCAAAACCTGTTCACCGGTTTCACTCGGTACCCCTTCGTCAAAGAAGAAATCTTGCACAAAAGGAGGTCTTTTCTCGAAGGCCTTGAGGTTATTGTAAGGCGACATATCTTGGTGCAACATAAAGGTGAGCTTTTGGTTTGTTCTCTCTGAAAACACGCCAAATGAGGGATTGGGCTTGGTTTGCTCACTTGTATCTTCGTACCAGTAGTCTTCTTCCGGTTTTAATTTAAAACCAGCTTTTTCCACTGCCATCTTTCTTGCTGCTTCATTCGAATCATGATGGGCAATTTCACCGGGCAGCTTGACCTGATCTGACGGAGTCGGCTGGGCCGGAGGTTTGAGCATGCTCATGATGGTGATGAGAAAGAGCGGGACCAAAATTACAGCGGCAATGGCCGCTTGTTTGTTGGTGAAGCCTGTCTTCTTTTGCAGTTTCTTGACGGCTTTGCCGGCTTTATCCTTGACTGTTTTGGCTTCTGGTTCTTCCGGTGGTGCTTCGATAATATGACCGCAGTTGCTGCAGGCCCCGTAAGCATGATTGGAAGAGAAGCAGACCGGGCAAACAATGCGGTCTTCAGCCGCCGGTGCCTGGGATGGTTCAACATCGAGACGGCTCTTGAGACTGGTTACTCCGCCTTCATCGCTGTCTCCACCAAACTTGGCTTTCTTACTGCTTACATCAAGTAATGCTCCCATCCACATAAACTGCGAGCACTTCATGGGAGGCGCCGTGACCCCGCCGCGAAGAGCCTGCGGACCGTTATGCAATCCTATCAGTTTGTAGTCTTTGCAAATCAGAGCGCCTGAAACTTCGGGTGGGACAGGAATGGTGTGCAACATGTTTTTAGGCTGCACCGCGCTTGCCGAGCCGAAATAATTGCCTTGCACCCAGCAGGGTTTGCCCGAGAGGGGATCTAGATAGAAAGCTTGCAGGTTGTCCCAGTTATGTACTTCGAAGTCAGTATGCGAAATCAAGGGCGGGCCGACTGTGCCATTACCATGGAAGGGCGAAGAGCGGTTGATTTGAGAGGCCACACCGCGGTTGACTAGTTCGCGCACAGCCACCAGACTTGTGTAAGTATCGGCGCCTACCCTGGTGGAAAGGTTGTCGAGGGTAATGAAGCCGTCAAGTGTTTCCCAGAGATTGCCGACCATCCACCTGATTTCTTCTGATGATGAGGTGGGGTCATAGGACTGCACAACCTTTTGATAGCGACCATTGATGCCGCCCAGACCAGCAAACAGCCCTTCCAGTTCATTGGCTCTGCGCATCGCTTCCCAGATTAGACGATCTGCCGGTGCGTTAATTGGAGTCATATCAGGCCAGGCAAATTCGCCCTGGGGTTCGAAGGCAAAACCAAGAGCCGGCTGTCTTATAGCCAGTTCGAAAAAGGTATATGCCGGCGGCATATTATAAAGTGACGAATAAACCAGGGGAATGCTGTTTTGCGCCAGGAGCAGGCGCGCAATTGGAATATTGTGAATGTCGAAGAGAGTGAGAAGACCCTGTTTGCCTTGGGCTAGCAAGTTGTTGATTACTTGCAGATACTCATGACCTTTCACCGGTCCGGAAGTTTCCACACCACGGTTGTTGAATGGAAGAGACATCGCCCTGACCAACTCGCCCACTCTTTCGGGCATTAGTTCAATAGGATCGGGGTCGACTATGAGCATGGCCATGTCATTGGGCAAGATGGGCAGTGTTTCACCAGGTCTGCCTGTCTGAGCGAGATAGTCGTTGCGGGCAAGCGGCTTATCGAAATCGGGGTGGATACTAACCGATTTCACACCCATACGAATTTCTGGATGCACAAAATAAAGTTCCAGAGCCCAAGGAGCATCGGTGTAGTGGAAGACTTTACCGGCACAACAAACGAATCTGCTTTTCGAGACCAGGAAACCCTGTCCCAGCAAGGCTGGCGGGTCTACGCTGCGGTCGAAGACGAAGCCAATGGCATTGGCCATGTCCTGTTCCAGTGATTGAAAACTCATTTAGTTAGATAGCCCTTAATAACTGTTCTCTAGTCGTTTATACCACATACCAAATCGAAGATTTAAGGCGTTTCAGATTGTGTATTGGAATATAAATGCCCTGCTCCGTTGACAATTCGGCAGTTCACTCTCATTTCATAACGGGGCAGGCAGAAGCGGCAGGGCTGCATGCCTTCGCTCAATCCAGTCTCAAGATGGCTGAAATATTTCCGCTTGGCAAAGGCCATGATTGAGGCGTAGGGGCAATCTTTTCGATGCAGCTTGAGAGTGATGATGTTGCCGATAAAGTTGTTATTTTCACTGCCTGAACTGTTCGCTCTTTCTGTTTTTTTGTATGTCTCTGGGTCTGTCTTTTGACCTGTATTTTGACCCGGCTCTTGACCTGGCTCACCAAGTTCCGCAGACTGGCTCAAGAAATTATCTTGAGAAAGGGCCGGAATAGCTCGCAGTGCCATCGAGCCAGCTAGCAATATGCTGAGCAAAGCGCTAAAGGCAAATCGATATCTCGCTCGATATCCAAATCGATACCCAAAGATAAGCAGGGACTTTTGATGAGAGATCACGTTTTTACTCGTAAAATAAACCAGCCTGATAGTAAGACGTCAAAATCGGTCTTAAAGTTCAAAATTTTGGGCTCAGAAAAAATAAAATTTGCAGCCAAAGCAACTGCAGTAATCTAAAAGGAAGGATGTCTATGGAAACCGGTGCCAGACCAAGCGATATTTACAGACCGGGGCTTGCCACCTTGACCGACCTTTACCAGTTGACCATGGCTTACGGCTATTATCAAAATGCTGAGGCTGATAAACAGAGAGAGGCTGTCTTTCATCTCAGCTTCCGCAATAATCCTTTTCAGGGCGGATATTCGGTGGCTTGCGGCTTAGAATCGCTGGTCGATCTGGTGGAGAATTTTCATTTCTTTCAAGAAGATCTCGATTATTTAGCCTCGCTTTGTGGAGGTGATGGCAAGCCGATTTTTTCTCAGTCTTTTCTGGCTTACTTGAAGCAGTTGAAGTTGCATGTCGACATAGATGCTGTGCCCGAAGGTGAGATTGTATTTGCCCATGAGCCACTGGTGCGGGTGAAGGGACCAATAATTGAGTGCCAGCTGCTCGAGACTGCCTTGCTCAACTTTTTCAATTTTCAAACCTTAATTGCTACCAAAGCGGCTCGGGTTGTCTATGCCAGTCGAGGTCGTTCGGTTTTGGAGTTCGGCTTGCGCCGCGCGCAAGGGGTGGACGGCGCCCTTACGGCCAGTCGGGCCGCCTATCTGGGTGGCTGTGATGCTACTTCCAATGTCTTGGCTGGTCGGCTTTTCGGCATACCGGTCAAGGGTACCCATGCTCATAGCTGGGTTATGTCTTATGACAGCGAAGCTCAGTCTTTTGCTGCTTATGCAAATGCTATGCCCAATAACTGTGTTTTCTTGGTGGATACTTATGACACTCTCAGCGGTGTCAAGCATGCCATCGAGGCCGGTCGCAATTTGCGGGCCCAAGGTCATGAACTGCTTGGTATAAGGCTAGATTCGGGGGACCTTGCTTATCTTAGTTCGGAAGCTCGCAGAATGCTCGACGAAGCCGGCTTTCATGACACCAAGATCATTGCCTCGAATGATCTCGACGAAGACGTAATCGAGTCTCTTATCGACCAGGGTGCGGCAGTGGATATCTGGGGTGTGGGCACCAAGTTGATCACCGCTGCCGATCAGCCGGCTCTCGGTGGTGTCTATAAGCTTGCCTGTGTGCGTGATGTCGATAAAGCTGGTAATGGACCCTGGCAGTACCGCATAAAACTCTCAGAGCAGGTGATCAAGATTTCTACGCCCGGTGTGCAACAAGTGCGGCGTTTTTATACTGAAGAGAGAGGTGTTCGGACTTATTTGGCCGATATGGTCTATGACGAAGAGAGCACTTGTCCGCCTGAAAATATGGTAGTTGACCCCCTCGACTTTACCCGCCGCAAAGCCATTGCTAAAGGAACTAAGTACGAGGAACTTTTGAAGCCTATATTTAGAGGGGGGCAGTTAGTCTATAAGTCCCCTGGTTTGGAGGCAGCGAGGAAGTACCGTGAAGATAGGCTGAAAGGCTTTCACAAAGGTATTCTCAGACTGCTAAATCCTCACCAGTATCCGGTGGGAATCGAAGCAGGCTTGAGCAAAGCCAAGTTGGCTTTAATTATGAAAGAGCGAGGTTTTGAAAAAGATTGAGTGGTTGTTTCACCACTTAGACAGGCTTAGCTTGGCTCTAGCGAAGACGGCTGAGAATTGAGACGACTCGCTTTTCCCCGGCCAGTTCATCTACTTGTTTGACCGTCATTCTCTCTTCTATGCCGCTCATCCAGTCTTTCAATAGTTCAAGATGGTTGAGCCCGCGCTCGCCGAGTTTGTCTTGGTTGGCCTTGAGTTGGCGATAATACTTGATCAAGGTGGTGAACAGTCTGAAGGATGCTTCCGAATCGGTCAGCCCGAAACTGCTCAGCCCGAGTTCAGGAACATAGGCTATATAACGAGTCTGGCTGGGAAGAGTTTTGCTTTGAGAACTCTTTGCACTCTGGGGAGTTTCTGTGCGCCAAAGTTTTGCCGAGAGCAGTCCATTACTAAAAGGCAGAGGGACTTCTCGGATATTTCCGATGTTTTTTGTGAACATTTGCAGATGCTTACCATTGAGGTGCTCTTTTAGTATAGCTCTTATTGGGTTTACGTCTAGCCTTGAATATGTTGCTAGGCTACTTTTATGCCCTAGTACTCTGCAAGATTTCTCTCATACTTTCCGAAAGTCGCTCTGCTTCAGTGCTTTCGTCAATAAAAAAAGTCAGCCTTTTTTGCTCCAGCGATTTGGGTGATTTTCTGAACCACATGATTTGTCGCCGAGCCAGTTGGTAATTGTGTTTTACTGCTTCTTCCCGGGCTTGTTCTAGGCTCATTGTGCCGTCGAGGTAAGCGAGATATTCTTTATATGGAACCGAGTTGAGCAAAGCTTGCGTAAGACCAAAACGCTGACTGAGAGCCTTAGTTTCTTCAATGACGCCATCTGCTTCCTGAACGAGTAGACGTTTGACGATTGCTTCTCTCAAGATTTCACGATTGTGCACATTGAGGAAGAGCCAGAGTACGTCAAAATCTGGTCTCTGCATGGTGGCCATTTGTGAAAATGGACCTAGCTTTTGCGAGACTTCGATTGCCCTAACTAAACGGAAAACGTCACCCTTTTCGATACGCGTAAGCGAAGGGGGATCAAGCTTTTCTAGAATTTCTTCCAGAGCTTCGACGCCCTTTTCTTTGACAAGTTCAGCAAGCTCTTTGCGCAGAGTTTCGTCAGGCTCCACCTCTGGAATATTCAAGCCTTCTAGCAAAACTCGGCTATATAGACCGGTACCACCGCAGACGATGGGCAATTTCTCTCTAGTGAAAAGATCTTCTATAACTGCCGCAGCATCTTTTTTAAAGTTAGCCGCCGTATAGACCTGGTCGGGGTCGACTACATCTAAGAGGTGATGCTCGATTCCTTTCCTTTCTTGCATGCTTGGCTTTGCCGTGCCGATATTCATATGTCTATAGACAGTGCGACTATCGCAGGCAATCACTTCGCCATCGAGGGCGGCAGCCAGTTCTATTGCTAATTTGGTTTTGCCTGAAGCAGTGGGGCCTACCACTGCAACCACAAGTCTTTTAGATTGGGCGTGCATTGCTTTAGCGACTGAGAAGTTGTATGGCTGTTAGTCCGAATGCCAGAAATAGCCAGAAAGTGTAGACACCGAAAAGTAGAGGCGGCAGCACTATCAAGATCAGTGAAAGTTTGAAAGTGGTGGTGCGCAGTGCCGACTGAAAAGTGATGAATAGAAGGATCAGGAACCACGTGGCTGGGAAGCTAGCCAGTAATGGAAAGGCTGCCCCAAGCGCTTTTTTAAAACAAAGGACGGGAGGAAAGAAAAGAAAGGGCAGGAAGGCCCAGGCGCAAGCGATGAGGGCATTGGCAAACTTGAGTTTACCTCTGAGAAAGATATTGAGGTAGTAGAGAACTACTGAAATTGAAATCCAGTTCAATAGCCCTGAGATTGTGAAGGTCAGACCAGCACCGGCTGAAGCTAGAGCAGCTTGCGGTTTGAAACGTAACCAGGCGGTCATGGAAAGAGCCAGGGTGACAAAGAAAATCGCCATTGACATATTGATTGCGCTGGGCGGGAATTTTCTTTGATCGCTCAGGATGAGCATTGTTTGTCTGGGCGCCACCAGCACTCCATAAAATATGTCGGCAAAGAGATTGAAGCTATTTGAATAGTCTCTGCTTGCTTCTGTTTTTGCTTTATTGCTCTCTGGTTCTTCCTCTGTATTCTTAATTACCTGACGAAAAGCTTGTTCTAATTCGAATGGCTCCGACTCTGCCAAAGTCTTTTCACCAAATTCAGCCTCGCCTGCTTCTGTTTGAGCCGGCTGCTTTTCTTCTTTTGCTTCTTCAAAATCGGGGGGTTGCTTTTCCATCTTTATTAATCCGCGATTTTGTATCAGCGATAGAGCCACAGTGGCTGTTTAGTCAGGGCGGGGGTGAGATCTACAGGTACAAGTTCGGTCAAGTCTGGCTTGCCTTGCAGCGGTACAAGACTATTAGATTCAAGAAGCGAGGAGAGAAAGTTATCACTACCGGCATCTTCCACCGCTAGATCGTTTTTGAGGTGGTACTTTTCTCGGCAAGTCTTTTGTAGGCTATTGAGGGCATCGCTGTAAGTCCCTAATTCGTCGACCAGCTTGAGCTTTAAGGCTTGTCTGCCGCTATAGACCCTGCCGTCGGCGATTCTTTTCACTTCTTCAATAGGCAGTTTTCTTCCTTCCGAAACAGCCTGGGTGAATTGATCATAAGAATCCATTATCAAGTCGGTGAGAATCTGCCTTTCGTCTTTAGTCATTCGGTGATAAGGCGAGGCAATGTCTTTGTAGAGACCAGATTTAACTACATCTGGTTCAACCCCAATCTTATCGGCCAGGGTCTTGAAGTTCATCAAGTTCATGATTACGCCGATGCTGCCAGTCAATGTACCAGGGTTGGCATAAATCTTGTCGGCGGCGCAGGCAATGTAATAACCGCCTGAGGCGGCCATGTCGCCCATCGAAACCACTACCGGCTTGCCTTTCTTGCGCAGTTCCTTGACTGCTTCATAGATTTCTTGCGAAGTCGGTACTGTGCCACCCGGTGAATTGATACGCAGCAGAACCGCTTTTACTTTGTCGTTCTTGGCTGCTTTGCGCAAGTCTTTCAGAGTGGAAGTGGCAGAACCGGTTGAACTAGAGAGCAGTCCAGAATCAGCTTTTTCGATGATCATGCCGGATAGCTTGATCACTTCAATGCGGTCTTTGTACTTGGTCAAGAAAGAGCCATCTGAAGCCGACTCTTTAGCCGTGCCGCTCGCCTGTCCTAGGTTTTGGGTCAGGACACCCACCGGTATAGATAACAAGCAGATTGTCAGAATTATCCAGACAAACCAGCGTTGATTTAAGCGCATTGAAAACCTCAGATTGCGGTATGCAACCTGTATATAGTATCGGTAAACAGTCTCTAAGAGGCTATCCGATTATTTAACGCTTTCACATATTAGGTTTTGACTTTAGCGAGGGGGCAATCTGAGTGTTTTCAAGCTTTTGCATCTCGTCGTTCATGAGATTATCCAACTTGTCCACAGCCTCTCGTCCTGCCAGGTCGATAAGATTTTGTCTGTAGCGGTGCACGTCATCCACCAAGCTGTCTACATCGCGCTGGGCTTTGCGCAGTGTGTATTGCATTTCTAGTTCTTGTGACGGTGTTTTAGCCGCCAGACCGGCCATGTTGCGCAGTTCTTCCAGGTCGGTTGTGGCTCTCGACATATGTTGCACGTTCTTTTTATAAGAACGATAGTTGTCCACCACGTTTTGGGCTGTATTGGTGACCATTTCGTAGAGCATGATCAGTTCAGCCTGATTGAGCGACATCCGTTCAAGTGCTTTTTTGTCTAGCGAACCATTCAATTGTCCAAGCAGGCTGGCGGCAAAATTCTGAGCCATATAGGTGCCCTGGTTGGGAGCAATCATGCCCATTGAGCCAATCGCACCAAACAAGAGCGAACTCATTGACTTCATCATGATATGAGTGGCATGACCCTTCTCAGATGTCGGCACAAGCTTTTGCACGACGAATTGAATTTTTGGATTGCGCTCCAGCGTACTTTCCCATAGACCGGCAATCTGCTGTCTTTCAGAGTCTTCCAAAAGCTTAGCCTTGTCTTGCACTTCTTCTGGGCTTTCCATAAGAGCGACCGGTTGCAGGTTGAGAGCTTTGGCCTGGTCTTGCACTGTGCCTTTAGTTAGGTCAGATACTTTGTCTTTTTTGCCTTTGCGAAAGCCGCGTCCAGCTTTCTCATCTTTAGCCGCGGCGCTGTCTTTTAAGTCTAACTTAGGTAAGTCACCGCCAGCGGTGCCGCCTTCATTTTCCTTGGGAACAAACTGATTGATCGTGGCGCCTACTTTTAAGGTGCTATCTTCGCCAGCTTTTTCTCCACTGCCTTTATCTCCACCGGCTTTTTCTCCGGCATTCGGGGCTTCATCCGCTTGGGTGGCATCTTTTAACTTTAAGGGGGCTAGATTGATTGATTTAAGATCGGCGTTATCGGCAGCACCGTCTTTTTTGCTGTCTTCCACTGGAAGCTCTTCATCAATAATGTCATTGGCGGGCAGGTCGAAACTAGGTTTCCGGCTGGAAAGCGCTGCACCATTAACAGGTACCGACACAAGCCCGACCTGGGCAAGCAGTAGGCTGAAAGAAAGCATCAAGGCTCTTATTCTTGCTTTGTTTTGACCACATGAAGACTTCTTCAAGACGGCTTCCTTTGAGATTTTTTCTGGCAAGTGACTGGTGGATTCCATAGTTGCCTGCGTATCTAGTTAATTAGAAAGAGAAGGCAAGACAAATGTTCCATCAAAAACTACCAGTTGTTGTGTTATTAGACACGTTTCATCCTGGGCTTTTACCGTAGTCAATATACCATGACCCAATCTCTTTGAAAGTTACCTTTTCTCAATATGGGTCAGTCTTTACAAGATTACATGGGGCGATTGATTTTGGAGGCCATCATTATTGTTGCCACAAGTGCTGCTGCCGTTGTGAGCTGGTCGGCAATAGTGGCAATACCAAGCATGCTGTCTTGTTTTAGATAAGAAAAGATGAACCAGGCTTTAGCTATGAGGGCTAAGCCCACGAGTGCCATTACTACTGGTGCCATGCCGGCGGCACCACCGGTGGAGTTCTGCCTCATGGTCGAGAAACTTTCCACTTCTTCGGCGGCAAAGCTGTCACTCTTTCTTCTTGAGCCGGTGCCGCGTCTGTCGCCCATGAGGCGGCGGTCGTTTGCACCGGAATAATCTTGGTCGTCGGCATCGCTATCGGCATCAGATGCCAGTAAACGCGAGCGCAGTTTTTCTTGAGGTCTGGTGTCTACCTTATTATTAATGGCTGGATTATTAACTGCTGGCTCTTTTGGACTTATTTCTGGAGCTATAGCCGGCTGAGCTAAAGCCGGCTGGTTTAGAGTCTCTTGGTTTAGAGCTGGCTGGGATTGGCTGGGCAAGGGCTCAAGCTGAACCAGGGTCTGCTCGGGCATGCGATAGTTGCTGTTGGTTGGTTTAGGTGCTGGTTGGGGTTGATAACGGGGCGGAGTCTGGGGCATTTGCGGCAGTTGGGTCTGCGAAGCGGCGGGATTCTGATAATTTTGCGGCGGGTATGCCTGGCCGGCATTGGGCATTACGCCTGCATTAGGCGCCATCGCTGGATTTTGAGCCGGGCTGGAATTGAATTGCGGTTGATTGGCCGCCACAAAAGGGGTTTGTGCCTGTGGCGCCGCCCCGCTACTCGGCGCCTGGCTGGGATTATCAGTTCGAGGTTTAGGCTTTTTGCTGGGAGAACGGGCTGCTAAAAGCGGAGACCTGAGTACTGTTTCATCTTCATCGTCGTATTCGTCGTCGTCTTCATCATCGTATTGATCATAATCATCGAAATCATCAGTATCGGCTCCACCCAAAATAGGAGAGCGCAATTTACGTCCGGAAGGTTGGTGGTGAGGCTCTCCGGCATGGCTACCAGGGGCTTTTCTCCTGGTAGGCTCGGGCATCTCTTCGAAATCACCGTCATCACCGCCTAGAAGTGGTGAGCGCAGACCCTTTGGTCTTGTATTGAGATGCGGTTCATTATCTTCTTCACTATGGCTGCGATGCGGGAATTCGATGTGGTCCTTTTGCTCTCTTGGTTCTCTTCCACCGCCGCCCAATATGGAAGATTTGCGCTTTGCCTTGGCAGGGGGCTCGCCCCCGCCCAAAATAGGCGAGCGTAAACCGCCTTTTCCTACCGGAGCCGGTGTTTCGGAATAATCATCGTCGTCATCATCCAAGTCATTAGACCCGCCAAGCATGGGCGAGCGCAAACCCCCTTTGGCTCGGCTCTGCTTAGCTTTAGGAGTTTCTTCAAAATCATCATCGTCATCATCATAGGCTGGTCTGCCCGGTCCGCCCGCGCCTCCAAGCATGGGCGATCTCAAGCCGCCTTTGCCTCTCGGACGGGGTTTCTCATCTGGCTCATCGTTTTCATAATCGTCGGCGCCGCCCAATATAGGAGAACGCAGACCTTTTCTCTTTCTGGGCGCCGGTGCAGAACCATGACCCATATCTGAAGAGTCATCTTGATAATCTTCTTGATAATCGTTGTCATCTTCACTGCTGCCCAAGATTGGCGACTTCAAGCGGGGGCGCGGTTTCTTGATCGGTTCAGCCGGCTGCTCGATCTGCATAACAGAACCCGGTGAGGCACTGGCCTGCGGTCTGACCGGCAGTCTGCCGCCGCATTCTTTGCAAAATTGAGCCATTTCATCGTTGACGACCTGGCAAATGTCACACTGAACCACGGCGAGCTCCTTTTACGAGTAAGTCTTTCGATTTTATATATATTGAAGGCTTAGTGCAAATTTATTATTGCGAGGTTTGAATCTTTCACTAGTTTTGAATGTGCTAATCAGCTTTACTTTCTGCCCATCTTTGGGGCAGGCAGTGTTAGACTTCCAAATGGTTTACCGCTTGACTGCTTTAGGTTAACCTGCCTTAAGCCGGGAACGCGTACCAGTGAGCCACGTCTCAAATACAAGCTTAGTAATTCAGAGGAAAGTCTTGATGTTGGAAGGCAGAAGAAAAAGCAATGGCGTGAGAACGTCAAAATCTATTTCGCTATGCGCTGGATTGATGGTGGCACTGGTTGGACAATTGGCAATAGCGCCTGTAATGGCTGCTGAATCTTCAGTCAATTTCAAAATTTACAGTCCTCAGGAACCGCCCCAAAGCACTTCCAGTTCTGCCTCTTCAGAGTCTTCCCCTTCCAGTTCTTCTTCTTCCGGTTCAAGCGCTAGTGTTGGCGGCTCCGATTCTATTTTTGAATCTGAAGCGCCGAAACTAGATGATGCAACCTCAAGCGAAAGCAAAACTACATCTAGTTCTAGCGAAAGCAAGGTCGGCTCCACTGAGAGTACCGCCGAAACCAGCAGCGCAACTGCCTCTGAGTCATCTTCGTCAAGCACAGAGTCAAGTACCACTTCATCTACTAGTAGTAGTGGCAGTAGCGGCAGCAGCGAGAAAGTGCTGCAAGGTTATATAAGAGTTGTGCCTACCGGCACCAAGATCCCAATTATCATGGACACTGCTGTTGATTCCGACACCAGTCAGGAAGGCGATGAATTCTCGGCTCGTACCGCTGAGGATCTCACCATAGATGGTTCTACCGTGGTACCGGCCGGTTCCATAATCAAGGGGCGTATTGCCCAGATGAATGGACCTCGTGCTCTCAATCGCAGTGGTTCGGTGGCCCTCAAATTCGATACCATCACCACTCCCGACAATAGACAGATACCTTTGGTGGCTAATATCGTTGCCCGGGGTGGAGTGGTACATGCCAGACGCGGTATGAAAGATGTCGCCCTCGACTGCGGGACAGTTTCGCTACCCACCTTGGCTGGTTTGGGTATCGGAGTTCTAGCCGGAGGCAGTTCTTCCTCTTCTTCTTCTAGCTCGTCTTCTGGAGTCGGTCGCGCCGGTGGCGCCATGATTGGTGCGGGTATTGGTCTGGCAGTCGGGGTGGCTGTGCTGCTTGCCAAGAAAGGCAAGAAAGTAGAAGTCAGACCCGGAGATGAACTAAAGATCGAGCTTGCCGAAGAATTGCGCATGCCGACAATGTAGCTAGCTAAAATAGCTAGATAAAATAGCTAGATAAAATAGCTAGATAAAATAGCTAAATAATCTAGATAGAAGAATCAGTGATAACCCTGGGAATTCTCAGGGTTATTTCACATATTGGGGACTTTCTTTCTTGCCTACGATAGGAAGACTTGTCGGCCCAGGTGATTTTATGTCTATTAGAAATGAGAACAACTTGTCTCCCTCACAGGTCTCAGGCTTGTCTTTGTTAATGCCGGGGCTTGGTCAGCTATACAACGGACAGTTCAGAAAAGGTCTTATATTCCAGCTTGTGGCCTTCACTAGCTATATTCTCTTTGCTCTAATGATCTTTGTTTCTTCGATAACAGCACTTCTCGTCAAGGTGAGTTCAGATTCTAAGCTTAAGGTCAATGAAGAACTTGCCAGCGTATTTGGTGCTTTGCATGAAAGCGGTCTCTCGCCCTTCTTTTTGGTCTTCTCTTTGATTATCCTCGGTTTTGTTGCTTTCAGTGCCCGTGACGCCTTTCAGACAGCGGTCAAGACGCGCAAGAAACCCATCTATAGAGATTTTTATATCGAAATGTCGGAAGCTTGCGGCAGTTCTTATTTAGCCCATGTTTTTGCCATTCTGGCTTGTTTTGTCCTTGCCTTTTTCGTCTTGGTTCCGGCTCCGCCTAAACAGGTTGTCACCGAGTTCGTCTTTTACGATACGCCTGAGGAAGAGGCGGTTAAGCCCCCGGTTGTGCACAATCATGTGACTTCTCACAATCGCATTGCTTCCGCCACCGCCGATCAGTCCAGGTCTCCGGCTTTGGCAAAGCTGACGGCTCAAACTCCGGCTCAGGCTCAATCTAAGTCTCAATCTAAGTCTCAGGCTCAGGCTCAATCAAGAGGCCCGGTACCGAACCTGGTGCCGGTGCATAGAAACTCTTTGCTTATACCAGTGCCGCAGCCAACTGCAGTCCAACCTCGAAATATGGTATTGGCTTCGGCGCTGCCTTCTCTGACACCTCAGGCGAAGTCTGCAGTTTCTGCGCCAATGTCAACTGCATCAATGTCAAGCAAACCGATGTCTTTGGTGCCGGTGCCGACTGCGGTTGCCGCTGCCCAGAACCTGCCCAGTCCTCTTCCTCTAAAGGCAATGACTGGTTTTGCTGTGGTAGAGCCTGTCATGCCTAGAGCCGTCAGCGGACAGGCTGCGCGCTTTGGTACCGCTGGTGGTGCGGCTGCACCGCAGCCCGTTTCTATTTCTCCGACCTCGGGCTTTGAGCCTAGTCCGGTTGCTGTTGGTACAGCGGCAGATCCATCGGGATCGGGTTCCTATTCAGGGCCGGCTCCCTCCCCGGTGCGTAACACTGCCTCTAATGCCGGTCGTTCAGGCATCTCCGGACTATCAGGCAAAGGTCCGGTTGTTACAGCCGTGGTTAGACCGGCTGCCGGATCTGGTGCTCGGGGCGGTCAAGACGATCACACCGCCAGCGAAGAAGGCAAAGGTAAATCTCCGGTGACTTCTGCCAGAGAGCCGGATTTCTCACTCTATATGAGCCGGCTGCAATCCCTCATCAAGAAACGCTGGTTTCCACCGCGTCATCCCATGGCTAATCATGTCAAGGCTGTTTTTGATGTATCTAGGGACGGCACCATGTCTGGTTTGAGACTTGTCCGCTCCAGCGGCATCACCATTATCGACCGAGCTGCGCTCGAAGCAATCAATAGTGCTGCTCCTTTTCCGCCTCTTCCAGAGTATTCTCCGCCCTCGGTAACGATTGAATTTTCCTTCGACTACAACGTATTTTCAAAATCTGGGGTAAACCCCTGATAACCTTCAGTGTGACAGACGGCATAATGGCGAGAGAGGGATGATAATTTGTCTTTGTGACATGAGAGTAGCCAAGTATGTTTTTCATAGAACTATGAACTATGATAGACTCTCGGAATTACTATTTAGCACTCTTTTGCCCATCCCACTTTTTTGAGTTATTTCAAAGATTCGGTAGGTATTTTGAATAGATGAGCGGTAATCGCAAAAACTCAGGTGGCGGCAGACCCCAACGTGACCCCAATATGGCGGGCGGTTTGTCTTTTGTATTGCCGGGGCTCGGGCAGTTCTACAACGGCGAGAGCCGCAAGGGGATGTTCTTTGCCGTAGTCGGCATCCTCAACTATATAGTGCTGGCTTTCCTTGTATTCTCCGGTTCGATTCTAGAATCGCTGCAAGCCTTTGGTCTGGCCAACAACATGAAGCTCAATGCCGAGCTTTATATGTCGCTTCAGACTCTACACTTTGGCTCACCTGCCTCGCTTTTCATCATGGTTTTGTTCTTGTCCTACGCCGCTTACTGCGCGCGTGATGCCTACGACCATGCTGCCAAGCTTCAACGCAAGAGCCTTTACAGCGATTATGCCATTGAGATGACCGAGGCTACTTCGGGTTCATATATATTCCATATCTCAATCCTTATCAGCAGTTTCATATTGGCTTTCTTCTTCCTGATTCCGCCGCCTCCTCGTTCGCAGGTCACCGACATCGAATTTGTCCAGAACGAAGAGAATACCAAGACCCCGCCCCAGACAAAGCGCAGGGCTCAGCACAATTCCAAGGCTGCAGGCAAGCACGATCCCACCAAGCCCAGTGCCATGCCTTCAGCAGCGCCTAAGGCTCCCAGCAAGGCTTCCGAGCCTGCTAAACCGCAGCAACAACAGCAACAGCAACAACAGAAGCCGGCTCAGCGACCGACTCCCAGCCCTTCGCCTTCGCCCTCGCCGACTCCCTCACCCAGGCCTACACCGAGACCGAGCCCGACACCCAGTCCTTCTCCGTCGCCGTCTCCTTCACCTTCGCCTAGACCATCGCCATCTCCTTCGCCCTCACCTTCACCTTCGCTTTTGCCGAAGATCCCAACACCATTCTTCGCCCCTTCAGCGGCGCCCTCACCCAGCCCATCGCCAGTGGCTGCGCCGGTGGCTATGCCTAAAATTGGCGGACCAACCTTGGCACCCACACCTAGAGCCGGCGTCGGCTCCGGTAGTGCCGCCGCTCCTGGTCCAGCTCCTGCTCCTATCTCTATTGCTTCTGCCGGCGGCGGTGCCGCAGGTGGTGGCGGACCGCCCACACCTGTGCCAGTCGGCGGTGGTGCCTCTTCGCGAGGCGGTGGTACTGGCCCTGGACCAGCCCCAGCTCCCACCCGTGCCGGTCGCGGCAGTGGCGGCGGCGGTGGTGGTTCAGCCGGTGGCGGCCCTGGCATAGCGGTTGCTCCTTCAGTTGGACGTGCCCCCGGTAGTGGCGGCAGCGGCGGCGGTGGCGGCAACGGTGAAGCCGGTAACCCCGATGATGGTCCTGGCCGCGATCGTTCGATTGCCGCTCGTAAAGATGTGGATTTCGGACCTTATATGGCCGACCTACAAAGACGTATCAAAAGAGCCTGGTTCCCACCCAAAGGTAACGAATCCAAGAGGGTGAAGGTTGTATTCAAGGTGCACAGAGACGGTCAGATGACTAATTTGCGTATGCTTGTATCTTCCGGCTTAACAATCGCCGACCAGGCTGCCCTCAAAGCTGTTGAAAACGCAGCTCCCTTCCGTCCCTTGCCCGATGGCGCCCCTGACGACGTAGACATCGAATTCACCTTCGACTATAACGTTTTCAACGGCGGAGGTCGTGGCGTCTTCCGTCAATTCTGATAGACTCAGATATCACCAGTTAGGTTCAGTTAACAGGAGAAGTCGATAGACATCTATGGAGAGCAAATTCCTCAATTACTTTCTCGAGTTCATGGTGCATGACTGGTTTGCGTCCATCCCGATTACCATATGCTCGATCTTGACCGTGGCCGTCATGGTTGAGCGTTACATGTATTACCAACAAAATCGTCGCGATGTGACCAGCTTCATTCACCAGTTGCAGCGTGATTTGGAAAGTAATAATCTCCAGAAAGCTCAGCAGACCTGCAGCCGCCTCGGTGGTGTAGTTGGTGAAGTGGCTGAAGAAGGCGTCCGTTTGATGGCTGACCAGAAGGAAGACTTCTCGAAAGCTTTCGACATCACCGTCGGTCTAGTTACCCGTAAGCTCGAGAAACACCTGGCTGTGCTCGGTACAATTGGTGCCACCTGCCCCTTCCTCGGCTTGTTCGGAACTGTGGTTGGGGTTGTATTCACCCTAGACCAGCTCGGCGCCCAAGGAGGCGGCACCCCTGTGGTTGTTACCGGTGTGGCTAAGGCTCTCATCGCTACAGGTTATGGTTTGATCGTCGCCATTTTGGCGGTTATCTTCAACAATACCTATACTAATACTGTGAAGCGTTTCAACGACGACTTCCTACTTCTCAAGCTTCTCTTCTTGAGCTTTGTAGGCGGCGGCGGCGAGTCAGCTCACTAAACTTAATTGATCTAGGTCTGGAGGAAGTCGGCAAATGGCAATGGGGGCGGTCGGTGATCAGTTCACCGATATTAACGTTACACCTCTAACCGATGTGTTCCTTGTTTTGCTCGTCATCATGATCTTGATTGCTCCCTTGATCGACAAATCAGACCTCAAGATCAAACCGCCGGAAACAAAGAACGCTAAGAAAGACGAAGCGACAAAAGGCATTAGTATCGATATCGATAAAGATGGACAGCTGGCTATAAATGGTAAGTATGTTCGCGATCACAATATCGAAACCATTAAGGCTATGATCGTCGAGTTGAAAAACGCTGCTCCGCCAAATACAGACTTGCACCTCACCCTTAACGCCGATGGCGACGCCAAGCAAAAAGATGTGGTGGAAGTGATGAGTGCCGCTGCTGCCGCCGGCATCAAGAAAATGCGCGTAGCTACACAGCAGCAGACCAACTACTAGAGCTATTTTTCTATAGATAAAAGCAGGTCTTATGTCTACCTTTTATAGACTTGGCCTGATTGGTTATCCCCTAGGGCATTCTAATTCGCCGGCTATCCATGCTGCTTTTCTTGGGCAGTTCAATTTGCCCGGCCAATATAAGTTATATGCCGATGCCGATTTGCAGAAGTTGCTGGCCGCTGCTACTACTGGTGGTGCCACTATGGAAGCCCTCGATGGTTTGAATGTCACCATTCCTCATAAAGTGTCTTGTGCGCCATATATGCATCAGTTGTCCGATGCGGCTCGTTTAGCCGGTGCGGTCAACACCATTGTCATTGATAGAGAAGAAGGTCTTGTTCTTAGCGGTCATAATACTGATATAGCTGGTATCAAGCACACCTTGCGCGTAACCGGCAAGATAAGTCCGCTTAGTGAGCAAGACGAATTGACTGGTCCGGCTGTATTGCTTGGCTGCGGCGGGGCTGCCCGAGCCGCTCTTGTCGCTTTGGCCGACTATGGCTTTACTTCTTTTGTTCTTTTGGTTCGTAGTTTTGATTCAGCTTATGCCATGCTTCGTGATCTTGATAAAGCAGGCTTTGACCCCAGGCTTTTGCAACGCATTACTGTCATTTCTACAAATGAGTCAGATAGGCTTATGAAAGAGATGCAACTGCTTGGTCAAGCTTCGGTCTTTATCAATGCCACTCCGCTTGGACAAAGGGCGGGAGACTCTGTTTTGCCCGATTGGTTTAGACCGCTTTTGCACGGCTTTGTTAGAGAAACCCTGGTTTTTGATATGGTCTATGCCAGAGAGGGACTGACTCCAATAACAAGACTGGCTTACGAACTGGGTTTCTGCAAAGTAGCCGATGGAAGAGAAATGCTTGTCGAGCAAGCTCGACAAGCATTCAAACTGTGGACTGGTTTGTTGCCGTCTTTTCAAATCGGCTTGAAAGCCCTCGACGAGGCGCTTTCTGCATAGATGAAGTTTCGTTCTTAGCCTTCAAAAAAGATAGGCACTAATTTCATCGCTTGTCCGAGGTCGCCCTCTACAGAGAGTACTCCCGATAGAGCGGCTGTCATTGCCGACATCCGTCCTTCTATAATCATAGCCATATCTTCGGCATTGATTGAGAGCTTGCAGTTGTAAGCCTCTCCTTCTTGGTACTCGGTGACGTTGAGTTCGCCGTTATTGATGCTTAGCAGCCAGGCACCGCCTTTCTCGCCCTTGATATTGATCAAGTAGGCGGCGGTTATGTCTTTAGCTGCCTGCGGTTTGAAGCGTTTCTTCAACTCATTGATTATTGTTTCTTGCGCTAGCACTGTATTTACCTCTAAGATAGGCTCAGATTATAACCTCTTATGATCTTTTATATGGATATCTCAAGGGGATTCATACATGTCTTCCTCTAAGAATGGCGTAAGCAATGGGGCGCCCGATGCCGGCGGCCCTAAGGCAAATAAACCACGCACAAATTTTAGACGTTCGCAGATGACCGGAGTCTCTAATCTTTTGCCGAAAGTGGTGCGGGCACTGGGCATAGACCGTAGACTGAAAGAACATACATTGATGAATCTTTGGCCCCATATTGTGCCTGAGCCCTTTGCCAGCCGGGCTCGACCGCTATTTATAGATGCCGATGGCAACTTGGTTGTGGCTGTGCAAGATGCTGCCATTGGGCAAGAGTTTGGCTTTAGACGGGGTGAGATACTGAAGCTTGTCGGTGCGGCGGCCAGGGGCGTGGGGCTCAACCTGAACGGTTTACGCTTTGATATGAAGCGATTTTTTGAAGGCAAGCTGGAGCGTGAAGCCGAAATGCGTGAGCGCGCTGCCGTATTGCCAGCACCGACTGCAGCCGATCTTGCTGCCATTCAACTAAGTGAAGATGATTTGGCCGATTTTAGATTTCTTGGTGAGGGCGATATTGAAGATGACGCCCTCAAGGGTCGCATGCGCGCCCTCTATGAAAAAGAACTAAGGCTAAAGCGTTGGCGTGAAGCAAATGGCTATCCACGCTGTGGTCGCTGTGGCGATGTGGCGCCTCGCTTACATGGGACAGATCTTATCTGTGCCTATTGCTTCGCCTCTGGTATGTCCAAAGATGCAAGCGAAAAAGAGCTTAACGACTGAGTGTGTCTATGCGATGCATATAAGTCTCTCTGGTTGGCTCTTTGGGGCAGCGACAGGGTCTTCTTTGGTTAATCTATACTAGGCTTACTAAACCCTTAGATTTGCCTCGTGACTACTGTGTTATCATGAGGTCCCAGTGGAGACCAGGTAAGCATATCGATATGATTCGTCTGCAGAATGTTTGCAAAAACTATGGCGGCACCCCCGCTCTCTCCAATGTGAATTTACACATCGGCCTTGGTGAGTTTGCCTTCTTGGTCGGACCAAGCGGTGCTGGTAAGTCTACTTTGATGCGCCTTCTCTATCGGGAAGAAGTACCGACGTCAGGCAATGTATTGATTTCGGGCGTCAACCTCAATCGTCTTTCCAAAGGGCAGATTCCGCTCTTGCGCAGAAGGCTCGGTATTATTTTTCAAGACTTCAAACTCTTGAACAGCCAGACTGTGTTCAACAATGTCGCTTATGTTTTGCGCGCCCTCGGTGTCGATGAGCGCGAAGTCGGCAAGCGGGTGGGCAGTGCCTTGGCTGTTGTCGGTCTTGAACACAAGAGAGATTCTTATCCCACCGAATTATCAGGTGGAGAGCAGCAACGAGTCGGCATTGCCCGTGCCATCGTCAATGGTCCGCCTGTTCTATTGGCTGATGAACCGACCGGTAACCTAGACCCGGCGACCTCTCTAGAGATTGTGCAGTTACTTGAGCGAATCAGTCAACGCGGCACCACTGTTTTGATTTCAACCCACGACCAGCCCATCGTCAATGCCATGCGCAGACGAGTAATTGCCCTCAAAAAGGGTGAAGTGGTGGCGGATGTCGACAACGGCTATTATGAGCTGGAGATGGCCTAAAGATGCTTAGAGCAATTAGAATATTCAATCGCGTTTGTGTGGAAACCTTGCTTGGTCTAAGAGCAAGTGGTTGGTCCAACTGGCTGGTAGTGAGCATTTTAGCTATTGCACTGACTATTTTCGGCTGTGTACTACAAGTCACTATGACTTTGAAAAATCTAGTCAATGCTTGGGGTAATCAAATTCAAATTTCGGCTTATTTGGCTGAGGGGGCTGATCCTAAGAAAGTCGCCCATGAAATTTCGCGCTTTCCTGAAGTGAAGCAGGTTGAGATTGTCACCAAAGATGTGGCTTGGAACGAGATGCAGCATACTTTCAAAGTAGCATCAATCGAGAACCCTCTGCCAAATACTCTTCATGTCAAACTATCCAGCCCCGATCAAGTTGAAGTCTTGGCTCCCAAGCTGAGACTGATGTCGGCTATAGAAAACGTGCGCTATCCCCTTAAGGTAGCTAAGAAAATAAACGATGTCAGACATTTTCTAGAACTGGCCGGTCTCTTTGTCACCACGGCTCTTTCGGCGGCAACGCTTGTGGTTATCGGTAATACAATTCACTTGGTGATCAAGGCCAGACATAAAGAAATAGAGATTCTCAGCCTTATGGGCGTGGGTCATTTATATATCAAGTGTCCCTTTGTCTTTCAGGGGGCCGTCTACGGAGCCTGTGCCGCCATCATGGCTTCTGTGGTTCTTGTTGGTCTGCATCTCTATATAGACCCTTATGTCAAAGACCAGTTGCTTAGTCTGGCACCGGCTCTCACCCAGAATCTCGAATATTCGATGGGTCAGACCGCGGTGCTTATGGCTATTCTCGGCGTAGTGGTCGGTGCCGGTGGCAGTCTCTGGACTTCAGGACGTTATATCAAGATCTAGCGGTTAGCTATACTGCAAAGCAAAATAAAGAGGGACCGGTTTTCTTGGTCCCTCTCTCTTTTTCTTTGACTATCTAGATCTAGATTGAGATTTAGATTGCTGCCGGGGTGGTCACCGACACTTTAGTCATTTTGTCGCCCATTCGAATGGAATCGACTACATTTTGACCTTCCAGAACTTTGCCGAACACTGCATAGCTCATATCTAGTGAGGGTTGTGGCTCAAGGGTGATATAAAACTGGCAGCTGGCAGAATTAGGATCGTTGGATCTGGCCATAGCTAGAGCGCCTTTGTGGTGCTTCAGGTGCGGCTTTACTTCCAGGGGAATGCGGCGGGTCTGATTGGTGGCCGGGTCTACATAGTTACCAGTACCGGTGCCGCGGGGGCAGCCGCCTTGAATAACAAATTGCTCTACTACTCGATGGAAAGTAAGGCCGTTGTAGAAACCTTTGTTTACCAGGTCGAGGAAGTTATTTGCCGTGGTCGGCACTTCCGATACGAAGACCTGCACTTTGATAGTGCCTTTGTTTGTTTCAATTGAGACGATTGGATCTGACATTCACAAATATTGAAAGCTTGAGCTTCCAACCTCCTTAAAATTAAACCGTAGATTTTAGCACTTGCGCCGAATTATTTGCCTTCGGAAACAACGCTGACCTTGGTCATCTTGTCGCCCATACGAATGGAATCGACTACATTTTGACCTTCCAGGACTTTACCAAAGACAGCGTACTTGCCATCAAGAGCCGGTTGGGCGTCGAGGGTGATATAGAACTGGCAGCTGGCCGAATTGGGATCGTTAGCCCGGGCCATAGCCAAGGCGCCTTTATCGTGCAAAAGATTGGGACTTGTTTCTAGTCTCAAGTAGCGGGTGGCGCCGGTTTTAGGATCGACATAGTTGCCGGTACCGTTACCGAGCGGGTCGCCGCCCTGGATGACAAAGCCGGGTACGACGCGGTGGAAGCTGAGACCGTTATAGAAGCCTTTGTTGACCAGGTCAAGAAAATTCTCGGAAGTGGCGGGGGCGTCTTTCTTGAAGACTTCAACCTTGATTGATCCTTTACTGGTTTCGATGAGAACGACAGGATCGCTTGCTACCCGCTTGGCGCCTGCTTTGGCTTGCGGTGCAGCAGATGCGGCTGGAGTGGTGAAGAGGGCTGAGCCTGCCACCATGACTAGTGTCATTGCTGCGGCGCCGCCCATGACCAACGACCTGAAAGAGCCCTTTTGCAATTGCATTCTATTTCTCCTTGCTTATTTTGTTTGGCTTTGCTGTATTTGATTAGACTTGAGTTGACCCGAGACCGGTATAGTGACCATGCCGCCTTGATTGGCAGGGAAGGGCGGTAACAAAAGAGGCAGAGTGATGCTTTCAATTGAAGCGCCGTCCGGCAATTCAAAAGCTACCCAGCCTTCTGTGGCATCTTGGGGCAGAACGACTCGACGGTTGAAACGACCGGCTTCTATTTCGTGACGTCCGGCATCTCTACCGATAGCTGTGCCCAGACCTCTCTTTGCGTTTTCTTGCGGGGTGAGCATTTCATAAAAAATCGGTCCCGCCAGCCCCAGAGTGGCGGCACTCACCGCAGCTACTGCCGCTTTACCAGCCGGCGACAAGATTGAATTATCTAGCTTGATCACTCTATCGGCTGAGACCGCTGCTATCTCTCCTGCGCTGGTTTTGCCCTTGATGGTATCGCCCAACAAAACCACAGGATCGTTTGATTTGTTGGTGAGTTTGAGATTGATAATAGCCAGTCTTGGACCGCGGTAGCGGGTCATTGGATTGGCATCGAGCAGACGTGCCGAGCCTAGCAGATTGCTTTTCTCAATCACTGCTTTCAGCTTCTCTGTCTGACTATTGGCTGCCTGATTAGTACCAAGCTGATTCTTATTTATTTGCTCCGGAGTCAAGGGCAGGCTGGTTTCCGGGTCGGCGATTACATCTCCGCCCTTTATATTTATTGCCGGACGCAACTCCAGCTTTTGCTCGCCGTCTGCATAGGGTTGAGCTAAAACAATTTCTGCGCTTTGAATACCATACATAGTTAGCGCCAGAAAAACCAATCGAATTGTTCTGCGCTTCAATAAAAACTGAACCATGATGCCTTTAAGTTTGTGCCTTTCGGTCTCTGCCTTTTGGTCTATGCTGTTCTCTACTGTCTCTGACCCATCAGCTGATAGGTCACTTTAGCTCTGGGTTGGGGCTCGCCTTCTTTGACTATCGAGATGCGCTCAAGCCCTTCGAAAGTCATGCCGCCGTCGCCCAGCTGCAGGACAATGGCTTCTTGCGCCATCGTTTTGGAAATTGGATGCTGATAGCGAATGAAAGCCTGGTTGCCCACTACCTTTTGCACGTAAAGTTGGGTGGTCACGCCCTGATCGGTGGAGAGTGTGTAGTTGCCTGCATTGCCGCCGATATTCCAGACGTTTTGAGTGCGTTGCTGGAAGATTTGACCGATACCGTTTTGATATTGAGGTTGGGCGTCGACTGTGGTGCGGTTACCCATGACCCGCCAGGCACCCATAAAGCCTTTAGGCAAGACTGCCTGCTTTTGTACACCCGCTTGAATGGTTGGGGTTTGTCTTGGCTGTTGGGGCTGTTGTCTGGTGGCGCCAGCACTCAGCCTGGGGGTTGTAGGCACAGCTTGCGGGGCGGGATAGCCGTATGAACCAGAGAAACTACCGGGGTTTGAATCCATAAACTGCTGCTGTTCTACGCCCAGCTGGAAGGGATCGGCGGCCGCTCCTGGCCCTGCCGATAAGCCGGTCAAAGCTGCAAGTGTCAGTATGGTTGCAAATAACCTGGCTTGTCTCATCTTATCCCTCGATTTCTTCTTTCCGGCGATTTAGCTTTGTCTTTCGACACTGGCTTTATTTTATTACCTTATTTATCTTTTCGCAGGATTTATGTTTTCGCAGGATTTGGGTTTGTGCTGGATTTAGGTTTGTGCTGGAGAAAAACGCCAGCCTGGATTTACTATTTTGCCGGTTTTGCTGTTTCCAATCCGGATATCTGCTTGTCTTCGCCGACATCGCGGCTAAAGCCCAGTTCGGTGAGCTTTTTATAGGCAGCCTGGCCGGTTTGGGAACGTGGGTCATTCACCACGATGTCCACAAGGGGGGAGAGTGCTTCCGGTCCCCTGCCTTGCTTGATAAGCAAGTCTGCTTTGAGAAGCTGGGCTTCTCTCTTGAGCTGCGAGAAGGACTGATTTAACTGCTTTTCGCTGGCAGCTTGGTTTTTGGTCAGCTCGCTCTTGGCAAAGGCTTGATACATGCGGTAGTGAGCGTCTGCTGCATCAGTGAGCCATTCGCCCAGTTCTAAAACCCGCTCTTGCAGCTCGCGAGCGGGCGTGCCCATTTCAAGAGCGCTTCGCAATTCTTCCAATCTAATCTTGGCGTCGGCTGCGGTGATTGGCAGGCTTTTATAGCGGCTGCGCATCGTTTCTTCCGCACTCATGGGTTTGTTAAAGCCGCTCGCGCCCGGCACCGGCGCCGAACTCGCGGGTTTGTAGTTGGCCGAGCCGGGCAGTGGGGAACCCTGGGCCAAGGCAGGCTGAATCAGGCAAGCAGTTCCTAGAACGTTGATAGAGAGCGAGCCGAAGCTGACCATGGCAAGCGTTGCCAATCCGCCATGCCGACGAAGGCAGTTATTGGGCTCTAGCGGGGGCTTTTCTTGTCGTAAATTTAAGGTGAGAGGGCGAACTTGCAACTTCGAAACTTGTAACTTCGCCAGGCTATCGTAGATACTCTCGCAGTAAGCATTTCTTTCAGATTTACCGCTCATCCGGTCTGCCCCTTTCCAATGTGTTAATCTGTTTGCCCGTCGCCTTTTAGAAGTGCTAATTATGCACAATTTGGATTCAATGTTTTCTCCTTCTTTTAGAAAATCCAGTTTTTTTCTGCTTCATTCTGCAATCACTGCTGTGTTTCTTACCAACACAGTTGGCTTCAGTTTAGCGGCTGCGGCTGCCTCCGATAACAAGAATTCTCATTACAACCCACTGGATCGCAGCTTTATAGAGCGCTATTTGAAGAGTTCGGAGTACATGCCGGTGGATGAAATCAAGCCCGGTATGGAAGGTTATGGATTAACGGTGTTTCAAGGCACCAAGGTGGAGCGTTTTCAGGTCAAAGTTATCGGCGTAGTAAAGCAGGCTTTGAGCGGCAGAGACGCCATTTTGGTGCGACTGAGCGGCCCTCATATGGGCAAGAACAATATTATCAAGGGTATGTCCGGTTCGCCCATTTACATTAATAACCGGCTTATAGGCGCCCTTTCCTATGGTTTTGATTTTTCCAAAGAACCGATTGTTGGCATCACACCTATTGTTGACATGCTTGATGCTCTCTCGTTCGACAATCGTTCTGACAAGCCACGGCACATCTCGCAGATCAATTTGAAAGAAAGAGGCTTTCCCCTTCCTCCTCAGTTCTCGCCCAAGACCAGTTTTTCTTCTTCTTCTTCTTCTTCTGGCGCTGGTGCTTGGTCTCGCTCGGGCTTTGGTTCGGGCTTTGACTCTGGCTTTAGTTCCGGCTCCGCACCGCGCATGGTGCCTTTGCTCGCTCCGGTGGTTCTGGCAGGTTTTTCCAATCGAGCTCAGGCTTATCTGCAAAAAGAGTTTGCCGAGAACCTTGGTCTCGGCCTGACCCTCGGTGGCGCCGCCGGTGGTATCAACCCTAAACTGGCTGCCGAAGGTGCTGTCCATGGAGGCGGCGATCACACCGGTGACAATTCTAGTTCTAACTCCTTTAGTTCTAGTTCTAATTCTGCTTCTAGCTTTAGCTCTAAGCCTCATTCGAGTACCGAAAAGCCGGTGGCGCCCGGCAGTGCAGTTGCCGTAATGCTTTCTACCGGAGACTTTTCAGCTGCCGGCACTGGAACTGCCACCTGTAGCTTTGGCAAGAAATTTGTTGCCTTCGGGCATAGTTTCTTGGAAGCGGGCGGTGTTTCTTTTCCACTGGCTTCGGCTTATATTCATGATATTTTGCCGAGCTTAGCAGTTTCTTTCAAACTCGCTTCACCAATAGAAGTCATCGGTACAATTTTTGCCGATCGCCCTTGGTCAATAGGTGGAGAGGTCGGACGTCAGGCTGAACTGGTGCCGCTCAACTTGACTGTAAGCGATGAAGTGAGAAAAGTATCGAAAAAATATCATAGCAAGATAGTCGAACATCCTGACCTGACTGCCAGCCTCACTACTGCCATAGTTATGTCGGCTCTCGACGCTACTTATCAGTCTCAGTCACCGTATGTGGTGAAGGTCAAGACTGTAGTTGATATGGTCGAGCGAGGCAAACTTGAGCGGGTCGATCGCTTTGCCGTCAATTTTCCAGCTCATCCGTCTACAGATATACTTGGACGTTTGAAGATCTTGCGCGAACCAGTCAGCGGCTATGTCGGTACTCTTGTCGATCGCATCGTCGACAACGATTACGAAAGAACGCGCATCAGAAATGTCGATGTCGATATAACAATTGAAGACGGACGCAATGTTTCACGCATTGAGAAAATCTATTTGGACCGCGGCAGTGCAGCGCCCGGTGAAACCGTCTCTGTTTACTGTCGCCTCAAGCCTTACGATGGTGCAGCCGTGGTCGAGAAGCTCAGCTTCACTCTGCCTCGCGATCTGCCTGATGGTGATATCGCCATTGGTGTCTGCGGCGGTGATGAGTTAGAAGCCTTGCGCAAGCGCATGGGCGTGGCAGACCCTTCGCCGGAGAACTTCTCTCAGATTCTTGCCAGAATCAAAAGGAAGGAACGGTCGGATAGACTCTGTGGACTCATCGCTTTACCGCGTCAGTCTATGATTCTTTCTGGAGAAGTTTTACGAAACCCTCCAGCCCATTGGATTAAGCCTTACTTTAGCGATCGTGCTACCCATCCGCCTGCGCTGGTCAGAGGCGAAGAGAAGGTCTCACGCCTCCTCGACAGCATAATCGATGGCTCGCATGTGGTCGCTTTGACCGTGAAAAGGACTGATAAGGTTTTCACCAAGCCCTTACCTTTCTTCTTTACACCGCCTAGTGCCTCTGCTACCGATTCAATAATGATGACCGAGCAAGCAAGAAAAGCTCTGGATCAAAAGTCGAAAGATGCCGGCAGTGCCTCTGGCGCTTCCCAAAGTTCAACCTCACAGGGAAGCCAGTCTTCAAGCGGATCTTCCGCTAGTTCGAGTCAGACCACCTCTACGTCCTCTGCCAGCGCCAAGCCTCCAACTCTCTGGTCTCAGGCTCGTGCCTTTCCTCATTTGAGGGGCGTAAGCAGCTTCTATCAGCATGACGAAAGCGAACTGCGTAACGGCAAATGTGAAGGCGTAGTGGTCGATAGTCTCGGTCGTCTCTATCCTGGTTTCAAGGAACGAAGAGTGTTCGAACTGGGCGGCGAGACCCGACCGGTGGCATCCGCCTTTTTCAATGGGGTTCTCTATTACCTGAGCGAGAACAAGCTCTTTGCGCTGGATAAGGCGGCTGAGAAAGATGGCGCTGCCCGTGATGATAACGCTAAGACGCCGCTTTTGATTGCCGAACTGCCGGCTTTGCTTGCCACTTCAATGGTGGTAAAGAGCGATGGTACTGCCTTTATTGGCACAGCCCAGAGTAATGGCGCCAAAGGACAAGTCTTGAGTCTGAAGTTAAATGGCGCGCCCACTAAGCCAACAGTTTTTGCTCGAGTTGAGGAAGAGATAATCACGTCTCTTGCTCTGGACGACAAAGGGCTACTCTATATCGGTACGGCGGGCAGCGGGCGTCTTTATCGAATGGAAGCCGAGCCGATTTTGTTCTATGACTGCAAGCAAGCGCATGTCAGCGCTCTTGGTTATTCGACTTACGACAAACGCATCTATGTTGGCACGGCGGAGAGAGGACTGGTAGTTTCTCTATCTACTGAAGGCGATAGAGCGCCGCGTACCGAATTTGAAAGCGGCGAGCATTTAGTTACCGGTCTGGCACGCGATAAAGCCGGTAACCTTTATGTGGCAACAGCTGGTCAAGGCAAGCTCTTTAGAATATCTAAGGACGGCGAAGTCGAGACCGTTGCATTGAGCGAAGCCTTTTATACCCTCTATTATGATAGTGTCGAGGACAGAATCTACACGGGCGATGCAGAAGGTGATGTCACGCGTGTAGCCTATGACGGCATTCAAAGACAAGCTTTTTTCTTTCCTGTCTGCCATACCGAACAAGAAGCCGTGCAGTCTCTTGCTGGCGATGGTGCTGGGCACATTTTCGTCTTGACCAGCAATGTCGGACTTTTGAAGGTCGTCGATGTTTCGCCCTCTGGAACCTGTGCTTACACTTCGACAGTTCTAGATGCTACAAAGAAGAGTGTTTTTTCACGTCTTCGTCTTTATAATGCCGATGGTGTAAGTGATAGCAAGGATACGCGGCTCTTTCAGGTGGAAACCAGAAGTGGTGATTCTTCTCAGCCAGACCAAACCTGGAGCGATTGGCGGCTTTGTCAGATTGACCCGGAAAGTGAGACTCTCGGTGCTGTCTGGTTGGTTCCTTCTCCAGCCGCGAAGTATATCCAATACCGCTTGACTTGGAAGCCGGAACTACTTGCTGAAAAAATTCTGCGCAAACGGGCTGTAGGCGGTATCGAGGTTACCTACCAGCCAAGCAATTCTGCTCCTTCTTTTGGCTCTGTCTCTTTATCGGCTGGTGATGCCCTTTCGGGCAGTGAGACTATAACGGTTACCGGCAGTGATAGTGATATGGATAATCTTTTGCTGGCTGTCGAGATTTCTGATGATGGGGGCAAGACCTGGACTGTTTTGAACGGCGATATTCGCTCCCGTAAATCCGGAGAGAAGGGCAAGAAGAAGAAATCTGAGACCGCTAAGGTTAATGATGCTGATGGTTCAGCGAAAGCAGGTGGGACTGAAACTGCTAAAGGGTCTGACAAAGAACGTTCTAAAGAAGGACGTAAGGACGATGGCCGGAACGGAAATTCATCATCTTCGTCTTCATCTTCTGGGGAAAAAGAACAGCGCAAGAAAAACAGCGAAATTTCTGGCAAGAAAGTAGATAAGCAGAAAGAAAAGGATGCAAATTCCGAATCGGAAGATGACAAGCGCAAGAAAAACGGCGAAATTTCTGGCAAAGATACAGATAAGCGGAAAGACAAGGATGTAAATTCCGAATCGGAAGATGGCAAGCGCAAGAAAAACGGCGAAATTTCTGGCAAGAAAGTAGACAAGCAGAAAGAAGAGGATGTAAATTCCGAATCGGGAGATGGCAAGCGCAAGAAAAACGGCGAAATTTCTGGCAAAGATGCAGACAAGCGGAAAGACAAGGATGCAAATTCCGAATCGGAAGATGGCAAGCGCAAGAAAAACGGCGAAATTTCTGGCAGAGAAACCGAACGTTCTCCCGACAAGGATTCAAAGCCTGAAATAGACGGGCAAAAGCAGAATAAGAACAGCAAAGCTTCAGTCTTTTTCAACTTACCTCACTTTTCTATCGAGCCTCGACGATTCAGACTCGACCAGCGTCTGGAAGAAAGTCCGAAGGAGGAGGCGCCGAAGTTTAGCGAGCGAGAAGTCGAGAAAGAAGGCGAAGGCAAGCCCGCCTCGACCGCTGACGCTGCAGAGAGCAATGAAGCCAAGGGCGGAAAGGCGCAGGCAAGCGAGCCAATAGAGATAGCCGGTGAGAAGCAGAGCGAGGGCTTCAACGCAAGCGAGAAGTTTACTTATCAGTTTGAGACGAAGAAGCAGAAGGATGGTCGCTACTTGATGCGCCTTACACTTAGTGACAGACCTTCAAATGCTGATAAGCCTGGGCTGGCATTTGCCTTACGCGATGTGATCATCGATAACAGCCCGCCTTACATAGTTTCCGGGCCTACATTCGAAAAGGTGGGAGACGACCGATTGAACATCTCGCTGAAGGTATCAGACAAAACATCTGAGATTTCCGATGTTACCTATCGAATTGATGGATATGAACCCTTTAGTTTCTCTGTGGTGGATGGCCTTGCTGATGGCAAGTCCTTGAGCCTTTATGCTCCTAGGGTATTTGCTCCTCGTAGTTCGAGTCGGGGTATGAAGGAGGCTCACAAGGTGACTATTGAAATTTTCGACCGCGCTGGAAATTCTCACAAAAGCACTCATTCTCTACCATGAGCTAAAAGAGGACCGCAATGGATTTAGTCAAACAAGCTTTTCTGAGACGGAAGTCTCCGCAACTATTGCTTTCTGAAGCTGAAGGCGGAGAGCATGGACCGATGCACAAGCATCTTTCTGCTTTTGATCTCATTGCCTTTGGGGTGGGTGCCACTATTGGTTCAGGTATTTTCGCCTTGACGGGCACGGCCGCAGCTGGTCAAGCTGTAGCCGAGCAAAGCATCATGTCAACGCCCTTATTGAATTTCATAATGGGTTCGACCCTAGGCCGGGAGGGCGCCGGCCCCGCCATTGTTGTGTCTTTTATTATTGCTGCAATCGCCTGCGGTCTTGCTGCTCTTTGTTATGCTGAATTGGCAAGCATGATACCTGTTTCCGGCTCGGCCTATACGTTTGCGTATGCCAGTCTTGGTGAGGGCATTGCCTGGATAATCGGCTGGGATTTGATATTAGAATATGCGGTCGGTAACGTTGCTGTAGCGGTTAGCTGGAGCGACCATTTCTTGCACTTGTATCATGGTCTGACTGGTCAAGGTTTGCCTCTATGGCTTACGAGCGACCTAGCGACGGCGCTCAAGCGTAAAGCTGAGATGGCTAGTTCAGCCCAGTCGGTGCTTTATTCTAATTTTGACTTACCGACTCTGTGGGGGCAGCCGATTGCAATAAACCTGCCTGCTTTACTTATTGTTGCTCTTGTTACTTATGTTCTGGTGGTCGGCATCAAAGAGTCCGCCAGAGCCAATAGCATAGCGGTTGCGATCAAGGTCTTGGTTGTACTTTTCTTCATCGGTTATGGTGCCTTTTTGGTAAAACCTGAAAATTGGGTGCCTTTCGCGCCCAACGGCTTGGTTGGCATCATGGGCGGGGCGGCCATTGTTTTCTTTTCCTTCATTGGATTCGATGCTGTTTCTTCTACCGCTGAAGAGACCAAGAACCCCCAGCGCGACATGCCAATCGGCATGATCGGCTCTCTCATTATCTGTACATTGCTCTATGCCGGCGTTTCTTTGGTTCTGACAGGCATAATGCCGTACAAGTCCTATGCCAATGATGCAGCACCGGTTGCCACTGCCCTCGCACACGGAGGCAGTGCTTGGGCTCATTTGGTTGTTGCAGTCGGTGCACTGGCTGGGATGACTTCAGTGCTTCTTGTCTTTCAATTAGGGCAGCCTCGCATCTTTATGGCGATGGCTAGAGACCGTTTACTGCCTGATTTCTTCGCTCGTTTGCACCCCCGCTATCGAACACCTTTCATTCCCACGATTTTGACCGGACTGCTTGTGGGTGTCTCTTCTTTGTTGATTGACATTGGGCAGGCGGCCGAGCTCACTAATATCGGAACTCTTGCTGCTTTCATCATCGTCTGCGGCGGTGTAATGGTATTGCGCAAGACCGAACCGGATCATCCTAGAGCTTTCAAGTGTCCCTTGGTGCCGGCTGTTCCTTTGGCTGGAATAGTAGCTTGTTTGATTCTCATGCTTTCTTTGCCGCTTATTACCTGGGTTCGATTTATCGGCTGGATGGCGCTTGGTTTTGCCATTTACTTTATGTATGGACTGCGACGCACTTCGAGATTGGCCTACTCCAGAAGTCTGGCAGGCGGCGAGCCTGAATCGAAAGAATCGAAAGACTCGAAAGACTTGAAGGACTCGAAGGATTCGAGAGACTCTTAGGAATAAGCGCCGGAATTCAATTCTAGCGGCTGGCTAATATTATCCCTTTCGTCGCTAAAGGGGCCACTTCCAGTTTGCGAACTCGGGCTTATCGATGCCGTGTTCATGGGCATAGTTACGGCAATCTATCTGCATATCCATGAACTTCGATTTGGCGTGAGCGCCCTTAGTCTGCAAGGCTGGTACTCTATCTATGACGTCCATCGCAATGCTGAAGCGATCCACTTGATTGTTTATAGCAAGCTCAAGTGGCGTGTTGATATTCCCTTTCTCTTTGTAGCCTCTGACGTGTAGGTTGCCGTGATTGGTGCGGTTATAAGTCAATCTGTGTATGAGCCAGGGATAGCCATGGAAATTGAAAATAATCGGCTTATTGGTGGTGAAAAGCACGTCGAAGTCTTGATGAGTCATTCCGTGCGGATGTTCGTTCGAGCACTGCAACCTGAGCAGATCAACTACGTTGATAAAGCGCAGCTTGAGGTCTGGGAACTCTTCTCTGAGAAGAATACTTGCGGCAAGAGCTTCTTGAGTTGGTATGTCGCCTGCGCAGGCTAGCACCACATCTGGTTCTGCACCTTGATCGGTGCTGGCGAAAGGCCAAATGCCGATGCCTTTGGTGCAGTGCTTGACGGCAAAGTCCATATCCATGTATTGAAGATGCTTTTGCTTATCGCTGACAATGACATTTATGTAGTTGGTTGAGCGCAAACAGTGATCTGCGCATGATAGCAAAGAGTTGGCATCGGGCGGCATGTAGATTCTTACTACTCTCGGACTCTTGTTCACCACCAAGTCGAGGAAGCCTGGATCTTGGTGTGTGAAACCGTTGTGGTCTTGTCTCCAGACTGTAGAAGTGATGAGAAGATTGAGCGACGCGATATTAGCTCTCCATCCCAGTTTGTTGCAACTCTCAAGCCATTTCGCATGTTGATTGAACATAGAGTCGATGACATGCACGAAGGCTTCGTAAGTGGAGAAGAAGCCGTGGCGTCCAGTCAATAGATAACCTTCCAGCCAGCCTTCCAATGTGTGTTCGCTGAGCATTTCCATTACCCGACCATCGGTGGACAGCTCACCTTCGTCGTCGTCTTCGGGCAGACGATTCTCTATCCAGAATTTCTTAGAGGCTTCGTAGATGTCGTCGAGTTTATTTGAAGTGGTTTCATCAGGTCCGAAAACCCTGAATTCATTAGGATTGGCGAACATTATATCTCGCAGGAAGCGTCCCAGTGGTCTGGTGTTTTCCACTTCCAGCACCCCGGGGCGTTCCACTGGTACAGCGTAGTCTTTGAATTCGGGCATCTTCAGTGACTTGTGGAGGATGCCGCCGTTTGCATGTGGATTGGCGCTCATGCGACGATTTCCCACCGGCGCTAGTTCTCTCAGTTCCTTGCAGAGAGTGCCATTCTCGTCGAAGAGTTTCTCTGGATGATAGCCTTTTAGCCAGTCCTCTAATTGCTGAAGATGTTCTGGCTTCTTCTCCAGCTGAGCCAATGGTACCTGGTGCGCTCTCCAGGTGCCTTCAACTTTATGTCCGTCAACAAGTTTGGGACCGGTCCAGCCTTTAGGCGTTCTAAGTATAATCATGGGCCAGGGCGCGCGCTTGAGGTCGTTTTTTTGTCTGGCTCTTTCTTGAATTAGCCTGATATCTTCAAAACACTGATCTAAGGTAGCAGCCATGGCTTGATGCATTGATTCTGCTTCGCTGCCTTCAACAAAATAGGGTCGGTAGCCGAGACCTTGGAAGAGTTTTTCGATCTCATCATGATCAAGTCTAGCTAGAATAGTCGGATTGTTTATCTTATAGCCATTCAGATGCAGTATAGGAAGCACGGCGCCATCGCGCTTTGGATTAATAAACTTGTTGGAATGCCAGGCTGTTGCCAACGGTCCGGTTTCCGATTCGCCATCCCCAACTACAACTGCTGCTATTAACTCGGGATTGTCAAATACGGCTCCGTAGGCGTGAGAAAGGCTGTATCCTAATTCTCCACCTTCATGGATGGACCCAGGAGTCTCCGGCGTGCAATGGCTTCCAATACCGCCAGGAAAAGAGAACTGTTTGAAGAAAGCCTGCATTCCTCTTTCATCTGTACTTTTATCTGGATAGATCTCTGAGTAGGTCCCCTCTAGATATACTGGAGCTAGAACGCCCGGTGCGCCATGCCCAGGACCTGCTAGAAAGATCATATCGAGGTCGTGCTTCTTGATTAGACGATTGAGATGAATATAGGCGAAACTTAGTCCAGGGCTGGCACCCCAGTGTCCGAGCAGTCTTTTTTTGATATGCGAAAGAGACAACTTCTCTTTCAGCAGCGGATTTTCTCTTAGATAGATCATTCCGGCAGCTAGATAGCAGCATGCCTTCCAATATCTATCGATGTTCTGGAGTTCGGTTTGGTTAAGTGGACGACCTTTGACTGTAGATCTGGCTGGTCCAAATGCTGTGATATCGTTCTCTTTAGTCGTTTCGCTGGCGGCAACCATTGCCTAATCTCCTATAATCTCTACCTTATTCTAGGTTCTATTTTTGCTAGTCTAGACCTAGATTTTATGCTCGTACTTGATACTGAGCTTTGACATTGCATTCAAATTTGAAGCAATTTACTTGAGAGTCGAGCTGTAAGTTAGCATTTTTGCATAGATAGCCATTAATGTTCTCGGCCTTTCGGTCTACCTACGACTGCTACCTAAGGCTTACTCTTAAGATATCGAAAGATTTAGCGGAAGTTCAAAGCCCCTTGATTTTATCAACGAGAGGTTGCGCCGGCCTAAAGATTATTCTCTCGCTCAGCCATTGCGGCAGAATTTTCCTGTAATCAGTTAGTTTGAGTAATTCTCTATAATTGAATTGCAAGAGAAAGCACTCTAAAACCTTTCTGGTGCATTTCTTTCGACCGGCTTTCCAGATGGCCAGCAGCCCTCTGCCGAGAGCGCAACCTCCGAGAGCAAATTTTCTTCTGGCTATGCCACTGAGTTTTACCTCTTGTTTTGTTCTTTCAATAACCAAGGCACTTGTTCTGCCATCTGTGTAAATCGTTTGGTCTGGTCCTTTTCTATGTGTCCGAAGATGGTCTGCATTTTCGCAGTAATGAGGTCTCGGTGGAGTTTGCAGGAGGCTGGCTCCAGCAAAACCAGCTCTTTTGATCTGTACGATTGCTTCGTCAGGCAACGGGGGAAGAACTCGATTCAAAGGAAGTTTTCTGAATACGCCCCTTGTTAGTCTCTCGATATATCCGGACTTCACTGACCTTGATGTGAACGAGTCAACAGCAGTTCTTGAGGCAAAAGGTAAAAGATCTCTGCTTGTGAAGATTGCGTCATCCGGCATTCGTTGCACATAAGTGCGCATCAATCCAGAAATTTCCGAGTAATTGAGAGATTCGTCAAATTCTATGCCGACTTCATCGTCGTCATCTAGATCTTCAAAGTCTTTTTGTCCTTGTGTATCTTCTTCAATATCTTCGCAGCAGGTGAGCTTGTGAATACTACTAGACCTATCAATCTTGTAGTCTGGAAACCTGTTCCTTGGCGACTGTTTTATTTGTGCGCTTAGTCTTTCCATTTGTGAGACCTCGTCTTGCTTTGAGATTTCAATTGCGCAAGAAAAACAGAGGTTTTTCTTGCGCTCTACTATTCTTAAAAACGAAAAATCAATGCAAAGAGTTCAATAATTACTCAAGAATTTATATTAATTGCGTCGTTACTCTTCCCTCGCAAGAAATTTCGCTGTTTTTCTTGCAGGGTCTTTCCCAAAAAAAGAGAAAGCCACAAATCTGTGACTTTCTCTTTCCTGCTGAAGATCGCTTGAGAATCTAGAGCTTACCGCTCATGAATCCGATTCCCAATCAAGTAGGTCGTTTACTTGACCATAACTTCCTTAGCTGAGCGAATTTCGGTTTTGTGGGCACGATTTTTATAGGTCATGCTCGCATCGATAGTTCCAGCCGATACTGGGATTCTCAGAGCTGTTTCTGCTTTTGGAACGCTTACGAAGAGCAGTCCGCGGTCCAAGCGAGCTTCAATTTGCTCGGGCAGAATATCTGTGTGAAACTCGAACTCGCGAATCATGTAAGTTGTTGGTAGTTCTTTCATGAGGTAGGTCGCGCGCTCTTGGAACATTGTCGGTGTGCGTTTGGCAAGCACGGTGAGATAGTTGTATTCTACTTTTACTTCGATATCGTCTAGCACAACGCCTGGCAGAGCAAGTTCGAGAATGAATTGATCGTCTAGCTCCAGAACGTCTGCGCATGGCACTTCCCAGTCTCTCTGGTGGGAATTGAGGTGGTTGTGGTGACCGAATTCTTGATGCGCAGGAAGCTCGCTTCTCCATTCATAGTTGTGAGCCTTGAGTGTGCGGTTGTAAAACATTGAAAAATCTCCAATTGGTATTTTCGGGTTGAGTTCGACGGAAGGATTTAATCTGATTTTCAATTTCTAGGCAATGACAAAAGCACCGCTGGTGATGGCAGTGATTGTGTGCTGATGCAGCTGAGGGAGATCATCTGCATCAGCTATTGAACTAGTTCTGTGAAAAAGATGTTTGCGTTCCGTGCTGTTAATCGTAGCCCACTTTTTTAAGATTATTGCAAGATTTTAGGTGACGACCGCAGCTATCTTGTGAACTTCAGAGGTATGGCTGCTTAGCGTTCTTCAGGTTTAATATAAGAGTCAGTCTTCCGACACCCGCATTCTAGCAGGCGATTCAATAATGGGTGAGCCTCGTTTCTACTGATCGAACCTATTTGTCCAGTTCTTCGGCGGCATCAAGTTTGGCACTTAATGTATTAATTTTCGCGGTGCGGCTTTTGTCGGAGGCACGAGGCGTTGCTTTATTCGATCAAGAAGACTTTTCAGTTCCTTTGTTTTTGATTCCAGTCTTTCAACCTCTCCAGCGAATTCGCTGGCTTCTGCTTCAGCAGTTTCCATTTCTCTTCTCGATACCACGCCCTCTTTATAGAGCTCCTTGAAATTTTCTGCTCGCTCTTGCCGTTCGTTATGCTTTTTTCTCTTCGCTTCTAGTTCTGCAGAAGCGTCCTTGAATTGCACAGAAATTTCCTTTTCTCTATCTTTCAAGGCTTCCCTGCTTAAAGAATCAATCGGCATGGAGAGTCCATAAAGGCTTACCATAGAAGGATCTACAAGGAAGGACGGAGTGGTCGGAGGGGGAGGCGGTACCAGCCTTGAATTCGCTGGTGGACTCTTTATAACTCGGTAAGTTTTCGGTTCTTTCGAGAGTTGACCCGACTTAGGAACTTGTCCCGGCTTAGGAACTTGTCCCGACTTAGGAACTTGTCCCGACATAGGAACTTGCCCAGACTTAGAAACTTGGTCTGGTTTAAAAGTTTGTGACTGCTTTGCCGGCTGTTCTGACTTCGTTCCTGCATCGGTCTTGTTTTTATGAACGGGATCATTCGCTTCATGCGCTTGCTGCATTTTAGGCTGTGAAGTAGAAACCGGACTTTTTTGTGTCGGCAGTTTCGAAGCAGAGTCAGCTGCTTTCGAACCCAAGTCAGAAGCCTTCAAGACCGAAGCCGGAGTACTCAATTTAGCTTCTCGTTTTGGCGCAGAACTAATATTGTCAGCCAAAGCCGAAGTCGAAGCCGAAGCCAGCACCAAAGAACCGCTAAGTGCTGCAGCCAGCCAAAACGGCGACATAGCTCTCCTGTCCATAAGTCTTGGTCGATTGATGTATTCTTGCTCGATTGATGGCAGGAAGCAGCGCTTTGGAATTGGCTGAGTCTTTATTTCTCTCTTTATCATATGTTGACTTCTCGGGATACCGGAGCTTTAGACTTTGCTAGGTAAACTAAGTGTTTTCTATTGAATCTTAGCTTCCTACTCGGTGAGCTTATGCAGTAAGCTTTTAATATGTCTGAATTACAGTCTAGCTCATCTGTCTCAATTCTTTTTCTTGGGGATGTGATCGGCAAGCCGGGGCGGCTCGTTGTTCGCAATCTTTTGGCTAGTCTCAAGGATGAAGCGGCAAGAGGAGAGCGCCTTTTGCCGGATCTCGTTGTGGCTAATGTGGAAAATTCCAGTCATGGCTTCGGAGTCTCGCGCGACAATGTGACTGAATTTAAGGAAATGGGCGTGGACGTGCTTTCCGGCGGAAATCATACTTTTGATCGTAAAGATGTCTTCGATTTTATCGATACTGAGACTACTATGTTGCGTCCGGCCAATTATCCAGAAGGGACACCGGGACGTGGCTTTACGGTGGTTGAGAAGAACGGGCTCAAGTTTGCTGTTATTAATTTAATGGGCCGTATCTTTATGGAACCGCTGCAATCTCCATTTGCGGTTGTTGATTCGATTTTGGAGAAGCTCAAAGAGCAAGCACCGGATGTGATACTTGTGGATGTGCACGCCGAGGCGACCGCTGAGAAAATGGCGCTTGGCTGGTATCTCGATGGGCGAGTTTCGGCGGTAGTGGGCAGTCATACCCATGTTCAGACTGCTGATGAGAGATTGCTCCATAAGGGCACTGCCTACATTTCCGATGCCGGTGCCTGCGGTCCTAGAGACGGTGTAATTGGCATGGCGCTGGACGGAGTCTTTCGACGCATGGTAAAGCAGCTGCCTTCTCGTTTCGAGATTGCTGAAGGTCCTGCCACTGCCTGTGGTGTGCTCATAGAAGTAGAAAGGAAGACAGGTCGCGCCCTTTCTATTGAAAGAGTTCGATTTGAAGGTGATTCTTGAGCACGATTGCAGATGAAAATGCGGCGTCAAGCCGGACTTCTGCCGCTCTTGCCGACCTGCATTTGCATAGCCACTTTTCTGATGGAACTTGGTCGCCAACTGCCTTAGTCGAGCATGCTCTATCGAAAGGGATGCGCTACATCGCTCTTTCTGATCATGATACTGTGGAAGGTTTGGCCGAGGCAGAAGCCTGTCTTGCCCAATTCAATAAGCAACAGTCAGCCGCACTCAGTAAGTCCCCGGCTTCTCTAAGTAATTCCCCAGATTCACTCAGTAATTCCCCGGTTTCTATACTTGCATCAGGCTCGTTGAGCGCAGCTAGTGGTCGCGTCCTGCCAAAGCTTATACCTGCTGTGGAAGTCAATACTGTCTATATAGATAAGCAAGGGCGGCGCCAAGATGTCCACATTCTGGGCTATTTCCCAGATTTACATAGTTCAGCTCTCCATGAGCTTTTGGAGCGACAAAAGGCGGCTCGCTTTAGGCAATTGGAAGAGACCATCGCTTTGATAAACGCCAGCTTGAGGAACTCGGGGTGTGGTCTTGCGCCCCATAGAGCCGTGGGTTTGCAAGATGTCCTGGCTGTATCTGGTCCGGCGGCGCCGGGAAAGGCCCATTTGACCGAGGCGCTAGTGCGCTTGGGGCTAGCTAAAGACTTGATGGATGCCTATGAGCGATTTACTTCCTCCAAGTCTCCCTGCTATGTCTATCGGCAGAGCGTCAGTCCTTTTGAGGCCTTGGAAGCCTTGCAGAAAGCAGGAGCCCTCACTTCTATTGCCCACCCAGGTCAAGGCGCCTATATGAAAGAACTCTTGCCCGAGCTTGTTGCCGCCGGCTTGTCCGGCATAGAAGCCTACCACCGGGTTCATGACGAGCCGCTGGTGCATTACTATGAGAATTATGCCGACGCCCAAGGACTGCTAGTCACAGGCGGTTCAGATTGTCATGGGCCCTATCTCGATAAAGAGAACGGCACTTTCTATCCATCTACTATGGGAGCGATCAAGCTACCAGAGGAGAGACTGAAGAGATTCTTGGCTAGTAGTCCAATTGGCTACTGCGAGACTTTATCTATTTGATTTGAGAGTGTACCGGTCTCGACTTCTCCGATTTGGCTCCAGGCTACTTTGCCAGCTTTATCGAGAATAACCTGGAACGGTATATAGCCTTTGTAGTGGTTCTTGATGAGAGCCTTGGCTGCCGAACCGGAAGGATGATCAACGTCTATCAATATAAACTTGACTGGCTTACCGGCTTGCGAAGTCTGTTTGTAAAGGTCGACTACTCGCTTGGCTTGCCGATTGACATTGAGGTCACCGGACGCGCCGAAGAAAATCAGGGCTGGCTTGCCCGGCTCTACGTCGACATCTTCCATTTTGCTTGCTTCGATTGGGAAGCCGCTATCGGTGTCCTGGCTAAACGAAATACCTTTCTTCAGCTTGAGTTCTTCTGCCGCTTGTGAAAGAGTCGGCAAGCCCATAGCGATGGTCAAGGCGGCTAAGAATGCCAGATTGCGTTTAGTAGTCATGGCTAGCTAGTTTTCATCCTCCTGTCACTGCACATGCTGTAATTGACTGCTTGCTGCTCAATTTGTTCCGCATTATGAGCTCTTTAGTGAAAGTCGCTCGCCTTGAGATTATGCACGAATTTCGACCAGCGGTGTTGTTCATAACTATGGCTATATTCAACCAAGCTTGACAAAAGTCTTTTGCCCGATTCGGAGGCGCCGGTGAAAACCAAGGTAAATCGGTCTTTTTCTTTGGCGGTGGTTATGCCATAGGTCTTGTGGAAGGTTTCTATAGCTTCACTAGGCAAAAATACCAAGTCTCGATTGCTCAATTGCTCTGGTTTTCTGCCAATTGCAATTTCTAATTGGATAACTTGATCGACCGGCTTGGCCGGTTCGGCGTTCAGTCTATCCCAGAGCCATGCCGACAAAGCCTGACCAGCTGGCAGGCTTGGGTTGTTGTGCAGATACTGGGCAAAGGCTTCTAAAATCAAGGGGCTTCCTCCTGAAGCGAATATATCATAGTAGTCAGGAGGACGTGCCCGCTTGGCTAGCGGCGGTTGTGTGAAGAATTAAAAATGAGCAAGAAGTCCGAAATTTCATCGCTTTCAAAGCCGATTTTCCGGGCGGTGCTTTGCAATCGGGTTCTAGCTGCTTGCCCTTTCTCGACCGGTCAGACTTAGACACTCCGACTTACATATAAAGATGTCAGTACTTGATTAGCGAAATACTTCAGTAATTTTAAGTTCAGATTTCTATATATAGGTTAAAGAGGCTATATAATTGGAGCACTTGAGGACGCATTTTGCTCAAGACCCCTTTACTTTATTAAAGTAGTTTGAGTCGCACCGGCGCGAGCTTTGCAGTGCTGGATCAGAGTCCTCAGTCGTTGAAAAAATTTTGACCGCCGCTGCGGTTGGGAGTGTAGTCATAGTTAGCACTGAAGCCTTGCTTAGAAGTTCGGGCTCTAAACATACAGAAAGCAACTCTGCCGAGTCGATTGCAAGACGACTCAGAGAGGATTTTTTGCCCCGGGTGAATAAACCAGGGCAGTACCTCGGTAATGAATGGGGCGCGCGCAGGAAGAGTTTTTCAAGTAGCCGGGTAAGAATGGCACTTGCTTTTCCAGACCTGTATGAGCTTGGTATGTCCAATTTTGGGCTGAAGATACTCTATCAACTGATAAACGATATAGACGGCTATATGGTTGATAGAACTTATGCACCGGCTGGTGATATGGAAGCCTTGATGCGAGCCGAGCACTTGCCGCTTTTTGCTTTTGAATCAAAAGAGCCGGTGCAGCATTTCGATTTGATCGGTTTTTCCCTGCAATATGAGCTCACCTATACCAATGTCCTTAACATGCTTGAGCTGGCTGAACTGCCTCTGAGAGCTTGTGAGCGCAAGACTATTTTCCCCTTGGTTTTCGGAGGCGGGCCCTCTGCCGTTAATCCCGAACCGATGGCGCCATTTCTTGATTTCTTTGTAATTGGCGATGGTGAAGAAGCCTTGCCTGCAGTAATGCGCCAAATCGACCAGTTTAAGCAAGAGGTTTATCCGACTCTAGACTTAGACAAAATGTCTTTTGCTGCTGTGCAAGCAGTTCGCAATTTACTTTTGGCTCGTCTGGCTTGCACCGTATCTGGTGTTTATGCGCCGCAGCTCTATACCTTCAATCCCACTGAGCACCCGGTTAAACCAAGAGCTCTAGCCGAACTGCGTCAGATTGCTCAAAATGAATTGACTGCTTGCGGTATTGATGCCCAAGCTCTTTTGGCTCTTCCTTATTTTGATCTCTTTGAACCAGGCAAAGAAGCTCAGTTGCCGGAAAGAGTAATGCGTCAAGTAGCTCCTCTTTTGCCCAGTAACCAACCGACCCGTAATCTAGTTCCTTATTTGGCACTGGTGCACGATCGCGAAGTGTTGGAAGTGAGACGCGGCTGCGACCGGGGCTGTCGTTTTTGTCAGCCTGGCTATACTTTTTTGCCTGTGCGTGAGCGCTCGGCTGAAGAGCTGGTGGAGCTCTCCAAGCAGGCTTTGAAGAATTCGGGACACGAAGAGTATTCTATGCTTTCACTTTGTGTGTCCGACTATACTAGTCTTTATGACAGCGTGCGAGCACTCAACAGAGAGCACGCTCATAAGCGTACTTCGCTCTCTTTCCCGTCGCAGAGAGCCGACCGCATGAACTTGGATGTGGCGGAAGAACTGAAGACAGTTCGCAAAAGTGGTATTACACTGGCGCCTGAAGCCGGTAGTGAAAAACTAAGAGCTGTTATCAACAAAGGGCTCAAGCACGAACAAATTATCAATGCCATAGACTCGGCATATGAAGCCGGTTGGCAGTCGGTCAAGCTCTATTTTATGTGTGGTCTGCCTTTCGAAGATGATGATGACCTTGCCGGCATCATTGCTATTTTGAAAGAAGCTACAGTGCATGCCCGTCTCAAACGTAAGGCTGAGCCGGCAAAGTATAGAAGAGATCTGGAATTGACTTGCACCATTTCTAATTTCGTACCTAAGCCGTTTACGCCGTTTCAGTGGTTCCCTCAAGTTTCCCCGGAAGAATTCGCCAGAAAACATAGTGTTCTGAGGGCGAAGTTGAAAGAGTCTGGTCTGCGCAATGTACAGCTCAATGTCACAGGCCCGCAAATAAGTCTGCTTGAGGCTGTGATTTCGCGCGGTGACAGACAGACCGGCGAGATGATCTTGGAAGCTTTCAAACGTGGTTGTGTTTTTGATGCTTGGGATGAGCATCTCAAGCCCGAGATTTGGCATCAGGTGGCAGAGCATTTTGGTACCACTCTCTTGGCTGAAGCTGCTAAAGATAGACCGGTAGGCAGTATGCAGGCTTACGATATCGTGCATATTGGTCTCCATCACTGGTGGCTTGTGCGTGAATGGGAAAAGGCCGTCAAGGAAGTTGAAACCGCTGCTTGCACAGAGAATACCTGCCATGCCTGCGGTATCTGTACCGAGCTTGATACCAATCATGTCTTAGCTAATCCCAGTCCGGTCACACTCAAGAAGAATCCTTTTGTCAAAGAATTGAATGCCAACAAGAGTGATGAAGACTCACATCCTTCGCTCTTTTTCTTGGCCCCCGCCACAAACTCTCAGAGCCAAAGAGATGAAAACTCTCAAGACTCTGAACAAGCTGAGCAAGCTGAACAAGCTGAGCAATCTAAAAATACAGGCAATGTCAAAATCAGAGCTGTGTTCAAGAAGGTCGACGACTTGCGTTTCATCGGTCACTTAGATCTGCAAAATCTATTTATCAGAGCGCTGCGCCGAGCCGAAATTAAAATGAGCTATACCCAGGGCTTCAATCCTTCGCCCAAGCTCTCTGTGGCTGCACCGTTGCCGCTTTTCCAAGAAGGTTTGGGCGAACTTATAGATGTTGAGGTGGCGGAGGCTATCACTGCCGACCAGTTTATGGAGCGCCTCAATCGTGAATTACCGCCGGAGGTGCAAATACTTTCGGCTTTCCAAATCGGCAAAGATCTTGCCGAAAATAAGAAGTCTCTGCCTTCCCTTGTGGGCAGGGCCAGATATAGGGTCGACTTGGTTCGACCGGCTGAAATTGAACAAGACAAGCTTTCGAGGCTCAGTGCCCGAATAGAAGAGATATTGGGTTTGGGTGAGCTCAATATTGATGGAAAGAAAAATTTGAGACCTTTGATTCACCTGATCAAACTACATGATTTAGCCACGCCGACTCCCTGGTTGGAGCTTGAGCTGGCGACCGGCTCGTCGGGACACTTAAAGCCTCAAGATCTTTTGGCTTTGCTTAATTCCGAACTCACTTTTCATGTGACCAGACTAGAGATGCTTTCTCTAGATGGTGAGCCCCTGGTTCCGCAAAAATAACGTGTTTAGAGGAAACGTATGAGAAAGTCAATCGTAATTTCAGAGCAGGACAATATCGCTGCCTTGCTCGAGAATGACCGGGTTGTCGAGTTTTTCGTCAATAGAGGCGAACTCTTGCTCGGTGATATCTATACCGCCACAGTAGAGAATATTCTTCCTGGTATTGATGCTGCTTTCGTCAATCTCGGCAAAGACAAAATGGGCTTCTTGCATGCCAATGATGTGCCGGGGCAAGGACCGCTTAAAGAGCGCCTAGTGCCCAAGCAGAAACTCTTGGTGCAGATAACCAAAGAACCTACTGGTCACAAAGGACCGCGAGTTTCTACCGCAATCAGTTTGCCCGGTCGTTTTCTGGTCTTGGTGCCGGAAGAGCGTGGAGTCAGTATTTCAAGAAGAATTTCGGAAGCTAGAGAGAGAGCCCGTCTGAAAGCCGTGGTCAATCTCATGAAACCTCCCGGCGTTGGTCTCATTATTCGTACCGAAGCAAAGGGCCAGGGAGATCAAGAGCTATACGAAGATTTTGAACAACTTTGGGATCGTTGGCAGACAATAGTTTCGGAAGCTGAAGCTTCAATCGGGCCGACTCTCATATATAGAGATCAAGATTTGTTGTTCCGGGTCATTCGTGATGCTTATTCACATGAAGTGACCGAGATCATTACCGATAGTCCAGAGGGGCAAAGACGCGCTCAAGAGTATCTGGCAGGTTGGGCTCACAAGCAGACCAAGGTGATTTTCCATACAGCCGAAGAAAATCTATTGCTTACCAAAGGCATAGACAAAGAAATCGAAGCAGCCCTCTCCAATAGAGCAGAGTTGCCCTCCGGCGGACACCTGGTCATTCAGCCCACCGAGGCTCTCACAGTTATCGACGTTAACTCGGGTCGTTTCACCAGTTCGCGCACCCAGGCCGAGACGGTACGCCGTACCAACCTGGAAGCGGCTCAAGAGATTCCTCGTCAGCTGAGATTGCGTAACATCGGCGGTATGGTCATAGTCGATTTCATCGATATGGATAGCCGCAAAGACCAGCAGCAAGTTTTGGAAGCTTTCCAGCGCGCCCTCGAAGAAGATCGAGCCAAGCCCCAAGTCGGTCAGCTATCAGATCTCGGTCTAGTGGAATTGACTAGACGGAGACAAGGGCAGAGCCTGCGCGAATTGTTCACCAGGCCTTGCACAAGCTGTCTCTCTCATGGCGTAGTGCCGGCGCTGGAACTTGGCCCGCCCGAAGATAGAAGGGTAATCACCTTCAAGAGTAAGGAAGACGAGCCGGTCAGCCGCAAGAATCGCAATAAGAACCGCTTGCAGCAGCCGCTTAAATCTGCCACTGCCTATGGTGGAAGAATCATGCCCGCTCCTCTAGATGAAGAAGAGCTGGAAGCTGAAGCCGCCCTTGAGTTAGATGATGTGCCGGAAGAAATTTTGGAAATGATGCCGGAAGATCTTCTCGATGCCAGAGCACAGGGGAAGCCCCACTCTAAGCCGGTAAGCTTTGAAGATGATGAAGAGAATGGCGAAGCTGAAGAAGTGACTATCGATTTGAAAGCCGATGTATTTCAACCCAAGAAAGCACTTTATGAAGACGGCTTGACTGAAGAAGCAGATGAGGAACCAGCTTCCGATTTGGCTTCAGACTTGGCAAAGAGCGTTTCTGCTGTAGAGAGCGTCTATCAGGAGCTGGATCTAGATAGTGAAGGTTTGACCGCCACTATCGAGGCTGAAGTAGCCGACGAAGAGCATGAAATTGCTTCTCAGACCGGCAGCCAAGCTGAGCCTGCTATCCAATACGAAGTAGAGAGCCCTTATTCGGCTGAAGTAGACCCTGTTACAGGTGTCTATCGTTTGAAGACCAAGAGCGATGATATCGAATCTGGTGCCGGTGATTCTAGTTCTAAAGCTATGTCGGCGGAAGAACCGGTTTCGGTGGCAGTGCAGTCTGAAGCTCTCAGCGACTATACACCTAATTTCACTCTGCAAAGGGAAGAAGTGAGTCAGCTCACTTTGCCTGCTTTCCAGGCTGATACTCAAAGCGAGTCTCAGGAAGAAGGTCAGGAGTAAGGAGAGAGCTCGGTTTAGAAATATCCTGAGCAATAGAAAGAGTCGTCTGAGTAATGGCTCAAGTCAAAGAGCTTGTCTGATTGAAAAAGCCCGGTTTTTTAAGAACACCGGGCTTTTTCCATAGCCATAAATGAATGAATAACTTACTGTCAATAAAAAATCTAGTTGCGCTTTTGCTTGGCCATCGAAAGGCTATAGCCAAAACGGGCTCCTGGTGCAGTCATTTCTGGTTGCAATAGACTTGCTTCTACCCGGGCTTGCGGATCGACCTGGAAGAGTTTGTAGATGTCGTTGGGATCTTGGGTAAAGATCTGCTCCTCGACAAAGAAACATCCACCAAATCTACCTCTATGTACAAAGACTAGATAGGTCGATTTTGTGCTCGGCAGTGTTATAGCTAAACAAGCTGTACTGCCATTTTGAGTGAAATAGGTCATGAAGAAATCAAACTGGCTTTTGGCATCCAATCCTTCTGTGCGCTCCACAGGGAAGCCTAAGAAGAGAGCAGACATAGCCACGGTAACATCTTCAGGCAGGTCGTAGACACTGACTACAGCATCAGTTGCTTCTAGGTCATTGAGCATACTGGTTAATGACTCTTCGGTTGGTCTTGCTTCGGGTGAAGACTTGCAGCCATAAATGCAACCTACTGCCTTACCCTTGTATAGCAAAACAGCAGAGCGCGATAACTGCTGCTCTGAGGTGCATTTCATGCAACCTGTGCGCATCCCGCCTTCCAGGTCGGTGATCAGCCATTCCAGGTCATAATCTTTCATCTGATAAACACTGAGCGACTCTTGATCTATAGGCGGCATAACCAGGTCGATAGCCCGTCTTAGTCTAAATCTTTTCGTGGGAGTCTGTTCTACCGGTGCCTGCCATTGGCTTTCGGCAAAGGCGCTATGTCCACCTTGGGCATAGTCGGTACTTTCTTGCTGATAATTTTGATAAGCTTCGGCCGGAGCCTGAGTGTATTCGGTGCCCATTTGATATTGCTGATAAGCCTGCATGTCTTGCTGACCATCACTGGGCATCTGACTTTCGGCATAACTATTAGAGCCATTAGCGCCGTAACTGTTAGATCCATAAGCTTCGTTGGCATCATGAGAGGGCGGGGCAAAGGGCGACTGCGTCTGACCCATGGCTTCTTCCTGGTAATTGCCCTGAAAACCGCCACCTTGCGAAGCTGCTTGTTGATCGGGATTCTCCAGCTCTTCCAACCAGTTCTTAGAGGATTTGACCGGCAGTGATGCGCCTTTTCCTATGGTTCCAGAAAACAAGGGAGAAAGAAGGATGCGGTTATTGTGAACACAGACGAACTGAGCCAGAACTTCTTCCCCTGGCTGATGATTCGCCGCAGTCTGTATAAATCCGGGCAGGTTGTCTTTAGGAATCAAGACGGCATAGCCGCCCGATTCGGCCTTCATGACCTTACAAACTACGTTTTGACCAGCTTTGTACCCTGTTACTTTCCAGGGATTTATTGGTCTTGACATTCTGATTCCCTTAAGTGCGCATCTGCGCCTAAGCCATAAATAGATAGACTTCTATTTTATTCCCCGGCAGGGTCAAATCCAAGCGTTTTTTTGGGCTTCTCATTGATTATCACAACGATTTTTAAACTTGGCAGCTGTTTCTTGCAAATCAGTCTCTTGCGAGCATGATTTGCCGTTGAAAAAAACCTTCAAACTATTGAATATATTAAAGCTATTCTTTGCCACCGTACTTTGACCGCAACTTTTGCCTGACTGGCAGCTATTGCATCCGCTCTTGAGCACTTCGCTTGAAAATTCACTCCAATTGCCGCAACGCTGACAATGCAAAAGCTGACCGACTGCTCCGCTTGCATCAAGAGGCATAGAGCAAGTTTGGCAATGTAAATCGCTGGACATAACTTAGCCGACTTCTGAGACGTCGATTTGAAAGGCAACATCACGGCCGACGGCTAGTTCCATTTCATTGAGGGCGATTATCACCGGACCCCCCTTAATGTTCTTGGCAATACCGATGCGAGCGCCTTCACCAATGCCAAATCTCACCGCCTGCATGGTTACTTCGTCAGAGCGAGTGGCAGTGACTATAAAATGCTTGCCTTCTTTTGCTTCAGCCAGTGTCATTTTTTATTCCTCTGCCTTTATTTTAGCGCCCTTTGCTGGACTTGCCAGTCTTGCAATTGGGACATAGTCCAAAAATCTTGAACTGGGCGTCGATTACTTCGAAATTGTACCTGGCTCCAATCTTTTGCCCGGCTTCTTCAAGAAAGTGGTCTTCAAACTCGAGGGTTGTGTTGCAGCCTGTGCAAATGATGTGTTGGTGCGGCAAAGTGTCTTGTTTCAGTTCGTAGTGCTTATGACCTTCGGCAAAATCCAATTCGCGCAATAAACCGAGAGATGAAAGCAATTTGAGAGTTCTATAGGCTGTAGCCAGCGAAACATTGCCTCCCCTCTCCAACAATTTGGCATGCAGTTCTTCAGCCGAGAGGTGATGACCGCTCTCTTGTTCTTTGAAAATCTGCAAAATCGTCTCGCGCTGCGCCGTTATTCTATGTCCACGTTTTCGTAGACTGTCGAACAGCGGGTCAGTACCGGTTTCTGGGCTATCTTCCATTGTCTCGCGCATGGTCTATAGATATGGGCATGGCAGTTGCTAGCCAACACTCCTTTAGGTCATGATCATACCCCAAATAGATCAAGATTTAGCCAGGCAGTGTTTTAGGTGAGCTTCCAGGTACTGGCCTGTATGGCTGAAAGATTTGGCCTTGATTATTGTTTCAGGCGTGCCTGCTTTGACCAGATTGCCGCCCTTGTCGCCGCCTTCCGGGCCAAGGTCGATGATCCAGTCGGCCTGCTTAATGACATCTAGGTTGTGTTCAATGATAAGAACTGTGTTGCCCCCATCCACCAGGCGATTGAGCACATGCAAAAGCTTGTCCACATCTTGGAAAGACAGACCGGTTGTCGGTTCGTCCAAAATATAGATGGTTTTGCCGGTGGAGCGTCGGCTCAGCTGTTCCGCCAGTTTCACTCTCTGGGCTTCACCGCCCGATAATGTGGTGGCCGGTTGACCGAGTTTGACATAGTCGAGCCCGACCTCTTGCAAGGTTTCCAATTTGCTCAGCGCTTTCGGTATCGAAGAAAAGAAACCCAGGGCTTCTTCTACAGTCATCTCAAGCACATCTGAAATTGATTTGCCTTTGAATTTTACTTCTAAGGTTTCGCGGTTATATCTGGCGCCTTTGCAAACATCGCAGGTGACAAACACCGAGGGCAGAAAGTTCATTTCGATCTCATTCATACCTTCGCCGTGACAGGCTTCGCAGCGTCCGCCTTTGACGTTGAAGCTAAAGCGTCCGGGCAGATAGCCTCTCGCTTTTGCTTCGGTGGTCATAGAAAAGACTTCGCGAATGACGTCGAACAAGCCGGTATAAGTGGCGGGATTTGACCTTGGTGTTCTGCCTATGGGGGATTGATCGATATCAATTACTTTGTCTATCTGCTCTAGTCCGGTTACTCTGTCGACCCCACGGGGGGCTGGCACAGTGCCGCTCACATGGTGTTTGAGATACTGATAAAGCAAATCATTCACCAAGGTCGACTTGCCCGAACCTGATACGCCGGTAACAGCTACAAAACAACCGAGCGGAATTTCGACACTGAGATTTCTTAGATTGTTGAGGCAAGCGCCTTCTACTTTGATAGATAGACCATTGCCGTCTCTTCTTTTCTTTGGCACCGGAATTTGCTTGCGACCGCTCAGATAGGCTCCGGTCGATGAACGCGGTGCTTTCATGATATCTTCTATGGTGCCTTCTGCCACCACTTCGCCGCCGTGCACGCCGGCGCCCGGACCTATATCAATCAGCCAATCGGCTTCGCGCATCGTGTCTTCATCATGTTCTACGACCAAGAGCGTATTACCTAGATCGCGCAGATGTTTGAGGGTGCTTATCAGCTTATTGTTATCTCTCTGATGCAGACCAATAGAAGGTTCGTCCAGTACATACAAAACGCCTGATAAACCCGAACCTATCTGGGTGGCCAGTCTGATACGCTGAGCTTCACCGCCTGAAAGGGTGCCGGCTTGTCGATCCAGGGTGAGATATGTTAGTCCGACATCGCTGAGGAACTTCAATCTGGCATTGATTTCAATCAAGACCTGGTGGGCGATGGTGCGCTGCTTTGCCGTCAAATTAGCTGGTACTTCGGCAAAATAACCAATAGCTTTCTCAACTGAAAGAGCGCTCACCTCTGCTATGGAACGGCTATGCACCTTTACGGCTAAGCTCTCAGGCTTTAGACGTGAGCCCCGACAAGTTTCGCAAGGCATCTGAGTCATATAGTTTTCGATGTCTTGTTTGATGCGGTCCGAGTTCGATTCTTCATAACGGCGCTTGAGGTTGCTTATCACCCCTTCGAAAGATTTTTTGTATTCCCAAAATTCTCTACCGTCGAATGAATCGTGTCCAAGTTTGATACGTTCCGGTCCTGAGCCATAAAGAATCACACCTTGCTGCGCTTTTGTCAGCTCTTCAAAAGGGGTGCGGGTGGAAAATTTATAGTGCTTAGCCACCGAGGCGAGCAACTGATCATAGTAGGGATTATTGGTTTTAGACCAGGGATAGATTGCACCTTGGGCCAGTGATTTTTTGGGATCTGGTACAACCAATTTGGGATCTACTTCAAAAGTGCAGCCCAAGCCATGGCATTCATCGCAAGCTCCATAGGGGCTATTGAAAGAAAAAATGCGGGGCGATAGTTCGGCGAAACTGATACCACAGGCGGCGCAGGCAAAATTCTCCGAAAAGAGCATGTCCCCTTTTTTGATATTTTCTTTCTGGCTTTCTTTGCTGCTTTCGCTTACTGCCAGCACATCGACCAAGACATTCTGTTTGCCCCACTTTAGACCAAGTGAAAGACTGTCGGCCAGTCTCGATTGAATGCCTTTTTTGATCACCAGACGGTCAACCACGAGGTCGATATTATGTTTCTTATTCTTGTCCAGTTTGATCTCGTCTTCCAACTCGACCACTGTTCCGTCTATGCGGCAGCGCACAAAGCCTTCTTTGCGCAGGTCTTGAAATAAACTTTGGTATTCGCCTTTTTTGCCGCTCACAAGCGGCGCCAATATCTGTATCTTGGTGCCGTCCGGCAGGTCCAAAACTTGGTCGACTATTTGATCTATGGTCTGAGGGTTGATAAGTCTGTCGCAGCTGGGGCAATGGGGGGTACCGACCCGGGCATAGAGCAGACGCAGATAATCATAGATTTCGGTGACTGTGCCGACCGTAGAACGAGGGTTATGGCTGGTTGATTTTTGGTCAATTGAAATAGCTGGAGATAAGCCGTCTATACCGTCAACATCAGGTTTGTCTAATTGGCCGAGGAATTGTCTAGCATAGGCTGAGAGTGATTCGACATAGCGTCTTTGCCCTTCGGCAAATATAGTGTCGAAGGCCAGCGACGATTTGCCTGAGCCTGATACCCCTGTGACTACGACAAGATTGCCACGCGGAATCTTTATATCGATGTTTTTGAGATTGTGCTGCCTTGCCCCCCTGACGACAATATGTTCGTCAAAGTGGGGGTCATGTCTTTTTGCCATTCAAAGGCTCCTTAACTCCCAGATAAATATTAGCAACTCAAGCAGGGCTTTTACCCCTGGCAAGCTGCTTTTCAACTTTAGATATGGTTATAGGTCAGGCTTAGGCGGGTAGATTCAATTTAATTGGGCTTTAAGTTAGGTTCGGAGACTTACATATGTGGCCAGGTAAGGGTAAGGGGAAGGACGACAATAAGAAGGCCCGTGCCACTAAAGCTCGACTGAAGGCTATGACTCAAGAAACCGCCGAAGCCATGGCGGAAGAAGCTGCTCGGGCGCAGGAACAGCAAGGTAACTTCGCTGAGTCCGAAATGGACGAGCCGGGCTTATCTTCCGATTCGGGCCAAATTGGGCTGAGCTACCACTTAGATAGTCAAGCCAGAGAAAGCCAGGCTGCCGATAGTCAAAATAACTTTATTAGATTGCCCGCCTCAGCCGGTGAGAGCAATGAAGACAAAATTTCAGGGGTCTGGAAGAGTCGTATGCTTGGCGCGGCGCGCCCGAGCGGCTCTGTAGAGAACACTCCTTTTGGTCAAAGGCAGGTGCAAAGCCATTCGGAGCGAATGAGACAGGAAGCTCAACATGAATCAATGGTCAATCTTGTCGACCACATGTTCGATTATTTCCAAAATCTAGCTTATGACTTTAATCAAGTGAATCCTGTCCCTGAACTAGAGCTGAGCTGGATTAGACCGAGTATTTCGAAAGAGAATATATCGAGTTGGCACCAAAGTGCTAATTTTATTTCGGTATTCAGCGGTCGAATCTCCACTAGATACTGGACTCTAGTTGTCAGAGGCACTTTCGAAGGGATTCATTCCTACATAATTCCTGCCGATAAGCTGCTCTCATTCAGCACCCAGCCCTCGAGCTATGTCTGTGCTCTGGCTCTTTTGCCGGCTTTTGACGGCAGCCAGGTGCGCTATTCTTCCCAAGACTATATGCTCGACAACGATTCTCTCGATAACTGTTTTCGGGCTCTTTTAGAATCTTTGATCGATGTGGCTCAGTCAAACGAGGCTCCTCGCAGTCATCTTGACCTGGTTTCTTTAGGAGTGGCCGCTCAAGGTGACGCCTACTACGACGGGGTTTACCGAGGGCAAGGCTATGTCTACGGTGCTGCTGCCGAGCAAGAAATAGACTATTCGGCCCGCTACAAGCAGCAGATGGCGCAAGGCAGCAACAACAGCGGTCAGTTCAATAGTCCAAATATTGCCGCTCCGCAAGTAGCTGCTTCGTCGACCTTTTCGTCTCCGTCATCATCATCATCATCATCATCTTCTTCTTCAGAATCAGACGACGATTGGAAGCCGGTTTCGCGTGCAGGACGGAGCAGTTCGCAATCTTTGCCTAATTCGCTGAACGCGATGCCTAATTCGCTGAACTCGATGCCTAATTCGCTGAACTCGATGCCTAATTCCTCCGCTGGTTTGCCCCCGAGTAATCCGAAGGGCTTTTCCGCCGAAGCCTTGTTCCAGAGCCAAGCTACTGGACCATCAATCATTCAACAGCAGGCTCAAGAAAATAGGCAGTCTCAGGACAATAGTAAATGGAACGCCGTTGAACCGAGCGGCAAGCCAAATAGTCCTTCCCAGACCAATACCAACGTGCAGCAACAGCAGTGGCAAATGGCCTTCAAGCAAGAGTCTGCCTTCAAACAAGATTCAAGCTTCAAACTCGATTCTTTTCAGTCTGGTTCACATCAAGCTCAGACTGGATCACATCAGGCTCAGTCTGGCTCACATCAGACTCAGTCCGGGTTAAATCAGGCTGCGCCTATGTCAAATCAAGCTTCTCCAGCGCCCAATATTCCGCAGACATCTAGTTCTCCACAGTCCCCGGTTCTGCCAAGTGGTGCTCCGCAGTTTATGCCGCCCAGTCCGCCTTCTAGTTATGAGTCCCAAAGCCAGCCCCAACTAAATCGGCCCGATTTCGAATTTCTCAAGCCCGAGCCTCCTGCTGCTCCCGCCAATTTCGCCAAGCCGGAAGAGCCTCTAGCTAAGCCTGAGTTGCTCTCTCAAAAGTCGCAAGAGATCTCGACCAAACAAGAAGAGATTTCAACTAAACAAGAAGAGAGCCAGGGCAAGCCCAGTTTCGCCCAATCATTAGCGCGCTCCCTTTCAGCCAATAAAGCGCCCGAGGCGGATGCTGCCGTTGAAAAATTGTCTGCAGATAAAGCTTCTTTAGAGGAAGCGGCCAGTGTTTCTTCAGAAATTTCATCACCTTTAGCCGCACCGCCTCCCGCTCTTTCTGGTGCAGAAGTCTCAGCCAAGCCATTTTCATTTAAAGCAGAAGTAACCAGTTTGCTTGAATCTTTTGACAAAGAGATGGAAGCGATAGCGGCTCGTGGCTCAGAAGCATTTGCCAAGCGCGATCTAAAAGGGGCTGAGTCGATGATCAAGTTGGCTGAAGAAATTAGTCAGATGAAAGAATTGATTGCGTCTTTTCTAGAAGACAATAAAGAGAACTTTTCCTGAATTTTCTTTGTTTCGTCTAGTTTCCCTTTAGTAATGGCTTTCTTCGGTTGCTCCCTTGAGCAGAAAGCGCGCCGCCTCACCCAAGATTTTGGTCAAGCTTTGCATATTATTGATGGCAAAAATAATTGCACCTGAAAGAAATATAGAAGTACAGACAACCAGAATCATAGGCTTGAGTCTTACGCCTTTTGCTGCCGCTTTCTTTCTGCTGCTTTTCACTTGTCTAACCGACTTGAGAGCAGGCTTAGCCGAGGTTGTGGAGGTTCTGCTTTTGCTGCGTGTTTTTGCACCTGGGCGGCGCACCGGCTTCTCTTCCTCAAGATCGAAATCTATTTCGCTTTCTTGAGGTCGATACTCCTGTCTTTTTAGCTCTAGCTTTTGTTTTTCATTTTTTCTATCTGGCAGTCTTTCTTGAGAAGTTGTCTTATGCTTGGTGCCGGTTGTTCGCCCGGGCCCGCCGCTATCTTGCTTGAACGATAAGGCTGACTCAAGTTCTTTGCGCATAGTGGTGAGCGTTTGATAGCGTTCATCGGGCAGCTTGGCCAGCGCTTTCATAACAATTTTCTCCAGGCTGGCTGGTATCTCCAGGTCTGGTCTGACTTCTTTCATGGGCGGAGGCGGTTCGGAAATTTGCTTGCCCATGGTATCACCGTAGTTTTTGCCTAGAAAGGGAACACGGCCGGTGAGACTTTCGTACATAACCACGCCCAGCGAATAGATGTCTGATCTCAAATCGACCGTGGCGCCCATACACTGCTCCGGACTCATATAAATTGGCGAACCCCAGACTTCGCCCATGCGGGTCAATCTTTGGGCCTCTTCGCTAATCATGGCGATGCCGAAATCGACTATCTTTACGTAGTCTCTAGTTTGCCCTTGTCGGGTAAGCATGATATTGCCCGGTTTGATATCACGGTGAATAGCATTGTGTTTGTGGGCATGTTCAATGGCGGCACAAACTTGCACAAAAATATCTTGAAAGCGCTCAGGCGGCAGATGATCAATCTTCTTTAGTAATTCGGTCAAGTTTTGACCGACCAGATAGTCCATGACAAAGTAGGGCTGGCCCCTCGAACTGGTCCCATAGGCATGCAGATTGACTATGCGGGGATGATTGAGGCGGCTCAAGAGTTCGGCTTCTCTTTGAAAGCGCTTGACCAGCATTTCATCTGTTAGCCCTTGGGTGCGCAAGGTTTTCACTGCTACGGTTTTGCCTGTGCCTTTTGTCTTGGCCTTATAGACCACGCTCATGCCGCCTTTTCCGATAGACGACAGCACCCAATACTTGCTGCCCAGGGTGCAGCCAATCAGGCAATCTTTAAAATTGGGAGAGACTCTGATGCGATAAAGAGGATAGCGACCAGCGCCGGCTAGTGGTACTAACCGCGGTGCTGGGCTTCTAACAATTCTCTTCATCTAACTTTCTCAGGAAGTAACTTACTTAGGGGGCAATGGCATTAACCACAATCTGAAAGAATCCTAGTCCAAGACCGATGAAGCCTCCGAACCATTCCAGAGCTTGCAACTCTTGTTTACAGATTTTTTTGATTAGGTTTTCCAGTTGCTGAGCCGAAAACAAATCTATCTTCTGGGCAATCACATTGTACATACCCAATTTTGGTATGGCTTGTTCCAGCAATTCGCCCAGTTCTCTTTTCAGATAGCTCAACAAGAACTGAGAGAGGTCTTGCTTGGCGCGCTCCAACCAGGCTTCTGGTATATCTTCAGGGTTGAAGCCGACTATGGCTTGGCGCACCGAACTCATGGCTTCACCTTCGATCTTGCGAACCGCTGCCACAATGTCGTCTTTATGCTCAACTAAGAAAGTTTCTACGAACATGACCATATTGGCTTTGAATTTATTCACTGTTTGCAAGGGCAAAGATCTCAGTTCAAAATTGGCAATTTGCAAGGCCAGCTGATCTTTGATGCCAAAGCGCTTGGTCATGTCGGCAATGATTTTGTCTGCTTCTTCAGGCTCTTTCTCTAGGAAGTTACGCCATTCATAGCAAACTCTCTTAACCCCGATTATTTTGGCTAATAACTTATATGGGCCGCTGGCATGGGCTGAGATAGACTCTTCTAGTGAGCTTATATTGCTGGGGCTCAAAATAGAAATCATGGCGGCGCGCACCTTGGGTGGTGTCGCAAAAGCCTCTAATATACGCGAAGCGAACTCATTGGCTTGCTCAAGCGAAATGCGCGTGGTGAGCACTACCTGGTCGAAAACCTTTTCACAGACTGTCGCTACTTTCTTGTCTGTACCGGCCTGCAAAGACTCAATTGAAGATGTGACGAAGTGTTCTAATAAAGTCGGGCTCAGTTCGGCTATGTCTGAAGCAAGACGGTGCAGTTTGGTCGTATCTCTGAATTCTTTCAATACCGAGTCGACCAACAAACCGATTGTTAGGCGAATATTATCTTCGGTCAAGAGGTTTTCAACTTGAGCTTTTATGTCATGCGGAGTGAGCAAAGTATCTGTGACTGTGCCGGCTACCGCCTGGGCAAGTTTGGCTCGGCGCTTGGGAAAGATGCCCGGAGTGAGGGGGATTTGGATCTTGGTGCCGGGAATGAAATAAGCGTTATATGGTCGGAAAAGGGCTGCTACAGCCATCCAAGTCGCTAGATAGCCGTGGGCGAAGTACAAAATGGGCGGCACGACCACCTTCCAGAGGATGGCTTCCTGACTTTGAAAGAGTGCAGCCCAATGAAATTCCATACGTTAGCTTCCGAATTTAAGACAAGACTTATTCTATAAGCAGAAGCGTCTGCTTGACCTCCTCTTATAATTAGTGACGTCATATCCAGCTTAATCATTTTGACAAATGAGGCATTCTTGCGCAATTTAGCAAAATTCGGCTTTAAATCTCGGGGCAAGAGCAGTTATCTGTTGCTTAACGCTGTTTTGCTAAGCGGCTGCTTTACAACGCCTGCCTTTTCTTTTGGTCTTGATATCAAAGTGCCACGTCTAGGTTTGGGTCGTGAGAGTGCGCCACGAACCACAGAAATAGAAGAGCAAGCCAAGACCTTAATTGAAAGCAATAAGCCTGAGAACATCGCCCAGGCGCTTCAATTTATTGAGCTTGCCCAACAAAAGCAGATTGACAGCGCCAGATTGCATTTTCTGCAGGGGCTGGCCTATACAAAGTTAGGCATAAGCGGCAGAGATGACAAAGCCATACTTGCCTTTGTGGAAGCTCTTGTCTTGACCCAGGGACGAGCGGAAGATGCCGCAGTTGCAGCCGAGAGCCGGGCTGAGCTAGCCACAATCTATATGAGACAGGGGAATTATGATGAGGCCGGCGGGCAACTAAAGCGCATCCTCGAGACGCGACCGCTCGATTGCAAAACTCGAGGAAATCTCGGTATATGTTATTTGCAGCTGGGTTTTGGCGAAGCGGCTCTGAACGAATTTAAACAAGTTCTCGCGCAAGAGCCCGATAACTTTATAGCCCTTTATAACAGCGGTTTAGCATACACACTGACCGCACAGACCGAAAAGGCAGCTTCTGCATTTGAGAAGGCTATAGCCAGTGGTCAGAAGAACAAAGAAGCCTTGTTGCCTATGGCTTATTTGGGTTTGGCCAGGGTTTATTGTCAGAATGGGCGTTTCGACTTTGCCTTAAAACTGACTGAGCGGGCTGAGAGCTTGAGCCCGAAAAGCAGCTATGTATTTTTGACCAGATCTGAGATTTATGAAGCCCGCAAAGAGACTGGGAAGGCAATCGAATGCGTGCGCAAGGCTTTGGAGGCTAATCCCGGCGACAAGAGTGCGCAGTCGGCATTGGCGCGCATCTTAAATCGCCAAAAAGAATTGATAGGACAGACACAGACACTGAAAGTACAGTAAAAATGGGGATAGAAAAATGTTAGGTAAAAAGGAAATATTGACAGTTGCACTGGGCGTCCTGGCTCTTTCATTTTCTCAGCCGGTTCTAGCCGCCGAGGACAAAGACAGCGAAGATATCTCGGCCTCCATATTTAGATACAAAGCCGCATTGGAACAAAATCCCCATAGTGCCACCAATCATCTCAAGCTGGCTAAGTCATACTTGATGGGTGGTGAGCTGGATAATGCCATCAATGAGTTCAGAGCCACTTTGAAGATCAATCCGGAAGATGCCGAAGCCTTTATGGGGCTTTCCAGAGCCTACTCAAGAAAGGGCGATATCAAGCAGGCTTGCGACAACATCAAAGAATCGGTGCGTTTGCAACCCAATGAAAGTCAGTATCACCTTAAATATGCTCAGCTACTCTCTCGTGACAACAAACTCGATCAAGCCGTGACCGAGTTTAAGACTGCCATCAAACTCAATGGCAAAGATGCCAATGCTCACCGTGACTATGGTGCTTGCCTGGGACTCAAAGGTGATGTCGATGGGCAGATTGCTGAAGAAAAGAAAGCCCTCGCTATCGATGACAAGAATGCCGATGCTTACTTCTACCTTGGTTCTGCTTATGCCCAGAAAGTAAACAAGAAAGAAGCGATTGCCGCACTCAAGAAGTGCACCGAGCACGACAAGAAGAATGCCGATGCTCTGCGCTTGCTGGCCAGTATTTATGCCTCGGAAGGACAGTTTAAGGAAGCTGTGCAACTGGCTGAACAGGCTGTCAGCATCAATCCTGACAATGCCCGTTATGTGCAAACCCGTGACAAGATTCTGGCCGCCAAAAAGAAGGCTGATTCAGGTAATCGCTAGAAATAGCAAAATTTTATCTGACGCTGAATTGGCTTCGGCGTTAATTTTGGGGTAGTTGAAAAGAGTACGCTTAATCTATTGGCAACCCTTTTGCTTTGCCATGCATCGGCATATGTAATGTAAAAAGGTTAACGACATACGACGGCTAGCAACTTGCAAATAGACTAGATAGGTTCTACCATACCTTAATAGTTAATCGATACTGGAAAGGCAGATGGCATGAGCTGTTATTGTCGGTCCAGCTAGAACGATTCATTTCCAAAGTCAACTAGATAGCGTGAGGTCCTGAAGCTGTGCTTGAGCGAGCGGATAAACAAGAGAAACCTGCCAAAAACTTCGAGATGAAGGCCAACATCAAGGTTGTTGGTTGCGGTGGAGCCGGTTCTAATGCCGTTAACCGTATGATTGCGGCTGGTTTGAACGGAGTCGAGTTCTGGTCCTGCAATACCGATGCCCAGGCTCTGGACCTGTCGGCAGCAAAGAACCGTCTTCAAATCGGCTCCAAGTTGACTCGCGGTTTAGGTGCGGGTGGTAACCCCAACATCGGTCAGAAAGCTGCCGAAGAAAGTCGCGAAGAAATCGCCCAGGCTCTTCAAGGTGCCGACATGGTCTTTATCGCCGCCGGCATGGGTGGCGGCACCGGCACTGGTGCGGCTCCGATTGTCGCTGAAGTAGCTAAAGAGCAAGGTGCTCTTACAGTTGGTGTCGTTTCCCGTCCTTTCCTCTTCGAAGGAAAGCGCAGAAGCAACCAAGCCGATTCCGGCATAAACGAGATTCGTTCTCGTGTTGATACGCTCATTGTTATTCCCAACCAGCGTCTATTAGAGGTTGTCGATCACCGAGCCTCTATGCAAGAAGCCTTTGTTGAAGCCGACAAAGTGCTCATGCAAGGTGTGCAGGGTATCTCCGACATCATCACCGTTCCTGGTCTTATCAACGTAGACTTTGCCGACGTCAAAGCCGTCATGCAAACTGCCGGTTCCGCCCTCATGGGCGTCGGTAGAGCCACCGGCGAAGGTCGTGCTGTCGAAGCGGCTCGCAATGCCATCAATAGCCCCTTGCTTGAGACCACCATTGATGGTGCTTCCGGCGTCATCTTCAACGTCACCGGCGGACCAGACCTCACCTTGCACGAAGTGCAGGAAGCTGCCAACGTTATCTACTCCGCTGTTTCGGACGAAGCCAATATCATATTTGGTGCTGTTCTCGATGACAGATTGCACGGTGAAGTGCTCATCACTGTTATCGCCACCGGTTTTGATATGCTCGTGCAATCGCAGCCCCGTGCGCATAAAGCGCAACAGCCGCAACCGGCGCCTCGTCGTGAAGTCCAACCTCAACCGCAGGCTCAGCCGGCCAATGAGGTCAAGAAAGTGGCTTCAGACATACTGGATATTCCAGAGTTTCTCAAAGCAAGAAATGGTCAGGGTCGCTAAGCAAAATCTATAGGCAAGTCCCAAAGTAAAGACCCTTAGAGACCGTAAATTCCAAAGAGTAAAAGAGCCCTCGTCAAAGCGGGGGCTCTAACTTTTTAGTGCACTTTTCTAGACTCAATTGAAAAGCAAGGTCACTTCAAAGTCACCGGCATCGTTGGCTGATCTCGGATAGTTCTGCCAAAGTTTCACCACAGCCTTTGCCGGTAAAGACTTGATACCGAGGTCGAAGAGTTTGTCATTGTAAGGGCTCATATTGTTGCATCCGCCTGGATAGCCGCAGGTATCACCGCAATGTATATACTGATCGATTTTTACGATCGAACCGCTCTTTTCAATATTCTGACTTTCATAGTTGGAAACAGCCAGATAGTTATAGCCCATATCTCTGGCGTTATAGACCACTAGGTCAAACTCTAAGGCATCTAAGCCGGTCTTGACCCGGCTGGCGTTTTCGCATTGTCTAAGAAAGTCAGAGACATTGTAGGTAAGTTCTTCTTTCTTCACCCGCGGATAAATAGTGGCTGATTGCGGCGGGCAGTCTAGAGGCATGGCCGATGCCGCTAGTTCTTCGCGGCTGGCATAAAAACCCTCGTCCCAAGAGACTTTCTTGAGAAAGAGATTGGCCTGGGCCAGCAAAAATGGGTTGTATAAGAAGCGACTTTCTTCGGCATCGCCTTCGATGGAGCGATTGCCGGGACCAAAAAAGAGCTGCCCCTTTAATCCCCACCATGGTTTTTGTTCTTCCATCGAGTCAAATATGGCGCCGGTCGGCACATACTGATACATGAGCAATTCTGGATGACGATAAAGATAAGAACGTCTTCTCTCCAAAATCTCTTGTCGACTGAGAAAGTTTAGATTGGCTTGCGGATTTATTTCTAATCGCACTGTTTCGGCTTTTGCTCTATCTCCAGCCGCCAGTCTATTGACCGCTTGCGCTTGCACTTTCATATAGGCCAGGCGCCCTAAAACAAATAACCCAATGGCAACAGCAGCTAGTTGCAGGTAAATATAGTTTGGCTTGTCTTTTCTTCTCATGAAATCTATTATTTCAGCAATTGTGATTGATAAGGAAGTTAATTATGGAGAAAGCCGGACTCTTGCCTCTTCGCTTCCTTGAAGAGAGCGGCACTCTCTTGCTTGTCGACCAAAGGAAATTGCCCTTTGAAGAGGAGTGGTTCGATGCCACCGCCTTTGATGATCTACTCTTTTCTATTAAAGAAATGGTTGTGCGCGGCGCCCCTTCAATAGGAGTGGTGGCAGGCTATGGTCATGCCCTCAATATTGCCAGGCGCATGCGGCAAGGGGCTTCGCTGCCTGTTATTGAAGCCGACTTGGAGCGCTTGCTTGCCACCCGTCCTACTGCCGTCAATCTTCAGTATGGCGCCAGGCAAGTACACAAGGCATTTATGCAAGCACTGTCTGAGCATTCAAATAGTAATGCCAATACTAATGCAGACCCGGCTGAAGCGGCGCTTAAGGAAGCCCATCGCCTTTATCAGGAAGTGCTGGATGCCAACTATCAGTTAAGCAACCATGGTCTCTCTGTGATATCGAAAGGGGCTTCGATATTGACTCACTGCAATGCCGGACCACTTGCTGCTTGTGGTTATGGAACGGCACTGGGGGTGATTAGGGCGGCTCATTATGCCGGTCTTCAACCCCAGGTCTTTGCCGATGAAACTAGACCGCGCAATCAAGGTCGCTTGACCGCCTTTGAATTGCAGAGAGAAGAGATACCGGTCACTCTTGTTTGTGAATCGATGAGTGGTTTTCTCATGAAGTGCGGCAAAATTGATTTGGTCATTACCGGCGCCGACCGTATAGCCCTCAATGGCGATACAGCCAATAAGATTGGCACTTATAACTTGGCTGTGCTTGCTTCATTTCATAAAATTCCTTTTTTCATAGCCGCACCGCTTTCCACTTTCGATAGAGTCACCACTGATGGTGACTCTATTCCAATCGAGTTTAGAGCTGAGGAAGAAGTACTCACCTTTGACGGGGCACGACACGCCCCGCCTGGAGTGAAGGCGATAAATCCTTCTTTTGATGTTACACCCTCTCAACTAATCAGCGGCATCATCACTGAAAAGGGCATTTTGCGAGCCCCGTTCCAAGAGAGTATAGCCGCTGCCCTTTCTTCCTAATGATGAAAGAGCCAGTATGCCACGGCATAGAGTATGGCCATCAAGCTGCTCAAGGTGGCGCTTCCTAAAAAGCGATAGGTAATAGGCAGTCTTTGCTGAATGATGTAATTGCCCAAAAAAGATATCGGTAGATTGATCAAAAAAGAATTGCCGCCCACCGCTAGAAAGTGACCGACGGCTGCCAGTGGTGTCATATTTGATGGCATGAACTGATGATTGGTACTGATGAAGATTACATAAATATGTCTTGAGATCCAGAGCGGATTGAAATAGAGCATAGCTCCCAGAGTCCTTCCCAGCCAGTTAAGTATTTGTTTGTGGGCAGTCTCGGCTGGATTTTCTCTGGTAAGTAATTTGAGTAGTTGAAACTTTTCGATTGTTTCGTCGTCGAACTTTATACTATCTAAGGTCTTGAACCAACGAGGAATTTCGAAGCGGTAGACAAGCCCGCCCATCAAGGTGATAGCCAGTAGTCTTTCGATTGAAATGTGGCTTGGGTGCAGGATTAATTGACCTAGAAAATCGCCGGTCGGGTAAAGAAGCCAGCCTACTGCTAAATTTAGATTTTTTTGGAAACTATCTTGGTTATTCATTTGCTATAAATATATACAGCTTTTCTGGAGAAAGTAGAAAATGGTGGCAGAAATGGTCTCAAATATATTTGGGTATAGCGCGATAAATCTGAAACCGGTAAGCAAGGCGTTGAGCATTTTAGCAATATCTTCTCTTCTCTCGGTTTCGGGTTGGGCTGATATGGCGGCTGCCAAAGAAGCATCTAAAGAAGTCTTGACTCGCTATGACTTTAGATTGGAGCAGATTAGCTGTGCTAAGTGTTTGCTCAATATCAGGCAGGCGCTGCGAAAGACTGCCGGGGTAGTTAAGTGCGAAGTGGCTTTGCGCAAGCCCTATGGTGCTGTAATCATTGCCGATGCAAAGGCCAATGAAGCTAAAATCAAAGACGTTGTCGCCAGTGCCGACCCAGGCACCCATCCGCGGGCCGTTGACTTTATTGCCGAGCCGGTCAAAGAAGTACCCGCCGTGCTTTTGCCAAAACACAACGGGCTCAAAAAAGACTAGATTTTGGGTTTTGGATTTGCTGATCAAACCCTTAGGGCGGCATAATTGCTACTACAGGCTCAATGGCATCGGCTCTGAATTGCATGCTTGATGGTCCAAACGGTATCGGCACAGGAAAATTGCAGGTGACTGTCGACTGCACATAAGCTTGGGCATTGGCGAAGTAACCAGCATCAAGAGTAGCCCCATTAGAAACACAAATTTTGGAGCCGCCGTTCGAGGCGTTGAATTCGTCCACAACTTTTTGTTTAGCAGCGTTGGCTAGTGCGTAGTCGTCTTTATTAGCCGCAGCTCTGGCACAATGCTTGGCCAGGGCATCGTTCTGGGTCTGGCAGATGACTATGGCTGCAACATCTACTAGAAAGAGAGCCACTATAACGAGAATGATGCACCCGCAAACAGTCTCTACCATATTGCCGGAGTTATTTCTTCTCAGTCTTTTTTTCATTTCTAATTGAGCCCTTACTAGAGTTCGCTGACGGAAAGTTCTTCACGGGGGCGCTTATCGACATATCTAAAGGTGACCGGTTTGGTCAGCCCGTCGATGCTAAGCGCATTGAGAAAGGGGACAGAAGCCAGTGAGATGAAGGGATTGATACGAACTTCGGTATTTACCTGCACAAACTTATCGTATTTGTCGCCGCCGCTGAGAGTACCTCCCGTGGCGTTGGATGAGCCGTTAGACACGACCGAGGCACCTGTGAAATTGGCCAGTGAGCTGCCCTGCCAAGCTGTGGTCATGCGGCTCGCTGCGGTTGGCCAATCTGTCGGCTCGGTTGTGGCCAGGGCGCGGGCTGTCATCTGATTGAGATACCAGCCGCCTGCATAGCCGATGCCGAGATACATAATATCGAGCATCGGAAAGAGAACAACTAACAACAGAATCACCAAAGATGGAGCAAGTTCGGCAATTTGCGAGCCTCTACGCTTCCGTTTTACTCTCATGCTTCAATCCCCCAGCTTCTAGCTGCTACAGAAAACGCCAAACCAAATATATATATTGGTCTGTGCAGATTATTCCCAGAGCAATGCGGTTGTTAATCGTCGCCGCGCCCTGTCTGTGAAGGTATGAAAATATTTTAATGCTACAAAATCCCCTTCCTCTGTGATCCCTGTAGAATTCCATTTGGTAAGCATTTTGTATGTTCAATCGAGAAAGGTGTAACCGCAGTGTTGGCAAGAACCTCTTTACAATTGGCGACTTCGCTGGCCCTGACTTTGGGTACGTTCAGTTTGCTCTCTCCGGTCTGGGCGCTCGATGCCGCTTTAACTGAAAAGCTCAATGACTATCAGCAGAAAATCGAAAGCCGCAGTCTTTCAGAAGCACAATTGACTGAATTGGCCGGCCTCACCCAGAAGTTTCCCGGCGAGGCTAAAGTTCACCTCGTGTATGGTCTTGCCCTCGACCTAGTGGGTTTGAATGATCAGGCTCTGGAACAGTTCCAGGCTGCCGATAAACTTGGACCGCAAGATTCAAATGCAGTTGTCGGTATCATTCACCACCTCGTCTCCAAAGGTGACAAGCAAGCGGCCCGAGCTTTGCTCGACCAAGCTTTGAAGCGCTTTCCGGAAGATGCAAATGTTCTCTTTATGCTGGGCAAGACTCTCAAGCAGGATAGAGATTTCGACTCAGCTGAAAAAACTTTATGGCGGGCGCATAACTTGCCCAACCGCCCCATCGGGCTAGCCACCGAACTGGCTGAGTTATATTCAGCTACCAATCCGGAATTGGCAGTAAATCTAGCTTCTGAAGACATCGAAAGGCAATCCAACTATGCTCCGGCTCTGGCTGTACTGGCAGAGGCCTTTTATAACCAGGGGCAGTATCGCCGAGCTATCTATCCCTGCGAGATTTTGGTCAAGCAGTCCATCAGCTGGCGCAATATTTCGGACATTTATGCTCGCTGTCTCTTTTGGGATGGGCGCTACAAAGAAGCAGTTCTACCCATGTTGGTAACCCTGGCTAAGTCAGCCACCTACCTGGGGGGACGCATGCCTGGTGCCGAGATGATTGCGCAGACCGTACCGCATATTTCAGGCAAGAAATTGAGTGCCATACTCGATAACTTTTATGCCAGCAATAGCAAAGAATTGGTGCGCAATCCCTTCCACTTTTATCTGGCTTCGGCCTTAGAAAAAGGCGGACGCTATGAGCTCGCATACAAAGAGATCAATACTTTTTTGTCAGCCGACCCTAAGAATGTGGACGCCCTTATATTTAAGGGCAAACTGCAAGAAACTTATCTCGGCGACTATGATGGAGCCTTGCAATCATACAAAACCGCCCATGCTCTTTTGCCCTACAACGGACCCTGCAATCAAGCTTTGATGCGCTTAGAGGACCGTCTGCGCGAAAGAGACGGCGATTTGGCCTGGAAGCTGCGGGATGGATTGCGAAGCTTCTTCCATCTTCCACCCATTTAATCATATTCCAGGTTGGGGCATTTTTAAGGCAATGTTCGAGTATTTGCCAGCTGCTAAATTAGTTGCAACCGACCACATAATGGTAGATGGCGCACCAAACTCTGCATCTGTCTTGACTCTATCTCATTGGCGCGGTAACAACACGCCGGCAGTGCTCAAGCATGACCTCTCTTGTGGTATCGCATTTAATGCTCTGCGAGCCATAAAAGAAGGCAGTTTGTCTGTTACTTGTCCTTATGTCACCAATAACCATTTTGATGAAGATGGCTTGGTCTCTCTATTTACCTTGACCAATAGTGAAGAAGCCATCGAATTGGAAGATAAACTGATGGATATTGCTTCGGCTGGGGACTTTGGGGTTTACAGCGATCGCGATATGGCGCGGGTTTCCTTTATGCTCAATGCTTGGGCTTGCCCCGAGCTTTCCCCGCTTAGTGACGATGTCTTTGCCTTGCCTCGTCCAGAAATTGAAGCCATCTTGTATGAAGAATTGCTTTTGCGCCTGCCCAAGATCATCGCCAAAATAAGCTCATTCAGCCGCTTCTGGCAGGAAGAAGATGATTTTTTGAGCGAGACCGAGAAATGGTATGAAAAAGGGCTGATTACTTTTGAAGAACGTCCCGAGCTCGACTTGCTCATAGTCAATATAGACGAGAAGGTACCGCAACGCGCCGATAAAGAACGAGCCTCCAGTTGGATCTCGTCGGTATTGCATCCTATGTTCATACACAATAAGAGCCGCATGATGAGAGTTGCCGTGCTAAAGGGCAGGCGGCGTGAAGTTTATTTTCGTTATGAGACTTGGGTCGATTATCAAAGTCGTACTTTATTGCCTCGTCTTGATTTAAGTGCCCTGGCCAAGCAGTTTAACCGCCTAGACCGTAAAGGACGCTGGCAATTCAATTCTACCGACGATATAATAGCCCGGCTCTATATGCAGGAAAAAGACTCGGTACTTACCGAAGATGACTTTCTTAAGCTTTTAGTGGAGGCTCTCTCTAGTGAGCAATCATAAGCGTAGTCTTCTTGCCCGTAGTCTTATGAAGATGCCCTTTGCCTCTTTCTTTGCTAAGGGTTTGTTTGAGCCTAGGGTAGATTTCTTCGCCTTGCTGGAAGCCCAAGCCGCCACCACGGTTAAGGGGATCGAAGCCTTAGAAGTTTGGCTCAGTGGTGGTGCTTATGATCGCTGCCAGCAGGTGCGCGACTTTGAGCATCAGGCCGATGAACAGAAGCTTGTTTTGCAAAAGAAGTTAGTCGAGTCTTTTGTCACGCCCCTAGATAGAGAAGATCTCTATGACCTCTCGGTTCGGCTTGATGAAGTGATAAATGCAGCCAAGAATGCTGCTCGCGAGGTGGAGGCTCTCAATTATTGCCCTCGTGATGAAACCTTACCCGAAATGGCTCGCACCCTAAAAGAAGGGGCGCGCTGTCTCTTCAACTCTTTTGCCAATCTCAAGAATAACCAAGAAGAAGCTGCTGCGCAGGCGGCTTTGGCCCGTAAGGCCGAGAATCGCTTTGAGAAGATTTATCGTCAGGGCATGCGAGATCTCTTTGAGACGAACGATTTCAAAACCATCTTGCGCACCGTCGAAGTCTATCGCACCCTTGTCACTGCGGCGCAGCGCATCGACTCGGTGGCGGAGAAATTGCATCATGTCATAGTCAAGATGGGCTGAAATTTGGACCACAATACCATCATCATCTTGATCGTTTTGTTTGGCTGTTTGTTCTCTTATACAAACGGCTTTCAAGACGGCAGTTCGGTGGCGGCATCTCCCATCGCCTCTCGCTCTATACCGCCTGCCTGGGCTGCTTTGCTCTCGGGGATATTCGAGTTTTTAGGTGCTCTCTTAGGCGGACAGGCTGTTGCTGGTTCGATAGTTGGTATCACCAGATATGGTGGAACTAAATTAGACGAGAGATTCTTGCCCATTCTTTTGACAGCTTTAGTGGCAGCCATTTCATGGAATTTTTTTACTCGCGCTATAAAAGTGCCAAGTTCATCGACGCACGCCCTGGTGGGTGGGTTGATTGGCGCTCTTTACGCCGCCAGCGGTAATTTTGATTATATTGTCGTGGGCGAATTGGGATATCTTTTGCATCCCACCGGCGTCACTAAAGTGATTGTCACTCTTTTTCTCTCGCCTCTTATAGGCTTTCTTGCCGGCTTTATCTTGCTCAAGCTGGTTTATATCTTTGGTGTTTTCTTCACTGCCTCGCTCACTCGTCTATTCAAGCGCTTACAGTGGCTGGCATTGCCGCTTTTGGCTTTCGGCCACGGCGCCAACGACTCGCAAAAGGTAATGGGTTTAATCGCTTTCAGTTTGCTTGGCAATATTTCCACTATTCCCATTGAAATTAGACTCTTGATAGCTATAGCTCTAACTACTGGAGTTTTGGCCATGGCACCCGGTATTGTCAAAAGGGTGGGTACCGGCATTTATCGCTTGCGACCGACACCGGCTTTTGTCGCTCAGCTGGCCTCGGCGGTGGTGGTCACAATGGGCTCACTCACCGGCGGACCTCTTTCCGCTTCTCAGGTGATTGCCTCAACAGTTATGGGGGTTGGTTGTGCTGAAAGAAGAAAAGGCGTGCACTGGCTTGTGGCGCGAGACATGCTAATGGCTTGGGTTTTGACCATACCATCTTCTGCCTTTCTGGCATACTGGCTCTATCGCTTATTTTGAGCTATCGCGTATTTTGAGCTAGCGCGCAGGGTAAACCCAGGGTGCGTCATAATTTGAGTGACTTTGACTGCTGTAGAGCCAGGTATTGCTTGTCGCCGCTAGCAGTCCAAAGATGACAGCCAGGAAGACTCGCTTGACTGTGTCGTCTTCTTTTGTTGCAACTGCTACTTTTACCTTTTCCTGATCTCTGAGCATTATCCATACCTGATATACTGCAAGTCTTACGCTTGTTAATGTGCCCGCCTGCAGGCGCCTCTAAACAGAGCAAAAGAAAGGAATGTTTGAGGGTGATATGACTTCCGATATTAATTCTTCCAATTCAGAGCAGATAAATGAGAGTGCTGAATTTGACAGACATTGGTTGCGCAGCGAAACAAGCGCCGAACCGGTTTATCAAGACATAAAACAGATTAGGGACTATGCCAGATTGGCTTTTGACCGTCTTGATTTAGACAAGAACGGCTTTATCGAGCGCAGCGAACTTTTTACCTTTTTGCAGAGCGATAAAGTATCCAGCCGCGAGAAGTCTTTCATCACCTTTTTGCTCAATAATCAAGAAGCAATTGCCGAAATGGTCTCGGAAGAGAAATCTGGACCAGAAAGCGGCATATCAAGAGATGATTTGGAAAGCTATTTTGCTCTGGTCATCAATTTAATAGGCGCTTAGAGCCGATCATCCTCTTTGTCGATGGGCTAAAATAGGCGCTATCGAAAGTTTCAGAGGAGATCTTGCATGAAAGTCAAGGCAAGGCTTGCGGCTACATTGGCCCTGGTCTCGGTTCTAATGTCGGGCGCGACTGCTCAGGCACAACTTGGTGGTATCGACCTATCTCAAATTCCAGCTCTATTGGATGTCGAGGGTAGAAGAACCCAGCTGGAGAAAGCAGTTAATGATGCTGTGTTGGCTGGTCGTCTTTCTTCTGCCGACGCCGACAGTTTCAAGAAAGAATTGAATCGCATCAAGGATCTTGAGCTCGGTTATAAAGCTTCCGGTAAGTTTTCAATTTGGCAGAAGACCAGGCTCGGCTTAGAGTTGGATGTGATTTCTTCCAACCTTGAAAAATCTCTGGGCGAAAGAAAAGAAATCGGACTCACCGATATTGCCGGAAAACAGGCCGATCTTACTGCTCGGCTCAATGCGGCCCAGACAGCCGGCAGACTAAGCACCTTTGAAGTAAACGCGCTGCTTGCAGATCTGAATGCTTTAAAAACCAAAGAGTCTACATTTAAGGCTGCTTCTGGCGGGGCTTTATCTAACGCCCAGACTCTTGAATTGGCTCTTGATCTAGATAAGCTATCTAGTAAGTTAGAGTCGCAGCTGAAAGCCAGGAGCGGAGCCGATGTTGATTATGCCGCTCGCCGCACTGAGTTGCGTACTCGTCTGAAAGACTTGGTCACCACTGGGCGTATGAGCCAAAGCGAAGCCGATACTTATACCCAAGAATTGAATCGTATTGAAAGTCGCGAGACATCTCTCAAGGCTACCGGTGCGCCGCTTACCGTGGCCGATCAGTTGTCTTTGGCTCTTGATCTAGAGCGGGTCAATTCCGCCCTTGAGCGTTATACCGGTGCCACTGCCACTGGTATGCCCGGCATCGATGCCATGCAACAGGCTATTGAAAAGAAAATTGCAGACAATCAAGCTGCCGGTAAGTTCGCCCTCAATCAATATGCCGAGCTCAAGCAAGAGTTCGACCGTATCAATCAAGTGGAGAGCAATTATCGAGCAGACGGCTCTCTTTCAGACAGTGAAACACTAACCCTTTCCAATCAGTTGGAAGCGCTCGATAAGCGCATCGATACAGTTCTAAGCAGTAATGCTCCCACTCCCGGCGGCGGACTTTCAGCCAAGCAGAGTGAGCTGGTCAAAAAACTAGACTCGGCTAAAGCAGCTCAGCGTTTGACTGATGCCCAATATCAAGACTTCAAAAACAAGCTTGATCAAAATAGCGCTAGAGAAAGACTTTTCCGCGCCGACGGCGTCTTGAGTGATTACGAAACACTTTCATTGGCTAATGAGCTGGACACACTTTCAGCTCAGATTACATCATCGCTGACGGCTCTGCCCGATCTTAGCACCACCCGCAGTGCGCTGGAGAAGAAGCTGCAAGATGGTTTGGCAAGCGGTCGCCTCAGCCCCTCTGCCGAGCCTGATGTGCGTGCCGATCTCAGCCGCGTTTCGCAGTTGGAGTCTGCATTCAAAAGTGGTTCTGGTAATTTAGCCTTAAATGATGAACAGATTGCCCATTTGTCTAGAGAGTATGCCGCCATTGGCGCCAGACTGGACAAGTCGATGGCTGCTCTGCCTGATGTCGCGGCCAAGAAAACCGAAGTGACTAAGCAGATTACCGAAGGCGAGGCCTCTGGTGTCTTGACTGCCGCCCAGGTGCAGGATATGCGCAAGGAACTCGATCGCATCGCCACTGTGGAAGCTAGTTTCCGTGCTTCGGATAATGCCTTTACCGATTGGGAAGTGATGACCGTCAATAGAGATCTCGATAGACTCAATAACGACATTGTTAGATTGAAGGCCGCCCATCCGGTGGCGCCGGTTCAGACTGCCAATGCGCCTTTCGATACAAAGGGACATTGGGCCGAGTCCTATGTCGGGCAGCTAACACAGCGCTCGATTATCGGTGGTTTCCCAGATGGTTCATTCAAGCCGGATGATGGTATCACCCGTGCACAGTTTGCCGCCATTGCCATGAAGGCTCTCAATGTGCCGCCGGCTGCCGGTGCCGCTCAGTTCAAAGATGTCTCGCCTACCTATTGGGCTTCCAAAGCGATTGCGGCGGTAAGCCAGGCTGGTTTGGTGACCGGATTCCCTGACGGTACATTCAAGCCCGAAGATAAGATTACAAGAGCCCAAGCTCTGGTGATTTTAGCCAAGGCTCTACCTTCCGGTCTCGCCGATGTCTCTATTTTGAATAGCTATCAAGATGGTTCTTCGGTGCCTTCTTGGGCTGCTCCTTCTGTGGCTAAAGCTGCAAAAGCAAGAATCATAGTGAGCTATCCAGACCCGAGCCAGATTAGGCCCAATCTCAACGCCTCTAGAGCTGACGTGGCCGCGCTCACCTATCAAACCTTGGTCAATTTAGGTCAGAAACTACCCGTGATCAAAGTTGGTTTAGAGAAATAGGTTGACTATATAAAAGTGCAAAAAAAGGAGGGGTAACCTCCTTTTTTTGTGCGCCTAATTTTTGATTTTATTGAAACTCTTTTTGAAAGACTTTGGCATTATTGTCGTCAATCAAGACCGACTTGATATCCATCTGGTAGGCATGGTTGCGAACCACTGCCAACATACGACCATAAATTTCTGCCGGGCTAGGACTGACACATGCGGGGGCAAAGCCGTTGCGCTTAATTTCTATTGTTTCGTTTTCGTTATCGCAGGCAGCAGCTAGATAGCCGCTTAGCTTGCCGTCTAATTCATAGACCAGAAAAATACCGCCGGGACCAATATATTTCCCTTCGATGTTGCGCAGGTCATTGTCTTGCTCTTCTAATGAGAAAGTCTGCCCCGATGCCTGGTAGAGGCTTTCAGTCAGCTCTCTGATTTCTTTCTCGTCTTGTCTATTGGCTAGTCTAATTTGGTCGCTCATGCTGATGATGATAGCAGAGCAAAAAAAATAACCGGCACCTGGCCGGTTATTTTTCCGCTAACTATTTGTTTTGCTTTGCCTATTCGGTCTTTATTTGACCAAGAAAGCAACCAAAAGAAGGGCAACGATGTTCAAGATTTTGATCATCGGGTTGATAGCCGGACCAGCGGTATCTTTGTAGGGGTCGCCTACAGTATCGCCGGTGACGGCAGCTTTGTGAGCTTCTGAGCCCTTGCCGCCGTGGTGACCTTCTTCGATATATTTCTTGGCGTTATCCCAGGCTCCGCCGCCGGAGGTCATAGAGATAGCCACGAATAGACCGGTGATTATTGAACCTACCAGTACGCCGCCCAGAATCTTGGCTGCTGCATATTCGCCGGGCAGAGCATTGTTCAGCCAGAAGGCGCCGAGCATGGCGATAACGACCGGGGTGCCGACTGGGAAGAGAGCCGGTACAACCATTTTCTTGAGGGCTGCCGAGGTAACGATGTCTACGCACTTAGCATAGTCAGGTTTGGCTGTGCCTTCCATGATGCCGGGGATTTCTCTGAATTGGCGTCTCACTTCTTCGACGACCATACCGCCGGCGGCACCTACCGATTCCATAGCCAGAGCTGCGAAAACGAAAGGAATGAGACCGCCGATGAAGAGACCAGCCAGCACATAGGGGCTGGAGAGATCGAAGGTGATATGACCTTGGGCACCGGCTTTGGCCATGGCTAGGTTCAGTTCTTCGGTATAAGAGCTGAAGAGCACGATGGCGGCAAGTCCGGCAGAACCGATGGCATAGCCTTTGGTCACAGCCTTGGTGGTGTTGCCTACGGCATCGAGGGGGTCGGTGACATTTCTTACTTCTTTGGGCAATTCAGACATTTCGGCAATACCGCCGGCGTTGTCTGTAATTGGTCCATATGAGTCGATAGCGACGATGATGCCGGCCATCGAGAGCATAGACATGGCTGCCAGAGCCACACCGAATACTCCGCAGAGTGAATAAGAAATGAGGATACCGGCGACAATGACGATAACAGGGTAGGCTGTGGACTTCATCGATACGGCTAGTCCGGCGATGATGTTGGTGGCGTGACCTGTTTCGGATGCTTTGGCGATGTACTTCACCGGTGCATAGTCAGTTGAGGTGTAATACTCGGTGATGAAAACCAGAAGCCCGGTGACAACCAGGCCGACCATGGCAGCCAGGAAGAAAGCCATCGTGGTGACAGGTTTATCGCCGATGGTCAGACCTTGCATCATCTTGTCGGTGATTACCCAGAAGGAAACGCCGGCAAGAACACCGGCGACGATCAGACCCTTATAGAGAGCGCCCATGATATTGGTGCTCTTACCGAGCTTGACGCAAAGAGCGCCTATCACAGAAGTGACAATCGAGGCGGCACCCAATACCAGAGGATAAACAATGACATTAGGGGCGGTGCCGGCTTCTATCTGGGCGTGAAAGATTTGATGAGCGAGCAGCATTGTCGCTACGGCGGTTACGGCATAAGTTTCGAAAAGGTCGGCTGCCATACCGGCGCAGTCACCGACATTGTCGCCGACGTTATCGGCAATTACAGCGGGGTTTCTTGGATCATCTTCAGGAATACCGGCTTCCACTTTACCGACCAAGTCGGCGCCGACGTCGGCTGCTTTGGTGTAGATGCCGCCACCCAGTCTGGCGAATACTGAAATCAAGCTGGCTCCGAAGCCGAGACCAACTAGAGCATTCACGTCTTTGGTGACCATGTAAAATCCAGCCACGCCCAAAAGACCGAGACCGACAACCAGAAGACCGGTTACCGAGCCGCCTTTGAAGGCTACCGAAAGAGCTGCTTCCAGCCCGTTTTTGGCGGCTTCAGCGGTGCGCACGTTGGCTCGTACCGAGACATACATGCCGACAAAGCCGGAAAGAGCGGAAAGAACGGCACCGACCAGGAAGCCTGCCGCGGTGGTCCAGTTCAGAGTGAGACCGATGATGAGGAAAAGCACAGCACCGACACCAGCTATGGTGGTGTACTGTCTGTTCATATAAGCACTGGCGCCTTCCTGAATGGCCGATGCAATTTGTTGCATGCGCTCATTCCCGGCGCTTAAGTTGAGAACGCTGGTGCCAGCCCAGCCGCCATATGCGAGTGCGACTGCACCGCAGCCCAGCACACCCATCAGAGTCGTGTCCATTATTTACTCCCTAAAATCGCTTAACGAATCAACGGTTGTCCGCATTCGGAATATTTCAGTTGTTTTGAGAGTCAGATTACCAGGTGGTGGGTGTTTTAGCCGGAACTCAATTTAATTTAGGCAGATAGTTCAAATGCTTAACAAATTTGAGCATGTGTTATGATTTTCCCTCTTTAGATCTATATAAGTTAAATCAATTAAATCTATCGAGAGCCGGGCACTTTCCGGGCATTTGCAGGGTCATTTAGAGGGGCATTTACAGGGTCATTTACAGGGAATTTAGACTCTGCCTAAGCTCTCCACTGCAGCATCAAAGACGGTATCTATCTAGAAAAGCGAAAGCACTTGAATAGGGTCTCCAAGTTCGAAAGCAAAAGCAGTGGTGCTACCTATTTCAAGGTGGCGACTTTGAAGGTGGCGGCGGCTCTTTTCTGCATTTTGACGACCTCAGCCCTGGCTCCGTTTCGGTCTGCCGCGGTCTTGGCCCAGTCTTATTCGCAATACAAGTCTATTTCAGGCCCTGGTTTGAAAGTTGTTTCTGTCCAGGAAGAACTTGATAAACGCACAATCTATCTGCATTTAGCCGAGGCGGTTACTGTCGGTCGACCGCACTTCAATTACTTGCCGGGCGAGCGAGGTGAGACAGTTCTCATTGCCGATTTCGATGGGCTCACTCTCAATCAAACACAGTCGCGAAACATTAGTTTGGTGGAGCGCTCAAGCAGTCAGGTAAGAGGCAATTCATCTGATAATCGTTTTAGAAATCCTTCTTATACTAAATTTCCCGGCATCAAGTCGGTGCATATCGCTCTCGCTCAAGTCAGTCCTCCCAAGTTACGCATTTCATTTACCGCCGATGATCCGGCTGTCTTGAAGACTGTATCGGTGGGTGCCGCCCCTTCCGTCCTTAAGGTCAGCTGGGGGGAAGTTTCAGGGTCTAAATACGGCTCTAGTTCAAACTCTGGTTCTAGCTCTAGTTCTAGTCTTGTTTCAAAATCTGCCCAAGCCGCACCAATCTTAGCGTCGGCGTCGGCGTCGGCGTCGGCGCCTACTCCGGCTCCGGCTGCAAAAATAAGCAGCAAAAGCGCTGCTTCTGAAGCCGAGCCACCTTTGGCACCGCCGATCTATAAAAAAGACAAAAGCGCAACTAAAGAAAAAGACGCTAAAAAAGTCGCCAAAGCCAAAGCCGATAGTAATGAAGTTAGCGAAAAGCCCAGCCGGGGTTGGTTTTCGCGCCTGAAAGAACGCACTTTAGATATTATTGGTCTTTCGGAAGAAAGATCGCAGATTGAATCTGAGCCGGATGACAAAATGAAGGAGTCGTCTGAAGCAGGACAGGTGCAGCCGAAGCAACCGGAAAAGGACAATGTGGGCGCTGCCCCGGTTGAGCGGGTGCTGCCGGAGCGGGTCGAGGATTTAGGACCGCCGCCCCTAATCACATTAGATAAGGTCGACGATGCCGGTAAAGGCGCTCTCGAGATATTCAGAGTGGAATTGCCTAATCGAAAAGATCTTGAATACAAGTCATTTAGGCTGCAAGCTCCAGACCGTTATGTCATGGATATCAAAGATATGCGGTCGATAGTTAATGCCGCCTTGCCTGATGCTGCCGCATCACCGCTGGTGCGCTCCATTCGTGTAGGCGTGCCTAATGCTGAAGTCTCTACAGGGCGTTTAGTACTTGAACTTGAAGAGGGGGTCACTGTCGACGAACTTTTCAATCAAGGTTCTTCATATATGACTATCACCCTGAGCAAGGGACTTTCGCAGAAAAATTCCAGTCTTTCTATCAGTCAGGCTATTGTCGTACCGCGTGCTCCCAGTGAAACTGTAATTGTTCTTGATGCCGGCCATGGTGGCAGTGATCCTGGTGCGCAAAGGTCTGATGTAAACGAGAAAGATGTCACTTTGGCCATAACCGCCAAGCTGAAGAAGGTCCTGGAGACTAAAGGGGCTCGAATCGTCATGACTCGCAGCGACGATACTTTTGTTTCACTGGAAGATCGGGTGAAGATAACCAATCAAGTCAATCCCAATCTATTTTTGTCTGTTCACATTAACTCGTTGCAGAGTACTTCCGATATCCATGGCATAGAAACTTATTATCAAACAGACCGCAGTTTACCCTTAGCCAGAAGAGTACATGAATCGCTTGTCGCCGGCTTGGCTGCGCCTGATCGTTCAGTCAGGCGGGCTCGTTTTTATGTCATCAACCACACTCCAGTACCGGCGATTTTGGCCGAAGTTGGTTATATAACTAACAAAACAGAAAGAGATAGGTTAATCTCTTCTGATTACCAAAATAAGATTGCCAATGCTCTGGCTCGTGGTGTTATGCTCTACCTGCAGGATGTAAACAAAGGCAGTGAAGAACTGGCCGGAAAACAGACCTCCCAGATAGCAGCTTCAGGCAACTCCAAATCGGCGAAATAGCTTAATTGGCTGAGAATTCAGACTTGACGAAGTTTCAAAATGCGCCCCTGTCGACGGGCGTTTCTAAACAGCAATTGACTATTGGTCTGTTTGATTCAGGCGTAGGTGGCTTGTCTGTTCTTTCCCGTCTGGCTGCTTGTGCCGTGCCGGCTCGCTATATCTACTTCGCCGACACCGGGCGTTGCCCTTACGGCAATCGTGACGCTGCCGAGATAGGACAGTTCGTAGAAGAGATTGTCGGGTTTCTGAGCGATTTTAAAATTGATGCACTTGTGATGGCTTGCAATACTTCGGCGGCACTGGCTCGCGGCCATGCCGAAGCTGCCGTTGGCAGTTCAGTGAAGCTTTACGACTTGATTGCTCCGACATGCAAAAGTCTCAGCCGCAGCCGCTTCTCATCGATAGGTGTGATGGCTACTTTCGGCACAGTCAATTCTCAGGCTTTTAGCAAGGGCTTGCGTGGCTTTGGATATGAAGGAGATATAAGGGAAGTCGCCTGTCCTCGCTTGGTGCCAATTATCGAATCGGGTAAATTGCCCGAGCACAACGCTATGTGTGATCTCGAAGGGGCCTTGCGCGAATATCTCACCAAGCTTGCCGGTATGGAAGCAATTGTACTTGGCTGTACTCACTTTCCTTTTGTGGCGCCTCAAATTGAAAGGCTAATCAGTGAAGATGCGCAGATGGCAAAACTTTTTCCTGCCGGTTTGACTCTTATTGATCCTGCCACTTGTTTGGTAGACGACATTTTTCCTGGTTTGAATGAAATGGCAAAATCACAACCAGTCGACCTGAGCTTGCCGGCCTTCAAATATTTCACCACCGGAACAGTTCGCGACTTCGAGCGCACCGCTGTTTCTTGCGTAGGCAGAATTGGTGGCTGCCGCGAAGTATCTATAGCTGATATCAGCAATTATCATCTCAAGCCTTTAGACCGGTTCAACGCTTTTTCAGTTGTTCTTTAGAGCGACCCTATGCAAAATTCGTGGGAAAGTTTGGAGCAGGTGGAAGAAGCGGCAAAACTTTGCCATGACTGTAAGCTTTGTGAAACTCGCAGCAATGTCGTTTTTTCGCGGGGCAATAGTAAGGCTAAGCTGATGATCATCGGTGAAGGTCCCGGTCAGAAAGAGGACGAGACCGGTTTACCCTTTGTCGGTAAAGCTGGTCAGTTGCTCGATAAAATTCTTGAAGCCGGACAGATATCTAAAGATGAGGAAGTTTATATCTGCAACGTCGTAAAATGTCGTCCGCCGCAAAACCGCGTCCCCACTCAAGATGAGGCTGATGCTTGTCGAAAGTATTTGCTCGCTCAAATAGATTTTCTTAAACCAAAGCTCATTTTACTGGCAGGATCCACAGCAGTTCAGCATATTCTCAAGGTAAAGGATCCTATAAGCAGAATCAGAGGAAAGTGGTTTAACTACTCAAGCGGTGCTAAAGTAATGCCCATATTCCACCCCTCATATTTGCTAAGGAATGAATCGCGAGAGCCCGGCTCTCCAAAATGGCACATGTGGCAGGACATCAAAGAAGTTCGTAAGACTCTCAGTAGTTTGGATGCATAACTCGGGGATTAAAATGGCGACTAAAGCAGAAAGTTTCTATGCAGACCTGTTGACCGCTCAGATTGCCGATGCCGTCACCAATGATTTCGGCAAGGCAATTCTACGCCTGCCAAATCAAGGGCGAGGTTCAGTTCATGACGATGTCGATGTCTATTTTTCGGCAATCGCGATGGAACAAGTTAACGCCATTGCCGCCAAGCACGGCATCAATGATCCGGCTTGTTTGAATGAGATCTTTCAACTAACTAGACATAATCTCATCCAAGGTTTTCGCATCGGTCAAAATATGAAAGGCAAATATCAGCCCAGCTGATTTCGCCTTTAAGACTTAGTCAGTCTGCGCACTTCTTCCAACTGATTCAGTTCTTGCAAGAGCTGGGCCATGGCGCCTTGCGAATCTATAACCAGCCGTGAAGCATATTCGTCCACTTCCGACCAAGATGGCTTATAGAAGCGGCAGGCTTTAAATTTAGCCTGATTTTCTTCAGTCTCTATCGGCAACTGCTTTTCTTTCGAGTTTTCTTCCTTTGTCAGTTTAGGCAAGGCAAGAGCCTCAAAGTTTTCTGCTTCCAATATAAGTAGGTCGCAAAATCTCAAACATTTAGCCAGGCTCTCTATAGCTAGTTCACCAGTCAGTTTCTTTGTGTATAGATAGGCTGCATCTAATATTGTCAGCTTACGATAAAACTCAAAAATAGCCTCTTTCTGCACTGCCGCTGCACTGTCTTGGGCCAGGGAGCGGCCTAGATAGTCACTGCGGTCGCCTAGCTCGGTGGCCAGCAAGTAGAGTTTTGCCATGCGTTCATCAAGAGAGAGGGCAAGTCTTTTGTTGACTTGTTTGCGGCGACCGGAAGCCAGCACCACTATTAGTGTCAAGAGCATGCTCATGATCAGCATAACAAGGTAGAAGGCTGGACCGGCAATGAGCGAATGGGAGGCGCAATATGGCTCCACCAGTGGTGTGTCTTTCGTCTGAGAAGAATATGGCATATAGAAGAACTTTCTGCCTTCATTTTCTTGAGCAGCTATACTTATTTCTTTATGGCTTGCACTATGCCTTTCATGGCATTGATGAAACTCGGATTATTGAGAGCGTTATAGAAAGAAAGACCAATTACAAGGAGCAGAATAACGATAAGCCAAGTCTGTATGGTTGGATAGGTGCGGCTGCTCATTGCGTCTTTAGCGCGATTGCTGAAGCCTACTCTTTGATGCCTGCCGGTGTTTACTTGAGCGGAGGCTACTGCCAGGCGACCGCCGCCGCGCACTCGCATGCGGGCATATTCAGCCGCTGAAGGCAGTTGTCTCTGGCAAGAGATGCAAAACTTGATCAGTGCCCGCACCGGTGCTCCGCAGTAGGGGCAATTGGTATAGGGTAAGGCGGCATTGTCCGGTTCGTCGAAATCGGCAGGTTCGTTCTCTTTGTCTCTATGACCAAAGACCGCGCTCATGACTTTTGAGACCCAAGACCTGCTTGCGCCCTCGGCGCCATCTCCATTGTTGGCTGTTTTGTTATTGTTGGTTTTATTGTATTGCCCTGTGGCCATGCTTTGTCCGGCTATCGGTTGACCGGGATGGGCACTGATATCGTGGCTGGTGGCAATTTCTTGTAGGTTCATTGCCTGCTGTCCTGCCAACTCTATGGCTCGGACACTGGCTAGGTTACTGCGCTGTCCGTCTGCTCCGAGGGTGGGATAAGTGCCGGACATCAGGGCCTCGGCTTCGCTTTCCATATCTTTGAAGGAAGCCTTCTCCATGCGATGCTTGTAGCTCTTCAGCTTGATACTGTCTCTTCGCAAGCAAGTCTTCAGATCTTCGCCAAATTCGATGATATTGGCATGTCTAGCTTCAGGCTCTTTCTGCAGGGCCTTAACAAAGAAATTGCTTAACTCGCTGCACACTTTCATGTCTTGGGTGGACTGGTTAAACGGTATGGGCGTGCCGTAAAGGTGGCAGTCCATCATTTCAATGGCCGACTTGGCTGTGTAGGGCAGGGTACCGGAAAGACATTCATAAACCACTACAGCTAGGGAGTAGATGTCTGAACGGGGATCAACCGCCGAGGCTGCCAGACATTGTTCTGGGCTCATATAGGGCGGGCTGCCGCAAACATCGCCGGTTTTTGTGATTGTATAAGCATCTTGAGTTTTCGGCTCTTTCAATTTGGAAAGACCAAAGTCAACCAGGGTGACCCAGTCGGTGCTTTGGTTCTGTTGCGAGAGTAGGATGTTTTCAGGCTTCAAATCACGGTGCACCACATCGAGGGCATGGGCTGAAGCGAGGGCGTCGACAACCTGTCCAAAAATCTTTTCGGCTCGCTCAAAACTTAGCGGGCCGTTATTTTTTAGTTCGTCTTTGAGGCTGACACCTTCCAGAAAGTCCATGACCAAGAAGGGCTGACCCTGCGAACTCATGCCAAAGTCATAGAGTGTGACTATGTGGTGGTGCCTGACCTGGGATACAGTTTTAGCTTCTCGATAGAAGCGCTTTACCGCTTCCGAGTCTGAAACCATATGCGAATGCAGCATCTTAATAGCCATAAGCTTGTCCATTTGCTCTTGTCTGGCTTTGTAGACAATACCCATTCCGCCCCTGCCGACGACCGAAACTATCTCGTAACGATCGCCCAGCCTGGTTCCCACCAGAGGATCCATCTCCACCGACTTCAGAGGTGAGTTATCGGCAGGACAGACTTTGGTGTCGTCATCATATTCTGAGTAGCACTCAGGGCAAGTTTTCAATTTGGTCTTGGCTTAGAAAGGGGAGTTTAAATATATCGAGGCGGGGAGGACTTTATGAAGGGGATGGCGGGAAAGCTCGACTGGAGAGTCATCTGGTGAGGCAGAAAGTGCTAGATGCAGTAAGTGCTAAATGCAGAAAGTGCTCAATGCAGTAAATGCTAAATTCAGCATACCCAGCCCAGAGCTATTTATGTATGTCTTATCCTTGAGCTTTTCCTTGAGCTTTTCCTTGAGCTTTTCCTCAGATCAAGGCTCCAATAATCGAATTCATTACTGGCAAGCCTTTTCGGGTGATTCGCAGAAATTTGGTCGGTTTTTCGGTGTCCGATAATCCTTGCTCGTCTGCTGGTCTAGAAAGCTCTTTTTTGCCGGCTTTACTAATTCTTTCAAGCAGACCGGCGCTTTCTAAGTCCTTAATTGGCGCCGCTTTCGCTTCTTCAAGGTCAATTCCGTAACGCTTCTTAAAGTCGTCTAGGTCTAAGCCCTGACGCAAACGTAAAGCAAGCATCAGACCCTCCACCCAGACATCCTGGGGTGAGATTTCTTCTATTTTTTCGCTCTCTCTATAATTGCGTACATAGGCATTGAAAGACTTACTATTGGCGCTTCTTATACGGTCCACATAACGATGTGCGCCGACTCCGAAAGCAAAATACGGCTGGTTGCGCCAGTATGTCAGGTTATGCCTGCTTTCAAAGCCAGGTTTGGCAAAGTTGGAGACCTCGTATTGCATAAAGCCGGCGTCTTCCATGATTTGGCAAAGGTCATCGAACATCTGCACAAAAGTTTCTTCATCGGGATAACTGGGGCATTCTCTCGGATAGCGCAGCAAAAGAGGGGAATTGATCGCTATTTCAAGCCCATAGGCTGAGATATGCTTGATTGGAAACTGTTTGGAGAGACTGACCGCTTCCAGAAGAGTCGCCTGGAAAGAGGCGCGTGTCTGCTCGGGTAAGCCATACATGAAATCCAGACAAATATTGTCGATGCCTGCCAGGCTGGCTGTTTCTATGCCCAAAAGGGCCTCTGCCCGGCTGTGGTCACGCCCCATGGCTTTTAGCTCGAAGTCATGCAATGACTCCACCCCAATGGAAAGGCGGTTGATGCCTATTTCTCGCCAGCCGCGAGCCTTTTCTGCGGTGATGGCGTGCGGAGTCGTCTCTAGGCTGAACTCTAAATCTGTTGAAAAACGAAAGTAACGGCTCAAAGACTCGGTTATTGACTGTAGGTGCTCGAGGGGAGACAAGCCGGGCGTACCACCGCCGATGAAGATTGTTTCTAAGACCGGTTTGTCTGCAAAAGCCTCTCGCCCTTTGCCTGGGTCTTGAGCGGAGTCGTCTTTTGGGCCGTCCGATTTCTGAAAATATTCAGTCAATCTTTCATCAATCTCAGCCAGCAGACTATTGAGATATTCCTCTTGCCGGCTTTCCAGCCCAGCAAAAGCGGCAAAGTCGCAAAAATGGCATTTGTGCGAACAGAAAGGGATGTGTATATAGACACTTTTGGGTGCAGTCATTGCAGAATTATATGCTAGCCTCTTGCAGTATCCGAATTGGAATGAGACGACGTTGACTAAATCTTCATCCCTGAAAAAGTCTGTTGTATATCTTTTATCGACCTTGATTTGCTGCGCATCTGCCTTGGGTGGGAGGGGGGGGGCGGGCAGCGCCCTGGCATTGACAGGTACGCAGAAGTCTCTGATTAAGCTGCTCAACTCAAACCCAGTCACCACCGACCTGCGTTCGGTAAGCGATGTCATAGTGCTCTTGCGAAGAAAAGTGACAGATAATCCCCAAGACGGTAACCTGAGGCTGCGTTTGGGCACCTATCTCTATTTAGCTGGAGACCTGTCGGGCTCAGCTACTGAGATGAAGCGAGCCGTCTCAATCAATCCAGAAGATTATCTCGCTCATATTATTTTGGCTCGGGTCCTCGACCTTTCCGGTGAAGAAGCGGCAGCGGAACTGGAGTTCAAACGGGCTTTGCAGATTAAGCCCGATGTTGCCGAAGCCCATTATTATTACGGCGAAAGTTTATATCGTCGCGGCGAAATCTCGGAAGCCGTGGACGAATACAGGCAGGCTGCCAAGCTGAATGCCAATGACCTCAATCTAGCCGGGCTCAGCCAAGCTCTGCTTTCGGCCCGTGATTTACACGGCGCAATTAAGGCCGGGCGGCAAGCTGTCTCCGCCGATCCATCATCGGCTATAGCCCACGCGGTCTTGACCAAAGCCCTGCTAATGTCAGGCGATTATCACTGCGCCAGGCGCACGGCGAGACAAGCAGTTCTGCTTGATCCCACTTCCGCCGAGGGGCATATGGCTCTTGGTCGGGCGCTATATGCCACAAAAGAAGTCAATGCTGCGGTAGATGAATTTCGCTGCGCCGTCGCTCTCGATCCGCTCAATGCTCAAGCCCGCAATGATTTGGGCTTTGCCCTTTATGGGCGGGGCGATCTTTCCTCTTCAGTCAGTGAGTTACGCCTGGCTTTGCGTCTCAACCCGCATTTGGCCGAAGCTCGCAACAATTTAGAGATAGCTTTGGGCGGTCTGACCGGGTTAAAGAAGTTGCCTGCCAGTAATTAACCAGTTCTAATAACAGCTCTAGTTAAGGGAAAAGAGGAAGTTAAGCGGTAAAATTTCCTCTGCATATTGAGGACCCTGAGGATTCTAATTTCTTTAGAGGTTTGGGTTTTGGGTTCTGCTTTGGGGGCATTTCCTCGTTTGTTTTCTGGTTTGGTTTCTAGTTTGAATTTAGGGCTAGTTTCAGAATCAGGTTTAGTTCAGAGTCAAGTTTAGTTCAGAATCAGGTTTAGTTTACAGTTCGAGTTCGTTCAAGAGTCAGGTTTAGTTTCGGTTTTTGGTCTAGGGGTTTTCTTTTGAAGAAGACAAACTTATTTCTACCAGCTTCAGTCGCTTTGCTAATAGTGCTTCTGTCGGCAAGTCAGGCTTTAGCTGCTAAATCCGATTCAGATCTGATCTTCGACCCTGGTGTTGCAGACCCGAGTGTCGGTTCATCCAGTAAAGGACCTGATTCTAAAATATCTGCTTCTAAAGGCTCCGCTTCAGCCGCCTCTTCCTCTTCCTCTTCCTCTTCCTCTGACTCCGCAAATAAATCCGGCAACGCCCCTTCTTCCAACGCCGTTGATGCTTCCAGTTCTGCTTTCGGCGTCAGTCCAGGTAAGCCTGATGCCGAAGAGCAAAAAGGCAGCGACAATCTTACTTCGTCAAATTCAAGCTCTGAGCCGGAGCCGCGAGCGATAGCTCAAGGAACGATGCGTCCTCAGAGTCGCAAGAGTCTGCCTGGCGTGACCGGCACTGTTAAAATTCGGCGACCTTTCAAGCTTTTCGCTCAAGAATCTCTAATTCATAATTTGAGTTTTCGCGACACTCCAGTTCGTGAAGTGATAAGCGAAATCGCTCGGCGCGGCAATTTGAACATAATTATCGATAAGTCTTGCGCCGGCAAGATCACTGGTGAATTGCGCGATGTTACTCTCAACGAGGCTATGGACAGCGTGCTTGCCGCTGCTGGTCTGACCAGCCGCACTCTCGATAGTTCGACAGTGGTTGTTGCCTCTACCCAGGCGATGGTGCAGTTAGGTCTAAACAGACCTGTAGCCAAAGCTTTCAAACTCAGCTACGCTCACCCGTATGACGTGGCTGCACTGCTTGCTGCCTCGGTCTTTAACAAAGGTTATTTGCCCGATTTTAAGACACAGACAAAGCGTCGCACACAAAACGAAGTTTCAGAAGAGACCGCCAGCGAAAAAGAAGGGCAGTCGCAAGGCGCAGATTTGCGCGGTCCTACCGCTGAGAAATCTGGAACCAAGAATACAGACAAGGACGGCCAGTCGGTCGAAACTGATAACACCCAGACTTATCAACTCGAGACTCAGCCTCGCACTCTGCGTGGTATCACCCGAGCCCAGACCCAAGAGGGCGTCGGCTTTAACAACGCTGCCGTAGACCCTGGTACTCAGCAGATCAGGGCTCATTTAGAGGTCAATGCCGATTTTCAGGTTGACCCCAATGGTGGTGGCGCCATCATTTTGCCCGACGTCAAGAATAGACAAGTTTTGGTAGTCGGCACCCAGGAAGACGTCAACTTAGCGGAAGAGTCGATCAGGCTTCTGGACCGCAGACCGAAACAAGTGCACATCCAAGCCAGCCTTGTCGAGCTGAACAACCAAGGCATTAGGCAGTTGGGCGCCACTCTCAACATGCAGGGTGATGGACTCTCCACCTCGATTATGGGTAATTCGCAGGCGCCGCTCAAGTCGTTCTTGCCCGGTTTGGGTTCACCGGCTAGTTCTATCGCCAACCCGAATATTCCTGCTATTCCTTTCACCGGTAACAACACCACAGGTTCTGCGGTCAACACTTTTGGTACCGGTTATAACGGCTTGGTCGGTTCGCTCTTGCCCCTCAATCCTCCTACTATTGCTAACGTAACTGCTCTGCCGACAGCTCAGTCTGCCTTCAACTTCATTACTGCCGACCGCCTAGCTGGAGGCCGGGCCAACATTGCTACAGTGCCAACGGTCGTAAATTTGTCGGTAAACATGATGCTGCAGACCAACAAAGCTAAGTTGGTCGCCAACCCTTCAGTTGTGGTTGTAGACAATACCGAGGCTCTAATTACGATTGCCCAGGAAGTCGTGCACAAAGTTACAGCCACGGTCAGCCTTGGTGTTGTTACAACTAACGTGGAGTTGACCAAGGCGGGAATATTCCTCAACGTCTTACCGCGTGTCACCGAGGATGGTTTCATTTCCATGCGCTTGCGTCCCCAAGTGTCGACACCACTTGGACCGCCGCAGGCTTTCGGCACCACTGTGGTCACACTCTTGAACGTGCGCGACATCATGTCCCAGGAAGTGCGCATTAAGGATGGGCAGACCTTGGTGTTAGGTGGTCTTTTCACCGAAACAGAAGCTTCCCAGATGGCCAAGGTTCCTTATATGGCAGAGGCTCCCGTACTTGGTGCATTCTTCCGAAATACTTTGAAAGGACGCAATCGTTCTGAACTAATGCTTCTGATTACGCCCAAGATCGTCGAAGAAGAGCCAAACGCCGCCCTCACCGAAGGTCGCGGTTCGGTAAGCATGTAAGCACTAGTAAGTGTGTAAGAGCTTGTAAGTGTGTAAGAGCTTGTAAGTGTGTAAGAACTAGCGAGCATGTAAGAGCTAGCGAGCGTGTAAGAGCTAGTAAGTGTGTAAGAGCTTGTAAGTGTGTAAGAACTAGCGAGCATGTAAGAGTAAGTAAGCCTTTGAGAACAGCAAGCGTGTCTGAATTTGTAAGCGTTTTTGGATAGAGTCAGTCTCAGGGATGATTACCTTTTCGTGTTCGCGGGAGTTTCTTTTGGCTGTTCTCCTCCAGAGCTGTTCTTTTTGTGACGCCCAATTTCGCTTTCTGTTTCTGATGTTTTGCCGGGCAGTTTCTTGAAATAGTGCAATCGAGAGTTGTCACAAAATTGGACAAACAAGTCTTGTTTTTGTCTCTGAAGGCTGGCTGGTCCTCGGTTTCTGCTTAGTAACCAGGCCGAAGTCAAGAGAGGTTTGTTGGGCGCGCATTCACTTAGCGGAATCTTCGCCATCCATCTGGGGGCGGAAGATCTGCAGAGGGAAATTTAGGACACTGTCTTTGCTTTTCTAAAAGCTGTTTTTGCAGTTATATGGTGGTGTCTATGGCGGTTTCTCAATTTACTAGACGGGCGGCAGCGCTCACTCTTTCCCTGGCAATAACCCTGCTTAATGCTCCTTTGGCAGCGCTGGCTGATCAGTCCTTTGCGGAAGCGGCAGATTCAACCAAGGCGAATGAAACTCTGGCGCTGCAATTGAATCCGCTCAATCCTGGCACTGCAGTGGCAACCTACGAAAGCGATAGTGAAATCGATAATTTGAATAGGCAGATTTCGGCAAAGGAGATTGAATTACTAAGGTTGAATTCTGAATTCAGAACACACTACACTGCCCGAGACAAGAATAAACAGCGCCGCATGAAGCTTTATGATTTCGCTGCCGGCGCCGTGGCCAATGCCGGCGACATTGCTTTGTTGACCAACTTTTGGAAGTATCAACGTAAACCGGGAGAAGGGCTGGCTAAGCGCGGACGTCTTGAATCTGGAGTAATAACTGTCTTTGTCGCATACTGTATTTTGGGTGGTCTTTATTCCCTCGAAGGGGCTTCAGATCTTATTGCCGACTATAAGGGAAAGCGCAAGCACTTCGACGCAAAGTCAATCAGAGAAAGAGTGAACAGCATAAAGGAAGAAATTGATTCTCTGTTGGCAAAGCGTGCCACAATTGTGGCGAATTTAGATGGAGCCCAGAAGCAATACTTTATCGACGAAGAAGCCGTCTTGCGTGATTTGCGTGACTTGTCCATCTTAGAATTCAGCAAGCTTTACATAGACTCCCGCAAGAAACACACCGCCAGAGATATCACTACTATCGGTACCTTGGCAGTTTGTGCCACCGGTGCTTTTCCGGGTGCCTTAAACGTTCTTAGAGGTATAAGAGAAACGCGAATTAATACTATCGGTGGTGGCGGTATCGGATTCTTGATATCTGGTGCGACCCTGACTGCCGCCCCCGTGCTAATTCATGGTGGTGCCGCAGTCACCGCTAAGGTTGCTGGTTCTCGCCTCTCTAAACTACTTGGTGAGGCTCAGTGTAAAACAACAGAAAAGCTTAGAACTGATCTTAATAAACTTATGGGTGGCAACAATACTGAAACCTATTCGGTTATGGCTAAGCTTCTCGAAGATAGGGAGGTTTTCCTCAAGGCTGATAGCAAGACTCAAAAGCAGGACATGATCGAGAGCTTCATTTCCTATGCGGCCCGGGGCGGTCCTCAGATTGCTTTCGGCATAAACGTTGCAAGGGCTGGATATAGATACGACAGAAACCCCTATAAAGTCTTTAAGGGTGTAGCACAAGGTGCAACTGTCAATGAAGTATCTTGGGCTTTGTGGATGTTAGATGTTGTGCAAAAGCAAACGCGCAACGAAATCCGCAACGCCAAGGAATCCCATGCTGGTCCAAACGCATTTTCTGCTGAATACGGAGAATTGAAAAAGCTGAAATAGATTGAAAGGCGGTATCGCCAGGAGTGGCAAGTAAGGCTTGCCGCTCCGCTGGTTTTGGACCTTGTCAGTTTTACTCTTTCTGAAATGCTATGGATGTATAGAGCTTAGCTATGCAAAGATCCTGCTACCGGGTTTGCAGTACTGCTTGATTGAGCCTTTCTTTCGCAGTTCTCTTTTATTCACCAGTATTGATAGGGTTAGGTTGTCATTGCTCGGAATCCGATCGCTTATCCATTGGGGAAGATATTGTTTCAGGCTAAGTAGCTCTTCTCTCGCTGATTTACTTAGCGAAAGGTAGGCGTTTTCCACGATCTCGTCAGTGCATTTTTTGATACCTTGTCGCCATATTTCTCTGAAGCACTGTCCAGCTTGTGATTCGCCTAACTTGGCTTTTCTATTGCCTACCGCCTTCATATCTACTCTCGATTCTCTGAATGACCAAGTCCTATTTTTGTTGGCCTGTACTAGTTGCTCGATTTTGAAATTACTTTTTGTACCTTGACTGAGATATAGAGGATTCCTTTCATTTGCTAGTTCCAGCTGATCAATGAAGGCCCGCTTCTCAATATGAAGAGAGTCTCTAGATTCTTTGGTGGTTAGGCACCTACCGGCAAAGGATTGCCGCTTGATTCCTGCGATAGCTTCTTCCGTCAGAACTCTATTGAATTTATGCCTTCTCCTGAATACCCCTCTTGCGAGTCTTTCAAGATAGCCAGATGCCACTTGTTTGGAAAGGAAAACATCAAGGGGCGCTCTCTTTGGTACCAAAGGCAATAATTCTCTAGTGGTGAATACTTCCCAGTGCGCCAGCTTTGCTATGAATCTGACAGCGAATTTGAGTTGGTCTTTGATGTAGTTGCGTTTTCTTTTGCTTGAATTTTCTTGTTTCATTTTCTGATACTCCAAAAAAAAAGAAATTTTCGGGAATTTCTAAAAGTAGCTTTCAATCCTTTAAACGAAAATCAGAGCAAAAAAGTTCAAAGGCAAAATCAGATTTAATCTCTTGACTACCGGACGCAGAAAAAGAGAAAGTAACCATTCCAAGTTACTTTCTCTTCTTTACTTAATTGGTGCTATTTGAACTTATTGTCTATTCGACAGTTACAGATTTAGCAAGGTTTCTGGGCTGATCAACGTCTTTACCTAGATAGTCTGCAATAAAGTAAGAAAGTAACTGTAATGGAACTACTGACGTCATTGGCGAAAAGAGTTCGTCAACAGGTGGAATAGCTAGAACCGCGTCAAATGTTTTGGTTGCTTGCTCGTCTCCGTCTACTGCCACGCAGATCATTTTCGCCTTTCTTGCTCTTGCCTCTTGTGCATTCGACAATGTCTTTTCGTAAACAGCTCCGGGAACCAGCACTGTAATGACCGGTACGTTTTGGTCTAGCACCGCTATAGGACCGTGTTTGAGTTCGCCGGCGGCATAGCCGGAAGCGTGTATGTAGCTTAACTCTTTCAGCTTCAAAGCCCCTTCCAGAGCGGTGGGGAAGTTTAGACCACGTCCGATGAAAACTACATCGTGCGCTTCAGCGTATTTCACTGATACGTCACGAATCTGTTCTTCTCTTGCCAGGATCTGTTCAATCATAGTTGGCACGAGATTTAGCTGCACTTTTAGTTCTTTTGCTCTCTCCTTGCTGATGGTGCCGCGTTTTTCTGCAAGATAAATAGCGAGCAGATAAAAACTAGCAAGCTGGGCGAGGTAGGTCTTTGTAGCGGCGACCGATACTTCGATACCGCATTCGGTGACCATCAAGTTCTGGGTTAAGTGGGCTAAGTGGGAGTCGGCACGATTGGTTATGCCGAGCGTGTAGGCTCCTTTTGACTTTGCTTCTTTCAGCGCGGCTAAGGTATCAGCGGTTTCACCGGACTGGCTTACGGCAATGGCTAAAGTTGACTCGTTGACGAGTACTTTTCGTCCTCTAATCTCTGAGGCAATCTCTACCTCGCAAGGAATGCCGACCAGTTCTTCTAAAAGTAATTTGCCGACCATAGAAGCATGATAGGCGGTGCCGCAAGCAAAAACTGAAATTCTGTCCAGTCCCTTGATCTCTTCTTCGGTAAGATGGACCCCGTATGCAGTTTCTCCAGAGCCGGTGGAGAGATGATCTATGTTTAGATCGATTGGATGATTGGGATGTCTGAGATATTTGGAGAGCGTCTGGCGCAGTACCAGCGGTTGCTCATGAATTTCTTTCAAGAGGAAGTGCTTGTAGCCGCATTTATCAATGACATAGGGGCTTGTATCTAAAGCGATAGGGCTGCGTTTTACCTCTTTGCCGTCAAAAGTGAACAGCCTTACCCCGGTTGTCGTGATCTCGGCCAGTTCGCTCTGGTCTAATTTGATAACTCTATTTGTGTACTGCCTGACAGCCATTGAGTCTGAGGCAAGAAAGTTCTCGTTATCGCCCAGACCGACCGAAAGAGAGTAGTGGTGATTAACGGCATAGATGCGGTCTGGATGCTTTTGGCTAACGATGCCGAGGGCGAAGATGCCGCTTAGTCTTTTGACGGCGCGTAAAATTGATTGCAGCAGATCTTGGTCTTTGGCATATTCGTGCGAGACCAAGTGAACGATTACTTCTGTGTCAGTTTCAGAGGCAAACTCGTAACCGAGTGACTTCAGCTCGTCTCTCAGTTCTTCGTGGTTCTCGATGATGCCGTTGTGAACAACCGCGATAGTGCCTGATTTGTCTGTGTGGGGGTGGGCGTTCTGGTCGTTGGGTATGCCGTGGGTCGCCCATCTTGTATGCCCGATGCCTACGCTCGCTTTTGGTCTTTTGCTTTCTAGCAGGGCTTCCAGATTAGAGAGTTTGCCTGCGGCTTTCAGTACGCAAAGCCGTCCCTCTTCGATGACGGCAACCCCAGCCGAGTCATAGCCTCGATATTCAAGACATTTGAGCTCATTGAGCAAAACCGGAAACGCCTGGGACGGGCCTAGATAGCCAACGATACCGCACATATTTATAGCCTCTTGCTTGGTTCTAACTGAGTGATGAACTGAAGTTGCGAGCTTAATCTCAATCTGAATTTCTATCTAAATCTAAATCTCAATCTAAATCTGAGTTGCAACCTAAATCTCAATCCAGATTTGAATTTAGAGCTAGACCTAAATTTCCATTAGCTCTTCTTCTTTGTCTTTTAGGGTTTTGTCGATGTCTTTGATGTATTTGTCTGTCAGCTTCTGCAGGGAATCTCCGTGCTTTTTGATTTCGTCTTCAGAAATTGTGCCCTTGAGCTTTTTCATGTTCTGGTCGCAGTCACGGCGCGCGTTGCGAACGGTCACTCTAAATTCTTCGGCGAGTTTGCCGACCATTTTGACCAGTTCCTTGCGGCGGTCTTCAGTGAGGGAAGGGAAGCTCAGGCGGATAACGCTGCCGTCGTTATTGGGGTTCACGCCCAGGTCGGATTTTTGAATGGCTTGCTCGATCGCTTTGAGCGAGCCTTTGTCGTAAGGCTGGATCATGATTGTGCGACCGTCTTGGATGGAAATATTGCCGAGACCCTTGATTGGGTTCATCGTGCCGTAATAGTCCACTTCAATCTTGTCCAGAACATGCGGACTGGGACGTCCGGTTCTTATGGTCTGGAACTCTTTATGAAGACGCTCTACCGCCTTTTGCATGTGATCTTCCGCGGACTTCAGTAATTCCTGAGCGCTCATTGCTATTTACTTACTCCTGTTGCCTGTTGTGCTGTGCCGATGAGAGTACCGATTTTTTCGCCCATGACTATCTTTTCGATAGAGCCGGAACGAGCAAAATCGAACACGACTAGGGGGATGGAATTTTGCTGGCAGATGGAAACCGCAGCTGGGTCCATAACCTTCAATTGTCTTGAGAGCATTTCTTCGAAGGTGATGCTGTCGATATGCTTGGCATCCGGGTTTTTCTTCGGATCATCTTCATAGACACCGTCGACATGGTTCTTAGCCATGAGGATGGCATCGGCCTTCATTTCGGCGGCGCGCAGGGCTGCGGCGGTGTCGGTTGTGACGTGCGGATTGCCGGTGCCTCCTCCGAAAATAACTACCCTTCCCTTTTCGAGATGGCGAATGGCGCGCAATCTAATAAAGGGTTCGGCTACTGCCGGCATGGCTATGGCTGTCTGCACCCTGGTGGGCACGCCCTTGCGGGTTAAGACTTCTTGCAGAATCAGGCAGTTCATAATTGTCGCCAGCATACCGACATAGTCTGCTGCTGCCTTGTCCATCCCCCAAGAAGACCCTTGCACGCCTCTGAAAATGTTTCCACCGCCCACCACTATGGCTATTTGTATGCCTAGCGAATAGGCGTTGGATATCTCGTCGGCGATGCCGCTGATTATCTCTGGATCGATACCGAAGCCTTGAGCTCCAGTCAGGGCTTCGCCGCTGAGCTTCAGTAAGATCCGTTTGTAGCGCACTTCCGACATTATTAACTCCGAGTTTCCGTATTGAGAGGGGCATTCTGTGCGAAAGCCGGGTAGATCATAACTCTTACCCGGCTCTCAGTTCTATAGTGCTGCTTCTAAGGTGAATTAGGCTTCAGCCTGTTGCGGTGCATCGCCTTCTCCAAGTATGAAGAGAGCGAAGCGCACTGGCTTGATGGTGATGCCCAATTCTTTGCCTTTGGCGGCCAGGTACTTGCCTACCGAAGTAGACTGCTCCTTGACAAAGGGTTGCTCGGTCAAGCAACGCTCAGCCAAGATCTTATCTACGCGTCCAGCTACGATTTTGTCGCGCATTTCGGGCTTCTTGTCAGCCAGGTCGGCTTTGCCCGATTCAATGCGGCGCTCATTTTCGATCATTTCAGCAGGAACTGCTTCACGATCTAGATAAGTTGGTTTAGCCGAAACGACATGCATGGCTACTTCTCTAGCCAAGGCTTTGGTGTCGGCGCAGCCGTTTACACACTTGTCGGTGGAAAGTTCGACGATGGCGCCCATCTTGCCGCCGAGGGTGTGGATGTAAAGACCGGTCGAGCCAGTGCCTTCTTTCAAATCAAAAACTTCCAGTCGCTTGACTTGGATGTTTTCTCCAGTTTTAGCGATGGCTTCGGTGATGAGCTCTTTAACAGTGCCTTTGCTGGAGGGTTTCTCAAGCAAAGCTTCTACTGTTGCCGGCTTCTCTTTCAAGGCGATAGCGGCGAGTTCTTTACCCAAGGCTTGGAACTCTTCGTTGCGGGCCACAAAGTCTGTTTCGCAATTGACTTCGACCAGGGCGCAGGCTTTGCCGCACTCTGATACTTGTCCGACCACGAGACCTTCTGATGTGATGCGGGAGGCTTTCTTGCCAGCCGCAGCAGCACCTTTTTGTCTCAAGATTTCGAAGGCTTTTTCAAAATCGCCGCCGGCTTCCACCAGGGCTTTTTTGCAGTCCATCATGGCTGCGCCTGATTTTTCGCGCAGATCTTTGACCATGGATGCTGATATCTCAACCACTGTACTCATCTCCTTCCTTTGACCTCGTTTGTTCTGGAGTGATATTGAAAAATTAGGCTTTTGCTTCGTCGTCGCCGAAAGCGTCTGGAGCATCAGCATGTTCACCGGCGGCGGCGCCTACCGAAGCCATCTGAGGCTCGGGCTCTTTCCAGGCTTTCTCTTCAGCCGGTGAGCTGTAAGCTTGACCTTGCTTGCCTTCCAGAATGGAATCGGCGATCTTGCTCGTGATTAGTTTGATTGAGCGGATAGAGTCGTCGTTGCCGGGGATGACATAGTCAATGCCGTCGGGATCGCAGTTGGTGTCGATGATGCCGACTGTGGCGATGCCGATTTTCTTGGCTTCTGAAACAGCGATGAGTTCGCGTTTCTGGTCGATGATGAAAAGTAGATCAGGCTTGCCGCGCATTGTTTTGATGCCGCCGAGCGATTTCTCAAGCTTGGTCAGCTCACGGTTGAGCATAGACTGCTCTTTCTTGCCGCGGCGATAGAAATCACCTGTATCTCTCATTTCTTCGAGTTCTTTGAGGCGATTGATGCGCAGTCTGATTGTTTCGAAGTTGGTGAGCATACCGCCCAACCAGCGACGATTGACAAAGTGGGCACCGCAGCGCTTCGCTTCTTCTTCGACGATTTCGGCTGCTTGTTTCTTAGTGCCGACAAAAATAATGTTTTTCTTTTCAGAAGCGGCTTTTCTGACGAATTCACAGGCCCGGTCGAGAGCGCGGGTGGTCTGTTCCAAGTCAATGATGTAAATGCCGTTACGCTCCCCGTAGATGTAAGGTCTCATCTTGGGATTCCAGCGACGGGTCTGGTGACCGAAGTGCACGCCCGCTTCCAAAAGTTGTCTCATCGATGCTACTGGCAAGGCTTAATACTCCTTTGATATTGATGTGTGAGCCGGTAGGTATGACGGAAGCCGATACAAAACCAAGAAAAAACCAAATAATAGGTTTGCTCCTGGGTCTTCCTTGCCCCAGTCGCGCTTGGTAAGTAGACCAAAGTAGCACTAAAGACTACTCAAAGGCAATTGCCATCGAGTCTGGATTACGCGCTGCTTAACACTTGTCTCTGGCTGAAAGTACTGCAGGGCAATGGCAGCTCGGCAAATCTCGCCCAGAGGCGCACTGTTGCCTGTTTTATATGCAAACGATAGGAAAACTACAACTTCCTCGCCCACCGTTGATATGGAGTCTGAAAATCGCCTATTTCTGGACATCTTGACCATTAGTCGTTATAATATTACAACGTAAACTTTTACTAATAAATAAAGGTGGGAACGTGTCTAAGGTACTGGTACTGAACGCATCATATGAGCCTCTCAATATCTGTACCTGGCGCCGTGCCGTGGTTCTGCTCATGAAGGGCAAAGCTGAACCGATTGAAGACAATGGCAACTTCATCTATACCGACACGCCCTTGCCCACAGTGATTAGGCTGCGTTCCTACGTCAAGATTCCCTACAAAGAAATCAGTTTATCTAGGCGCAATATTTTGCACCGAGACAATTACACCTGCCAATACTGCGGCGACAAAAGGCACGATCTGACGATTGACCATATAATTCCTAGATCCCGCGGTGGTCTTGATGCTTGGGATAACGTTGTGGCGGCTTGCTTGCGCTGTAATGTCAAGAAGGGTGATCGCACACCCAAAGAAGCATCCATGCCTTTGATGTCCACGCCCAGGCGACCTGTTTCGCATGTCTTATTTGAAATTTCGAAGCACACCCATCCAAATGTTTCAGGCTATAACTGGAAGAAATATGTGATCGGTGCCTGATAATTAGGGAATGGTCGAAACCGAATTAGGTCTTCAGAGCGTTAACCCGCAAACGCGTCTTTATTCTCAGATTCTGCTTGATATACAAGTGCAGGACCTGAAAGATCGTTTGTTCACTTACCGTGTGCCCGAATCGCTTCATGACGAAGTCTTTGTCGGCGCGCAGGTCCTGGTTCCTTTTGGTTCGCAAATGGTGGCGGGTTATGTCATTAGTCTGCTCACCGACTTTGACGAAGAGCGCGAATCTTTCAAAGTAAAAGAAATATTGGAAGTAGTAGATCCTCTTCCTTTGTTTGACGAGAGTTATATCGATTTCCTTGCTTTTATTGCCGCTAAGTATTGTGCCAGCATGCAGGATGTGGTCAGTGCAGCCGTTCCTAGTTGTCTGGTTAGTAAGGTGAAAAGGCATGTGCGTCTTGTCGATCGCACGGTTTCAGGAGCGGAAATTTTACTTTCACCGGCTGCTTATCTTGTTTTTACCCTTCTTCAGGGCAGTGCTAAAGGCATACTGAGCTTGTCTGCCTTGCGCAGACGTTTTGAAAGTGAGGGCAAAAGACGCAAACCTAAGTTGACCGTGCAAGACTTTTTGCAGTCGATGAGACATTTGAGTCGGCTTGGTTATATCACTATCGACGAAGTGGAAGAAAGCGGTAGTTCTATGAAGACCGAGCTTTGGTTGAGAGCTTCAGGGCTTCCACCCCGCACCGCCAAGCAAAAGCAAGTGCTGGCAGCCTTCAAAGAAAAGGAAAGCCCTGGCTTAGCAGAAAATCCAGACGCAAATCCTGATCTAAATCCTGATGCAAATCCTGATTTGAATCCTGACGCAAGTCCTGCTCCAAGTCCTGCTCCAAGTCCTGATTCAGATATTGATGTTGCTCTCAGCCTGGCTAATCTGATGCAGAAGTCGGGAGTTTCAAGAGCGACTATTGACAAGATGGTCAAGGAAGGCATGCTTGAGAGCTTTGAGAAAGAGGTGGTGCGCGACGCCCTTGGTCGCTTGCCCGGGGCTCTTGTCGATAACTATAGTGCCTTGCCTGAGCTGACTGAAGAACAGAAAGCTGTTTACGGTATTCTTTTGCCGGCTTTGGAAGAATGTTTTTCTCTAAAAGATCAGTCGCAGCAGTTCTATGAACCCTGGCTTCTGCACGGTGTCACCGGTTCTGGAAAGACCGAAATTTATTTGAGATTGATTGCCCGCTGTCTAGAATTGGGCCGCACAGCCCTATTTCTTGTACCGGAAATCGCCTTGACGCCGCAACTGTCTGGGCGGCTAAAGGCGCGCTTCGGCGCCCTTGTCGCCGTCTGGCATAGTGGTATCAGTGCCGGTGAGCGCTATGATGCTTGGCGGCGCTTGCGCTCGGGAGAAGTGAGGGTCTTGCTTGGTGCTAGATCGGCTATCCTAGCCAATATTCCTGATCTGGGTTTGATTGTGCTTGATGAAGAGCATGATGGCAGCTATAAGCAGTCAACCCCGGCCCCCCGTTATAACGCGCGTGATTTGGCCGTCGAGAAAGCCAGGCGCTGCGGGGCTCTGGTCTTGTTCGGCTCTGCGACTCCTGATCTTGCCAGTTTTGAAAGAGCCAGGCAAAAAGATCGCATTCTTTCTATGAAAAATAGAGTGCATCAGCCTGTTATGCCTCGCGTCGAGATTGTGGACATGCGGCAAGGTAAGGGCGCCATGCTCGCTGGTAGTGAAATATTTTCAAGAAGACTGGCTGATGCACTCAAAGACCGCCTAGAGAAAGGCGAGCAATCGGTGCTGTTGATCAATCGCCGCGGTTATGCCAGTCATATTTTCTGCCAGGCTTGCGGCACTCCGCAGACTTGCAAAAATTGCAGCGTCTCTCTGGTTCTACATTCCAATCTCAGGCACAAAGTCAATCTTGAAGAGGCTGCCGACCAATCTTTGTTTTCCGCCGGTGGTTATCTGGCCTGTCATCATTGCGGCTTTAGGCAGCCTCTCAAAGAAGAATGCTCTAGTTGCCAGGGACCTTTTCTCAAGATCGCCGGCGTTGGTACTCAGAAAGTAGAAAAAGAGGTGAGCAAGTTCTTGCCAGCTGCTCGCATTGTCCGTCTCGATTCTGATGTAGTGCGCAGAAAGGGCGCTTTTGAAGAAGTGCTGGCCAAGTTTACCGAGGGCGAAGCCGATATTTTGATTGGCACGCAGATGGTGGCTAAAGGACTAGATATAGCAAAAGTAACCCTGGTTGGTGTTTTGCTTGCCGATTCGGCTTTCAATCTACCCGATTACCGTTCTTCTGAGCGGGGCTTTCAATTGCTCACCCAGGTGGCGGGGCGGGCCGGCCGCGGTGAAACCCCTGGATCTGTTATTTTGCAGACTTACACGCCTGAGTTGCCTGTGCTCAATTTAGCCAGCCGGCACGATTACGCCGGCTTTTTCGCCCCCGAAATAGAAAGTCGGCGTTATCTAGACTATCCGCCATTTGCTCGCTTGACCAGAGTTTTGCTCTCGGGTGAAGACGAAATGCTGGTGCAGTCTGTCTCTGAGATTGTCGCTGAAGAAATAAGTTATTTGATGGAAGATGAAGCTGATGAAGACGAGCTGAAAATCTTGGGACCAGCGCCCTGTCTTATTGAGAGAATCAAGGGACGCTACCGCTATCACTTAATTATCAAAAATAAAGGCGGCGAGAGACTGCAGCGGCTATTGGTCGATTATCTCAGGGGGCGGCGTTTTGGTCCTGCAGTTAGCTTGGCGGTCGATGTGGATGCTATCGACCTTATATAGATGCGTGAATGTAGTAAAATCTGGGTGAATGCAAATTTAGAACCAGAAAGATGTCCAGCGCACAAGTTTTCTGACTAAGCGGCCAAGACAATAAAATAGTAAATCAAACAGAGTTCCCCCATGGTAAACGCCAGAACATTGCGCCGAATCAATAAAAAGACTGATCCGCTTTTCGGATTTACCATCAATGGTTACTATTTTTTATTTGCTCTGCTTCTTATTATTGTGGCGCCGCTTCTACTTTTCAAAAAGAAAGCCAGAGCTGGTTTTCGGCAGAAGCTCGGCGGGGTGCCGGAGGCCATCAAGGCAAAGAAGGCGAAACTAGCCGGTTGTCTTTGGTTTCATGCTGTTTCAGTGGGTGAGTTCAACGCCGTCTTACCGCTTTTGAAAGCTTATCATCGCAAGCATCCTTCTGAACCTCTGGTGGTATCTACAACTACTGCCACCGGGCAGGCTCTCGCTCAAGAAAAATGTCAGGGTATGGCCGATGTTTTTTACTTCCCTTATGACTTACCTTTTGCCACTCGTCCTTGGCTTGATGTCTTAAAGCCTTCTTTGGTTGCCATTGCTGAGACCGAAATTTGGCCCGGTTTTACCTATGAATGTAAGAAGCGAAATATACCCATGGTGGTAGTCAACGGTCGTATTTCGCCGCGTTCTTTCAAGGGCTATCATCGTTTCAGAGCATTCTTTGGACCGGTTTTGCGCAGTATGCATACTATCGGCGTGCAAACCGAAGAAGAAGCAAACCGCTATCGGGCTATAGCAGGGCCCAACCTGAACGTAAAGGTACTCGGTAATCTTAAGTTCGACGGCTTGGTACCAATCTCTTTTGAGCGTCGGCAGGAATTACAGAAACTTACCAATGCCGGTAGTTGTGGTAGTACTGGTAATGCCGATACTGCTGATACTAAAAGTAGTATCACTATTGTAGCCGGTTCCACCCATGAAGGAGAAGAGAGTGCCATGCTCGCTTTTCTTGATAGGGTTTGGAGTTTGGATGCAAGCTTAGCTGAGCGCATAAAACTTATCATTGTGCCGAGGCATCCTGAGCGCTTTGAGCATGTGGCTTCCTTGATCAAGTCTCAAGGCTATACAGTGCGCCGTTATTCTCGCTCAGAGTCTTTTTCAGAGATGCCAAAGGAAGTTTACTTGCTTGATGCTATCGGCAAACTTTTTGAATTTTACAGTCTTTGTGATCTCGCCTTCGTGGGCGGCACGCTGGCACCAATCGGCGGGCACAATATTATGGAGCCTTACGCTTATGCAGTGCCTGTCCTGGTTGGTCCGCACATAGAAAAGACTCGCGACACCGCTAACAGTCTACTTGAAGCCTCGGCACTGACAATCTGCCAAGATGCTTCTGCCCTAGGCGATCATCTAATCAAGCTGATTCGAGATTTAGAGCATTCTCGGCAATTGGGCTCGCGCGGGCAGGCTGTCTTGACTGCCAGCCAAGGGGCTGTTCAACATGCTGTTGGCTTGCTCGAAACGGTTCTTGAGCCTGGTCTCGATCCAGTACTCGATCCTGTACTTGAGCGATGAAGATTACTGATCAAAATTGCCAAATGAATACACTTTTGGAGAATCAGATCTTTAGGAACTGTCTTGCTCCCTTCAATTGTCTTTATGGCGCCGGTGCCTACCTGCATCTGCTCTCTTATCAAAGCGGTCTGAAGAAACGCCATAGCAGCCCTGCTTTTGTGGTAAGTGTCGGCAATCTTAGTGTGGGCGGCACCGGTAAAACACCTATAGTCATGGAGCTAGGTCGTCGTTATATCGAGAAGGGCTTGCGCACTGCCGTGCTCAGCCGCGGCTATGGGCGCCGCAGTAAAGGAAATGTCATTGTCAGTCGCGGGCAAGGTCCTCTTGCCACGGTTCAGGACAGTGGTGATGAGCCATTCTTGATCGCTAGCTTGGTTGACGGACTGGCTGTCTTGGTGGGCAGCCGTCGGGTGGAGCTGGCCCAGCTTGCCTGTCGCGAATTGGCTGCGCAAGTGCTTATTCTTGATGATGGCTTTCAGCATCTGCCCTTAGAAAGAAATCTCGATATTGTGCTTTGGGATGCCAATGATGAGCCTGAGAGACAGTCTCTCTTGCCCGGCGGTCGCTTGCGTGAACCGCTCTCGGCTTTGGGCCGGGCCGATCATGTCATTATTACCAAGGTGGACAGTCTAAGCCGCTTTGACAGTCTCAAGAGCAAGCTGGCTAGATATAGTGATAAAGCCGATTTCAGTGCCTGTCGATTTCGTCCAGGCCGACTGCGTAATTCTAGTGATCAGTTTGTTGAGCTTGCTTCCGCCCCGGTTGTATCTTTGTGTGCCATTGCTCGTCCTGAGAGTTTCGCTGCTTCTCTGCGGTCCCTCGATTTAAATCTCATACAGAGTCATGCGTTTCCCGATCATCACTGGTTTAGCGAAAAGGAATTAAGGCAGATCTTTGCTTTTGCCGAAGAGAATTCGGCTTATGTGGTTACCACTGCCAAAGATATGGTGCGCATTAAAGAGTATGCAAACGCTGCTGGGCTCTCTACATTTTGGGCTTCAGGTAAGCTTCTCTATCTGGCTCAGGATGTGGAATGGTTAACTGATTTGCCCAGTTTCTTGTCTAGTTCTTTGTCTAGCGAGATCTCTCGATGAAGCCCCATGGAGAGCGCATTTTGGTGATTCGCTATCGCTTTATAGGCGATACTATTTTGACCGTGCCCTTTCTGCGCAATTTGAGGGCTAATTATCCAGAAGCTCGAATCGATGTTTTAGTTGGCCCCAAGAGCGGAGAGGTGCTCAAGGGCTGTCCTTATGTCGACGAGCTAATCGCATTTGATACCACTCGCTTTCATAAGTATGACTCGGGCGAGGGAAAACCGCGCAACTGGTTCAGTTATGCCCTTGAGCTGCGCAAGCGCCGCTACGATCTGGCTTTTGTTCTGAAGCGGTCTTTTTCCAGCGCCGCTCTTTCTTTGGTTTGTGGTGCCAAAAGAAGGGTTGGCTATCAGGGGGATGGACACTTTTTGCTCACTGATAAAGTGCCTTTTCGCACTGATATTCATGAAGTAGATTCGGTCTTGTCGGTCCTGGAAGGTTGCGGCTTGAGCGTCGGCGATCGGCATCTTGAGAGCTTTACTTCTGCGGATGAGTTGGCGGCAGTTTTGGCTATCGAACCACGCCTTAAGGAAGGGCGCTATGTGCTTATCCACGCTGCCGCCGCCCATCCGGACAAAACCTATCCACTTGAGAGCTTTGCTCAAGTGATAAAGTTGCTTTACTCTGATGGCTTTATCCCTGTTTTCAGCGGCGATAAACAAGACATTGGTTTATATGCTGAGTTGGCGGCTCTTTTGCCTAAAGACATGCCCTCTATAGACATGAGCGGTCGGCTGCAATTACGTGAAAGTATGGCTCTTTATTCTTTGATGAAGCTTGCTGTTTGTGTGGACAGCGGCCCTTCTCATTTAGCAGCCAGCGCCGGGGTGCCGGTTGTTACGCTCTTTGGTCCGACCGATCCGGTGCGCTGGGGACCTTACGGCGGTCGCGCCGTTTTTGATGCCTCTCTCAGTTGTCGTCCCTGTCACTACAAAAAGATCTGTGATAACCGACCTTGTCTTACTGAACTTTCAGCCGATTTAGTCTATGAGGCTTGCGTCGCCATGCTAAATGGTCGAGATGGTGCTTAAATATAAGATGCCTAGAGATAAGGTGTCTGGTAGTGAGGTGTAAGTTGAGAGTCGCTTTAGTTTCTGTAAGCCTTGGATTGAGTTTAGTTCTCGCCGGTGGTTTGTCTTGCCGGGCTAAAGATAAAGGCGATTTTGAAAGAACAGGCGGTAAACATTATCCCGGAAAGAGTATTGAATATCTTTCCAGCCTCAAACCAAAGCAGAGAAAGAAAATCACTTTCCCACCTTATGACCAGGGTGGCGGATACTACTATGCCCATGGTGATTATGAAAAGGCCAGGCAATATTGGATGACCGCCTTGCAGATTGCCGAAAGAGAAGTGCCGGCTGAGCGCGCCGGTGGTTTGTCTAGCGAAACAGAGCAAGCCACTTGCAGTCTAATCAACCACCTGATGTACTTTCTCAAAGACTCTCATTATAAGCCGCCATATTTTGCCAGCCAAGGGGCTACGCCGCAGTTCACACCAAAAGGGCTACAACCTTTGCGTGATCCTGATTTGCGCAAAGTTTATCTTTATAACTTGAAGGGACAGATGCGCGACTTCGAAGAAGACTTGCGCTTCTGGGACCGGCTGAAGAACTTTGCCAGGCGGTCTCTGGGCGAAGGGCACAATTGTATGCGCGTCCCAACAAACAATATCGAGGTGGAATTCAATCGCAAGATAATGAATACACGCGAGATGATTGGTCGTCTAGAGCGTGAGTTGGGTGTTAGTTCAAGTGATTCGAAGCAGACTCCCTGGGGCGGCGGCTTCGTCAATCCTACCGGTAAGAATGACAATAATCCCAACCAGGGTCAGGTAGAAAATCCCTGGCCTTAGGGCTTTTCTTTAAACAAGAAGGGACTTTCGACCAGTACGGGTAGACCCCTAACCAGGCAAAAGAATACCGATGTGTAAACCAAAACATCGGCGCTGTGGTGCAAAGGCACCTGGAAATCGCTTTTGATTTGAGCGGCGATAACCGCACAAAAGGCTAAAGCTTTCACCACCGCATAGGTAAAGCGACTGAAGTTAGAGGTGACCAGGAATTTACCCAAAGTGCTTTGCATCATGGTGCTGGTACCAAAGGCGGTGTAACCTTGTTCGGAGGCAAGTGAGCGGATTGCATCTACAAAGGTGCCCCTGATCAAGTAAACCAGGGGCACAAAAACGGGAATCCAACCGAGGGTGGAGAAGACTATCCAATAAGCCATTTCAACGGCACGGTCGCCGGCTATGTCAAGGACTGCGCCTAGTTTGGAAGTCTGGTTTAGTTTTCTGGCAAAGTAACCATCGAGCCCATCGGCCCAAATAACGAATATCGTCAGGAAAAAGGCTATCCATCTAAAGCTGTCTTCTTGGAAGAAAAGCAGAGTCAGAGTAATGAGAGCCAGAAAAACCCTAGATACAGTGATTATATTGGCTACATTGACCATCTAGATGTCTAGGTTGCTCTTGTGAGCATTTTCCTCGATGTATTGCCGGCGCGGTCCTACCACTTCGCCCATGAGCAGGTCGAACCAGTGATCGGCTTCAGAAGCATCTGCCACAGTAACTTTCTTAAGGGTGCGGGTGGCCGGGTTCATAGTGGTGTCCCAAAGCTGTTGGGGCATCATTTCTCCAAGACCCTTAAAGCGCTGAACCGATGCCTTTTCGCCCATTTCAGCCAGTAAGGCTTCCAACTTGTGTTCGTTGTAGCAGTACTCTACCCGCTTGCCTTTCTCGACTTTATATAGAGGTGGTTGGGCGATATACACATAACCACGCTCGACCAATTGTCTGGCATATCTAAAGAAGAAGGTGAGGAGCAAGGTGCGGATATGGCTGCCGTCCACGTCGGCGTCGGTCATGATGATGATTTTGTGATAACGCAGTTTGCTCAGGTCTAGATTTTCGGCATTGGGTTTGAGCAAACCAGCTGTCTTGCTGCCGTCTTCGTCATTTTCTTTGACTACAAGACCAATGGCTTGAATCATTGCCTGTACTTCAGCGTTGTCATAAATGCGGCTTGGCTGCACTCTTTCTACGTTCAGGATTTTTCCCCGTAGGGGCAAAATAGCCTGGAAAGAACGGTCTCTACCTTGTTTTGCCGAACCACCGGCTGAATCACCTTCTACCAGGTAGACTTCACATCTTTCAGGATCTTTGTCGGAACAGTCTGCCAGTTTGCCGGGCAGTCCTCCGCCTGAAAGAGCCGATTGACGTCTTACTGTTTGTTTTGCTTTTTGAGCAGCTTCACGAGCAGCTTTCGACTGCACGACCTTGTTGATAATCTCTTTAGACAACTTAGGGTTTAGTTCCAACCAATCTGAGAGACGTTCAGCAGTTATGCTCTGCACAACCCCTTGCACTTCTCTGTTGCCCAGTCTCTCTTTTGTCTGACCTTCAAACTGAGGGTCTGGCACTTTCACCGAGACTATAGCGGTCAGACCTTCTCTGACGTCATCACCGGTAAAATTTGAGTCGTTTTCTTTGAGTAGGTTGTTCTTTCTGGCATAGTCATTGACTATGCGTGTAAGAGCGTTTCTAAAGCCGGTCTCGTGGGTGCCGCCGTCATGCGTATTGATATTGTTGACGAAGCTATAGATAGATTCAGAATACTGCGCAGTCCATTGCAACGAGCATTCAACCGTTACTTCTTCGGTCTTTTGTTCAAAGTAAATCGGTGGCTTGTGCAATACATCGCGAGTTTCGTTGAGATATTCCACATAGCTGGATATACCGCCTTCATAGTGGTAGGTTTCGGTCTTGCCGTCGCCTTTACCAGGTCTATTGTCGGTGAGAATAATTGCTAGACCTTTATTGAGGAAGGCCATCTCACGCAGACGTGTAGCCAGTACGTCCCATTCAAAGAAAATCCTGATTCTTTCGTTGTCTTCGTTGAAGTCGTGGAAGATCTGGTCGTCTGGCCAGAAGGTAACTTTAGTACCGCGGTAATCTGTCTCACCGAGGACTTGCAGGTCACCATCGGCGACACCACGCAGATAAACTTGTTTGTGTACTCTACCGTTTCTAGAGACCTCTACTTCTAATTTTTCCGAAAGGGCGTTTACGACCGAAGCGCCTACGCCGTGAAGACCGCCTGAAACTTTATAGCCGCCGCCGCCAAATTTGCCGCCGGCGTGCAGCACGGTAAATACAGTTTCAACGGCGCTCTTGCCGGTCTTTTCCACTACATCGGTGGGGATGCCGCGGCCATTATCGAGTACGGTGCAAGATTCATCGGCATTAATGGTCACTTCGATGCGACTGCAGTGGCCGGCTAGTGATTCATCTACGGCATTGTCTACAATTTCCCAGACCATATGGTGCAAGCCACGCGGACCGGTTGTACCGATATACATACCAGGTCTGACTCTGACTGCTTCCAAGCCTTCCAAGACATCAATGGCGGAAGCGTCATAGTCGCCTTGCACTTTATTGTCTACTTCGGCAACGACGCCGGTGGATTTGCTTGTTTCTTCGTTATTTTCTTGCTCTGTCAAAGATGCCACTGTCCCCTGCTCTTTTTTCGCCATTATCGAGATCCCGTATATTCTAATATCAAGGCCTAATATCTAGGCAATTGCTCGCCGCAAGCTGATATCGTCTCGATATATCAGAGAGTGCGGCTTCTTTGCTCAGTGCGATCGGTTGCCCGAATCGACTAAGAAATTTTAGCATAGATGCCTATCTCATGCCCTTTTTAACCCGATATTGCCAACTTGCGTTATGATCAACACTTGCAACGAAAGTATTGACAGGATAGCTTTTCAGGGGAGTAGTTTTGGAAGTCTTTTACGAGCCCAAACCCAGTCTGGTAGACCGTTCGGCTATAGCTCTCGGTTTCTTTGACGGGGTGCATCCCGGTCATCAAGTTGTAATCAAGAAGGCCGTGGACGAAGCCCGTCGTCTCGACGGCCTTGCTGGTGTCGTCACCTTTAGAGACCATCCCCGTGGTTTGACCAGAGGTCAGGCGCCTCTTTTGCTATCCGTTATCGAAGAGAGATTGGAGCTTTTTCAGAATCTTGGGGTGGAATTTGCCCTTGTCTTGACTTTCTCGGAAGAGCTTTGTCGTCTTTCACCCAGGCAGTATGTGGAGACAATGCTGCTTGACTGTCTTGGGGCTAAGTCTATATCGGTTGGTCATAACCATCATTTTGGTCGAGACCGCGAGGGCGATGCCGATATGCTCAGATCTATCGGTTCGGAGCGTGATTTTGTCGTGCATGCTGCCGATATGGTTTATGTAGATGGGCTGGAAGTTTCAAGTAGTCGAATCAGAGATCTGGTGATTGGCAAGAATCTAGATTTGGCCAGCCGTTTGCTTTCTCGTCCCTTTAGTTTGCGTGGCACCATTGTCAAAGGGGACCAGCGCGGTAGAACGCTTGGCTTCCCCACCGCCAATGTGCGCCCGGCCTTTAATCAGCTTGTGCCGCCGCCCGGAGTTTATGCCGGCTTTGCCGAAGTGGTCGGTGGCACAGATCATGAGAAGAGACTTTGTGTAATCAATATTGGTGTTCGTCCTACTTTCAAGAATCCTGAACTCTCACCTGGGGCTCTTGAGCCGAACTTTACAGTGGAAGCCCATTTGCTTGATTTTGATGGAGACATTTACGACCGAGTCTTAAAGGTAGAGTTTCATAAACATCTACGTGATGAAAGAAAGTTTGACGGGCTCGATGCCTTGAAAGAGCAGATTGCCCGTGATTGTCAGCTGGCCAGACACAGTCTGCCTTGTTTGATCTAAAGTGCAGGTCAAGCGTCTTGTCGTCAAAAACTTTCGCAATTACAGAGATACAACTCTCTGTCTTTATCCTCAGCGCAATATCTTAATTGGCGAGAATGCCCAAGGTAAAACCAATTTATTAGAAGCAATCGAGGTGATGGCCGGATTTCGCAGTCGGCGCACCGCTTCAGACCGGGACTTGGTTTTGAAGGGGGAAAGTCAGACCTATCTGGAAGTGACTTATCGCAGTCAAGGCGTAGAAGAAACTGTTAGTTTGCTGCTCAATACCCAGCCGCGCTTGTCTCGCTCAATCAAGATTAACGGCATGAAAGTGCCTCGTTCTGAGACTAGAGGTATGACACGTCTCACTGCTGTTTCCTTTAGCTCTTCAGATCTCAGTTTACTTAGAGGCGGACCAAAAGAAAGGCGTGATTGGCTCGATGACGTTGTCTTGCAGTTGCGCCCAGGGCTTAGTGAGATTTTCGCTCGCTATGACAAAGTAGTTAGTCAGCGCAACCGCCTCTTCAAAAGTTGGTTTGAAAGATCACTTGCCCCGGATGAAGAAGAACTCAAGGTCTGGGATGTGCAACTGGCCAAGCTAGGGGCTCGTCTGGTCAAAGCCCGCAGCGAGGTTCTTTTGGGCCTTTTACCGGTGGCGGAGGCTAATCTGGCTAGAATTTCGGGACATCGGGAAAAACTGGAAGCAGGCTATCTCTTCAAAGAAGAGAGTGGTGATTCGGATGCAAATCTGGTGGTGAACTTGGCAGAGTTTGCCCAGAATAAGGAAGAAGAACTGGCCAAAAGAATTTATCTGGCCCTGAAAGGGCGCCGTGCCGAAGAACTGGCTAGAAAGCAGACCCTGGCAGGTCCCCACCGCGATGATATGAGTTTTGTCATCAACGACATGCCGGCTCATATATTCGGTAGTCAGGGGCAGCAGAGGTCGCTTGTTTTAGCCCTCAAACTGGCCGAATTAAAGCTTGTGGAAGATGCTCTCAGTGAGCCTCCCTTGCTTTTGCTCGATGATGTACTGGCTGAGCTTGATCTAGGCAGGCAAGGCATGCTCATGGAACTGGTCAAGACAGACATGCAGACGATTATTACCACCACTCATCTGGATGGATTTAAGGAAGAATGGTTGGCTGGCGCTCAGATAGTCAAGGTTGTAAATGGGCAACTGACTGAATAAAAGCTCACTTCTGGGTTAGATTTGCATTGGGCAGGGTACATTAGCATATGTTAAGGTGTCTGTAATGCCATCTTCACTTTAGTTGATGACTTCCTCTCTTTACACCCCCTCAACTCTAATCAGGACAAAAGTGCACGCTGGAAACATACATGACGGGCTAGATCAGAAAATCTGTCTTGAGTGCAACAGACAGTTCACCGGTATAGTCAGAGCCTGTCCCCATGATGGGGCGGCTCTCGTTCCGCTTGCTCGCGACCCAATGATCGGCACTTGTCTGATGGGCAAGTACGACATCATAGATGTTATCGGTCATGGCGGTATGGGGGTTGTCTATAAAGGGCGACAAGTGCTTATGGAGCGCACTGTCGCCATCAAGATGTTGCAGTCGCAACACATAGCCGATAGCCAGTCGGTGCAGCGCTTCTTGCGAGAGGGTAAAGCCTCTTGCCGTATGAATCATCCCAACATAATCACGGTCTATGACTTCGGGATCACCCCCCAGAGCGGGCAACCGTTTATTGTTATGGATTATTTGCAGGGCATTTCGCTCTCTGACATGATTAAGCAAGATGGTCAGGTTTCAGTCGAGCGCTCAATCAAGATATTGACTCAAGCCACCGACGCTCTAGATCATGCACACCGTGCCGGTGTTATTCACCGCGATCTTAAGCCCAGCAATATCATGCTCATCGAGTATGAAGACGAAAAAGACTTTGTCAAAATAGTAGATTTTGGTGTCGCCCAGTTGATTGGCGCCGGCGGTGAACAACAGCGCCTCACCCAGATGGGAGAAGTTTGCGGCAGCCCGGTCTATATGAGTCCCGAGCAGTGTCAGGGCTTGGAGCTTGATGTTAGATCTGATATTTATTCCATGGGTATCGTCATTTTTGAGACCCTGACCGGTCGACTACCTCTCATTGGTAAGACTATGGTCGAAACCATGAGTAAGCATATTTCTGAAATGCCGCCGCGCTTTAGCGAGATTCGCCCCGACCTCTATATTCCTGAAAGGTTGGAAGCGGTTATTTGGAAGGCGATGGCTAAAGATCCCGCTAGCCGTCACCAGAGTATGGCTGAACTTTGTCGAGATCTGGAAACTGCGATTCCTAAGCCTGGAAAGAGTCAAGTACTACGTACTGATTTTCCCACCATGCCTGGTTCCGAGCCTGAAACAAAGGCTAAGAAGATTTCGCCAGTCGTGCTTGGTATAGCGGCAGTCTTCCTTCTGGTTTTGGGTGTTGCCGGCTTCTTGATGATGAACGGCAAAAAAGATAATGCCGCAGTCGTTCCGGTTAAGACTGTTCCAAATAATAATAACAGTCCACAAGCGGTCGCACCACCGGCAGTGGCGCCGCAATCTGTTTCACCGGCGCAATCTGCCTCTAAGCCAAGTCTTGATAGTAAGCCTGAAGACGGCAGCAAGTCTGAAGATGATTCCAAGGCGGTCGTGAAGAAAGCTGCAGTGAGCGGTAAACCTACAGCAAGTCAGGTCGAGCGACCGGTGGTCAAGAAAGTAAAGAAAGTGCGCCCGGCGGTGACGGCGGCGGCACCAGCGCCAAGACCGGCTGCTGCTGCACCGGCTGTATCGTCGGATCCCTTCAAGTCTTTGGCGCGGCGCAAGAGCTTCTAATTGCGTCTTTGTACTTTTCGACTTTCCATACTCTTGAGAGTGTCTTCGTAGGCTTGTATTCTGTCTTGGTACTGCCTCATAATCTGCGCGGTTTCTTCTTCGTGGGCTTTCTTTATAGCCTCTCTGCGCACGTCATAGTCTTTCTTGACCGCATCTTTAGCTTCTTGGTTGACATAGCTGCCGCCAAAGCGTCGCCGCACCGGCAGGAAATTTCTTAAGGCTTGCTCTTCTTGCAGATTCATTTCATGAATTTTATTCTCCATCACTCTTTTCTTGACGGCAATTTTGTCTTCTGCTTCCTTATTCAGGCGTGCCCTCTCCTCTTTCAGTCTTTCTTGTTCGATTGGCTCGGTTGAAGTTGGGATACTAGATAGCTTTGCCTCATTGCCTTGGTTTGGTGAGTTTGTTTGGAGGTTTTGCAGTCCTCTTAGCGCCTCGGCGCTTAACTTGCCTGCGGCGCTTTGCGGTTGCAGTTTGTGGCAATACTCAAAGCGTGCCCTTGCTAGGTCGGGGCAGTTCTGTTTGAGCAAAATACAACCCATCAGATAATTGGCTGATTGATCCAGAGGTTTCTTCCTTAAGTACAACTCCAGACTGTTGCGAGCGCGGCTGTACATACCTCCCTTATAGCAAGTGAGAGCATCATTTAAGAGGTCTTCTGCCGCTTGTGCTGCACAGCCTAGGCATACAAATAGACCGAGGTAAATTGCTAGAACTTTCTTGCTGCAGAATTTATTGCAAACTTGCCTAAATCTAGAATTATCGCAGCCAGTTATATATAAGCCTTTCATATATAAGCCTTCACATATAAGCCAGTTATGCCTCTTAAACTCATTTACCTAGAAAGCAAGCTTGCTTTCAGCTTTTTGACACGTTCAAGATCTACCGGTTCTTACC
>JAFLCK010000060.1:0-9890 GCA_017303615.1 Obscuribacter phosphatis (SeqCode)
TTCTGACCTGAAGGGGGTAGAAGAGCCAGCCTGGATCGAACCCGGTAGAGGCAAGCCGAGACTAACCCTATTCAGCGTCGTGGACGACCGAAGCGGCGCCAATTATACGGAATACTGGAGCGTTTACGGCGAAGAGGTCGAGACGGCTCTCCGTTTTCTGTATAACGCAATGGCGCAAAAGAAGCGAGAAGATTTCTTGTTTCAGGGCGTTCCAGAAATGATCTATATGGACAATGGACCAGTGGCAAAGAGTGCTGTATTTCAGCGGGTCATGCTTTTTCTCGGCATCAAAGTAAAAACGCATGAGCCAAGAAAAGACGAGAAGATCGACAAAAGAACTACATCTCGCTCAAAAGGCAAAGTAGAAAGGCCGTTTTTGACCGTCAAATGCGCTCATGAGGCGCTTTACCAGCTTGGTCACGTACCGAAAACGGAAGCGGAAGCCAACGTGTATCTGTTAAGCTACGTCCACCTTTACAACAAGCAAAACCATCGCATTGAAAATCATTCAAGGATTGAGGACTGGGTTGCAAAATTACCGGAAGGTGGGTTCAAAGCAGTTTGCTCCTGGGAGAAGTTTAGAAGTTTTGCCAGAGAGCCAGAGCAGAAGACTGTGGCACGTGATTGCACAATATCGATGGATGGCGGAGTCAAGTATGAGGTAAGCCCGGAACTGGCTGGCGAAAAGGTCGTCGTCTGGTGGGGGCTGTTTGACAATGAGCTTTTCGTTGAACATGGTGAAGTGAAATATGGACCGTATAAGCCGTCTGGTGGTCCGATTCCGCTGCACACGTTCCGGCGACACAAGAAAACAAGGCGGGAAAAGACAGCCGAGCGAATAGAGGATCTGTCAAAGAAATTGGCAGTACCTCGCTCCGTTCTTACAGGTAAAGCAGAGAATAGTCAGGTCGTCAGCCTGATCCAGCAGAGCCCCATACCCAGTACACCGTTCAAAGATCGTTTCGAGTACGAGACTCCGGAGTTCGAAAACAAATCTGTAGCAAAACTGGCGATTTCTAAGTGTCTAGGCCGGGCTATAGCCGAATTGCCAGAGGAGGCCAGGCAGTTCATTACCGACCTCGTAAGTCAAACTCTCAACAAGAAAGAAGTATTAGAAGGTGCAAAGTCATACTTTGCCAAAGCACGAAGAAAGGATGATAGCCATGCGCGCTGATGTAATGGGGTATTACAAACTGGCTAAGGATGTGCGCCAGGCTGGCTTTTTTGAAACGGAGCAACACAAGAGAATTTTCTCTCAAATCAGAGATGCTATTCGGCAGGGCGGTCTGATCGTAGTTACCGGAATGATCGGCTGTGGAAAGACAATTAGCCTCAATAGGCTCACTGACAATCTTTCAAAGGATAGTAGGGTTGTCGTTTCTCAGCCGCTCTGGGTAGAGAAAGGCAAGTATCAGGTTTCCACCATTATTGAAGCAATTTTCTACGACTTAAAGAACGATAAGTATGTTATTCCTCACGGTGAGCAGCGTGAGAGAAGACTGCGCACACTTATCAGGAGTGAAAGGAAGCCAGTCGCTGTATTTATTGACGAAGCACACAATCTGCCAATAGCAACCCTCAAAGGTCTTAAGCACCTTGTCGAGACTCTCAACAAAGGGATTAGTCCGGGGTGCCTTTCAGTCATTCTGGTAGGTCATCCCAAACTACAGAATGACTTAAAACGTGCATCTATGCAGGAGATTGGCTACCGGAGCTCGCCGTTCTCACTTGACGGTGCAATTGACGGCAGGCGTCAGTTTATTGAATGGCTGATTGAGCAGACCGTCCAAGAAGGTGTCAGCATCAGCGATGTTTTTGAATCAGAAGCCATTGACCTTCTCGCGGAGAAGCTGGTCACACCGCTGCAAATTGTTGAGCACCTGAACAGGGCGATGGAGGCTGGCCACGCTGCTGGCGAGAAACCGGTATCAGCTTCAATTGTAACTTCAGTACTTTCCGGAGTAATTGAGGACCTTGAAGCTACAATCACCAGGCTCGGGTACGATCATAAGGCACTGGCAAATCTTTTGAACGTTTCACAGGGAGAAGCACGGCAGTTCCTGGCTGGCCGCTTGGACAGCGCAAGGTCGGCCGATCTTCACGAACAACTGCTGGTAGTTGGGCTACCAATCTAAGTATTAATTGGGAGGCAGCGATGAAACAAAAAAAGATCTTGATAATTGCTGGGCCTAACGGGGCCGGGAAATCAACGTTTGCCCGGGAATTCTTGCCAAATGAGGCAGAATGTCCAGTGTTTATAAATGCCGACTTGATTGCCGCAGGCTTGTCACCCTTCCAGCCCGAACAGGCCGCAATTAAAGCTGGGAGGCTGATGCTTAGAGAAATGGCTGAGCATGCGGAACATGGCCACAGCTTTGCGTTTGAAACCACATTGGCCGGCCATGCCTACGTGCGGATGATTCGAGAGTGGCGAAAACAGAATTATCAGGTTAAGCTGTTTTTTCTCTCCTTATCAAACCCAGAGGAGGCTATCGCGCGCATAGCTGAGCGGGTAATTCAAGGAGGACACTACGTGCCGGACGATGTTGTCCGCCGCCGCTTCGAAGCGGGTTTGGTAAACTTTAAAACGATCTATCGCTTCGAAGTTGACTATTGGCGTTGGTACGACAATAGTGGAGATATGCCTATCATGATAGATGAGGGAGAAAATCAATGAAATCAGAATCCCTGAAGGATCCAGATATGCAACACGCAACAACAGCTTTGAAGCGAGCTGCAAAACGTGCTCGGCAGATCGCTGCACAGACAGGTACAGCGGTAGTAGTAATTCGAGACGGCCAATTAATTCGAGAAATCCCAAAACCAGAACCCAAAGACCAAACCCAAAAAGAATCAGCTTAGTAACTCGGGCAGAAGAATTTTCTTGTCTAAAAACGGGTTTTCTAGACGGCTTCTTTTAGACCTAGAAATTCCTAAATCGCCGCAACTTGTCAAGAAGCAAGGGCAACAAAAAAACGAACGTATTCCTTACAGGCTGGGCGTCACCAGACTCGGTGGCGATAATCTCAATTAAATCGCTCCAGTCTCAGTTAAAGTGCTCCAGTCTCAAATAAAGTGCGCTCAGTCTCTATTAAAGTGCGCCAGCCGGCACCTATAGTCTCAATTAATTTGCGCCAGAAATCACCGATGATCTCAATCCCGACCTCGGATGATCTCAATCCCGTACAGCTACACGCTTAGACTTACAATTATGAGGTGTTGATAGTTGTTACTTTGCGAATTATTTGGCAAAAATTGGCGAATTATTTGGCATCATCGACACGAGGTCAATTAAATGACTAGTCTAAGACTTAGAGCTCCTCCTCGCTCTATCCCTGCGTAAAGAAGTCCCTGACTTCGCCCGCGCCGTTGGTAAGTAATGAAGACGGTTAATAGAAGGGCACGAAAGGTTCGAAACTCTAAGCCACAAAGAGAGTCAAGAATCAAAGGGAGACCGGCATGGTTAGAACGCATTGAGCGAAAACGAACCATCGTTAGTTCCGTGATAATTCGACTGGTGAAAGTGGCTGATACACCAGACCCAAAAGGGAAGCGGGTTGGCTGCTTGAGTTGCCATTCAAGCAGTGTGGAGGCTACACCCCCGCCGGAGCATAGATGGGACCTAAACCGGTCGACAATCATTTAGTTGGAACGTGGTAAGCCTCATGGGCTCTCGCTTGTTCAGCGAGTAACCGGCGCGCAAGCAATGGCTAATCGCCCAGGAGGTAACGGATTCTGGAAAAAGCAAATGCTGAGCTGTAATGGCGCAGATAGGACGCAAGTCCACGTTGAAAGACGGCAGACTTCCAGAGAGTATCCCGCGAAATTGCAAAGCAAAGGATTCAAACGACTGTGAAAGATGGAACCATTAATGGTATCGGAGCAGAAGGTAAGACTTTAGACTGGGAGCTACTACCATGGCAACTGATCGACAAGTCTATCAGAAAACTAAGGCAGCGTATATTTCGTGCAACGCGCGAGCAAAAGTGGAATGTGGTGCGCAGCCTCATGAAACTAATGCTGCGCAGTTACTTAAATCTGCTCGCATCCGTGAGAAGGGTCACTCAAAAGAACAAAGGCAAAAAGACTGCCGGTGTAGATGGTGAAGTGGCACTGACGCCGAAGTCGAGGATGGCTCTGGTGAAGCGCATGGCGAAACATACGCTCTGGAAGGCAAGACCTGCCAGACGAGTGCATATTCCGAAACCAGGCAAGCCTGGTCAAGAACGCCCACTCGGAATACCGACACTTCGAAATCGAGTCTCTCAGGCGATGGTAAAGAACGCGCACGAGCCATACTGGGAAGCTATCTTTGAGCCTAACAGTTATGGCTTTAGACCAGGCAGAAGTATTCACGATGCCATTGAGCATTGTTGGTTGTATCTGCGTGGTCACGGTTTGCGTCCATGGATATTGGACGCCGACATTAAGGGTGCGTTCGACAACATTTCTCACGACCACATACTTCGTAGCATCGGCCATTTGCCCGGCCGAGAGCTAATCAAGCAGTGGCTGAAAGAAGGTTATGTAGAGGCAGAATGTTTTCACGAAACGGAGAGCGGCACTCCTCAAGGGGGAATTATTTCTCCCTTGCTGTTGAATGTCGCACTAAATGGCTTGCAGCAGAAGCTAGGACCAGTCTACGGTTATATCCGTTATGCTGACGACCTAGTAGTCTGTGCAAGTTCGCGTGAGAAGATTGAAGAAGCCCAGATCACCATTTCGGAATGGTTGCAGCAAAGAGGATTAGCATTGCACCCAGAGAAAACTCGAATTGCTCACATCGACGATGGGTTCAATTTCTTAGGATTCTCAATTAGGCGATATCGAGGCAAGTGCCTCATCAAACCGCAGAAAGAAAAGGTGCTAGCCTTCCTCTCCGAACAGCGTTTGTGGTTGAACAAGCACAAGCAAGTCGCCGCAGAAAGTGTCATCAGGCACTTGAATCCAATTCTGCGAGGGTGGTCTAACAACTACAGACACGTTGTTTCCAAACAAGTTCTCGCATACGTATCGAGCCAAATTTGGAAAATGCTCTGGAAGTGGTGCCTGCGTCGCCATCCAGAGAAAGGGAAGAAATGGGTGAGCCGGAAATATTTTTGCTTGCACAACAATGTGAGCTGGACTTTCCATGCTCAAGCTGGTAACGACAAACTCTTTCTCTTTGATCTGGGCGCCGTACAAATCGAGCGACACATCAAAGTAAGGAGCGGAGCTAGTCCCGACGACCCGACACTCCAAGAATATTGGACGAAACGCCGCGAGACACGTATGAAACGACCGAAAGTAAAGACAAAAGCCCAGCGCCGCGCTGGGTCGGATGCGCGAGCCGGATGATGCGAAAGTATCACGTCCGGTTCGTGCGACATGAGGTTGCAAACATGAATGGATTTAATCCACGGGACTCACCATTCCCGATCCTCACGTAAAGCAGTCATAGACTGCGCCCGCGATGAAAAGGGCAACCTGATCGTCGTAAGCAGGGCACGAAAGCGCCGATGCCCAGAGCCTCAATCGAGCAAAGGCGCGAGAGGAAGTCCGATATGGTCAGGTGTCGAAAGACAAAACGAATCATCGCAAGCTCCGTTATCGTGAAAATGGTGAAAGAGGCTGACACACCATACCAAAAGGTAAGAGGGTTGGCCGCCGGCGTGAACTGGTCGACGGCATGGTGACTACAATCCCTCCGGAGTCAAGATGGGACCTAAGTCGGGCGCTAAGTCATGTTTGTAAAACATGGTAAGCCACATGAGCTCTCGGTGACGAGTAACTGAAGCGCAAGCGACAGCTAACCGCTCAGGTGGTAAAGGATTCCGGAGAAAGCGAAAGCCGCGCTGTAATGGCGCAGATAGAGCCAATGCTCAAACCGAAAGGTTGCTGAATTCCGGAAGGTCCTCAACGGAAGAAACGAGTAAAGGAAAGGAACTCCTGTGAAAGATGGCACCAACTACGGTATCGGAGCAGAAGGACAAAAGCTAGATTGGGACTCAATTGATTGGGAAGCAGTCGAACGCCGCGTTACTAACCTGAGACAGAGAATCTTCCGTGCAACGCGCGAGCAGAAGTGGAATCAGGTAAGAAGCCTGATGAAACTCATGCTCCGCAGTCGCTCAAACCTGTTGCTATCTGTGCGGCGTGTCACGCAAACCAACAAGGGTAAGAGCACCCCCGGCATTGACGGGAAGGTTGCTCTTACCAACAAGGCGCGCGCGACAGTAATACGGCAAATGGAAGAGCGAGAATTCTGGAAGGCTAAACCTTCCAGACGAATCTACATTCCGAAAGCCGGTAAACCAGGACAGCTTCGCCCGCTGTCGATACCCACACTGGGAAACAGAATAGCACAAGCAATTGTCAAAAACGCACTAGAGCCTAGCTGGGAAGCGAGATTCGAAGCACACAGCTACGGATTTAGACCCGGACGAAGCTGCCATGACGCAATCCAACAATGCTGGATTCGGTTGAATAAACACACCCGAGACCAGTGGATTTTGGATGCGGACATCAAAGGTGCCTTTGACAATATTTCGCAAAAGTACATCCTCGAAGCCGTCGGACCACTGCCCGGACGACAACTCATACGAAGATGGCTTGCGGCAGGTTACGTAGAAAATGAGCAGTTTCACCGGACTGAAAGCGGAACCGGACAGGGCGCTGTTATCAGCCCTTTGCTGGCTAACATAGCTCTCGACGGCATGCAGCGCCTTCTCGGCAATAAATTCGGATTTATCCGATACGCCGACGACTTCGCTGTAACCGCAAAGTCTAAGGAACAACTCGATTTAGTGATGCCAACTATCGAAGGATGGCTTGCAGAGCGAGGTCTTGCGTTACACCCGGATAAAACTCAAATCGTAAAAGCCAGCGACGGCTTCAACTTTTTGGGGTTCAACATCCGGACGTATCGAGACACATGCCTCACCATACCTCAAAAAGGTAAGGTGCTAAACCTGCTACGCAAGCTGAGAAACTGGCTGAAAGACAATAAAACCGAACTACCGGAAAATGTCCTCCGCCATTTCAACGCCATTCTCCGCGGTTGGTGCAACTACTACAAAACAGGGGCTAGCTCTCGGGTATTCGGATACGTGCGCCACCAAATCTGGCGAATGCTCTGGAAATGGTGCTTGCATCGACATCCTAATAAAAACCAAGCGTGGGTGCGTAGTAAATACTTCGCAAACATCAATGGAGATAGCTGGACGTTTCACGCCATGGTCCCCGTAAAAGAAGGACCGAAGGTAATGCACATCTTCCAAGTGACGCGCGTGAAAATCGAGCGACACGTGAAGGTTGCGGACCGCTCCAGCCCCGACGACCCGAGCCAGCGAGAATACTGGCTGAAACGCCGCAAGCGCGGGTCACGCTATGCTCCAAATAGCGACGAAGCTCTGAAATGAATGAGGGCTTGAGCCGCTTGCGGGGAAACTCGCACGAGTGGTTCTTAGGGGAGCCTGGGGGTGGCGACATCCCCGGCTTACCCGACTTGGAGGGGCTGGGGGCGGCGACGTCCCCATGCCTACTCAGCAGTTATGGCGAATTATTTGGCACAAACTTGAAGCTCAAATGCCCACGGATTAACACTTTGCCAAATAACTCGCCAATTTTTGCTATTTAATTCGCAAAAAAGTCTGCCAAACAATTAGCAAAGTCACACCATGGTCATGACATCTCAATTGCCGGGCATGGGCCCGTCAATCTTGGTCAGGAAGCTGTAGGTATTTGCCCCAAGGCCAATGGTTGCTGTAGACCCCCCACTGGTGCTCTGCCCGTAAGTTGTGACATTGACGGAAGTAGACCGCAAGGTAATCACGGCGCCGGCCGATGTGGCCGTCACGCCCACTGCCGCAAGGGCGCTGTCGCCATTCACCGCGGCTGTGAGACCGGCGGCTATTGAAGTGAGGGTGTCGGTTCCAAGAACTGTGTAATTCCGTATCGTGATAAGTCACACCGGCGTACAATCCCTATATGGAATCTGGTACTTGTAAATTGCAAAGCGAGGCTGGCAGAGATTCTACAATACAATCCTGGTTTCCTAGCAGCTTCTCTAACTGTTGATGGTTACCTATTGCAAATCTAGAATACGTTATCTCACTGAAACCTTGCGGTCCAATTCCAACCTCTGCATCTGGAATTAGATTTACCTGCCTAATTCCCACAAAATGGACTTGGTATCTAATTCCCTCAAACGCAGCTGTACTGAACGACCCGCAAGCTGCTCCAAACATCTCGGCTTCGCTCCAATCCGGCGAGAGAAACTCAAAAATAACAACTTCTTCCAGTATTAGCGGTCTCGAATTCTTCGACGTTAAAGAGTAAATTATATGAGCGCTCTGCCAACACAGTTCTTCAGATTGCTTCGCTTTTGAGATGTTTTCTTGAACATTCAAGATCTTCTTTCTCATAACCCTAAGGCGTTTGTCTTGATTAAGATAGAGCACTTGAATCGCTGTTGATTGTTCAACCAACAGAGAAGCTTCGTCTGGATTGATCAGCTCGTATAAAGAGCGAGACACAACCGTGCCAGTCTTCATAACATTTACCTTAAGCTTCTCTATACGCCTAAGACCTGCTGCTAGCACACGACCTTTTACTTCTCCAACATACAGAGGTGAATTCCAAACAGCCGCTTTCTCTTCTGCAAAGCTAATGGACCTGAACTTAGCTTCACTAAAAGAACCAGCCTCGACTAAGTACAGGTTCTCATCGAAGATTACCGGGAATTTTCTGTCGTCATCAGCATACTTGTAAATTTCAATAGATTTAGCGCAGTACCAAGTCATCAAATTCCTCCTAATAGTGACTTTCTCGCTTTTGCTTATTAATACAGCCCAGCGCCTTGCCCCAAGATCTGTACTTATTTTTAGTTTTTCCGTCCTGCGTACTATTGATCAAGCAATCGATCCACTTGCAAGGATCAAATTCCAAACCTTCGGCAACAGCCTTAGCTTTTGCTTCATTCATTTTCCTATTGTACTCATCCTCTAGTAAATTCTCCGAAGCAGAGAAATTGTCCTTTATCGAACGACCAACCGCAGTGCCAAGCTGCCCTCCAACTTCATGCGCCAACAAAGCAGCAGCAGCATATGCTGCTGCTGCCAGGTAAGGAGCATAGGGCGCCAAACCCAAAAGGACAGCAAACCGTCCGCTTGGATCTCTATAATTAACTGGGCTATTGTTCACATATCTGTAAAGATTAATTCCTTCCGATTCCTCTTCAGGATCTCGACTTATCCACCTTCCACTAGTGGCTGCATATGCTCTTCTTACCGCCAGATTCAAACCACTTGGCGCGTGCGCATAGTAGCCAGCGTACTGGAAGTCCGAAGAGACACCAGCCTGTAAATTCGCCACTCGACCATATGGCGAGTAAGAATACTGCGATTGCACGCTGCCGCCACTTGCAAGTAGCTCGCAAACTGAAGTCAGCTGATCACGTGTGCAAAAGTAGTTATTTCCGCTGGACGTCTGACCGTAACCGAAGTACTTGCTCAAAACCGCGCCAGTTCCATCGCGGAGTTCCTTGATCTCATTCTCTGTCCATACGAACTGCCTCGTGCTCGTTGTGGTGCCGTTTGACACTTCTACTATTTTGGAGCGGAGACCGCTTCCATCATAGGTTATCTGGCTATTATTGCTAGATCCAGGATAAGTGATCTTCACCAGTCGGTTCTCAGCATCCCACTCATAAGTGTTAGTGCCATCGGTGGTCATGTTGCCGTTTGCATCAAATGTTGGGCTACTCGATGCAGATCCCTTGGCGCTTACTCTATAAGAACTATTCTTGGTCGTGTTGGTACCATCAGTGACACTAGCAGGAATGGTGTTGGCTCCGCTGCTCAGTGTTGCATTAGCTGCGAACTTCTGGGAGTCCGGTAATGTCGCAGCAT
>JAFLCK010000061.1:0-9796 GCA_017303615.1 Obscuribacter phosphatis (SeqCode)
TGTCGCTGGGGTGTCTAATTGTCGTCGCCAACTCTTCTAATTGTCGCTAGCAAGAAGTCCAACCAATTGAGGTTTGAAGGCGCAATTCTAGTTGTCACTTACCCGCAATTTCAATTGTCGTCGATCACACCTCGCTCTGTCATCATTTCTTCCAGATCGCGGTAGCTGATGCCCTACCTGCAATACCAGCGAACACACTGGATGATAATCTCTCCCTGGAAGTGGCGCCATTTCAAGTCGTTCATGTCGTTGCACCTAAAACCGAAATATTAACTCTATGTTCCCAGTCGCATGTTTTTGCAACAGAGCCAGAAATACAGCTAATACTGGCTCACAACCTCGGCTAATAATTGCTTCCCGTATTTTGTTCTGCTCAGTTGATTTACGATTTTTTGAGCAACTGGGCTTACCCCAAGCTTCGCGGCAAAGATGGCTACATTCTTCAGGACTCGTTTGTCGCTTTGGTCGCTAGCAATCTGTCTTTCCCATAGAATACTTAGGGCATCATTCAAATAATCAAGTTCGTCGAGTGGATCCATTGCAAATGCATGACTTGCCAATTGAGAGCCTGGTGCATTCCGAATTAGCCAGCACATGAGTCCAAATCTAATCGCCGTGAGTTCAGGGTTAAATCCAATAACCGAACTCGATAAGTAAGATGAAAACGTATAGCCGAGTGCTATGGCTGTTGGCTCGGGATCGACAGGATTGTCTTCTAGTCGGTTAATCGAGCTGTAAAATTCAGATTTGGTTGTCGAGGAAGATGCGATCCCGGCTAGCTTATTTAATTCAAGATTGTTAAAAAGGTTCGTAACACTTTCGATTTCTTCAGGGCTCGCGGAGGGGATCTTGAGCTGATTTTCAACCATTTCAGACGACCAACTCTTCGAGGGTTCCATGTACGATTGAAGGGCAGATATCCAAACATTGCTGTGATAGCGACCTGAGAGTTCGCCAAGAATGCCGTTCAAGTTTGAATCTTTTCCATTCGCGGAAAACATAAAAGCGTTTACGTGACGCATAAGAGAATTAGAGCGTTGGCACTCCTCTAACCAAATTTCTTTCACCGCAGAATAATTTGGGTCGCCGGAATCCAAATAACAATGAGATTCTCCACAAAATCTGCTGTCAGGGATATGATGCACAAACCAACTTATGTGGTTAAAGCGAGACTTCGAGACTTCAACGTTAGTAGATTTGTTAGAGCAGTCCAGTCTATTGAAATGCCCAAGTAGCCGCGCTCTTGCCAACAGGTTGGATTGTTCCTTTACCAAGATCTCTTCGTATTCACTTATTTCCGCATTAGTTAGGCGACCAGATTCGTGCACCACTCGCCCAAGCCTGAAGTCATCTGCAATATCTGAAATATCACTGCTCATTCTGGCTCACTTACTCCTCCAAGCACGTGTTAAGCGGGTACACATAAAAACGATGCCCTTCGGTGATCACTTCGTTGCACCAGGTGACCCCACCCCAGTTTCTTGTCCTCAGAACTACAAAATTAAACTTACTGGCGTTCATACGTGTCCCCAAAGCTCTTGATACCGCTCTATATCAACATGCAGCTTCCCGGATATGTGACCACTTTCTTCCTTGTGCCAAAGTTCATATAAACTACCATCGATTTTGAACAGGCCAGTGTACAAGGTATCATTGCGTCTCCCTTTGCCAATAGTGGCAAATCGACAATAAAATGCCGATGGGCAGAAAATTTGGCTTGAAACATTCAGCTCCCAGCTCTGTGCACTCTGGAGTGGTCCAGATAGTATGCGTCTTATCCTACGCGACGGACTGGGTAGGGCCTTGAGCTGTCCTGAAAGGAGTAATTGACAATTTCGATTTTTGCTTATTTGTACTATATGGTTTACTACATCCTCATTGAACAGCCAAATCTGGCGAAAATCTTCCAAGTGTAGATCAGACTCTGAAGGGCTTTTAAAAGCCCTAGACATATCAGAAATAATCTTTTCAACCGTGTCAATGTACGTGTTATGCATATTTGAAAATGATTATGGACGAACTCTAATATCATTGCATATCTGCGCTTCGAATGTGATTTGTATTAAAAGCTCCCCCTTTGTGTCTATGTTAGTTAAGAGACGAAAATAGAGAATGAAGGCTCCTCCATTATCGGCACCAATCGAAACCTACTCAAATTTGGATTGCCGTTTGCCAGAAATCTGCTCAGAAGAACGGCAAAACGATTGACTTCTATCTGTCCCACACAAGGAGCATGGAACAAGCACGGCGATTCCTTGGCAAAGCCATGAAAAAACAAAAGTCCTGGGATCTTCCAAAAACAATAAACACTGGCAAGAATGCTGCCTATGGTGACGCTCTTGAGTCAATGAAGAAATCTGGCAAATGCGAAGCAGTATAGAACATCGGCAAGTGAAATATTTGAACAATAGACTGGCAGCAGAGTATGGCAAGCTAAAGCGGCTCATTAAGCCAGTCAGAGGCTTCAAGTCAATGAAGACCGCGTATCACCATTAAGGGCTTCGAAGATATGCGCATGTTTCGGAAAGGGCAAATGCGTCACTTGTAGCTGTTTCCAGGCGTCAAGGGCGAAGTGTATGTAGTCGAAAAACAGTTCGGGTTAGATAGCCAAAATGCCTACCGCGAGTTTTGGAAAACACTGATGGCTGAACTTGAGGCTGCGTAACCAGAAAAGCGGCTAAGAGGAACACGTCTCGAAACTCATCTCTATTTTTCCGGGTATTATTTGCAACAGAGCCGCCATTTCTGCCAAACTGGTGTGCCTTTAGTTTGCCATTAACATCACAGCCCATCATCAATATTCGAATATAATAGTTACTGTCGTAAGGAACCCACGTATAACAGCGCACGGATGTCCAAGAAACCAAAGAATCGTCGGAAAGCGAAAGCGGAGCAGCCAGCAAGCAGCACCGCTAACAACACGGTCAGCCAAACAACACCCAACCGAGAAACAGAAGAACAGCCCAAACAGGCCGCACCTAACTTGCTCGCCAGTAAAGCTATGCAATTAATCGATGCCTTAGAAGCTGAGCTTCAGCAAGGACACTTACCTGCCTGGATGGCAGTTGGTGAACGCTTGCAATCTATATTTCAGGCGCACGCAGCCGAAGGAAACTTAGTAAGCAATGCAACTAGCAATGAAGTGCAAACGCATCAAACTGATATTGAGCGAACATACAGCGAACTCCAGTCCAAGCTAATTGCGTTAAGGCAAGCAACCGCACAGGCAATTGCAACTGAGATGCAGCTGAAGCGACAAATGACGAAAAACAAAGAACTAGCTGATACATGGCAAGTAAGAGCAGAATTGGCAGATAAGCAAAAGAACCCCGAATTGGCGGAAGCGGCAAATAAGCGACGCGTTCAATACGTCCAAGCTAGTGTCGAGCTTGAAGGACTGCTCAAGCAGCAGGAAGAAGCTACTATGACGTTACGAGATAAATTAACCGAGCTCGAAAATTTGGTTCAGCGTGCGGAGACTAAAAAACAGCTACTTATTGCACGGCACCAAGCAGCAGAAGCTACCCTCCGGGCAATTGAGATAATGGCTAAGTTCAACACCGATGAAGCAGAGTCTTCAATCAATAGGTACGAGAAGATCGTTACGGACCTCGAAGCGCAGATTAAACCCGATTTTCACGATGGATTTGCAAATGCAATTCCATTTCCTCAGCAATTCCTGGCCGATACTGTCGCGACCCTGCAGCAGGCGATCGAAGCAATCCAACGACTGGAACAAGTCGTCACAAAACATCTGCACGCGACTGAGCGGACTCCCAATGTAGAAGAGTAGCGTTTTTTTACGATGCCACTGACGCTGCCCCATTTGTTGGGTCACCTTTAAGAGACAGCTGCTGACCTTGCCCCCAAAACTTGTACCACGTATAGCGGACGAATTGTGTGCGGAAAGGACTATGTCGCAAAAATAGCCTAGGCCCGAAACTCTTGGATAGTGCCGCCATTTGAAGTCGCGCATAGCCCGGTCATCAACTCGATGATTAAATCCAGAGGCTGAATAACGTCAACTAAAATTGCGTACCGTATTGCAAGCGCACGACACCACAACGCATAATCCTTCCACCGCGCGATTGCATGCGAGCCATCACGTGCCAGATTTTGGTTGCGATCATAGTAAGGCAAAGTCTTATAAGCTCAAGATAGGACATGCAGCTCATTCTGACTCAAAGCAGCGATCCATCGATTCAAGTTTCGGTCCTGCCACAATCCCAAGTCCTGGCAGCACTTGAGATAGGATAATACTGTGCTTACTTCACCGTGATTGATCAGCTCATTTGCAAGCTTTAGATCGAGCAGGTCTGGAGTATATTGATTGTTCGAATTTAAAAGGACTCGTTGAGCCACTTCCAACTCGCCTCTTCGAAGTGCTGTCAGCCCAAGGACGGACAAGCCCCTTTTGGGCTTAATATTCCAGCTCTGAATCAGTTGGATTGCTTCGTTAGCATAATGCTCGGCTAGTTCTATCTTATCGAGAAAGAGGGCTGACTGAGCGCATCGAATCAAAGCTCTTTCCCGAATCGCACAAGTCCGCCGCCCGCCCTCAGAACCATATCTAGCTAGAAATTGTTCACCAAATTTTAGTGAATCCTCAAACTCCTGAGACCTCATATTCTGTTGTTCTGATTGAGCCTGTACAAAGCAAAAGATGCTGAGTTCCCCAGGCCAAAAGTCGTCGCCTTCATCTAAATCGCATGCCGCTGAAAGCAACTTCTTTCCAAAATCAAACTCGCCGTTGATAAGAAATAAGCCAGCGTTGCCCAGAACATCTGGATTCGATGGATTGATGCTGACCTGCCTGAGCCAGCTTTCTCGAGCGGATGCAAATTCAGCCGGGTACTGCTCTTTGTCGATAGCCATTAACGCTCTTTGGCGCCAAGCGTATCTTTCTGGATAATGCTCTATCATCCACAGCAGATGCAATGCCCGTGCCGTTGCGCGAGATGGTAGCTTCCGATAAAAGCCAATCAATTTTAGCCGTGCCGCAAAATTCCAAGGATCTGCTTTAACTGTCCGCTCAAGCTCCTCGGCTTCAACTGCTGGTAAGACTCGTCCCTGCTCAAGATTTTCATAGTCTTCGCCAAATAGGGTAGATGTTGTTTCTTTTCTCACAATTGCTCCCCTGTCACAAGGCACCAGTGAACATTCTATACTCACATTTCTGATTGGGCACGATCCGACTTTCTAGTTGGCGGCGTGGAGCAGGATAACCAGCCACCTCCACCGGCAGCAGCGCGCCCTCCGCTTGGTGCTGGTCGATGGGGCGAACCTTTGTTCGGACGATTGCGGAAGTAGTCCTGCCAGTTACTACCCGCGAACGGGTTATTTGGAGCTGTGCTCCGAGTACAATCAGCGTAGGTTTGCGCGCACCAACGAAGGCACTAATCTAACAAATCATTTCCGGGACCAGGTCTGTTCACACGAAACTGACGATATTTGGACTGGCAGTCATCCCATCTCGTCTCTGTGAATCTGCTCTTTGTTTGGCAGACTTTTTTGCGAGCTGTTTGGCAAAAAATTGAGAATTATTTGGCACCGGTGGGCGTTTCAGCGCTCACGCCCTGCCAAATAATTCTCAAAATCTCGCCATTTAACTCGCAAAGTCACATAATCTAGAGATCAGGTACGAAGACTATTCTTGGTAATAAAAGGGGTGTTCTTTGCGAGTTATCAGTTATGTTTTTATCTTGGCATTTTTGTCGACGAGCACAGTCTTGTCAGGTTGCCAAATCGCACCTAAATTAGAACCGCCGGTGGATTATGTGGGAGCAAGATTTCTAGGGAAAAGAAAACATCCAGCTTCAAAAATTAGAGACTACTCGACTGTTGATGCTATTACGAAGTTAGTAAATGTCAAATACCTTCCTGACATGCAGTTTCATGCCCCAGAAGTTTCCACTGCTTTGGAAGATATCCTTTCAAAGCAGTTTTGTAAATTGGTTCGTGGTTTTACCCGAAACGCGCTCTTGAACGAATTTGGAGCACCTGGTGCCATCGAATCGGCTGCAATCGTTTTCGATGATACTTCTGAAGTTGATGAATTTTGGATCTATGACTTTGGCTACGATGGACTTCCTGTTGCGTTGGGCATGAAAAGTGGTTGTTGCATCAGTGCAATTAGAATGACTTACCCTCAATATGACAAATATAGACAGCGCAAACTCAAGAAAACTAGAGAAGAGCTTTTGGGGAAAAGTGTTTCGCATGTAGAAAACATACTCGGGGATGAAGTAGAGTTAGAGAATAGTTACAGTATTGGTCCTGCCGGTTTTGTAGAAGTTACCTTTGAAAATGGTAAGTGCAAATCTGTTACCTTGCAGGAATTTACCTACTAGTCGTCTCCGTTCGGACGCTAGACTGAAATTTGCCGATTTTGCAAGATAAGCGCATCACCAAGAGGGTAGATGCTGACGCTGCCCCATTTGTTGGGTCACCAAAAAAAAACCACAATTACTAAGGCAATCAAAGTGCAAGACCAAGGCACTTCCGCGCAAAGCTCCGCTTGGATAGGCTCAATGACTTTATCGCGGTCTTAAGTCTGAGATATCACAGTCATAATTGGTAAGCAGATAACTGTAAATGCGTTCTGAACTTCCGCTTGTAATTAGTCGCCAGGAATTCCTAGATGTTCCGAATACAAATGCCGAAACAAGATCTTTTTCTCTAATGGGGGCCGAGAGCCAAATGGGGGATACATGGTGGCAAATTAGAAGCGTGGACCCGGAAGCGGGCAAGATTCTAGCCATTATGTGCTGGAAGGAATACATTTGCGACCAGGTAGGAGAAGCGACCCGGCAAATAACCCTGAACGCCTCATTCTATCCAGGGACTGAGAACAAGACCATGCTTGTATTCCAGTGGGATTTAGTATCGAGCTTCAACAGGAACCAGGCAAACCAAGAAATAGACCAATTCATGGCAGCAGTGAAGAATGGGCTAGGCGCTTAGGTGGTTTCCAGCGCGACGCTAACGGGAATAAAATAGGTACTTTTGGAGAGGACCGCCCTGGTGTCCAACAAAGAGAGCGAAGAAAAGGGCAACCTGAGGCTAGCAGGACGCGCAGAATTCACGGAAGATTCGGCGATGCGAACGGCAGACGCCCAGGCGGCAAGGTCCGCCGCGGGCGCCGACGTGAAGGCGGCGCAAGACACAAACCCGAACAAGCACAACGGGAGCGCCGGGGGCGACCAGTTAGAGAGCATACAGATAATCGCCCTGGACGACGGCGGCAAGCAGAAAGTACTAGCAGAGCGCCAGAAGGAAGCAAAGCCGCAACCGGAAATAACACCGGAGTACTTGAGAGAGCGAGCAAAGCAGCCAGACATCTGGGCAAAGAAGTTCGTAGAGGACATGGACAAAGCCGAGCAGTTAACGGCTCCATACAAAGACGAACAGATAGCAAAGGTCTTGAAAGACGCCGAAGCAGTTTACAGGCCTAGGGGGCAGGCAGAAAAGCCTCAAGAAGCCCTAGACCAGATGGACACCGGCACACTACTAGCCAATGAGGTGAAGCGAAACCCGGCAGCGGAGCCGGTGCAAAATCTCCATACATGGGCAAAGCAGCTACCGGAAGGACCGGAAAAAGACCGCTACAGTCAGCTTGTGCGGGAGCAAATGGCGGAGCTGTCGCCGCAAGCGAAAGCCAGAGCCGAGCAGCTGACGCAGGTGAACGAGAAGACAAAGGCGGCGGGGCTCGATGAGGGTGGCGTACATCAAGCAGTGAAGCCCGACCAGCTAGTGCTGCAGGCCAAAGTGCAGCATCAAGAAAACGAGTGGGAGGCTTTTACAAAGCTCGACCCGAAGCAGCAAAGAGACATAATCAAGGCGTTTGAGAAGGCTGGCGAAGTCGGCAAAGAAGCCTATGAGGACCAGATCCAGGCAGTGGCGGAGTCAATACCGAAAGGCTTTTACAACGTCGGCAAAGGGCTCTATGACAGCGCAATAGCGGCCGGAACATTCATGATAGAGGCTGCCGATAGACCGGAGAAACTGCCGGAAGCAGCACAAAAGCTGGCCGAGAGTCTATCGACCGCCCTTATGAGCGGTCTAAAGATCTCAGAGGTGCTAGCCGGGTACAGCCAGGAAGTGGCGAAGAGCGGAGATTACAGCCGACCGCTGAGAGACTTGCAGACAGTAATGACCTTGGCTAATGAACGCTGGGAAGCCCTGCCGCTGGAGAAGCGCACGGAGAAAGGCAGCGAGCTGATAGCGGAAATGGGCGTAGGGTCGGTAATAGGCGCGGCTGACAAGCTGGCAAGATCGGGCAAGCTAATCGACGCCCTGGAGGAATTGGCCAAGTACGCAGGAGAACTAACCGCGCCTGGCAGAGAGAAAGCCAGGCGGGCATTAGGGGCGTTTCTGGATGATGTGTTTCAGCCCAAAGGACTAACAACGAACGGCTTTGAGATGCCCATACCGAAGAAAGGAGAGAATTGGTTTGCCATGTCTTCCGAAGGCGAAGGCAACGTATTTAGAGGCGATCATGACTTACGTTCGCGTTTCAACACCAAGGGACAGCGCAAATCATTTATTAACGAGAGCGGCGATTTGGAACCAGCTGACTGCTCAGGCTTGTATAACGGGCGTCCCGTTGAAATATTTGAGCATGTGCTAGGTAATAAGCACAGCAAGGTCAAGCAGTTCAGCCCCTACACAAGTTTTGGAACTGTTGATGGTGTCCTCACTAAGTATGGCAATCAAAAGCTTGAACTTGACCTACCTCGACTTCGTGAAGCTATAAAAAGTGGGGAGCTTAGAGGCGTTGCTATCGTCGAACACGAACAAGTCGTACAGGCAATTCAGAATTCAAATCTGAAGCAGTTTCCAAAGAAGCTGGCGCTGCTTTTTGTCAGAGCGGATAAGGAGATATTGGTGAAAGGAACGATTCCAGGGCGGTTTTTGAAGTATGAGCAGTAGCACGTTTAAGTTGTTTCACAAGAATACCTTGATAGGCACCATTACCAATTCGAGTCTAGATGGGCTCGAAATGCTTGGTGACATACAACTTACTAAAGAAGCCGATGAGTTTAAGCCGATTTTTGATTTCTTCTTGGTCGAAGAAAATCTAGAGCAGGAGCCACCATTTCCCGAAGAGAAGTTATGGAATTGGTTTGTTGTTGATCAAGCTGGAAATCGAGAGGAAATCGGTTTGCCGCACATTGAGGGCAAGGACATAAGCTGGCGCTTTATTGGTGTGCGAAAGTAGCAACTACGGAAAAGAGCCCCGGTGGGGGCTCTTTCACTAAGACATAATGGGCATTATCGGAACTAAGCGCTAAGGATCGCAAATCCAAGGACAACCGTGTGAAGGATCGGAATCGCAGCCGTGTGAGTTTCAGAATTATTTGTGGCACTTTTTGCAGAATTATTTGTCACGCTGGCAACCGCTATTGGTATCAGGAGCGCAGGAGTCTATATAGGGTGGTGTACTGAATATTAAAAGTGGCAACCACTTAACGGATTGACTGACCTTCGCGCAGAAGGCGCTTAGCTACCTTCATTTGAGCTTCGGTCATCTTAGATGGACGGCCAAACTTTACGCCTCATTCTTTCGCAGCTTTTCGGCCAGAGCCGGTGCGATCTCTAATCAAATCCTTCTCAACCTCAGCTGACCTTACCCCAGAATCTGAGCCGTTGCAAAGATGACCTTACCTACAGAAAGAAACTCGACAAACTTGAACGATCGGTATCTGAACCAAACTTCAAATCGATAGAAATCACAACTCAGTAAACCCGCAACAAAAATAGCATTACCAGAAGCTGACTGCTCAATTAACTCACA
>JAFLCK010000062.1:0-7881 GCA_017303615.1 Obscuribacter phosphatis (SeqCode)
GTAAGCAAGCACCCAAACTAATCACCAGAGACATGGTCAGCAAAATGAAGAAAGGTGCCGTCATCGTTGACGTAGCCATCGACCAAGGTGGTTGCATCGAGACCATCAAAGCCACCACTCACTCACAACCGGTTTACGAAGTAGACGGTGTTGTACACTACGGCGTCGCCAACATCCCCGGTGCCGTACCGTGGACTTCTACCCGCGCTCTCACCAACGCCACCATGCCTTACGCTATGAAACTGGCTCGCTTCGGCTATCAAGCCGTTCTCGACGATCCGGCTCTCAACTTGGGCGTAAACATCCACGAAGGTCAGATCGTACACCCAGGCGTGTTGGAAGCCGTCGGCAGCCCTGTTGCCGCCAAGTAAACAAACTGGTTAAAATGCAAAGAACAAGCCTCCCGGGGCTTGTTCTTTCTTTTACTATCTGTGAGAGGTTAGTCAGTGATGAGTTTTATAAAGACCATAGTGGGCTGGCTAACAGGCAAAAAAGCTGAAGCACCGGTCGAATTCACTGTTGTCTTCAAGTTAACGGCTCACAAGTTAAAAATGCCTGTCGGCATGCAATCTGAGCCAATGACCAATTCTGGCGACGATGAAACACTAGACGCCTTCTGGTCTGATGAAGTAGAAAGCGCCAAACTAAAGCAAAAGCGATTCACCGAGCTGATGGCGGAAGCTTTGCAAAAGAGAGACCCGGAAAACACTTACGTTTGCTCCGACAAATTTTATATCACGGTGACCACTAAAGACGGTCAAAACGGAAGCATCTTCAGCGAAAACATCTGGAGGGAAGTAGCCGACTGTCCAGGCGAGCGCAAGCCAAAACTGCGAACAACATTAGCCATGGGCGAAATGACGAAAGAGTGCTCGCTCAAGGGAAACCTCGACCGCATCATTCCAACAAGCCGAGGTAAAAACTACATCGAATATTGCACCAATCAAATGGAAGACAAAATCTTCTATGAAGAGATGACTAAAGATCTCTATATGAGTTTTGTCCTGGACTTGCCCGATCTCTTCCAATCTGTTTCTAGACAAGACATAGATGAATGCGGAAAATCGCTGGCTGAACTAAAGGAAATCGCCAAAGACAATTTACGCCGCTGCCTGCCTGATGCCATGGAAGTGCTCAGTCGAGACCGACGAATCTATATGCTGGCAGCGGGCGGCAATCATGAAGCCTATACAATTCATTTGCCGGAATGTCTGCAGCAAATTCGTACTACCCTAGAGCGAGACTTCGCCTTTGCTATACCTGGTCGCGACCTATTTATATTTTGCAAAGCAGATGACGGCGAAGCCATGTTCACTCTGCAAGAGCAAGCCAAGCTATTGTTCAAAGATCATTCCCGTCCAATAACGCCGGGCTTGTTTCTATTTGAAGATGGACAAATGAAGGCAATCGAAATAAGCGCCAGCTGAAGCCAGCAAGACACCTTAGAGATTTATCTGGTGGCAGGCACCGAGCCGGCACCAACCATGACACCACTACCGGTTAACCTGGCGGCGATGCGCTGATTGCTGCATATTGCATCAGCAACCGCGCTAAAGAGCTTGGTGCCGCCTTTGAGATTTAAATGGGCGCAATCTTCAAAATCATCCAAATCATAACCATTAGTTTTTCCAGGCTCTACAATCGGCACCTGATATCTAGAGGCAACCTCTTGCACAGTATCTTCAAAGCGCTTGAGGTCGTACTTGCCTTTCTGCATCAAGTCATAGTTTTGTCTTGTCAGCGGCATATTGACCACGCAAACCGGCACATCACTATCTTGTGCCAACTTAAACAGCTTCTCTAAGAAAGTCTTTTGGTTCTGAAACTGCTCTTCACTAAAGGTGGTATATATTTCTCTATAATCATTGAGTTGTTTAAGCTCGTTGCGAGGCTGTTGATAGACAGCTTCAGCTTCCCAATATTTATCGACTTCAAAAATATTGGCTGGTTTCTCGCCCTTCTCGCCTTTATTGATCTGCTGTTTAGCCGTGTATAGATCGACAGGATGCCCAGTCAGACGGCTTGCCGCCTGGGCAAAGATACTCTTATAGTCATTGCGGGCGGCGGCATAGGTCCAAACTTTAGATATGGCAAACTCGGTCAAAGAAGCAAAATCGGGCTTGGTGGCCAGCAAATCATCGAAATTCTGCATATCCGACAAAATTTCGAAAGTAGGACTTTTACCGATCTGCGATTTGTTATTGGCACAAAGATCGCGCGGCGCCATAAAGAGCAAAACCAATTCCGGTTTCTTACCGCTTTTTAGATACTTTTCTAAAATCAAATACTGGTCTGACACCACCGCCGCCACCACCGAAGCATTCACGGCCTTAATCTTGCGGTCTAGCTTCTCGCTCAGCTCTTTCTCTAGATAATTAGCTCGACTGTAGGGGCAAATCTGATAACGCACATAAGTGGAATCCCAACGAGTCTTCCCCTCTTTCATGACGTCATCGAGGTGCGCCATCGGATAAAGAGAAAGAGAAGTACCGAGCATCAAAACCTGAGGATTCTCAGACGAACTAATGATCTTGGGTAACTTACCGACCATGTTGTTCTGTCTAATTGTGGTCAAGCCGGTACAAAACAACAAATTGAGAGGCTGGGTCTTTTCCACCAAATAGCTAAAGCCGAACAAAGAGATAAGCGTCAATATAGAAGCACTACCGGCCAGACGCTGCAGGGCTTTTTTGCTTAAATCTATGGCTTTGCTTAAACCGCCGCTCATAATCACTTATATAGACCGTATCGCTCAGATCATAAGTTCTAAAGCGGTAGCTTCCATTAACCGAAGTTCATCATGACGGTCATCCTACCGCTTGCCTAGAAACTGTGGCAAACTAGAAACATGACGAATATAAAAGGCTTAGTCCCCGGCTTCATCAAACGCGGCATCAAAGCTGCTATTTCCAGCCCTACCCCACAGGGCGCAGATGCTATTGAACAGGCAAGACGCGCAGTCGAACACGACATAAACAACCTCTTACCGCCTTCAAAGCTTACCACCGAGCCCGGAATCTCAACAGCCGCGGTCTTTCACAATTTCTTTGCCGACTTTAATCGCCTTTGTGATGAAAATAAGGAAGAGTCATTAAAGATTCTCAAGAAAGACTACCCAGCTCTAACGAGCGTAGCCGCTCCGGCTCGCGACTTTCTTAACCACTGCAGCACTATCAGCCAGCCCCTAGACAGCGCTGTGCGCAGACAGTTTTTCAATAACCTGCCTTTCGTCAATTCGCCCCTAAGCTACGAACTACTCAATTACAAAAATAAACTGCCGAGGGTGGGGCTGCTCTACTATCCAAACCCCGAACCGAAAGAATTTTTGATTGACAGCCTGGAAGGACTTTGTCAGGTTGACGACATGGAACCGGGCGAACTTTTGTCTCGGGTCTGGCAAGGTCGCGAATGCGACTTTAATCTATACAGACAGATTCTCAAAGATGAGCTCAAAAGCGAATTGGAAAAACTGCCCCAGAGTTTCTGGCAGCACTTTCCCGATCAAGAATGGTTTCTCAACGAAATCACGCAACACACCCAGTACCAAATGGCTTTCAAGCAACTTTTAGATCAAGATTACTGGGACTTGATTATTGTCGGCGCCATGGAAACCAGTCTCGGTCATACTCTTTATGATTGCCTCGATGGTAAGCGTCCGCCTGTGCTCTATTTCCATCACGGGCATTTAAGCGGCGAACCTCTAGAGAACCTATTTCTGAAAGCCGACCATTATCTAGCCAAAGGTAAGCCGGAAGAAAACTACTTTCTCAATCTCGGCATAAGCAAAGAGCAAATCACAACTTTCGGCTCGATAAGAGAAGAAGCCTTCCCAAGGCCGGAAGCAATAGAAGCAGAAAGGCATAGACAGCGACTGGCTCTCAATATTCCAGATGATGCCACGGCCATTGTCTATGGTCTTACCTTGGACATTTATCTCTACGAAAAGAAAACTTGCGAAGAACTCACAGAGCTGATGATTGAAAGTTTCGCAAAACTAGCCAGCGAAGAGAAAGTGCATAAACCCTATCTATTTTTGAAATATCATCCAGCACCACGATCAGATAAGTATTTCAGCTTTAGTCGCAAACAAATGCCCCTGCATCATTTTTATGATCGCCTAAAGCCGCTTGGCTATGAATTAAGGCTGATCAAAGAATTAAAACCATATTTAAGAGCAGCCGACTGTTTCGTCGCTCACGAGTCGGCAACTCTGATAGACGCCCTTGAGTTGGGCTGCCCTACTTTGTCGCTTTTGTATCACCAAGGCAAAGGTCAGCCATTAATGAGCTTCGAGGCTTATGGCGAACATAAAAGTCACAGACTGCTGACTGATTTTGATGAGCCCGCCACTATTGCCTCGGTAATTAAAGAAATTACCGACTGCCCCCGCGAGCAGGTCTGCAAAGAAGGCGAGGCAGTATGGCAGACAATCTTCGGTCAAGGCAGAACAGACAGCGTGGACAAAATGCTCAAACTAGCAAACAGCTATTTAAGGTCAAACAGTGAATAGAGCTTTTTCGATTAGCCTTGCAGCACTGCTAATGGTGGCACCAAGTTGGTCTAATCATGCTAATGCGGGTCCGCCCCCAAATAAAAGCAGTAAAGCGACGACTGAAGTCAAAGCTCAAGGCAAAGTAATCTTAGTGGCAAGCATTAATAAGGTCAAAGACCTGAAAAAGCAAATAGACTTGGTTAGAGAAAGCAGACCCGTAGATGAAGAACTAGTTTTTTACTACTCACAAAGAATACTCATTTTTACCAGTCAGGTGGAAGCAGTTCACCGCAATGTAGCAGACGCAATCAAAAAACATCCAAGCTGGGCTTTACCATATTTAGTGGAAGCGGATATTGCCGAACTGGAGTTTAGAGAAGAGGACCAAGCAAAGTACTTGCAAAAAGCACTTGCCGTGCAGCCACTTTGTATGAATGCAGTCTTTAAGCTAGCCGAAATGAAGCGCCATACTGGACACCCTACTGAAGCCGAGGCAATTTTGCAAAAGGCGCTAGAAGCGCTGCCACGCACACCACAAAGTATCCTATCTCGCCGCGAAGTTTTGAAAGAATTGGCAAACTTGCAAAAAGACCTAAGAGATTTAAGCGGCGCTATAGCGACACTAGAAGAGGCTTACGCCCTTAATACCAAAGATGCTCTAACCTCAAGTAAACTAGCCGAGGTTTATTTGCTCGCTGAGAAATATCAACAAGCCAAAGCAGTCTGTGACCAGACGATTAAAGACAAATATGAAGACACTTCAATTTATTACTGGCGGGCCCAGGCATATTTCAAATTGAAGAAACTAAAGGAAGCCGAACAAGATCTAGATCGCTATCTCGGACCGGCCTTTAAGAAGCCGAATGCTTCGCTAATGCATACAATCTCTGTCGAATCAAAAATAAGAAAGGCGCTTGATCTTAGAGCAAAAATCTATGAACAAACCGGACGAAAAGAACTCGCACGCGCAGAGCGGGCTCATCTCGACGCTCTACAAAAAGAGACTTACGAGAATACTCTTTTCCGCAGCGGTAAATAACCAAGATAAAGCATTTCAGCAACAGTAGAAACAACCAATAACAATGCCCCCGAAACAATGACCAAGAAATTGAATACTAGCCTAAAGAGTGATAACCGGCTGCTCGCAGTGTTGGCTATCTTACAGCCGGTTTTGCTTAGCGCTGGTTGCTGTCTGGTTTTTGCTGCAGGCCCAAGCCAAGACAAAACAAACAGCAACTCTAGTTTGGGCAGCCAGAAAAAATTGCTTTTCGTTATTCCATATAAAGATCCAAAACTCATTATTCAGGCACTGAAAAATCTACAATTTCAAAAAAATGTGCCGCCAGAAGTTCCCTTTTATTACGAGCAAAGGCTCTTGATTTTCAGCAAGCGTCTTGACGAAGCCAAGAAAAACATCGCAGACAAACTCAAAACAAATCCGAATTGGTCACTACTTTATTTTTTGCAATCAGACATTGCCGAGCTTGAGTTTAGAGAAGAAGATCAGATATTGCTGCTTAAGAAAGCCCTGGCAGCAGAACCTGAATGTGTCGGCGCAGCGTTCAAACTCTCTGATTATTATAAAGAAACAGGAAAGCCGGAAGAATCTGTGAAGATACTGAAAAACACACTAGCTCGCCTACCTGGCGGTTTGAGCCCGGAGAGAATCGAGACACTGAAGAATCTCTCAAAAGTGCAACTCAACCTCAAGGACTATGCTGGTGCAGAGGCATCTCTGAAAGAGGCAATTCAACTGTATCCGATAGATAGCTTCAATCACAGCCTTCTCATAGGTGTATATATAGAAAGTGGCCGATGGAAAGATGTGAAAGCCACAGCCGACCAGGTACTAAAGAGCAAAAACATAGAGCCTTCTTTTTACTATTTCCGAGCCTTAGCTAATTTCAATTTGGGTAATCTCAAAGAAGCTGAAAAAGACTTAGATACGTTTATTAGCGGTTGCTCGGCGCCGCAACACGATCTGCAAAATCTTCCAGCCCACTCAGTCTTGAAAAAAGCAAGAGAACTTAGAGCTGAAATTTATGAAAAGACCGGTCGAAAAAATCAGGCAGCCAAAGACCGAAACTATCTTAAGGGACTGCAGAAAGAAGCCTTCGACAACTGCATCTTTAGAGAGAGTTCGCTAAAAAAGAAGAAATAAAACCGACTAGCGCATTAAATTAGAAATGAAGTCAACCCCCTCCAAACTCTAGTAATTGCACTATACGATAGTATGATGTTCAGAGGAAAAGAGAACGACTAGTTTCTCACTTGGTGCGAAGTCAGTTAGTGACAGCATCCACAATTTCTCTGCCTCTATATTGTCCACGGCGGCGAACATCAAACTCTCGCACCACCTGCTTTAGCTTAGGACCTGGTTGGGCAACAAATCTAATTCTCTTTCCCTGCGCATCATCTAGCAGAGTAATGGTGGCACTTGCGCAGGGACGAACCTCAACCAGATATCTTTCTCTCTTGAAATTTCTGTCTAGAAAGTATTCGACTTCCTGCAATTGGCATGCAAACTTTCCATAATTATAATGACTGATCTCATAAAAGTACCTAACTTGATATTCGACTCCATCCACCTTAATTGGCTCACTATAGTGGCTTTGATGCTTACCTTCAAAGTCCGGTGAAAAGAATTGGATGCCGGTGACAAACAGAATCAGAGCCATTGGCAACCCTAGCAAGATTGAAACAAGTAGGCGAAATCGAAACGGCGGTAGACTAAACAATTCTCTTATCAAAAGCAATTGAATGAAAATTGTTAACGACAAAGACAATCGCTTCGCTAACAGACTGGCAGGCTCATAAGCTCCTGGATGAGAAACAAAAGTAAGCAGCAAAAGAAGAGAGAAAACTCGCATTAGAATTTTTAGAACCGGCATAAAATACAAGCCGCCTATTTCTCTAGCGCAGCAAAATAACTCTCGGCTTTTTGCCTTTCTGCCTTGGCAAGTTCAGCCATCTTCAACTTATCGTAGATCTCGGCGCGATTATATGATAGCTGTCCTTTCTCTTCAGCTAGCTTTGCTTGCTTCAAGACTTCTTCGTAGGTCTGCAAAGCCTTGTCATACTCGCCCAGAGCCTCTTGTGCTTCCGCCTTGATGAGAGTAGCGGTTCTAAGGGTATCGCTTAGGTCTTTGCCGCCACTGCAAAGACTGCTTATCTGACTGCCATAACTCTCAGCTTCTTTGTAATGCTTTAGCTTTAGTCCTTGCAAACCAACCTGAGTCAATAGAGCTAGACACATTTCATCGTGTTTATTCTTAGACTGACTCAAGATCTCGACAGCCTTGTCATAAGACCGGGCGCCCTCTGCAAATCGACCATGCCTAAAGGCCTCACGCCCAGCAACAATCTGGTTCACAACCTTAGCATCCATC
>JAFLCK010000063.1:0-7386 GCA_017303615.1 Obscuribacter phosphatis (SeqCode)
ATGGCTATTTTAGGCATTTTGCTCGCCGTTGGCCAGAGGCAAAAAGGTCAAAAAGCGACAAAAAATGAGGATTTAGAAACTCTCACCTCTTTGATTCTTGCTACATGGTTTAGTGAACTAATACGAATAAAAAACGGCAGCCCAACATAGAGAAATAACACCTGCATTTAGCCAAGCACCCTTCTGTGTGTTGCGAAATGTTAAGCTTTTAATTAAATGCCCGAATCGCTTACCCATCAAGCGTTTGCCGCCCTAAACCGGTTTTTAGCCCGAAACCCTTGCCTGGTAGAAGTTTCCAGACTTTGGTTTACCGCTTAACATTTCGTCACAAGAACAAACATGTTCAGTGTTCAGATCAAGTTTTTGAAGCCGTTTGCCTCTCAAAGCTAAAACCGCAGCGCCAGCACTAAACTAGCCAGCACTAAACTAGCCAGCACTAAACTAGCCAGCAAAAAACTGGCCAGCAAAAAATTGGCAAATACAAAATTGGCGAATACAGAGTTAAATTAGACAGAGCCCGAATTCGAGCCTGAAACAGCCAATGCCGCCCAAGCTCGAATTCGGACAAGAACACAGTATCAGTTCAGCAGAAAGTGCTTCACGTCGGTGAGAGGCATCACCTGCCGAAGCAGGACGACACTTGCGCCTCGCGGCAAGTCATGACGGTCGGTAAAGGGATAACCATTCGCCGCCATGAACGAGTTGTACGACTCGGCCAGCTGATTGTGCTGAGCCTTCAGCGCAACCAGTTTCTTGTGCAGACTTTCATAGCTGCGGCGGTCGCTCTGGCTCCAGCTGTCAACGGACGCACCGTGGTTACGAGTGCTCAGCGCCGAAAGAGACTTCTCGACATCGGCAACCCGATACCGGAGTGAAGCCAATTCCTGAGCCTGGCTGGCAAGTCGGTTGTACTGCAAGCGACGAAGATGCGCTTGCGCCTGCGCCTGGCTCTGGCTCTGGCTCAGATCAGGCGACGAAGTCTGGGCGGCCTGCACAGGAAGCGCAAGAAAGCCGAAAAAGAGAGAAGCCGACAGAACCAAAGCCGAGAAGAGCGATGCGGAGGAGAGAGAAACCGGGAGGAAAGGGAAGTGAGCGCCACCAGAAGAGGCGCCTTGCTTTACGGTATTCATTTTGAAATCTTTGAGATGCGAGTTGGATTGGGTTTAGTAAGGCTCTGGCAAGGCTGAGGCTGTAGCACATATCAAATCAAAGCGCCGCTGCTTTACTCGCGTCTCCTTGTGCCGAGAGAGAGAAGAACTGCTTTCGCATTTACTTCACCTATCCAGCTCTATTTTGGGCATCGAGCGCTCTAAATCTTGTGCTTCAGCAGACCTATTTGAGAAACCAGAACCTGTACATCATCTTTTAGAACAGGAGCGCTCCGGCAATCAAGCAAAACCAGGTCAGGCATTAGCTACTAGTCATTTCTAACAAATGCAAACCTTGTCTGCAAAAGAAAAGGGCAGCTATGAACAGCTAGTTGAAGAGCGTCTTAAAAGAATCTGCTGCCTTAGCTAGCGCAGCATTATGCGAAAAGAGAGAGCCAAGAGGCTCTCTCTTTTCTAGTTGGATTGCTTAGCCGATGCAAACAACGGCTGAAGAAAAGGGAGGACTAGAGCCCTAACTGACGAGCAATAAGCAGTCTTTGAATCTCGGAAGTGCCCTCGCCGATTTCGCAAAGCTTGGCGTCGCGCAAGAAACGCTCAGCCGGGAAGTCGATGATATAGCCATAACCGCCATGGATCTGCACGCAGAGATTGCAGACCTTGCTGGCGATTTCGGAGGCGTAAAGCTTAGCTTGCGAACCCTCTAAAGTAACGCGCTTGCCGTGGTCTTTCATCCAAGCAGCATGATAGAGCATGAGACGAGCAGCGCTGACATAGGTCGCCATGTCGGCTAGATAGCTCTGAATCATCTGGAACTTGCCTATTGGCTGACCGAATGCTTCTCTCTGTTTGGCATAAGTCAAAGCAGCGTCGAGAGCGGCTTGGGCAATACCAAGAGCAAGAGCGCCAATAGAGAGACGTCCACCTTCCAAGGTCATCAGTGCTTGCTTGTAGCCTTCGCCTTCTTGGCCGATGATATTCTCGGCTGGTATTTTGCAATCTTCGAAAGTGATACTGGCTGTGGGGGAACCTCTCATACCCAGCTTCTTCTCTACTTTAGAGACATAATAGCCGGGTGTTCCTTTTTCGACGATGAAAGAAGAAATGCCCTTTCTGCCCAAAGAAATGTCGGTCATTGCCATGATCACTGCGGTATCAGCATCGGTGGCATTAGTGATAAACTGCTTGGTGCCGTTCAGCACATAGTGGTCGCCGACCAGCTTGGCAGTGGTCTTCTGAGATGAGGCATCCGAGCCGGTTCCAGGTTCGGTCAAAGCCCAGCAGCCGATATACTCACCCGAGCAAAGTTTGGGTACATATTTTTTCTTTTGCTCTTCGGTGCCGAACTTATAAATTGGGTTGGTGCCGAGCGAAACGTGAGCGGCATAGCTCAAACCAGTTGAACCGCAAGCGCGGCCAATCTCTTCGACAGCGATTACATAACTTCTGTAATCGGCTCCGGCGCCACCATATTCGGCACCAATAGGTAAACCGAGGTAACCGAGCTTGCCCAATTCTTTAAAGGTCTCAATGGGGAAGCGAGCTTCTTGGTCTACAGCATGCGCCTTAGGGGCGATCTCTCTAGTAGCGAAATCGCGAATGGCTTCGCGAATATCATGGTGTTCTCCGCTTAAAAATTCGCCGAAAGGCAAAACGTCGTTATCAGACACTGCAGTGCTCACAGTTCTTACTCCCTGAATAGGTAAAATTTAGACAGTGAGCAAGATCATAGCGCTAAAAGAGAGCCCTGGGACAAATCTTAGTGGCTCCTTAAGAAGTTCTCCACCTCTTTGACAATTCTGCGGGCAGCTGAACCGTCGCCGAAAGGATTGATAGAAGCCGACATAGACTGATAGAGCTGGGGAGATGTCAAAAGTTCGCGCGCCCCTTGAGCGATTGTGTCGCGGTCCACGCCCACAAGTCGTGCGGCACCCGCCTGAACCGCTTCGGGGCGTTCAGTATTAGTGCGCATGACCAAGACCGGCTTGCCCAATGCTGGCGCCTCTTCCTGCACACCACCCGAATCGGTGAGAATAAAATGACAGCGGCGCATGGCTGAGACAAAGGGCACATAGTCAAGAGGTTCTACCAGAACCAGGCGTTCGTGCCCTTCGAAGACTGGTTCAATAGACTTGCGCACCACCGGATTGCGATGAATTGGATAAAGAATCTGGACCTCGGGAAACTCATCGGCGATAGCCTTAAGAGCAAGAGCAATCTCGTCCATGCCCTGTCCCCAATTCTCGCGTCTATGCGCCGTTACCAATAAGACCTTGTACTTATTGAAATCAGTGCGCCCGAACAGAGCCTTGTCTATATCAGATTCTTTCAAGCGGGCAGCTGTGTCTAAGAGAGCATCGATGACTGTATTGCCGGTCATGAAAACGTTCTCGGTGATGCCCTCGGCTTTGAGATTCTGCACTGCCAGCGCCGTGGGCGCGAAATGTAAAGTCGCTATACGCCCGGTTTGCCTTCTGGACATCTCTTCGGGAAAGGGGTTGTATCTGTCGTTGGTGCGCAAACCGGCTTCTACGTGGCCAACCGGCACTTTATGATAGAAAGCGGCTAATGAAGCAGCCATTACTGTCACTGTATCGCCCTGCACCAAAAGCAGGTCGGGACGGTCCTTGGTCAAGAGTTCGTCCATACCGAGCACCACCCTGGAAGTGAGCTGGGCGAGGGTCTGACCATGCTGCATCAAGTCTAGATCATAGTCAGCCTTGACATCGAACCACTTCATCATCTGATCGAGCATCTCGCGATGCTGCGCCGTGATTGCCACTACAGGCTGCAGTTCTGCCGACTCGCTGAGAGCATGCACGACTGGCGCAAGCTTTACAGCCTCCGGTCGCGTGCCGAAAACACACATGACCTTCTTCTTCATAGACACCGACACGACCTTCCTAAATCTACACGCACCACGCTTGACAACAAATATCTTGCAAGCGAGCACTAATTCTATAGCAATTGGCTTCTGTTAGACTAAGTCGGTAATTAGTACAGATAGCTCATCACTCATCTCAAAACTCACAGAGCTCTCAGCTCGCCCGATTCGGTTGCGAAGCAATTGCGCTCTCAATCGCCGATCAGTAATCAGCAATCAGCAATCAGTAATCAGACTGCAGAACCCTGCCGCAAATCACCATTTCCAGAACAGGAGCCTCCAGTGGACGTAATTATCGAAGGACAAATAGGTACAGGCAACCAAGATGAAAAAATGTCCGACCTAGTCTCAACCATGGTTGAGCTGAAGAACTGCGCCACGCCCGTCCTGCGAATCAATGACCAGAACTCCGATTTATCAGGCCGAATACTCTTCAGCCAGGGCGGCTTTATTCTCGGCGCAAAACTGGGTATGACTGGTGAGAGCGGTTATGAAGCAGTGAGGAAGTTACTTGCTATCGAGGTCGGCAACTACGCCATTCTCGACCCGGCAAGAAAGCCGACCACCGAACTGAATCAGGCTCTTTGGCTCTCGGCGGACCGAGTGCAGGCAGCACTTCCTCACTTACCACAATTCCCCGATAGCCTAATAGACAAACCAGACTCGGATGGCAATCAAACAGCCTATCCCCGCTCAAAAACCGGACAAATCGACCTAGCAGGACAGATAGCAGCAATGACATCACCGAAGAGCGACAGCGAAATTGAAGCCCTGATGAAGGGACGCAGCGGCCCGGAACAAAGACAGACGACGGCGGCAAGTTCTGCCTCCCGTCGCTATAATCAGTCAAACTGGCGCCTAATTAAGTTTGTTCTGCAAATGGGTTTAGGTCTCGGTCTGTGCTATCTGATGATGACTAATTCCAGCGCTATGTGGGAAGGCACAGTCAAAATATGCAAGAGCTTTGGTTTTGACGTTGAAAATAATGCCTTGTTCTCTGGTTTTCAAAGCTCTATGGAAAACTGGGGCAAGCAGAAGGCCCAAGAGCTCAAGCAGAAAAAGAACGCAAGAAAAAACAATAAGTGATATAAGTCCGAGTATGGATAAGTTGCATTCTTTTAAAAGCGTCAAACAAGTCAAACGCGGTCTCTCAGGTAGGGATTTAGATAGAGCCTTAGATAGGGACTTGGGTAGAGCCCTGGCTTCTCCGCTAGCTTGTCTAGGCATGGCTCTGTCACTTGCTTGCGGTTTTTCTTTCTGCCTGAAAGACCACAGTGCTTTGCCCGCCGCTGATGCCAAAACGCAGAAAAGCAAGGACGCCGCCAAGGTTGATCCTTATAGCTTAGATCTGATGCCGGTCTCGATTGCCGCAGACGGCATGATGAGAGACTTTGCCGTGCACCTGCCGCCCAATCTCAAGCAACAAGCGCAAGCCGGCATTCAACCCCAAAGCGTGCCATTGGTTCTAGTCTTCCACGACGGTTTCAAGCTTGCCCAAAACATGGATGAGGTGACCGGTTTTAATGCCATCGCCGACCGCGAAAATTTTGCCGTGGTTTATCCGATGGGAATAAACGGGCACTGGAACGATGGTCGCAATATCGATGGTTATGCGAAGTTTGACGATGTCTCTTTTGTCAAACACATAATCGAGTACATGCAACGTCGTTATCATATCGACAGCGGACATGTCTATGCATGTGGTATCGGCAATGGTGGCTTTTTCAGTCAGTACCTCGCCCTCATGCTACCTGGTCATTTTTCTGCCATAGCATCGGTAGCGGCAACCCTGCCCGAAAATATCTATCACAGCAGACAATCAATAAAGCCAGTAAGCGTCGTCTACATCTTGGGCATGAACGATCCCCTCGTCCCCTTTCGCGGCGGCCCAATCCATTTCGAATCTTATCGCGACCGCGGCATGGTGGTTCCGGCCCCAGAAGCCGTGCAGTTTTGGGTAAAAGGCAACAGAGGGCAAAGCACCCCAAACTCACAAGACTTACCCGATACAGACCCCAGCGACGGTTGCCGCGTCAAAGCAGCCGTGTTTGGCTCGGGCTTGAAGGGCTCAGAAGTTATGGTCTACGGCATAGAGGGTGGCGGTCATACTTGGCCAGGCGGTATAAACCGCTATTCGCCCAAAACAGTGGGCGCCACCTGCAGAGATATCAGCGCCAGCGAAGCAATCTGGGATTTCTTCAAAAGACATTGAACTTAAAGAGCTAGCGCTAATGTAGCGACTACTGAACAGATTAAATTGCCGCTTTCAGTGGGGTAGTTACGTGCTGAAGTTGAGGCAAGTTGCCGAACATTTAATTATTATCGATTTATCTACTTTCACCCACACCTAATAGAAACAAAGACCCAGAAAGCTCAATCCACAAGAAACGAACAGACACGGCAACCCCACCTTCAATGGTTAAAGGATGCCGCCTCGAAGCAACGGTGACCGAAGCGCAAGCTCCGGTCATTTTTATTTCTCTGTGCAAACCAAGAAAAGGAGCACTATGAAGGGCAAGTTCCACACCCGTCCCGGCGGCAAGCTCGTGCGCGTCAAGAACCGCTTCGGCGGCAACGACGCCGAGCACTGCCGCTACTCCATGCTCTGCCGCCGCGAGAGCCTGGAGACCGTGCTGCAGCACGACTTCGACGAGCAGGTGCGCCTCGCCGCCGAAGAGCCCGTCAAGGAGGAGCCGGTCTCCACCTGGACGATCCTCGAGCCCATGTCGGGCAAGTTCCGCAAGACGATCTTCGTGATCGAGGCGGACGAGGACCTGGCCATCCGCATCTACGCCGCCCGCAACGGCGGCCGCCACCCCCTCAAGGTGAGCTGCGACTGCGGCTGCGGCTCCGACTACAACCTCTACGAGGTGAGCGGCACCCTGGCCCAGGCCACCGCTTCGGCGCGCAACTGCCCCTACGGACTGAGCCGCTCGGGCGAGGTCTACTACCGCGAGGGGCGGCGCAAGCCCAACCCCGAGCCCATGTTCGACTACCACACCCTGGACCAGTTCCTCGCCCGCAAGGACGTGGTGCTGATCAGGGAGGCGGACATGACCGTGGCCGACTTCTGCGAGCCCACCCCGCGGCTCACCGGCCCGCACCAGTACACCCCGGGCGAGCTCGCCTTGGCCTGGGTGCTGGACGCCGAGCTCTAGCGAGCTTTTGAGAAGGGAAAGGGCGGCGGCCCCTTCCCTTCTCTTTTTCTTCGCCAGGAACAAACCGGTCTATTATTCTCCTTTTTTATTACTATTTTCTACAGTATTTCAATCAAAGACTACTCTCAGGTTGAGAACGAACCAAAAGGTCAGAAAAAACTGTCAGCGTTGTTTCTGTCTGGCGTACTTTGAAAGAGCATTGATGCCATCGGGTTTGGTACGCTTGCCGGTGCGCACG
>JAFLCK010000064.1:0-6214 GCA_017303615.1 Obscuribacter phosphatis (SeqCode)
GGATTTGGAGTATAACCATCTGAACAATTTTGGAGTAATAGCAAGAGTAATGTTTTCCTTTGAAGCACCTACGACTGGCAGATACCTTCTGTCCTGCAATGATGTTTGTATCCTTGCTATAGTCCCCCAAGATTTGTCGTATCCAGCTACCACGATATTTGATCATTGGTGGCATTATCCTGGCGGATTTAATGATGCTAATTTCATCAATCCAATTTCCAAGTGAGCGCGTTGCAGCGCTCTGTGTCTGTGATAGTTTAGGCACGAGAGTGGAGAACGAAGGGAGCATGGTTCCTGACTATTGACCTTACCCCCAGAAGTTGAGCCGTAGCAAAGATGATTAAAACTAGCAGCTGTCTCTTAAAGGTGGCCCAACAAATGGGGCAGCGTCATTAATAATTCAGCTTTTGGCGATCGCGCTATCGTTGAATTTTCAAATTCTATTCACCGAGGCACCAGCAATGGCAAAGGAACAACCCGTATTTCTTGATACATTGGCCTTGGCGCTAAAAGCTAAGTATCAAGAACATTATTCAGAAAGATCGGATGTTTACAGAAGAATTATCGCCGCAGAATTAACAAGCGGCAGCCTTTTGAAATCGGAGTTTCGGTTTAAGCTTTTTCCAGATGGTCAATGCTCAGCTCCGCTGCTGGAAAATGGCTCAAAGCACTTCGCTCTCTTTGACTCACTTTGTGGCAGAGCCTTCAGAAGCACTCAAATGCCCAACGTCATACCAAAGGACCATGAAGCCTGTTTGACTGTAGTTTTTACTGCCGATCAAGGAGATTTTGGCAATGTAGATGTGCAAGTAAAACTAGATGAGAAGGGAATTATGAAGGTTGAACCGTCTTCCATCAATCATATGCCTGACTGGAATGAATTGAGAGCCAACGTCCAGCATCAGAAAGACTCTGATTGAAAGTGTACATTCAGTCGTTTCGCAGTATTTTTTACGGCTCTCTTGCAAATAATATCCGGAAAAATAGAGATGAGTTTCGAGACGTGTTCCTCTGAGCCGCCTTTCTGGTTATGCAGCCTCAAGTTCAGCCATCAGTGTTTTCCAAAACTCGCTGTAGGCATTTTGGCTAACTAACCCGAACTGTTTTTCGATTAGATACACTTCGCCCTTGACGCCTGGAAACAGCTGCTAGTGACGCATTTGCCCTTTCCGAAACTTGCGCATAACCTCGAAGCCCTTAATGGTGATACGCGGTCTTCATTGACTAGAAGCCTCTGACTGGCTTAATGAGGCGCTTTAGCTTGCCATGATCTGCTTCCAGCCCATTGTTCAAACATTTCACTTGCCGATGTTCTATAGCGGCTTCGCATTTGTCAGATTTCTTCATTGACTCAAGAGCGGCACCATAGGCTGCATTCTTGTCAGTGTTTATTGTATTTGGAAGATCTCAGGACTTTTGTTTTTTCATGGCTTTGCCAAGGAATCGCCGTGCTTGTTCCCTGCTCCTTGTGCGGGATATATAGAAGTCAATCGTTTTGCCGCTCTTGTCTACGGCTCTATAGAGGTACTTCCGCTGACCTTTTACTTTGACGTAGGTTTCATCGACTCGCTAGGAGGAGTCAAAGTTGTTGCACCAGTACCACCGCAGTCTCTTTTCCATCTCGGGTGCGTAGTGCTGGACCCAGCGGTCGATGGTGGTATGGTCCACCACTACACCGCGCTCTGTCATCATTTCTTCGAGGTCGCGGTAGCTGATGCCGTACTTTCAATACCAGCGGACACACTGGAGGATAATCTCACCCTGGAAATGGCGCCATTTGAAGTCGTTCATGTCTTTGCACCGTAAACCGAAGTATGAACTTTTTGTTCCCAGCTGCATGTTTTTGCAACAGAGCCATCTTTTCTCTCTGCCACCAACCAGGACAAAACATCGAATTTACACCGAGAACCTAGTCCCACCAAAAGTCCCAAGCTTTAGCATTTAGTAAGTCAATCGCCAATCCAGATATAGTGCCGTCACCATGACCTTGAAGAATGTTGTCTGGACAATATGCAGCCTGCTCTCGAGCAAGGCAGAGGGCTTGATCTTGAGAATCGACCGGATTGTTTACAAGGCAAGTGAGTGCATCACGAGCAATCCAAATAATTTCCGAGCCAAACTTCTCATTCCATCTTTTGTGCAAAGCTACTTGCACTGAAGGTGGAGGGCATGAGTGCCAGCCTCCAAAGCGAAAAACGGCCGGAATTTGCCAAGAATGCTTAACCGGCACTAGGACCAGTGTCTCAGACGTTGGTATTTCCGACGAGGCTCTTGGGTGCTTGTTGAAACTGCCGATCTTATAGCGATTTTTCCGCGCTAACCATTCCTCCATATTGAGAAACTCGCTGTCCTCGATTACTTTTGATGCAAGCGAGATACCGTTTTGAAAACCTTTATGATTGTCGACCAGAACGTCCATGAATTCACCATAGCTATCATTCATAATAAAAAGGGGTACATAGCCAGTTTGCTCTGAGGTATTGAGAAATTTCTTGGCAGTTTCTATATGTGCGTCTGTCCCGATTTTAACGCTGTGAACACAGCCGAGATAATCAATCTTCACGCTGTTGACTATCTCGGCTGCTACTCCCGCCGCTTTAAGAACTTCTTCAGCCTTTTTCATATAAATCTCCTGGTTCGGAATAGCCACCTGTTAAGTCCAGCTATGGCTGGCGATAAGCAGCTATGACGCTGCCCCATTTGTTGGGCCACCTTTAAGAGACAGCTGCTAGTTTTATATTCCCAGTTAAATCCAGCTTGTTCTCCTTTAGAAGTGGGTTTGCTTCTTCGGCTGCTAGTCTGAACTGCAACGGTGTCATGTTGCCCAGGGCGCTGTGCGGAAGCAATATGTTGTAGTCGTGTTTCCACTTAGAGATCAGCGTGGCTGCGTCTTCGATGCTTGTGAACCAATATTGATTGAGGCACTCGTCTCTAAATCTGCCATTGAACGACTCTACAAAGGCGTTTTGGATCGGCTTACCTGGTTCGATGAAGTGCAAGTTCACACGGTTGTTGCAGGCCCACATGATCATGTCAATGCAAGTGAACTCTGGGCCGTTGTCCACGACAATCTCTATTGGCAAGCCCCTCTGCCAGCGGAGTCGCTCTAGAACGGCAATTACACGCGTCCCAGGAATGCTTCTTGAAACCTCAATTTCCAAACACTCACGGGAGAAGTTGTCGATGATGTTCAATGCCCGAAGTCTGCGTCCGTCTGACAGTGTGTCGCTGGTGAAGTCCATTGACCATCTGTCATTCGGCGCCAACGGAGTTTCTTTTGATGTTCTCCTGCCCCAGTGATATTTGCGCCTTCCTCGCTTTCTGACCGCCAGATTGAGGTCGCGATAGATGCGGTAAACCTGCTTGTGATTCACTTTGGTGCCCTCCGCTCTTATTAGCAGACAGATCCGTTTGTAGCCAAACCTTGGACGGTCGCAGGCTATGGCTTTAATACGCTCGGCAAGGACTGGGTCAGCCGCTTTCGTGGACGTATATCGGTGTGTGGAGCGTGCCAAATCTAAGATCCTTCATGCCTGCCGCTTGCGAATTCCTGCCTGCACAAGCACCTATGCCGGGCGGCGTAACTGATGTGACAAAGTCTCAGGATGGCAAAAAGGTTAGTTATCAGCCGGAGGCTTGGCGAGTGGGGTGGAATCGGGAGCGTTGAAAGTTACCGAAACCTTCACATCTCTGGCAATATGATTGTAAACGCCAAATGCTCAGCGCTTTTGCCGAGTTTCTTGTAAGTCAAGAATCCAAAGTCTTTCCGGTCAATGGTTACAATTTTGCCGATTTGTCGATCTTCGGCAGCCAGTACAAGGGATAAGTCAGCGATATCCAGCTTCTTATCCATGTAATCCAAGCGAAGACTTTTTATCCGAGCAACATAATCATCACCGTCGTCATGCAATTTCAATTCACCTTTTTCGATAAGTTCCAAGAGGCTCACAACGGCTTCTGATGCGGCTTTCGCGTCTCTATCCTTCTGAATATGGAAAACCACTTCACACAAGACAGCGTGGGTAAGCAGATAATCGTATCGGTCTTCTTGACCAAAGAATCTTTTACATCTGTCATGCCAGTCATCGTTTTCGTTGTACAAGCCAACAAGAGGGCCGGCATCAAGCAGCACCACTTCGCGCTGTCTTAACACTTCCTTCCTCGCTGCCTTAGGCTTATGAGATGTTTTGGGCGGCACGCTTGGCTAACTCAACAGTCGGGACCATGCCGCCACTGCGCGCTAAAAGACTGCCGGGCTTGTATGTCACTGTTGTTTTTCCCGAAGCCTTGCCACTACCATTGTCAGAAGACACATACTGGCCAGTTCTTGCTAAACCGCCAGATTCTTTGGATGCTTTCTTGGCTACTGTCTTTCTTTTATACGGATTTGACTTCATAGCATTCTTCTCCTAGTAGCATTCTGGCATGAAATCAATCAGAATGGAACTGATTTTACCCAAAATCATTGTTTTTTTTGGCACAGAGACAAACTTCCTCTAAAGTCACCTCGGACTGTAGATTCTGAGCACAAATAGCGGACTACTCTATGCTTGACCGTCAAGCAATGCGGGCATGAAAAATGCGGGAGCGAAAAGCATGCGGAAGCGAAAAGTAATGCACAATCTCAGACTCTTCCTTTCAGCTTTGCTTTCTATAGCGCTGAGCAGCAGTGCACTTTGTCAGAGCAGCGAGCAGCAAAAGTTTTCACCTAACAATAAGTTGAAAGCACAGATAGAAGACGGCAAGCTCTATATCAAAGATAGAACCGATAAAGTCATTTCGCAGTTTGTGCCAAGCGATTCAAACGGCTTGGGCGGCAGTATTATCGCCATAGACTGGATAGACAACCAAAGACTGGGCATCGAAAGACATATCAATCCATCTCTAAACTGCCTGACTGTCAGTGATATTCAGGGCAAGACTCTGCAAAGCTATCTCGGCTATAAATTTTATTGGTCGCACAATCGCAAGCATTTAGCTCATGTTGGGCAAATGATCCATTTTTCGCCTTGGCCGCACAGTGAGTATATTCATATAGACGACCGCACTGTCTATCCAGCAGAAGGAGCCACCTACGGCGAAGAGGCTCGCATTGTACATACTTTCTCGGGACCCTTTGCCTGGAGCCAAGACGATAGCAAGCTCGCCGTCATTGACGACCTAGACGGTTCCCAAAAGGGCAAGTTCTTAGTTATCATTCCAGGCCCTGCAAACAAAACAGCCAAGCTTGAGAAATACAAACTGGATGAAGAGCTGGCCAAAGTAATTGCTAAACTCAATCAAGAAGAAATGACTCTTTCTTGGCTTAACTCGAATTCTGTTTCTATTTCTTCAGTTTGTATTTCTTCAAAGGGCAAGGCAAAATCTGGTGTCTTGCCGTGCACAATCAAGGTGAACTAAATGCCTAAAGCAGTTCTCTTCAAGCAGTTTTGTTCAAGCAGATTTTTTCAAGCATCTCCTTTCAATTCAATAGTGCCAATGGGACGGACTATCATGCGAACTTTCGGTCGTAAACAAACAAGCTAAAGCCTCTAGGAAGCCTCTAGGCCCGCTTATAGACATCCTCTGCATTATGTCGCGCAGACGATTGAAAATATCAATCCCTACAATCAACAAAAACAAGCCGAAGACGCCAAACAACACAGATACTGCACTGCCATGCTCGATCATCATATTCAATTGACCTCGACAAATTCAACTCGATAATTAACTGCATCAAGTCCAAGACAAACAGCCGCGCGGCGGCTGCATACCTAATTGTGTCTAGGGCTATGTTGGGGGTACCAAGATTGAGGACTACAATCCTCTATTTATTTTCTGGAGGAATAATGCTCCGTTTAATCCAAACTATACAGTGGGAAAATACGTAGTTATCATTAATTGTCAAGCGCCCAAAAATGTCACAGACTCAAGCTTTCAGACATCTTTCCGGTGTCTTTCGGGCAGCTTTCTAAAAGCTCAAAACAGAACCCTATATCAGCGCGACCTTTGTGCGGTTTTATTGATATGCGGTTTTACGGCTACGCGGCCTTACTGATATGCGGTTCGGAACGTGTCAACAACTTTGAGACAGTTTTCCTTCTTGATTTAGTGTAAATGCTTTTCAGCATTTGCCGATTTCATACCTTTAAGGGTACCCCAAAAGGCGCTGAGCGCGTTCCGCCTTTTCAAAAACGCCCATAGGATGGACGTTTTCGAAAAGGCGGTTACTAAC
>JAFLCK010000065.1:0-6099 GCA_017303615.1 Obscuribacter phosphatis (SeqCode)
TCATCTCTAGCCCATTGTTTAGGCTGTCGTTTTGCTTGCCTTGCCATTGCTTTCTATGTGCCTCATTGTTTGGAACACAGTTAGCTTCTCTCTGCCTTCAACTTTTGTCGCCGGTCCGAACGGACACGAATAATGCGCCCCATAGTGAGGTTGATCCAATGGGACTCTGGGGTGACTGGGGTCCGTGGGCAGCTGGTCCAGGAGCAGAAGGTGGCTGGGGACCTGGCAATGGAGGCTATGGAAGAGGAATGGGTCCTCTTGGGTACGCAGGAATTTATACTTATGATCCTAATGTGATGAGTCTCGATTTGACTCAAGCAACTGGCAGACCTTGGCTTGATGGGCGCCCTATTTCTAATTCCGCCAATTACCATTCACTTGCCCCTGCACTACCACTAGTCGGAAAGCTGCCGCCACAGCTTCTAGCTGCTTTGCTAGCAGTTGTTCTAGTAATCGAAGCTGCGCAGGCGGGAGGCAGGATATACTGGGAACTAGAAGGGCTTTTTAAGCCTGCCACGAAAAAAGTGCATGGTAACAACCTCACCAGCAACAACGAAGGCTATGTGTATGCCATCCTAGACCCCCTTGGCGCTGTTCTGAAATATGGCATCGGCACTGCTGGTGATGGCTTCTATAGGCCTATAAGCCAATTTCCTAGGATAGTAGCCAAGGGATACAGTCCAGCCAATGTGAGTATTCTGTTCATAACAGACAATCGAATCACTGCGAGAGCAATTGAAGCAGGGCTAAACCTTCAGTACATGAGCATGAATGCGGGTAACTTACCACCGGCCTCAGACGTAAAATGAACTAATATAATCCGGGTGGGGGCTAACCCCCACCCGTACAGCTTTTATTCCGGCAATGTTTTGAAGGTTCTCTAGCTATTAATTTCATCAACCCTTGCTTCATTCAAGTAGAATAGACTGCTAAGTTAATTCCGGTGAGATCATTCCATGACCCTAGAAGATTTGGTATTTAGTTCCTACGACAGCAGTCGCAATGTTCATTTGCAATACCCACTGACTGAAGAGAGCCTCGGGTGGATCAAAGAGTCAACAAAGAGGGTAGTTATTCCCTCAACCTTTGAACCGGAGGACTACGTCAGAGTGGCGGCTGCAATGGAACGTTCGCCGAATGCTACATTGGCGCAGATTGGCTATGCAACAAATCTTGATTTTCTGCGGTTTTTTCCAAATGTGACTAGTTTGGATTTTGCTGGACCATATGAGAGTCTAGCCCCGTTAAAGTCCCTAACGTGTTTGCAAGATTTGAGTTTGACTATAGGTAACTTTAATACAACCTCTCTGGATGAAGTGGTTCAGCTAGGGCAGTTGAGGCGTCTTCATTTACGAGGTAACTCCTCTGGAGGCATTAAAACGATACCCGAGTTTGTGGCTTCCTTTGAGTCATTGAACCAGCTTCCCAACCTCCAGGTCATATGTCTAACTGAACTAAAACTTCCTCATCTTAGGGTGATCTCAAGTATGCCAGCGTTGAGATCTCTACATGTAACCCAGTGTTCAATTGGCGAACTTGCCGATATTGGTGATTCCCGTACACTATTGCATCTTCATATCGGCTACAGTTCCGCCAAATCGATTGATTTTCTTTCCTCCCTTTTTTCATTACAGTATCTATCTTTAGACCATTTGAGTCAGATAGATCACTTGCCAGCGATGTCGGCATTGAGAGGTTTGAGAAGAATCGATATAATTAACCTCTCCAAACTTACAGACCTTTCACCCATAGCATCTTGTCCCGTTCTAGAGGATCTGGTGCTGGTTGCAACCAAGAATATAGGAGGCGATGATTTTCGCTGCTTCCAAACACATCCAACTTTGAAGCATGTATGGACCGATTTGGGTAGCCAACGACGAAATTCTGAAGTACACTCTTTGTTGGGGTTGCCGCGCGCGGGCGCTCGCTCTAGGTTTGCCTTTCGAATCTAGGTGTCCGATCGGTGACTCGTCAAGCTTTGAAAAGTTTTTTGGAGTTTCTGTTCTTTTGGACCTTCAAGGTGCCATCACTGTTGATGGCAGTATTATTCTGAACTTGGCTGTGCAAGCGTCTCGCGCATAACTGATATGGTTCATCGGCAGTTTGAAAGGCTGTAGATGCCGACTTGGAGGGGGTCTTAGGAAATGAGTTTTCCAGCCCCCTCCCCTTTTTTGCCTTCTTCTATTTTTGGGGAACCTGTCTTTTGGGCGTTTCAAGGGTGATCTCACCTGGCGCCCCGGTTATCAGCCGGATTTATCTGTAAGGATCGGAATTATTTGTCGCACTTTTGTCGGAATTATTTGTCGCGGTTTTAACGGAATTATTTGTCAGTCTTGGCTACCGTGGGCGGTGTCAAGATCTGAGCAACCGATATAGCGTTGTATAGTGAACATTGAAACTGTCAGCTACATCGCGAACGGACTGACCTTCGTTTAAAAGGCGCTTGGCGAGCTTAAGTTGAGAAGCCGTCATCTTTGAGGGACGCCCAAATTTTACGCCCCGTTCTCTGGCTGCTTTTCTGCCTCGGCCGGTTCGATCTCGAATTAAATCGCCCTCGAATTCAGCCATTCCAGCGAAAATCGTCATGATCATTTTTCCAGCCGGCGATGTTGTATCGGCCCAGGGCTCAGACAGAGAAACGAACTTGGCGCCGGAATCCATTATCTGGTCAGTGATATGGAGCATCATCTTTAGCGAGCGAGCTAGTCGATCGAGTCTCCAGACAACGACTATATCGCCTTTATCTATACAGTCGAGCATTTTGTTTAGCTCGGGCCTGTCCCATTTAGAGCCAGAAAGTTTTTCCTGGAATATTTTTGTGCAGCCAGATTTCCGAAGAGCTGTTAGTTGTATATCGAGGCTTTGGTCTTCGGTGGATACTCTTGCATAGCCAATCTTCACCGGGTCACCTGTCTTAAGTTTTTGTTAGCGAAAGTTATAGTGCAAATCTTCAACTTTTGATTATTATTTTCGCTACGCGAAGGAAAGCCATTCTGGAGCGAGGCATCCAGTGTAGCGAAACTCACAACTTTTGCAAGGTATAGAAATCCGACATGGGTAACGGAATTGACCCGTCGGCTGATCCTGCTTTGGTGATGTTCAAGTTAATCGGTCGCTATCTCGAAGGAGAGGCGACTGTAGAGGAAATCGCCAGGGAAACCGGATGCAGCTCAAGGACTATTTGGCGCAGGATTCAGGCATACAAAACGAATGGGGTTAAGGGCCTTAACAGGGCCGCACGCAATGATAGGGGCGTGCGCAGGGGTGTAACACCGGAGCTCCAGGAGGTAATTGAAGGACTTTATCTCAAGACTCCAAAGCCGACCATCCACTGGGTGCAAGAGCAGTTGGCCGAGCCCTGTCAGAGGGATGGCATTAGAGTGCCGTCTTATACCGTAATTGGCGAAATTTGCAGGAAGCTGGACCGACGGCTTAGGGTGCTTGCCCATGACAGTGAAGCTGCGTATGAGCAGGAGTTTGACAGGATTATAAGACGCCAGGCCAAGCGACCTAATGAGATGTGGCAGGCCGACCACAAGGAATTCGATATTTGGGTATTTAATGAGGCTGGACGGGTTGGCAAGGTCTGGCTGACAGGCATTCTCGACGACTTCAGCCGAGTAGTTCCGGGCTATTACTTGGGCATTGCGCATGCGAATTCCATGAGAATTGCGCTTGCGTTAAGGCAGGCAATCTGGCACAAGTCTGATGAGCGGTGGCCGGTGTGCGGCATACCGGAAATCCTTTACACCGACCGAGGACGGGATTTTAAGTCTACTCACATAGAGCAGGTCTGTGCCGACCTCAAGATCAAGGTAGTAAGAACAAAGCGCCGAAAACCTCGCGGACGAGGCAAAATTGAGCGGTTTTTCAGAACTGCCGATCAGAAATTTGTGAAAAGTCGACGCAATACTAAGGCTGAGCCTGTCAGCCTGGAGAAGCTGCAAGCCGAATTTCATGCCTGGCTGCTGGATGAATATCACCAACACGTTCACAAAGGCATCAAAACACCACCAATGGTCAAATGGAATGAAGCCAAGTGCCTACCTCGCATGCCGGAAAGTTTAGAGGCTCTCGATTTGATGCTCCACAAAGTTGCGCGGCCGCACAAGATGTGGAATGAGGGAATTCGATTTAACAACCGGATCTATTCGGATATGTTGCTCAATCGTGCAGTGGGGCAGGAATTCAACATTCGCTATGACCCCAGAGATCCCACGTTCATTTGGGTTTATGCCGAGGAGGACACGCTGCTATGCAAAGCCGCATGCGCTGAACTCACTGGTGTCGAAGAAGACCACGACCAAATCTTTGAGGAGAGAGCCAGTATCAAAAAAGGACTCAAGAAGCAGGTGGCAAAAAAGAGAAGCAATGCTGATGCTTTCGTGGGGCTGCCGCCGCTAGTGGCGGAGAAAACTGAGTCTGAGGCTCCGTCGGTAGGCAATATAGTCAAATTGAAGTTGAGGAAACACTTTCATGAGAAAAGAAACTAGCAGCCCGTTCTTCATTGACTCAGTCTCCTACTTTAATTTGGTGGAGGTTGCAACCGTTTGTCGAGAAGAGGCAAAGATTGGTCTGTGCTTTGGAAAGCCAGGTGTAGGTAAGACCGCTTCCGCTAAGAGATTCTGCAAATGGCCTCTTGTCGAGGCAAATCTGGCTGCGAAGAACGGTATTCCTGTCGAGCCTGAAACCATGATGGCCTGTGATAGCTTGTACTATCTCCCAAGCGTCACTGTTTCAGCACCCAGGCTGAGATCGGACTTGACCTTGATTCGGAACAAGTTTGAGGATGCTATTAGCAGAGCCATAACCTGGCAAAGACCTGATGATTGGGCTGAAGAGATACAGAAGTCGCACGTCAAAATGATAATAGTCGACGAGGCGTTCAGGCTGAAATATCAGGCATTAGAAGAGCTACGAGATCTTCAGGAGAGGTGGGAGGTTGGCATGCTTTTAATTGCCGATCCGGGCTTCGAGAGAAGTATCAGTCGAATGTGGCACTTCGCTGTGAGAATCGCCCACGCTGAGGAGCTGCGCCCCTTGAGTGACGATGAGATTGTTTTCTACATTGATAAACAACTGGAGTTCATGAACCTGCCGAAGCCTCCGGAAGAAGTCTACACCTTGATAAATTGGTATAGCCAAGGGAATTTGCGCTCCCTGGGCAACCTGTTTGCCATGATTGCTCGAATACTTAAAATCAATGAAGATGTAGTCAGGGAGATTACTAGAGATGTAGTAGAGACTGCGAGGGAGATGATGCTCTTCGGAATAAATGGCACGTTGTCGAAAGCTCCTGCATAGAAAGCTCCTGCTGTAGCCGTTTTGCTGAGCCTCGGCTGCCAATGAAAGCTGAATATAGATTTGACTGCTCACCAGCAGTGGCACCGCACTTTTCTTGCCGAAATGATGCCCACTTTTGCTGCATTTCTGGGGTAGTCAACTGTGACAAATAATTCCGTTAAAACCGCGACAAATAATTCCGATCCTTACAAAAGTCTCGATATGTCTATTCTGGGTGGCAGATGATAGCCCAGTACAACGGGGCATCGGGAGCCTTGCAGAACCGCTATGTCTTTGGTGATGAGATGGATGAGCCACTCATCAGGGTCACCAGTGCGGGTGTTCTGACTTTCTACCACGCTGACAAGCAGGGCAGTATCGTCGGAGTGAGCAACGCAACTGGAGGCAGAGCGAACAGAAACAAGTTCTCGGAGTTTGGGGAAATAGTTACGCTGGGAGGCACGATTTTCGGGTTTACCGCGCAACGGTACGACTCAGAGACTGGACTGTACTACTACAAGAACCGCTACTATTCTCCCAAGATTGGTAGATTCTTGCAGCCGGACCCAATTGGGTATGACTCAGGGGACCTGAACTTGTACACCTATGTGGGCAACAGTCCTCTGGTGTATATCGACCCTCTGGGATTGCAGGAAACGACCCCGCAGGGTCGGCCGATGCCGCAGGCAGACCCTAATCTTATGAACAGAATCAGAGAAGGTAAGGAGACCATTCAGAATGAGCAGCAGGTGATCAATGATCAAAACGCTGCTAAAAGGAACACTCCGAAGCAGCCTAAGGTCAATGCTGATCCGC
>JAFLCK010000066.1:0-5749 GCA_017303615.1 Obscuribacter phosphatis (SeqCode)
AATAATTCTGCCATCATCAACGGTGGCGGTATCAAAGGTAAAAAAGTCAAGAAACCTCGGGAAACTTTGGGTCACCGAACGGACACGAATTGTCTGCCAGGCACTGCCGCGATATGTTTCCCCACTCAGTCTGCTGGACGGGGGTGAAATTTTCCCGGGCTTCCGCCCTGGGTTGAGCCTCGCAATGCGAGGATTCGCCACTGCATTTGGTCATAGAAAAATCTTTTTGTCTTGGTAATGCCTGCGGTTACCGAATATTGAACACTAAATGTGCGGGGGTTCGGCTATATCCTGAGAGTATATCGGCGAGTTGTGAAAAACTCGTGAAAAAGCTGGATGGCTTTAGGGAAGGATTGAGAAATTGCTTGGGTGCGCTCAAGGTAGGGGCGGGAGCGGCGGATTGATCAGTCCCAAGCCGAATAACTTACCTAGCCACTACATAGCGCATTCAGGCAATCAGGACTGGGGCACCTCTGGGCTGTTTCTTTTCTTTATAGCTTAGAATAGCATTTCATCATTTGATAGATTCGAGAGAAGCAAGCTGAGCTAACTTAGCAAAGCCGGAAGGACAAGCAATGACATCAGAAAGAATTACCGTCGAGACTTTGGTATCCGCACCTGTAACCAAAGTATGGGCTGCCTATACAACGCCTGAAGACATTACTCGCTGGAACGCCGCATCTGAAGATTGGCACACCACCAAGGCTAGTGTTGATTTGCGTACGGGCGGTCAATTCAGCTCTCGCATGGAAGCAAAAGACGGCAGTATGGGCTTTGACTTTGCAGGGACTTACACTAATATCGTTGAGAACAAGCTAATTGAGTACTCATTTGGCGAGAGAAATGCTCGTGTTGACTTTATAGAAGGAAGCGACGGGGTCACGGTGCGAGTCACTTTCGATAGTGAAAGCAGTCATTCGCTTGAACAGCAGAAGCAAGGCTGGCAGGCAATCCTCGATAACTTTGCCCGTCATGTGCATTCATCACTCTTGGGGTAGAGCGATTTTTCGCAATTGAAGCGCTCATCTATCCCGCGCTTCTTAGCTTTCGGGCGATACCAAGTTTCGCTGCCGAATTGCTAGGAAGAGAATGGACGAAACTGCTATTGCGCAAGTTGTGCCGACCATTGAACCGATCAGCACTGTTGATTGGCGAAGATTAGCTATTTCATCGACGCTCATTGCACCGCTCAAATGAGACCACCGTTCAGAATCTCGTAAGCCTAATTCCAACCACCACTGACCAGCACCAAAGCCGGTAAGCACGGCCGATATGGTGATGACCATTGCTGAAAGGATGATCTTATTAGTCGATGTTGTTATTCTCATTGGATCTGCTGAGTTTTGAGCACTTTTCTCTTTCTCTAGAGTTGTTTTGGCTGGCTTATCCTGATTCTAGAATAACCTGAAAATTAGGAAGTGACATCGGATGATTGGATAGTCATTGTCCTGCTGTCGTGACGTTTCAAATGATAGCAAAAGATATCCCGTGTGAAGTCTCAGAGTAGTCACGTATCGGTCATTCCGCAGTCACATCTCAGTCTGAATCTGTTTGTATAGTCTCTTCTATGTACGAATTATTTTCTGAGGCAAAGCACATGGACAAGACATTCGACGCTGAAGGCAGCAGAGCCGGCGTTTCAGATAAGGTGTTTGGACAGATTCTTTATGATGATCGCCAGACAACAAAGACTCTTAAAGAGATGTTGGAGCTGAATGATTTTGAACTTCATCAGCTTCCGCGAAGGGCCAAACATGTAGAGCTTACCCCAGAGGGACCGGTAGTTGATCAGGTCATCATAGACGATAAGTCGGTATTGGATGCCGCCGAATCTATCGATAACCTCTCTCCAGCGGAGAAGGCGGCTATAGAAGCGTGGCCGGTTTTATCTGAGACTACCGTTTGTGTACCACCTGATTTATCAGCATTTAAAGGTGAAATAGTTGGAATTGATTCTACGTGCAAGGACGTAACTGATTTGAGCCCTAAGGAAAAACAGGAGTATTTGGAGCGCAAACAAATTCACCTTAGGGATACCGATACTTTCGTTCAATTGGACGAAGGTAGTTACCTCATCATTCCAGAGCTTCCACAGTTTAGGTAAAAATAGCTTTGCCAGGTTGCAGTCTTCGTTTGTGGTTCTGAATCGGCGCGATAGAAGTGCTTCTGCGTCCAATCATAGTTTTGCAAGCGCTATTCACAAGAGCTGTTAGAGTTGATTATGGCGGCGCCGGTGATACTAGGTTGGGTCTGGTGGCTGGCCTGATTGGTGCCTGCATGTCTATGTAGAAATCTCAGTTCATTTGTCTATCTGAGGGCGCTCCAATGGCTATATCTCAAAGCCCTCAGGCACCATTCCCCGAATAACTTCCCACCAGCCTGAATTGTCGGCGGTACTTTGACATTGCTTTTGCAGCAGTCGGGTCGGGCTTGTGCATTCGATATAAAAGTCAAATTCACCAAAATCTCTAAAGCAGTCAGTCGGAAAGGGTACTTGTCCGAACTCTCTATGGGCTGCTTCGCTGGGTTTCTGAATGAACTCTTCAACTAGCTTGTCGTAGACCGTGGTAAGTGTGGACGCTGTTATTTCTAATTCTGTAATATTGGCATCGTCACTGGCTGCTTGGGTGATACTGCCGGTGATGTTGCCAGAGGCGCTATATGAATACACTTCCATGAAGCGCTTAAGCATACAAAGCTCCCTAGGCTTGCTTTCGAGCTTTGCCAATATCCTTCGTAAACGATGCTGCGCAAACTCGTCTAGTTGGTCAATATTTTTTTCCAGAAGCTTCGATAATCTGGGAACTACATGTTCTCTCAGAGATCTCTCCTGAAGTGCCTTCTCTCTGCCCTGTATTCTCCCTGGTTTTCTGTTCATGACCGAGAGCATTTTTAGGTCGTTCTTTCTTATCGCTTGCCAGTTCTTTTCGTACCACTTCAAAATCTTCCGTTTGAGTATATTGAGGAATTCCTTGGCAAAGCGATAGTCCCGCAAGTGAATGAAGGAAATCTCGTCTCTAAGGGCTGGTTCTAAAAGTAGCAAGCTGGGTTGGGAAAACTCTTGCAGTCCAAATAGTCTCTTTATCTCTAGGGCTGCTTCGGTCATTTCCTTATGGTAAGCAGACCACTTCATCTCTGAGGTTTGTGGGCGCTCTTGCAGGTCGGGCCAAACTGGGCACGTCTCTGGGACTGACATATAGGCGAACGCAACACAGGCTGGACCGATAGATGCATCGATTTCCCGGGCAAAACTTTTGTACATCTCCAATAGCTGTGGATCATGCGAGTTTGAAATGAGAAAAGGCAATATCTGGCACTCGTCACCAATGCATGCTTCCCTTCTTTTGAGCAGCTCTATTCCTGAATAGTGAGAGATCATTTCTATTTCCAGTGAGCCTGTTTTGATCCTACTTTGACCATCGCTTTGTTGCGAATTAACCATGATGGTGCTTGGGAGTTAATTGACCTGCCAATTTCCGATTCCTTTGGCTCTGGCAGAGAATGATATTATAACTATCGGTGCTCGTTTATTGTCTGATGGAGGCGCTATAGTTAGATGAAGGCTCTGCCTTTAGTTCTCCTCTCTTGTTTCTTTATCTTCAATCAGCACTCAACTGTTTTGGCGAATGAAGTGGATGTTGACATAAGTCCTTCGTTAGCGAGTGGGTCTTCCTTGAAAACCTCAGAAATGCAGCTTTATCTGAAAGCAATTTCAGAACTCTTCAAAGGAGACTTCGCAGCGGCTGAGCTTACAAACACTCGAATACTAGATGGAAAACCAGATGATTTTAGCGCACTGAATAGACGTGCTCAGTGCAGATTTGAGCTGGGAAAGTATAGTGAATGCATAGCTGACTGCTCCAAAACCCTGAGCATTTGCCCTAACTACATTGAAGCAATGCAGTTAAAAGCTAAAGCACTGAGGAGAATGGGTCAGGTTGAGGAAGCCGTTGCATGTGAACTTAGCCGTCTTGATATTGAGGCAGCAGAAATAGAACGAAAGCGAAAGGCTTTGAGAGAAGAGGCGGAAAATGCCAAAAGAGGAATCTATGTGGACACGGTGACCTTCGGTAGTCCCTAGTTGAGCATCACCGCTGTGGAAAAAGACGAGGTCTATTGCTGCCGGCTGTGTTATATTTCTCGTCGTTGTCCGCATGGTCTCTAAGTGATAAACGATGTCTAGAACTCTATTAGTTTATACCGCTCCAACAGACAGCACCGATGAGCTGCATGACTATGTTTTGAATAATGATTTTTCAAAGCTCAGGCTTGATAGGTGTGCAATTTATGCATTTCTTGCTCGACTTTGGGAGGACTTTCCAGGTCAGTACGATAGAACATCTCTGCCCTTCAATAGTTACTTCGTGGAGGTTCTCTGTTGGCCTGATATTGAGGAAGAAGTTGTCGCTAGAGTAATGAGCATCGCCGATAGTCTTGGTTTGGTTGTTTTTGACTATGCCGAGGAGAAAACCTATTTCCCAAAAGCGCCGGATCAGAGCTTTCGCAATGCTTATGAAAGCGGAGAGGTGGACCAGTTCTTTCTTGAGAACGACCAATTCCAGGAGTATGAAATTGAGTTGAATCAATTACTAATTGATAAAGGGTTGCAGGCTCAGCAAGCGAAGTTGATTGCAGATGCTGAGAGCGGAAATCCGGTAGCAAATTTTATGCTGGCTAATTTGAGATTTAGTGATGCTCTGCACTATGTGTCACCTTTTGGGCATAGTAAAAGCGGAAAGCTTGAACTTCTAGATAAAGCTCTGAGCTATGCCAAAGCTTGTGCTGAAAAGCCTTATGCTGTCGGACAACTGCAGAGAATTCAGCAAGCTAAGGACCAAGTTGCCGGAACCTAGCTAGAGTGAGTAATTTTTCCAGTTACCCTTTCTGTCCTGTGTTCCTTAGATTTTGGACAATACCAAGTTTCGCTGCCGAATTGCTAAGAAGAGAATGGACGAGAATGCTATAGCGCAAGTTGTGCCGCCTATTGAACCGAACAGCACTGCTGATTGGCAAAAATTAGCTATTTTGATTACCCCCAGAAGTTGAGCCGTAGAAGAAATGACATCTGCGCTAAAACTAGAACCTAGAAAGGAGAACAGTCAGATGCGCAAGAGTAAATTCACTGAAGAGCAAATGGTCGCCATCCTCAAGGAACAGGAGTCCGGCATCAGTATCGAAGAGCTTGTACGCAAACACGGAATCAATAGTCACAATCAATATTGGATCACAAGCATCGAAGACGCAGCCACGCTGATCTCTAAGTGGAAACACGACTACAAAACATTGTGTCCGCACAGCGCTCTGGGCAACAGGACACCGCTACAGTTCAGACTAGCAGCCGAAGAAGCAAACCGACTTCTAAAGGAGAACAAACTGGATTTAACTGGGAATATAAAACTAGCAACTGTTTCTTAAAGGTGGCCCAACAAATGGGGCAGCTTCAATGATTTATTGTTCAAATCCCACAGTTTGAAAACTGTAGGTCTTTCATAGAAAATCTGCGAATTGACGTCATAGTCTAACAATGGTCGGCTCAATACAATTACAGACATTATTCTGAAAGAGAGTCAAATGGAAGGCGACAACACCGAGCAAGAAGCAAGCACTAGAAGATTGCGAGGCGGATCTGTCAATTAAACTGTGGCATTAGGATTATTGGTCACTGAATGTGTGTCCTGCGGTAGTTTGGTTCTTAGAGACGGGCACTGCAGCCGACAGCGCTTTGCGCTGTCGGCTGCGTGCCCGGAGT
>JAFLCK010000067.1:0-5705 GCA_017303615.1 Obscuribacter phosphatis (SeqCode)
CTCGCCACCTCGTTCTACGTGGTGCAGCGCACCTCGCAGGCCCGCCTCGCCGGCGATCTCTCGCCCTGGTTCGTGGTGCTGGGCTACAACCTCTTCATCGTGATCGCCGGCACGGGCTACCTGCTCGGCCTCACGCAGGGCAAGGAATACGCCGAACCCGAGTGGTACGCCGACATCTGGCTGACCATCGTCTGGGTGGCCTATCTCCTGGTGTTCCTGGCGACGATCTGGAAGCGCAAGGAGCCGCATATCTATGTGGCGAACTGGTTCTACCTCGCCTTTATCCTGACGATCGCGGTCCTGCATCTGGGCAACAACGCGACGATCCCGGTGTCGATCTTCTCCCCGAAGAGCTACATCGTCTGGTCGGGCGTGCAGGATGCGATGTTCCAGTGGTGGTATGGCCATAACGCGGTCGGCTTCTTCCTGACCGCCGGCTTCCTCGCCATCATGTATTACTTCGTGCCGAAGCGCGCGAACCGCCCGGTCTACTCCTACCGGCTCTCGATCGTGCACTTCTGGGCGCTGATCTTCCTCTACATCTGGGCGGGTCCGCACCATCTGCACTACACCGCGCTGCCGGACTGGGCGCAGACCTTGGAGTCAGACCTTCGGACACCGGGGCGGAAGTGGCTTTCAGTGCCAGTTCTAAATTATAGGGAGTGTTATGAACAAGAATCATGCTCTAGTTTCAGCTGCCGCCTTAGCCCTTCTTAATAATGCCTGGCTGGCCGTCGCAGCCGATGAGACAAACGGAGGCTGGACCACTACCTTAGTGGATGGACTGAATCTAACCTACCCTAAAAGTTTTCAGAAAACAGCAATCGGGCCAAGCAGCGACAACAAAGACAATCTGCTGAAAGTGAGCGGTCTGGCCGGCGCTAGTTACTTAGAATTAGCTGTTTCAAAACTCGACCTACCGCAAGAAATGAGCCTGGAAACCAGCATAAAGTCACTAGACGAGATTGTTTTTAGTAAACTCCCAGGCTTTAAAAGCAATGGTTTCTTGCGTTCCGTCTCGCCCTACAAAAGAGCAGTAGAGCGCGAGATCACCTTCAAACATGCTGATATTGAGTTTTTTCAAAAACAAGCTTTTATCAAGAACGGCGATACAAAGCTTTTGACATTAACCGGCCCACTTAAGTCGCAAGCAGCGGCAGGCTCTGTCTGGCAAGCCGCTCTCAGTTCTTTAAGCAGCCCAGCGCCAACCACAACCTTCCAAAATCCCTATGGCGCCGGCACGCAAAACAAGGCAAGCGAACGCCATTATTTGCCCGAGCGTTGGACAAGTAAAGATGGTCGATTGTCCATCACTTTTCCGTCCAATCTCAAGGAAAAAGTACAGGTTAGCGATGATCACTGTCTTCAAGCTGTGCAAGAAGAAGCCGGAAAAGTTATAGGCTTAGATATCTACAGAGGTGAAAGCGGTGATGATCTCAACCTTGGGCAGATTTCTGAAATACTGGAAGAAAAATATTTTTCTACTCTAAAAGACTATCAAAAGATCAAAGAAGAACCCAGACCAATCGGAGATAGCGGTAGTCTTTCTAGCATTGTACGAGAGTCGACATTTGAAACGAATGGACGTAAAGTACATCACTTATCTGCCTATATCAAAGACGAGAAAGGGGCAAAGGTTTACGCTATCTGTTTAACTACAGCTGGTCTCAATCATAATGAGGCTAATCAGATTTGGAGTTCGATAATTACTTCGGTACGTTTGAAACAGTGAAACATTGCAAAAAACAAAGGAACCTCACCATAGGAAAATACAGCTTATTCAGAGCTGAATGTACAAAGAAGAATAAGAATGCCTGAGCAAATTTCAACTTCGGACAAGACATTCAGAGCCACCCTAATCCTAGCCACTCCTCTCTTTCTCGCTGGACTATGGCATTTCATCTCTAGCCCCTATGCCATTGCCGGCGATACGGCCATGTACCTTCAATGCGGACAGCTTCTTTTGCAAGGCAAGCTGCCTTATCTAGATCTACTAGAACTCAACCCGCCCCTGATCATGTACGTATCGATGATACCGGCAATGCTTTCCAAAGCATGTTCTTTGCCGCTTGCCTTGGCTGGAGCCTTATCTACCTCTTCTTTGGCTCTTCTGGCTTATGCTCTTACAGCCGGAGGTACCCGGATGGTCCTGAAAAGCCTAGAGCTTAATCAAGTTGACGGACAGATCATAATAGCACCCGCTCTATTTGCCCCAATCCTATTGAATGCCCTTTCGATGTTCGACTTTGGACAAAGAGAGCACTTATACAGCCTGTTTCTCTTGCCATTCTTTCTCTTGCGTTATGCCAGATTGATCGATTCCAGAAATGAAAATTCAATCAATTACTCACTAAACGAAAGGCTATTTTCAGTTATTGTAGGACTAACTCTAGGTCTAACGGCTTGCTTTAAGCCGCTATTCCTTCTTGGTCCAGTGACTCTTGAACTCTATTGGCTGGTCAAGTACAGGAAGCCTAGCCTCTTGTTTAGACCGGAGATTCTTGCCGCACCGCTACCGATGATTCTCTATGCACTCTCATTCCTATTGCTCCCTGCCGAAGTGAGAACTACTTACTTTGGCGAAGTAGTGCCCCTGCTAGTCAAAGGCTACTCTTGCTTCAACATCATTAGAGATGTTATGGTCAAATGGATCTGGAGCTTTGCTCTTACCTCTTATCTCATAGCACTTTTGTTTGTTGGCGTCATTCGCAAAGATTTAGCATTAAGAGCACCACTGGCGATTATGCTGTCCACAGCTCTGGCCATTATCGAGCTACAGCAAAAATTCTGGAACTATCATGCCATTCCGCTTTATTTGTGGGAATCATTCATCATCATATTTGGAATCACAGCCTCTATTCAGAAGTCTCAGAGAAAAGCCGTAAAGGCGATGATGATTGGACTACTGCTGCTGACCATAGTGGCAATTCAATTTGGCAGCGCTCTGCTGCAATTACAGATAGAAAGAAATTGGCCTCGCCCTTGGGAGCAATACTTAGCCAAGCACGCCAGAGCCGGCGAAAGCGTTCTTCTTCTGGACACTTCAGATACACCTTGGTTCAAGTCGGCCCTGCGCTTCAACTTAGTACCAGGCTCAAGACACCTCTGGCTTTATACAATCCCAATGCTGCAGTATCAGATAGATCACGGCAGAGCCAAAGATCGAGAGAGAGCGAGAGCTGAACTCGCTATCTTTTTTAGTGAGTTAGGAAAGGAAATCGATTCGCGCAAACCAAAGTACATTCTATTGAAACGGAAAGAAGCTTCTGGAATGGCACCTTCTCTGGATTTTCAAAAGTACCTCCTTGAAAATGGTCTGGAGAAACCGCTACTACAGTATCGAACGATAGAAGACTACGACGAAGCTGTTTTGCTGGGAAGAAAGCCGGACCTAGTTAAACCAAGCGGCAAAGCCGGGGAAGTCAGGTCCAAATTCGGACAGCCATGTTCGCCACTGCCGACCACGCGATAGACGTCCGTGCTCAATGTAAGGCACAGCGTCCGAGCCTTGCACCAAAAGCACAAGATCAAACTTTCTAGGCTCAAGAAAAAACCGCTTTAGGTTTATGCCGTAGCCAGTTTGTGCCTCTCCACGAAAGGCACCTTTGCTCTGCCCCTTAAAGTCACGCCAAAACGGAATAAGTTTCTCACCAAGCAAGAGCGACTCACCTTCGCTCATTATAGACATCCAAGTATTGATCATCTCTTCGGTCACCCTCACGCCGGGAATCACACCGGTCTGCTTAGGATTAGGCAACCATTCACAATCATCATCAACTTCTTCTCTGCTATATTTCCAGGTGAGCCGACTCTCTTTAACCACAGTCAAAAAATGACTGTGCGCAGAGCGCAGCCGCTCCGCTCCACCTACTGGGACGAAGTTCAAACTAACTGATCGAGCAGATGGACTGAAAAAATCTGCTGCTTTCGGAGGGACCGGACAAGCCGATAGTGCCTTATCTTGAATGACAAGATTCGACTCTTGTATCATCAAGGGCCAACTGATCGTATGAACCAGACCCACAAAATCAAAAATATCAGGCTCGCCGAACTGGGCGGTAGGCAATTGCGAATTGCTAAAGAAAATGGGTGCCGCCAATGCGAAAGAAGAACTGCTGTCATATGCCAGTAGACTCTCGCAAATGCCAGAAAGCAAATGACAATAACCTTTGAGCCAGTGCACGTCGGCACGATCAAAGGCAATTTCAAATTGCTCAGCTGAAGCCTCCAGCAGGCTTTCCTCTTGCCGCATCAATCTACAATAAACACGATAGAGAGTTTCGTTGCGTTCTCTCACGCCGTCTCCGTTCAGATCAAGTCTGACTTTGCCAAAATGCAGACGCACTTTCACATCGCCATCAATCAGCTCGAGAGCCTGTAAACTGTGCCCTAGCCGAGAGAGAAAACGTTCGATAGAAAGACGAAATTCTTTATAGGTAATTGTCCGAGGATTCGGGTTTACTCCTATTACTAGACTCATAAAGGCAATACGTCTAACCGGCTTAAAGCCATACTTGTACAGATCTTGCCCAAGACCTTCCACAGCCATAAGGAAGCGACCTATTCCTAGAGCGAAGGCAGCACCGTTTCTATCTTTGCCATCCAGATCATTCTGAAAGTGCCTGGACGCAGCCGACAAACTCTCCTTGCCGAGGAGATCGGCTGAATAACCGGCTTTCAATGGGGTCGGCGGTGCCTGCGCATAGGTGGGCTTGGTCAAAGACAGCGACTGAGAAAGAGTGAGAGCCAATAGCGCCGCTCCAATCTTATTTTTCTTAGCAACCGATTCTAATTTCGCAAACGGTCCTATTCTCGAAAACTGTCTTCCCATTGCGACTACCTCCTCTGTAGGCTTACAGAAAGTCTACGAAGCCCAAGAGGCAATTAGCGCTAGTGTCAACAGTTTGCCTACTGTTGCCTGACTGCTGCAGTTCATCGCTATCTACAAGTCAAGACGAGCTAACTTCATGTTGTCATCTATAACCTCAAGCATTTGCTTTCGACTCTCTGCAGTCAGATTGTCGGCAGATACAATGAATCGCCTGGCATCAAGGTACAGGCTAAGAGACTTCTGCAACTCTTTGCGACGGGCAAGCGGCTCACTCTGGCAGCAAGCCTTCAGATACTGACAAACAGCTAGATTACTCAGGTCGCGACCAATCTGCGCATCACCAAAAGACAAACGCTTCTTATTGAAAGCAAGAATACTGCGATAGCTTTCCAGCGCGCTGTCGAATGCACCCATCTCACTATACAAAGAGGCAAGTTCGTGAGCATCTTTGTTAAAGTCCTCCACCGAAGCAGGTTCAATCCACAGAGCCCGCAACAGGGCGACACTTTTATCCAGTTCCCCGTCTTGCCGGTAAACCGCGGCCAGGCGGCGCTTACCGGTGCGGTCGAGTTTTCCCTGGGCATAGAGACTGCCTAACGAGAGTTTTTCGCTCTCCAAATGCTGCCAGTGATTACTTTCTCGCAAGGCATCATTCGATTCATTGACGAAAGTCATACTGGCAAGCACGGCAGCGCTCAAAGCCAAAGCAGCAAGTAGAAGACCGATTACTTTCATTTCTAACCTCCCGGAGGCGCTGGAGGAGGAGGAGGAGGAGGCGGCGGCGGCGGTGGTGGTGGCGGCGGCGCCGGTTTAGGCGCGGGTGCCGGTGCTGGCGCCGGCTTTGGAGCAGGAGCTGGAGCCGGGGCGGGAGCCG
>JAFLCK010000068.1:0-4718 GCA_017303615.1 Obscuribacter phosphatis (SeqCode)
TCAAAGACCCAATTACTGCCATGGCCGCTGTCGACAGGCTTGTTCATCATGCAACAATCCTAGAGCTAAATGGCGACAGTTACAGGGCGACGGCTGCTTCCCGCAAGAAAAATGCCGCTAAATCGGCGGACGGCAAGACTGCCTAACAAAAAGGGAGCCCGCAATTTTAATTGTCGTCCGTACGCAATTTTAGTTGACGTTATTCAAGGTGTAGCGGTGGACCACACCACCATCTACCGCTGTGTCCAGCACTACGAACCCGAGATGGAAAAGAGACTCCGGTGGTACTGGCGTAACAACTTTGACTCCTCCTGGCGAGCCGACGAAACCTATGCCAAAGTAAAAGGTCAGTGGAAGTACCTGTGTTAAGGACAAATGGAAATGAAGAGTGGGTATTTAGTTGACAGTAGAATTCGTCCAATACTTAGTCGGACTATTCGTCTCATGCTATGCATGTTAGCTGGCAACATCTTTGTGCCAGGAGCCTGGTCTGGACAGTCGACCGTTACCGACGACGAATCGGAACCTAAAAGTGTTGTTGTGTACGCAATAACGAACATTCCAAAAGGCGCACTCATAGTAGATAAGGATCTCCAGGAAACCATAATAAATTCCCGCGGCTTCAAGGAGACAGATATAGCTATTCGCAGGTTTACTACCGGTCGGCGAGCAAAGTACCAAATTACAGAGGGACAAATAATACTTGAGAATTGCTTGGTACCGAATAGAGAGAAAAGGAACAAGCAGATGAAATGCCGCAAGCATGCAGCCTCGTTCGTTCAGGCAAAAAATGACATTCCTTCCGGGAAAGTTATCTCACTTACGGATCTTCGAACGGGCTCTGTGAAGACTGCCGATTCAACAGGGTGGCTGAAAAGCGTCGACCAAGCAGTGGGAATGAGAACGAAGTCTTCAATAGCTAGAGGGCAGATTCTAACTTCAGATCTTCAGTTTACAAAAGAGACATCGCCTCATAAGGCACGATAAATTGGATCTCTAACTTTGCTGCACGCCTTATTCCATCGAGCTTTTGAGTGCAGCTTGTTTGAACTCGGTTCACAAAATTCACTGAAAAGAATGTGTCCATTCGGACCCTAGCCTAAAATTCGCCGATGTTTCAAGATAAACGCATCACTAAAAAGGGGAGATGCGATGGGAAAAGCGAAGCAGGCAAAAAGACGATGGGCGAGAGACGAAGACAAAGAGCAGTTTTGGAGAAACGCACTGATTGAGTACGCGTCGAGCGGAGTAAGCATCTCGGCATTCTGTCTCCAGAAAAGCATCTCTCCAACTTCCTTTAATGCCTGGAGAAGAGAATTGCAAGTTAGCGAGCGCGAACGAGTATCGGCAGGTAGCTATGCCAGCGAATCACAATTACCAAGTTTTCCAGATAAGGTGAAAGATTCACGCGGTCGAATCATACCGTCAACCTCTCGAAATCGGTAACCGATAAGAAGACATAAGCAGTAAATTCTGCCGTTAAAGCACCATTCATACCCTTGCGGCTAGTGGAACCATCAATCCAGACTCCCGAAGCAGCAGCTCAACCTCAAAATCGCTCCGAAATCGAAGTACTATCACCGACCTGCTTTGTAGTGCGTTTGAAAGGCGCTGTGGATGTTGAAAGCTTCAAAAGATTTTTTACCGCTCTGCCTAGTGAGTTGCCTATTGAAAATGGCTGCAACTCTATTAAACTGAATGCCAATATGACGAATGGTAATGACTTAGGGAGTATAAGCTGGAAACGATTTATGTCTAGACTCCTTTCTGATTTTGTGTTTTGCATTTGTCTGGCTCTTTTTGTAAGCGTCTCCAGCGCATTCGCAGGCACTCCAGAACTTTCTGACGAACTCGCACTAGCCACTAATGAATCGCGCTTTCTCCAACCTGTTAATCCTTATCTAATAGACAAGGTGATATTGGAGTCTCCGTCGCGCCCATTTGATGCAGGTCTTTGGGCTAGTGACATTTCGAAAAGACAAAGCATGTTGATCAATATGTTGCGCCTGATTGTACATAAAACCAACCGTGCCGAAATAATTTCGTTGATAGGGGCTCCCATTAGATCTTTTCGGTCCGCAGAGCTTTATGAAGATGAATATGATCTTGGTGAGTTTGCCGGTGAGAAGCTGATTCTGCGAATGACCTCTGGCAATGGTATGGCACCGCTATTTCAGATCGGGCAGTTTTCTGGTGAAGGGTATCTGAATTTGATATTTAGTGACTGGCGATGGAAGAATCCACAATGCAGAGAAGCCGCCAGCGATATGAATAAGCTCTATCGATTTGTCGGAGCGCCCAGAGAACATCTGTGCCAGTTTATTGGGCATCCACCAAATAAGAATAGGACCTTTAAGGTCGGCTATCTTGAGGTCGAGTTAACTGCAGACAAATCCAAAGTGCGAAGATTTCGGTTCATTCCAGACACCTATCACAAGACAATTCTGACTGCTTGGGAAAACAAGAATTTGCGGACGGTACCCGGCAGTTATACCAAACCCTTTGACTTTATTTATGCGGGAGACAGTCTAGATGCGCACCTAGTTCATCCTGGGTTTAGGTTTAGTGCGAAGTCTTGGTCGTCGAATAAATTTGGGCGTGAGCAGATGTTGTTTGATTTGATTCACAGTTATCCTCTCATTGGCAAAAGCAGGAAGGAGATTAGGGATTTATTGGGTGAGCCTCTCTTTAGTGAAACATCGCCATCTCTGGATAGGAGACGATTTTATCTCGCTCGGCGGATTTTTCAGAATCCCCCATACAATAGATTTGATTGGTTTGCCCTGACGGGAACCGGATGCCGTGAACCAGCTGAACCATCAAGGCAGTTGGAGATAGTTTATTCTCGAGATACAAGCGGTAATGATATTGCCGCAGGCTACAGAACTCTGAGTTCAGGCAAGTATCAAGATGGAGTCAAAAGAATCTTTGGAAGAATCCTTTCTAAAGATTTAGGCTGTTTGAGTGTGGCGCCTATTCTGCAAAACACAGAGTCTTCGGGAAGCTTAGGTGGCCCATAGTAGTATTCTTGAATGCCTGATGCAGTCTTTGATCCCAAGTTTGTGACCCTGAAAGGTTTACACGACTGGAGGCGATTTCCGCTCTTTTAGCTGTGACCCAACAAATGGGGCTGACGTCAAACCTGGTCTGTTAAAGGATGAACTTTTTAGTTGCGTTTGACCTCCTTCGAGTTTGTTTGATAACCTGGAGTTTGTGAACACGCTTCTGGAGAAATAGGATTGATGAGAACCCGTGCTTCGCGAGGTTTTTCGCAGAACGTTCTAGGATTGGTATTATTGCTGTTGCCAGTGGCGTTCTCTCATGGAAATGCAGTTTGGGCAAGCCCCAAGGCGAAGAAACATACACATAAACCCGCTGTGCCTGCAGTGGCAGAGCAGAGACCTCTTTCACCCTCAGAACAGCAGAAGCTTTTAGAAGATCGAGGGCCCGGCCTATTGATGGGCAGATTTAGCTCTTTTTCGAGCTTGCTTTTCGCAACGCAACGCATTTGTATTGGTTCGTATGACCAGAATGTCAACAATAGTCAGCTTTATTCCTGGTATCCAGATAAAGAGCTATACATGCCGACTCACGCTGAATTATTCGATATGATTGCGCGGCAGACCGGCTCTTCATTTTCTTATGAAGCAAAGTCTGCCTTCTGGGTTTTTCAACCTCCGCCTCTGCCGCTTCCTTTTACAATTCAGAAAGCACAAGGCTGGACTGAAGAGAAAAGGCTGGGATACGTTGCTTACATTCCAACGATTGCGCCGGTCGGGATGGATATTTACATGATGGGCAAGTATTCGGGCTTGGCGCCTGAAAAAGAGAGGCAGATAGTCGAGCATAGCGCGGCTCTTTTCTCTAGCAGAATAGCCCCGAAATCTACAGTCAAAATGATGAAAGAAGTCACCGTTGATGGTGTTACTGCTTTGTACTTCGCGTCTCCGGCTCCAAATCCTGGATTGTTGTGGAGGCAATGGGCATTCCTGAAGAATGGCGAGATGTATGTTATTGTCAGCGCTTACAAAGAAGATCAGAAAGAGCAAATAGAGAAAGATGTGGATAGTATGATCGCCTCATTCCATGCCAAAGATTGACCATTCGGGCGATAGGCAGGGCTATAGATTCTCGATTTTGCCTAGCAAAAGACTCATCCTTTTTGAGAGTTTTTGCTGTGTTATTGATTGACTAATAAGGTTAAAAGAGCAGGGCACCAATAATGCAAATAGGCAGCTGATTATAGGAATCTCTCCAGTGCTCGAAAGCAAGAGAATGAGAATAGCTGTGAAAGTAAACCACGTTGCCTGCCCGGTTCTTGTCATTAGTTTGAGCTGGAAAATTCTTGTTTGTAGGTTGTGGGTCAATTTATCTTTTCGATAGCAGAGTACGAGGTATAAGTAGCATATGAGTACTGTCGTGCATCCGAGAACTAAAGATATGCAGGACGAAGTCGGTATGATAAACAGCAGGCTCGACTGCTCGCTCGCTTCGCCTCGAATAACCCTAATCGATGCGACAAATGGGGGGATACAAAGTATGCAGCTTGCGCTGTTTACCAGAGCTGAAGCGCAAAGTGCGATTGTGGTTCTGACCTTACCCCCAGAAGTTGAGCCGTTGCAAAGATGACATCTGCGCTTAAACTAGAACCTATAAAGGAGAACAGTCAGATGCGCAAGAGTAAATTCACTGAAGAGCAAATGGTCGCCATCCTCAAG
>JAFLCK010000069.1:0-4085 GCA_017303615.1 Obscuribacter phosphatis (SeqCode)
CCAAGGCAAAAAGTCGTAGAGCTATCAATTATGGCTGCTTTAACGATCTTCGGCTCACTGTTTGGTAGCAGAGTTGAGCTTCATTTATTCGAACACATCAACCATTGTCCGGGAGCAAAATAGCTCCTGTGTTCTTCGGGGTCACTATCATGTTCAGCAAAAAACTATTGTTATCGATTGCGAGCACCTTGAATGTGTCACTTCAAAGTGTACAGCCAGCCTTGAGTAATCCAGTCAGTCTACTCACCGGTCAGGTGAAGAACTCATCTGAAGTAGACATGGCCGACAAGATCAATGTTCGTCCGAAATTAATCGTCCTTGCCCTTCATGGAATGGCGATGCACGGCTCTACTTTTGATGCGCTCAAAGAAACTCTTGCAGTCGAAAATATTTTAGTCGTAGCTCCGGATCTACCTGGATATGGGATGCAGTGCCTGGCGAAATCAGCTAAGTGTACCTTTCGCAGCGAAGCGAGCCTTGAGCTTGTGGAAGCACAGATTAAGTCAATAAAAGATAAGCTCCCTGATGTGCCGCTCATCCTTTTGGGTGAGAGTTTAGGCGGCGCTCTGGCAATCGATTATGCATCCAGAAATGCCAGCGAAATAAACGGACTAATACTTTCAGCACCAGCGCTTAGTTTCAGAGCACTCGCCGGGTTGAAATTAGCGCCTAAGTTGCTCCTATCCGTTCTAGATCCAGCTACAAAGCTTCAATTGAAAGCCTTCATCGAAAAAAATAGTAGCGACAATTTCGCTGATGGTCAGGTTGTCTTACAAGATAAATCTTCGAGAAAAACTACCTCGCTTAGAGAACTTCTGCGAATACGCAGCTTTCTCTCTCGTGCCAAATCGGAAGTATCAAATCTATCTCCAGACCTTCCAATACTAGTTCTCCACGGATCGGCAGACAAAATTATAAGCCTTCGCGGTTCAGAGTTCTTAGTCAATCACGCAACCAGTTCCAATAAAAAACTGGAAGTCTTTTGCGGAGCCGGCCACTTACTTCTTGAAGTAAAGCATCCAAGGGCTGAGGTTCTATCGGCAATCGACAATTGGCTAGCCGATATCAAACAGGACAATTCTGAACGCCCGTCATTTCAAACAAATGCAGACAACTTGTCCAATGCCATCGTTCTTCGAAAATAATTTCGTCGCAAGGTTCAGTCTAGTTCTAAATTTCACCAAGACCGAGTCAACTACTGCGCTCTTAAAAGCAAGGAGATTTCAGAATTTAACGCACGGCTTTGATAATGTGGTTTTCGAGGTAAGAGTTTACCAAGTCGATGTATCATAGGAGTGTTCGAGAGAGAACGTCGAGCGCTTCAACAAAGCGTTATGGATAAAAAGAGGTCTGAGTGATTTATGTTATCAGCTTCCGATGCTGAGTGGGTTGAGCGACTGACTGGACAAGAAAGAGAAGCAGCTACAAAGGAGTTGCAACATCTTCTCAACCGCGCGATGTTCAAGTTTGATGTGAGTGCTGAAGACAAAGAAGATTTTGTACAATCAGCAACCATAGCAGTCTTGACGAAAATATCTAGCTACCAAGGTCGAAGTAAATTTTCAACATGGGCTATATCGATAGCGATTAATACGGCTTTGAGCGAACTAAGAAAGAGACATTGGAGCAACGTGTCGTTAGAGGACTTAACTCAAATGCAAGAACCTATAGAAAACTCTTCTAGCCGAGGAAACCCAGAATTTGAAGCACAAAGGCAATCAACAATCGAATTAGTAGATTCGCTAATTCATGGCGAGCTGACACTCAAGCAAAGAACCGCACTGATAGCCGAGCTGAATGGCATGCCTCTGCAGGAAATTGCATCAAGAATGGGAGTGTCTCGCGGTGCTATCTACAAGCTCACTTTCGATGCGCGACAGAAATTACTTCAGTGTCTAACTGCCAAAGGCTACAGCTTAGACGACCTGACTACGGCGATGGAGCAAGAGTAATGCTACTAGATCAGAGTAAAATCAAGATACTTTTAAGAGCTTTGGTGCTTACTAATGAGACCGAACTGGACTGCGATGCTTGCTTTGACGCTATGGCAGAGTTCGCTGAAAGCCAGCTGTCCGGGGCGTCCGTGCCTGAAGCATTAATCCTCATTGATGATCACATAAAGATCTGCGTGGACTGCGAAGAGCAGTATCAAATACTAAAGACAACCATTTCGGAGATGGACGATTTGGACAGCCACCAGGCGAAAAAACTAGGGCTTTGAATGGCACGGGGATAACGAAGCTGTCACCAGGTGCAATACGATGCCGCAAAGCCTTGCTCGGTAAGCGTTTCAAAATTGGGTGATTTTCGTGTTGCTTTGCGAATGCAGTAGAACGCAGTTATACGGGGAACTTCTTGATTGCTTGATCGTATTCTTCCTGTGCTACAGTCAAACTCATACGAGAGTAGATCTCCAAAGACTGTCTGGATGAGTGTCCTGAGTATGGTTGAATCATTGCATCGTCCAAACCCTGCTTCTTTAGCCAGGTGAACAGGAAGTGGCGTAGTTTGTGTGGTGAGACAGTTTTTGTTAGACCCGCTGCTGTGGCGTACCGCTCAAGGATTTTGCGTATTCCACGGTCGGTATAGAGCTTCTTCCATGACGATTCGAATAGGTGTGTAGCACCACTCACCTTCATATCATTGACGTGCATTGCCAATATTTCTTTGAACGATTCCGGAAACGGCACCATCCTGTCTTTGCCGCCCTTACCCGACTCAATGCGGATTTGGAAGCGTTTGAAATCGACATCAGTGAGCTTTATATTAACCAGCTCACTTACCCGAGCACCGGTGTACAAGAGCGTTTTGACTATGAGCAAGTCCTGAGTGTTTTTGCCGGTCCAGACAATTTCATAGTATTGCTTCATCTCATCTTCGGTCGGAATATCAGGCAGAGATTTGGTTTTTGTTACTACCGGCACATTCAACTCGGTTCGAAGGTGTTTAAAAACAGCTTTTAGATAGTGGTAGTCTGGGCGCTCGTTGCGCAGTAACTTTGCCAACTCTTTTGCTTTTTTTTGTGGGTTTGTTCTTGTCATCTCTGGCTACCTATGCCGCTTTTGCCTTGAGCTTAATTCGCTTTTTCATATTGCAATCGAAGTGCCCATATGTAACATGGGCATGGCCAAGCGGATTTAGACCACGCCAGTCGGCTGTCGTCATGCGCTCGGACCAGTCAGGTTCGCTGAGCACTTCTTGGAGCATTAACGTGTTGACGTAGATGAGGGAGACCTGCAACAAGTGCAGGCAAAGCATTGACAGCTCCTGGTCTTCGATATTGTTTGAAAGAATTTTCCCGTTTTGTCCGAAGTGAATAAATCCGTTGACGCTGTTCCAATTCTCAATTACGTTGAGCCCCTCGTGAACTTCTCGGCGTAGAGCTTCTGAACCAAGGTACTGGCAAAGGAAAATGGTTTTGAGAACACGACCAAGTTCTATAAATGCTTTGTAGGTCGGATGACTGAGGTTATCGTTGGTGAACCGTCTCAAAATAGCTTCAGCGTCAGCTGTTCTAGTCTTGATCGCAACCGCGCATTTGACCATTTCATCATACTGCTCTTTGATCAGTTGCCAGTTAATAGCCTTGTCCATGATTGGTTGCAAGTTCGGATAGTCGCTAGCTTTGCGGGGGCCTGGACTATTGAGCTTTTCTCGGCGAATACCCTTCAACCTGGGCAGAAGTTGAAAGCCTAAGAGAAATGAGAAAGCAAAGGCCACTTCACTTTGTCCGTGAGAATCCACATAGGTCTTGTCCACAGACATAGCGGTGCAGTGTTGAAGCACACCTTCAATCATGGCCTCTACTTCAGATGAGGAACAGCGCTTGAGCTGAGAGTATATGCACGTTGAGTTCTTCTCTACATGCCAGTAGATCATCACACCGCGGCCGCCGTACCTGGAGTGCCATTCGGTCATTAGGTTTTGATCCCACGAACCGAATTTCTTGGAATCGGCCGCGCAAGAGGTAGTGCCCTCCCCCCAGATATGAACCTGCCGCACCTTAAATATCTCGTTCACAACTCCGCGGATCGCATTACGAACAGCATCACGAGTGACAAATCGCCGCATGATGTATTTGAGGT
>JAFLCK010000007.1:0-171730 GCA_017303615.1 Obscuribacter phosphatis (SeqCode)
CTTTTGCCTTAAATTCGGCGTTGTGTTTCTTGCGGGTTTGTTTCATGGGATTCTGCTCCTCCAAATACTACTTTAAGGGCAGAAGTTGAACTTAACCAGTGGTCTAAATTTCCGTGGACAGTATCAAGACATAGAGTTTGAAGAGATCGATGACCACTCCCTTTAGGGTAAGTGGTTTTTTCTTTTGGGGCTTGGCTTTGGTCTTTACTGCAAGTGCCATTTTCATTGCTCGACTGCCTCTCTGTAGCTTACTTTTCAATCTTAGGAGGGCTTGGTCGAACTATGTGGCCGGCCCCGACAATTTCAAAAGTGTACGGTTCAAAAATATAGGGGAGCCTATGATATCTTGACTGTGCAGCGGGCATGAGTAACTTAGTAAGTTTCCGAGATTGGTCGACCTATGGACCCTTCAAAAGATAAGAGCGCAAAAGAGAATACAAAAGAGAATATAGGTTGGGAAACCTATCTCACCGCTGGAACTCGGGCTCTCGAGATGTCGAGGCTGGAGGATGCCGAGAAGCTCTTCCAAAAGGCTCTAATTGAAGCGCGGCGAGAGCTTTCAGTTTTGCGAGGGGACGAGCGCGAAGGTCTGGTTGTGGCTGTGAAAGAGGAAGACGAGCCCGCAGGCAGCCGCTCCACCGAGTCTTTTAATAAGGTACAAGCGGAGAGAACAAGCGAGCCGCCCGCTCCGCCTCTTGCCCGAAGAGTGCAGTCTCAGTCTGATAATAGTCCCGGTCAGACTCGGGTAGAACAAGGTTTGATTGATATTTCGGCCAACATGTCTGATATGTACCGAAAGATGGGCAATCTCAAAGAGTCCGAAGTTTTCGCCAAGCAGGCTCTGGAGATTTCAGAGAAGCTCTATAGTGAAGACAAAAGAGTGGCACAGGCTTTGACTCGTTTAGGGGCAGTTTACCGGGCTCAAGGGCGATACTCTAGTGTGGAGCCGCTTTTGCGCCGTGCCCTTACTATTTATGAAAATGCTGAAGGCGATGGTTCAGCCCTTGATCTCGCCGAGATGCTGGAGACTTTTGCCGATTTCTTGCGGGCGCATGGTAAGTATTCTCAAGCCGAGCCTCTTTTCCAAAGGGCGCTGGCTAAACGAGAAGCCTCTCTCGGCGCTGAGCATCCCAGCATTGGCTCTAGTCTCTATAATCTAGCCATGCTTTATCATGCCGGCGGCAAATATGAGCAGGCCGAGCCGCTCTATGAAAGAGCTGCGCGCCTTTTCGAAGCCGAATGGGGCCCGGAACATCCTTCTCTTGCTACTGTTTTGAACTATCAGGCTGAACTCTACAGAAGTCTAGGAGATTTCCCTCGCTCTGAGAAAATTCACTGGCGCGCCCTTAAAATTAGACAAACTGCCTTAGGCCTGGAACATCCCAGCACTGCCCAAACCTTGAGTAATCTCGCCCTGCTCTTTCATGTGCAGTGCAAGTATGACCAGGCTGAGCCTCTCTATAAGACTCTATTGGAATTGAGACAGAAAGACTGGGGACCTAAGCATATGCATGTGGCTGAGGTGCTCAATTCGCTTGCCGAGGTCTATCACGACCAGGGAAAGTTCTCGGAGGCAGAACCCCTTTATTGGCGGGCTGTCGAAATTATTCAGGAGTCGATGGGGCATGACCATCCAAGCGTGGCTAAGGCTCTGCGTCGTCTTGCCCAGCTCTTTGAAGAACAAGAGAATTTTGATGAAGCCGATAGGTTATACCGTTGGGGCTTGGAAGTATCTGAGAAGAGTCTTGGCGCTGAGCATCCCGATGTTGCCGAACTGGTGAGCCGCTATGCCGCCTTACAGCGCAAGATTATTGCCGACGATGACGACGGCGAAACCACCGAAATCCTCTGGCGTGATTAATTAGATAAAGCCGCTTAGACTGGTACCGAATGCGGTGCAGACGCCGGCTGCGGCGAGAGCAGCTTTTTCTTGACGCCTTCTCCGGCTAAGAGTCCGCTTGTGGCTGCTTGTCCTACGCCTCGGGTCCAAGAACTGGAATCGCCTATGATGAACAAGTTGGAGATATTGGTTTCCATATTCTTGCTCACCGAAATAGAGTCAGGGTAGCTCTTGCATTCGGGGGCATAGAGCAGGGTGTGTTCACCGGCGACACCAGGGCAGATTTTGTCCAGGGCTTCCAGATACTCAACAATGCCTTGCAGAATGCGGTGGGGATAAGCAAGCGAGATGTCGCCGCATTCTGCTTCCAGTGTAGGCTTGATCAGATTGTTGTCGAGCGACTTGGTGCGCCTGCCGGCTTTTAGGTCCCCTAGTCTCTGCACTAGAGGTCCGCCACCGGCCAGCATGTTTACTATTTTGGCGATGGTCTGAGAATACATTTGCGGGTCTTTAAACGGTCTGGTGAAAGTCTTGCTTACCAATACGGCAAAGTTATTGTTCTCGGACTTTTCATACATCTTAGAATGACCGTTCACCAGCACATATTCGCGGTGGTTTTCAGGCGTGACAAAGCCTTTCGGATTAGAACAGAAGTTGCGCACTACATCGCCTGAATGTCTGCTCTTGTAATAGAGCTTGGGTTCGTAGAAGCGTTTATCGACTTCTTCGGTGAAGTAGCAAGATGTTTCTACACGAATACCGATGTCCACTTGTCCGGGATAGATATCGAGGGCTTTGTAGAATTCTTGCTGGGTGAGCCAGTGGGCGCCGCCGCGACCAACTGAAATGACGCAATAGTCGAAGATTTCTTCTTTCTCTTCACCGGGTTTGCGGTAGCGATCGTGGCGCACGGCAAATTTTTCACCGCGACGAGAGACTGAGAGCACCTTGCTGTCCCAGTGAAAACAGATGTTCTGACCTTTGCTTTTGATTTCGTTCAGTATGCTTGTGTTGATGGCCGGGGCATTGTCAGAACCGCAATGCAAAAGCTCTTGATAGTGATAGGTCATGCCAGCTAAAGTAGCTTTCTTTTTGATCCAGCTCAGATCTTCTTCGTTAGGCTTGACCACTGGAATCTGGCAGGGGGCGTGATCGAGAATGGTGGCGCGCACCACATCTAGTCTTTTCTGCAACTCGTTTTCGCCGATGAGGTCATACAGCCTGCCGCCAATGACCGGCGAGGCCGACAAGATAACTTTAAAATCGTTCCAGCTGCCGGCCGACTGACCAGGCGCGCAATAAGAGCAAGCCTTGGGCGGGCAAACTTCTAACTTGCCCTGATCGATTGGGCAGGCATAACGTTTGTCATATTGCGGTCCGACATCGAAAACATGTACTTCTACGTCGGCTCCGGCCAGTTCTTTCAGGGCGAATAAACCGGAGGCTCCAAGTCCAATCAAGGCGAGTTTTTGCATCGAAAGGTTACCTATCCCTCTTAAAACCTGAATATACCATCGAAACCGGCGGTTGCTAAGAGAAGATTTCGATTAAGTAATAGGAACTTTTCTTAATCTGTTTTTGCTTGGCAGGGTCTCTAGAGATAGCGCACTTTTCGTTTGGCATCCATTTCGGCAAGCATGCGCGAAATCTCGGAAAAGAGGCGGTCGGTGACTTGGTTTACTGCTTCTTTTTTGTTCTTCTTGTAGAGGCTCCAATAGTCACCTAAGTTTATTGCTTCGCCCACATCGATCATCACTTCGCGGGCGCCCTTGGGTGGGCTCTCGCCGCCTAAGACCTCGGTTTCCATGCGCTCAAGCACTTCAGCGATTCTTTCTTGAGTTGAGCGTTCGCTGACATAACCGTCATAGATAGAAATGAAATTGACGACGCGATTGAGGTCTTTGTAATAGGTCTTGTATGTCTTTTCTTTCTCGGCATGTACTTCCTTCTCATACTCAGACATATCTTTTTCGTCTTCGTAGATGAAGTCGTCGAGCTTATTGCGCAGCACTCTCACCCATTCTAGTTCGCGCCCACCCGCTTCTAGTTCGACACTCAAGATGCCGGCTAGATTTTGCAAAATATGCACGCGCAGCTGTTTGACTCTGTCGTTCATAGTGACTGCATCTTTAGGCTTGAAATTGTATTCTCTTTCAAGCGTGCTAAGCAAAGTCTCAGCCAGTCTCTTGATGCGCGTCTGGAAACTGCCTTCCTCATCGACTTTCAGCCCGAGACGCATCTCTAGAGTCTTGAGTGAGCCCCTCAGTTCACTGGCAATGTCTTCGGGGTAGGTGTATTTGAAAGCCATTGGTTGAATGTACACAGGCTCAAAACCTAGTTCATCAACGGCAACTGCACTATTTTCAGTCTTTCCTTCTTTCTTATCGTCTTTTTTGTCCTCTTTCTTTGCTGCTTGCGCTTTCTTTTCCAGATCGGCCATAGCCCAAAATGACAGCTGGGCTGCGCCAGATTCTAAAGGCATGATTGTGTCGTTCTGCCTCGATATCTCTCCTTCAGGGAAGAGCACCAGTTTCTTCTGACCTTCAGAGAGAATGCGCCTGGTGGTTTTGAATGATTCACGGTCGGCTGCGCCCCGCACCACTGAATAGGTGCCCAAGTGTTGCAGCCACCAGCCATTAACGCCATGGTCATAGTCAAAGACTTCGCGGGCGGCGACAAAGTTGAAATACTCACCGGCCTTGACGCCAAAGCTAAACATGATTTGGGGATCATGCCGGTTGGAATGGTTCGGGCAGACCATAGTATGTTTGCCCTTCAGCTTGGCAAAGCGCTCCAAAGCCCCGTCCATAATTTTGATCGAGGTGCCTCTCATACTGAACTTCATGTGCAGAGGTAGATTTATTTTTGCCCACCAGAAAAGAAAGGGCGTGTCTTTTGGTGGTTTGAAGTCAAGCACTGCTATTTCCTTTGCCTTGAGAAGAAAGATAACCGTTAAATACTATCAAATGAAAAGCCTAATTCGAGGCAGCGGTCAATCAAGAGGGCGGCAGCCTTGACTGTTTGCTCACCCAGATGCGGTCCTTCGTGCAGCACGATTAATTCTTCCCGGGGCAACTGTTTGAGAATACGCCTGGTTACCGCTTCCTCTCCGATGTGCTGCCAATCGTCGGCTACCGCTCCCCAATAGACCGGTGACATGCGACGTGCCGCCAAAAGCTCGGCCCCGCGCTTGTCGATTAATCCAAAAGGCGGGCGAAAAAGACTGGGACGCTCACCGGTTATCTCTTCCAAGACCTGATTGGCTTCGTCTATTTCGCTTTCAATTTTCTTTGTCGCTTGCACCGGCAAAAATAGATGATTCATGCTGTGATTGCCGATTATCTGTCCGGCATTTTGCACTTCTTTGACCAGGGCGGCATGTTTTTTGGCATTGGCACCAATAAAAAAGAAAGTAGCAATCACCCCTCTTTTGGCTAGTAAATTGAGCAAGTCGGGGGTAGAGCCAGGGTCTGGTCCATCATCAAAGGTGAGATGCAGTCTGATTTTTCCATTAGCGTCAAGATGACTGGGGCGTGTGCCACCATTGGCGGTATCGGGCTCCGGGGCTGCCGCACCGGCTCCAGGCTGCAGCCTGTTTCCCGACCAAAACCCGCCCGGCAAGACCTTCCTAGCCATATAGTTGAGAAAGGACATTTTGGCATTATGAAGGCGATGTTCAAAATCTCGTGGATCTTCTTTAAGCTTTTCCCGCTCTTTTTTGCGATCGACTTTTTCTTCGCTCATGCATTGGCAGCCTCAGATCCGTCCTGCACTTTAGTGGCATTTTGAATAAGCATATGAATAGCTCTTCTAGCACGGTCTCCTACTTCGGGAGAGCGTCTTTGCGCAATTGATTCGATAGCCGAGGCAAAGGCATAGAAACGTTCGATAGAAAGATGAGTGGCACGCGGGTGCGGCAGGAGCGAACGCAGATAGCCGCGCAAGTTGTTTGTTTCTTTATCTGATAAAGCGCCTAAAATCTCGAGCAGAGGCTTGAGAGCCTTTATAGATATAAGTGGGCGCTGATAACTAATATAGCCTTTGGCCAGGGCGCGGTGCAAAAGCACGCATTGAGGCAAGGGTGCCTTTTTGTCTTTATCTGAGCGTGGCAGCGAACTGAGAGATTCCTGCCAGGGGGCAAAGTCATTGAGAATATGCAAGAGCGAAGGAGCACTTTCACCCTTTTGGGTATTGATGGGCAAGAGCCCATAGATAAGCGGACGGGATTCGCATTTGTCCACATCTTTTGAGACATTGAGCATGACCGAGGCCAAATTGGTCGACCTGACAATAATGGCTTGCTCGTTAACTTGATTGATGCGACCGGGGGCGAAAGAGACTTCCTTGACGGCAAATTCCTGACACAAAAGCATGTCAAGAACAGAGTCGCCGACTATGGAGCCGAATTCGGCTGTGGTTATTGAGCCTGCCACAAAGTAAATGGTCACTTCGGGCAATTGTCTGCCGAAGCGCACGGTCAAGACGCCGGTCACTTTCTCAAGGCTGAGAAACTGCATGACATTGAAAATCGTGCCTTCTCGGACTGACGTAATGTGAAAGCTGATTGCCACAAGTGCCTTTCTGATTTAGAGCAGATAGGAAATTTCTATCTTTCGATACTTATTATATCTTCGCGCTCTTTCAGTGCATTAGCTACTTCGATGCGGTCGTCAAAATCGATAGTGCGATCTTTGAGAATTTGGTAGGTTTCATGCCCTTTGCCTGCTACCACAACCACATCGCTTGAGCCGGCGCTCTTGACTGCTTCAAGAATGGCTCTTTGTCTATCTACTTCCACCGTCACGTCTTTCAAACGTTTGATGCCGGCCAAAATATCGGCAATTATCTGCTGCGGGTCTTCAGAACGGGGATTATCTGAAGTGACCACTAGTTTGTCGGCTAGCTCTTCGGCGATAGCACCCATTTGCGGTCGCTTTGAGCTATCTCTATCGCCGCCGCAGCCAAAGACGGCAATTAACTTACCCGGTTCTTTGACCAGAGCGCGGGCGGCTTTCAAAACATTATCGAGACCATCAGGTGTATGGGCGTAATCGACTATACAAAGGGGCACGGCTCTGCCTTCACCAATTTTGAAAGGCGGCTGCACCACTTCAAAGCGCCCAGCAACTCCGGCAAAATCTTTCAAGGCTTCGGCTACGGCTTCTTTGCTGATTCCTTGAGAGAGCGAAATAGCCATGGCGGCCATGACATTGTAGAGGTTGAACTCTCCAGTCAGTTTGGTGCTAAAGCTTATGACACCATCTGGAGTGGCAAGCTCGATTTGTGTACCCCTGGCATCAAACTGGAAAGAAATAGGATGAATGCTGGCTTTAGTGTCTTTGCCGTAGCTCAAAATCTTGGTCTTGTTCTCTTGGCATATATTGAGGAAAGGCTCGGCATATTTGTCATCTAGATTGATAACCGCGCAGGCTTGGTCTTTGCCGGCGAGCATCTCGAACAAGATGGCTTTGGAGCGGTAGTAGTGCTCCATTGTTTTATGAAAGTCCAGGTGATCTTGGGTGATATTGGTCAGGCAGCCCACCGAAAACTCGGTGCCTTCCACCCGCTTGAGAAAGAGAGCATGAGAGCTTACTTCCATTGCTACATATTGCACGCCTTCTTTAGCCATCGTATAAAGCAGGGCTTGTAAGTCGGCAGCTTGGGGCGTGGTGTGGTGCACATCGAGGTACTCTGTTTTGCCTGCCAAAGGCATGCGTGCACCGAGAGTGCCTATCAGTCCGCACTGGCGACCATTAAAGTTGAAGATATGCTCAATCAGATGAGTGGTGGTGGTCTTGCCGTTTGTACCGGTGACGCCAAGCAAGCTCAGTTTTTCGCTTGGTTTTTCAAAAAATATATTGGCCATCTGTCCCATGAACACTCTCACGTCGGGTACGACCAAGAGAGGCACGGCATAGGGACCGCTTTTCTTTTGCGAAACGATGAGCGAGGCACCTTTTTCGATAGCTTGATTGATAAAGGCGTTGCCGTCTTGTTTTTGTCCTTCGATTGAGAAGAAGGCGAAGTCTTTTTCTACATGGCGAGAGTCGTAAGCGAGACCGGCTATCTTTATTTTTTCAGCCAGGCTCTCGCCTTCTGAATGACGGTCGTAAAGAGTGAAAGCAGACGGCAAAGCTGCCTCGTTTTCACAAAGCAGCTCTGCAATTATTTCTTTCAGTGTCTTTTCGGACGGCTGCCCAAGCTTAAACTGGGTAGACACTGACTAACTTGCGTCCTCGGGACATTTCAAATCTGACCACACCTTCGGCAATTGCAAAGAGAGAGTCGTCTGAACCTCTGCCTACGTTTTTGCCGGGATGAATCTTGGTGCCTCTTTGTCTGACGATGATGCAACCGGGGATAACCGGCTCACCGCCGTAGACTTTAACGCCTAGACGTTTGGGTTGGCTGTCTCTTCCGTTTCTTGTCGAGCCGGCGCCCTTCTTATGTGCCACGTTTTACTCTCCTCAATCTTTATAAGTAGATTCCGGCTTATTTGGCCTGGGCTACTACTTTGTCATCAACACTGATGCTGTCTACCATTACTCTGGTGAACTGCACTCTGTGTCCGCCTTTTTTGCGGGTGCCTTTTTTGGGCTTTTGATGATAAACAACTATTTTGGCGCTCTTGATGTTGGATTGAATGCGCCCATGGGCTTCATTCACTTCCAATTTGGAGATAACTTTGCCGGTCACTTTAGCGCCTTTGACATAAGGCTGACCTACAGTCGACTTATCTCCGTCCACGATCATAAGAACGCGGTCGAAGACATGGGTAGCGCCTTCTTCTTCGCCGGTCATGTCGATGTCGTAGTAACGACCGGGCTCTAGTTCATATTGCCTTCCGCAGGCTTCCACAATGGCGAACATTCTCTTCTCCAAAATCTCGAATCTTACCTATCTATAGATTGCTCAACTAAACAGGTACGGCGGTCTTACCGCTCAAATAGAGTCAGTCCCCTCATCTGAGCGGACAAGCGATTTGGAATACTACCAAAAGCTATCAAAAGGGTCAAATCTGTGTACAATGCTTTTTACATAAGGATTTACATTGGCACTTTCCAATAGATGAGAATTTTTTATGGCTGACGCTGTCAACGAAGCAGAACTGGGCAGGAGCAAATACAGCAATACGCCCAAGGAGCATCTATATCATCTGCTCACCATCGGCTGGGAGCCCAATAGCCCGCTGATAGTCAAGTTCGTCAATGAGAACGGTTTGCAGAAAGATCTCAATGATTGGTTGGCTCTGAACAAGGTGAAAAGCTAGGCTAGAGCAAGAACTTGCCTGGTTTTTCTTTTGGCTGTTCTTTTTGAGCAGCTTTTTATCTGCTTTCTAGTTTAGGTAACGGGTAATTGTGAGCTTTCCATTAAACATGGGCTGCATTTAAGAAACCGACCTTAAGATGAAGTTCGTTATATTTGTCCCTACACAAAGCTTTTGGGGTATTTGCCGATATGTTGCAAGTTGGAAAAAGAGCTCCTGATTTTGACATGCCTTCTACCAAGGACATGAAGACCTTGAAAGAGAATGTCAAACTCACAGACTACAAAGGTAAGTGGCTCGTTCTTTTCTTCTATCCTCTCGATTTCACCTTCGTCTGCCCGACCGAATTGAAAGCCTTCTCTGATAAGTATGAAGAAATCAAGAAAGCCGGCGCCGAAGTTCTCGCTGTTTCAACCGACAGCGTTTACAGCCACAGAGCCTGGATCAACACCAGCGAAGCTCAGGGTGGACTTGGCTCCCTCAACTACGTTCTCGCTTCCGACATCACCAAAGATGTCAGCCGCGACTACGGTGTTTTGATGGAAGACAAGGGTATCGCTCTGCGCGGTCTCTTCATCATCGATCCCGATGGTGTGCTGCAGTATCAGGTTGTCCACAGCCTCAACATCGGCCGCTCGGTTGATGAGACACTTCGTGTACTCGAAGCTCTCAAAACCGGTGGACTTTGCCAAGCTGATTGGAAGCCGGGTCAGAAGCCCCTCACCGTCTAAGTTCGAAAAAAGACTAAGCAAAGACCGGGATTCGCAAATGCGATTCCCGGTTTTTTGTTTTCTAGATTTGTTATCTAAATCTGTTGTCTAAATCTGTTTCTCTAAGCTTTCTGGTCGGCGCTTTGTTAAGGATAGGCGAGACTTTGTGGAAAGTGAGACTAGAAGCGATAAAATTAAGCCTGACTAGTTATTTGGAGGATGACCGATGGCTCTAAAAATGGATGCTCCGCTTCCATCGCTGTCAGGCGTTGATGATTGGTTGAACGGTCCTGAGGTAAAGGATGAAGATCTCAAAGGTCATCCAGTCTTGATTCATTTCTGGGCTTTGAGCTGCGGCGCCTGTAAAGAGTCCCTGCCCGACTTGAACCGCTGGGTGGACGAATACGGGTCCAAAGGTTTGAAAATCATCTCGGTGCATATGCCCAGACAAGAGTCGGACACCAATATTCCGGCAGTTGTGGAATGTGCTAAAGAGTGGGAAATGAAGCAGCCATGCGCCATAGATAACTGGCATACAATTACTGATCGTTTTGAAAATCAGTATGTCCCGGCTCTTTATGTTTTCGACAGCGAGCACAAGATGCGCCATCGCCAAGCCGGCGAGAAAGCCGTAAAGATGACCGAACCGGTAGTGCAAAGACTACTTGGTTTAACAACTGCCAAAGAGGTTTGAAATGTCTGCAAGCACCACCGAGGCAACCCGCGAAAAGGGCTTTTGTCGTGAGCGGTCCGATAAGCTGTTTGAAAGAGCGAAAGCGCGCATACCCGGCGGTGTCAATTCGCCGGTGCGCTCTTGCAAATCAGTAGGCTCCAGCCCACTCTTTATTGCCTCGGCCGACGGCGCCTATATGATCGACGAAGACGATAATCGCTATATCGACTATGTCGGTTCATGGGGTCCAATGATTCTTGGTCATAGACATCCTTGTGTCTTGAGCGCTGTGGAAGATGCTCTTGTGCATGGTACCAGCTATGGTGCGCCAAGCCGCTTGGAAGTGGAAATGGCTGAGCTTATCTGCGAACTGGTGCCATCGGTTGAAATGGTGCGCATGGTCAATTCGGGCACCGAGGCTTGTATGTCGGCGGTGCGCTTGGCTCGTGCCTTTACCAAGCGTGAATTGGTGATCAAATTTGATGGCTGTTATCACGGACATGCCGATTCTTTCCTGGTCAAAGCCGGCTCTGGACTTGCTACTCTTGGTTTATCAGATGCCACAAGCTCGCCTGGTGTGCCGACACAGTTCACCGGTTTGACTCTCTCTCTGCCCTTCAACGATGTCGATGCCCTCAGACAAGCCTTCGCTCAAAAAACTGCCGAGATTGCCTGCGTAATTGTGGAGCCCATAGTCGGTAATTCAGGCTTGCTCATCCCCAGTCCTGAATTTCTCAAGAGCCTCACTGGTCTTTGTAAGGACAGTGGTGCGCTGTTGATTTTCGACGAAGTGATGACCGGTTTTAGAGTAGCCCTAGGCGGCGCCCAAGAACGTTTTGGCGTCAAGCCCGACCTGACTACCTTTGGTAAGGTGATTGGCGGCGGCTTGCCTGTGGGGGCTTATGGCGGAAGGCGCGATGTTATGTCGATGGTGGCGCCGGAAGGTGCCGTCTATCAAGCCGGTACTTTGTCGGGTAATCCGCTGGCCATGGCGGCAGGACTGGCTCAATTACGCTATTTGCAAGCCGGCAAGGTGCGACTTTATGAAAAGCTCGCCCAGACCACCGAGGAACTAGCCGAAGGTTTGAAAGGGGTTCTTTCTGAATCTGATGTTTCCGGTCAAGTCTTGCAGGTACCTGGCATGTTGTCGCTTTTCTTTACCGAGAGCAGTGAGCCGGTGCAGTCTTTCGATGATGCCCTCAAATGTGATACCAAATTTTTCGGTCATGTCTGGCGCAATCTTACCGAGCGTGGGGTTTACTGGCCGCCTTCTCAATTTGAGGCTGCCTTCTTATCTATCATGCATGGCAAGAATGAAATTAAAGAGACCATTGCCGCCTTTAAAGCAGCTATTGGTGAAGCCAAAAAATCAAAGAAATAGTCAAAATAGAGGCGGAGAATTAAATGCAGTTTGTAGTAACCGGTTATGACGGTGATGACGCTCAGGCTCTGGAAAGACGCCTGCACAAAAGAGAAGAGCATCTCAAGCTGGCTGAAAAAATGAAGAGCCAAGGGCGTTTGCTTTTTGCTACCGCTTTGTTGGATGAGAACGAGAAGATGGTAGGGTCGATCTTGGTGGTCGATTTTGCCGGTCGTGAAGAAGTCGATGCCTGGCTGAAAACAGAGCCTTATGTCACAGGTAAGGTCTGGTTGAAAGTAGATGTGCGTCCTTGCCGCGTCGCACCTATGTTTCAGCCCGCCTAGACTCTTTAGCGTGGTTGGCGTAGATAGTTCTAGCCAGGGTGCAAATTAGAATGCTGCGGGGCTGAGCTTTCCTTATCTCTTTCAGAGCTTCGTACATAGTTGCTCCAGAAGTGAGAACATCGTCTATGAGAATGACATCTTTGTCTTTGATTTTTGCAGCGTCTTTGCCCAAAGCAAAGGCGTTTTGCACATTGAGGCGGCGCTCCTGCTTGTTCAAATATTTTTGAGGCTTTGTTTCTCTAATTTGTACGAGCACTTCCTCGACTAGTTGCAAGCGCAGTGACTTTCTTTTGAAGACGCCTTGCGTGCGGGCGTAGTGTTCGAGGTGACCGGCAATCAGTTTGGCGTGGTTCTGTTTTTGCTTTTGCAGCTTGCTTTTGTGCATGGGAATGGGAATGAGTAGATAGGACTGTCTAATAGGAGCAGTCAGACCTCTGGTTGCCAGGCCGTCTGAAGTAATCTTATCGAGCAGGCAGTAGAGTGGAAAAGCCAGGTCGCAAAGCAGTCTATGTTCGGCTTTCTGTTTGACTAGGGCAATTAGGTCTTTAGAGAGATCTTCATAGGGTGCTAGAGCAATATAAGCGAAAGAGCTTGTGCAAGAGTCTGTGCATGAGTCTTTGTAAGAATCTGGCTCTAGAACAAGTCTGCCTGTTTCTGGTTGGCATAGATAGTCCAGGCAATCTCGGCAGATATGACGGTTTGCATGAACGAAGTTTTCGCTGGCTGTGAAGGCTAAGGGGCGCGAGCAAACGCGGCACGGGGCTTCGTTTACCAGGGCTAGAGCCCAAAACAATATTTCTTTTAGCAGGCAGTAGATTGTCTTCATGATATATAGACGCTTTTTGTAGGCAAAAAGTTCATTTATAATTGCCCAGCCTCAAGATAATTAATCTGTCTGGGGTGATGCGGCTTCTATTTTGATAAGGACCAGATAATGGCTGACGCCCTGCAAGTAATTTTGCAAGCAGAAAGAGAGCTTGCTGCTGCTTTTGAAGAGGTAGATCGTATCGCCCTGGAAAATCAAGAGCGAGTGCTCAGCGCCTTTCGAAAGAATAGAATTTGTGAGGAGCATTTTGCCGAACGCACCGGATATGGTATCGATGACTATGGACGGGAAGTAATTGATCAAGTATTTGCCGACGTCTTTGGCTGTGAAGCTGCCTGTGTGCGTATGCAGATGGTCTCTGGTACTCATGCTATCGCTTGCGCGCTCTTTGGCAATTTGAGACCCGGCGATAAAATGGTATCGCTGACAGGAAAGCCTTACGATACTCTCAATAAAGTTATCGGTGCAAACGGTTGTAGCTCCGGCTCGCTTACCGATCTCGGTGTCAATTATGCCGAAACTGATCTAATAAAGTTCACCGCCCTCGATACTATGCCGGACGCTTTGTCGGAGAATCAGCTTGCTGAGGCAATTGCCCGGGTAGCTCCGGCCAAACTCTTTCATATTCAAAAGTCGCGTGGTTACTCCACCAGTCGTCCAACTCTTTCTAATGCCGCGATAGCAAGGCTTTGCCGCGTGGTGAAAGAAATTGATAAAGAGGCTATTGTCTTTGTCGACAACTGCTATGGCGAATTTGTCGAGGAGTCCGAGCCTGTTTCTATGGGAGCCGACTTGATGGCTGGCTCGCTGATCAAGAATCCCGGCGGCGGCTTGGCTCTCACCGGCGGTTATGTGGCCGGGCGCCGTGACCTTGTAGATAATGCCCTGATTCGACTGACCGCACCTGGCATAGGTGGTCACTTAGGCGTCACTTTCAATCAAAATCGTCTGGTTTTGCAGGGTCTCTTTCTTGCTCCTTCGGTGGTCTCAGGTGCAGTCAAGGGTGCGATGTTATTTGCTCAAGCACTGGCAAAAGTCGGGCTCAAGGTTGATCCTTCCGGGCCTTCCAAGCGCTATGACATCATTCAAGCAATTGAGTTCGGCAAAAGAGAAGCTCTCATAGATTTCTGTCGTGTCTTGCAGTCATACTCGCCGGTCAATGCCCATGTGGCTCCCGAGCCCAGCGAGATGCCCGGCTATGAAGACCAGGTGATTATGGCCGGGGGTAGCTTTATAGAAGGCGCTACAATCGAGCTTTCCGCCGATGGACCTTTGCGTGAACCCTATGCCGCTTATTTGCAGGGTGGTCTCAGTTATCTGCACGTGAAAACCGCTTTGCGAGGCGTGCTTTCTAATTGTAAAGTGGATTAAATTTGATCCCAAACCCGATTTATCTTTGGCGATTGCCGTCAGGCTAGCGTCTCCAGCCATTTAAGCTTTACTAAATGTAGATTGGGCGCTTCTTTTCTTCCTTTGCACTGCCTATAATTAGCGATGCCGAAGACTAGATTGGACATGAGGATTTGCCAGTGGTTGCTCAAATGCCCGCCAGAGCTCAGAGTATTTCAGGCTCCAAGCTCGATTTGAAGATCCTTTCCGGAACAGCCAATCCGGAACTTGCAAAGGAAGTGGCCGAGCACCTGGGTCTCGGTTTGACCCCGCTCAGAATCTCGCCTTTTTCAGACGGCGAGATTTATGTTCAGTTGCAAGAGAGTGTTCGCGGCGTCGATTGTTTCGTGATTCAACCGACCTGCACTCCAGTCAATGAAAACTTGATGGAGCTATTGATTTTGCTTGATGCTCTCAAGCGTGCCTCAGCCGGACGTATCACCGTGGTCATGCCCTATTACGGTTATGGCAGGCAAGATCGTAAAGCGGCAGGACGCGAAGCTATCACAGCAAAACTAATCGCCGATCTTTTGACCACTGCTGGTGCCCAGCGAGTAGTCGCACTCGACCTTCACGCCCCGCAGATTATGGGCTTTTTCAACATCTTGGTCGACCACCTCTATGCAAGCCCGGTCTTGCTTGACTATGTAAGGTCGCTCAATCTCAAAGATATAGTTTTGGTCAGCCCTGATGTGGGCGGTGTTTCAAGAACCAGGGCTTTTGCCAAGAAACTGGATGACGCCCCCATCGCCATCATCGATAAACGTCGCACCAAGCATAATGTGGCTGAAGTCATGAGTGTAGTTGGTGAAGTGGATGGCAAGGTGGCCATCATGGTCGATGATATGGTGGACACAGCCGGAACCTTGGTCAAAGGAGCAGAGCTGCTTATCAAAGAGGGGGCGACGAAGGTATATGCCTGCGCCACCCATGCTGTTCTTTCTGGACCAGCCAATGAGCGTCTCGATAATTCGCCCATTGAGCAGCTAATTGTCACTAATTCCATACCGCATGACAAAGAGAATGTCTCGCCCAAGATAGTGCAGCTTTCAGTGGCTAAGCTTCTCGGCGAAGCCATCTGGCGTATTCACGACGATAGTTCGGTGAGCGAGATGTTCGAATGAGTCTAATTGTTGAAAGCTTTCCTGTCGGTCCCCTTGGCTGTAACTGTTCAATAGTGGGTTGCAGCGAAAGCGGCGAGGCTCTTGTGGTCGACCCGGGCGGCGATGTTGACGACATTATCGAGAGACTAGCTACTCTTGGTTTGAAAGCAAAATATCTCTTGCACACCCATGCTCATTTCGACCACATAATGGGCAGCAAAGGAATGAGAGAAAAGACCGGAGCTGAAATTTGTCTGCATAAAGAAGATGAGTTTCTCTACAACATGCTCGGCAAACAAGCCTCTATGTTTGGTCTAAGCGCTGACGAACCTTTGCCTGTTGATAAGTTCCTATCAGATGACCAAGAGATAAATTTCGGAAAGCTGAAAACCCAGGTTTTGCATACTCCCGGTCATACCCCCGGCAGTCTTTGCTTTTGTGTTCAAGATAGCGATAGCCTGCTCTTTTCAGGCGACACTCTTTTTTCGAGATCTATAGGTCGAACTGATCTTTGGGGCGGTTCCTTCGATAAGATAATCAAGTCGATAAAAACAAGACTCTTCACTCTTGACGACGAGACCCGCGTTATACCAGGCCACGGCCCCGATACAAGTATCTGGACCGAGAAAAAAGAGAATCCATTCTTTTGAACTACCGTACAGACGAAATCGATTTTTCACCTTTTAATGCCGATGAAGTGCTTAAAGCTCTTTGCTCGGTTTTACGCAGCAGTAAACATCTTTCTTTTGGTTATGCCGGTGATATTCAAAGCCTCATCGATCGCATCGGTAGGGTTTTCTATGCCGGACGGGCCATGTTCTTTTTGGCCGGTAAAGATGACGGCAAAGTCGAGATTTTTGAATATGTCAAAAGTGGTAAACAGGCGGTAGCGCCAGAGTTGACTTCACTTTTCGGGCAAAAGCTTTCCCGTCATCTTATGACCTTGCCTCAAGATGTCACTCTCGTTGAAGATGCCAACAAATTTGCCGAAGAAGTCGATGACGAGTATCGCGAGATGTTTCTCAAGGTGATGACTGCCGTCGGTAAAGAGAGGGTCTATTTGATTCCGCTCAAATTGCGTCCCTCGCTCAGTGAAGCTGATAAAGATGAGCGCTTGGCTGGGCTTTTGCTTTTGCAAGAAGCCGATACATCTAACTCGGTAAAGTGGAATAAGCTGGTGGTGGATACTTTGGTGACCATTTCAGACCATTTAGCCAAGCTCTTTGAAGTGGAGACTTTGCGCGGACGTCTGGAAGCTCACGAAAGTGAAGATCCGACCACTGGTTTTCTCAATCGACGTGGTGGAGTTGTCGCTATCACCGAGGAAGTGGAGCGCGCCCGCTATTTCAAAGACAAGATTTCGCTTTTGTTGATACACGTTGATGGGCCAAAGAAAGGCGAACCTGCTCGTTCTGTCGGGCAAGAAAAATCGGTTTTGAGTGCGGTATCGTCGGTGGTGTCAACAATGACACGTCCGGTTGATGTTATCTGCCGCTATGGTCATGAAGAATTTATCGTCGCCTTGCCTCGTATGGACGGTGCTGAAGCGGTGAAAATGGCTCAGGTGATTCGCTCATCGATGGGCATCGCCATGCTCAATGAACATGCCGCCGCGCAGTCGCAGGCGATGACTATAGAGCCGGTGAAGAGCCCTTGCTCACTAAGTATCGGCGTGGCTACCATGCCCGATGACGGTACTGTTTTTGATGAACTGTTGAGCATTCTTAACGAGCTTGTTGCTGAAGCCAAAGATATGGGCGGCAACCAGATTAAGTCTCGGGCTAGATCAAATAATTGACAAGAGTCTTACGAGAATTGTCGGCTCGCTTTTGAATTAAGGGTATTCTGGTAGTATAAGGTGCAAATTGAGGAGGAGAGATTGATGAATAAAGGACAGAAGAGAAGGCTTGTAAAGGCTCTGGTTCTTTCCGGGATGGCAATCAGTCTGTCTCTGGGTATGGCCTTGAAAGCTTCGGCTGATAGTGAAGCCGGTTTTTTTGTTATCGGCGGTGGCAATGAGTCTGGTGGCGTTTATTCCACCGGTGCCGAGTCTGAATCGGGCGGTATCGCCGGTCTAGGCGCCAACTCTGAATCTGGTGGTGTCTATGGCACCGGTGCCGAATCGGAGTCGGGCGGCATTGCCGGTCTGGGCGCTAACTCTGAGTCTGGTGGTGTTACCGCCACCGGCGCCGAGTCGGAAGCCAATCCGTTTTATGGAATCAAGACCTACAGCTGGTAGCTGTTAGCTTAAGCAGTGAGCCGTTAAGCAGAGCTCTTCGCTTGTGAAATACCTAAAGAAAGAGAGCGGCTTTATTGCCGCTCTCTTCTTTTATATTGCTTGCTTACCTACTACTTACTTAGTTGAATAACCGAGCTTCTTCGCTTCAGCCATGTCTGCTTCATAGAGCTTTTGATAGGCTTCGGCACGGTTGAAGTAGGCACTGCCCAGCTTGGGATTTAGTTCGATGGCTTTATCGAGATCGACAACTGCCTTTTCGTAGTGTCCCATTAGGCGCAAGGCGCGACCGCGGTTCACATAAGCACTAGCCATACGGGGCGCTAGTTCAATGGCTTTATCGCAGTCATCGAGAGCTTTCTTCAAGTCGCCTTCGATGATGTAAGCGTGGGCGCGGTTGACATAGGCGCTGGAAAGCTTGGGTTCAAGTTCGATAGCTTTACTGGCATCGGCGAGGGCTTCTTTGCTCTTGCCCATTTTGGCATAGGCATGGGAGCGGTTCACATAAGCTACGGCTACTTTGGGTTCCAGTTCAATGGCTTTGCTGGCGTCGGCTAAGGCTTTTTCCATATGACCCAAAGAAAGATAAGCCCATGAGCGGTTTATATAAGCCATGGCCAGTTTGGCATCTAGTTCGATGGCTTTGTTGCAGTCAGCCAAAGCTGTACGGAAGTGTTTGCGAATCATGCTGATATTGGCACGATTGGCATAGGCGACTGCATAGTTGGGGCTGAGCTTGATTGCTTCAGAAAATTTGGCTTCAGCTTCTTGTCCTTTTCCTTCGGACATGAGCTTAAGACCGTCTTTGAGGGCTGTCTTAGCATCTTCGCTGACTTTATCGCTTTTGGCGACAGCTTCACTCTTGGCTGTCTTAGTGGTCTTTTTGCCGGCGGGGGCGGCTTTGACCTGGCAGGTGCCCAATAAAGTAAGGGCTACTGAAAGAAATACTGCTCTAGTAACTCCGGGACGGTCGAACATTCTTCATCTCCTCAAGGGCTCGGGCGTATTATCTCATATTGATTACTTGACTTGCGATTCGCCTTGCTTCATGGCTTGCAGGCCTGAGGCTTTGCTAAATTCATCGCTGAAAACAATTTTTGACTTAAGACGTTTGGCACTGAGCCATTTTTCTTTAGTGGCTTCGATATTTTGAGCCATGGCGCTCTCTTTCAAGGCTTCTTTGGCTTCGTCAAAGCTGGTGGTGCCGGCCGGCTTTCTGTCGATAACTTTGACCACATGGTAACCCACCGTGGTTTCGACCGGTGTCATAACCAGTTTGCCGGGCTTGACCCCTTTTGCGGCATTAACCAGGGTTTTGATGGGGCTTGAGCCTTTATCAGCCGACACTTCACTTAGGTCTAGTTCAGGTATTTCACCGCCGCTCTTGGCCATTCTTGCCATGGTATCTTCAGAGAAATTGTCGGCCAGTGATTTGAAATCTTCCCCCTTATTGGCTCTAGCCAATAGCTCTTCCGCCAGTCTAAGTTTTTGCTGTTTGACCACAAGCACTTCTTTATCGAGGTCGGCTTCGCTCATTTTTGGATTCTGCTTGCGCAACTGGGTCTTGATGCTTTCAACCGGCGGCATGTCGATAGATGGGGCGGCAAGCACTATATGGGCAAGCTTGATTGACTCGCCGTGCTTGAAACTAGCTTGATTCTTTTGATAGATAGAAAGCAATTCTTTATCGGAGGGGGCGTTTTCGCGAGCGATTTTCTCAAGCAAGATCATGAGCATGCGATCGTTGATCAAGTCTTCCTTCACCTCTTCCGGTGTGCGTTCAGAAAGCTCGAGCATTTTCTTATAGCGCGGCGATTCTTTTATCTTGAGGAAGTCGTTGTATGCCGGTTTATAAAGATTTTGCGCTCTTGCCTCGGCAAGCATTAGCTCACGATTGATAATCTCGTTCAGTAGTTGTTTTTCAACTAGTTTAGAGCCGACTTTAAAAGCCAAACCAAGGGCTAAAACTTGCTTGTCAAAATCGGCTTCGCTTATTTTTTTAGCCTTGAGAAACTTATCGAGGGTCATGCCTTCCAGTGATTGCGGCTTTCTGGCTGTTTCGAGAAGTTTTTTCTTTTCGTCTTCTTCCAGCTTTATTTTCATCGCTTCGGCTTGCTTGTCAAAGATGGCCACTTGCACAGGGTCGGCGCTCAAGGTGTTTTGCAAAGAGATGATGGCTTCGCGATACTCTCTTTTGAACTGTGCCACCGTTATCGGTGTACCGTTCACTTTGCAAATTTCCATGCTCTCCGGCAGCTTGGCGACATTGATATTTTGTGCGCCTTTCAGATCGACCGACTGCCCTTCGCCGGCGCCAGCGCCGTTGGTTGCTTCAGCCGTTTTCTCTTTGCCGGCGGCTCCATCCGTTTTGTCTGAATTTTCTTTGTTAGGCTCTGAGCTTGAAGAAGTCGATGAACTTGAAGAAGTCGATGAACTTGAAGAAGGTGTCGTCTTATCTGTGCTTTCGGCACCTTGCTTTTGGCAGCCGCTTATGACCAGGCTCAGTCCGGCCAAGAGAGCCAGTGCTTTAAGGTTGGTTAGCTGCATCTTCATTTCCAATTTCCTTCCTCCTGAATTTCTCAGACGGGTCTGGTATTAAGTTCGGTGCTGACGACTATGGCTTGCAAGAGGTCTTGCAAGAGATTGAGTTGATCTTCTGGTTCTTCCCCTTGAGCCTTGACCAAAATGTATGGGCTGGAGCCCTGACCGCCTGCAATGCCGGGTTTATAGGTGGTGCGGGAACCCAGCTGTTTAGGTAGTCTAGCTTGAATGGGCATCCATTGTTGTAATCTGAAGGGTACATAAAGCCGCATGCCTTGCATATCCGGCTTGATAGATTGGACATTGGCGGCAGCGGCAAGCAATCTTAGTTTGACCACTTGAATGAGCTGCTCGGTTTCTTTGGGAATATTGCCGAAGCGATCTTTCCACTCGCTGACCAGCATGGCCAGTTCTCTTTCGGTCTTAACATCAGCCAGACGTTTGTATTCGATTAGGCGTTGCTCGCCGTTTTCGATATATGACTCGGGAATGAAGGCAGTGACGTTGATATCAACGGCAGTATCATAATCTTGGGCAACAGATTCGCCCTTCAGTTCGGCTACCGACTCTTCAAGCAGTTTGCAATAGAGGTCGAAGCCTACCGAAATCATATGACCGTGCTGTTCGGCTCCTAAAATGTTGCCGACCCCTCTAATTTCCATATCGCGCAAAGCAATTTGATAGCCCGAGCCAAGCGAGGTGAACTCTCTGATTGCTTTCAGTCGTCCTTGGGCTTGCTCAGACAAGACCTTGGAAGGTTTGTAGAGACAATAAGCATAGGCTTGCACTTCAGAGCGACCGACGCGTCCTCTTAGCTGATACATCTGCGAGAGTCCGAGCTTGTCGGCGTCATTAATAATGATGGTGTTGACGTTGGGTATATCGAGACCTGATTCGATAATGGTTGTGCAGACGAGCACATCGAATTCATGAGCCAAGAAAGAAAGCATCACGTTTTCCAGCTCGCGCTCGCCCATTTGTCCATGCCCGATGGCTAGTCTTGCTTCGGGCACCAGCATTTTTACTTCGGCGGCAATCTGTTCGATATTTTCAACGCGGTTGTGAACAAAATAAATCTGCCCGCCTCTCTCCATTTCGTGCAAGATAGCGGTGCGCACCAGGGGCATTTTGTATTCGCCGACAAAGGTCTTGATGGGGGCGCGGTTGGTCGGCGGGGTATTGATCGTCGACATGTCGCGGGCGCCGGAAAGAGCCATATATAAAGTACGAGGAATAGGAGTTGCCGACATGGTGAGAACGTCCACCATCACTCTCAGCTGCTTTAGTTTTTCTTTGTGTCCGACTCCAAATCTTTGCTCTTCGTCTATGACAACCAGCCCTAAGTCTTTGAAGGCGATGTCTTTTTGCAGCATGCGGTGTGTGCCAATGACCACGTCGCATTCGCCGGTGGCTAATTTCTTAGCCACTTCTCTTTGTTCTTTGGCGGTGCGGAAACGGCTAAGTAACCCCACTCTCACCGGATAAGGTGCAAAGCGTTCCGAGATATTGTTGAAATGCTGTTGGGCAAGAATAGTGGTAGGCACCAGCACAGCCACTTGTTTGCCTGACATCACTGCTTTGAAAATGCCGCGTATGGCAATTTCGGTTTTGCCGAAGCCTACGTCGCCGCATATAAGTCTATCCATCGGTTTGGGCGATTCTAGATCGGCTTTGACGTCTTGAATGGCTTGCCACTGGTCGGGCGTCTCTTCATAGGGGAAGGCTTCTTCCATTTCGTACTGCCAGGGTGTATCGGGCGGGCACTGGTAGCCTTCTTGTTTGGCGCGCATGGCATAGAGATTGACCAAATCTTCGGCGACTTGTTTAATCGATTTCTTAACGCGCTTCTTGGTGGTCTCCCATTCGGCGCCGCCAAAGCGCGACAATCTGGGCGGCGCATCGCCGGCACCGCGGTAGCGGCTGAGAAGATTGATCTGGTCGACCGGTACATAAAGTACATCGTCGCCCGAATATTGAATCTTGAGGTGTTCTCTTTGTTGAGAGTCGATGCTTATGCGCTTGATCCCGACAAACTGACCGATACCATGCTTGAGATGAACGACATAGTCGCCTACCTTAAGGTCTGAAACCGAGGTGAAGCGCTCATAGTTTTTCTCTATGATCGGTCTTCTATATATAGTCGGCTTACGTTTGACGCCAAAAATTTCAGCATCAGTGATGGTGACAAGACCGGCATCGGTAAGTTTGAAGCCATGGCTGAAACCACTTCTTGCTACCCAGATTTTATCTCTTTCTTCTTTTCTGGCGGTGCTGCCGCCAAGGGCGGTGCTGAGATCGCCAAGCAGATTTTCCGGATTAATTGTATTGCCTGCCGCCGGTTTGCTCTCTTCGGCGCTAATATGCGTGTCTGCGCCTTCCGGCGAGATATAGACAGCCTGGCAGTCATATTCTTTCAAGACACCGATGATGCGCTGGGGCTGCTCGGTGCAAATTAAGATGTGATAGCCCTCTTTGCGCAGGGTCTTCACTCTTTCTGCCAAAAGATTGAGCTGGTTGCCGAATCTTTCGATGGGGTGGCAGTCAAAGTCTACTCTTGCTGCAGCTTGACTTGGGCTCGGTGCCTCTTCTTCTATAACAAGAGGTAAAGTTGAGACATAGAGTCTCTGCAAAGGTTTGAGAGAAGTGGCGATTTCGCCGGCTTTAAGGTGCAAAAGTCTGGGCAGGGGTAAGAGTCGACCGGTTTCAAGCCCTTCCTTTATAGTGTTATCCAGCTTTTCGTCGTAAGAACTCAGCGCCGCCAAGAGGGTATCCCATTCGTCCAATACCACCATCGATGATGGCGGTAGGAAATTAATTAGGGTGGCGAAATCTTCGTCTATATAGGGCGCGTAATATTCCAGTGACTCGGGATAACGTCCCAGTCTGAGGGCTTCCAAGTCGGAGCCGGTAACATCTTTAAGAGTCTCAGCCGCACTTTCGCTCAAGTGGGCGGCTGCTTCTTCTGTCTTTTCCGCCAGCTTGTCGGCTAAGGCTTCTCTCTCTTTTTCGTCAGGGCTGAGGACCACCCACCATCTAGGCGGAATCGATATTTTGTCGGTTGGTTCGATTGATCTTTGCGAATCGATGTTGAAGACGCGCATTGATTCGATTTCGTCGCCGAATAGCTCAATGCGAATAGGCAGACCGCAAGAGGGAAAGACGTCTATGATATCGCCCCTGATACTAAACTCACCCCTGAGGGTGACCAAGGCTTCTTTGGAATAGCCAAGCGCGGCAAGTCTTCTGCCTAGCTCGGTGGAATCGATTTGTTCGCCTACTTTGAGAGAGAGGCTATGACGCTCAAGTTGCTCTTTGGAAAGCACTCTTTGGGAAAGGGCACGGGCGCTGACTACGGCTATGTAGGGCTCGCTTTCTTTCTCGCCTTTCATGATGTGGCGCAAGAGTTCTAGCTGGGCGGCAATATTATCGGGGCTCGACAATACTTGCTCGTAGGGCGAAACTTCACTGGATGGGTAGAAAAAGACCGGATAGCGACTGAGGTTTGACAGCTCTTGATGGTAGCGAGCACCGGTATGGTTGTCTTGCACCACTAGAATGAGCGGTCGTCTGGTCTCATGGGCCAGCACTGAAAAGACAAGCGATTTTGCTGAATCTGTCAGTCCCACCAAGTTGAGCTCGGTGCGGGCTGCACCTCGGGCGGTGCGACCTAATAGTTTGGCGTATTGCGGGCTGTCTAAAAAGAGCTGGTGTAGTCTTGAGACCAGATTTAGATTGCTTGTCAGCATTTCTGAAAAGGCTTCCTGAAGAGCTTGTATGTCTTATTTTTCTTGATTTCCGGGCGAATATGTCATTTTAGCATCTTGAAAGGATGGTTCTCTGGCTTGGTGCAGCACTGTTACAGTTGCAGTATTTCGCTTTGCCTAGACTGGAGTATGATGAATCTGATTGCGTTGAGGTTGGTTATTTGCTGAAACGGGCTAGGGGATGTCAGGCGGTTGGGGCTGAGCGGGCTTGGCTTGGTCTGACCACTGCTTTTTGTTTGTCTTTGCTTTTGCAAAGCTCGCCAGTCCCTGCTTTCGCTCAGGGGCGCGAGGAAGCAATCAGGCAGATGCAGAACGGCTTGAATTTTCTTAAGGCCGGCAAGAGCGAAGAGGCTCTCAAGGCTTTTGAGCGGGCCCATCAATTAGACCCGGCTATGTTGGAAGCACTCAACAATATCGGGCGTATATATGCCGACCGTGGCGACAATGAAACAGCCGTCAAGTACTTCAAGAAAGCCCTAAACATAGAGCCCCTCTATGTGCCGGCGCTATCCAATTTAGGCTTGACTCTTTACACCAGCGGTAAGCCGGAAGACGCCATTCATCCCTGGCGCCTCTGCCTTAAACAAGAAAAAGACAATCCCACTATTCATTACTATTTGGCTAACGCTTTGCGCGACGCCGCCGAGAAAGCCGACCGCGAAACGAGAGATAGTTTTTTAAGAGAAGCCCGTGAGCACTACAATACTTCTATTAGGCTGGACCCGTCCAATGCTGCCGCATTTAGCGGACTGGGCGTGGTCGATCTAGAAGAAGGACGGCTAACCGACGCACGCCGCAGCATTATGAGGTCTCTGCAACTGAGACCGCAATCTTCTTATAGCTACTTCAATCTTGGTCTCATCGAAGAAAGGCAGGGCAATAAAAGTGCTGCCATCAAGGCTTTTGAAAATTCTTTGCAGTATGAAAGCGATGAAAAATACAAAGGCGAGACCCGCAATCGCATAGAGCAGTTGAAGACCGGCAGAATGGCTAGGCCCGGCTCTGGCTCTGGCAGTACCGGCGCCAGTACCGGCTCAATAGCTCAGCCGGACCAAGATGCTTTGAATGAAGTGCGTGCCCGCGCCGACTCGGCTCTCAAAAAGAACAATTACAAAGAAGCCGCCAAGGGTTATGAGATGCTTGTCGCTGCCGGTGTTTCCGACCCTGTGCTTTATTCGAATTTTGGACTTTGTCTTTCTTCTACCGGGCAGCTGTCCAAAGCCATCGAGGCTTATCGTAAAGCTATTTTAATCAGTCCTAGTGGCTTTACCGAGGCGCAGTACAACTTGGGCATGGCGCTCAGGCGCTCTGGTGACAATGTTTCTGCCGAAGCTGCCTTTAAGAAAGCTATCGAAGATGCTCGGCGAGCGGGCAAAACCTGTCCGGCGGCACACAATATGCTGGGCGTCATACTGCGCGAAAGAGAGAGCCTCAAAGAAGCTGCCGAATCTTTCCGCTTGGCTATTCTGCAATCGGGCGGTTCTTTGGCAATTGCCCATTTTAACCTGGCTTTGCTTTTAGAAAAGACCGAGAAGTCACGAGATGCCGTAAGCGAGTACCGCGCCTATTTGAAGACAGCGCCCAATGGGCAGAACGCCAGGCTGGCAAGAGACCGTCTCATGAAATTGACCGGCAGCCCCAACTAATGCATCTTTTGCCTCTTGAGTTTGGAAGGGGCGGTTCTGTAAATTCTTTTGACGAAGCGGGGGCTTGGGGCTGCGCCTTCGCCTGACAACTTTTCAGCTGTAGTAATATTTAGGCTTATGAGTAAGTCTGAACTGCCTACACCCGAAGCCGTTGAAGCTGTCTGCAATGTTGCAGGCGCCAGGGCTGTGCGCGAGAAGCCCGAGGGCAAGAAGCGGGTGGCGGTGCTTATGAGCGGCGGTGTAGACTCGTCGGTGACTGCTTTCTTGATGAAAGAAGCCGGTTATGACGTTGTTGGTGTTACCGGTTGGTTGATTAAGTCGGGCAGCCGCTGTTGCGATACCGGCATGATTGATGCCGCTAGGGTCTGCGAAGATCTTTCTATTGACCATCATGCTGTTGACTTGCGTGAGATGTTCAAGACTCAAATAATCGACCAGTTTCATCAGTCATATGCGCAGGCGCGTACACCCTTGCCCTGCAGTCTTTGCAATACCCTGGTCAAATGGGGGGCGCTTTTGCATTATGGGCGAAAATTGCTCAATGCCGATTTTATAGCCACCGGGCACTATGCTCGCATAATGGAAACCCCTGAAGGTAAGCGTCTTTGCAAGGCTAAAGATATTCGCAAAGACCAGTCTTATGTGCTCTGGGGTTTGACCAACGAACAAGTCAACGCCACCATGTTGCCTTTGGGTGATTTCGACAAGAGCGAAATTAGAGATTTGGCTCGTAAAGCAGGCATCGTCACTGCCGACCGTCCGGACAGCCAAGACCTTTGCTTTATACCGCGCGGTACCACCACTCAAGAGTATCTATCTAATTTCCTTACTGTCGAACCCGGTCCGATTATTCATACGATGACCGGTCAGGTTCTCGGTGAGCACCAGGGCACCTTCAATTACACGATCGGGCAAAGACGTGGGCTTGGTATCGCATACAGCGAGCCGCTTTTCGTCACGTCTCTAGACCCTGAGATGCGTGTGGTCTATGTCGGTCCCAAAGAAGCATTGCTCAGGCAAGAACTCACCGCCAGTGATGCCAACTGGATCATGCCTTCACCGCCGGTAGAACCATTCAAAGCTCTCTGCAAAATTCGCTACAATTCTCAGGCTCAGCCCGGCATGGTCTATCCTCTGCCCGGCGGCAAGATCAAAGTTGTATTCGATGAAGCACAGCCAGCCATCACTGCCGGTCAGGTGCTCGGCATCTATGATGAGAGCGATACTTTCATACTGGGCGGCGGCTGGATAGATTAGCTTGACAGCAGTTTGTCGTCTTTGGGCAACTTGCAATTACTGTCTTTACTGATTTGGCCGGATAAGATTGGGTAGGACAAGATTTTGTTTGCATCCGAGGTTTGCTTGCATGCTTTGGGTGTCTGTTTTGGTCTTCTACTTATGCCTCTCTACTTGGAATCTTTTGATGGTCATGTGTATATACCGCCGGCTAAAAACCGCTCCACGACCGGAATCTTGTCCATGCCTCCGACAAAATTTTGTTTGCTTACTTGCAGTTTATCTTTTATAATGCAGAAGGCTGGAGGGGGTGTCACGTGTTTACTAATATCGAGAAATTTTTTGCTGCTAAGTTCAAGCCTTTGCTTGCCTCCGTTTTCTCGCTCTCACTAATCGCTTCCGGTCTGGGTTTGTCAAATCTAGAGGGCAATCAGGCTGAGGCTCGCACCCGCGCCAAGAAAAGTGTTGTCAGATCTTCTTCTAAGACCGCATCAGCTCGGGGCCGCTCTGGTCGGAAGAAGGTCGTAGCCCATGGCAGACATCATGGCAAAGTAGCTCATGCCCATAAGCACGCTGCACCCAAGACACGTTATGCCTATCCTATCGGCATCTTTATGGCTCGTCCGCCGGCTTTCGACACTTCGCCCTTGCCTGAAGCCGAGTCAGATCGGCTTGCTGCTGCGTTTAAAAATGGTACCGCCGATAGTTATGCGGCCAGAGAATTGGTACGAGCCGGCATCGTTAAGTATCATCCTCTTAGAGGTGGGATTTTCTGGCGACGTGAGCCGGTCAAATACATCGTCATGCATTCCACTGAGACAGGCATTCCTATCTCGGCAGTGAGAGTAATTGAAAGCTGGAGTTCCATGGGTATAAGGCATCCTGGTGCTCAGTACGTAGTCGAGCGTGACGGCACTATCTATCAAGCGGTTGATCCCGATCTGGCAACTGTCCACGTCAATATCTTCAAGACCTTGCCCGGCATCAATAACGACAATAGTATCGGCATCGAAATGAATCACACTGGTTCGCAGGACTATCCTCCGTCCATGATGAATTCGGTGATCAAGCTTGTTGCTTATTTGCAAAATCGCTACAACGTGCAAGATGCCAACATCATCACCCACCGCTATGCCCAGCAAGGCGATCATACCGACCCAGTGCATTTTGATTGGGATGGTTTCATTGCCACCAAGAATGGTTTCAAAAATCAGGCGATTGCCTATCGCGCCAAAACAATCAAAGACGACTCGCGCAATTGGAAGGCTCGCCCTGAGCCGACTGTCAACACATATCTCAAGATTCATCAGCCCCTTGAAACAAATAAGAAAACTGGCGTAACGGAAGAATCGGAGCCGGTAGAATCTGCTGCGCCTTCCCCAGGTGCCGAGCCAAAACCTGAACTTAAACCAGAGCCTAAATTAGAAAGCCGCCCTGAATCTCGCCCTGAATCAAATCAGGGATCTTTATTGACGGCTCCGGCGGCTCCGTCAAACGCTTCTAACATAGCGCCGTCTACCCCGACTCTTCCGCAGTCTCTTCCTCAGTCTGGCTCCCCGAATGCTTCTCCCAGTTCGCAGCCGGCAAGTCCTGCCATCGATAACGGATCTGAGCTAATCAATGCGCTGCCTGCCAAGTCTAAAGTGCAAATGATTAAGGGGGTTAGACTTCTGCCGGCTGAAACATCGCCGACCGTGCGCTTCTATCCGCCTGGTTATTTCAAGAACGGCTCAAACCAGCTATAAGGCTGCTATAAAGTCATGATTGACGAATAGCGACCTTTGCTTTCGATGAGGTCGACAAATTCGATTGTTTGACTTATTGGTTTGAATCTTTGCAACGCCATTTCATAAATCGGCTCGCTATCGAGATTTTTCATACGAAAGAGAGTGATGTGCGGTTTGAAGACAAGATTGCGTTCAAGCGAAAGATCTATTACCACCAGTTCTTGCAAGTTTTGGCGAATCAAATTGCCCACAGCCATAAGGGCTTGTGGCTTGATGCTTGGTTCGGCGACAAAGACACGCGCATTCTCGGGGCTCGGCCAAGCGCTGAGAGTGTCATAAGTGACGGCAATTGGCAGCTCTGCCTTGATTTGGCAAGCTATTTTGGAGAGGCGTTCTTTTATTGTGGCAAGCTGATTGTCATCGACTTCGCCAAGAAACTGATAGGTTATATGCAGGTTGGCTGTTGGTACTGCTTTGAAGCTTACCTGTTTTGTGACTGCAATTTCGCCCGCAAATTCTCTTAGCTCTTGACCAAGTGCCTGAGCATCAGCCAGAAAACTACCTACGAAAAGTCTGATCAATGTTATTCGTTGTCCGATTTTTTCGGGAGATTGTGCTTGACTGTTTGCATTACACCTTTGGGTCCGCCCATGCCTTTTACCAACAACGAACCGCCGATGGCGAAGGGTAGAAAGAGCATGATCATTTGCAGCAAGCTCATAGAGTCGAGTCGCATCTGCAGACCTGCCAGCACAGAAAGTACGAGCATAACCGAACTGCCGGCGGTGACCACCCAGCCCCACTTATTGCGAGAGTTGTAGATCATCATGCCGATGCCGATCATGAGGGGCAGGAAGACCACTAGAAAGGAGCCGCCGCCGCCAAGCAGCATGGCTAGAAAGCTGTTGGATACATGAATATGCTGGAACAGAATTACTAGACCCAGAACGATCAGGCCAATTCCGCCGAAGTAAGCCGAGTCAGATTTTGTCACTGTCTCATCTTTGCTGCCGCCAGCTTTGCCCTTTGCCTTTTGGCTGAGCAGATCGGTGCTCTTTTCTGCCACACTAAGTTCTGTGCTTTCTTTGAGCACGGTAGATTCTAGTTCTAGTAGCTTGCTCTGGATTTCCTGTTCCTTCTTGTTCATTTGTTTGTTCCGATTGCGTAAGTTTTGAGTAACGAACGCAATTTATATACCCGCTGCCCTAGCTTCCAATCTATTTAGGCTGTCCGATAAAGATCCGGCGAGCATTTCTAGAAGATTTGGTCAAATTTTCAAATTCGGCTTGGGGAGCGCATTTTGCTAGGAAGAAAAAGGTTTAGAGGCTTGTTTTCGGTGGCATATGGCAGATAACGGTTTTATAATGTCTTAATCTTCCTTACTGGCTCCTTACAGAATTTCTCCATTCTTCTCCGGACTTACTAACATGGCATCAAATAAGAAATTTTCTTCCGGTAAACTATTGAGTGCAATGGCTGCCCAAGCCCTTCTGCTTGGTTTTGTCTCTACCAATATGGCTCCTGTTTGGGGGCAAGGTCTTACCGAATTATCCAGTGAGAAGAATCACCCGGTCAGCTTGCCTCAACTGGCTCCGGCAGCCGGTTTGGCTTCGCCGCTCGGGCAGTCTTTTGCTTCTCCCCCTCCTGGTATTGCTGATGGGGGCGGAATTTGGGTTAATCTCTGGAACTATCCAACCAAAGACTTCGCATCTTATGCTGAGAAACTCTATGCAAGCGGCATTCGCAATCTCTTTATTCAGACATCGCGAAGCAATACGCCTGCAATTAGACAGCCAAACGAGCTTGGTCAAATTATCGAAGCTTGCCATAAGTACAAGATTAGGGTGATTGCTTGGTCGTTTGCTGAATTGCACAATACCAAAGCCGATGCTGAAAAGATGATCGTGGCGGCTCGATTCCGCACACCATCTGGCGATCGGTTGGACGGTATCGCCCCTAACCTAGAAAAGAACCTGCATCGTGAAGCTGTAGAAGCCTATACAAAGCAGATTAGAAGCGCCCTCGGTCCTGATTATCCGATGATGGCCGTGGTCTACAGCCCTTTGAACCGTGCTCCGGCAGTGGCTATCACCCCTTGGAAGACCTTGGCTCAGTATTATGATGTGATTGCGCCAATGGCTTATTGGAATGGACGCTATCAGACAATTGATGCATACACCTACACTAAACGCACAGTCGAGAAAGTGCGCGAACTGACAGGTAAGCCCGATGTCGAGGTGCATGTAATCGGGGATGGCATGGGCACCCATGCTGCCGAGATAAAAGAGTTCCTGCGCGGTTGTGCCGATGCTGGCGCTCAAAGCGCTAGTCTTTATCCGGAACAACTAACAACCGCTGAGCAGTTTGGCGCCATGTCTCTCTATGACGACTTCATGCCGCAAGATGCCAGAGCCAGGTTGCTTTCACTGCGAAACTATATGGCTTCCGGTCTCATAGGCTCGGCTGCCACTGGACGTTTCGACCCATCCAAGCCGGCTCCTCGTTCGGTCTTGTTTAGTTTGGCTGCCAGCGCCATCAATGCCAAAGGAGTGAATGCCTCCGACCCTAGACAAGCCTTTTCACTATTTCAGCGCTTAGGGGTGATAGATACAGTGGCTCGTACCAATCCTGAAATTGCCTCAGCCGATGAGCTGGGCGCTCCTTTGGCAAAAGAGACTGCCACAGCCTTTATCTCGCAGCTGAAGCAGGTCTTGTCTTCTCCAAAGGCAATGAAGCGAGCCCATGTGGAGCCGAGCGGTGATTCTCCCTATATCACAATGGGGACCAGGCAACGCGCTGATAGGCTCTTTGTCGCTCCTGCCTATGCCATGTCGCAAGAGGTTAATGCCGTAAATGCCTCGTTTAAGGACAGCTCGAAGCTACTTAGTACCTTCGATGCCGTCCACCTGATATCTAAGCTCAAGTAAGTTTTTGAAAAAAGCTCTAAATCTTGTTTTCAAGGCGATATAGGGGCTCGAACCGCGGGTAAGTCATTAACGGAATACCGCGGCCTTGGTGAAAGAACGAGACCTCGAAGTGCATACGCTTTGTGCAAAGTGTTTTTAACGGACGATAGGTGACCTGTAATAGGTCTCTGTCGTCGGATGTCTGTAGGGTTTTCCCAGCAGGCGTGAACGGTATTCCCATGGACTGGAGGATAGTTATGCAAGTAACCGTGACTGGACGCAATATTGAGCTCACCCCTGCCTTGAAAGAATACCTGGTGGAAAAGCTTCAGCGAGCGCAGAAGCATTTCGACCACAGGCTGGATTGTACGGCTCTTCTGTCAGTGGCTAAGAACCCTTCGATAGCCAAAAGTCAGAAGGCTGAGATCACTATTAAGGTCAACGGCAATGTGATTAGAGGAGAAGAGTCTACCGAAAATATGTATGCCTCAATCGATTTAGTCGCAGACAAGATTGAAAGGCAACTCCGTAAATACAAAACCAGACATTACTCGAAGGGAGGAAAGTCTAAAGATAGGCTCGACGAGGCTCCGGATGTCAGCGCTGAGCTGGATTCGGACCTGGAAGTCAATAGAGATTTGGCTCTTGAAGATATCAAACCGAAAATCGTGCGCTCCAAGCGCTTCCCTCTGAAGCCCATGCTTCCGGAGGAAGCCTGCAAGCACATGGATTTGCTGGGTCATGACTTCTTCATGTTCATCAATTCGGAGACCAGCCAGGTCAATACTGTCTATCACCGTCGAGATGGTAACTATGGTCTAATTGAACCAGAAGCATAAAGTCTCTCCCTAACAGAACACACCACACAATCTGTAGGATGAGTGCGCCAAGGCGCAGGTGAAAGCCTAGAGGGCTCGCGAAGCGAGCCCTCTAGATTTATATAGAGCTGCTTTAAAAAATTCAGCTCGTATTTTGTAAGACAATCGATATCGATTGTCTTACAAAACAGAAAATCGCCGCCAAGCCGGAACAATTTCCTCTCAATTTGCTTCTTTGAAACCTGTTGAAAGAAGCAGCAAAATGCCCTTAGCTAAAACCCCTTATAAAAAGAGCAGTTTGCTGCTGGCAATAGACTAAAATCCTAGTACTTAGTAAAACATGGTTGCAAAGAACACTTAAGATGACACACATTCGGAAGCAAAGACCGCTTTTCATTCTCCTGGCACTGTCTCTCTGCTTGACTGCAGAATGCAAATTCTTAGCCGTTGAGGCTTTTGACCAGGCCACTCTGATTAACCTCAATAACGAGGGCGTGAAGGCTATCAATGCTCAGAACTACCAGCTCGCCATTCAAAAGCTGGAAGAAGCAGTAAAGATGGATCCGAATTATAAAAAGGCGAGAGAAAATCTAGCGATTGCATACAATAACTATGGTCTCGTTTTCCAGAAAAATCCCACCGAGGCAATTAAGTACTTCCATAAAGCAGCCCTTTTAGATCCCAAGAATCCCACCACTATGGGTAACCTGACAGCCATTGTGCGAGTGATGGGGAAAGATCCAAATGATTTTGCCACTAGGGTAGGTATGGCTGATGCTAGTCGCAAAGCTGCCGATTTTCCTGGTGCCATAGTCGAATATAGAGAAGCGCTCAAACTTAAGGACGACGCTTCCATCCACGAGAAATTAGGGGATGTTCTGCGTGTTACCGATAGGGTAGACGAAGCAATCGCCGAATATCAGGCCGCTGCTCGCACTCAAGATAGCGCTTCAATTGAGGTCAAACTAGGGCAGTCTTTCCAAACCAAGAAGGACTTGCCCAATGCCATTGCGGCCTATGGCCGAGCCATCTCGATGAAGTCTGATGATCCTGATGTGCAGGATGCTTTGGTGGCTGGTTGGGAAGCGGCAGTGCGAGATAATCCGACTGCGCCTGAAAATCATATAGGTCTGGGTCAAGGTCTGCAGTACAAAGGTGATTTCGGCCAAGCCGAAGCAGAGTTTCGTCTGGCGATAAGTTTGTCTCCGGGCAAGCAAAACCCAGTTGCTGCGAAGTTATTGGCTGCACTGCCCGCCGCCAAGAACCAATTCAATATCGATAGGCTAATTAACCTTGGTGTAGAACAGCAAAGTCAGAAGCATTACGATCTTGCTATTCAGTATTACCAGAAGGCACTGTCGCTGGTGTCACCTAACGATAACAAGCAGCAGTCGAGCATCTATATGAACATCGGTACTGCTCTGCAAGCCAAGGAAGATTACAAAGGCGCAATCGACAACTATCAAAAGAGCTTAGGTCTTGATCCTACCAATCAGGGTGCTCAGGAAGGTATCAAAACTGCATCGGCTGCGCAGAAAGATAAGAACATCACCGATCTGGCCAAGGCTGCCGACGACTTGTTTAAAGCTCAAAATTATGATGGAGCCATTGCTAAGTATCAGGAGCTTTTGAAAGCCACCCCCAATGATGCCGGCATTCACTACAATATTGGTGCTGCCTATCAATACAAAAAAGATTTTGATTCGGCAATTGCTGAGTATAATTTGGCCGCCAGCATCGACCCCAAAAACAAGACCTACCAAGATGCCCTAGTCAAAGTCAAAGACCTGAAGGCTCAGCCTATAATCGATGCGGCCTTGGCTAAGCATAAAGAGAAAGATTACATTTCTGCCGTCGACCTCTATCAGAAAGCACTAGATATAGTGCCCAACAATGCAGGGCTGGTCTACAACCTGGCATCGGCGCAGTACGCCATGCAAGACTATCAAAATGCCAGACGCTCTTACTCTAAGGCTCTGGAAATGGACAAGAACGGGCAGGTCAATAACCTCTATTTTATCGCTACCATCGATGAGCATGTGGGCAATGGTAATCAGGCTCGCGCCGAGTATCAGTCTTATCTAGCACAGGCACCAAAAGGCACTTATGCTGCCCAGGCTCAGAACCGCTTTGCTGCTCTATCTAAAAATCCCGCAGATACAATAAAGATCAAATCAGAGAATGAACTGGCTAAAGAGAAGGAAGCCTCTGACTCTTACACCAGAGCTGTTGAATTGCAGAAGAGCGGACAGTTTGACCAAGCTATCGCCGAATACCAAAAGTCTCTAGCGATTCAGCCGCAGAATGCTGATTTCCTCTATGCTCTCGGCACGGCCTATCAGCAGAAAGGTGATTTAGATAATGCCATCTCTTTCTATCAAAAGGCTCTTTCGGTAAGTCCTGCCGAACCTATTTATAAGAAAGCAATCAAGGACGCCAATATCCTCAAGGCTGTTCCAATCGTCAAGCAAGCTTACGATAAGCAGACCTCTGGTGATATTCCCTCTGCCATTGATCTCTATGCTCAGGCCTCTCAGCTCGATCCCGATAACGGTTCTATATTCATGAACATGGGGGTTGCCTATCAGGCTACAGATAAGTTCCAAGAGGCTTTTGACCAGTATCAAAAGGCTTATAACCTAGATAAGAAGGGCGCTGTAGACTGCTTGTACTTGATGGCCACCATCGATGAGAACTATGGTCGTGGCATGCAGGCAATCAATAAATACAATCAATATATGAGAGAAGCGCCTTCGGGTCAGTACTTCAAGGCTGCCAACGAGCGCATTAAGGTCTTGAGTGCCAACCCCCAGAATACCCAGAAACTTGCCACTACCGGCGATATCAAGAATGCCCAGGCTGCCGCTGATGCCTACAACGAAGCGATCAAATTGCAGCAGGCTGCCAACTATGATGGAGCCCTTTCTCTCTATCAGAAAGCAATCTCTCTCATGCCGAAAGAGTCTGCTTATGTCTATGCTATAGCGACCTGCTATCAGGCTAAGGGTGATTTTGATAATGCCATCAGAAATTATCAAGACGCAGTTAGCAAGGCTCCTGCCAAAGACCTAGCGGGCTACAAGCAAGCTCTGGCTGCCGCTCAAATGGCGCAAGCCCAGCCGATTATGGATGAGGCAGTGCAAAAGCATACAGCCGGTGATCTCGCTGCCGCTATTCCTTTGTATGAGAAAGCATTGGCTCTCTATCCGGCTAATGCCCATGGTTATACCAACCTGGCCGGCGCCTATCAGTCCAATGATGACTTCAATAATGCCAGACGCTGTTATGCAAAAGCCCTTGAGCTAGATGCTAAAAACGAATCTGATAACTGGTACTTCATCGGTCTTATCGATGAAAACTATCGCAGAGTAAACGATGCAATTAGTGATTACAGCAAATATCTAGCTGCTAAAGCTAGTGGCAGTTATGCAGCTGATGCTAGAGCTCGCATGACGGCAATTAAGGCTGACCCTAACAAGTGTCAAACCATTGCCACTAAGGCCCAGGTGCAGCAAAGCACTCAGGCTTCGGCGGCCTTCAACGAAGCAGTGCAACTGCAAACCGATAAGAAGTACGATGAGGCTATTGCTAAGTATCAGGAAGCCCTCAAGGCCTTCCCCAATGAAGCCAGCTACTACTACAGTTTGGGCACATGCTATCAAGCCAAGGAAGATTACGACAATGCTCTTGCTCAGTACGAGAAGGCTAGAGTGCTCAATCCGAAAGAGCCGGCTTACCCTCAGCTGATTAAGCAGATCAAGCAAGCTAAGGCATCACCGCTGGTGAATTCGGCGATTGAAAAGCAAACCCAAAAGAATGATTTGCCGGGTGCAATTGCCGACTATGAAGCAGCTCTGAAAATAGATGATGATGCGGCAACCCATAGCTATTTGGGTACTGCCTATCAAGCTCAGAATAACTTGCAAAAGGCTATGTCTGAGTATATGCGGGCTCTTTCGCTCGATAAGACTCTGGTTGATACCAACTATTATCTAGGCACCGTATATGAAGCGATGAAGCAGCCCCTAAAGGCTGTGGAAGAGTATCAAAAGTTTGTGCGCTCGGCTCCAGCTAACAATCCCAACATGGCTGCAGTCAAAGAGCGTCTCAAACTCCTCGCTCCTGGTCGCAAGTAGTTGAAATAGACAATCCCCTAAGTAGAAGCAGATAAGTGCAGCCGCTTATCTGCTTTACTGTGTCTTTTTAGTTCTCTGCTTCTGGTGGCTGGCTGAGAGCTTGCGCACGTTGGGCGCGATTATAAATGTTGAGCATAGCGCAAAGAGAAAAGACCAGGGTCGCTGCCGAGGCTAGTATCGGTGTGGGCACGTTAAAGACATACGAGACAGCATCTATGCGCAGCTGCTCGATAAAGATTCGGCCTATCGAATAAGCGGCAAGATACATAAAAAATGTCATGCCCGGCGCATCTTTGTTCTTCTTGATGAAATAGAAGTAGAGAAAGAGAAAAATGAGAAAGTCCCAGACCGACTCATAAAGAAAGGTCGGATGAAAATACTCATAGGCTTGATATTGAGGCAGGCGATACTCTATTGGAATATGTAACTTGAGCGGAAAGTTTTCTGCAACCGGTAGACCGTAGAGTTCGCTATTGAAGAAATTACCCCATCTGCCCAGGGCCTGAGCTAAGGGAATGCAAGCCCCCATTACGTCAGCGTAGGGCAAGATAGGCAGCTTTTTGCTGCGCAGATAGAGGCAGCCGGCGATGACACCGCCAATGATGCCACCGTGTATAGCTAGTCCACCGTTCCAGGTGGCAAAAATTTGTAAAGGGTGATGAATGAAGTGACCGAGGCTGAGAAGCACATAGTAAAGTCTGGCTCCCACAATGCCGAAGATAAAGCTATAGAGCGCCAGGCTGACCAAAGTATCAGGACTGAGTGCCATTTTCTTTGCTAGTTTGCCGGCGAAGAACAGGGCTATGACAAAGCCAAGACCGATCATCATGCCGTAATATCTTACGGGGAAGGGTCCAATTTGGCAGAGTATCGCCCCTGGCGATTCCAGAATCATATCTAGTAGGGCTTTCTGTCGTTCGGCACTTGGTCGCCGTAAACGTCGCGCGGCGCTTTTCCTATGTCTCTATCTCTATTGGCAGGAAGGCTTGGATCGTGTACTTCATTTCTGGGATCTGGTCCGCGTGGGTCTGGACCATGGGGATCACCGCCACCTTTTTGCAGTTTTACTGCCTGAGGGTGAGCGCCGGCTATGGCTTGCGAAGCCGCTAGCCAGGTGACTGAGCTTGCCGCAACGAGCAAAGCCAGCATTATTTGTTTTCTTGACATCCGGTTGTCCTCCGGGCACGCTTAGCTGAAAAGCTTGATAAGTATACAAGATGTCACGCACGATAAAATATTGTTGTCTAGAGAGGTGCAAATATGGCGAAGGCAAAGTCTCGCTGGGTCTGTCAGCAGTGCGGTTTTCAGACATCTCGTTCTTTGGGGCGCTGCACCGATTGCGGCGCTTGGGGCTCTTTGGTGGAGGAGATCTCAGAAGGAGAGGACGGCAAGAAAGGTTTTGCCCAAAGACTAGCGCAGGCAAAGACCCAAGACTCCAACGCCGGCAAGAGCGCTCAACCGATCACCGAAATCGATTCTGATGAAGTGGAGCGCATCACCACCGGCATGCGCGGTTTAGATGAAGTACTGGGCGGCGGTCTTGTACCGGGCGCCGTGCTGCTTTTGGCTGGAGACCCCGGTATCGGCAAGTCGACCTTGCTTATGCAGGTGGCTGCCAAACTGGCCAGTCGAGACAAGGTACTCTATATTACCGGTGAAGAATCGGCATCTCAGGTGAAAATCAGAGCCAAGCGTCTTTTGGTAGATTCTTCCAATGTTTTGGTGGCGTCTGAACAAAATGTGGTCAATGCCTTTGATTTGATCATGAATACAGAGGCTTCGGTCTGTTTTGTCGATAGCATTCAGTCTGTTTATCACCCTGAAATTTCTTCAGCGGCTGGCTCGGTTTCACAGGTCAGAGAAGGTACTCAGCTGCTTATCAATGCCGCCAAAAATAGAAATATTGCCACAATCTTAGTCGGCCATGTCACCAAGGAAGGAACCATTGCCGGTCCGCGTGTTTTGGAGCATATGGTGGATGTCGTCTTGCAATTTGAAGGCGACAGCTTAAGGCAACTGCGTCTAATCAGAGCAGTGAAAAACCGCTTTGGTTCTACTTCTGAATTGGCTATTTTCTCAATGAATGAAGAGGGTCTGAAAGAGGTAGATAATCCTTCCGCCTTTTTCCTGGCTGACCGCATCTCCAAGGTAGGGCAGAGGCAGGCGCCTTCCGGCACGGCTGTGATTGCCGGTGGTGAGGGCACGCGCAGCCTCTTGCTAGAGGTGCAGGCGCTCACAGTTGCCACGCCCAATCCCTCGCCGCGGCGTGTGGTCAACGGCTGGGATTACAATCGACTTTTGCAATTACTGGCTGTGCTGGAGAAAAGGGCTAAACTGGTCCTTTCTCGATTGGATGTTTATGTCAACATTGTCGGAGGCATGGAATTCGCTGATCCGGCTGGGGATTTAGGCATTGCCTTGGCTGTGGCTACGTCCTTTTTAGATAGATCGATCGATCCTGGCTTGGTTGCTGTAGGCGAGGTCGGCTTGACTGGTGAAATTAGACCGGTTCTCAACTTGGCTCAGCGGCTAAAAGAAGCTTCGCGACTAGGTTTTACCCGGGCGCTTGTGCCTAAGGCTAACTTGCCCTTAAACAAAGTAGATGGCATTGAGATAATCGCGGTAGAAACGATAGGCGAGGCTCTCGACTATGCCATTCCAAAGATCGCCAAAGAGTTTGAGAAAGTGAAGAGCTGAAATGGCTGATTATAAGCCTTCCGAGTTATTGTCCAGACAACTGTCCAGTCTTCCGGACAGCCCGGGTTGCTATATTTTTAAAGATGACTTGGGCGAGATTTTGTACATCGGCAAGGCTCTCAGCTTGAAGAGTCGAGTGCGCTCTTATTTTGTGGAGACCAGTTGGCGAGAGCGACCCAAGCTTTTTGTCATGATGCCAAAAGTGGCTTCTCTTGAGACTATCCTAGTAAATTCTGAGAAAGAAGCCTTACTTTTAGAAGCCAACTTAATACGAGAAAAGAAGCCCCGCTACAATGTCGCTCTCAAAGATGATAGGCGTTATCCCTGGCTTGCCATCACCTATGGTGTCGATTTTCCGCGCTTGGTGATGATTAGAGATCCGGTGGTGTACAAGAAAGCTAATCCGCGGGCGAAAGTTTTTGGTCCCTATGTGGAAGCTGGTGCCATGTGGGATACAGTGCGGACTTTGCGCAAGGTCTTTCCGATGAGACAGCGGGCAAAACCGCTCTTCAAGGACCGTCCATGTATGAATTATCATATCGGGCTCTGTCTTGCCCCTTGCCAAAAATATGTCGAAGCTGAGCCTTATGATCGCATGGTTAGGCAAGTTGAGATGTTTCTTTCCGGTAGACAAACCGAGGTGGTTGACGAGATGAAGAAAGAGATGGAATCTCTTTCTGAGGAATTGCGCTTTGAGGAGGCTGCCAAACTTAGAGACCGATTGAAGTCACTATATACGGTGATTGAGAAGCAGCAGGTCTTTTTCCAGAATCGCAGAGTTTGCCAAGATATTATTGCTCAAGCTCATACTGAAAAGATGTTGGCTGTTTGTCTGATGAAAGTGAGAGAAGGCAAGCTGATTGCCTCGGAGACTGTCACTCTGCCGCTTTTAGATAAGACAAATTGGGATGAAGCCTACGATGCTTTCATAGAGCAGTACTATACTTCCTGCGAAGATATTGCTATACCAAGTGAAGTCTTGCTTGCCCATAAGAGTCAAGACATGGATTTGCTTAGAGATTTTCTCACTCAAAAGGCTGGGTCTAATGTGAAAGTTTTGGTGCCGCAAAGAGGCGGCAAGACCGATTTGATTGAGATGGCCGAGAAGAATGCGAAGCAGACGCTTACCCGCGTGCTCACCGAAGAAGATCAGGAATCAGCCCAAGTGGAGCGAATTTTGACTTCTCTCAAGGAAGGTTTGGGCATAGATAGGCTGCCGCAAAGAATCGAGTGTTTTGATATCTCCAATATTCAAGGCACCGACAACGTCGCTTCTATGGTTGTCTTTGAGAAGGCGCGCCCGAAGAAATCTGATTACCGCATGTTCAAAATCAAGTCGGTGGAAGGCGAGCCTAATGACTTTGCTTCTATGAAGGAAGCCGTAGGACGCCGTTATAGTCGCATCTTGAGCGAAGGAAAGCCTTTTCCCGATCTGATTATCATCGATGGCGGCAAGGGTCAATTAGGAGCCGCAATGGAGGCGCTGTCAGAGATTGGTCTGGTCGGACCAAAGTTTAAGACTGAAAAATTTGCCATTTGTGGTTTGGCCAAGAGGCAAGAAGAGGTATATTTTCCGGGTAATTCAATACCAGTTTATTTGCCCAGGCGCTCTGAAGCCTTGCTTTTGATGCAGCATGTGCGAGATGAGGCGCACCGTTTTGCTTTGACCTATCACCGCAAATTGAGAGCCAAGCGTGTTGTTTCATCTAAGCTCGATGCTCTCAAGGGACTGGGCGCCAAAAGGCGTAAGATTCTTATTGACCATTTCGGTTCTTTCGACAAAATAAAGAAAGCCAGTCTTGATGACATTCTTTCCGTAAGCGGTATTCCAGAAAAGTTGGCTCGGACTGTCTATGACTTTGTTCGCTCCGACGGCAAGGTGGCTGAAAGCCCTCTAGATGAAGATGCAGAAAAGCCGGGGGCAAGCACTGAAGTGCAGGACGAGATTGCCGAAGAGCAAGATGAAATTGGCGAGCCCGAAGAGCTATCCGAAGAGCTAGATGCAGAAGAGCTAGATACAGAAGAGCAAGAAGCTGAAGAGCTAGAAGCAAAAGATGACCAGCAAGAGGGCTAGGCCAGCTTTGCGGCAGTTTTTAGTTGTCTTTACTTTCGATTGGATAATCTAGTTCGCGCGCTTTGCTTTTGTCGCTTTGATACTTTTCTTGGTTGCCCATGCTCTTATAGGCCAAGGCTCGGTGGAAATAGGCTTCTGCATATTTGGGATTGCATTCAATAGAAGCGTCAAAGTCTTTGATGGCTGCTTCTATATTTTTTAGAGCGAGATTAATCGAACCTCTTGTGTCGTAGGCTTCAGCCATTTTGGGGGAGAGTTCTATGGCTTTGTTGACGTCGGCCAGGGCATCATTGAGGCTGCCTTTCTGCGCCCTCAGCCAAGCGCGATTGTTATAAGCCGGCGCGTATGAGTCATCGAACTGAACAGCTTCATCTAGATCTGACAGAGCTTTGAGCTGGTCGCCCAAAATAGCGTGGAAGGTGCCTCGGCGGTTAAGTAATCGTGCCAGTTGATGGGCTTGAATAGCCTGTAAGGCTTGCAGATTCTGCTCGAAAATTTTGCGGTTTTCTTCAGAGAGGCTGGACAGATCAAGCCCTGGCAAGCTCGGTAGTCGTTCTCTGAAATGGTTAATCTTGTCGGATAGAAAGTATATTTCGCCCTGCGCCTGAAGTTTTTCATCTTTGGTGCTGGCGACAAAGAAAATGTTGTTTTCCGGGTCGCCTTGTTTTTTGTTGTCCTTATCGTCACTGGCGCTGGACAATCCGTCGAGGACTGGGGGGAGTGTGGCTTGAGCCGGAGCCATAGGCAGAGAAGAAAGTGCCAGCCCTGCTATGAGCGCAATATAGAGAAGCTTTTCTTGCTTCGCTCTAGTATTCGATTTGCTTAAATCCATTCTCTTTTGCTCTTTGTCGTTTCTGAATAACTGAGCGCCTTTGAGAATTAGCAGGATTGCTGAATCTTTGGTGCTACCAACTTAAATATAGCTTTTCGCCGCACTTTTTTTACAGTTAATGTTATCTGCAAAACAGAAATTGAACCAACTTGCCCTTTTCTGCTTCGAGCTGCTGTGGAATGATGATATTAGATGCAACTTATAAAGGAGCCTCGATGGAAAAACGAGCAAGACCCCCGACTTAAGTATTGATGATTCATTCATCACTCTATTTTGTTTACTTTCTAATTTTTCTTGAATTTTCTTTTTGTCCCTGGCTGGCGTCGGCACTGCATTTAGCAAGTTTTACTTGGTCGCACATCAGTAATGAGGGCAATAGCAACCGGAGGGGTTGTTATTGCCCTCATTCCGCTTCTAGAGGGAAAGATAAGCCTGGGCAATAACAACCCCAACCTAAATAAGATTAGTTATTGCCCTCATTCCGCTTCTAGAGGGAAAGATAAGCCCGGGCAATAACAACCCCAACCTAAATAAGATTAGTTATTGCCCTCATTCCGCTTCTAGAGGGAAAGATAAGCCTGGGCAATAACAACCCCAACCTGGTTTATGGATAGCTTGGGTTTGAAGGGCTACTCATCCTTCAAAGTCTGGTAGGTGGTAAGATTCAAAGTCGCCGCAATTTCCAAAAGCAAAAAAGATGTCCAAAATTTTCAAGAACAGCAAACAAGCAATAATCTGGCTCATGATTTTCATCTTCTTGGGTTCATTGATTCCCGCCACCTGGGTCTTGTTTCAGTAAGAAATGGCGCAAAGTTTGTTTCAAGCCAGTTCTCTAAATAAACCGCCCTTAGCTGAGCGTATGAGACCTCGCACGCTTGATGAGTATTTTGGGCAGGAAAAACTCTTAGAGGAAGGCGGCGTCCTGCAGACCATGCTGGCTCAAGGTTCAATAAGCTCTTTCATACTCTGGGGACCGCCCGGAGTAGGCAAAACCACTCTTGCTCGCATCATCGCCACAAAGACAGACAGCAAATGGGTTTCCTTTTCTGCTGTTACTTCGGGCATTAAGGAAATCAAGGCGGTTATGGCTGAAGCAGAGGCTTTTATGAATCTGGAAAGCCGACGCACAATTCTTTTTGTAGACGAGATTCACCGCTTCAACAAGGCTCAGCAAGACGCTTTCTTGCCTTATGTAGAAAACGGCACAATCGTTTTGGTTGGTGCTACAACCGAGAATCCTTCTTTTGAAATAAATTCGGCTCTTTTATCGAGGCTGAAGGTCTTCGTCATGGAAGAGCTTTCGCTTGAAGCCTTGCTCAAAATTATGAGGTCGGCTCTGGCTCTGCCTGAAAGAGGCATTGGCGAGTTTAATCTCAAGGCTTCTGATGATGTGCTCAAGCTGATTGCCTCATATGCCTCAGGTGATGCCCGTACCGCTTTGAATTCACTTGAGTTGGCGGCTAAGCTTGCTAGCAAAAGAGGTAAAGATGAAATAAGCGAAGCTGAAATCAAATCAGCAGTGCAGCAAGCCATTCTCAAATATGACAAGGACGGTGAGAATCACTACAATCTCATTTCGGCTTTGCATAAATCAATTCGCAACTCTGATGTGCAGGCTAGTTTGTACTGGCTGGCTAGGATGCTGGAAGCCGGAGAGGAGCCCTTATTTGTTGCTAGGCGCTTAGTGCGTTTTGCTTCGGAAGATATCGGACTGGCTGCGCCGCAGGCTCTCACTCAGGCTGTCGCTGCCATGCAGGCAGTCGAATTTATTGGTATGCCGGAGGGTAAGTTGGCGCTAGCCCAGGCTGTTGTCTATATGGCTCTGGCTCCCAAGTCTAATGCGGTCTACACTGCCTACAAGGCCGCCGCCCAAGATGCACTAAATATGATGCAGCATCCTGTGCCTTTGCATTTGCGCAACGCCCCTACTAAGTTGATGGATGAAGTCGGCTATGGCAAAGGCTATAAGTATGCTCACGATTTTGAAGAGGGTAGGGCCGATATGGAATGTTTGCCGGCGGAGCTGAAAGGACGCAAATACTATGTGCCTAAGCCGAGAGGTTTTGAGGGAAAAATTGCCAAGGCATTGAAAGATATTTAAAAGGAGGTTTGCCGAGCAAACCTCCTTTTAAACTTTATGACCATGGACGATGACTTAATTTGGATGGATTAGGTCTTATTTCGTCTTAGGTAGAAAAAAGTGCCACCATTTGCGAGCTTTTAGTGTGGTTACTTCGGCTCTAGTTTCTCTAAGAATTTCAGAGAGTCTTGTATTTTCGTTTTCAACAGTCTCAAGTATGTCTTCCAGATAATCTCTTTCCACTTTGAGTTTGGCTAGAGCGTCCATGAGATAGCGTCTTTCTTTGACAGCTGCCTCTTTCTCGTATTCAACAGCCTGGAGAACCTTGACTTGGGCTTCTAGGTGAGGAATCTTTTGTACGGCCCAGAACTGACTGACCATTACTTGCTTAATGGTTGAATTTTCTTCTGTTAGTTCTTGCAGCTTTGTGAGAAGAGCAATAACTCGTCTTTGCAAGTAGGCAACTTCGTCCTGACTTTTCGAGACTATTTTTTGCTCTTTATAGTCTTCAATGATCTCGAGTACTTGCTTGCGCATGCGATTATCGCGCGCTTGCCTTACTCTTTTGTCTTCTTCACCATCTGATACCGTCTCTGATGCCCATTTAAAGACATGGTCAAGACCCTCAAGGTCGACTACTTCTTTGTGCTGAGCCGGACTCTGGCTGGTAAAGAAATCCTGGGTTTCCGCAGTATTTGATCTTTGAGTGCTCACAGGCGCCCCCTTTCTTGCACCTATAATACCGACAAAGCACGATTTTGTAAAAGAAAATTTGCCATTGCCAATGGTGCCTATATTAACAACCACTTGCCAGCACCGTAAGTGGTGTATTTTGCATATTTTGCGGCGATACTGCCTGTGGTGACAACGCTTTTTTCTCTATTTTATGAGACGCTGAAGAGCGATTTGTTAAGCAGTTAAGATTAATTCGTATGGTATCGCCCCTGGTAGCGGTCACGTGAAAATCATTTCTTGGCAAGTGGGTTTCTCCAGAAGGGGCGCCTGGCAAGCTTGTCCTCGCCATTCAGTTAATGGCAGGACCGGCACTGGAATCTAAGTAAATATGTTTAATATATACGCCGGCTGTGCGGGCTTCAGCAATCGGACTTTCTGAGGCCAGGTTTTCGGCGAAGGGCTTCCTTATATATGAATCTTTCGCCAGAGTGGGAAAAACCGGGGGGTACTACGTAGGTACACCCAAGACAACGGCGCCCCCAACCTTTACTGTATTGTCACGTCTATGTGTAAGGACGCAAGCGCAGATATAGGTAAAGGCAGTGCTTAGATTGAGTGAGAGATTGATTGCAAACAAAGAGTCGGCTAAGTTGAGCCGCTGTTTCAATCTGTCCCGATTGGTCTTTGCCGGTCTTTTCGCTCTTGTACTTGTGGGCTTGCCTGATGCGGCCATGGCTTATGGTGAATCTGATGTTCTGACGACAATAAAGTCGCCGCTTATTCCGACTACACCTAATGCTCCTGCTTATGGCTATGTAGGTGAGGGTCAGCCTCCGCCCATCGGCGACGGCTTCTGCCCCCCGCCTGTCACACCGGGACACTATGGTGCCCCTTGCCCGCCGCCCAGTGCTCTTTTTGTGCCGCCTGTCATGGGTGGAGATAAGGACACTGTCAACGCTTATGCTGCTCCGTATCTGACTCCGCCGCCTTCCGGCGACTACGACCCGGGGATGATTCGCGAGAATAACGGTGGTGCCTATCCTCCCGCCACATGGACAACTATCAATCCAGGCGGTGGAATCTCGGGCAGTGCTCCTATATGTAGATGGGACTCGCAGAAAACCCAAGATCATGGTCGCAACATAAACGGAAATAAGAGCTACGTTTTTGACTTCGGAGAAAGTCCCGCCTGCAAGCCTGATGTGCAGACAATGCCGCAGATTTCGCAAGATGGTCCCAGAGCAAGAACCAACGGAGGAATGAACGGCGCCTCTCGCTGCCCCAACCTCCCCAATGCCCAAGCTACAGCAATTAGATACGGTAATCGAATACCTTCAGCAACCGGCCAGAAAGCCAAATTCACAATAGCCCCATATTGAGAATCAAATTTCGCATCCCGCTAGAAAGCCTCCAGGAGAAACCAAATGTTAAAGCTCAAGACTGTTTCACTAACCCTAGCCATCACCCTTGGCTCGGCTTTCGGCACAGCGGCACAGGCCGCTTCGCCCGGTCCCTGGCCTGGCAGTCCGCCCCAGGGTACTCCAGCTCCAGGCGCTCCGGTGTCCACATTGAGAACACCGCTCATCCCTGGACAGCAAACTGGCGCACCGTTTATCCCGGCGATTGAAGGACAGCCTCCGGCTATTGGTGATGGTCCCACCCCCGTACCGGTGACACCGGGTATGGGTGGCGCTCCGACCTTGCTGCCTTGGGTGCCTTCTATCCCAACTACTCAGATAGACAACGATTTTTCCGGTATTCCTCTGCCTATCAGTCCGGCTGTAGTGTCGCCGCCCGGCGTACTCGGACCGTCGTTGACCGGCGTTGTCCCGGCTCCGCCTTCAACTCCTGGCGCTGACCCCGGTTCTCTCACTGCTCCATTTGGCAGCTTCAACCCGGCCCAGCAGGTAAATATCATTCCAAGCGGCGGTATCGCCGGCACTGGTGGCTATTACACTTCTATCCCCACGGTTCGTCGTGGCGGACAAGAAACTCGCCAGTGGGACCTAAGAGGTCGTAACTCGGCTATCGGTATGGGACCGGATGATGGTTCTCAAGATAACATTGAAAGACTTGGACCCTGGGCTGGTTGGGGTACTGTCACCGGCGTGCCTACTGGTAACGGTTTGAGGCATAGCGCCTTAGACTTGGGTGGCGGTCAGCGCTTCCAAGCTGGTGGTCAAACAATATCTACCGGTTCGACAATCCAAGATTATGGTTTGTCCAGCACAAGAAACAATCCGATTGCTTCTCTGAGTGCTAATCAATCATATGAATTCGGTCAGGGCATGAGACGCATACCTAAATTCAGCCACAAGACTACTGATTTCGGTCTGCCTCTAACAATGCCGTCTGCGGCTAACTCTAATCCGCAGAAGACCGGTCAGAAGCTCTTGCCGTCGGCTGTGATTACAAACTTCTAAGTCGTCAAGAATCGATAGTTCTGGAATGAGGGGGAATATTCCCATACCCGTGGGAAATCCCCCGATTTCTATTTCAGGGGTGGTTTCGTACTATGTCTTCACGAACGGAACACACCGCACGAAACAAAGACAAACGGTAATCACAAATGATAAGCAACCTCAAATCTCAATCTAATAAAGCCAAATTGGCAATGAGCTTTGTAATCGCTTCTCTGCTCACTGCTCAAGTAAGCCCAGTGTTTGCCCAGTACGCGATGAGTGCAGCTGATGATTCGATGCTTCCTCCGGAAGTCGTACCGCTAGATCCAAATGTCGCTCAAAAGTTGGCTCAGACTCAAGCTCAAGCCCGCGACATGGCAGACCTCAATGTATCCGGTACGCCTCAGAATAATCAGTCCATGAGTTCCCAGACCCGCCAAAACATGATGGACTCTTTGATGAATCAAGGTAGCTTCCAAAATGATTTCGGCTCTCCCAGTCAGAACGATGCCCCGGGAATGGTTTCCCAGGGAAATGCCGGAACCAGCGACTGGATTATGCCCGGACAGCAAGGTGGAGCTTCTTCCATGACCGCTTACGGAAATGTCCAGCAGACCCAAACCCTCTCCGCTCCTTCTCCCAATCCACCGGTGAGACGTGATGTCGGAAGAGCCGGACTCTCAACAGCAATCAGTGCTCTTGCGGGATTCGGAGCCGGCGCCGTCCTCGGCAGCACCCTGAGAAGACCAAACACAATGATGGGTGTGGGCATGACCAGTCTGATGATGACAGGTATAGGCAGAGGCTTATTTCGCAGATAGTCAAAGTATCCCCAAGTCTTCACTCCCTCGATAATTCGGAGACAACAAATGAAAATCAATGGTTTTCTTCTAGCTCTAACAACTTTGACAGTGGCAGCGGCATCTGCTCCGGCTTTCGCCCAAGAGCGCCCGGCTCCCAACCCCAGAGGCATGAGATTCGATTTCGGTGTCAACACCTACAGAATGGATCAATCTGCTCCTCCCAGAAGAACCGTATATAACGGACCTATCGGCACCGTCGGTAAAGGCGTAAGCGCCAGAAACGGCAGCTTCCTCGGCGTCGATCCCTCAGTTTTGAAACAGCGGCCTGCCGCTCCCCAGCCCATGGTGGCTACCAATCTGATTCCTCAGATTCTTCCTCAGCAAACCACTGCGTTTAACCCCGCATTCGGTAAGCCCATGCAGCCTATGACTGCATCTCCCTCTGCAATGACTGCCCCGCAATTGCCAGCGGCCAAGTCTACGAGCCAACCACAGCGGTCATCCGAAAATGTGGCCGGTCGTTTGAGAACTCCTGTTAAACCGCACTACATTGCTCGTAATGCGAATGCCGGAAGACTCAACAAACCTGCAATCAACAGTTACGGCAGTGGCTTCCAACCTGGATCCATCGTGCCGACAGGCGGGTCCTCAGGCGCTGGAACCTCGACATCTACATCTGTTAGCGGTGTAATCGTCGGAAGATAAGGCGCGCTGGCAATAATCAAAAAAGAAAAACAAAAACACCAACCTTTCTCTAAATCACCCAACCTAGGAGGTCCTCCATGACTAAATTCTCATCCCTCGCCAAAAAAATCGCCGCTACTCACTCTTTCAAAGTCGCGACCCGGGTGGGATTCCTTCTGGCTCCCCAACTCGTGCTCATGGCTCTCGGAGTATTCGATCAAGCTGCTCACGCACAAGGTTTGGTCGGCGCAGGGGTTGACCCCCGTTATGGTCAATCCAACGAAGTAGGTATGTTGGCAGATTACGGATATGACACCGCCAGAGATATCTCCCGTGTTGTCACCGCTCTGTCCACTGTTCCCTCCTCTCTCGCCGGCATGAAGATTGCCTTCGGTCAGCGTGATGGTGGTGAAGCTGCGATGAACGTAGCCAAAGGTCTCGGTATCGGATTCGGCGGACCTACCGCTGTCCACCTTATCGGTACTTTCGCTATCAACAACTACGGCGGTCTCGGCGGCGGTCTCTAATCGCCCCGGTCCAAAAGGCAGGTAAACTAGAGAGACCGCCCGTAAGGGCGGTCTCTCTAACATAAATAGATTTGACCGCCCGTAAGGGCAAGAGCTATGCGGATTTCTCTAACATAAATAGATTTGACCGCCCGTAAGGGCAAGAGCTATGCGGATTTCTCTAACATAAATAGATTTGACCGCCCTCTGCAGCGCGGTCTTTTTTATAGATTTTTTCGAAGAAGATTAAAATCCGCCAGATTTCCCGTCTAGATGGGAATAACCACACTGACAGATATTAATTTAGGACCTAAAGTGTTTCCACAAGACACCCCGAAAAGTCGGTCTTGAGCCTTGCTTTTCTTGCAAAGAAGAAGAATGAAAGTGGAAAACGGCATCAACGGCAAAAAGACATCACTAATAATGGCAAGGCGCCTCACAGCAGTTGTGGCGTCATTTATGCTCTTTTTGATTCTTAATTGCGGAGCTGCCACTGCTCAAACCTTTACACCTGACGGTCAAGGTATGACTGGCAACGATGGCAGACCGCTTGGTCAAGATGCCAATGATACCGATCCCACGGCTCGCTATATTTATGATGCACCAGGGCAGACCACTCTTGTCACAGAACAAGCAGAACAAAATACCGATGCTGTTGCCCAGAACGTTGAGGCAAAGCTTTGGCCCGCCTTTGGTTCTTACAACGAAACATATGAAGGACTGGCTGCTTTCTGGGGTGACGATATCGTCTCCAACTTCTTTGCCAATATTGGTCAGGTTATCGGTAAATGGCTCAGTGAATTTATCAACGGTTGGATTGCAGACGCTGTGCAGTTTCTCACAGGCTTCCTCCGTATCTTTGTTTTGAACCCCAATATCGCCACCAATGGCCTTGCCGCGTCGGGTGGAGCCTCTGACGATATATCGCCCTACATCAGACAGGGTGCCGACGTAATGTACGGCATTGCAGTCGACCTCTTGCTCTTGCTCTTTATTCTCTGCATCTGGAAATACTGGGCTGAGGCTGCTTGGAGAGGCGGCGGCAACCTGATGGGTGCTGTTGGTCGTTTGATCTTTACAGCTGGATTAATGCTCGCCTGGCCGACCATTTATGCCTTTGAAATTCAAATTTCAAATGAAATGATCAGGGCCATCTATTTCAACTCTGCCGACCAAGTGGCTATGCTTGATGCGGCTATGGCTGCCGCAGTCAAAGCTGGTCTAGTTGCCGGTGCCGGTCTGCTCGCCAACGCCACTGCCCCTGTTGCCGGTCAGGTCTTCGGTGGACTATTAGGTGGCGGTCCTGGCGGTCTCATCTTGGGTACTGTCGGCAGCTTGGTTGCCTTTGTCGGACTGATACTATATTTGGTTATCGGCGGCATTCTCATCGCTCAGCTCATATACATCCTCATCCTCAAAGCGATTCAGACTGCTTTGCTCTGTGCGCAGTACATGTTCGCGCCTATCTTTTTGGTCTTTTTCGCCACTCCTGATACAGAGAGTGTCACTGCCGGTTTTGTGCGCTCTTTTGTTGAAGTCAGCCTTTGGACCTTTGTCTGGGTCGGCTTGCTCAAGATTATGGTGGTTGTAGTTCTCTCCGACTTCAATCCTTGGGGCAAGATCATTATGGCTATCGGTGTCTTGCAAATCATGATCCAAGTGCCTACTTTCTTGGCTCGCGCTCAAATTTCGCCTATGTCTGATTTTATTTCAGCCGGGTTGATCACTGGTGGACTGCTTTCTGCCGGTAAGGCTCTGGGCAACACAATGGGCAACCGCGCCATGCACCTGGCCAATGCTGTCGGTAACTTCAACTATGCTGGTGCTAAAGGCATGCCTAAGTCGCAGAATGTCGACCTCAATGTGCCTCAAGGTGTTAATAATCAAGGCTTGCTCGATGCTAAGCGTCAAGCTGAACGTAATGGCACAGTCGGTCCTGATAAAGGCGCCAAAGGTCCTGATGGACAGCCGCTCAATCCAGTCGGACCAAATGGACCTAAGAAGCCTGGCGAAAACGATCCCAACAAAAAGGTTGATCCAAACGCTCCGGTACCGCCCGGTAAGAATATCAATCCAGCCACCGGTAAAGCCGATGGTGCTCCCGGCGCAGGGCTGAATGCCGCCAGCAAGACTGGACAAGATCCAAGTCTGGCTGCCAATGCTGCCGGGGCCGCCGGTAAGGGCTTGGCCACTGCCGCTACGGCTGCAGGTATCGGTGCGGCCATGGCTGCCGCTCAAGCTCCTGGTTTGACCACCGGTCCTGGGCAGAATGGTCAGCAAGATGCAGATGCGGCTCGCCGCGGTGATATGACAGCTCAGCAAGCTGCCGATGCCCTCAAGGCTCTTAAAGACGGCACTGCCGCCGGTGCTGGCGCCAAAGGGGCCGTGGCTCCTGATGCTAAAGATTTGAAATCGGCAACTGCCGCTCCTGGCGCCAAAGATGCTAATGCTGCTGCTGAAGGTAAAGTGCCGGGTGTTGATGCAAAGCTGCAAGATAAGAAAGGTGTGGACGGCAAAGCTAATGCTGCAAGCACAGCGGCAGCATTAGCTGGAGCCGCCAAAGATTTGAAACCAGGCGACATCGCTGGTGCCATGGGCAAAGACGGTCAACCCAAGCCCGGTGCTGCCACACCTGGTAAGAGTGAGATGGACGTCGACGTCGAACGTGATGCAGCCGGCAATGCCACTGCAGCTGGTGCTGCTGCTGCCCTTAATAGCCTCAAAGGTGCCAATGACGGCACAGGCAAAGGTACGGCCGAGGTCAAAGGACCTGATGGTACAGCCAAAGGCTCTCTCAAGGTGCCCGGCACTGGTGATCCTGCCAACCCGCAGGTGACTACCGATGTTAAGGGCAATCTGGTGAGCAAGCCCGGCGCTGCCCCCACTGCCAAGACTGTCGTGCCACCGCAAGGTTCCGCTGCTCTCGGTGACGCCACCAAGTCTATCAATAGAGGTACAGCCGACCCGACCACAGTAGCAGTCAATACCGATGTTGCCCCTGAAGGCGACCCGGGCGCTCCTTTGCAGCAAGGCAAGGGTGTCTTGCCGACTGCGCCTGGTGCCAAGATTGATACCACCACTCCTGAAGGAAAACTGAACGCCGCCGATCTAGCCGCAGCAGCTGCAGGTGGAGCTGTCAATGCAGCCGGACGCCTGGCTCAGAACGGACAGGTGCAAGTGCAAGGTGCTGGCCCAGGTAAGGCGCAAACTGGTGCAAGTCAGACAGTCAGTGCTAATCTGGCTACCCAGCAGACTGGTGCCGCCGTCGGTGGCATTCCTGCTGTACCGCCCAGTGTCAATGCGGCTCTTGAGCAGCCGCAGCAAGACTTCGACCCTACCACCCAGCGTCAAGACGTGTCGGCAACTGTAGCCAGACCTGGCGCGGTCGGTCCGCAAGCACAGGCTTCGGTTAATCCAGCCGATCTGGCTGCCGCTGCCGGTACAGCAGCCGCAGCGGCAGGCGCTAGACAAAATACTCAACAAGTGACCGGTAGAGTCGTATCGCCCGGCGCTCGCTCTGGTGCTGGTTCATCGGCTTCGGCGCCGCAGACTCAGTTCACCCAGTCTGTAGCCGGCGGTAATAACGGCTCACCGCCTCCGCCTCCGGTCAACTATTCCAACATGGCTACACCTGAAGATGACAGCGAAGGCTATAACAATGGCCCCGGCGGTGGCAGCGCAGGCAATATTGGCAATATTCCACCCACTGGTCCTAGACCGCAAGGTCCTCAGCCGGCTGGACCGCCCACTCACCCCGATGTAATTGAAGGCTATAACCAAGCCGGTTACAACAAGGTGCCTTTCAGGGTCGCTGCAGCCAATATTCGTTTGGCTCAAGGTGCCACTATTGGTCGCTCCAATACAGGCAGCAACTATGCAGTCTATGACAGCCAAGGCCATGTGATGCACTACCGTTTTGATGAAAATGCCAGCCAAGAACAAAAAGGTATGGCCATCATCGCCGGTGCCTACGGTGAATTGATGAGCACCGATGCTGAAGCTTTCGACGCCGCCAGGGTATCGGCTATCAATGCCGGGGAGCACAAGCCTCAGGGTGCGATGGAACGCATGTCTGCTGGTATATTGGCCTATAACGGTAGTTCTTGGACCCAAACCGCCGCTGCCAAACAGAGATTCGCCCGTTCTATGGCTAAGCATGCTGCAATCGGCTCTCAAGCTTATGTGACCGGTGAGCAGGGCAATGCCTACACCGAGTTCCTCGAGAACAGATACGGCAAGATGGATGATGATAGACAGGCTGAAGCCGTGCATATCATGACCACGGACGCCACACCTGAATCAGGTTGGAGCTGGAGATTGCAGCCCGCTACAGAAGCCTTGATCCAGAACGGTATCGGCATCAATCCGCTGAACAGGGCTTGTGCCGCCAACGGTAGTATCTTGCGTGCTCCTCAGTGGCTCAGGGGACCTGCCATTCGTGGTTCTGCCGCCTATCTGGAAAGTAAAGCTAATCAGTCTATACCTGAAGGTACTCACCCGATGGTCAAAGATTCTTGGTATGCCAACCAAGCTCAAGTACTGGCTCCTGAGGTCACAGCTTGTGTGGGAGCCCTCACCCTGGCTACCGGTGACGTGGAAGTCTGCCGCCAGACTGATATGGTCGACAAAGTGGTATCTATGGTCCCTGTGGGCGGTAAGCCTGAAGATTATGTCGGTGCTTACAATTCGCTCAAAGCCGGTACCCATGTGGTAAGCAATATGATTGCTTCCGGCGGTGGCGGCGGCGGCAGCATGAGCATGCCCTCTCAGAGAGTAAGCGCCTCCGGTGGTGGAGTCTCTGGTGGAGTGGTGACAACCAGTGTTTCTGGTAGTGTTGTGGGTGGTGGCGGCGGCATGAACAATGTCGACATGGATCTGCTTGTCGATTCGCCTAGCCAGAGCGGTGCTATGCCCAACATCAACCCCGCCAGCATCAACCTCGGCAATCAGTCGATGCCCGGCGCCAACACCAATGTCAATGTACGCACCCATGCTCAGCAGGGTGGTGGTCAGAATCTCGGCAATATCTCTATGCGCGTACCTGGTGGCTCAGTCGGTGCTGGTCAGGGCAATGTCCAGATTGGTTCGATTCAGAACATGGGCAGCAGCGGCAATAGGGCGCCAGATCAGGTCACAGTCGATGTTGAAATTGGTTCTGATGGTGCGCCTGGCTCCAGCGCCGGCGATATTCAGAACTCTGCCCTCAACGCTGCCTTGCAGCACTATGGCGGCGATAAGAGCGACCTTGTCAAAAATGTCGTGGTCGATCTTAGAAGCGCCGGTATGTCGTGGTCGGACATTCAGAATCCCAATTTGTTGGCGACAGCCATACAGTCTTATTCGACCAATCCCAACTCTCTGCCTCAAGTATCTATTGCATCCAATGCAATGGGTGCCGACTCGGTCACTACGGCTGATGTGCAGCTTGTTCAAGATATGCAAGATGCCGATCCTCGCTGGGATGCTAGAAGCATCGATTACGGTGCAATCTACACATCTAGGTGCATTGTGGAAGCCCATATGGCCGATCCTCAAGCCTATGGTCAGCCCTATCTCACAAAAGACTATGTGGATAAAGTCAGACTCGATCCTCGCTTCCGTCCTCGTGAAGTGCCAAGACGTGGCGCAAATGGTCAGGTCGGATATGGAGAGAGGACTCCGGTTCCTCCAGACATTATTCTCAACCACTTGCAAGATCAGATGCGTCGCTATGGCGGCTAATAGACCATGATTAAGTTCTTCAAGCTCAGGCAGTTGTCGCTGGTTTGCCCAGATTGCGAAACAGTGTTTGCTTCCTTCGAGCTCGCTAGAACTCCTCCGGTCGAAAAAAACACCCCGGTTGAAACCGATTTGCACCGGGTGCTGCCAGATCCTGAATTGCGTGCCGCTCTGCTTGCCACCTGCCCAAATTGTCTCTATACCTGGTGGCTCAGCTCTTTTTCCGAGCATCACTTCTTGCCTCAGCTGGTGCCTGATGCTCCGCCTTTGGAACCATCAAAGAAGTTTGCCCATGCGGTACAGACCGGTCGCAATAAAAATGTGCACTTTCTTGATCGAGGAGTTCTGGCCCTCAATGGCTATTGGTGCTCTAGAGAGGAAGGAAAGGATGGCGAAAAGTTTCTCAAGCTGGCTAAGCTGGAATTGAGCAGCGCTCTAGCCGACGAAACTTGGTTTGGCAATAGGCCTCGCTATAACTATATACTGGCAGAAGTACTGAGACTTTCAGGAGAGTTTGCCGAAGCCGATAAATATTATCAGCAAGTAAAAGGAGCCAATCTACCACGAGAAATGGTTGAAAAGATGCGTAGTTTTGCTGCCAGCGGGAATAAAGCCCCTGTAAGGCTTCCGCCTCATCTGGTGGAAGAAATATTTGTGCCAAAGGCGGCTATCGGCGCTTGACCTGAGCCTCACCCTAGTCTCACCTGCGCTTGCTTGTAATTCTCAATTGTATAGAATGAAGTTATGGAAGACATTACACCACTAAACTTAGAAGATTCGCCTAAGCTGTTCGGGTTGCGCTACGACCAGCTGATTTGGATCTTGGTTAGTCTTGTAGTCTCAACTCAGCTTTATTCATGGATGGTGCCGATAATGTTCGGCTCCCACGATTTAAGGCTCTATATCTGTATATTTCTAGGTTTGGTTGGACCGGCTTACGCTCTTTTCACTATGAACCAGAGTGTGGGTGGTTGGGAGGTCATGATTAACTACTACGTAGGCAATAGCGTTTACATACCAGGTCCGGATCCCAATCCGGTGCGCTTTCTGGTTGATGAACAATTGCCTGAATTTACGGAGTAAGTAATTCAGCCTATGGTCACTTCGATTAAACGTTCCTATCAAAAAGAGAACAGCTTGCTGGGCTTCCTTAAGCGCGGTGATGAAGCTTCGCAGCAAGTGGGATCCAATTCAAGATTGCCGGGTGAGCCTGTGCCGAGGCCTCATTCATCAGCTTCGTGTCTCTTGCCTCTTTGGGATCTCTTTCATGATGATGCCTCTGGCTTGGGCATTCTGGTTCTCAAAGACGGTACCTACCGCTGTTGCTTTGAAGTAGACGGGGTGCATGTCTCTGGCTTTGACGAAGTAAGGTTGGTTTCTCTAATGAACCACTTTACCGGCTTTCTCAACGGTATCGATACTTCGGTTCAGCTGACCGTGGTTTGTCATAACATTTCCAAAAACGAGTATTTCCAAAAGCATCCGGTGGAGTGCACTGAGGATAACTTTCTGCGCTATGTAGCCAGAGTAGTCGAGAACGACCAAGCTAATTTGCTGTCGCGCAACTTCATACCAGAACTCAAATTCTTTGTCAGCTTCTGCTATCGTCCGCCCAAGGAGAAACCGCAAAAGCAGAGTCTAATTAAGTCGGCGGTCAATAACGTTATGGATGCTTTCACCAGTCAGGCAGCCAGACAATCTGTAGGCAGTCACTTTAAGAACGTCACTACCCTGGTGCAACGAGCCAACGGTTATATCAACCAGTTGGGCAGCTGCGGCATGATCGGACGCCCTGTCTCTGCGGTCGAGTACTTTCAGATGCTCTACAAAGAGCTTAATCCCAGCCAGGCTTCTCTACCCTCTGATACTTTGCCTATGCCGCAGCGTCCCTTGACCCAGGCGGCACCGCCATCTGTGCGCAGAGTCTTTCCCGACACCGAGCCTGCGACAATCCGGCAGCAACTCTGCGAAAGTCGTTATGACTTTTCCAGCCCTGACTTCGTCAAGATAACCGACATGACCGAGTATCTGCCTTCGACAGATCCTTATTCAGATCCAAAAGATCCAGAAATAAAAGGTCGCTATATTCGAACTCTCTATATGAACCGCTTGCCAGAGCGCACTGGTCCGCTTTGGTTGCAGCCCTTGCTCAGGCTCAACTGCGAATGGCGCATGAACATTTATGCTCATAAACTTGATAAAGAGTTATTCCGCAAGAATTTGCAGAAAAAGCAAGCCCAGGCCACAGCCAACACCTATCAGTCAATCATGGGACAACGTTCGGCTCCTAACCAGGAAGAAGCCGAGAAGGCTCAGGAAGCTGCTCATATTGGTTCGGAGTTGTACACGACCAATATAGAAGTTTTCAACTATGCCATTTATTTCACTCTCTTCGCCGACTCTATGGAAGAATTGAACCGCTCCACAGAGTTTGTTCGGTCGGCGGCACCACAATGTCGTGGTGCTCGTTTTGTTATTGGCTATCATGAACAGAAGTCACTCTTTGTCGGCAGTCTGCCTGGCTTGGGTATCGATGTGGCTCGGCGCGGTAAGGCGGTGAGAACTCCCACGGTACGCAACTCTTTTCCTTTTGTTCATGCCAAACTAGGCTCAGAGAAAGGCGATTGGCTGGGCTTTTCCAAAGAAACTTTGGAACCGGTTTTTCTCAATCCATATGATGAGAAACTTCCCAATGCTCTTTGCATAGTCTTCGGTCAGCCTGGTGAAGGTAAGTCTATGGTGGCCCAACAGATTATTCAAATGAAGACTCTGTCTGGAGCAAAGACAATCATTATCGACCGTTCCGGCTCTTATCGGATGATCACCGAAGTCTATGACGACACTGCCTATATCAAGCTTGGTCCAGATGGCCAAGTTTGCATAAATCTCTATGACTTGCCCCTTTCTGGACCAGAGGGCAAGCCGGTTGATCCGGCTAATCCGCCCGAATCTCATATCATCAAGATACTCAATTTCCATTCGGTTATGTTGGGTGAAAAGGGCGAACAGTCTCTCAACAAAGATGAAAAGCCGATACTAATGCAAGGCATACAGGCTATTTATAGGTCTTGTGCGGCGCAAGGGCGCATTCCCATCGAATCAGACCTGGTGGCTTGGCTCAGCGAAGAAGCCAGCCGTCACACCAAGTCTAAAAGAGGAGAGGTTTGTGAGGATCTAGCCAATCGTCTCAGTCTTTATTGCAAAGGTGCTATTTTCGGCAAGCTTTTTGATGGGCCCACGTCCATACCTATGGACACTCAGCTCATGGTCTTCGACACTTCCGATTTGGCCCACGACAAGACCCTTGAAGCGGTAGTCACCTTGTTCGTCTCTGACTATGTGTTGCGCCGCGCCGCTCAGCATAAGGCAGAACAAGTGGCTAAAGGTAAGCCTTCGCGCTTTGTATTCTGTATAGACGAGTTGTGGAGACTATTGCGCTATGAAGGCGGCAAGACTCTTGTGGAAGACGCTTCACGCACCAGCCGACACTTAGGTCTGCTCTTTATCGGCATATCTCAGGAACTCGGCGACTTGCTGCGGGATGATAGAGCCCGCAACCTGGCCACAAACTCGGCTATCAAGATCATCTTGGGTAACGACCCATCAAACTTTGATGCCATCCGCGACGCTTGTGGTTTGACCCCGCAGGAAATGTCTTCTATTGCGCATTTGACTAGGAAGAACCGTGAGTATTCAGATGCTTTCCTTATCTATCACAAGATGTCTCGTGGTGTGGTGAAATTGGTTGTACCGCGCTTTATGTATTGGGTAGCAACCACTGAACCCAACACAGATCAGCCGATGCGTTCAAAGATGATCGAGCTTTGTCAGGGCGATGCCCGCTGGGCCTGTCACTTGTTGGGTCAAGGTTATACACCAGAAACCTTTACCGAAGACCTTTTGCAGTCTGGTTGATGTGATTTATGTTCGACTATCAAGCCGGTGAAAGATACAAACTAACTCTGATCATGGTGGCTGTGGCCGGTCTTATGGCTGGGGTCTTCTTTACCCTGCTTCTCGGGGGCGGAGCGCCTTCAGAGCCCCCAAGAAGGGCTCGCACTAAGCAGAATCCCTATAACCCCGATACTGGAGCTGCTGCCGTCGGCGGCAGAGGGTCATCAATGGTCACAGGACCGGGTGGTGACCCCAATGCGGCGACTACGCCCCAGGTATCAGATGCGCAAGCGGCACAAGATTTTGTGCGCAATTTTGTCACCTATTCTTTCAACATGAACTCAAATGCTGCATCTGCCAGTCAGGCTCAGGCTATGGCTATGATGGACAGCGAGACAGCCAAAGCTTATCGCAATAATGTCTGGACGCCCGATTTGGAACAGCTTGTGACGACCTCGAACTTGACCAGCCAGTTTAATATAACCAGTATTTCCAGCGGTCAGCAGAATCCCGACGGTAGCATTGTCATTTTTATGAATGGCACACAGATACTCAATTCCCCGGCATCCGGGCAGCAGCAAAAGCCTGTCAGTGTCGAATACCTGGTCCAGCGCGGACCGAGCGGCTGGCACATTATCGGCATCCAGGAAAAGGGCCAGTAGCCGAAAAGTAGACGAAGAGTCTCCTAACAGTCTCCGTAGATTTGTCTCAATCGGCAAGAAATTGCTCTGGATTTCGTAGTTTCCGCGTTGTTAAGGGGAATCTATTGTGCGATATTCTGATTTGATACGATTAATCTATGAGCATTCATAGTTGCAGGAGAGCTAGTCGATGGGTTGGCGCGCACAAATGAACGAGAGGGGTGTCGTTACCCACTTTCGCAATCTAGACACCGGCGAGATTGTCACTGCTAGACAGTTCGAGCATATGAACCAAATGCAGTCTTCTGCCGACGGCGGGGCGTATATGGCGCCTGGCGTAGATGGTTCAATGGCTCCAGCAATGGCGCCCGGAATGACTCATACAATGGCTCCGGGAATGGCTCCGGGAATGTCTCCGGGAATGTCTCCGGGAATGTCTCCGGGAATGTCTCCTATGCAGGGCGGCATGGTGGGAAATTTGCCTACCAATTCCACTCCTCCTGCGCATAATCCCTTTGTTCAACCAGGTGCAGTTGTCTTTGGTCCAAACGGACAACCAATGAATGCTGCGCCCCAGGGTCAGATGGCTCCTACACAAATGGCTCCTACACAAATGCAGCCTGGTATGCCCGGACACATGGCGCAGCATATGCCTGGTCAGATTATGGGTGAAGGCATGTCTCAAGGCGCCGCCGGTAAGAACCTGCGTATTGAGACGGCAAGAAGTGCGGCAAAGCATCCTGTCTCTCTCGGTCATAAAGGCAAGAGCTTCCTTGATGCTACATCGATTGCCATCCTCATGCCCACCTTGGTTTTGCTTGCGCTAATCATCGCCGCCGCTCACAAGAAACGTCTTTTCCCTTGGCAGACAATCCGCACATTCAACCCGCCCAGCGGTCTTATGACCCCTCGCGAATACGAGCGTTCTTTTGTTTGCCCTCCTAATGGCAGACGCCACGGCCGCATAGGCAAGAAAAATCCCAGCGCTACCTGGACTGAAGCAGACGGTGTGGTTATACCTTTCGGCTTCCTGGCTCGTACGCACTTGCCTGTCACCATTCCGATGGGACGCTTGCCTAACAAAAATATGTTCATCGTAGCGCCATCTGGTTCAGGTAAAACCACCCTGATGCGCGCCATCATCAAAGCTATGTTGGCCAAGCCTTGCGTCATTATTGCTTTAGAAGCTAAAGCTAACGATCCCAACTTGGATGAGAAGAGAGAAGGCTTCAAGTACACAGTTTTGCCCGAGGCTCAACATGCTGGTTTCCGCACACTCTACTTCAACCCTCTCGATTCTGAGTCTATTCACTGGAATCCGCTTGATCTAGATCCAAATACATTTGCCTCGTCAATAGTGCAAGACATCAACTCCTTGCCGCCCGAAGAACAGCACTGGGCTGAGCGTGATATGGGTTACATCGAAGGTCTGGTGCAGCTGCTCAAATGGGGTGCCGTGCAGGTCCTTGGTGAAGACGAGAATGGTCAGGCTGCTCAGCTCGATCCCTTGCCGTGCAACCCCTTCGGTTTGATGAAGCTGGTCAACAACCGTCGCAATATCGTCGAATCGATGCGCAAGCTGAAAGCGGATCCAAGTATGGATGCCGCCGAACTAAGCGAGTTGACCCAGAGACTATCTTCAATTATTCGTACAGATAGTGACTGGGATAAGAACATTCAAGGTGTGCGCGGTCGTCTGCGCATGTTTAAGAATGCCGGCATCTTGCGTGTCACGCACCAGAGCAATGTCGACATGAAAGCTTGTATGCGCGAGCCCACGGTGCTCATCTTCGGTGCTCCCGCATCTTTGGGTCCCGATGCTGAATCGCTTGCTGCTTGTTTCGTCTATCAACTGCAACAAGCCTTGCACACCAGATATGGTACAAAGTCGGTGCTGCCACTGTTTGCCTTCTTTGACGAATATCAGACCCTCAATATCGACCTTGCCGGTCGACTCTCAGCTATCGTTCGTGGTGCCAACGGCGGCTTGACGGTTATCTTGCAGAACGTCAGCCAAATCGAAGGCGCCGACAAGACAGGCGTCAGCTCCGAACTTAAGACTATATTCTCCAACTCGGCAGTGCGTGTCTGCTTGCACAACGCAGATGAAACTACGGCAAAATTCTTCTCGGATGAAATCGGCAAACACGCCATAGTCGTCCCTGGTGTTGCCGACCACTTCCAAGCCAACGGTTTCGGCATCTTCCCTACCAGTTGGAACAGAATTCACTCTCAACAGGTTGTCGCCAGGGTCGACACAGATTCGATTAAACGCATGGAAAAGCAACATGCTTTGGTCTATCTATCACCAGCCGGTGACCCCGAGTTTGGTGAAACCAAGCCCTTTATGGTTGATCTGAGAGGCATCGAAGAGATCGCCAGACTGCACCTCTTGCACAACGTCAGTGCCAAGAGACAGCCACCAAGGCAACAAGCCGAAGGTGATATGCCTTCCATGCCCGAACCTCTTGCTTCGCCTGCTTTTGCTCAATCGGCAGCATCGGTGGTTGATGCCTTATCGCAAGCAGCAAACCAGCAAATTAATGGTATGCAAACGGGTGCACACTCTGCACACTCTTCAGGTCTAGGCGGGGGCGGATTTGTGCCCACTGAATTGGGTTCGCAATCGGCCTTTCTGCCTGAACAACCGTCACAGCCTGCCGCCGCCTCTGGGGCTCGCATTTGCACAGCTTGTAACAAACCGGCAGGCAAGGGCAAGTTCTGCATAGAATGCGGTCAATTCATCGGCGCTGCTCCTCAGGCTGAATTGGTCACCGCCGCCCGCGTTGTCTCAGATATGGCTATGGCCGGCGGTGCTCCGCAGGCGGCTCCCGGTATGATTCCGGCTGCACCAGGCGTCATCCCGACCTTCGCTCAAGCTCAAGGTTTCGGCGAGCCTCAGACCGAAGCAGCAAGCCCAGAAGCGCCGCAACTGGGGTCTCTTTCTGCTACGCCTCAACAGACGGCCACACCTCGCTATGGTGGACTGGCTCCGCAATCTAGAGATGCCATGCCCGGCAAACGTGCATTATTTGAAGGTGCTTCTCAGATAGCCGAGACCGCTCAACAGGTCTTGAGTGATAACCAGCGCAAGCCTGTCACTTCCTTCGGCAGCGAAAGTGAAAGCAAAACTGAAAATAAACGCAAACCCGGTCTTGAGTTTTAGTGAGAATATTTGCCCCGGGCGGGGTAAAGAGTATCTAACTAAAACCTGATTGCGGCGATGATGCAGACACTACATCCGATTGATCCGTCCGATAAAGACTATTGGAAGCATATTGTTCAAATGAACAATGGCTTTGGTATTGAGCTATTCAAGCAAGTAGCCATGGCCAAGCCGCAGGACAATATCTTTATGTCTCCCACTTCCATCTTTTTGGTGCTTTGCATGCTCTATAACGGAGCGGCTGGTGAGACCTTTATGCAAATTTCGCAGACCCTGAAGCTGCCTAACCCATCCGAGATCAATCCCTGGAATCGCCAGCTAATAAACCACCTCACTTCGCAGGCTTTTGGTCACAAATTATTGATTGCTTCAGCTCTCTGGTTCAATAAAGGTATTTTTTGCCACGATCAGTTCGTCAATAATTGCATCGAGTCGTATTCAGCTTCACTTTATGGAATCGATTTCGCCTCTCCTGAAGCACCGGCTCAGATAAACTACTGGGCTGCCAATGCCACCCAAGATCTAATTCAAAATCTTGTATCAGATGTCCGCGGTCAAGAATTGCTTATTACTAATGCTGTTTATTTTAAAGGTGATTGGCAGAACCCCTTTAAGAGTGAGAAAAGTGCCCCCGAGCCTTTCTATCCGATAGGTGGGCAGCCATATCAGGTGGCGATGATGCATCAGACCGCAAACTTTGAATATTTTGAGTCTGAAGCATTTCAGGTAATTAAGTTGCGCTATCTCAACTCGCCTCTATTTATGCAGATTGTTCTGCCTCGCCCCGGCTTTCACTTCGGGCATTGTTTACCGGCGCTCTCCAACCCGACCATGCCGATGATTGATTGTCAGATCAATTTGAGCTTGCCCCGCTTCTCTATGGAATTTGACTTTGGTCTTGAGCAATATTTCAGAAATTTGGGCATCAGCGATTTTTCTGATTTTGCCTTGATCTGTCCGAGTCTCAAAGTTAGCGGTATTACTCATACAGCAAAGTTGAAAGTAGACGAGTCAGGCACCGAGGCGGCTGCAGCAACAGACCAGATATTTGCCGTGATTTCGGTCCCTCCTCCGGCTCTGCAGATGAAAGTAGATCGTCCTTTCTTGCTTAATATCGTCGATGGTGGCAGTGGTCAGATTATTTTCTCTGGTGCCGTTGTCGCACCAAAAGAGAACTAGGCATCTTTTTTAAATATCTTGCTTGTCTGACAAGAACTCCAAAAAACTTTGCGACCATTCAAATCTATTTTTTCCTGGTAGGGAAAGTTTTCTTCTAGTACAAGTTGGAGAGGGGCTAAGGTTGCCTGGAAGAGAGCTTCTACTTCGCTCTTTTCCAGAGGGGTCTCAACCAAGGTTTCCACCAGGCTGTTGTCCTCAACTGCTCTCACTTGACGGTCTGTGGTGATTTCAACAATAAGATGCCCTTGTGGTGCAAGAGCCTTTTCCAGTCTTTGCAGAAGTGCTTGCAAAGACTCTTTGCTGCTGCAATGTTCAAGAGTTGAAATGGCAATAATCAGATCGTACTCAGTAGTCGGCTGAAAGTCGTCATTGTCTTGAACAATACCCTTGATATACTCAGTGACACCGTACTTTTCGGCATATCGCTCAAGCTTATCTATAGAGAGTGGAAGTAAATCTAGGCAATCTATCAAAGCTGGTATTGAGTTTTCTTTGAGAAAACAAGCCAAAGGTATAGCGTTGCGACCAACTCCGGCGCCCAAATCTACTACTTTTAGCGGTCTTGCCTCGGTTCCGCCTGTCAGCTCACGCCAAAGCGGTGCTTGTCTTTCAGCTAGGGCAAGCAAATATTGGTCAGGAGCCTTGAGCCAGCTGTCTTGGTCGAACAAGTTGTGTCGACTGTAATAGCTCTCGTGGTAGCGAATCGTTTCAGCCCTGGCATCATCCACTATCGGCATACTGTATAAATTGCTCCTCTGGTTTTGAGCTCAATATGATTACCCAATCTGTAGCTTTGAATCAGGTGTCTGAGTCGTCCTCGCTCTTGCTCTTTCAACTTGTATTCGTACCAGTTTTCAAAGGCAAAAGTAAAAGCCTCGGCTGTTACCCCGCAATCTGGAAAAATAAAGGAATAGTCGCTCTTATTTTCCGGTAATTCGATTTTTTCGTAGCCACCGAAGACCTGATCGAGCGGCTTTTCATAGAGTTCAACCGGATCCATTTCTCTATCTCTTGTGCCGATGAAATAGCGAGCGATTCGGTCGTAGTCGCAGTCACCGTACAAGCAAAAGGCGATAAGTTTGCCCTGGGCTTTCAATACCCTCCTAGCTTCACGCAAGAGAGCTTCTTTGTTTTGTACCATATGCAGCATCCAGGGCAGAACCACCAGATCAAAACTTTGGTCTGGAAAGTCCAGCTCTTCACCGGACATCTTCAAGAATTCCAGATTGGGTATCTCTACTGAGGCGGCGTGGGCGCCGGCGAATTCAATTAATCTCTCGTCTAAATCAATGCCGACGACGCGCCTGGCATAGAGCGCCAATTGATGGGTCAATCTGCCGTTGCCGCAACCCATTTCCAGTACTTGGGCAGAGGGCAGATTGACTTTCTCATTGATAAAGCTTATCTCGGCGCCTGAATTGGCAAAGAAGTTCGTCCAGAGGCGCATAGACTTCAAATAGTCTCGCTCCGGTCTGACCTTTGTTCTTACTTCCAATTTCAGACTGCGATGCATAGCTGATTTCTGATTAGTTATTAGACAGGCACTGCTGTTTTCTTGGGGCTGAGCACATCTTCATAACGGAAGGTCTTGTCGATGCCGCTTTCCAGATCTTGTTTGTAATAGTCCGAATACCAGCGTTGACAATCCCAGGCGTAAGCCTTTTGCAATCTCTCCATATACTCAGACCAGTCGCGTTTTCTTGACTTCAGTTCTCTTAGAATGTTTTCAAAGGCCGCTTCTTGTTCTTTGTGGAAGGAATTGATTGCCTCATCATCACCTTGTTCGAATTTTTTCAAATAGGTGGAGTATGGAATCGAGCCTAGATATTTATCGGCACCGACCCTGCCTTTGATGTATTCGGCATCTTCTTCGCCATCGACCTTGTTGCCTACCACATAGGTTCTTTCAACAAATTGCGGGGCTATGTCTTTATAGTCTAGATAGACCTGAGTGGATTTTTCAGTCGGCTCCAGTACGAAAACGTTGATGTCGTATGCAAAGGAAAGTGAGGTGGCGACATTGTCGGTACCTGCGGTGGTATCGGCGATGACCACATCGTCGTCATTGTCCAGCATATGGTGGAAGATACCGGCCAGGCTCTTCAGTTTTTCGTGGTAGCAAGAACCGCCCACGTCCTCTTGTTGGTAGGTGCCCACGGTAAGCAGGGCGATATTTCTTTCATAAAGAGCATATTCTTTGATGAAATGATTGTCTTTCTTGGGATAGATAAAGTTGGAGCCATTTGCCGGAGGGGTTGTACCGATCATTGGGCGGTCGCCCAAGTCTTTCCTTTCCCCCCGCAGATAGTCGGTTACTTTATCGAAGTGCAAGCCAAGTTGTTTGACTTCACCTTGCAGATTGAGGGCGCTTTTGAGGTGAGCGTTAACATCGGCATCGACGGCGAGCACAAAAGGATGCCGCTCCGACATATACTGAATGAAGCCGGCTGCAGTTGTGGTTTTGCCGGCGCCGCCCTTACCTAGAAATGCAACTCTCATCATTTGCTCCTTGCAATGTTATTGCGTCGTAGTTTTCTGTTTGTTCTTTGTTTTCGGTTCTTTCGCGGCAAAGCTTGCAGGTGCCGAAAACTTCCAGCACATGAGAGCTCACCTTGAAACCGTATTCGTTCAAAAGCTCCTTTTCGAAAGACGGACTTTCGCTTGTGGCTCCCAAAAGGCAGCTTTTAATTTTGGTACTCTGTCCGCATGTCTTGCAGACAAGATGATGATTGTGTTCGCCCGGATTCAAGAGTTCATATCTTTTCTCTTCTGAATTGAGACGAACTTCTTGAATGATGCCCAGTCGCGAAAGTAGTTCTAAAGATCTATAGACCGTGGTCAGACCCGGCGCAGAAACAGGGTTCTTGAGCTTGAGTCTGAAGGCTAATTCTTTTGCCGAAAGCATTTCTTTTGCTTCGACCAAAGAGTCAAGCACCATACGGGCGCCCTTCGGTAATGATTTGCGCGAGCCGGTTAACTTGCTGGCAATCATTTTTCAGCCCTCCCCTGCTGTTTTTGCTTATTCAACTCGACTCTGATCTGATTGATAATCTCACCCGATATATTTTGCGGGTAGCCGTAAACTTTGACCACACTGTCTGTTTCGCCCGGTAGAGCATTTTGCTCTAAGATTTCTGGCTTTATCCACTGCAGGGTCAAGATATCGCCAAATTCGGTAAGGTCTTCGGGGAAATGACCATAAAGAGGCAAGTAACTTTGAAAGACAAAGCCTTCTTCTCTGAGATATTCCGCTAGAGCCAGGCTTTCGGGGTTAAATGCCGGTAGGCGCACCAAAATAAAACGCTTGCCCAGGTCTTTCAGCTCTTTCAGGGCTGTGGCTATTTCCTGGCGGTCGAAGCTGAACTGGCTCGACATGATGACATAACTGTGTCCGAAGCCTTCTTTGTATTCGATATTGAGATTTTGCCGCTCTGCCTTTGCTGTCTCTTCACCATGAATGGCAATTTGTTTTTCGGTGAGCAGATTGCGGTCTAGTATATCTTCAAACTGGAAGAGTATTGACTGCACCAAAGGCAAATAGTCTTTGGGCACATAGACAGCGCGCTTGGCCAGCAGGTCTGAGGCTATATCTAATTCTCTTTCGCTCAGTCTAACAAAAGAAGACTGGGTTGATTGTCTTGATTGCAAGTCGAGAATTTTTGTTTTTACATTGGTCTTGTCGCTGGAAAGATTACGCCCTAGCTGCATGCGGAAACTTTTTGCCAAGGGGACAAGCTTGCCTTGCAGTTTCACCACCCATAGTACCGACTCTGGATGCTCTTTGAAGAATACTTTAGGATAATGGCAAAAGCTGAAGCCGCAGATATTTTTATAACCGGCGTGGATATGGGCTGCCTGCGAAGCCAGGCTATGGGTTACTAGTTCGGTGGCATTAAGGGTGAAGTCAGTCTCTTCCAAGAGGTCTCTGAGAAAAGCGACTATGGCGGAACCGGCTCTCATTCCGCGTTTGTCAATTCTCACCGCCATCGAGTTGAATTCCACATGATGCGGAGAGAGACGGTCCATGACCATGGCTCCCACCAATTCGTCTTCTTCGGTAGCAGCAAGGGCCAGTACTCTTTCTCCTTGCTCCAAGGTTTGAGCCACTCCTTCTACCGAGAAAAGATCGGTATCGGGATAGGGGTCCGCCCCTGGGCATTTAACTCCCCCAGGTCCAAGCGCCTTTTCGTACATATCTTTTATAGCTGGGGCGAGATGCACATGCTCCGCTCCAGCTTTGAAGACTTTCACGGAAGCTTTCGGCATTTCTTCAACGTAGGCAGTCAGAGTCATGCGCTTGTTCCTATTTTTTCTTGCCGGTTCTTTTCGGTCTTTTCTTCTCTCTTATCTTCAGCCTTAATGAGCAGTTTGGCTAAATTGTGACCGTTTGCCAGAGTGACATTACCGCCCGGATAAGCGCCCGAGCCGCAGGTATAGAGATTTTCGAAGGGGGTGTTGTAATGCGGCAAGGTGGGTAGCGACCGCCCCTCAAAGATAAACTCGGCGGTCATAGGCATGTGCCAGCAGCTTACAGATTCGTTATTGAAATGTTTTTTCAAACCATAGGGCGAAACTATATAACAGTCTTTCACCAGCTGCTTAAAGCCGGGGGCATATTCTTCGATTTGATCGGCCACTAGCTTTTGCAGTTGCCTATCATCTTCTTCGCTCCAATCGCGCTTGCTGCCGTCTTCGCTTCTTCGATAGGCCGGCAGATAATGCACATCCACAGTGAGGACATGCAGGTCGCGATTGCTTTCAGCGCCATATATGCTCTCATCTTCCAGGGTAGGATAAGCCATGGTCATCATTAGTTCTTGCGGCATCTGTCCATTTGGTACCAGATTTGATGCTTTGACCACCTCTTCGGGTTGGGGGGCGATGACAAGCACACCTTTGTGGTTATGACTGATGCGGCTAAGAGTTGAAAATTCAGCTTTGCCACTCAGTAAGAAATGCAGTTTCGCCGCGGACACCTGGGGGCGATTTGCCTTGATATGGGCGAGAATGCCGGAGGGTACCCGCTCGGTTTCTATTAATTTCTCAAAGAGTGTGTGCAAATCACAGGCGGCAATGACCATATCGAATTGCTTTACTTCGCCGTTACTCAACTGCACCTTGCTAATTTTGTCTTCGACCACATGTAATTTTTCTACGCCCAGATTGGCAACCAAATTGGCGCCACGTTGCTGTGCCACCGCCGCCAGTGCTTCCGAGACCTTACCCATGCCGCCCTTTACTTGGCCCCAGGCGCCGAAGACGCCCAAGGTGCTGGCTGTACCGTGGTGTATGCAACCATACACCGAGCCGGCTTGGTTGGCGAAACCGGGTGTGCAGGTGGCAGCCACTGCCATGAGGGCTTTAGACTGAAAGTATTCTGCTGTTAGATCAAAAAGACTGCCTTTAAAGATATGTCGGGCAATTTTTTCTAGACCGGCGCTCTTTAGTTGTTCTAAGACTATCTCTTTGGTGGTGGGATTGGTATAGGCTTTATAGATTATTTCAGCCGCTTTCTGCACATCAGTCCAGAATTCGATCCAGCCCTTGCGATCAGCCTCGGTGGTCTCTTCCACCGCCATATCGGCCGAGCCTTCGCGGGGGTAAAAAACATATTGCCCGCCCTTGAGCATCACCACTTCCACCGGGTCGGTCAAATAAGGGCTCAAGCCGTGGTTGAAGAGATCAAGCTCTTCGGCTATTTCATGGCGGGTCATTCCATAATAGCAAGCAACAGAAGAGACTTTGATTTTGCAATCGATACCTGGTTTGTCAAAAGGGGTTTCATTAACGCAGAGTCCGCCCAGTTTAGTTCTCTTTTCAAAGAGACTGACTTCATAACCGGCTGCAGCCAGATAGGCCGCACAGGTCAAGCCATTCACGCCTCCTCCAATAATTGCTACAGTGGTCTTATTCATAGGGTTTCTTCTTTCACTTTGCTCTGCTTTGGTTTAGTGTCTTAAGAGTCGACAATGTCGGCTAGCACTTGCACAAATTGCTCGACATCATCGGGGCTGTTATAGGCATGCATTGAAACTCTAAGAAAATCGGGCTCGGCTTCGGCTTTATTCCAAACGCAATGGTCGCCTGTACGCACAAAGATTTTTTCTTCGTCGAGGGCAAAGCCCAGGTCGCTGGAACTAATGCCTTTGAAGCGGAAAGAGATGATGCCCCAACCTTTGTCGCAGGCGCAGATACCGATGCCCGGTGCAAATTCGATATTGGGCAGGGGCATGAGCTTTTGCCAGAGGTCGACTGTGAGCTTGCTTACATGGGCTTCGATATTTTCTAGACCGATCTTGTTTATGTACTCTATGGCAGGCTTAAGTGAAAGGATGCCAGGGATGTTCTGGGTGCCGGACTCAAGAATTTCACAAACAGAATTTGAGTTTATTTTGAGCGAGTCATTTTCTATCACTGCTTTGCTTTTGCCGCCTAACCTGAGGGGCTGAAGCTGACCTTTCACCCTATCGCCGGCATAAAGAACACCGGTGCCCGGAGCGGCAAACATTTTGTGTCCCGAAAAGGAAATGAAATCAACCGGCAAGGCGTTGGCATCTACTTTGGTATGTCCAACACTTTGGCTGGCATCCAGTGAAATGATTACGTCAGCACCGACAATTTCTCTTATCTCTGAAACTTCCATGTCCAGACCATAGACATGATGCACATGGGCCATGGCAAGCACTCTGGTTTTGTCGCTTGCCTGACTCTTGATTGATTTGAGATCGTAGTCGCCTACTTCGTGGATGTCGAAGTGTCTTATCTTTATATGCTTGCCCATGGCAGCAAGCAATTCTTTGCAGTGATACCAAGGTAGAACCGCCGACTTGTGGTCTTTGGGACAGAGCAGCACTTCGTCGCCGTCTTGCAAATTGGCCAGAGCCCAGGCCATTGTGACTGTGTTGAGGCTGTCGGTGGCACCGCCGGTGAAAACAACTTGGTCGCTCTTTTCCGGTACAGAAAGAAAAGCTGCCACAGCCGCCCTGGTATCTTCAAGGGCGGCTTCCAATTGACTGCTCCAGAGGTAAGAGGCTCGACCGGCATTGGCGCAATTTCTTCTGTAATAGTTTTCGATGGTTTCGATTACAGAAGCAGGTTTCTGGGTGGTTGAGGCGTTGTCGAAATAGATTAAGTCAGGGTTGGCTTGGAAAACTGGAAAATCCAGCTTGACAAAGTCGGCGTTGAAAGCCGCTTTGTCCGCCGTCTTTTGATCTTGATTTTCCTTTAGGTTATCGCCAGCCTTGCAGTACATTTTTTCGATCAAGCTCCTGCGCCAACCAATAAACGACGTCCACCGCTCTTCGATTTTTCAGTGGGCTTACCGGCATCGCGCCAGGCGACAAAACCGCCTGTGAGACTTACGCAGTCGACACCTTTGCTTTTGAAAAAGGAAGCGAAACGCTTGCTTACTTCACCAGTAGGGCACACCAGCACTACTTTCTGGTCGTTCGAGAAAGGTACACCCATGTCGGCGATGTCTTCTAAGCTGTCGGTGGGGATATTGATAGAACCTTTGATGCGACTGGTTTTGAAAGCGAGAGAGCCCCTCATATCTACCACTTGCAGATTGTCGGCTGATTGCAATAATTTTTCCAGAGCGTCAACATCTACTTCCGGAGCACTGTCGGCTTCTTCTTTTGTCACAGCCTTGACCGAGTCTTTCTTTACGGCCATACCGAAAATTTCCGGTTTGTTCTTTTGCAGATAAGAGAGATACCATTCGACACGGTCGCATACGATGAAGACACAGCTGTGTTTTCTTGTCAGGGTGGCATCGATAGGTTTGAGATATTTGAGGGCTGCAGCCAAGCTGCCACCGCCAGTCGGGCCTGCTAGAATGCCGCACTTTCTAATGAGCATAAGCATGGCATCGATAGATTCATCCATCGAGACTTCGACGATATCGTCATAGAAATCTTTGCGGAAGAGACCGACTTCGTACATCTCATCGACGTTTCTGATACCAGGCAAGAGATGACCTTTGGAGGCGATGACGCCGACATTCTTCATCTCGGGATTCTTTTCTTTGAGATAGGTGCCTGCACCGCGGGTGGAACCAGTGGTGCCGAGACCGCCGACGAAGAAATCCACTCCTCCGGCTTTGGCCTCATCCAGATCTTCTTGGATTTCTTTGCCTGTGGAGTTGTAATGGGCGTGGATGTTTTTTTCGTTTGTGTATTGCGATGTATGGAAATATTTGCCTGGATTGGCACTCATTATCTGCTCGATAAAGGTGATCGGATCGTTGGGATCGGTAGGGTCCGGACATTCAGAAAGACCCGGCAATTCATCTACTTCAGCGCCGACCAACTGCAAAATCTGTTTGACTTCTCTCACCTTGATGCGGTTGGTGACAATCTTGAAAGGCACATCATAGACAGAACAGACTAATTGCATGGCTTTGGCCATGTTGCCGCTCGATGATTCAATGACGGTTTTGCCTTCTTTCTTGATCGCTTCGATGTCATCTTTGAGCACATTCCAGGCGCTCTTATCTTTCACCGAGCCGAAGGGATTGAGCAGCTCAAGTTTGGCATAGAGTGTGATGTTCTTCAGCCCATGCACTTCTTCGGGAATTTCGAAAAGAGGTGTCTTTCCAATCAGTTCTTTCACATGTTTGACGAGCATTTTCTTCTCCGCTTTTGTCTTGTTTCTTGTCAGGTGGGCTTCTTAAGGCAGGCATTCCCAGTAGGGAACGTAGTTTTCGTCGAGCATCCAAGTGAATTCGCCGTTTCTTTCCATGACGGCAACTTTCTTAGCCACTGGCTGCATTATCGAAGTGGAGGCCGAGAAGTCCATGAAATAACCGGCTGAATTGACAAAGACAACCAGGTCTCCAGGGTTAGGTAGTTTAGCTATATAGGTCATGTGGCGGTAGACAAGATCGCTTTCCAGACAGAGGTTGCCTGCGAAGTAGACTCCTATCAGTTCGCTGTTTGCCTCGGCTTGGGGGGCCGACGTAGTTGTTCCTTCTTTTTCTATGATTATCGGATCGACGAAGATTTCTTGATCGAGGAAGGAAATATCTTGTCTTTTCATATTGAGGCAGACTATGGGCTCGCCGCGGCTGCTCATGCGTACTGAATTGACCCGGGCTACGGTAATGCCGGTCTGATCCACCAGCGACCGCCCTGGTTCTATCCAGAGTTCAATCATATTGCCTTGCATGATGCTTTTGGCGGTGGCATCACCCAAATTTGGAAAGCGCTGACTCAGTAGTTCGTTGAGGAAGCTGCCACCTGTTTGGGTATCGAAATAGCTATAGCTATTGAAGTTGCCCTTTAGTTTGCCTTTGTCTGAAGACATGCCAAAGGCATTGCCATGCCAGGTCATAGAAGGTCTTGTGCCGAGCACGGCTTCTTTGAGGGCGCTGGTATAGCGATTCCATTCATCTTCGTTTTCTAAATAGTTGACTTTATAGCCGCCGCCTATATTGATCACCCGCGGCTCGAAGTCTCTAGCCAGTGCTTCGTCGAAAAGCTCCATACAGTTTTCCATAGCCACAGCTCTTTCTAGAACAGAGACTGTGTCTAAGTGAAAAGAGAAGCCGAGGAAGTCTAGAGTTTTTCGGTTCTTTTCCAGAATATCGAAAGCCTTTTCGATCTCTTTTATAGGAATACCGAAGCGGCTGCCTTTATTGAGGAATTTGCTATGTGTGGCTTCAAAGCCGGAAAGGCGAAGCAAAAGACGAGTAGGCTTTTGGTGCTTAAGGCTGGCTTTCAGTTTGACTATTGTTTCTAGTTCGAAGAGGCTATCGACGGCAATGATGATGCCTTGCTGAATCGCCAGACCAAGAAATTCGACATTTTTTGGTCCGGTTGCTTCGATGCGGGCCGATTCAAAACCTGCGCCCAGAGCATGGCGGAGTTCTTGGGTAGAACTGACATCAAGAAAAGCGTTTTCAACCGCTAGTCTGCGTACCAGACTGTCTGATTGATTGCATTTATGAGCAAAGAAGACTTTGCCGATAACACCGGCTTCGCTGAATGCCTTTTGGAACTTATCGACATTTTCGCCGACCAACTCGGGAAAAATAACGTTAAGAGGACTGCCCAGAGCCTTGACCAGTTCAAAAAGTGTTTTCTTCTCATCAATAAATTTCTTGATGGTGGCATGCACTTTCGGCGTGAGAGTAAGCCTTTCGGCTGTTCTAATCTCTGCCTGTTGGCTTTGGGTCTTTTGATTTTGAATCTGGGCAGTAGTCATCTTGGTTAACTTCCTAGTTTATTTAGCACTTACCGGCACTTTTGCCTGAGTTTTGGCAAAGGCTTTCTCGTAGGTGAAGTCTGTATCGAGACCTTCGTCTAGTTTGAAGCCGAAATAGTCATCGAGCCAGTCGCGGCAGACTTTGGTGTGGGTGGCGCGCAAGAGTTCCAGATATTTATTCCAGTCGCGTTTTTTAGCTTCCACTGTTTCCAGAACCTTTTCAAAGACAACCGATTGCTCGGTCATAAAGTCGTCCAAGGCTTCTTTCTTGCCCTGCTCAAAGCGCTTGAGATGCTTAGATTGAGGCACGGCACCAAGTAAGCGGTCCTTTTCCACATGCTTGAGAATGAATAGCTCGTCTTCTGGATTATCGACTTTGTTGGCGATTACATAAGTACGGTCTTTCAGATGGGGCGCGACGGCAATGTAGTCTAGATAAACCTGTACCGATTTCTTGGTTGGTTCGACCACAAAAACGTTTATGTCGTAGGCAAAAGAAAGAGAGGTGGCGACGTTGTCGGTACCGGCAGTGGTGTCGGCCACAACATAGTCGCTTTCGGTGTCCAAAAGGTGGTGAAAGAAGGACTGTAGACCTGTCAGCTTAACGTGGTAGCAGGCGCCGCCGACATCGCTCTCTTTATAAGTGCCGACTGTGAGAAGCGAAATATTGCCGCTCTTGGCTGCATATTTGTTCACCAATTCGTCTTCGGGGCTGACTGTGATGAAACGAGAATCTAGCGAAGGCGGTGTTGTACCGACCATCTCTTTGCCTTCCAGATCTTTTCTTGTGCCCTTGAGGTAGCGAATAATTTCTTCTCTTTCTTCGCCGATTTCATAATCTTTGCCGGAATTGACCCAATCGGTGCGGTGCAAGGCGCCCTTTAGATGGGCGTTTACATCGGCGTCAATGGCCAATACAAACGGTTTCTTGCTGGCAAGATATCTGATGAAGCCGGCCGATGTGGTGGTTTTTCCGGCACCGCCTTTTCCTAGAAATGCTACTCTCACGGTTTTCCTCCCTGGTAAGTTCCTGTTTTCTGGCTGAGCTTGCGAGCCGAATTAGGAATTCGTCTTGGTCTCAAGTTTTCGTTCTGTTTTTCCTGGTTGCCTGCAAGCGGTTTGACCGTCAAGACATTGAACCAGGGCAAGAGTGCTGAATCGGTGAAGTGATAAGAGGCGCGGGGCGGTAAGACAAGATTGTCGGCCTCGGCCATACGTTCATAAAGGGAAGGACAAGCTCTTACAGTCTGAATACCTTCGTCATAAAGCAATTTGACCACAGCACAGGAGCGATACTCACTCACTAGTACCACCGGCAGTTCATCTAGGTATTCATAAGATGCCAGGTGCGGTCTTACTTGTGTGCGCAGTCGAGCAATCCATTCCGGTCTGGCCAGATAGGCTCCGAAATGACTGAGAACTTCGTGTTTGGAAACCTCTGATATAGAAGCTCCCCGGCCCCCGGGGCTATAGAATCGAGCAACAGCCTCTTTCATCGCTTCACTTTGCAAAGACCATTCCACTTTCACTTCATCGAGATATTTGAGTAAGTTCCAAAGCCAGGCTGAAGTGACTCTATGGTTGCCGTCGGCAACTAAACTGTATTCGTTGATAACAACCGGGGCAAAACCGCGGGCGATGAGATTGATTACTTCATCGAGCAATCTTTCTCTGACGCAAAATTCGGTGGCTTTGATTTGCTCTAATGGCATGAGCGAAACCTGGATGAAATTGCCTTCGAAGACACCGGACGCAAAGGGAGTCAAATTCATCGCTTCCAAGCAAGCTTTCTCGAAGAAGAAAGCTTCTAATTCGATAATGAAAGCAGCGAAGTTGTCTTGATTGAGCTGGGCTCTATAATTTTCTATATAGCTCAGGGCTTGCTTCAGACAATGCTCATCAATCTTGACCGGGCGCTCTTGCGCTTGTTGATACCAGGTGCCGGCAATCTCGGCACAAAGAGCTGCCAGGGTCTCAATAGCCCTTTCTTGCTTGAATAAATCGCCGAAATATTTGGCATAAAGATTTCTAGAGAATTCAGACAAAAGCATTTCTGCTTCGCACTCGTCTTCTTGCAGACCCTCTTGCATTTGCTTGAGGAAGTTAAGATGCGGCTTCTCTATTGAAGGGAAATGCCATTCACTGTCGGGTGTGTTGATTTTGTAGAGTTTATAGCCCAGAGCATGACCTTGGCGCAGGCGCAGCCTGCCTTTTTCGTCAAAGCTAAAGAGGTGCTTGAGCTGGTCTATCAGCAAGTTGCCGCGATTGAGTTCTTTACCGGAATTGCCTTTATCGGGAATATTCTGCCCAGGGAAATAGGAAGGTGTCGGTGTTTCCGGCTTAAGGGCGGCTTCTAAGCGGCTTCTCAGAAATTGAATAGAAGCTTCGTTTTCGCAACTAAGGTTTTGGTTGCCGAAATTGAGTGGGGCGGCGCTTACCACCTTGATGCGCTTTTGTTCTTGATAGGCGGCAATGGAAGGCATCGAAAAATCAAGCCCGGTGGCTTTGCCTGAGTTATTGAGAATTCTGAATGCTTCCGTCATCTATTTTTTATTTATTTATCTATCTATCTATACTGGTGCCAATTCTCTGTCTTTTCTTTCCGGGTAGGTCTCGATGAGACGATCTTTCCAATATTGAAACTTTTCTTCCAATTCTGTCTTTAGGCTTGGTGTTTTCTCTGCGGCTCTCTTATAGGCCTCTTTCAAAATATCGTAGGTGGTTAGACCTTCTTGCAGATGGTAGAGGTTATAGTGGCAGAAACTACCCAAGATAAGCTCTTCTGCTTGCTTCTGGCTGCCGCTTTGCATAAGTTGAATAGACTTTTCAATCAGGCTCTCTTTAATCTGGCTCGTCAAGGGCGCTTTCTCCACTTTGAGAGTTTCATCCAGTGTTTCGTTGTCGAGCAAAGTTTGCAGCTTTTCGTTGACATAGCAGTCGATCATGAGATGAATGCGGGCACTTTCACCAAAGTTGCAAGCACTATGGATAGTGCTTTTCGGATCGAGCTTCCAGAGATAGCCTGCCTGAAAATGCACATTAGTGTCTGGCCCGACAATGAAGGACTGGTCATTGGTTATTAGGGGAATATGCAGGCGGAAGCGCGGCACTGCCTCGAGATAGACGAAGTCTCTGTGCTCATGGTAGAAGGTGCCAGGCTCAAGCTTAAGAAGACGGGCTCCCATTACCTCCATGTCGGCAAGCGGCATACCCTTTTCAAAAAAGAGCGACTGCATTACCGGCATCGACTCTAAGAGCGGGGTCGGCTTTAGGGTGCGGCAATCGCGATAATCAAAGTTTTGCTGCTCGCCTGTCGGGTTGAGTAAAGTTGCCACCTGCATGCCAGCCGATGCATATTCGGGATAAGGTTCTGCCCAGAGACCGGCAAGGGTTGGATGTGTTTCGATTTCGCTCACTAGCTTTTTCAAGAGCGAACTTTCTATCTTCATTAGCTGCGAAATGTTTTGCAGGTCCATATTTCTATCCGATCTATACATATAGGTTGAGCGGTAGCATGATATCTGAAAATGGTTTCCGGATTGGGTTTGATTAACTGCTTAAAATGCGAATTCTTTCAAATCTTCACCTTCTCCTGACTTCTTGCTCTGTTTGTTTTAGAGTTTAAGTCTTGGAGTGCTTGTCAACGAATTGGTTCTCAAAAGTTATTGAGAATATGTCGCAACAAGCACAAAAACTAGTTTATATCTGGCACCATTGAATAGCGCAAATGTTTGCCAAATATTTCGCTAGATGAGGCTACTATAATGTGCTCAGGCGGCGGCTTTTAGATGGATTCTTCTTCGAGCGATCAAGCAAAGCAAAGAAAGCAAGCCAGTTCAGGCGGTGTTGAGCCTGTCCTGATTGAGTCAGCGTCTCTTACTTCTTCTCTTTCTGAGAAGAGACTAATTTCTCTTATAGCCATCTGTTTTCTAACGCAAGGCATCTCACAGCATTTCTCTTTGCTCAGTCAACCGCTCAATTCTTTTTTGAAAGATCGGCTTGCCCTCAGTGCTTTCGACATGTCTTGCTTTTTTGCCCTTTTGATGTTTCCCTGGGTGATCAAACCCATCTATGGCATCATTTGCGACACCATCCCTGGTCAAGGCAGGGGCCGCCTTTCTTATCTCTTTCTTGGGAACTTGGTGACGGCCTTATTGTATGTCTGTCTAGCACTTTGTTTTTGTGCCTATGATCAGTTCGCTACTTTACTGAGCGGGCGATGGCAGGCTTTCGCCATTGTCTTTTTTCTTTTCTTGGGCTCGACCGGCATGGCCCTAGTTACTGTGGTCACCACTTCTTTGACGGCTAGTTCTAATTTGCCGCGACGTCTATTTGGGTTGCAGGGCTTTGCCTATTATTTGGTCAACATTCCGGCTTTGATATTGGGCGGTTATTTAGCCCAATCTGTAGCTACCGGCACTATTGCGCAGGCTTCTTTGGTGATGAGCGGTGCTCTGTTTTTGGCGGCACTGCCGGCTTTGGTGACGGCCGCTTTTTTGTGGCGAGACATGTGGAAAGAAAGGCATCTCTTCCATGATTTCAAAGTTTCTCAAGAGAAAAGTAAGGTCTCACTGTTCGGCTTTATCGGTAAGGAAGCGCAATCCAGCTTTAGCGAATTCTTTTCCGAAAGACACCTGAAAGCGACTTTGATCTTTCTTGCTCTCTGGAACTTCTCCCCAAGCCTGGGTACGGGTTTGTACTTTTATGAGCGCAATATACTCAAGTTTAGCCCGGAGCTGATTGCTAACTTGGCTGCGGTGAGCTCCTTCGGTATGCTCATCGGCTCGCTTCTTTATGGGCTGGTCAACAAGCGTTTTGATCTGAAATGGATGGCCGGATGGTCAATCCTGGCATCTTTTCTTTATGTGTTTCTGCAAGATCCTTTCATTGCCTTTGCAATAGAGTTTTTTCGCGGTTTTTCGCTTTCGATTTTTACTCTCTTCTTGTACAGCCTGGCTGCGGAGGTTGCTCCGGTCAAGAACAATGCCTTTGCCATGGCTTTGTTCATCTGTTTCTACAATCTCGCCAATGAGCTTGGTATGGTGCTCGGTGGCTTGCTTTATTCCAGTCTTTGCGAGCACCTTTCTGGTTCTATTTTGCCACTAATCGCGGTATCAATCGCCACCACCCTCCTTTCGCTTTTTTGTATACCGTTTATGAAGAAAGAATAGGTCTTACGATCTTGGCGAATAGCTCTGTTCTAGAATTGAATTAAGGGGTATAAAAAAGAGTAGATCTGAATAGACTTAAATCTTTCGGAGTTAAATCTTTCAGATAGATCTATTGAAACCTTTCTTTGGGGCTTGCTGGTCGGGCTCCTTCGCTGCTTTCAAGTATTGGAGAATGAGTTGAACCAAACCGAGCTGGCTGTCAATATGAAGCCGACGGCAAAGCCGAAAGCCCGCAAGCGCAGTGTTGTTCTTATGGAGCGAGATATACTCGCCTTGCTGGAGCTTTATTTGCACCGTACTGTTTCTTCCAGTCAGTTGGCACGGCTCTGTTTTTCTGATATCAGCTATGAAACAGCCAGGAAAAGACTGCGCCGCATTCAGCAGGCAGGCTTTACCGGTTCGGCTTCTTCTGGGCGCATGGAAGGGCGTGGTCGCCCCGAGTTGATTTATTTTCTTACCAGTGCCGGCGCCAGAGCCCTTGAGCAGCATCGCGGTATCTCTTGGGAAACTATACCGACCGGTCCGCCGCATACTTATCATAAAGAGCACTTCCTCAGGTTGGTTGATCTGCGTCTGGCTCTTGAAGATGCTGAGAAAGAAGGTGTGATCAGGAGTCTAGAGTTTGTTACCGGTCGCGAGTTTTGGAAAGAACTGGCTGGTGATATGACCGAGGCGGAAGAGCAGGCCGACGCCACTATTTCTTTTGAATTTGTCGAGACTGCCGGTGGTGAGACCGTTGTGCCGGTGCGCATTTTGCTTGAGATTGATACCGGTAATTTCCGTCAAACCAGACATTGGGAGCCTAAAATTCGTGCTTTCCTCAAGACCGGCTTGCCGATCTGGGTGATTACAGGCAGCTCCCCGCGTATTCTCACTTTACGCAAGTGGACCCAGCCTTTGCTTGATGAAGTCGGGGTCGGTCCCGGCAAATGTGTTTTCGCTGTCTACAACGACATTGTCGAAAAAGGCGTTTTTCATTCCACCTGGCAGCGCACCGACGGAACTGTCTCTGATATGAGACCCCGCTAAGTTAAGAGTTCTTCGGCAAAGTGACAGGCTGAGCTATGACCAGGTTGAATCTCTCTCAACTCTGGCACTTCAGTTTTGCAGCGCTCTCTAGCCATAGGGCAGCGTGTATGAAAGGCGCAGCCAGAGGGTGGATTGGCTGGACTAGGTAGATCTCCTGTCAGAATAATGCGACTGCTTCGGTCAAAATCAGGATCAGGTACCGGTGCTGCCGAGATCAGAGCTTTGGCATAAGGATGCAAGGGCATACCGTAGACCTGGCTGGTTTGCCCAATCTCAACCACTCGCCCTAGGTACATGACTGCGATTCGGTCGCTGATATAGCGCACCACATCTAGATTATGGGCGATGAAAAGATAAGTGAGCTTGAATTCGTTTTTGAGGTCGACAAGCAAATTGAGAATCTGGGCTTGCACGCTCACATCTAGGGCCGAAACCGGTTCGTCGGCTACTATTAGTTTTGGCTTGAGGGCTAGAGCCCTGGCTATGCCTATACGTTGACGCTGACCTCCTGAAAATTCGTGAGGATAACGGTCTAGCATTTCTTTTTTGAGACCGACAAGACTAATCAGCCTCTCTGCTTCAGCCCGCAAAGCAGCACCCTGGAAAAGCGAATGTACTTGCAGGGGCTCGGCCAAAATCTGTTCCACGGTCATGCGTGGGTCTAGGCTGGCATAGGGGTTTTGAAAGACAATCTGCATCTCTTTGCGCAGTGGTTTAAGGGCCTTATTGTCTAGGTCCATTATGTTCTGACCTTGGAACTTGACCTGACCATCGGTGGCGCCCATAAGACGCAGCATCACTCTACCCAAGGTGGATTTGCCGCAACCTGATTCACCAACCAAGCCTAAGGTTTCGCCTTCGAAAATATCGAGGTTGACCCCGCTCAGTGCCCGTACCGCCCCACATTCTTTATTAAAGAAGCCTTTGCGAATGGGGAAGTGCTTGGTCAGATTTCTAATTTCGACCAGGGCGCGGGCGTTTTCTTCTTGGGGCATCTGCTTTCCTGTTTTCAGGGCAATTTAGTCGAGAGCGTGTTTATAGTCTCACTTAATTTTGCCAGAAAACTAATACTCTTGGCTTCGCTGGTGGTGGCGTCGTCTCCGTCCAGGTGACGGCAAGAATTGAGAACAATCTTTTCAACCCCTTTCTTGGGGCTGCGTTGCAGTTCTATTGGTCTTATCGCTCTAGCTATGCGCAACTCGGGGCTGTCAACAGATTTCTCTAGAGTGTGTATTTCTTCTACTTGCCATTCGGCTTTTATGGCAAGCTCGTTTTTCCAATCATTCAGATTCTTTTGCGAGACAGTTTCGCAAGCGGCACATGCACTTTCGAAGCTGCCTGCTCTGTTTCCTTCTTGATAATTGCCCCAGATATTCTCGCGAATTTTATAGGGACGTGGTTCTCTGAGGAATACGTACCAGAAGACTGTATATAGAATGGCTAGTTCGATTGCAATAATCAGATAAGCGAACAAAATCGCCTCCTGGCATATGCCACGAGAAAAGGATGCCGAAATAGAGCACTGAACAATGAGCCGGGGAGGCAGTAGTTAGATCAGTTACTTTCGATTGGTGCTATGAAAGTGAATAAGCTTTAGTGTGCATTTATTTTAACGAAGTATTGCAAAAAAGCTATAACTGTTTAATAAATTCAAGGATGTCAAGTGATTAATTGTGATCTTGCAAAGCTCCCCTGTAACTTGCTTTCCGGTCTCGGCTTGAAAAACCGTTCCGCTTTTTAAGGTAGTCTGGGGCCAGATGTCAGGCAGGCTTGCTGCAAAATTTCTGCACCCGGCTTGCATTAATATTTAGCTGCTTATACATAGAATTGGCGCAAACAAAAAGGCAGATGACCAGAGATGGACTTTGATTATGCTGAAGGCGTAAAAGACCGGGCTTTAGCCCAAATTGCCGTGGTTGGTGCCGGCACAATGGGCTCTTCTATTGCCCTAACGTTTGCTCAGAAAGGGCATTCTGTCTTAGTGAAAGAGACTTCACAGGAGTTTCTGGAAAAGGGCTATGCCAATATAGAAAGAATGCTTGCCGGTCGCCGTAAAAAGGGACTCAGCGAAGAAGAGAGTTTAGCCATTAGAGAGCGCATCTCGGGCACCACCGACTATGAGAATTTCGCCGATGTCGAGCTGGTTATTGAAGCGGCATCTGAAAACATCGAAGTAAAGAAAGCTATTTTTGAATCTTTAGATGAATGGTGCAATCTTGATTGCATCCTTGCTTCAAATACTTCCAGCCTTTCGATTACCCAACTTGGGTCCTTTACTCGTCGCGCCGATAAAGTACTGGGAATGCACTTCTTCAACCCCGCTCACATTATGAAATTGGTTGAGGTTGTACCTGGTCTAGAAACTTCGCACGAAACAGTTCTCTACGCTCTCAATTTAGCTGCTTCTATCGGTAAGTTAGCTGTAAGAGTGGAAGAATGTGCTTCTTTCTTGGTTAATCGCTTACTTGGGCGCTATATGAATGAGTCGCTCTATGTTTTGACCAGTGGTCTGGCCGGTGTGGAAGAGATTGATCAGGCTGTGGTCGACTATGTAATGCCTATAGGACCCTTGGCTTTGAGAGACATGAACGGCGCCGATATTGGTTTGAGTGTGGCTCGTTATAACTGGCAAGAGTATGGTCCACGCTTTGCCGTGCCCCAGCTTTTGGAAGTTATGGTGGAAAGCGGAGTGCTCGGGCAGAAAACAGGGGCTGGTTTTTATGCCTATGACGGCGATAAGAAGCGCAGCGGTGTTAATCCCCAGCTCAGTGAATTAATCGAAAGAGTTGCCCGCTTCGAGACCCCGGCTAAAGGAAAGCTGCAAGTTGAGAATCTCTTCTTGCCCATGATCAACGAGGCTTTTCTGGCTTTGCAAGAGAGAATCTGCCAGCCCGAAGATTTAGATTCAGCCCTCAAGGCAGGTCTTGGTATGCGCAAAGGTCCTTTGGAATTGGCTTCGGATATGGGACTGAAGCAGTGTTTGCAAAGGATGGAAGAAAATTTCCAAATATACGGCGAGCGTTTCAGACCGGCCCCGCTATTAAAGCGCTTTGTCTGGGCCAATCGCAATTCGGTTTTTTAAGCCAGCCGGTGCAGTTATTCTTTGAGCTCGCCGCCGACGTTGAAGCGGTCGTTAATCCAAAGGGCGATGAACGAGCATGCAGCGGTGAGTGATATTCCAATTGCCAGTTCCATGACTGATCCTTATTAGGAGATTCATGTATATATGATGAGTGTAGTCTGGGAAAGGTGTGGTTAAGGAAATATTTTTGAATTGTTAAGGTTGCCGAGTTCCAGCCTTCGGCTTTTGTCTTGGGCAAGTATTAACCTAAACTATTTGCAGGGAACAGCCTTCATCTTGTTCCGTCCTCTATCTTCAGTGTCAAGCAAAGTTTGAGGGTTCGAAAATGAGTCCGTTTGAAGAGAGAAAAGTCGAAGGTTTAGGTAAGGCCTCTTTGGTTTTGGCAATAGCTCTCTTTCTCTTTCAAGGGCAAAGCCAAACTTGTGAGGCGGCTGAGGTCTTGAAAGGCGGCGTTCTCATGAACGGTGCCGGTCAGCCCACCACCAGGCTTTCTCGCCCGGCATCAGTGTCTGCCGACAGCAAAAGCGATACAGCCCCTCCTACTGCGCCTTCTCGCTTTGCCGCCCGGGCTTCTTCTACAAGCACCATTGCCCCAAGCTCTTTTTCGGGCGAGAGAGCCAGTGGTCTGGTCGACACTAGTTTGTTTGCCGCTGCTGCCAAAAGCGACAGTCGCTTAAGCGGCGGTGCCTTCGATAGTGCCGCCAATAATAAGTTCGATATTGGTGCTGAGCGCGGCTCTAGAGAACTGACCCTGGCTTGGGAAGCATGGCACAAGCAACTTTGTGCCGAAATTTATGCTCGCTGGCAAGAAGTGGCTATGATTAGAGGTTCGGCCACAATGAAAGTGACTATAACAAGAGACAGACATGTTATTGCCGAAATCACGAGACCCTCAGGGAAACAGCGTTTCGACCGGATTCTCATTGGGGTGATTTCTTCTTTAGAGGGTAATCCCGGTCTTACTTTTCCAAAGGGGTCGCAAAGACAGACAGTCAGTTTTGAAGCTGAATATATAGCCGATACAAATGTGCAAGGCGGCTACAGCTGGACTCGCAACGACTATGAGACTGTGCGTCAAAATTATTAGTCATTGCTGCTTGAGATAATCGAAAACCTTGCGGGAGCGTCCCGCGGCTTCCTTTAGTAATCGCAAAAGACTGGTTCTCTCCTCTTGCGAGATCTCGCCGCATTTGTCTTGCAATTTTTTGAATAGTTCTTGGGTAGGCAGTTTAAGCAAGCTCATTGCCGCTGCATATGACTTGCCGCCAAGCTGTAAGACCAAGAATGGCGGCTGCTGATGATAAAGCGAAGGTAGTTTCTCATTCAGCCTAGCCGCATAAGAGAGCAGCTCTTCTCCCAGTTGAGTTTCTATGTAGTTTCTATCAAAACAGTTTTGTTCGAAGAAGCCGGCAAGATCAAGTACCGCTTCTTTGTTCAATTGTTTATACAATAGGGCACAGATAAAGGTCAGACAAAATTCTTTGCTGTCTTTGATCTTTTGACTCTCGGGTCGCTGAAAGTTGTCAACCCAGCTCATCAGCTCGGTATGTTCACTGAGGGTCATACCCCGCGCTGCTATTTTGAGGGTGAGCTCGTTGCTTGCCGAATCTAGTTCGATTAGTTTTTCCAGCGCCAAATGATGAGCTTTGCGGTAAGACAAATAGCCTTCTTGGTTTACTGTATATGACTCAAAGTGAGGAAATTCCTGAGACTCTGGTTCTATGGTTTCGCCATCTTGCAGGGCTGGTATTATTTGTGGTGCTTCAAGCATAAACAGCTTCTTGCTCTCTTTGATGGCTTGCACAGCCAAGTCTCTCAGTTTTTCTGCTTCTGCCCCTGCAAAGTTGGGTACTGGTAGTTTTTTTAGATCACCCACTTGAAAGTTGATGGTGGGGTTGATGTCTTGGGCAAAGGTCATAGCTAAGCTGCTGTTTAAATAAGCAAGCAACAAGTAAAGGTCAATTTGACCAGGGAAAATTGCTGAACCACCCACGTCGAAAATGCAACCTGCCGGCATTTCGCGCACAGCCAGGGTCTTGGTGCCGACAAAAGAAAAGGTGAGCCCGGCTTTGAAGTAGAAGTCTTCATTTTTGACTACCCAATGCACCCGGCCCTTTAGATAGGGATAGGCGGCTTCAACTGCTTTCTTTAGCTCCCCACCTCCGTCTTGCCAGTCTATGACCGTGTCGATGGGATGATACCAACGTTTATTGCCTCGCCCTTTTATATAAGGTTGGTAGCGTTTTCCGACCTGGTCTTTTTCTACTTCCCAGATATAGCGCAGAAAGCGTTCATTATCTGAGGTGGCCAAACCTTGCTTGATTTCAGCCAGGTCCGCCAGCTTAGGCAGGCTGTTATACAGTTTAGAAGCCGCCCGCGGTCTGGAAAAGTTGAAGGCCTTACTTTCGTGGGCTTGAAAATCTTCTTGCTTTCTTACCTGGCATTTGCTCAGCGGCTCACGGTTTTGCAAGATTGACTGAAAAGCTTGACTGCGGTCGCTGCCACTATTGCGCAGATCAAATTGTCTAGTTTCTCTTTTGCCGATTTCGCTCTGGTTGCTTTCGTCTTTTGCCTTTTCTGTTCCATCTTTGTCAGCGGCTTGTCTTATGTTCAAGATGGCGCTATCAGCCTTTTCTCCGCTTAAGAAGGGAAAAATGCCCGAGCCCAATAACACTACATTTTCAAGGTGATTAGTTAATATCTGTTCTCTAATTGTACGAGCGCTCGGTAGCGAAAGAATAGAGCTCTGCATTATAAAACTGACTCGACCACCTTTTTTGACAAGTTCAAAGGCGCGGCTGAGAAAGGCGTGGCCAAGCTCATTGTGGCAGCCTGGATAGTTTTCTTTCAGAGCTTTCTTTAGTTCTCTATCGAGCAAACGCCTCCCCAAATAAGGCGGATTGGCTAGAACTAGGTCGCAATCGTGAAACGGTGTCAGTCGTTTATCATTTTTATCGAGCGATCCCAGTAAGCCCTTCTGCCCATTGACAATGGTTTTTTCTTCAAGACAAAGTAAGTTTGCTTCAAGCTTTTGCGCTGTCAGACCGTGCAGAATCGCACTAAAGGCTCTCAGTAAACCGAGGCAGGCCAGTGCTGAACTGTCGATTTCAATGCCCCAAAGATTATTCCGCCAGATCTTGGCAAAGGCTTCTTGCTTGCTTTCTCCCCTCTTTAGATAATGAGGCAAGAGATATTCTTGGGCGGCGAAAAGAAAATTGCCTGTGCCGCAAGCCGGGTCGAGAATCTTCAAGGTTTCAAGCGCCTTAGCATCGCTATTTGCCAATAAGGCGTCCAGATTATATTGCACCATGAACGATACTATATCTAGAGGTGTAAGCACCTGGGTGAACTTTATCAAGTCTCTAGCGTTTGTTTCTTTGTCGGCTTTTTCTAGGCGGCGGTTGGAGTCTTTTTTCTCTGGTTGTTGTAAGGCTTCGAAAGCTGTGCTGAGGAGGTCGATAAACTGCAGAACACTTCTTGATGCCCTGCCAGTTTTGGCAAGAGTCTCTTTTGTAATAGTATTTAGAGAAAGCAACTCCAGAACAGTTTCAAGGGTTTGATCGTCTTTGTCTTCTAATTCTTTGATGCTCTGGTTAATGCTCTGGGCAAAGCTGTTTCTCTCGTCTTCTCTTTGTTCCTGTGCTCTCTGCAATTCAATAAGCAAACGGCGCAAATTGGCCGCCGCTTTGATTGAGATAGTGGCAGCACCCAGCAAAATAAGCAAGCTCAATCTTGCTGAATCGCCGAGAGCCTCTTGCCCGAACAAGAGTCGGCTTGCTTTATTGAGCTTGTTTTTTAGTTGGCCGGCTTCTTTTCTGGATAAGCCCTTTAGGTTCTTCGTTAGATCTTCTGCCGGCTCAACTGCTGGCTCAGACTTATCGAGCATTTTAGCCGCCGCCTTGCAGGTCTCTATACAGCAAGACCGGGCTGTCTTGGGTGAGAGCGCTGGTTTTAGCCGCTTCTGCCGCCGATAGCAAAAGACCTAGCTCGAGGAAATCTTCGGGCACACAGGCAGCACCGAAAGAAAGTGAAAGGGTGCGGCTATCAACGCCTGTGGCTAAGGGGGTCTTGGTCAGCGCCGTGACCAATCTTTTGGCAAAGACTCTCGCTCCTTCCCCTTTGGTTTCGGGGCAGAGCAAGGCATAGTCGAAAGCCTCATAGTGAGCCAATAAATCATTATGTCTTTTCGCCTGCGAGATGCGCAGAACCGCTTCTCTTAGTGCACCTATGGGTAGTGGCTCGCGAATAGAGCCGTTCGGTCCGCTCTTTACGCGCATTTCAAAGACAATTACCGATAGAGGATTTCCCGATCGGTGTCCTCTGAAATATTCTTGCTCTAAGAAATATAGAAAGGCCGGGAAGTTGAACATGCCGGTGTCGCCGCGTCTAAGTGACATGATCACCTGCTGCACTGCGGAAGAATCTACAGTCTTAGGTTCGAGAGGCGGCAGGTTGCCCACTCTTTTTGTGATGGTACCAAAACCAGCTAGTCCACAGGTGAGCATGTTGCACATGACCGGCACCCATTGACTGCGCAGGTAGCCTAGTTTTTCGACTATCTCTCTTGTGCTTGATTTGCCGTCGACGGCGTCATAAAAGCGTCTTTGCAAGACAAAGTCGACCGGTATGGCCGGCTGTACTAATTTTTTTAGGTCGGCATCAGAAATGCTGGGAATGAGCTTGACTAAAATGGTATCGGGCTTAAAGCCGCTATTCTTGAGGAAGTTGTACTTGTCTAAGATTTGGGCGCCCTGCATGATCAAGGAATCTAAGGTATCATGGATGGTGCGCTGTTTTGTGATTACTTTAGGCTGAAAGAAGAAGCGCCCTTCTTTCCATGTGACCAGTTCATAAATGCATTCCGGTCCTCTGTTTTCAGGAGAGGTGGCATGGAAGGGCTGCCCTTCTATGAAGAAGACTTCAGCAGTGCCTTTGTCTGAAGTTATCTCAAGTCGGCCTGTCATCTTGGCCAGGTTGATTGATTGCAATAAGGCGGTAATCTGCACAAAAGCAAGATCGCCGTTTAGAACAGTTGCCGTGCGGGTCAGGGAAGATTCTTGTCCCATGGGTGGTATGGGCACAGTTGATCTTTGCTTGGCGGCATTTTCATTTAGATAAAAGAAAGCTTTTTCTTCCGCTTTCTCTTCTTCGCTGGTGGTCACTCCCGGTGCCGGTTGGGCGGCTCCTTCTCGGTCATTGAGAGAGGCTTCGATGCGGTTGAAGACTAAAAGCGAATCACAAGATGCAAAATCCCAGAGACTCTGCATCTTGCCTTTTTCCGACACGGCCAGCGCCCATTTTGGGTCACCACCCATAGGGTCGGCATGGGCGATAAGTTTATACTCTGAGCCCTTGATTGACGAGGGCCAAATTACTTCTACTTGCTTGTCTAGATTCTCGAGAGCCCATGTGAGAATCTGATGTATTGCCGTGGCAGTCGGGTTGCCCGGCAATATCTGAATCGATTTTGCAGAGTAGCTCTTTCCTTTCTGCATCCGACAAATCCTTGTTAGAAGGAGCCCAAGCGGGCTCCTTCTGGGGTTACTCTACACTTTGGCTTGCAACATATCGTAAGTGATGGAATGCTGCGCCATACGATCGAAAGCTTCAGCCATTCTCGCTTTGTCAAGGCAGAGAGACATTCTGAAGAAACCTTCGCCGTTTGGTCCATAAGCTGTGCCAGGCGGCACCACTATGCCGGCTTTGTCGAGCATCAGGGCTGAGAAATCAGCAGACGACATGCCCTTGGGAGTGGGCAGCCACATATAGAAAGTGGCTTTAATCGGCTGTACCGGCCAACCCAAAGCTTTCAGTCTTTCAACGGCCAAGTCTCTTCTTTCGATGTAGAGATTGTTGCAGAAATCGATGTGATCGGTCGGACCTTCGAAAGCCGCTATGGCTGCCAATTGAATTGGTTTGAAAATATCGGTATCTACGTTCGACTTGATTTTGGCAATTGCTGCTACTGCTTCGGCGTTGCCTATGGCAAAACCGATTCTCCAGCCGGTCATGTTATAGGTTTTTGAAAGAGAATGTAGTTCTACAGCTATTTCTTTTGCACCTTTAACTTCCAAAATGGAGGGAGCTTTGTAACCGTCGTAGGTCATTTCTGAATAAGCGAGGTCGTGTACAAGCAGAATATTGTGCTTCTTACAGAAGGCAACTGCTTTCTCGAAGAAGGCTAGATCGGCAATACCGGCTGTGGGGTTGCCCGGATAGTTGAGCATGAGAAGCTTGGCTTTCTTTAGCACCGCCTCTGGTATTGCATCTAGGTCGGGAATAAATTTGTTTTCTGGTGTGAGCGGCATGAAATAGGGCTCACCGCCGGCAAGAATGGTTGATGTGCGATAAACCGGATAAGCCGGATCGGGAATAATATTGATGTCGCCTTTGTCGATGAAAGCCATAATGGTGTGATGTAGACCTTCCTTGGAACCAATCAAGGAAGTGACTTCGGTGTCGGCATTGAGCTCGATACCGAAGCGTTTATTGCACCATTTCACAATGGCTTGTTTATACTCTTTGCTACCACCGAAAGGGGGATAGTGATGGTTGACCGGATTCTCGACAGCGTCGTGCATAGCCTCGACGATGTGGCGCGGGGTGGGTTGGTCCGGATCGCCGATTCCCAAATTGATAACGTCTACACCTCTGGCAATGGCAGCCTGGCGTTTTTTATCTATTTCGGCAAAAACGTAAGGGGGAATCGACTTGAGTCTATGTGAGAGTTCCATATTTACTGACCTTTACTTACTGAATTTGACATTACCATAGCTTCACATATCAGGAGCCTATATAGATAAAGAAGAAAGTATAGTTAACCAAGTTCTTAATAAGCGGCAATGTCAAGAAGTGACTGCGCTCCAGTTAACTGAAAATAGAGGACAATTCAGCTTGCTTATCTCAGCTTGCATATAGAATTTTTCTTCAGCTAATTAGGGTAAAAGTTTTGTCCAAGTCTCTGGTCTTCATTCCGGTTCTTTTGCTCTGCGCTTTTGTCATTTTTGCTAGGCTCGGTGACTATCCGCTCTTCAATCCTGATGAAGCCCTCTATGCCGAACCGGCTCGAGAGATGTTGGTTATTGGCGACTATGTGACTACCTATTTGAATTACGTGGTGCGCTTCACCAAGCCGCCCCTGGTTATTTGGGCAATGGCCCTCTTTATGAAAATTTTTGGGGTGAGCGAGTTTGCCGCCCGCTTTTTTGGTGCATCTTGCGGCTTGGCCTTAATTGGTGTGACCTATGCCTTTGTTTTGCGCTATGTCGGACTTTTCGCCGCCGTGATTGCTTCTTTCAGTTTGGTTCTTGCACCGCTCTATTTGGGCACGGCTAGAGAAGCAATCACCGATATGCCTCTTTCGCTCTTTATGGCTTGGGCCCAGTTTTTGTTTTTTCGGGCTATGCATGACAAAACAAGCAAAGCCGCCTTTCTTGCCTGGATTTTGCTTGGTCTGGCTGTCATGACCAAAGGACCGGTAGGTTTGGTGGTACCCGGTGCCATTGTAGGTATTTATATTTTGCTGACCGGGAACATTCTTGAAAAGATAAAGCGATTGAGGCTGGTTACCGGTCTATTTATTGTTGCTATCATTGCTCTGCCCTGGTTTGCCACTGAAATATATGTGACGAAAGGGGCTTATTTCAACGAATTTATCATGCGCGAGAATGTCGAGCGCTTTACTGCCAACGTAGATGCTCATAAGCAGCCGGTTTGGTACCACTTGCTCGCTATGCTGATTGGTTTCCTGCCCTTTTCGGTCTATGTGCCTGTTTTGTTGAAAGATGGCATCGGCGCGCTCAAATCCAAGTTCAAAGAACAAAAAGACCTAAAATTACTCAATGACCTTGATGAAACGGCATCGCTCAGGCTCTATTGCGCTATCTGGGTACTTTTCACCTTGGCTTTTTATTCTATTTCAGTGTCCAAGCTGTTGCCTTATACTTTGCCTGCTTTTCCTGCTTTGGCGCTACTGACCGCCGACTGTCTCGACCGGCATATCAAAAATAATAAGTTTGCACCACTTGCTGCACCTTTGCTCTTGATAGTCGGCGCTATGGCAGCGGTGGGCATTTCAGCGCCCAAGCTGATTTCGTTTATTAGAGACTGTCCACCCGAACTTAGCCCGCTCATTACAGGCTTTGCCGGCTTTGCTGGTTTTGCCGCCTTTATCGCCCTGGCTCTTTTGCGCCTTAAGCGCCGCCAGGCAGCCTTTCTCTTCTTTGCAGTGGCTATGACCTTAGGCCTAAATTACTATATGGTCAGGGTTTTGCCCTTGGTTTCAGCCCGCTGGGAAGGCGGTTTACCCGAACTCAGTCGCTTTGCCGGGGCTTCGACCTTGCCTATTCTCGTTTATGATATGCGCAAGCCCGGGGTGCCCTTTTATAGCCTTCGAAGAGTAGAGAATTTCAACAATCATAATCTCTTTCTCAAGCGGCTCACTGAATTGCCCAAGGCTTATATTTTGGCTCGCACCCGCCATCGCGATTTGCTCTTGGCCGCTGGTTTGAAGGAAGTGAGAAGTCAGGGGAGTTTCAGTCTCTTTATTTGGGGGCAGAACTGAAAAGAAGCTCCCAATAGGTATAGTCGCAACCTAATATGGTTCCTGAGGTCCACAAGAAAATTCTGGAAGAACTGAAGCGCTTCCAGATCGATACCGCCTTAGTAAAGAAGGTCGAGAAGGACCTTCCCCGCGAATTCTTTTTTGTACCGGTGACAAGCGAGCAAGCTACCGGTGTTTGGCATGCCATCAGGGCTGTGCATAAAGAAACCGGCTTCTGGCCTATCTTGGTTCAGAATGACGGTGTCATAGACGAGCTTTTCTCAACTTTAGAGCGTCATGACGAAAATTTTGAAGGATATTTCGAAGAAACAGTCAGCGAAGGTTTGGCCATCGACTTTAAGTCTTGGTTGAAGTTGCAAGAGCCTGAGCCTCAAGACAATGATGAACTAATGGGGGAATGGCCTGAAGAGGCGGAACCGGCTCATGTCTTGGTCCAACTGCTCGACCTGCGCGTTGACGAAGAAGGGCGTTTCGCCATGCAGCAGCTATCGGAAGTTTTGCTTGTCCTCTGCCCTCTGCAAGAGCCCTGGCAATTGCCCGCCTTGCTTAAGCTCGGTGGCTGGAATGCTTGTCCCGATGCGCCCCATCATGTTGCCGGCTTCAAGTATTGGTGTGAAAGATATGCTGCCGAGCCGGCTTTCTTTTCTTATGACACTTTCGAATTTATAGTTAATAACCCGCCCATCGATAATGACAGTGCCTTAGAACTGGCTATTGATCAGTATTATTATTGTTATGATTTGGTGGCGCAGGGCTGCGGCTCGATTTTAGAGCTGGCTGGTAACCTGGTAGACTCAACGGTTTGGTACTTTTGGTGGGATTAAAATATGGATTCAAGATTTGAAGCGGCTTTTAAAAGTTCCGCCAGTTGGTTTTTCTGGATGGCCGGTTGCACGGTGGTCAATCTCTTTATGGTCTTTACCAAGTCGAATTTCGGCTTGGCTTTAGGTATGTCTGATTCGTTGATGATGGCTATCGTCAACCTTTTGAAACCACCCTCCACAGACGCAGGTGCATTAATTGCCTTTGGCAGCGTTATCGCCAGCAATGTTTTGTATATCGTCCTCATGGCTGTCTTTGGCATATTCGCCGGTAAGGGCAAGGTCTGGGCGTATTCTTTAGGTTTAAGCCTTGCTTTAGTTGATGGAGTCTTTTGCCTGCTGGGCAATGAGTGGATTGGTACAGCCGTGCACGGTATGGCTGTCTGGTTCATTTTTCAAGGACTGAGGTTGGCTATAGCAGTTCGCAATACCAGTCCGGAAGAATTGATTTTTACGGCTAGCGCTACTGCCCCTACTGCCTATGGAGGACCGGTGGGCGCAACCGGTTCTGGTATGTCTCACTCTCATTCTGAAGAAGCAGATTCTAAGCAGAGCGCTGATGCAGGCGACCGACAAACAGATAATAAGAACAAAGAGCAGTCTAAAGAATCCGGTCCGTCCAATCCTATTTCGTAGTGGCTCCTATCTAATCAAAGCTCCCAGTCGCTCACTTTTTTGTTGCCTTCGCTTTGGGTTGGTTTGCTGGTACCACTGGCGGTATTACCAGCTTCGTCGCCTTTGACCACCCTGAAGCCTCCGGGTCCATCGGCACCGCGCTTTAGTTCAATATTGAAGGTCACTTCCTTTTGGGTTGTACCTGAGGGAAAACCTGGAATGTCATAGTATTTGACGCTGTTTGCCGCTTTCAGGGCCGCTTCCCTAAACTGTGTTTCTACTTTGACGTTTCTGGCTACGTCTGGGGCGGCTCTGAAATCCACCACTTGGGCTTGTAGTTCATGAACCTGATTGACTTTGACTTGTACTATTGCCGTTCCGATGCCGACATCGGCATATTGCCATCTGCTATAGATGGCTTTGGCTACGTCTTTGTACCACTGTCCCCAGTTGGGACTGACTGCCACTGATGCTTTTTCCAAAGCGGGCAGCATGAGTGTGGTGGCGGTTTCTTCTTCGGGCACTCTTTGCATATTAACAAAGACCGGATTGGTATCAACAGGCAGCCTGAAATTGCCGCCTTTAGCCGTGGCGCCAAGTGCAGTCATATTAGTTGTCCACTTTCCGCCCAAACTATCATTAACCGTATGCGGTACCGTCACAGTCACTTCATAGCCTGGCGCCCAGGTGACTATGCCTTCTCTACTGGAATACGCTTTACTGGTCGGACTGGTCTTGCCTTGATTTTGTTCGACCACGGTTGTGGGTGTACCGTTCTTGCTGTCAAAACCTCTTATTTGTTCAGGCGTATATGTGTTGTAATCGGCTTTATAGCCTGGTTCAATAATATGATGACCAGGGCAAAGAAAAGGCAGGTTGCCGTGAATGCAGTGATAGGCGGTCATCAAATTGCTTGGTCTGGTTACTGTTTTTACCTCAAAACCAGGAACATAAGTGGTCACCCCGCTAACCGATGAGACTGCTAAAGTCGGGCTTGGTTTGGGCGAACTTATCTGGTTTCCGCCATAATCGGTGATGCCGCCTGGGCGAGCCGGGCTGTAACTTGCCTGCCCCGGCACATTTACAGTTTGGGTGCTTGCTTCTTGGTGAGAGGTCACTATCGGGGCAATCATCCCCGAGCCATAGGTGCGAATTGGTCCGTAACTGGTTGAAGGCACCTGAATATTCAAAAATGATTGATTGGTGCCGGACTGCAAAACTGGTCCACCATTTAGATATTTGTTGCCTGAAATCTGAATCACCGAGGTGGAAGATTGCAGGTAATTGTGGTCTAGAGAACCTTGTAGAGGCGGCTTTAGTGAAATATCTTTCTTGCTTTCGCCGGTCAAGACAGTCAGTGATGGTTTAATCTCGTTATCGCTCTTGATGCCCCCCTGTAAGGGCTGAGCCTGCGCCGATGCCCAGTCGGCTGCCGTGTACGAGATTACAAAGAATACTAATGTCGGAACTATTTTCATCGCTGTTTTTTCGCTAAGCATCTTTGACTAACTTAGCATTCCACAAAAGCATCTAATTAGAAACGGTTGCCTGAAACAAGCACTAGTTCTTGCTTCTGGGCTAAACTGGCAGTCCGGCTTCCTAATATTTTGTTTGCTATTTCAGTCACCCATGAGAGTGCCGAACATATCAGCCGCCTCTCTATATTTTTTGTGTTCTTCTTTGACCTCAGAAGACTTAGCCTTGGTATAACCGCTCGGATAGCAAAATTGATTTCTGGCTATTTCAACTTGACTGACTTTCTTAGTTTCGAACATTGTTCGTTGTCTACCAGATTTGAAGCGGTCTATCTGTTTGAGCATGACGCCGTTCAAAGTGGGCAGGTCGAAACGCCAGCGCAAGAAGTCTAGCTGTTTCTTTTGCAATTTATAGCCGGTAGTTTCCCAAATTGACTGCGAAGTCATCTGATCGCCTCTATCAGAGCCGTCTCTGTAGATAAATTCAGCCTGGCTGACATAGCTGTCGGTGGGCAAGACTTTCCTTTCAACCTTGCGTACCGGTAAACCTAGATAGGTTCCATTTGTGCTGGTCAAATTGTCTGTTAATGCTGCTTTTCTGCCTGCTATGTTTAGCTTCCAGTATTCATAGGGAACAGCATTGCCTAGGTTATTGCGAGCATTATAGGTGACAACCTGCCAATCAGGAGCGAAGCAGTAATAGCCCACGTGTTGTTCGGTCAGTTCCAGCTTGACTCCATTGTCGTTAAAATAGATTAGACAGGGACCGTGGCTTAGTACATTAGCTTCTATTTTGGTTACAGTTATCTTTGCTACAGTTACTTTGGTGCCAGAAACAGTATTTTTGCTCGAACCGGCAGAGGCTGAGTCTATGCCCATAACCATTACCATGAATGTTATGGAGCTGGCGAGAAGCGATAGATAGACCAGAGTCTTTAGCTCTACTTTTCCAAAATTGAAACCGGGCATAGGAGCGCCCTCTTTTACTATTTAGATATAACCGAGACTCCAATTCTGTCCTATTTTTTTCTGTCTTCTATCTTAGCTTATTTTGGGGTATCCGGATAGAGCAAAGGCAACTAAAGAGCTTGGGCGGCAGCATAGGCCGAAGCCCAGGCCCATTGAAAGTTATAGCCTCCCAACCAGCCGGTAACATCGACCACTTCGCCGATAAAGAAAAGCCCGTTCACTGCTTTTGCTTCCATCGTGGTCGATGATAAGCATGCCGTTTCGACACCGCCTCTGGTGACTTCCGCCTTCTTGTAGCCTACTGTCGAGCCCGGCATAACTTGCCAGCTTTTCAGGTTATCTATAAGCAGTTTTGTTTTCTTGCCGTCTAGATTGGCCATCGTGCCTTTGATCGCTAGATGTCTGGCAAAATACTCGGCAAAGCGCTTGGGCAAAATTTCTGAAAGTATGTTTTTTACTTCCTGTTTGCCGTGTCTTTGTTTGGCTTGAACCAAGAAGTCTTCCACTGAAAGGTCGGGCAAAAGATCAATTGAAAGCGGGCTGCCTTTTTTGAAGTAGAGCGAAGCCTGCAGGCTTGCCGGACCTGATAGACCTTTGTGAGTAAAGAGAATGTTTTCTCTAAAAGAAGCCTTATTGCACGACACCAGAGCATCAAGGGAGATGCCGGCTAAATTAGTAAACTCGCTTAAGTCTGAATCTCGCCAATCAAAGCCGTCCAGCGCCGGGGCTAATTCGGTTATTTTTAGGCCGAACTGTCGGGCTAAGTTATAACCAAAGCCGGTGGCTCCAATTTGAGGAATGGAAAGACCGCCGGTGGCGACCACTAGGCAGGGTGCTTCTTGGATCTCACCGCGGTCATCGCTAACTACAAAACGGTCTGGTTTTTCCACCTTGGTTATGCGTCTATTGAGCTTGAACTCGACCTTTACTTCTCTTGCTTCTTTGAGCAGCATATCTACTATTTGACTGGCAGAGTCGCGGCAAAAAAGTTGCCCTAATTTCTTTTCGTAATAGGCGATGCGATGCTTCTCGACAAGCTTGATAAAGTCTTGCGGGCTATATCTAGAGAGTGCCGACTTAGCAAAGTGCTTATTGCCTGAAACATAACATTCGGGGCGGGCTCCTAGATTGGTGAAGTTACAGCGCCCGCCCCCAGAAATTAGTATCTTTCGACCTATTTCTTGATTGTGGTCTAGGACCAGCACCCGCCGGCCCCGCTTGCCGGCTTCGGCAGCGCACATCAAACCAGCGCCGCCAGCGCCGATGATAATCACGTCATATTTGTTGGTGTTCAATCAGTTTGCATCCAGTATTTGACTAATGATATTATCTCGCAGGCGGATGGGATAGATATGACAGTATTAACAGGCGAAGTCGTAACCAAAGCGCAGTCTAGTTTGAAAGCTTTTGCCATCTATTTGGAAAGTGGCAAGGCTATTTTGTTTACAGCTGAAACAGTGGGCGGCGCCGTGAAAGTGTCCATGGCAGTGAAGCCGGCCCAAGACGTGCCCGAGCAAAGCGAGGCGGTCTGTTCGGTAGATTGGAGCTGGATTTATGGTCGCCAAGTCAAAGGGGTTGCCGGCAGCCCTCGTGGTGATTACTACAAGCTCGATCTGGGTGACGGGCTTGTGATCACAATCAGTTGTGGCATGTGGCAGGGAGACGGTTTTCTTTCTTTTATGCCATACAAGCCGGTCTGAAGAGACTGAGTTTTAGTCGGGCAACAAATTGCTCTTGCCTGAGGCAGCTAGAAACTCATTAAAAAGAGCCCTCAGGTCTTTGCCTTCTTTCTCGGCTACAGGCTTGAAGGGTTTTGAACGCTTGATCACGGCATTATTGCAGGTCTCAAAACTAGGCAAGCCGGCTTGGTCGAAAGATTTTGTCGAGGATGTAAGTTCGATTGTACCGTCTTCTAGGGGGCGATAACTGGTTATGCTTTCTTGCTGAAAGCTGCCCGAGATGCGATCGTCGTCATAGTGCGAGACCCTTACCACGTTCATAAGGCAGCGAAATCTTACTTCGCTGTCTGTCAGCACTTGAAAGTCTTTGCGTGAGACTTTATGGTATTCGGTATAGTCCGAACTGCGGGTTTCGCTGGTATAGGGCACTCCTACATAATGCCAAATGCCGCCTTGGCGGTCCTGTTGGTGCCCATAAGAAAACTCATGTCTGGCTTTATAAGTTAACGGCGACTGATAAATTTTGCCGGTTTTGAAGTCTTTTCTATAAACGGCAGTTTCGTTTTTCACCAGCCAGGTGCCGGCTAAAAAGGCGGGCACACGAACCCAATTGTTGCCCGACGAGGTCTTTAGTGTTTCTGAGTTAAACTCCGCCCCGGCTCTAAGCTCGGGTGCCACCGCCGGCATGCGCTCGACATGTTCCACCCCGCCTTCAATGGTATAAGCGAAAGCCTGCCCCAGAGAAAAGGGCAAAAGAAAAAGGCAGGCAATTATAGAAAGGCTTTTAATCAAGAGGCTTTTCTTCTTTTACTCTTGGTCTTTGCCTTTGTCTCAGCTTTATTTTCAGAGGCTTTATTTTCCAATTCGGCAGAGCGAGCTTCTGCTTCAGCTTGGGCTTTAGCCTTGAGACGGCGTTTGAGCTGGGCCACTGAAAATGGATAAGGACACCAGCCCTGCCCGTTCATCGGGCATGAAGCCAGGGTATCGTCAGCTTTTTTCTTTCTTGTCTTTGTGGTTTTGCCTGATTTAGGTATACTCACCCTTTGACTCCCCAAGACTTAACTCTAAAACTGGTATACCACAAAATGAGCGATCCAGAGAACTCTGAGAATTTGATTGAGCACCAAGATGGTCGAGTGGAACTATCTGAAGCCAGTCAGGAAGCCCTCAAGGAAAGCCCTCTCTATAATCACGATCTCGCCCCAGTAAGGGTTTCGGAGCGCAACTGGACTACCTATAACTATGTTGCTCTTTGGTTTTCCATGTCGGCTTGCATTCCTACCTATATGATGTCTTCCGGTCTGATTGCTTCCGGCATGAATGCCTGGCAGGCCATCTTTACCATTTTGCTCGGCAATGTCATAGTGCTCTTGCCCATTTTGCTCAATTCCCATCCTGGCACCAAATATGGTATCCCCTTTCCGGTTTTTGCCCGAGCAGCCTATGGCACCTATGGCTCTAATTTACCGGCTTTAATGCGCGCTGTGGTAGCCTGTGGTTGGTTCGGCATTCAAGCTTGGATCGGTGGTCAAGCCTTGTGCACCATGTTTGGTGCTTTTCTGCCCGGTTTTGCTTTGCTCTTTGGCAGCTTTGCCGGTCATGGCGGCGGCGAATGGCTTTCTTTTGGTCTTTTTTGGCTGATCAATATAGCAATTGTTTATAAGGGCATGGATCTGCTCAAGAAAGTAGAGAGTTTTGCCGCTCCTTTTGTTTTGCTTATGACCCTGGCCCTGCTTATTTGGGCTGTAAACCATGCCCATGGTTTAGGCGATTTACTGCAGCAGAAAAGCAAATTCAATAGCCCGTCCGAATTCTTCAAGGTCTTTATTCCATCGCTTACTGCCATGATTGGCTTCTGGGCCACTCTATCGCTCAATATGCCCGACTTTACCCGCTTTGGGCATTCGCAAAAAGAGCAGACCATTGGTCAGGTCGTGGCTCTGCCCACGGCAATGGCTTTGTTTTCAGCCATGGGGGTGATGATTACCTCGGCGGCCATAGTAATTTATCCCGATGCCCAACTGACCGAACTCTGGGACCCAGTGAAACTAATCGGGCGCTTCAAAGAGCCTGTTGTTGTTGTCATTTCGATGTTCACAGTCGCTCTTGCTACACTTTCAGTCAATGTGGCGGCTAATGTTGTTTCGCCTGCAAACGACTTCGCCAATGCCTTCCCTCGCTATATATCTTTCAAGACCGGCGGCTTAATCACCGGTTTGGTGGGCATTCTCATGCAGCCCTGGCGCCTTATTGCCGATCCTTCCGGCTATATCTTCCTCTGGCTGCAAGGCTATTCAGGTGGTTTGGGGGCGATTGCCGGCGTCCTGATTGCCGATTACTGGCTGGTGCGCAAGACCAAGCTCGATCTTGCCTCTCTTTACAGCGTCGGCAAAGCCACCTGGAACTGGCAAAGCTTGGCGGCTACCGCCTTGGGCTGTTTGCTTGCCTGGGTCGGTGCCTTTGTTCCGGCACTAAAGGGCTTGTATGACTATGGCTGGTTTGTCGGCTTTGGCGTAGCCGCCTTGGTTTATGTTTTGCTTGTGCCCAGGCAAGCCGCTGCAGCAAGCAAATAGTTGGTTTGTCAAAACAGTCTTTGAAGTGTGTTTAGCGACATCTTTACTTTTGTGCCTTCTACTAAATTGAAAGTGTTGGTTCAAACGAGGTTCAAAAGATGTTGCGTCAGGTAGTCGATGGAAAAGATCCTTTCAGCTTTGCCATATTGGCCGGGCTGACCCGCATAGTGCTCGATAACTATTTAAATATACAGATCAAAGGAATCGAGAACTTACCTAAGTCTGGTCCTTTTATATGTGTGGCTAATCATTCTTCGCGCTTTGACGGTCCGACCATTGGGCGAATCATCAATCGCCCCGCTTGCTTTATGGTTCATCCCAATGAACTAAAGGGCTTGCAAGGTTTTTTGCTTACTAAAGTCGGGGCTTTTCCCTCTTCCCCTCGTTATGATTTTGTTTCTCATGTACTTTCTCGCTTTGAAAAGGGCGAACCCTTTGTCATCTTTCCTGAGGGCACGGTTCACTATGACGGTCTCACACATCCATTTAAAAAGGGTGTGGCTAAGGTGGCTTTCGCTGCTCTTGAGGCTGGTTTAGATCTGCCCATTATTCCCATTGCCGCTGGCTATGATTGGCAAGGCAAGAGGAAAGCTCTTTATAATATCGGCAAGCCGATAGCAGTTAGTGCATATAAAGATGCCTATGCTCGCGATGGGCAAGAGGCAATCGAGACTTTACTCAAGCATTTGCACAATGATGTCTTAGACCTGCGCAGACAACTTGGCTTTGAACTTGGTATCGAAAAAGCAGAAAGCAGAATTATGTTGAAAGCTTCTTAGTCGAATTAGCGATTGAGACTTCAGGCTTTAGCACTAGTCTTTATAAACTATCACTATATTGCTCGATAAGGCGCATGGTTTGCCATCTTTGAGAGGCAGTAGGCGCAATTGATACCAGCCCTTTTCAGGAAAATCGCTATCTTTGATGATATAGCGCCCTTTCTTGCCAGGCAAGCGCACTTTCTTAAGGGCTTTCTTGATCGGTTTATCGTCGCGCGAAAGCCGAGTGTAATGATTGAAGGCGACATACTTTGTACCAACTTCGAGCACGAGTGCGTCGCAGTCTATAGTTAGGGCTGTGGCATCAAAGTCTAAACTGCCCTCCTTTTGGCTGTACTCTTTTGTAAAGTAGATACGATTGAGATGGGCATTATCTGCTTCAGCCGCCAAAAGCCTTGGCGATATCGCAGAAAGTGTCTGCAATGTAACTGCCGGTTTCGCCTTGGTTTCGTAGATTTCTTTTGGCATGGTCAGCCTCAAAAGACTGAGACTTTCTGAAGCTAGCCAATTGCGATAATCACTGATAGGCATATAGACGAGATCTTTCTTTTCTTCAGGTTTTAGCGGCAGAAAGGCGGCACTATAGTCGTGGTCAGGGTCGTTTGGCCAGGCAAAATAAAGAGAGGTTTTCTGCTTTACTTTCAGTTGGGCCAGGCTTAGCGCCAAGGCGCTGTTTAAGTCGCATTGCCCCTTGAGGTCATAAAAGAGCGAAGTGAAACTGTTATCTTCATCTTTGCTTGCTTGATAGATGCCCTGAATATTTTTGCTTTCTCTGTATTCTTGGTTTTCTTGGCTTGGCAAGAGTTTTTCATAAGGGACAAATTTCTCAGCCTTACGGTCATAGCGATAAACTTTATACTTTTCTCTTTGCTGCAGGGCATTTTGCAATGAATTGCAGTCGACAAAGCCGTCAAAAAGCGGCTGAAAGTCTAGGGCGATTACTTGTTTTGATAAATCGCAAGCAGTCAAAGGCGGTTTGAGCATACCGCTCAAGATGCCTTGATAAGCAAAACAATGGGCTCCTTTAATATTTTGAGGCAGGTCGAAAACCACTACTTTTGAGCCTTTAGCTGCTTCTATCAGTAAAAGCAATTGATGCTGCAGCTTTTCTATGCTACGACCCGCTTCAAGCCAGGCTTGGTTATTTACTCTGGCGGCCCAGGTCATGGTGAGAAATAGACTGAGCAAGGCCGCTCTATATATGGTGGCAGAGAACCGACTTTGTTTTATTTCCAGCATCAAGGCAAGCAAAATCATAAAGGGTGCCGCACTCAAATAAACTATACGGCTGCCTGACATATAGGCGTTAACACCCAGTATTTGTAGGCTGGGCAGCAAGCTGAATACTGTCCAGAAAAGCAGAAAGAGCAAAGTTGCTTGTTTCTCTTCTAGGCGCCTAATATTGATTAGGACGCAGAGACCCAGGGCTAACCAGGTGATGCGGCTGACTAATCTGATCACGTGAGTCTTGTCGAAATAAGCTAGATTGAATGGATGAAAAATCTGGAAGAGGGCTTCGCTTTCGAACCAGCGCGTCCCAAGAGACGAGCTTAGTAATTGGCCCAGTGAGCCGCTGTAGCCGCCGTAGAGCGAGCCGATTGAAAAGCTGCGCCAGACCAGATAGAAAGCAGCAAGCAACATATTGATTATATGGAACTTGGCATTCTTGCGGGCTGTTCCTCGGCTAAGTGAAAAGGCAAGCAAGACAAAAGGTAGCGAGATGGCTGCTTCTTTGCAAAGCAAGCTTAGTATCAGTGCCAGCGCAGAGCCAATTCTACAAACTGTCCAGTATCTCTCTTTCTGATCTAACTGAGTTTCGGCTTGGATAAAGGCAAATATAGAGGCGAGATAGAAAAAGGTGACCAAGAGGTCGCTGCGAGACAATATCCAGGCCACTGTCTCGCAATGATTTGCCGCTACGGCAAAGAGTGATGCTGCAATTAAGGCATATATGCGATTTGTTTTTGTCAGAAGACAAGCTATGAAGTAGACCAGAATAGAATTGCTGAAATGAAGTAGTACAGCGGTTGTATGAAAGACAAGGGGGCTGCCTTTGCCAATGAAATAGTCAAAGGCTAAACTGACTTCTACTAGGGGGCGAAAGAAATTGAAAAAGGAGCGGTCTTCCAGCCAGGTGTATTTGAAATTGTCTAAAAGCAGCCAAGGCTCGCCATGGCAGACGCGGTAGAGATAGTTTAGATGAAGAAAGTCATCGCTCAAGAAATAAGGGGCGATTGTCGGCGCCCAAACAAGATAGCTAAGCAGCGCCAGCCAAATTAGGTGCAGCCAAACTAGGCTTAGGATGGTTCTTGCTTTACTTATCGGCGCTGAAACCTTGGGTACCATGTTTGTAATTCAGTACCGCAGCCATCTTTGACATATCAGACAAGATACGTCTCTCTTTCACGCCGCTTGTTTTTTGTGATAGGTCTGCCACCATCGAGCAATTCTTCATGGCACTTTCTACGCTAAACTCTGAAATAGCCAGATGACCGTCCTCAAGCACTTTGGAATAGCGCCTGGCAATGCCGTCCTTTGGGCGCAGCTCTTTATTGCCTATTTTGTTTTCGGAGGCGACAAGCTCATAGCCCGATGCTATGGTTACCGTCGGGTCGGCCGGACCGCCGAAGGGTCCTTTATTGAGCTGGGCTTTGATAGCCATGCCGTCACCGTCGAAATTCATTATGCGCAGAACGCCGTCTTTATAGCTGATCATTGCATCTGAATTAGCACTGAATGCCAGGGTGCCGAAGGGTGTGATGACAAAGGCTATCTTTGATGGGCTCTTTACTGAAACTAAGATTTCGCCCGACTTGAGATCGACTGTATAGTTGTTGATCTTGGTGAAGACCGAACCTTCTGTAGATAAAACTGTGATCCAGTCTTCGTTTTGTTGCACTTTGTCGTTTGGCGGAAACTGGCTGTCGGGTATAAGTTGCACGCCCAGTAGGGCCATGGCGTGAGGATCAACCGGGTTGATTGGTATATTGCCAAAACCGGTGGGGGCGACCAGTTGAGAATTGGTGACATCGGTAGGCACCACCACCGGCGGTCTGTCAACCGGCGGTTGGAAAATAACCGGAGGCAGGACCACCGGTGGTGTCACCGGTTGGGGGTCGGGCTGACCATAAGGTCCGCCAAGAACAGTGAAGCGCGGATCGGCAAAAGCCAGAGCAATAAAGGCCAAACCGATGGTGCCCAGCAAGATGCCAGGAATTTGTTTCTTTCTCTTGATTGTCACAGAACGGTCAAGATTGTTTTGATTCTCTGGCTTCATTTATACGGCCTTATCCTGTATATGGCTTTATTCTGCTGAATTATAGCCTATAAATTGTATCGATTTCAGGGTAATGTCAAGCGCGCTTCTGTTTGTAGCTACAGTTACACTGAAGCAATTAGCAGGGACTAAGCAGGATTTTAGTTAAATGCAAGATTTTGAAAAGTTGGGTGTGTTTTATCTAGGTCATAAAGTCGATAGCGACGAATTGGTGCTGCTCGATAGTGCTGATATGGTCACCCATTCGCTTGTTATCGGTATGACCGGCAGCGGCAAGACCGGACTTTGCCTTAGTGTCTTGGAAGAAGCTGCAATTGACGGTATACCGGTCATTGCCATAGATCCCAAAGGCGATATCGGCAACCTATTGCTTTCGTTCAAAGAAATGACCGGCGCCTCTTTTGAGCCCTGGGTCGACGCCGAAGAGGCCAGGCGACAGGGATTTTCAGTCGGACAGTTTGCTGCAGCCGAAGCCCAGAAATGGAAAGCAGCCCTTTTGGAAAGTGGGCAAGATGAAAAGCGCATTGCCAGAATGCACGATAGCGCCAGCTTTGATATTTATACTCCCGGCGGCAGTGCTGGTCGCGCCATATCGCTTCTGCATTTTCTCAAAGCTCCCAGCCCTGATGAAATCGACGATACCGAAGTATTTGTTGAGCGGCTGGCCGGTGCGGCTCAATCGGTTTTGAGCTTGATTGGGCTTAAGGCTCTCGAAAATAGTCGAGAGCATGTTTTGCTGGCCAATATTTTTTCGGTTCTCTGGAAAAGTGGCCAAGAAGTTGATTTGACCGCCTTAATTGGACTGATTCAGAATCCGCCTTTCGCTAGGGTGGGAGCCATAGATTTAGAATCTTTCTTTCCTGAAAAAGAGCGCTTCGAACTGTCATATAGACTGAATAATCTTATTGCCTCGCCATCATTTGCCGCCTGGCTTGAGGGCGAGCCTTTAGATATCGACAGTATGCTCTATACCCAAGAGGGCAAGCCGCGCATCTCAATTTTTTCGATAGCTCATTTAAGCGATGAAGAGCGCATGTTCTTTGTTACACTTTTGACCAACCAGATGGTGAGCTGGATGCGCCGACAATCAGGTACACGCAGTCTGCGTGCTATTTTTTATATGGACGAGATTTTCGGCTATTTTCCACCGGTGGCCAATCCCCCTTGTAAGAAGCCTCTTTTGACCATGCTTAAGCAGGGACGAGCCTTTGGTCTATCAGTCATGCTAGCCACTCAAAATCCTGTCGATTTAGACTATAAGGGCTTAGCCAATGCCGGAATTTGGTTTATAGGTCGCCTGCAAACCGAGCAAGATAAAGAACGCATCCTCGATGGACTGGCTGCCCAGTGTGGTAGTGCTGGTGGTGCGCAAGGCTTTGACCGCACTTCCGTGAAACAATTGCTCTCTAAGCTCGGCAAAAGAGTTTTCTTGATGAGTAATATTCATGAAGACGGGGCGGTGCTTTTCCGCACTAGACCGACACTTTCTTATTTGCGTGGCCCTCTGTCGCGGCAAGATATAAGAAGACTTTATCAAAATAAAAATAAAGGGGCAAACAAAAGTGAAGTAGTTGAGACTGCTGTGTTAGGCAATGAGCGAGGGCCGAACAGCCCAGCTAAAGCTGTTATTGCCGACTCAGCTAAAGTCATGCCTTTGCTTGCACCTGGGCTCGAGCAATACTTTATACCGGCTTCTGTGGCCGAGTTTACGCCGGCACACGGCGAGTGGTGCCCTTTTTTGCTTACCATAGCCGAACTGCGCTTTACCGAAAGTAAGCTCAATCTCGATGTTTTGCGCACTAAAGCCTCTTTGACTCCTGTTGCCGATGGCGCACCGTTGCCGGTAGATTTCAGTAAGTCTAGAGATATCAAAATTACTTATGACCAGCTTTTGTCATCGCCGGACCAGGCCTCTTTGCGTTTTCTTCCAGTGCCGAAAGCACTAAGTGCAGCTAGTGCTATGAAAGCATTTGGTCGCGACTTTGAAGAGCATATCTATGCCAATACCAGACTCAAGCTATTCAAAGATCAGGTAAGCGGTATGGTCTCAAACTTAAACGAAAGTGAGCGTGACTTTAGAGTGAGGCTTACCCAGGTTTTAAATGAAAAACGAGACGAAAAGTTGGAAGCTATGCGTTTGAAGTATGCTCCCAAAATAGAGAGACTAGAAGAGAAAATGCGCCTGGCCAGGCAGAAAGCCGAGGCCCATCAAGCTGATGTTAAACGTCTTGAGATGGAGTCGGCCTTGTCGATAGGCGCCACTGTTCTTGGTGCCTTTGTCGGACGCAAGATGAGTGCTCTTTCGAGGGCAAACAGTGCCGCTCGCGATCTCAATAGAGTAAGCCGCAAGCGCGATGCCGCTCAGCAAGCCGAGGAAAATCTTGATGAATTGCTGGAGAAACTGAGTCGCCTCAATGAAGAATTTGAAAAAGAAGCACAAACAGTGGACTTTAAACCTCAGATAGTAGAAATCAGTATCGCCCCCAAAAAGGCGACTATAGCAGTGAAGTTAGCTGCTTTGGCCTGGGTGCGCGGCTAATTTAGGCAAATTTGGACTGATTTAGACCGACTATGTTAAATGGCTAATTGCGAAAAGCCTGGGCATGCAAGGTCGGCATATTGCCTGGACCCCAGTGCAGTTTCTCCAGTACTCTGGTTAAGCCTTCGCCGCTCCAAGACCAGTGTTGTAAAACTATTAGGGCTTGTTCGGCGGTGAGAAAACCTTCTTTCATCATGAGATGACATCTCTTTGCCGCATCTAAAGAGGCTTTGTTCAAAATTCCGGTCTTGATCAGTCTTTCTTCTATTGCTTCGCTTGTACTTTGAGCAGGCAAATGACCTAGCCTTCTCAGGTCAAAGGCTGTCACTAAACCAGATAGACGCAATAAATGATAGAGGCTGATCTCGCCATTATAGGGTGCCGGTTCTTTGCTGACTTCTTTCAAACTATCAGAGAGACTCATTTCTTTGGTGGCGATAAGTCTTAGCGCCAATGCCGCCGAAAGCGGATTCAATTCGAAACGGGCGATCATCGCTTGCAAGCGCACAGCGCCGGCTATGATCGGTGCATTGAAGAGACCAGGCAGATACTCACCGAGGGTCTTGAATCCTCGGCTCTCGGCTTCTCTTTCTAGACGAAACAGATCTTCTCTTGTGATTAACCGAGCTAAGAGCAAAAGTTCTTCGAGCTTGATAAAGGGCTGCTTGGGCTCGACCGCCTTTTCGCAAGCTTTCTCAAATTCAAGCATGCTGGCCACTGAAGCCAGAGCCTGGATGGCTTCCTCTTTTTTCACTCTTCCCGAGCGAATTACTTCTTGCGCCTTAAAGCTTGCGCTGAGCAGCTTGTTTGAGACCATACCCTGCAAAACCAAGATGCGACAAAGGGGCAAGCCTATATGCTTGCTCAGACCGAGAGCGTCATCGACTGTCTTTCTGGTTAATATTTTGGCTTCTACTAAAATTTCGCCTAAGTTGCCTTCGTCTTTATGCGGGTTGCCGCTCCATCCGAGTTCGGAAAGCACTTCCTCTACTCTTACTCGCTCAGTACCAAGATAAGTCATACATTTAATTGCCAACTCTAGGCTGAGCAGATTTTGTCTGACCAGATTTTGCAAGATCAGTGCACCCTCCAAAACCCTGGTTTTGGTTATGCCGAGCATGATCATTACCCGCCCGATGGGCAGGCTGTTTTTGTGTGCTACATAAAGTGCATGGCAGAGCTGGTCGATACTAATCAGACCGGAGCGAAAGAAGAGTTCGCCCGTTAAAGCTTGCCCATCGTTCAGTTTGTATATGCCGCCTGCTTCGGTCCCCATTTCTCCACATCACCCCACAGTACCTCATGTTACATAGATACCTGACATCTGCTCCGGGTAGGTCTGGGGAGGGCTATATTTTTATTAGGGTTTCCCTAGAGGCTTTTAAATGCTCTTTTGATCGAAAGTGAAACAGACTCTCTGCTTTGGCAATCGAGGGGCGGATTTAAGGGGTAGGACATAATGCCTCTGCCGACATAGCGCTTAGGCATATCTTCTTGTCGGGGAATGACGTGCATATGGAAATGGGGCACAGCCTCCGCCAGGCTGAAGGTGTAGACCCTCATTGGTTTAGTTGCCTGGCGCACAGCCTTTGTGGTTTTGGCGAGCACTTCGCCGAATTCGGCTGTTTCTTCCGGCTTGGCCATAGATAAGTCCAAAAAATGTCGCTTCGCTTCAATTATCAAGTAGCCGGCAATCTTGGTTTCGTCTGAATGTCTCACTCTGAAATGTTCGCTTTCGAACAAGTAATAGCTGCTCTTGCCAATTTCATCTTTGGCTTTGCGGCAAATCTGACACGACTCTTCCATAAAATCCCCGCTCTTTTAGGACCCATTCAGTTTTGCAGCAATTATATAATTAGACCTGCCAACAGGCAGCTTGCAGTGCGCACAGAAGAAAAAACAGAAAAGCAGGTCTAAAGCGGTGTATCAAGACTTTTTGCAGACTCGAAATTCGATTTCTCGAAGAATATTGATTTATGTATCTTGGTTGACTTTGGTTTGCCTTGTCTGTCTGGGCAATTGTCAAAAGTCTGATGCCTTCCAAATAGTTTCGCTGGAAAGCGAAATCAAAGCCGACCAGCTTTCAAATTGTCTTGTTCATGAAACGTTCTCAGTTAAACAAGGTGCCTCTGACCGCTATTTTGAGCGAATTATTTCTTGTTCGGGCCTGCGCAGTTCAGGCTTTCGTATTGTTTCGGTGAAAGTAGAGAAACGTCCTGCTTATTTTCAGCTCAAGCAAGACGGCGGTCAGGTGATTTTGAGAGTAGCCTTTCCTTCTTCTGGTGGCGATACTCATAGGTCGGTCTCTAATTTGCCTGTCACTTTCGATATTGAGTATGTGTTGCGTCACGCCCTCTTAAACAGCCCTCAATCTAGTCAGTTCGTCTATACGTTGCAGCCCTCCAAGGAGTGCACTTCTTTCAATAATGTCGCCGTAAGTTTGCATTTGCCCAAAGCACTCAGTCAAGGTTTGAGCTTTCACCAAACAGAGGCTTTTGCCCTCGGCAAGCGCCCGCCAGCCGACAGTCTGGTCGATAAGCCTATAGAGAAACACAAAGATTCAGAGTATCTGCAACATCGACGCTTGAACGATAGCGAATTGGGCGGTGCTCGCTTTGATAGGGCACCAGGCAAGTTGGTCTATAGCTTTTCGGCACTGCCACAGTCAAGCTCTGCAACTCCTTTAGATGGGGTGCAGGTGCTCTATATTCTGCCTCCCGGTTTTATCAAAGATCCTGGCATCTTTTTTCGGCTTGGCTACTTCGTCCTTGACTGGTATCCGCTTTTCTTGTTGCCCCTCTCTACTCTCTTTGCCTTGCTTTCATTTAAAAAGTTTGGTCGAAAATTTGGTGCCGACCAAAAGCCTGAGCCTGCCACCATAGATGGTGATAGTCCTCTTTTGCAGTCTTATTCTATGAAAGGCACTGTCACTAAAGAGATGGTGCTTGATGAACTGCTCTACAATTTAAGGAAGGGCATTTCAAGGCAGGGCAGTGGCAAGGCATTTCATGACAGTTTGCTTGAAAAGATAGGACGAAGTGCACACGGGACAGATTTAACTAGGACCGCCCTATCTAGTATGAGTGATGACGAACTGATCAGACTGGTTGAACCCGCAATAGATCAAGAAGTGCTGGACCTTGCCGAACGCCACGCTCTTGAAGCAGGACTATATATAGGCAGACCAGGCAGTTTTATCGGGGCTGCCTATTTGGTCGGCGGTGTTCTGCTTGTTTCCGGTCTTCTGCTTACGTCAAGCTTGACCTATATGCCCCTTGCCCCACTTGGTCTTGGGGTTTCCCTCTCTGGACTGATTATGTTGTTTATGGCTCGCTTCATGCCCGACCGAAGCGCTTTAGGCGAATCTTTACGCTTGCGCTCTTTGACAAAGTCAGGCAAGTGGGAGAATTCTTAAAGTCATAGCAAGCGAAGTATTAAATGTCGGGCTTTTAGGAACAAAGAGCCGGCTCTCGACATCTTTATCGGTCGTGACAATTATGCTTTCGACAAAAATATATTTGCAAATCTAAAAAACAGTACTGTCAAGTGGCATAAAATGGCTCAAACGTGGAAAATGGCCTTTGTATGGAGTTGTCGGTCAATCCACTAGTTCCGATAAATTCAGTTTTTTGTTTTCGGTAACGCTTATTTCGATTCGAGGTTAGATGATGAGGATATTCAGAGCATTCAGAGCCGCGGCTCTTGTTTCTCTTCTTTCTTATCTGGCTATCTCGGTGCCTGTGAGAGCGATGGATACAGCCGGTGATGATGCCGGTCAGTTCGGGTCTATTACGGTTACCAAGCTGGCGAGAGAAGGCTTGAAAGCGGCTCAACGCCAAGACTGGCCCACTGCTGTACAGCGCTATCAAAAGGCGGTCAGCCAGAATGTCAAAGCGCCAGAACTCTATTATGGACTTGTACAGGCTGCTGCTAAAGCCAATAACTGGCATGAGGCATTGTCGGCGATGGAGACTCTGTTTAACGAAGAGCCCGCCGCTAAAGCGCATATGCAGGCTGAATATGGGCGAGCCTTAGCCGGTGTCAGTCGCTACGAAGAAGCTATACCGATTCTGAACAAGGCTCTCACAACCCTTGATGCAGATAATGCTTTCCTCAATGAAAAACTGACCGCCATGGCGATCAAAATTGAAAAGCCTGGCGAAAAGCCTGATATCGACATGTCTAAGGTGAAGTACAGAGAAGTCACCGCTGTCGAGAAGATCCCCGAGCGTGATCTAGTTCACGCCGATGAGGTTTCGGAAAAGTCAAAATATACTCTCTCTTACGAGAACCTTTTCCACTACTCAGAATTTATCGCTATTTGTACCTATAAGAAATTCGAGAAAGAGCGCGATACAGCCTTCTTCCGTCCGCCTATCGCCATCTTCCATATCGACGAAGTCTTGAAAGGACCGCCGCTGAACCCGACTTTGCCGATTCGTTATGAGTTTCATGACAAAGTCGGCACACCGGTCATGCCTAAAGGCTGGACTTTTGGACCAGATAAACTACCTGAGCCTGGTTCTAAGTGGATAATCTTCATTGAGAACGCCGTACCTAAACGCGGCGCCTTCGAAACCTATCACGGCAGCTATGGCAGACAGGAAGCCAATGACGAGAATCGCAACAAAATCTACAAGGTGATCGAAGATCACCGTGGTCAGCAGTAAGGAGCATAGTAAATGAAACCGTTTTTTAAGACGACTGTCTTTTCTGTGGCCTGTCTGTCGCTGGTCTTCACTGCTTCAGCCGCTCGTGCCGAAGGTCCGACTGAGCGTAAAGTAGCAATCTATAAGAGCTTGCTCGATTGCTATCAAAAGCTTGGCCGTGCCAAGGAAGTTTCTTCCACTTTCGCCACTTTGACGGCCTTGCAGCCTAATGATGCCGTATTGCAATACAACTACGGCTATCATCTCTACACCGCTGGTAACACCGCCGGTGCGATTGCGCGCTATCGCAAGGCTTCTCAGCTCGACCCGGCCAATGGCGACTATCACGGTAATCTTGCCAATTTGCTCATGCAGACTAAAGATTACAATGGTGCTCTTCTCGAGTACGGTAGAGCCGGTGAAAGATTCCGTCCACAGTTCGATAATCTTCAGAAGTATGTGGCGCAGTTGCAACAGCAAAAGCAATATCAGCAGATGCTGCAACAGCAGAATAAGGCTAAGAAACCGGCTGCGGCACCAACCAAGAAGAGCAGTGATGATGACGATGAGTAAAGATAGTCTGGTATCGCCCTAGGCGACCTTTCAGATTCTTGCTAGAACAAGAGAAGGAGTTTCTGCACTCCTTCTCTTGTTTTTTTGCCCAGATATATGAGGCTTGCTTTTTTTTGTTTGAAGTAGCTCGGGAGGGCCGCCTCCTGAGTTCGGTTATCTAGATTTGAGGGCAGATTTGGAATTTGCTCTTTTGTTTCATTTCTTCTTTGGGGGCGTAAATATGCAGAATTCTAAGATAGCGTCTGCTATCTCTCTTTCGTGCGTCTTCCTTCTTTCTTGTACATCTGTCTCGGCGGCAGACTATAGCCCTGATGATGCCGGTCTTTTTGGCTCCATTACAGTCACTAAGCTGGCCCGTGATGCCCTCAAGTCTTTTGAGCGGCAGGATTTTACTGCTTCTTGCAAGAGCTATAGCATGGCTATAAATCAGGCTTCGGCTTCGGTCGATCTTAATTGGGGTCTCTTGCAGGCTGCCTACAAGGCCGGTAATTGGCAGGACGTTAAAGCTGCAGTTTCGGCCTTGTCGCAGGCTGAACCTGAATCAAAAGTGCATTTGCAATCATATTATGGACAGGCCTTGGCCCAGTCTGGACAGTATGAGGAAGCCCTGCCTTACTTGCGCCAAGGTCTTAATTCGGTAGACTCTGATCTTCAATTTGTCTCTACAAAGATAGCCGCGCTCTCTACCAAAATTAGAACGCCGGCTCCAAAGAAAGATCTGCCTCCGCCTGTTTACATAGATAAAGATGCACCGGTAAAAGTAATTGCCCCACCAAAGATACACGCCTCTGATGTCGGCAGCACTTCAAGCTATGCCCTCACCTATGGCAATCTCGAGCATAGCAGCGAGTTCATCGCTATTTGTACATACAAGAAGTATGAGCTAGAAAATGACATTACCTATTTCAGACCACCGATCGCTCTTTTCCATATTGACGAAATTCTCAAAGGTCCGCCCTTATCGGCGACCTTGCCGATACGCTTTGAATTTCATGAGAAGATAGCCGGTAGCGAGAAGCAACCTCCAGGGTGGACATTTAGCTCTGACAAAATGCCTGCACTTGGTTCGAAATGGCTAATCTTCATTGAGAATGCCGTGCCTAAGAGAGGCGCTTTCGACACCTATCACGGCAGTTATGGCAGGCAACCCGCCACAGAAGAAAATCGCAATCTAATCTATCGCATCTTAGAAGAAAGAAGAGGCCAGCAATAAAGCTAAATAAATTAGATTAGCGGGCGGAGGCACCTTCGGCGGTGCCTTCCTTCTTCTCTTCTATATTTTCTTCGTCGTCGATGACAATCTGATTTCGTCCGCGTTTTTTAGCCATATAGAGTCTGGCATCGGCAACCTTAACTAATTCGAAGACTGAGTTGCCATCGAGCGGATACTCGGCGATGCCGCCTGAAAAACTGTTGCAGAACTCTTCGCCTTTGTCGCCGGTGAAAGTAATCTGTCTGAACTCTTCCAAAACACGGTGCACTGCTAAATGCATGGTGGCTTTTGTTTCTCTTCTAAAGGCCAACATGAATTCTTCTCCGCCCCAGCGTCCACGTAGATCGTCTACACGAAAACGGCGAGAAAGCAGTTGTCCAAGCCCAGCCAGCACTTTATCACCGGCAAGGTGTCCGTAAGTGTCATTTACTTTTTTGAAATGATCTACGTCAAGTAGACAGATGGCAAAAGTTGTTTTCAATCTCTGAGCTTCTGCAAGTATGGCGCCAAGTTGTTCCGAGAAGGCGCGGCGCAGCAAGAGTCCGGTGGTTGTATCTTTGTCGGAGCGGTCTTTGAGCATGCGCGAGCGGTCAAGACGCACTTTTACCCTGGTCAAAAGTTCTTCGTTGACCACAGGCTTTGGCAGATAGTCGTCGCCACCGGAGCGAAAGGCTTCTAGGCGTGCTTCTACTCCGGTCTGTCCAGTTAAGAAGATAATGGGTAGGTCTTGCCAGCGGGGAATTTGTCTGAGCATGCGGCAGACTTCAAAGCCTGTTACTCCCGGCATCATCACGTCTAAAAGTAAGAGCTCGGGTGGGTACTCCTGCATGGTGTCGAGAATTTTGGAGGGATCATTGAGGATGCGCACAATCATGCCTTCATTGCGCAGCACCAGGGCGACTGTATTGCAAAAGAATTCGTCGTCGTCGCAGATGAGTATGCGGGGGCGGCCGCCCTGTCTAATGTTGACTAAGTGTTGTACGGCTTTTTCCAGGGCATCTGAAGCAATTGGTTTATCTAGATAAAGTGAAGCCCCGGCATGGGCTGCTTCCACCATATTCTTGACCAGTGCCTGACCCGAAACGAAAGCTAGGGGAAGGTTTTCATAACCAGGCAGTTCTCTGAGTTGGCGCGCCAGACCAAAACATTGCTCCGGCTTTTCAGGCAAAACGTTAATCAGAGCAGCATCAAGAGGATAGACTACAGCTTGTTCCAGAGCTTCTTTCAGCCCGGCTGCCCGCACTATCTCAACCAGTCTTTGCTTGCCCAGTTCAGAAACTATATCTAAAAATCCCCGGTCTTCATCAACGACCAAGATGCGAGTCATGGCTGGATTATGCACCGCTTGTTGCGGCTTGATACCGGAACTGGCTACTGCCTCGTTGATTTCCTGGCATTCCGAATCTCCGGCTTCTTTCACTTCCAAAAGTTTTCTATCAACTTCCGACCAAATTATGAGCTGCTCGTCCCTCGGTTTACTGCTTACCTCGGCTGCGGCATCTTCGATATAGGCCATCAACTCCGAAACTTTTCTGAAGCCCAATGATCCGCCTGTGCCCTTGATTTTATGCGCCAGTCCGCGCACTTCTTGGGTGAGTTCGGCATTACTAGGGTCGTTCTTAGCTTTCTGTATTGCTTCTGCCAGTTCCATGATTCTATTGGGCAGCACTCTGGCGTACTTTGTCACCAACGCCAGAAACATAGTCTCAAAGTCTTTCATCTTCTGAGCTGCTGCTTCCGATTTGTCATCGTCCAAGGTGCGATCTACCTGGGCTCCGAAAATATAGGGAATGAGCGGTTTATGAACAGATAGTGAGACTGAATGATCGGCAGTAAGCTTGTTTTTCAGACCTTCCATATAGTTTGCCGAAGAGCCTACCAAAACAAGTTTGGCAGTCATGCCTGCGCGGCGCTTTTCTAATAGCCATGGCAGTTCGCCCCCTTCGCTAAGCGGGCTGCCGACAATCACCATATCGGCGGTTTTGATTTTCTCGTCTGCTTCCTTAAGATTGATGCACGGCAGAGCCTTGTGCCCTCGTCCTTCCAAAACTGAAGCGACCAGTTTCAAAAAGTGCTGGTCACTGTCTATAAGTACGATTTGCTTTCCCATCTATCCGCCTGCTTTTCTTAAGGACGATTTATAGTGGCAGATCAGTCCTGAGTTTACGGGGATTCTGCCAGCCCATTTCATCCAAAGCTTCATCAAAACCAACTCTCATGCGCTCACAATAATTGAGTGCCATGATTACCTGTTCAATCTTCATCAGACCTTCTCTAATCAAAGGCAAACTCATTAGAGCTGCATCTATCGTTTTTCTGTGTACTTTGCCTGCTGCTTCCAAGATTTGCACAACATCACCGCCGTGCTTCTTGCGCACATTCAAGGCTGTGGTCAGATCGTTTTCGGTGAGAATTTGAGCTTTCTGCAAAAGGTCGAAGGCCCCTTTGAGGTCTTTCTGTCCACCCGCTTGGGCCGGTGCTGAACTAGCACTGGAACTAGAGCTTGTACTTGAACTTGCACTGGAAGAGCTTACTGCTTGCTTGGTTGCTTGAGCTAGTCCGGCTGGTTTTTCCAGGTCGCCCTTGGTTAAGTATTGATCGATACTGCCGCCCATTGCGTGCAATCGCTTCAACACATCAGGTGCCTTTTCCGGTGTCAGCTTTTCGTCTCTAACCAATTCCTGCAATTTGAGAGCGGCTTCCAAAGTCGGTTCAGAGATTAGTCCCGCCTCTCTAAGGAGTGAGCCCAGCAAAACATTGGCTCGCTTATCGATAAGATGATAATCGAGGGGAATTTTGGGCTCTTGCAGCCCACTCGACATAGGTGAGGCCACCGGCGTCGAGACTGGTGTATACATAGATTGTTGCGGGTACATGGGTTGGGGCATCGGCTGCGGCATTTGCTGAGGCATGGGCGGCATCGGCTGTCCTTGATATGGCGGATACTGGGCCGGATAACCCCCCATCATTTCTGGCGGATACATGCCCTGCTGCATCGGCTGTGGATAGCCCTGTGGATATTGACCTTGCGGATACTGAACCGGGTAGCCTGGGTGGGGCGGCATCGGTTGACCCATCGGCGGCTGCATAGCTTGAGGCATAGGCTGAGGCATAGATGGAGCCGGTTGAGCCGGCGGCAGGTTTGTATGAGAAGCTGTCGGGTTCAGTCCACCTAAGCCGCCGCCGAGACCGCCGCCCAGTCCACCGCCAAGACCACCACCCAGTCCGCCCCCGAGACCGCCAAGCCCGCCACCTAAACTTGGAGCAGCCGCCGGTGCAGCCGGGCTGTTGAACTTGTCTATGTCCAATACTTTAGGAGCTTCCGGTTGCTTAACCTTAAGTTCTTCAGGTATTTCAGAGGCGCCACTGCCCGCCGACATCGAGAGAATGTCGTACATGAACTCTAGATCTTGGGCGGCGAAAGGTTGAGTCCATACTACTTTCGAGGTCCCCTCCGACTCTTCGTAAAGAGTCCAGACCGGGTCCTTCAGAGTTTCGTCCCATTGCACTGTAATGACAAAGCTCTTGCGGTCATTCTGGATCCAAGGCATCTCAATCAGTGTGCCCCTTTTTGACTGCGCTTCTTCCAGCAAGACACGCACTTTAGACATAGACGGACATGAAGATTCCACCGGCAATCTAAGCCGACGTGGTCCCCCTGCCGGATTTTCACCTGCTCCTGAGCCCGATCCCTGTCTGTTCGGCGGTAGTCTGTTCATCTCTGCCTCTCTGTGGTTCCTTTTTAGATCTTATTCCACCCTATTCACCAGTTTATAAACGTCAGGACCTGGTTGGCAGTTTGAAATTTACAGGAAGACCTTGCCAACAGCTTAAATAGTCTGTCTGTCTGTGTTTCGTAGACATGGCAAAACTTGTGGGTGTAAAGACAAGACTGCTTTCGAACATGAAGGCCAGGGTGTTTCCCTGGTAAACGGGGCCTAAGTCGCAAGTGGAGGCTTTGTTAAAAGTGTCGCGGTCAGGGCCGTGGGCGGTCATACAGTTGTGAAGCGATGCTCCGCCTGGGACGAAACCTTGTTCTTTTGCGTCGTAAACACCGTGTATCAGACCCATATATTCGCTCATTACATTGCGATGGTAATAGGGTGGTCTGAAAGTTTTCTCGGCCACCATCCAGCGAGGCGGGAAGATGACAAAATCGATATTGGCGGTGCCGGGAATCTCTGAAGGTGAGGTGAGGACCGTAAATATTGAAGGGTCCGGGTGGTCGTAGCTGACGGTGTTTATGACATTGAAAAGCGAAAGATCATACTTGTAAGGAAAGTAGTTGCCGTGCCAGGCCACCACATCGAGTGGATTATGTTTTAGCTCGGCTTCAAAAAGATTACCGCTGAATTTATTGATCAGACGGAAATCGCCTTCCTGGTTTGCATAAGAAGCACAAGGTGCTAGAAAATCGCGAGGATTAGCCAGCCCGTTTGCACCTATTGGTCCGAGCCCGGGCAGGCGGAACGGAGCGCCATAGTTCTCCAAGATATAGCCTCTGGCCGGTCCATTCTCAAGTCTGACTTGCATCTTTATGCCGCGGGGCAGAACGGCGATTTCACCGGGGGCCAGATCCATTGCACCAAATTCGGTATCAATGACGAGGCTGTTTCTTTCAGGGACGACCAGAAAGTCTCCGTCTGAATTGTAGAAGAAACTGTCTTCCATAGACTTATTGGCGGTATAAATATGAATGGCGGCGCCGCGACAAGAGCCGTGATCACCATTACCGGCTATGGTCTTGAGAGATTCAATAAAGTCTTCTTTTCTTTCTGAAAAGTCGATGGCATCCCAGCGTAATTGTTCGGGTGTGGCTTCTTCTTCAACAAATGGGCGATGTCTCAATAGTCCATTATCGATACGTTTGAAGCCGCCGTGCAAAACAGAGGGTCTGATGCGATAGAGCCAACTTCTTAGATTCTCGTGACGGGGCATGACAAAAGAAGAGCCGCTCAGCTGCTCGGCATAAAGCCCGTAGTTCACCGCCTGTGGTGAATTTTGTCCCTGGGGTAGGGCTCCTTCCAGGGCTTCGCTCACCATATGATTGCCAAAGCCGCTCAGATATTTATGCTTGCTTTGCACTTTGCAGTTGGTCATTGTTTTCCTCTACTTCTTCATGAAGATGGCACGGGCGTGAGCATCCATTTTGTTGGCTTCTGCCTCTCTGCCGGCGGCTCTAAGCATCTTGGCATAGTTTTCGTAAATGCCAATTAGGTCGGTATGCAAGGGGCCGACTGCCTTCTGTTTCACTTCCAGCGCTCTCTTGTAGTGGGTTTCGGCTTCGGCATACTTACCTTGCATGCGCAGGCAGTTGGCAAGATTATTGAGACTTATCGGTAGTTTGGGGTCTTTAGCATCCATTTTTTCAGCTTCGGCAATAGCCAGTCTGAAATGTGCTTCGGCGTCGGCTGGCTTCCCCTGGTTCATGGAGTTTTGACCCATGAGGTTGTATCTTTCCCACATTTTCAAGACCTCTTTTCAATACGAACCAAGCGGCTCGTAAAAGTGTTTTCATGACTCCAGTGTTAGTTTGGCTACATAGTTTAGATCACTTGCTTGAGGTTAGGGTTACCATAAAATGCAAAAGAAGAAATAGGCGATAAATATCGCAGCTAGTGGGGTTATAAAGTGCTCAAAGAAAGCCAAATCAAGAATCTATGGCTGGGTCTCACGGTTCTTACCATGATTGGTATTTATCCACCATGGAAGGAGTATGGGGCCGTGGAAAGTCCCCTTGGTTTCGCATCTATTTTTTCTCCGCCGTCACTATCACGCGAAGCCATGAGCCGAGGCGTCACCAGAGTCGATATCGATTTTTCCAGACTTTCAGTTGAGTTATTTTTGGGCTTGGCGACGGCGGCCGTTTTGGTTGTATCTGCCGGCTCTAAAGATGCTAGAGGCGGGCGGGAAACCAAGTCTTTCGCTAGTTCGCCCACCAGCCTTAACGCTAATGCCGCTTCAGGAGCAGCCTCGGCTGGCTTTTCTGAGAAAGCTAAATCAGTACCAGCCAATATGGTCCTTGTGGACTTGCCCGAGGGTGAAAGCTTGGGCGAGATTTTGGTGGAGTCGGCGGACGACCCTGACTACTGGGAACCTCTATGTCAAGCTAAAGGGCAGGTGCTGCTGCCTCGGGGCCGGAAATTTCAATTGGAGCTAGCTAAGGACAGACGAGTCGATACCGGTCTCTTGAAGAGGTTTCCCACCGGTTATCTCTTTTCAATAGATGGTTCGGATGCTAAGTTGACTGATGATGACGCCGAAAAATTAGCCATGGTGCAAGGATTGAAAGAATTAGATCTTTCAGGCACGCCAATTTCTTCTAAGGCTGTTGAAAAACTAAGAAGCCTGAAGAGTCTTGAGAAACTCTGGTTGGACAATACTTTGATTGATGATGCCAGTGTCCCCTTCTTGATTTCACTGGGCGAACTGAAGAAGCTTTCGTTGCAAGGCACAAGCTTGAATGACCTTTCAAAAGAGTCGCTCAAAAAAGATTTGCCCACCGAAATTGAGCTAGTTGTTTAGTTTAGGCTAGATAATCATTGGGTCTTCTAGCGGTGAACCAGCTCTTTTGCTCTTTCAGCCGCTTTGACCACCGCCTTAATCAAGGTCACCCTCAGTTTGCCCTCTTCCAATTCCATCAAGCCATCGATTGTGCAACCGGCCGGCGTGGTCACTGTGTCTTTCAGAAGAGCCGGGTGTGCTTTCGATTCCAAAACCATACGGGCCGCGCCATACATAGTCTGGGCGGCAAGCAAGGTCGAGGTCTCTCTTGGTATTCCGAGCTTGACTCCGGCTTCAGCCAGAGATTCGATAACGACGTAAAGATAGGCTGGTCCGCTGGCCGAAAGAGCGGTAACTGCATCCATAAGGTGCTCTTCGACAAAGACTGTCTCGCCGACGCATTTAAAAATAGCTTCTGCCATGTCGAGATCGTTTTGGGAACTGTGCGCGCCGCCGCATAGTCCGGTCATACCGGCTCTCATCACCGAAGGTGTGTTGGGCATGGCCCTGACCACGGCAACTTTGCCTTTCAAGCGCTCTTGCACAAAGGCAGTCGAAACAGAGGCGGCAACCGAAATGACAAGTTGGTTTTCGGTGATGGTCTCGGCTAGTTCTTTGAGAACCTTATCCATATTCTGCGGCTTCACAGCCAAAATGATGATGTCTTTGTCTTTGACGCAAGCTCTGTTATCAAGGGTGATTTCAATAGCCAGTTTTTCTTTGGCGCGCTTAATCGAAGTCTCTCTTGCCACCGTGCCGCAGATGTCCTCGTTTTGCAGGACACCATTTTTGAGAAGTCCAGAAATTAGTGCTTCTCCCAGCTTCCCGGTTCCGATAACGGCCAGTTTTTTGCCCTTAAGCATGTTTGACATTGTCCTTTGAATTTTGGCTCTTTTTAGGTAGGGTTATTATCACCCTTGAATGGGAAGGTAAATTAAAAGATAATCTCTTAATTCGGTTTTCTACTTTACTTCTGATGTACAAACCCAAAAAGTATCTTCGGCTCGATAAGCTCGCCAGAACGCCCAGGCTTTCCGATGTTCGAAATCTTTTGAACGAGGCAAAGAAAGCCAAGTCGTGCACTGTGGAGTTGCCATGGCGCAGTGAGAATCTCGGCTTGCCTTTTTCTTTGACAGTTAGAGCCGATGTCGGTACAACAGAACCGATTTGGACCTTATATGAAGGCGAAGGCGCTACATCTAGAGTGATGTGGAGCACCGGCTTTGATGACGTTGAACTCTTGTATGACGTACTGACTCTTTCACTTCCTAGTGATGGTCCCAATATCTTTGCCCCGGCGGAACAGCCAAAAACTGCAGACGGTCAACGCAGTCGTAGTGTTCTTGATCGCGGTCAAGGCGAATCATCTACACAAAGCGAAGCTAGCAGTGGACCTTCCATCGATAGAAGCTATGATGCCAGCGCTGGCTCCTCTTATGAAAATGCCCTGATGAAGCCGGAAGATAATGATTTTTCCGGCTATTACAAGAAGAAAGGCGAGGCGAAATATCCTAATCACTTAATGACTGAAGCAAATTCCTTGCCTGAGTCTGCCAATGCTTCCATTGAGACTGCTTCAGCTGAGTCTAGTTCAAGTGTCTCCAGTTCCGGTGTCTCTAGTTCAGGCAAGTCTCCTGCAGAGCAAGCACCGACTCTTCAGCAAAATTCGGCGCCTGCTCCTGCCAACCCTGTGACGCAGCCGTCTTCTGCGCCCAACGCGCCCATAAATCCTAATCCCAATTCCAATCCCAATCTAAACATGGGTTATCCTCCCTACCCATACGGATATTATCCTTATGGTTATCCCCCCGGTCAGGTTCCGCCAGCCGGATATCCGGGTTATCCCTACGGCTACACGCCTTCTCCTTATCCATATGGGGTTCCTGGAGTAGGTCCTGGTGCGGTGCCTGGTGTCGGTCCCAACGGAGTGCCCGGTGTTGGACCCGGTGGCAATGCCGGAGAAGTTCATGGTGGCTCGCCTGCTTCTGGTCCCGGTGCTGCTTATGGTGCGATACCCATGGCTCCGGTTCCCCAAGACCCTCTGACGGCGGCTTCCACCGTGCCAATCAGCCCTGGCTTACCCGTAGCTGATCCTTATGCTCAGCAGTTTGCACCGCAGGTGGTGGTGTCCAATCCTGATCTGGTCAGGAAGCGACCCAATGTCATGTTAGGTACTTTTCTTGTAGATGCTGGGCTAGTACCAAAGGCCACTATTGAAGCCGCTTTACAGGTGCAGAATTTGGTCAGTCAAGGCACTCTTTCGGCTATCAAGGCAGCCGAGGCTGTACGCCGCGCCCATATCAGAGGCTCTGCTCTAGAGGCTGATGCTTCTGATTTGAAGCTTAGCCCCGGAGAATCTGTGGTCAAGGTGAAGCCGCAGATCGGGCAAGTTCTGGTTATGGCAGGCATTATTTCGGCACCGCAGCTCAAGACGGCGCTGTCTCTGCAAGAGCAGTTGCGTTCGGGCGCGCTCAATATGGATGAAGCTCTGCAAAAGTTAGCAGAGACAATGATTTCAGGCAATTCTTATCGAACCCCGTCTGCGGATGGACCGGTTAAGGAAGCTCTTTCATTGCTTTGTCAGTCGGGACTTTTGAGTCAGTCAGATTGGCAAGCGGCTGAAAGTAAGGGTGGCGATATCGCTTCTAGTTTGGTGGCATCGGGTAAGCTTGATCAGCTGACCATGAAAGCCTCCCTCGACTGTGCCAAGTTGTTGGCTGGCGGCAAGCTTCGCCTTGAGCAGGCTGTGCCTTCTTTGCATTATTGTCAGAGAATGAGGGTGCCTCTGAGTGAGGCTTTGGACGAACTCGGTTTTGCAAGTAAGTAATGGGCGAAGAGTCTGTTAAAACACAAACTTCAGAGTCTCTTGAACAGGCTGAGCGGTTGCCCCTGACGGCTCGCGACGAGCCTGCGAAAGAGGGGCGGTCTCTAGTGTTTTTGGGCGCAGGGCGAGCGGCTCTGGCTGTTTTCGGCAGACTCAAACAAACCGATACTTTGCGTATCAATAAATTTTATGCCACCACGCGCAGTGCAGAGCGAGCCCTCCATTTGCAGGGCTTAGGCATAGAGCCGATTATCTGCTCCGCCTTCTCTGAGCTAAGTGTTTCCGCCTCCCTGCGCAGTCGTTTGCAGGCGGCTTGTCGCCAGTCTTATGTATTGGTTTCCTTTCCTCCAGACGGCATCTCCGATAAGCTCTATCGTGATCTTCTGCAAGAGATTCCTCTGGCTGGTTTGATCTATATTTCCTCTACCGGTGTGTATGGCAAACAGCAAGGCATAATCGATGAACACACTGAAGTAGATAAGGCGGAAGAGAGTGCTCGCCCTCGTCTGGAGGCTGAAGAGATCTGGCGTTCTCTCGATGCACTTACACTGCGGGCGCCTGGGCTTTATGATTTTGAGTACGGTTTGCATCTGCGTTTGCTTTCCGGTCAGTATCGTCTGCCCGGAGACGGTAAAAACTATGTTTCTCGAATTCATTTGAAAGACCTGGCCAAGATTATTGAGGCGGGCTTTTTGCGTGGTCGTGCCGGCAGTACTTATGTGGTCGGTGATCTTAAACCGGAAACCCATCTGAATTTGGTGAGCTATCTTTGTGAGAAGCTGGGGTTGAGCATGCCTGATTCGGTGCCTTTGGGTTCTGTGCATCACACCCTGCGGGGCAATCGACAAGTGAACGGCCGCAAGGTTCTGGAAGACCTGAAAGTAAGCTTGGATTTTCCAACCTATATCGAGGGCTATAGAGATTGCTTAAATCGTTATACCGGGTCTTCTAGCTGAGTCTAGTTTATTCTTCGTTTGCGGCAGTGAAAGGGAAAGCTGAATTTGGTATTGCCTACGGTGACTCTCACTTCTACATCTTCGTCGCGGGGGTAGAGATAAAACAATTCACCTGTGCGTGATTCAAGCGGCTCCATATTGATCGGAACCAGACCCATTTGTCTGATACCCTCCGAGCGAATGAGACCGCCTTCTTTCGTGCCTTCTTCTTGTTCGTCGTCATAAAAAACATTCTCGCGGCTGGGCAAAATAGAAACCCGAGTTGGCACCACATGTGATACCCCGGGCCATTCACCCCAGACACCGAAGACATTGGGACCTCGAAAAAGATCATGACCGCTCGGCGGAACTAGTCCGCGAAAATTTCTGGTTTTTTGGATATTGGCAAGCCAGGGGCGATTTTGAGTGAGATCCCACATGTTTCTCTCTCTTCTGATGCGATCTATCAGTCTATGGTCTACTTGCGGGATCTCTTCGTAAGTCTTCACCTGCCCGGTGGCGGCATCTCTCTTTACTTTATAAAAATGAACTTGCCCTAGACCAAGTATATGTCTATGTTCATCCACATTGGTTACACAGATCAAAAGTCCGGCCAACTCCCAAAGATCAATGACAGTAGTGGCGACCCTTATATTGTTTACTTGGATGTATCTTAGTGGAAAGTCTTGATCGATGATTTCATGGGAATGGGGGGCCCCGGCTTCCCAGACATAGTCTACCTGCCCGGCTAGCTCGGTGGTTTTTTGTGGGTGGCTGGCTTCATCCTTGATTTTGGCTGCTTTGTCGAAGATTTGTGCCGCTTGTTTGCGCAAGCCGATATTCCTAAAGAACTGGGCTTCCTCTCTGAGCACATCAGCGAGGTCGAGCCCTTTACAGCCGGGTGATTTTTCCATCAGGTCTACGGCGTCCCGGAAATACTCTCGAGCTTCTTCAGAAAGACCGCGACGGGCAAGCACTTTCGCCATTCTGGCCTTGGCTTTGCCTAGTTCGTTCGAGGGCGGCAGGGTGCCTGATTTGCTGGCGCTTTTCTTGATTGAAGCGAGAGCCGCCCTGATATGGCGATCGGCATTATCCAGCTTGCCGAGGCGCAGCTCGGCTTCGGCTAGTTCAGATTGAATGATGCCGGTGGTGAGCGAGCTGGCTTCGTCGCTTTTGCCTAGTGCGCGTTCCAGCTTGCTCAGTACGTTCAATGCTCTTTCATTCTGTTGCAGGGCAAGGTCAAGCTGTGCCTTAGCCAGTTCGATATCTTGGAGGTGGCTGCGGTCGTGGCTTCTATACAACTCTTTCAAGCTCATGTTCAGAAACTGCGCGGCTGTCTCGTAGCGGCGTTCTCTCAGCGCCTTTTCGCCCTGAATAAAGAGCTTCTTGCTGTAGGCTCCTTCTCTCGAGGTCGTATTGGTAGTGGTTGCTTGTGGTTCAACCAGGGAGTCGTTCTTCAGCGTCTCCAGCTCTACTTCTTCTTTGATCTCTCCTTGAATGGATGGAGCCGACTGCAGGCTGGGGGCTTGACTGTCAGTATCGCTTGGCTGTGCTTGTGCCGGTGCGGCGGTGCCTACTTGAAAAAGAGCCAAGCCGAAGATCAGGAAAGAAAGGTCCAATATGGGCTGCTTTTTTAGTTTTGCTTGAAAGATGGGCATTTTGCCTGCTTATTTGGCCGAACCAGTTTATTATCTTAGACTCTACTTAAGAGGCTCCTATTTTATAGGGTCAGCTTGTCTTAAATTATGTACTTAATTTATGTACTGCTTTAATGGTAAACCACTTCGGTGAATAGTCATGGTTAATAAACTACTGGCCATCTTGGCTATTATCTGTGTTTCCTTTGCCCTCCCAAGCTCTCAAGCTTTGGCAAAGAAACGCAGCGCCGCCTCTAAAAAAACTCAATCCAAGACCGCGCCTCCTAAAGCTTCCATAGCTAAAGCTCCGGCTGGTCTGCGCAGCACAAGTCAGCCAGCCATACCGCAGACAGCCAGTGCTAAAGACCCTGAGGTGGAACGTTTGCTGCGCTATGGAGCCGAAAGCCATCGGCGCGGAGAGTTGACTTTGGCCGAGGAGATTTTTCGGCAGGTTCTGAGCAAAGACCCACGCAACAGTGATGCTTATTTTAACTTGGGTGCGCTGGCAGAGGGACGGGGCGACTATGTTGCAGCCCTTGGGCACTACAGCGCCGCTTCTCTCTTCAACCCCGGCGACTCTCAGATTGCTGAGGCCAGAGCGGCGATGGAAAGCGCCATTCGAAGCAATGGACCAAATTCTCCTCTGCAAATTAGAACTGCCGGACCGGTCTCTGCACCGGCATATACAAGGCAAATGCAAGCTCCTGTCTCTGGCTCTGATGTAGTATTGCTCGACTCTCAATCAGCCCAAAATGCCCAAACAGATCTTGGGGTGGCGCAGGCGGGTAAAGTCTTCCAGTTGCGCTCCAATCAGGACGCACTCTTGCCTCCAGTTTTAGGAGTCAGTCCCAGTCAAACTGTTGCTCCACAAATTCCAATTCAACCGGCGGCTCCAATCAGCATGCCTCAGTCGAAAGGCAATCGGGCTGCTCGTGCTGTCCTTGGCACCGCTCTCAATATTGGCGCTTCCTACGCTTTGCGCGGTACCGGTTTGCACTGTCCTGTCTGTCGTCTTGTGCGTTTGGGATTTTGAGTCGAGCAAAATGTGTAGATTACTTTTACTGCTCTGTCTGCTTTTGTCCACTAGCCCCACTGTACTGGCAGAAGAGTCGCTGGAAGTGACTCAAGAAGCTTCTAGAGAAACTTCTAGAGAAACTTCTTGTTGCGCTGAGAACCGCAGTCTGCTCAAGGCTGAGGTAGCCGATGACAGTCCGGTGCTAAGCTTTTTTATTTGGCGCCGACAGTTTGCAAGACCAGTTTTTTGTTCAGTGATTCTCTGTAATTCGTCTTGTCGAGACTTTGAAGACGGCTGCTTTTTAGATGGCTTCAAGGTTTTGCCGACCAAGAAGGGCGGTTGCTGTCAGAGCCCGGATACAAGCCCGGATAAAAAAGAGCTGAGTCTTGCGCGAGATCGAAATTAAAGTTCGTACTATTTTAGAGAACTCAACAAAAGCCTCGCCTCAGAAGCGAGGCTTTTGTCGTATTTATTCTCGGCATCTGCACTAGGCTTCCGATGGGGCGCTGGCTTTTTGTTTCATACGGCCGCCTTTGCCGCCTCTTTTGCCTTGATGTTTTCCTCGTCCTGCAAAATCACGTGCTTCTCCCAGTTTCCTTAGAGTGGCTCTTTGTTCGGGGTTGAGATTTTCATTGGTTTCGATGCGGTAGGCCAGGCGGGCGGAGGCAATATCGCCGATGATGGCATTGATTTTAGTCTGCTCTTTGAGAATCGCCTCTTTATCTATTGTTTCGCGGGTGAGTAGGTCATTTATTGAGCGTTTATGCTCTTTGAGCTCGGCAATCTTTGGTTCCATCTCGCTTTTAAATTTATTTTTGATCGAGAGCATTTTTTCTTTCTGGTCTTCACTCAGGTTGAGTTTGGCTTTTCTACCTAAGCCTCTTTTCTGCGAGCCTTTTTCTGCCTTTGCACAGGTGCCGTCTTGGCATGATTTAGATGTGTCTGCTATGAATGTATCGGCATTTTGCCCGTAGGCTGAATTAACTGATGATCCTATGGCAGAGCCTAATGTAGTCAAACTAAGGGCGATGGCTAGGGCGGGTAAGGGAAACTTGATTTTCATGATTTTGCTCCTTTGAAAGCGCTATAAAGCAGAGCCGCTAAACCACAATCTGTAGAGTGGTTCACCGGTTCGCTGCATTGTTCTCACAATATGTAAGACGTAATTTCGGAACAAAAAGTTCAAACCGGAAAATTAAATTTCCGGTTTGAAGAGCAGGTTTAATTTTTGACCTAGACTATTTCGGCATCGACCACATCGTTGTTATTGGATGAAGCGCCACCGGCTGCGGCTCCTACCGGTTCACGGTCGGCGGTCTGCGAAGCTGCCGAGGCCGAAGCCGAGGCGGCTTGTGCTTCACTTTGCATATTACGTAGGTGGGCAGCCAGATCGTCCAGCGCTTGCTTGAGGGTTTCATAAGCGAGGTCATCTTTGATCTTTTGTCTTAGTTCAGAGATGAGTAGCTCAGCTCTCGCTTTGGCGGCACTGCTTGTGATGCTGCCAAACTCTTGCAGATGTCTCTCTACCGAGTAGATAAGGGCATCGGCTTCGTTGCGTAGGTCTGCTTTGGCTTTTTTCTTCTGGTCTTCTTGACCGTTTGCTTCGGCATCTCGAATCATACGTTCGATATCTTCCTTGGTCAGGTTGGTCGAGGCGGTGATTGTGATTTTTTGCTCTTTGCCGGTATTTTGTTCTCTGGCTGTGACCGAGAGTATACCGTTTGCATCGATGTCGAAAGAAACTTCAATCTTAGGCAAGCCTCTTGGAGCCGGAGGAATACCGTCCAGCAAGAAGGTACCTAGAAGTTTGTTGTCTCTGGCTATTGGTCTTTCGCCCTGGAAGACCATTACATCGACATTAGGTTGATTATCTTCTGCTGTAGAGAAAATCTGCGACTTGTGGGTGGGGATAGTGGTGTTCTTTTCCACCAATTTTGTAAAGACACCGCCCATGGTCTCGATGCCCAGCGAAAGAGGTGTGACGTCGAGCAAGACAATCTCGCTTACTTCACCAGCCAACACACCGGCTTGCACTGCGGCGCCCACCGCCACGACTTCGTCAGGGTTGACGCTTTGGTTCGGCTCTTTACCACCGGTCAGGGTTTTGACCATTTCTTTGACAGCTGGAATGCGCGTCGAACCGCCCACCAAGACAACTTCATCTATCTTGGAGTAGTTCAATTTAGCATCGGCTAGGGCTTGTTCCACCGGTTTGCGGAGCTTCTCGACCAGGTCTCTTGTGAGCTCATTGAATTTGGCTCTCGTCAGTTTCATGTCGAGGTGTTTGGGACCGGTTTCGTTGGCGGTGATGAAGGGCAGCGAGACTGTGGTCTCGTTGACGGAAGAAAGTTCGATTTTAGCTTTCTCGGCAGCTTCGGTCAGTCTTTGCAAAGCTTGGGGATCTTTGGTCAGATCTACACCTTCGCTTTGCTTGAACTCTTGGGCAAACCACTGTACCAGCTTGTGATCAAAGTCGTCACCACCAAGGTGGGTATCACCAGCGGTTGATTTCACTTCAAAGAGACCGTCGCCTACTTCTAGAATAGAAACGTCGAAAGTACCACCGCCCAAGTCGAAGACCAAGATGGTTTCGTTCTTTTTCTTCTCCAAACCATAGGCAAGGGCTGCTGCAGTCGGTTCGTTGATGATGCGCAGCACTTCCAGACCGGCAATTGCGCCGGCGTTTTTGGTGGCTTGTCTTTGCGAGTCGTTAAAATAGGCAGGAACGGTGATTACAGCCGAGGTTACCTTCTCTCCGAGATATTTTTCAGCATCTTCCTTGAGTTTGCGCAAGATCATCGCTGAGATTTCTTCAGGGCTATAGTCTTTTCCGCCCATCGGAACTTTGCAGCCGCCTTCGGGGCTCTCCTTTACCTTATATGAAACAATTTTCTTCTCACCTTCCACTTCCTGGAAGTGTCTTCCCATAAATCTTTTAATGGAATAGACAGTGTTCTGCGGATTGATTACGGCTTGACGTCTGGCTAACTGCCCCACCAGCCTCTCACCCGACTTGGATACTGCAACTACGGAGGGGGTAGTGCGGGCTCCTTCAGCATTGGCAATCACTGTCGGCTGACCGCCTTCCATCACGGCTACCACCGAATTGGTTGTACCAAGGTCAATACCTACAGCTTTTCCGCCGGTTTTTCCTGTTCCTTTAGACATATATGATCTTCCTCTGAACTTATTAACCTGGTAAATTTCATCTCGTCTCTCGCCGCAAGCGAGATTCCTAAGTTCAATCTATAAAAACGAAGCGGCTCTACGGCGAAACTGTAGCTTTCTTTAATCATCTTTGTGTTTAAAATGATAGTTCGTTTTTATAGCAAGCCTGTAGGGGGCCGTTTTGGGTAGCCTTATTAGAAAGTCGCTTATTTCTCTTTTCGTCGCGCTGACTTTGTCTTCGGCACTGCCGCTAGCCTCTGCCTTTGCCGCCTCCGAGACCCGTCCACCCACTATTCTAGAGGCGCCGGACCTGACTACCGCCCTCAGGATAGTTCCTGGTTTGACCGTGACCGTGCACACTTTCGAAGGGCTTGATACCAAGTGGAAAGAGGTTGGAGACTATGATTTCGTCGCCAGGGTGGCCGAATGTGAAGCAAAAGGTAAGGGCTTTATATATGACTGGGAGATAGGCCCACCGGCTAATGCCAGTGGTTCTCGCAAAGTGGACCATAGAGATGTTCTCTTCTCTCATAAAGTTTCTCTCTTTTATCCCAAGCACGAAGTCTGCACCCTGGCTGGCTATACCAATGTGCTGAGAGTTTCTGATGCACTTTACAAAGACCTCAAAGAGGGTAAAACCACACCCTTTGCCATTGATGGTCCCGAATCGCTTATTGTTCATCATGCCGAAGTTTTGCAGATTCCTCGCTCTATCAGGGCGGAAGGCTCTGAAAATGTGCGCATAAAAATAGAAGGGCAGTTTCACGAATTGCGCGCAATCAAGGCAGTTTGCGATAACGGCTGGACCTATTGGATCTTGGACAATCCGCATATGCCCATGATCATTCAGGGCAATGCCCCCTTTCGTTGGGTTGTCTCTTTAGGTAATGTCAATGGCGATCTGAGCGATGCCAATCGTGAGGCTAAAGATATATACGACCACCTAAAACGTGATGGTATAGCCACCAGTTATCTAATTCTTTTTGATTTTGACAAAGATACTTTGAGACCGCAAAGCAAAGAGATACTCTTGTCTCTAAGCAAATATCTCAAACAAGACAAAAGTCTAAGGCTCAAGGTGGAAGGTCATACCTGCACCATAGGCGGCTATCAATACAATATGGATCTTTCAAGGCGGAGGGCTCGTTCGGTCAAGCGCTATCTAGTCGAGAACTGTTCTATTGATGATAATCGCCTGCAATCTGTGGGTTATGGTTTCACCAAGCCAGAAAAATCAAATGCCAACGAACAAGGTCGGGCTCGCAATCGTCGAGTGGTATTTCGCGAAATAAAATAGTGGCATCAGATATGAAAGAGCCAAGCCTTTTCGAAGGCTTTCGCCCTTGAGTCTTCAGGTTTGATTAGCACTACTGTTTCAGGCAGTTGCGGCATTTTGAAATAAAAGGCCGTGGCATAGTTTGGTGCTTCCTGTACCAGGTGTTGATAATGCCAGTCGCTTTTGCGCTTGTGATTAAAGCCTATGCCGCTGGCACAAAAGGACGCCATAATTTTCAAATCTTGGCTTGCGGCCAGATATTCGGCTTGCCAGGCGCCGAGAAAAAGATCTTCACCGGCTAGGCTGTCTATTGTGAATCGGTTGAACTTGGCGGCAAAGGCAGCGAGAGCTTGGCTTAGAGGCTCTGCTATCTGGTCCGGCAAATCTTGGGGCTGAGGAGATTGAGGCAAAAGTTGGCAAAAGGCAAAACGAATCGGCGTCAGAGGCGAATCGCCTCCTCCAGGCTGTCTTTCCTCGGGCTGGCGCAGACTAAGTGAAACATTGAAAGATTGGCGGTCCTTTAGAGTCGGACCCTCAGTGTCGCGGCAACGGTTTTGCCCGACAAAAAACATGATTAGCCCTTGTTCCGGCAGCCAATCTATAGACAGACCGTGCTCTTTGCCGCAATTAGTAAGCGCCTGCAAATCAAGCTGGGCTAAAAAACGCATGGGCTTGCCTTCTCTATCGACTGGCACCCTAAAATCGGCATTGGCTTGCGGTACGGCACTAATACCAAAGAGTGAGTGCCCACCATTTCCGGTAAGCTCAGTTTTATTGCTTAGTAAAAGCAAACTTGGTCTGATTTTCTCTCGCAGACGTGCCGCCGCCTTGCGTCCTTCCTCTTTAAAAGGTTCTATCAGTCTGTTCAGTTCTTCTTTTAGCGAAGCTATGCCGGTTTCTGGGTTGGTTTGTGGGGTCAAGATGGCGCCTTTATTTAATGCCCTTCTAATCTGATAACATTTAGCTGAAAGCTCATATTGGTAAGCTGAAGGCTAGGTTAATCATGGCAAATTATTTCAATCTTTTGAAGAGCTGCGCCGGTTTTACTCTCTCTCTTTCTTTAGTTGCCGGCGCCAACTGCGCTTTTGCCCAAGATAAGTCTAAAGATGCTGAGATAAAGACCTATACAGGCTATCTGCTCGACCGCGCCTGTGCCGCCGAGCTAAAGCAAACAGGCAAAGACCCCCTGGCCACTCTCAAGGGGCATACCAAACATTGCAGTCTCGAACCTGCCTGCTCGGAAGCCGGCTATACGTTATACAGCGAAGGCAAGTGGCTGGATTTAGACGCTGCCGGAAGCGAGAAAGCCAGGAAAGCCTTTGGTCTGACAAAGAAGGCGGCCGGGCACAAGTTTAAAATAAGCGGTATCTTTAAAAGAAATGAGTTGAGAGTGAAAGAAATCACGGAGGTAAATTAGGTGCAAAGATTACTAGCGGCGCCATTTGTCAGGGCAGGGCGTATTGCTCTCTCTCTTTTCTTTGCTTTCTCTGCTTTCTTAGCTTTAGCTCTCTTTGCACCACCTATGGTGGCGGGTCCTGCCGCTCGGGCTGCCGAGCGCCTCAATCTCACTACTTCGGCTTTTGCCGCTAATGCGCCTATACCAGCTCGTTTTACCGCTGATGGTCAAGATGTTTCACCCGAGCTAAGATGGAGCGCTGTACCAAAAGGCACGGTCAGTGTCGCTGTTTCTTGCGAAGATCCTGATGCCCCAGTTGGCACTTGGTGGCATTGGATGCTCTATGATTTGGCTCCTTCCACTCAAGCATTGAAAGAGGGTGTGGAAAAGTCGTATAAGACCGCCAGTTTTTTGCAGGGCAAAAATGACTTTGATAAAGCTGGCTATAACGGTCCCTCTCCGCCGGCAGGCAAACCCCACCGTTATTACTTTAGAGTTTATGCCCTCGACAGCCGTCTGCCTCTCAGCGCCGGCGCCGACAAAGAGCAGTTCAAGAAAGCCATCGCCGGTCACATCCTTGCTTTCGGCGAGCTTATGGGTACCTATCAGCGCAAGTAAAGCTATTGCTTTTCTCTTGCTATCCAGCCTGCTATATCGCCTTGGTTGAGAGCAAGCGCCATTACTTCGGGAAACTGATCTGGTGTGCAGGCAAAAGCAGGCGCATCGATTTGCGCCATAAAAGCAGCAAGATCTGGGTTGAAAGCCGGTGCCCCATCGTCATTTAGAGCGAGCAGGGCGATGAGGTTTACGCCCATGCCTTTAAGCCGCAAGAGTTTTTTCTTTAGCTGTGATTGATTACCCCCTTCGAAAAGATCGCTAATCAAGACTAAAATAGTTTCGTTAGGTCTTGTGATGAGAGTCTCGACATAGCCTACGGCGCTATTGATGTCGGTGCCGCCGCCAAGTTGGGTGCCAAAAATAATGTCGACAGGGTCGCTCAATTTATCTGAAAGATCGACCACGGCAGTGTCAAAGACGACAAGTTTGGTGTTGAGGGCGCTGATTGAGGCCAGCACAGCTGCATAAATGCTGGCATAGACCACAGATGTAGCCATAGAGCCGCTCTGGTCGACCAGCATAATGATGTCTTTCAGGCTAGATCTTTTACGACTGAAACCCACTCTTCGCTCAGGTATGACTGTTTTGAACTGGGGCTGATAGTGCTTGAGATTAAGCCTGATTGTGCGATTCCAATCCATCTCAGAATGTCTCGGGCGATTATTTCTTTTCGCCTTGTTGAGGGCACCGGCAACCGCCTGCCTCATTGGATTAGACAGCCGTCGACTAAGTTCGTCTGTAACCTTTTTCACTACCAGGCGAGCAGTGCTCTTACTCTTGCTCGGCAAAGTCGAAGACAAAGCAGCAAGAGTGGCTACTAAATTTATGTCGGGAGTGAGGGTGGAAAGCAACTCCGGCTCGGTGAGCATGCTCTTTAGGTTGAGTTTTTCCATGGCATCTTTTTGCATTACCGAGACCACTGTGGTGGGAAAGTACTTGCGAATATCACCCAGCCACCTGGCCACCCTTGGGCTAGAGGCGCCTAAACCAGCCGACCTTTCTGCTTTTTTGCTTCTTTCATCGTCGTCGTAGAGCAGAGACAAGGCGTTGTCCATATTCAGGTCATCAGCAGATAAGCCGAATTCTTCAGCACCATGAGCACCGCTTTCACTGCCGACACCGAGGGCGAGGCGCCAGCGTCTAATTCTTTCTTTCTCGTCTTTGCGTTCTTTCTCGACTTGATTTTGTTTGTCGTCGCTCATGCTTGCACCTCATCAGTCTGCCGATCGGCTAAATTTGCCCCCAAAAGACGGAGCACCTTATCTAGTACCGGAAAGAGCAAAAGATCGTTATCGCTTGCTGCTTCTTCCTCTTTTGCTTGCCAATTTGTTTGACTGAGGGCACGCTCTTGAATGTTGCGTTTTTCGGCGATGCTGTAGGGTCCCATCACTTTTCGCAATAGAGGCAAGAGCTCTTGAAACTGATCAATCTCTAAACTTTGCAGCCAACTGTCCACCACTTGAAAGAAAGTATGGTCATGTATGAGCACTTGGGCATTGTCGGTGAGAAATCCTTCTAGCCACATACCGCTATAGGCATGGCTTGATGCTTTTGAAAGACTAAACTGCATAATTGTACGAGCCTCTTCTTCATTGAGGCGGCGGGCATCAAACAATAATTTAGTGGTTTTGCCGCTGATTAGAGGGTGAATAGAAGGCTTCCGAGCTAATCTGCCCAGTAAAGTATAGAGTTCGCCTATATATCTATCTTCTTCGTAAATTCTCAGAGCTTCTTCGCAGTCACTAATTAGTCGCATCATAGAGCGGGCGGCATCGTCATCAAGGCTGACCAGTGCTGCTTCCAGGTTGATAATGACCTTTTCGGCAAGATGTCCAACTAGACTTTTCACCAGTTCGGCGTCAATTTCTCTGACATTGCCATAGCGAGAGATGCTCACCAGAACAGGCAAGGCGCTCATCAGTTCGGAAACATCAAGGCTGGCATTCGAGCGCTCGCTGGCTAGGCGCATCGAGCCCTTTATAGACTCTTCTAGATTGGCTTCAAGTGCTTGCCCAAGCAGCATTACTAAAATTTTGAAAGAAGTACACTTTGTCGCTGCATCCATGAGTTTGCTCGAAGAGGCTTCGATGAGAGTCTTGCCCCATATTGAAGCTTCAATGAGAGCCAGGCTCATTTCTGGTCTCCACTCAAGCTTCCAGTTTTCGTGAAAGGTGCTCGTTTTGATGCGGTTCTTTTGCCTTTCTCCCCAAGCTACGTTCAATACATTCAGCCTATTAAGAAAGTAGCTGCGCTCTAAGTCTAGGGGTTTGCGCAAGTCAAGCTCTAGAGTCTTGCTTAGGGCTTCTTGCTTTAGTCTAAGTTTTTGGCTTTGACGCAAGGTGTCATTTGTCAGCGGTGTGCCTGGTATGTCAGGCGGCACCTGCCCGAGTTTTTCACCAATAAGCAACTTATTTTGAATCAAACTTAGAGGTAAAGGATTGCCGCCAAGCAGGCAAGCAAGTATGGCCTCGTTTATTTCAGAAAGCCCGGGATGCGGCAATTCTCTTAGAGAAGTGAGGGCTTCCGTCAGGCGCACGGCGTCAATTACCTGGGCTGAAGAAGCGTCTAGATCTTCCGCGCGCAAAAAGCTGGCAGCCTTGACCAGCCAGGGCAAGGTGGGGTCGCCTTCGGTAGAAAAGATATGTTCGTACCAGCCGGGCGCTGTTATACCCGCCCCATAGCCGCTGGCAAAAGAGAGTCTGCCGTTTGTCCAGGGAATCCAGGTGGTTTCCAGCTTTTGTTTGGGTAGCCCCTTGAGGGCGGCAGCGTCTATTTTGGCTTGTCCTTTAGCTTCGATTATTTCATCAGTGAGAGCGGGGGCGTGCCAGGCACCGCATACGATGGCGATTTTTTCAAAGCCCTCTTTTTTTGCTTGCCTTATATTTTGCCTCATTGCTACTTCGCGCAAAGGTTCAATAAGGTTGTCTTCTTCGTCTTCGTAGTCTAGTTTTTTTTGGTTGAGATCGCCATTTTCCTTGCTCTCTAGCTCTTGAGCGCGCAAGGCTTTCATCGCCTCAAGAAGTGCCGAAAATATGCCGCAGGCATTGCCTTCTTTCTGTCTTCTTTGTTCAATCAACTGTTCCCAGAAGACTTCAGAGTCTTCATAACCGGCGGCTCTAGCCAGGGTGCCGATTGGATCTCTATGTATCGGAGGCGTGCTATCTTTGCTGTCGTCCAGCTTGGTTAAGCTTTCGTCCTCGTTAGCTGTCTCGCTTTCAGCATCTGGCAAAATGTCTGAAACTTCTGGAGCTTCTAGATTCTCTCGATTTTCTGGGTTCGGGTCGCTATTTGGCTCAGTTTCGCTGAGAGCTGCAATTTTCTCTTCTTTCAGTTGTTTAGAGAGCGCCAGCCAATTGCTTTGTGCTAGATCGATAAAGCGGCAGGGCAAGCCTTTTTCGTTGGCATAGAGCATAGCTCGCCATTCAGGCGAGAATTCGGCAAAGGGATAATAACAAGCTTGCCTGGCATCATCGCCAGCATAGGCGAGTAATGCCACCGGTGGTATCAGTTCGCTGCCTGGCGCAACATATTTGATAAGCGGGTTGGCCTCGGGCGGTCCCTCTATCAATACTATGTCGGGCTCAAATTCTCTCAGAGCCTTTTCCAAGCTGGCTGCCGAGCCTGGTCCGTGGTGCCTGATACCGAATATCATTAGAGCAAGTGCCTTATGGAGCGATAAAAGTCTTTCCAGTCATCACGTTCTTTTACAACTGTTTCTAGATACTCTTTCAAGACCAGGCTGTCTTGCACCGGGTCTTTGACCACGGCTCCCACTATACCCGCCGCCAGGTCTTCTGCTTTTAGGGCGCCGTCGCCGAAATGACCACTGAGAGCCAGTCCGTTATTCATTACCGAAATTGCTTCAGCGGTGCTCATCGAGCCTGAAGGCGAGCGTAATTTTGTTTTGCCGTCTAGGGTGGCGCCACCTCTCAACTCTCTGAAAATCTGCACAACCCTGGTGATCTCTTCTATGGCCGGCTTTTCTGCCGGTAGCTCCAAGGCTTTGCCCATTGCTTCGGTGCGCCTGGTAACAATATCGATTTCTTCTTCTATGGTGGCGGGCACCGGCAGAATGACTGTGTTAAAGCGGCGCTTGAGGGCGCTGGAAAGATCGTTCACACCTTTGTCGCGGTCGTTGGCGGTGGCAATGACGTTAAAGCCCTTGACCGCCTGAATCTCGGTGCCAAGCTCGGGCACAGGCAAAGTCTTTTCAGACAAAATTGTAATAAGAGTATCCTGCACGTCAGCTGGAATGCGGGTCAACTCTTCTATGCGGGCGGTCTTGCCTGCCTTCATGGCTTCCATCATCGGGCTTGGCACAAGCGCCTGCATCGATGGTCCCTCTGCCAAAAGTCTGGCATAGTTCCAGCCGTAGCGCACTGACTCTTCCGAGGTGCCGGCTGTGCCCTGTATGAGCAAGGTCGAGTTGCCGCTGATGGCAGCTGCCAGGTGTTCGGCCACCCAGGTCTTGGCTGTGCCCGGCAGTCCCAATAGCAAGAGCGCCCGGTCTGTGGTGAGAGTGGCCACAGCAATTTCGATGGTGCGTCTGTTGCCTATATATTTGGGGCTTATCTCAAAGCCGTTCTCAAGTTTGCCGCCCATCAAATAAGTCATCACCGCCCATGGTGACATTTTCCAGCGCGGTGGCCTTTGCTTCTTATCTACGCTGCTTAGCGCATCCAGTTCTTCTTTGTACTGGTTCTCGGCATGTTCTCTCAGTAATTGGGCGTCCATTCTTTCCTCTTTATTTGAATGCTTCCTGCAGTTCTTTTCTCAAAGCTATTATTTCCGCCATCTGACTAACCGATTGCGCAAAGTAATCTTTGTCTATAGCCGCTGCATGCAGGGCTGGAACCAATTCTGCCGTGTCGGGGTGCATGCGCGCGGCGAATTGTTTTGCGTTCATCGTAAACTCATAACCCAGGGCAGGCACCTTCTCGGACAATTCCTTGATGATAAATTGAGCGATGGTTCTAGAAAAGTCCTTGCTCCAGTCGTCATCGTGATGAATGAGATAGTTCCACATATCTAGGCGCGGTGCCGCATTACCGCCGCTACCGCTCCATCTAGGCAGACGCGATAAGACAAGTTTTTCGGTCTTTTCTTGGCTGAGCGATTTTAGAAAATTGATACCATGACTTGATTCTCTAAGATTGTCGGCATTGCTTTCAAGCAAACAATCAGTCAAATAACTGACAATTTGGTCTCGCTCTTGGGTCTTTTCTGGGCTTTTGCGATAATCGGCCAAGCATTGAAAGAGACCATATAAAAGCGGTTCTCGCCACTCGCTGGCATTTATATGCTGCACGAGAGCTTCCGGCTCACAGAAAGTCTTAAAAATTAGCGGGTCGGCAAGGGCCAGCATATTCAGCACGATGCGTGCTTTTGTACCTAAAGTTCCCATGGTGTTTTGCTTGACGACTAGGTCTTCATAGTCGACGATATCTCTTTCGATATCGTTTAAATCAAGCTCAAATTTCTGCGCAAATTTGATGCGCTGCCTGAGAATAGAAACTAGTTTTTGGCTATAAGACGAGCTATACAGCCGACAGAGCAAAAGCCCGGCTAGTTCTCGCACTTCTTTGCGCTTGTCGGCAATGGCTTTGTTTTGCAGAAAGGCTTGATCTGACTGGCAGAGGCTTTTTTCAAGCACAAGTAAGATTGAGACTCTCGACTCTAAAGTCTCTTTGACAAAGTCTTTCTCTATAAGAGATTCGGCCTGGGTAAAATCGAGCTTTCTCAATCTCAAAAGGGCGTCGGTTCTCTCTTTCGCTGTGCCTTCTTGAAAGAGCGCAGTCAGCTCTTCTATGCTCTCGGTGGCTAGAGCTTCATTTTCAAGCAGCTTGTGCCAATCTTTATTTTGGCTCAAGAGAAAGCGAAGGCGCTCGCCGCCGCAAGCTTTCAACTTTGCCACCAAAGACGGTTTTTCTCTAAAGAGCTCAAGTAGATAAGGTAATCTCTGCCTGCTTACGACATAGTTGTGTTCGACGCAGAGACTGAGCCAATCGCCGATAAGCTTCTGCCCAACAGAAGACGTATCGGTAAGCAATTGATTCAAGACCGAAAGGGCTCGTGCCGGCGCTTCCGCTCTGTCATCTTCTTTTGCCGTCGCTAGACTTACTTGCTTGAGTTCTTGATTGAGAGCATCTGATATCGGGGCTTTCAGTTTTAGTGCCAGAGAAGCTAGAGCGAGCCTAGCCAGCATCAGATCTTCGGTTGACTGCCAGAGTCCTTTGTTTTGTTCGTCTTCCAGAAAAGCCAATTTCTGCAGCAATAGACCACTGCCGACAGGCAGGCTATGGCTCTGGCGCGTGCCGAGAATGCAGCTGGTTTTAAGAGCTTGCCAGGTTTCCAGCACCGATTTCTTATTTTGATTGCCGTTCATAGACTGGCTTTCTTTGCCTCCAGTCGCAAGATTTCGCCCTTATGAGCGGCTAAAATTGGCACGGCTGTCTGTCCGTCAAAATCTGCCAGTAAGTCAATCTCGGCACCACCGCTGAAGGCAGCAAGCGGCCAAAGATCGAGCGCGCCGGTCTTGATGGGCAGATGATTGTCTTCTTTATCTCTAAGCCACCAGTTGTGGCTAAGATGGAAAACTCTGCAGCGCGAGAAAATGATGGGACGGCTGTCTATAAAGGGATTCTCGCTAAGCAAACGGCTAAGAAAATGTCTTGCGCTCTCTACTGTTTCGCCCTTAAATTGCCAATCGAAATGAAAGTCTTCCAGCCTGGAACCAATATCTTTGATGAGGGCTCTGAGCGGAGTGGAAGACTTGAAGTAAACCAGACTGGCTTGATAAAAGCTGCCCGGAACCATTACCCGAGCAAAGGGGCTTATACCATGGGCGAAGTCTAAGACAAGAGCTAGATTGCCACTTTCTATATGATAAAAATAGCTGCGCTGCACCCGCAGTTTGTCTTCTTGCGTCACCGTTTGACCGAGCACGCAGAAAAGCCCATCAAGGCGATTTTCCTCGTTTTTTAGCAATTCTTCTTGCGACTGGTTAAAGCCTATGGCAGTATAGATGTCATGCTTGAGCAATTCGGGAACAGCATTGTTTTTGGCTTGTTCAAAAGCTTTGCAAATGAGAAAGAGTTGGCCGAGTCCGGCCAGCATATTGCCTTGCCAGTCACCGCCGGCAGTGGCTGATAGGTCTATCACTCTATTGGCTAGACCTGGTGCCTGGGCATCTATTAGTCTGGCAGCTCTCTCTTGAAAGTAGCTGACAGGCTTGCTTTGTATCTGGGCTGTGCCCTGCCTTATAACGTCTTTCATGAAGGTAACAAGTTCGTCGATGCCGCTTTCAACGTTGTCAATGCGCCCTTGTTTTCTTTTCTCTTTTGATGCTTCTTGCTTTTGCAGTTCTTCTTCGCTCTTCGGGCGCTCTTCTTTCTCCTTCTTCTTGACTGCCCTTTCATCCCGGGCTTCCAGCCATTCAGTAACCCAGTCCGGCGGTTCGCCGAGGCTGAAGAGGTCGTCCGATTTCAAGGCTAGCAGCAGCAGGGCGAGCCCGTGCTTGCAAGGAAATTTTCGGCTCGGACAAGAACACTTGAAGGCTGGACCGCCTAGGTCGATTCTGGTCTGGTAAGGCTTGCTGCCACTACCTTGACATTCGCCCCAAAGGCAGTTTTCGACAGCACCTAGATTTTGCCATTTACGGCTATTGGCTAGGTCGCTCCCGTTTTTGGCGGAAGCAGCATCAGGTGCCATGGCAAGCACTGCTTCAGATGTATAGAGGTCTTTGGCCCGGCTCATATAGAGAATTATAGAAGCGCCGGTTCGATACTTGGTGCTTGATATCAATCAATCTTGATGACGTTGCGATGGAAGCGATTGACTATATTGGGATCTGGACAAATTCTGATCTTGACGTTGGCTTTGTCATCGTAGGGCAAGAGATTGAGCACATATCTGATACTTTCCAGTCTCGCTCTCAGTTTGTTGTTGGCTTTGACCAAGATCCAAGGACTATAAGATGTGTGAGTCTTGCTGAACATTTCTTCTTTGTAGTGGGTGTAGAGATCCCACTTGTCCTGCGCTGTTTCATCGATAGGGCTCAATTTCCATTGTTTAAGAGGATTGACCTTTCTTGATTCGAAGCGTTTTTCTTGTTCTTCTTTTGATATGGAGAACCAGAATTTGATAAGAGTGATGCCGTCTTCGTAGAGCATGTGCTCAAACTCGGGAACCTGTTGAATGAAACGGTTATATTCTGTCTTTGTACAAAAGCCGTTCACCGGCTCAACCACGGCTCGGTTATACCAGGAGCGGTCGAAGAAGACTATTTCTCCGGGGTTTGGTAATTGCACGGTATAGCGTTGAAAATACCACTGTCCCTTTTCAGCCTCGGTCGGCTTAGGCAGTGCTACTACTCTCATCGCTCGCGGATTGAGGTGTTCGGTAAATCGTCTAATTGTGCCGCCTTTGCCGGCGGCGTCTCTTCCTTCAAAGATCACAACTACGCGTTTATTGTTGTTCTGCACCCAGCGCTGCAATTTGACTAGTTCGATTTGCAGCTTGACCAACTCTTCTTCGTACTTGATTTCTTCGAGTACGTCGCGCACTCTAATATCTTTGGCCTTAAGCAGGTGCAAAAGACCCTTGTTTGTGTTAAGTCGACCAAGGTCTTCGGGGCTTAGTTGAAAAGATGCCTTTTTGATATTCTGTTTCTTGGCTTTATCCAGATTGGCCGCTTGGTCGGCCTTGGTGCTCTCGGTTTCATCTTGCACAAAAGTAACTCCAGTTACCTCAAGGTTAGCGCTGCCGGTCTGACCATTTTTGTTTTGAGCCATGGCTACCTCTTTCATTTTCCCACCGCTTTCAACTATTCTTATGCCACACCGAAAGACTTTATCAATCAGGGGCATTGTCATGAGAAAAAGCCGTCATTTCCAATTCTTGCAATTTGCGGCATTATCGTCGCTGCTTTTTGCCGGCGCTCCCTCGGCATTTGCCCAGGTCAACGAATTTAACACAGTCGTCTTCGGCAACAAGATTCCCCTTTATTTGGACGACCCGACCGGCGGCATGCCGGTGCGCAACACCACCAATGATCATAGCGCAATGGTGCCTTATATTGCCGGCTCAAAAGTGCTATTGATGAGCCCATCCGGCAAAAATTTCGTAACCGTATCTGGTGACACTGCCTCACTTTGGCGTGCCGATACAGGCTCTCAACTTTTAGCCCTGCAACATGGTTCAGCCATTACCTGGATGTCTTATGCCAGGGACGGTTCCTTTATTGTCACCGGCGGCAATAGCTGGCTTAGAGTCTGGTCGGCAACCGGCGAATTTCGCAAGCAGTGCGACTTACAAAGTCAACTTCTTAAGCTGATTGTCAGTCTAGATGGACGTTATCTCATTGCTGTCACCACCGATAGTATCCAGATTTGGTCTTCGATAGAGGGCTTGCTTCTTACCAAGATTCCTCTTTCTAATCGCATTGCTTCGCTCGTCATCAGCCCTGATTCTTCCCAGATTGCCGTCTTAGACGGCAGCAATTGCGCCTTGTGGCGAATTTCAGACGGGCAGATGATTGGCACCATCGCTCATGAATATCCAATTAGAGCTTGCATGTACAGCCCAGATGGCTCTACTTTGTTGGTCGCCACCGAACAGTGGACATATCTCTGGGACCCGAGAAAGTTCAAGAAGATAGCCGATGTTCAGTATGGCGGCGGCTATCGGTAAAACTGCAGCTCTGAAGCTTACTTAGTTTTCTTCGTCGTAGAGATAGACGTCGAACCAAATTGGCAGATGATTGTTCGCCAGTCGACGCATAATTTCAGGAGTAAGAGCTGGCGTGGTGTTCCAAGAAGTGGCATGCCAACCGACCACGACATCGACGATAAAGCCTTGTTCTTGTAGGCGCTTCAAGACCGACGCCGAGCCGGTAAGTTGGTCTAGAAGCCAATCTAGGTGGGCAATAGCGTTATTACTTTTCACTTTCTGTCGGCTGCTCAAAAGCCAGCCGCCCGAAGGTGCCTTCTTCCCCGGTCTTTTGGTCCAACCATAGGCATCATCGCCCTTTGTCCAAGACATAGTCGGTTTGACCTGCATCAGGCTGGTGATCTCTTCTGGATTGAGTTCCGGATGATAAATGCGTAAAGTGGCTCTAACCCTCTCAGGGTTTGTGTCTATAGCATTTTCGTGGTCTGAAACCTGTGTGGTCAAGAGTAGCTCCTGCGAGGCTGAAACTGCACAATCTAAGGCAGTCTCATACTACCAGATGTGCTTTCGGATTGCCTGCAAAGGGTATAAGGTGGCAGGTGTTTCTGGATGTCTGGGCTGGTCATTTAGCTATAGGCTTAAGGGCCGGTTGTATTATGCTTTCGGTGCTAAAGTTGATCCGCCAGTGCCGATAGGTGAAAAGAGTCGGCCGGCTACTCACAATTAGTTGAATACTGCTTTCTTAGATGTCGGTGAATCTCATTGCCTCGAACCCTGTCGGCATCTAGTTGGTTTTCTTGTTAGAAGTCTTGGGTACCGGAATTACAGTTTTGAAATCTCTGAGAAGAACTAGCAGATGCTCAAAACTATTACCTAAATCAAGAGCACATGCAGTTTTTCTACTTTTGCAAATATCGGGCAAACTAGCCATATCGCAGTCTGGGTAGCGAATATTCACATGTTCTTTGTCAAGTTCTACTTGGTAGCCCATAGAATGCAGAGATTGGACCTCACAAGACAAAACTCCTTAGCGGTATTTGCTTTTCCTTACGTCCAAGTTTTACTTTCAGAATTGATTGATAGCTACTTACTTTATCTGAGCGCCAAACGGAAATTCCATTCTCGATGTACATGCCTTGTTTTTGACGTCTCTCAAGACCTGCTGGAACTGGCTCTTCAGTTTCTCTGGGTCTGTGGGCAATGACTCTGTATAGCTTCATCGCTAATTCTCAATTTATGCAGCAGGATCTAGCTCGAATTTTCGAGCTAAATCAATCCTTAAACTTAAGGTCTGCTCCGTGGGGCTTTTTGCTCGATTCCAGCCGCTCAAGGGAACTAATTGAGACTCTATATTCTTCTTATTGCTGTAAATGACTTTAGCAGACACAGTATCATCAGACGGCTCGTAAAACAAAACTACATCTAGACGGGAACTTTCTCCCTTGCGCCAAATAAAACTAACAAATCCGTCTTCAGAAATGCGGAAACCAGTGCGTTTTAACTTCTTATGGTCTGCCAGCAGATTGGCAACAAAGAACTTCGTAGCTTCAATTAGAAATTCATTCGGCGTGGTAATTTCTTCGTCTTCGAGCGCAAGGCTTTGAAGGTTATTGATCGATTCATCAAATTCCCGCCAGAATCTAGACACTTCAGCATTAGTCTGTTCCACTTGTTTTTCCTGCAAGAGATACCGGTCCAGTTATACCTGTTTGTGTAATTCATATACACTACTTGCTTAGCAAAACTCGTGAGTCTGGCAACCTGGCAGCCTAGACGCGCAGAGCAAAGGTTGTTCATTTTCTAACCTTGTCATAATTTCAAAAGAAACTGAAGGATCGCCGCCTCCGTGTGTTGCAAAATCGCTCGGTCGTTCAATGATGGACACTCTGAATCGACATTAGACCGGTTGGATAGACAGCGCCACCACCGATTATAACGACAACCGAAGGCAAACAGTTAGCAGATACTTCTATATTCAGGTTGCCGCGTGAGAGAAAGTAGCACATCAAGCAAAAAGCAGAAAACGCTAGTTCTGAAAAGCCGACCTAGCGAGTGTTTTGGTATCTACTAAAAGAAAATGGGGCAGACGAGGGGACTCGAACCCCCGCATACCGGAACCACAATCCGGGGCCTTAACCACTTGGCGACGCCTGCCATAATGCGAGATCTAGATACTATCATTTCTTTTGCCTGGCTGGGGCAAGGTTTAGCCAGGTCCAATATTTTGTAACCTTAAGTAATGCCCAGCGGGTTGAAGATAAAGGGCAAAACCCTGGCGACTATTCCGCCAATGGCGAAAGCTGCCAGCCAGGAACCGATCCAGATGGTGAAGGCGATTTTAGGACCGCGCTCTTTTATCATCACGCCCACTGTGGCAATACAGGGCACGAAAAGCGTAATGACAATCATCGCCGTAACCGCCTGCACAGCCGTTAGCGGAATATCGGAAATGCCGAAGGAGGCAAAGTCGCGGCGCACTATACCTAATATAAATGTGGTGGGAATGCGTGGGTCGGCCGGCAAATTCAGCCAAGACACTACAATCGGGCTAAGCAGATTCATAAAGAGCTGCAACAAGCCCGACATCTCAGCCAGGCTGACCACAAAGCCGGCCAGAAAGAACATCGGGATGGCATCCAGCAAGAAATTCCAGCTTTTCTTCCAGGTTTTTTTGAGTACATTATTGAGACGAGGCAGTCTCATCGGCGGTAAATCAATAAGCAAGCCGCTTGAGCGCCCAGGCAAAATCGCGTTCAGCATTAGCCCGGTCAAGGCTAAGATGCCAAAGACCAAGATGAGATAAACCGCCCAGGCGGCTGCTCCTCCGGCTCTGGCCAAGGTGCCCGAGACCACTCCAAGCTGTGCTGAGCAAGGTATGGCCACCCCAAGCAAAGCTGTGGCAATGATTTTTTCTCTGCGGCTGGTCAAAAGTCTGGTGGTGATAGTGGCCATGGTGACACAGCCAAGACCGAGTATGAGTGGAATAATTGCTCGTCCATTCAAACCAATTTTGTTCATTAGTCTGTCGACTAGCACTGCCAGTCTGGGCAGATAGCCAGAATCTTCCATTAGTGAAAGCCCTAGATAAAAGCCTATCACCAGGGGCATGAGCAGTCCGAGCAGATAAGTGACAGTCAGTGTGGCTAAGCCGTAGTCCCCGACTATGGTATTACCGATGGCGGCAAGCCAGTTGTGGTGGTGCCAAAAATCAAAAGCGATTTCATTGCCTGGAACTTGCTTAATAGCTTGGTCTAGTTCGGCTTGTTTATCCGCTTCTTCTTTTGTGCCTTTGTCGAAGACCCAAGTCTTTCCCTGCGCTTCTATCGAGCAGGGAAAATAATTAGCGGCAACTCGGCGCACCACTGGCTCATAGTAGACCTTCATACCTTTCTTTTCGGTCAGATCGACTAGATTCCCTGCAATCCAAACGCCTAGCATTTGATAGAAAATCAAATAGCAGACGGCGATTGAAATTATTGAGCCCCAAAGAGGGTGCAGCAAAAGTCTGCCGAGCTTGGTCGAAAGATTTTGTCCGTGCTTGTTTCGCGCTACCACTTTTTCGGCTAGCTCATTGACTTTCTTGCGCCTTTGGCTATAAATGGCTGTTTTGGCTGAGCCTGATGCGACATCTGTTGCAAATATCTGCGGTGCTCTCGCTTTCACTGCGCCGATGATGTCTTCGTCTCCTTCGGCCAAGAGCAGGGCTTCGCCTCTAGATATGGTGCCCTCATCTACAAAGGGCATGAGTGTCTTGAGTTGTTCGGCTGCACCATCTATGCACTTGCCGATTGTTGCCAGTGACAAACTGTTTTTGATTTCGTCGATGCCTAGGTTTTCTACAGCTACGCAACTGATTACTTTTAGCCCTAGTTCTTCGCCCAGCTTGTTGATATCGAGCTGCATGCCGCGGTTTTTGGCTTCATCGGTTTGGTTTATCACCAAAAGCATCGGTTTACCTAAGTCTATGAGCTGCAGGGTGAGAAAGAGGTCTCTTTCTAGGGTCAGTGCTGAAATAACGTTTATCACTATTTCTGCCTTGAGAATCATCGATGTGGCGGTGCGCTCTTCATCGTTAAAGCTCGATAAGCCGTAGACGCCCGGCGTGTCGGAGAGCAGGTCACTTCCTAGTTTGCCCCGGGCAATATCGATTGTGGTACCGGGATAGTTGGAAACGTCGGCGTTGGCGCCGGTGAGGGCGTTGAAAATAACTGATTTGCCTACGTTCGGATTGCCCGCCAGTACTATCTGGCGAGCACTCTGCTGCTTATTGTCTATTTCTTGACAGGCTTGACTAGCGGCTTCACTCTCTTTGTTCGAGAGTCCTGGCTCGGGCTGGTTGCAAAGACCGGTTTGTCTTGCACCTGCTTGTATTTCGCTATCTTGAGCTGTCATTTTTGCGCTCTTTGCGGACTTTATTGAGAAATTTTATCAAGAGCTGGTCTGGCCGGGCTAGCCAATTTAGAGATCTCAACCACTCTTAACGGTTTTTCGAGCATGTGGTAACGTGTTGCACATGAAATCGATTCAATCCAAACTACAAAAGAAGTGCGGGGCCATTGCTCTAGCCTTCAGTCTTTTATCTACTCTTTTGCCTCTTCCGGCTCGATGCGAAATTGACGGTGCAGTCGCACCGCAAGTCAAAGAGATCGTGCTCGATAACGGCTTAAAAGTGCTGCTTTTCGAAGAGCATTCTTTTCCGGTCTTTAGCTCGATGGTGTTTTATAAAGTCGGTTCGCGCAATGAGAACCTAGGCGAGACTGGGCTTTCGCACCTGGTTGAGCATTTACTCTTTCAGAAAGTAAGTGGTCTGAGAAAAGGCGAAATTGGTGCCTTGATTGCGCGCAATGGCGGCATGTTTAACGGCTTTACCAGTGATGATTTTACTGTCTTTTTTGAGACGATGGCTCCTTCTAAACTTGAACTTGCCTTGCGGCTTGAATCGGCACGCATGAAGGGTTCGGGCTTTAGCGCCGATGATGTCAGCCAAGAAATCAAAAGAATTGAGAAAGAGCTTGAGCAAGAGGCTAAAGACCAGGCCAATTTGTTGGTCAAAGAAGTACGTTCAGCCGCCTTTACTAGACATCCCTATAAGAATCCCACTATCGGCTGGCCTTCTGATGTGCAGAAGCTTACCCTCGATGATGCCAAACGGCACTACAAGCAGTTCTATCAACCAGGTAATGCTACCCTGGTTATTGTCGGTGATTTCGATAGCAGTAAAGCCGGTGAATTGGTCAAGAAATATTTTGGCAGCCTGGCTAAAGGTGATGCACCGCCGCCGGTGAGAGTGACCGAACCGCCGCAGCATGCCGAGAAACGCATCTATATGAAGTACGGGGGAGCCAGTGATGTGGTTTCTTTGGCTTATCACGTTCCCGGCTTTGCCGATGCCGACACGGCAGCTTTAGCCGTTTTAGAGAAAGTGCTTTATTCTGGTGTGGGTGGCAGGCTGCGCAGCAAGCTCATTGATGGCAAACTTTGCAGCACTGTCAGGTCGGCTTTTGAGGTCAAGCGAGACCCCAGTCTTTTTGCCGTGACCTTGCAAGGCGCTGGCGGCATTAGTGCCAGCAAGGTTTTGGAAGGTTTCGACAGCGCCATTGAACAGGTTAAGACCGGTTCTATTTCCGACAGTGAGCTTAGAAGAGCCAAGAATCATGCCGAGTTCCAGCTACTGGTCGAACGCGATGGCCCTTATCGCCTGGCTTTTCATCTGGGATTTTTTGATGGTCTAGATAATTGGCAGGCTGCCTATAGTTGGCAAAATCGCATCAGAGCAGTCACCGCTCAAGATGTGCAGCGTGTCGCTAAGCGTTATTTCTCGTCTGAAAATAGGGTGGTTGGCATTCTTGCCGGGGCGGCGCCAAAATCGGCGCCTAAGTCCGAACCTAAAGAGAAGGAGTCGAAAGAGAGCAAAGATTCTAAAGACTCGAAAGACAGCAAAAGCTCTAAAGAAAATAAAGATGCTAAAGCCAAGAATGACAAATCGGAAAAGGACAAAAAATCTGAAAATAGTAAGCAGTCTGAGAAAAGTAAGCAATCTGAGAAGAATAAGCAGTCTGACAAGAATAAACAAGCAAAGAAGAAAGCCAGTCTGACCGATTTGATTGGCGATCTTTGCGCATATAAAGATGATGACGGTGCTGCAGTCGGTGCCCCGAGTCGTTTGCTTGCCCAAAATACAAAAGAGTCTCCCAGCACCAGGGATAATATCAAGAGAGGCAAGTTGCGCAATGGTATGAACATTGCCGTACTAGAAACCAAGGTCAGCCCGGTGGTGCAGATTGCCGGCGCGGTTAAGGCCGGTGAGGCATACGAACCAGTAGGCAAGAGAGGAGTTTCTTCTCTGCTTGCCAGCTTAATGAATGCCAGCCTAATGAATGATGCTTCATTAGGTGTGAATCGCAGCCAGGCTGTGACCAAGCAAGACGAGCTTGGTCTAGCACCTGCTACTATGGTCAAGTTTGACTCTGGACCGCAGTGGATAAGCTTTCAAGCCAAGTGTCTAGCGCGAGACGCCGGCAGTATTCTTTCGATTATGGCTGGGCAGTTATTGGAGCCCCAGCTAAATGAAGAGAGTTTTGAGAGTGCTAAAACGCGTGCCGCTGAGAAAGTAAAGCATCAAGAGAATACTGTTGAGCAGAGGGTGGACAGAGCTCTATTGCAGGGTTTGATTGCACCCAATACAAGCTTTTACCCTATGGAACCGGTAGACAAAGCTCGCTTCATAGGAAATTTGAAGTTGGCTGATGCCAAAGAGTTTCATGCTGTCGCCGTAAAGCCAGATGCCGCCACCTTGGTATTTGTCGGGGATATTAGCCTTGACCAAGCCGTCAGTCTCGGCGAAAAGTACTTTGGCGCTTGGAGCGGTAAGAGTGCGGCTAAGAAAGTTTCGGTTCAACCTAACCCGAAGCGCTTGCTCAAGAACTCGATAATAGTCGAGAAGCGCACAGACTCTATGATTACCTTGGGTAAGTTGATTGATACCGGTGCCGGTGCTCCCGACTATCCTCTACTTTTGCTCAGTGATTGTGCTTTGACCAGCCATCCGATTTTCTCCAGATTTGCCCAAAAGATATCTGGTGAGTCGAGCTTGATGAGCAGCCTATCTCTCGAGGATCTCTCTTCTGATGTGGAAAGCTTGCCCGGCACCACCCTTTGGACTATTGAATTGCCTGTGGTGGCAAATAACTTACCGGCGGTGTTTAGAAATATAGAAGGCGAGTTGAAGCGCTTTTCTAAGCAGGGTGTTTCAGAGGCTGAACTGGCCGAGGCAAAGCTCTTTATGTATGGCGGTTTGCCCGTGCGCTGGATGTCTAATAGCCATCTGGCGGCGCGCACTATTCTTGAGACTTTGGTGCTTAGCAATCAGCCTAATCCGCTTCCTGAGCTTACTGCAGGCATCAAGGCTGTCAGTCTTGAAGGCTTGAATAAGTTTATAAAGGAGAAGTTCAAACCGGAGAGAGCATCGCTGGTGGTTGCAGGCACCAAGCAAACTATTGGTCAGATTCATGGACTAAAACAAGACTGATTCCTGTTGACAGCCTGGTGGTTTATTAATGTGAGAAAAGTCGCCATGTCAAGAGGGTATTCTTCTTTACAATTAAGCAACGTTCAGAATTTGTCGCGTTTCGGTATATTTACCGTCAATGTGACGTTTATGCATTCATGTTAGATGCTATGCATTGCTGTATGCAGCATTCCTCGCCGTGATCGCTTAAGTTAGCCATGCTATGGCGCTTTTCGCACCTTTGTAAAGGCGCCTGTAATCAGGGCTTAAGACTAGGGTGTAAACATAGGAGAGGTTGTCAATTAATTAATATGACAGCCTGAGATGCGGGCTCTTGCCTGTGTTTGCCGTCTCATCAAAAATTTTCGAATCTCTGAAATACCAACCTGGTGAGCGTTTTGAGATGCAAGTAAGAAGTTTGACTTTCTAGTGACAATAGGGATAATATGCTGCAAGTGTTACCCCAGTGGCGTTACATAGAGATGAACACAGTGATCAAATACGACCAAGAGAAACTGGAAGTAGAAGGGTTGCCCGAATATGTGAGGGATACAGAAGCCCCCGCACGGGAATCCTACAGTTCGATATCTACACGCTCCCTTGCTGAGAGGGAAGCTCAGCGCGTCTCTGCCTCTGCTGGCAGAGAGAGGCAGTCTCAGCGTGATACCGGCGGCTTCGCCAACATTTTTTCCGATGTGCACGCTCCTCGTGCCGATGAGCTTGAGGCTCTCTGGCCGGGCGTCCACCAAGATTTCTTCCAGCAAGCTCAGAGCAAGCGCACCCCCAGCTTCTATATGATGATCGCTTTTCTCGCCGGCGCGGTCACATCAATGATAGTCATTTGGGGCTATTCAGCTGTGTCGTCCCTCGTGGCTAATGCCGGCAAACCTGCCGACAAACCGACAGCTGTCTCTGCTCCCCAGCCTGTGGCGCAGCAACCGCTCGTCCCCCAGAATATTGATCCCAGCGCCATCCTTAAGCCTGCTCATGCCACTGTAGAAGTACAGAATGGCGATACTCTGGCTGCCATTGCCGTGCGCGAGTACGGCAAGACTTCGCCTAGACTGCTCGATGCAATTTGCAGAGCTAATGGTCTGAGAAACGCCAACTTCCTCAAACTAGGACAAGCACTCAATCTGCCCGACTATACTCCTCAATCCGCTCAGCCAGCGGGTTCTGTTAGCCAGTAATAGGGCGTGGGTAACGAGGCTGCTTCCGAATCTGCATCATATGCGGCGCTAGATTCCAAGCCCTTGCTACCTCCATTAGTGGATGAGATAGTCGCTGAGTCGCGTGATTACAGCGTTCAGGATATCTTTGACATGCTTTCAAAGAAGCTGGGTGGTTATGAGAACCGCTTAAGCCAGCTTGAGCTTGCTGAAGAAATTTCGCGTTCGTTTAAAAGCGGTAAAACCGGAGTCTTCGAAGCCGGTACCGGAGTCGGCAAGAGTTTTGCCGCTATTATTCCCGCTCTATTGAGCGGCAAGACTGTGGTTGTCTCAACCGCCACCATAGCTTTGCAAGAGCAGTATATAAACAAAGACATACCGGCTTTGCAAGAGATTTTGCCTTTTAAATTTAGTGCTGTCCTATTGAAGGGTCGTGGCAATTATTTAGGGATGCGACGCTTTCACGATCATCTGTTGGAACAAGCGGTTGATCCCGACTTTGTCGATTGGGTGAATACTACAGAAACCGGCGATATATCAGAGTTGGCATTTCTTCCTCCCGGTGAGCTATGGATGGAAATCAACTCAGACTCAGATGACTGTTTGCGCAATCGTTGTCCTAATTTCAACAGCTGTTTCTACTTTGATGCCAAAAGAAGGGCAGAGAAAGCTGATTTGATTGTGGTCAATCATGCTCTCTTGTTGGCTGATGCCGCCTCGCATGGTGGCATTTTGCCGCCCTATCAATATCTTATTGTCGATGAAGCTCACCACCTGCCTGATGTTGCCACCGACGCCTTTAGTCTGTCGGTAAGCAATAGAGGCATAAAGCGCCTTCTGGCGCGGGCGGCAAAACGAGTTAATGCCCCGGCGCATTTGCTTGGCGATATAGAGATTGCCTCCGGACAGTTCTATTTCCATCTCTACAATATGACTCGTGTGCCGCGTTTTCGTCTTCATGAAACAGTCGAAGGTGTGCAAGAGCTTTTAGAGGCTCTCGATAAGTTGAGAGTCTGGCTCGAGAACTGTGATTTTTCGCATATTCTTGATGTCGAGATGGCTAGAGAAAAAGCCCAGTTGAAGGCGAAAAGTCTGATCACGACCATATCTGCCTACATAAAGTGTCTCAAGCTTTTGGAGGATCCTTCCCAAGATTATGTTACCTGGGTAGAGCGAACCGACCGTGCTGAAGTGAAACTAGAAGTGGTGGCAGCACCGCTCGATGCCTCGCCTTATATAGCCGACTTTGTGCTGAACAAGCCTGGACTAATCTCATCTGTGTGGATGTCGGCCACTCTGGCAACTGCCGGCGATGATCCATTCAAGTTTTTCAAAGATTCTATTGGGGCCGACAGATATGTGGTGCAGAAGCTGGTGAGCAGCCCCTTCGATTTTGAAAATCAAGCCTTGCTCTACCTGCCTAGAGATCTACCCGAGCCTAATCATCCTGATTTCGCCATGTATTCTATGAATGAAATTGAGCGCTTGATAGAGTTGTCGGAAGGGCGCGCTTTTGTGCTTTTCACCAGTCGCAATGCCCTCAATTTTGCCTATGAAGAGTTGGCTCCGCGTCTACCTTACGAAAGCCGCAGGCAAGGTGAAATGCCGAGACCCCGGTTGATTGAGTGGTTTAAGTCGACACCAAATGCGGTGTTATTCGGTACTGCCAGCTTTTGGGAAGGTGTTTCGATTGACGGTAGTCAGCTCAGCTGTGTGATCATCGATAGGATTCCTTTCCAGGTGCCCGATGACCCAGTATATGAGGCACGCTGTCAGGCTCTGGAGCAAGATCCAGATCGCTCGTGGTTTACTGATTTGGCTCTGCCCTATGCCACTATGCGTCTGAAGCAAGGTGTGGGGCGCCTGATCCGCACCAGTCGCGACAGAGGTATTGTCGCCATTCTCGATAACCGGCTCACCAAGAAATATTATGGGCGCCGCATCTTAGAATGTCTGCCCCCCATGAAAATCATTCGCTGTCTGCCTAGCGCTGGTTCTGGGGCTATGCAAGACTTTCTAGATCTCGGCATGGACTATCGAGGCAATTAAATTACTCGCCCAGCTCGACCTCTTCGTCGTGCTCGACGGCGCTTTCTAGACTAATATCATGTCTTACCAGGCAGAGCGAGATTGGGCAATGCTCAACCAGATAATGCACGATAGGGTCCTTTTTCATCATGAAAAATTGCCGACCGCCGACGCTGGTGGTGCCTACATAAAGCATATCGGCGCCCAACTCTCTGGCGGTGTCGATGATGCCTTGCGCCACTTCTCCCATTTTTACGATGCCCGAGGCCTTGATACCTCTTGCTTTCAATTCTTCCACGCATTGATCTATCTGCATGCGCGCTTTGTCGAGAGGGCGATCGCTCGATATCAACTGAGCAACAATACCCACCTTGCCCGGGTCTGGAATGAGCCTGACAAGCACGATTTCGGCATCGGTGCTGCGCGCTTGGCTGACAGCTGTTTCGATTGTTTTTGAGCTTCTTTTAGGAGAGCTGAATGCGACTACATACTTCATAGACACCTCAGGCATGCCAAATAAATTTGAGAATGAGATAGCAGACTGATGCAAGAGTCGCCGCTACTGGTAATGTTAGCACCCAGGCTAGCAATATGAGTTTCATAGTTTTCGGGTTGAGATTCTCTTTGCCGTGCACCGGGATAGTGCCGCCGGCCACTGCCGAGCTGAGAGTGTGGGTGGTGCTTATCGGTGCCCCGTAGTGCGAAGCGATGAGGATAATCAAAGCTGTACTCATTGAGGCGCCAAAACCTTGGGAGTGGCTTAGTTTTTCACGACTTATCTTGGTGCCGACAGTGCGAATTACCCGCCAGCCGCCTATGACTGTTCCCAGGGCGATAGCCGAGGCGGCCGAGAACATTACCCAGAAAGGAACTACTTTGGCGGTGTAGCCATATTGCGAAAAGTGCGTTGCCAGTATCAAGGCAATGATACCCATGGTCTTTTGACCATCGTTGCTGCCATGGCTGAAGCTAACTGAGGCCGAAGAGAAGATGTGCAGCAAGCGCATTATTGGGTTGTGATCAGTGGTCTTGGATAAGTCTTTCTCTTTCTCTTTTGAAAGCTTGAGCGCCAGCCAGGTGGTAAAGGCTCCAGCCGTAAAGCCGATCAGGGGCGAAATTAGAAGGGCTAGTAAGACTTCTTGCAGTTTGTGCCACTCTACACCGCCCATACCGGCGGCGGTGACACCGGCGCCAAAAAGGCTGCCAATCAAACAGTGTGAGGAAGATACTGGAATACCTTTCCACCAGGTAATCAGGTTCCAGATTACAGCCGCCAAGAGTACGGCTACAACCATGGGTAGTGTCACTGTTCCTTCCGGAATAATTTTGGTAATTACTTGGGCTACGGCGGTGCCCACCAAAAGGGCTCCCAAGAAGTTGAGTACACCGCTCATAAAGATTGCCACGCCCGGCTTTAGGGCTTTTGTATAAATTACTGTGGCGACGGCATTGGCTGTGTCGTGAAAGCCGTTTACAAAATCAAAGCCAAGTGCAAGCAAGATAGCGAGCACTGCGATGACGGTTTCTATATTCATAAATTTGAGATGATACTTGACCCGATTCTATATATTTCGGTTATAGCAAAGCGCCGGTTAAGGTCGGACTAAGAGACCGACCTTAAAACACTAATATAAAGAAGACTTGCAGATATTAGACGAAACAAACATAAGCACAAAAACTCGTCCGCCAAAATTAGCGGAAGTTTAGCTGTTGGCTTGCCTGGCTCAAGTCTAGTATGCCGGTGCAAATCCAGCTTCCATTGGCTCAAGATAACCCGGGTCGCAATAGACCCAAAGGTCACCGTTGCGCCAAGGCAGCGGATGATTGGAAAGATACCGATACACTAGAAGCTGTCTTATGATTCTACGCGCCGAGGGATTTTGCTCGCCGCGCTTATCATTAGCCAACCTGGTACGCAGCTGAATCGCTTCGCGCTTCGACCAGCAGTAAGCCGGTCCGGGATTGTTTCCTCTGGATCGACAGAGGATTGCAATTTTTCCGGATGGCTGGGGCCAACCTAATACATAATAAGTTTCGTGATTCATCATAGATAATGATAAGTCAAATTCCTAATAAGTCTAGTGAATCAAGGTATATGCAATCGATTTCCAATATAGTGATATTCCATCCAGCCGCTATCGGTGATGCGGTGCTGGCCACCCCTGTTGCGTCTACTTTGAAATATAATTTTCCCGGTGCAAAAATATCCTATTGGTCACATCCCAGTCTGCGACCGCTTTTGCTTGGCTTGTGTCCACATATAGATGAATTCATAGATTTTGATAAGAATTTGAGTTTTTTCCAGCAGCGCAAGATCTTGACCAGTCACAAGCCTGATTTATTCGTTGATCTTTCAAATTCAAACCGAGGTCTGACGATGCCTCTCTTTACCGGTATCAAGACATTGCGGTACGAAAAGAAGGAAACCGGCAGTCCCGACCAGCAGCATGCCGTTGGTAACTTCCTTGATACGGTCATGCCAATATGTAAGGAAGTTCCCGATAAGCTCTTCCCTACAATTTTTCCTGATGCTATTGCCGAGCAATTAGTACCGCAGTTGGTGGAAACCAGTAAATTAGAAATGCGCCCCATGGTCGGTATCGTCCCTGGTGTCGGGGCTCATCGTCCCCATCGTGGCTGGATAGCCGATGGATGGATATATCTAATCAGGCATCTCTTGTCTATAGGCAGTCATCAGCCAGTTCTTATTGGTGGTAGTGATGATTTTGAACTGGCTCAGAAAATTAATGCCGAGGTCGATAATCGCTGCCTCAATTTTTGTGGTCAGCTTAAGCTGGATGAAACCGCCGCCATTTTAAAATGCTGCGACGCCGTAGTATCTGGCGACACTGGACCGGCTCATATAGCTGTATCGGTCGGAACTCCGGTGATTGGTCTATATGGACCAACCTATCCAGCCAGAAGTGGACCCTATGGTTATTTCAACTTAGTGCTCGATCAAAGTTCATCGTGCCAGTGCATCGGCGCCAAATACTGTACCTTGACCGGGTCGAGTTCTCCAGGCGAGTGCATGGGTCGAATTATGCTGCCCGAAGTGATTGAAAATCTTTCCAAGATTCTCAATCTCTCTAATGCCCAAGGTTCAATCCATGAACTTAATCCTCCGGGCGTCTTCTTTGAACCAGAGATACTGGCTTCTCTCAATGCCGATAAACAGACCGAAGAACAGGCTAAACAGAACGTCGAAACTACCGGTGAAGATGAGAAGATAAGCTAACTATTGCGCAGTTCGAACTAGACCTAGACCGCTTGTCTGAAGTTGTCGGTTGAATTACCGAAAGCTTGCTGCAGTCTGGAATTTTCCTTGTGATTGAAATATACCTTCGTGTAGTTCTTCCAATTTTTTGTGAAATCACCAAGCGAAATTTCGCGGGCGATGCTGGTTGGAATTTCCATACTGACTCTATCGGCGGTGCCGTCGGCATAATGCGAAATGCGCATTGTCTGGTCTTTCTTGATGGTATAGGAAGAGATTGTTTGCCAACGGCGATTGTCGAAAACCTGCAGTTTGATCAGGACTTCACTTTCTTCAGACAGAGACTCGAATTTCATCACTCTGCAATAATGCGATAGGGTGGTGATCTCTAGATTGCCCTGACCGTAGAGCAAGTCTTGTTCATCGGTTTTGAGTGCCAGCAGGCGAGTGTATGATTGTCCGGCTTGCGGCCAAGGCTTCATAATTCTTGGACTTTCTTGCGCCGGAGGAGCCATGTCGAAAGCTTCATCCCTTTCTTTCTCTTCTTCTGCTTCCGCCGGCTCTAGTTCTTGTGTTTGGCTTGCACTTTCATTGCTGTCTTGCCAGTTTAGAGCAGCCGTCGCCGCACTGTTGCCGACATCACTGTGGGGCGTACCCCAGTCTATGACCTGGAAGGAGTTGTATTTCTCAGCAATTTTCGTTTCATCCTTCAAGTTCTTGAAACTTACAGGGATGCTGTCTGAAGGCATCGCCGGTCTGGCATAGTGCGCCAGATCGAATTTATTGCGGGCTGATTCGGTGAGGAAGTTCTTCTTATAAACTGATGCCTCTTCGGCTGTGGGCAACAAGATCTTTTGACCCGGATATATATAGGCGTAGGTGTTGAAACCATCGCATCGCACCGGTATCTCGCCGCGATTGATAGTGAAAATTAGGCGAGCGAAACGAGTATCTCCTAGTCTTTTCATGGCTAGGGAAGCCAGGCTCTCGCCTGCTTCTATTTCGTGGAATAGTCTGCCGTTTAGTGACGGGCTAGATCTTTCATGAGTTTGCCGCATATTGGTGGTCGTCCTCGTCCAAAGCCTTTTAGAAAATCGGATGCATGCATCACGGTCGTTTCTATACCGGAGTTTGCCGTCCTGGACAGTTGTCAAGATTAAATCGGCGTTTTTTCCATCGCTTGCCGACAAAATGGGTGAAACAGTGAAATGGTGGGCGCTTGTTCTGTTGACAACCGGTTCGGCGTTTCATATTATTATTGTTTGGCAAATTACTATTAGATTCGGGCGATTTCTTTGCTTTATTGAGATTGAGGGGGCTTAATGGCCGGTACAAACGACAAGAGCAATGTTGGCGATACGGCTGCGCCTGCCGCCGGTCAAAACCAAGCAAATAAAATCGATACGCCTATTTTCGTCGAGCCTCCCACCGCGGCGAGAGCCAGCGATAAGGGCACCGAAGCTCCTGCCACCACGCCCGACAGCGTCAGTAAGTTCCAGGCTGATACTGCACTTTTCAGGCTGCCTCCCTCGGCCGCCGAAGGCAATAACGTCGCCAGAGTCGTCGCCTCTGATTTGAACGCCGTAGGCACAATCAGGCAGCAGACAATATCGGTGGGTGGAGACCCGGTAAGGGCATCTGTGGTCACTAAGGGAACAACCGAGACCTATGTCACACCAACCGGTAGTTTTGTCAAAGATGCAAACGGTGCATTTGTGCCGGCTCGATCTCCGAACGACTCCGCGCCGCGCTCGGGAGACACAGCCTCAAAACCGGCTGACCAGGCTGCGGCGCGACCCGTGACTTCGCTTGATGTCGCACCTTCGGCTTCTTCAATAATGGCCAGGTCTTTGAGTCAGGTCAATCCCAATGAAGTGCGTATTGTCGAGCCTCGTATTCCCGCTTCTTCAGATGGTAAAGCACCTCCTTCCAGCGATACCAGATCGGTGGTTGTGGGTGCCGAGGTGAAAGCGCCACCAGTATCTGAATCAAAAGCTGCTCCGGTAGTTGATGCCAGCGCTAGACCTGTTACTGTTCCTGAGAATAGGGTGGTACCGACTCCTGAAATAAAGACTAACAGTGGCGCTCCGGTCCTTAACCAGGCTCAGATTGATTTGGTCCAAAGAGATCTTGCATCTCGCAATCTCGGTGAAATCCAGGCTCGCGAGGCAAGGCGTGACGCTGCCATCGCTAAAGATTTGGGACTAGCTCCGACTGAATCGCGCACCATAAACGCCGGTGTGCAAGCGGCTATTGTTAAAGGCAATGAAAGCCTTAGGGCGGACGGTCCAAGGTCAGAAGCGAAAACTGAGCCCAGGCTAGAGCCCAGAGTAGAGCCCAGAGTAGAACCAGCAAAAACTGAACCCAGAGTAGAGCCGAGAGTAGAACCCAGAGTTGAAGGCCGACCAGATCAGCCCCCTAAGACGCCCGACGCTGTGCCTCGCTCCGCTGAACCGGTGGTGCGCCCCATTGAAGTGTCAAACCGCGGTGATAACCAGGGTGGACCTAGACCAAATGATCCTGGCTCTGGCACTAGAGGTGAAAGAGAAGGGCGAGGTGAGCGCGATGGGCGCGAACGAGAAGCTAAAGATTTTTCTGCCGGCACAAACTTGACGCCTCAGCAGATGGCGCAGAACATGCGTGCCATGGAAGCGGCTCAAACTCAAAGAGGCACAGAACTTAGACCGGACGGAAGACCTGATGGCAGACCAGACGGCAGACAAGACGGGCGAGAAAGTCGCCCTGATGGCGTCGATCCTCGCGGTTTGGAGCGTGGGCAGATGCCGAAAACCGATGCCCAACAACCGCCTAGACTGACCCCCCAAGAAGAGCAGTTTGTCGCTCGTCTGAAAGACCTTAGCCAGACTATGAAAGCGGCAGAGAAAGGTGGCGGCGACTGTCCCAATTTGATTGGAAAAGATGGGCGCTTGGACATCAAGGAGTTTTCCAACCTACTGGCCCAAAACAAGCTAGGTCTAGTGCTAGGTCCTGATGGTAAGCCCATGCTTGCCCCCGAGGGAATGAAGTCGACAGACGGGAAACTGCTTCCGCCTCTGGATGCGAAGACCCTTGCTAGCCTTGATATAAAGGCTGTGGAAGCTTTAGTTAAGAGCCAAGTAGATAGCAAGACTGCGCCTTTGGGAGAGTCTGCCAAAGGGGGCGTGGGCGAAGCCGGGTTGAAGACTGCCGCCGGCATCGGTGATCTCAAGGCTGTCGATGCTGCTGCTGCCGGAAAGGCGACAACTAGTGCCGCCGCACTTGGTTTTGAATTAAGCAGTCAACAAGGGAAAACAGCCATCACCGATAAGACTGCCGGCACTGGTGCTGATGCCCAAGCCAAGCTGGAAGGCAAAGCTGATGCACTTAAATCGGATCTAGGGAGAGCCGATTTAAGCAAAGTTGATCTAGGCAAAGCTGAGAGTGGGCAGATTAAGTCAGACATCGCCAAGCAAGATGCTAAGCCCGAGCTTCAGAAAGCTGATAAACCTGAAGCAGTGAAGGCTGAGCCTATTAAGGCTGAGAAAACCGAAACTGCCAAATTGGAAGGTAATAAAGTCGAGAAGGCTGAGAGCCGAGATGGCGTCGCCAAAGCTGAAAGTCGAATCGATCATTCCTCCCTTTCCAGTCGAGACGATTTTGCTTCGTCTCACCGTATAGATTTAGCCCAACCTGAGGACGGTGGCGATTCTTGGACTAAAGACTCTGATGCTAAGACAAAAGACGGTCAGCTGAGTGATAAAGATGAAACAATGCTTGGCCTTAAGGACAAGCTTGAGGGTAAAAAGAAAGAAAGCGAGGAAGATAAGCTAGAGGACGAGAAGCAAAATAATGCCAGGGCGGCAATGCTCGCTGCCATGATGAATCAGAAGAAGCAGCAGGAACAGGCGGAGAAGGATAGACAACTTTTGGTTGAAGACGCGAAGAAAAAAGGCGAGGACAAGCGCCGTAAGTATCTAGTCAAAGAAAAAGACACTCTTGAATCTATTGCCAAAAAACAATTGAGAGATGTGCGCTTGCACGCTTTGATCTATGAGATCAACAAACATATGCTGCCGGTTCGTACCGAGAGAGGCAAGCAGACCGTAGATCCTAGACCTGGCACTTCTATTTGGCTGCCTTCCGAGCTAGATATTCGTGAGTATCGTTCAAGGCTCTATGCCGGCGGACGCTCTAATGCAACAAGTGCACGCAGCGAACAGTCTAGTAGCAACCTTACAGTTGAAGAAGAGCTGAGTGGGCGCTTTGGCACAAACTGGGATGGAAAGTCTGAGTCAGCCGCCCATGCCAGTATGCTCGGTGCCGCCGTGGCTAAAAGCCAGGTAAGAAGAGCAAATATCGAGAAGATACTTGGTCCTATTTCAAGTCGCACAGTAGACACCGGACGCATCAGATATATAGTTCGTCTAGGTGACAGTCTCGATGGCGTCGCCGCCAAGCATCCGGCATTAAAGGATAGCTCCTTGTGGCCGCTGCTAGCTTCTCTAAACGAGATTTCTGATGACTCTGATGATGATGGTAAGCCTCGCACTGTCTTAAAGCGCGGTATGGTTCTCAACTTGCCGACTCCCCAAGAAATTGCCGAATATCGGGAGGCGCAAAAAGAGTTCGAAGACTTACCGGAGCATCTACCGGGTGAGGAAGATTCAAGCTCACCTGAAGAGAGCATTGAGATAGAGGCTGCTCGTTTGCAAGAGGCTGCTAGGGCGGCAGCTGCAGTCTACGCAGAGCAGATGCGTCGCGAAGAGGGCGCCGCCGAGCCTGAACCAGATGAAGATGACATAGATGAAGATGACATAGATGAAGATGAGCTTGACGATGACAGCATAGAGCAAGCTCCGCATGCTCAAACTCCGCAAGCGCAGCCTCCGATTCAGCCGCTTCAATCGGTTGAAGGCTCTCAAGCCGTTGTTTCGGGTTCTCAGGGTGACTTGACCAAGCCGCTTCCAGTCTTTGGCTATAACGCTGCCGGAGTCAACTTACAAACCTTGGCCAGCCAAGATGAGACCATGCCAATACCTGCCGTTTCACCTGCTGCAAATGTTGATATGGTAGCGCCTGTAGTATCGCAGGAGCCGCAGATACCGTCGCAAATGGCACAGCCTGTGGTGGCACCAGCACCATCGCCAGTGGTGTCTAATGCGGTGCCACCCGTGATGCCTAACGCAGTGCCGCCTGCAGTGCCATCGCCGGCAGTGGTGCCGACAGCTGAAGCGCTTTCTCGCGCTTCTAATGCACCTGTGAATACAAATCCAACTACAAATGTTGGCACCTCTGTATCGGTGACCAATCAACAGGCTCCGCAAACTGCGCCTGATACGGAGCCACTACCAACCGGGCTCGAGGTCTTCAGTCGTCCCCCGGTTGTGGCTGGCGACCGTTTGATGTGGGAGGTTCGTCCTGGAGTGCGCATAGTCAAGTCTTGTATGCGCTGGGACCCTTCCATCGGTGTCTATCGGGAGCAACTTGAGATGCTGATCTCTGGTGTTTGGTACCCGGTGATCTTCTATGAAGTCTTTGCTCAGAACTCGGTAAGGCATGAATATATGCCTGGAGGAAAACGTAAGTCGGTGCGAATTGACCTGCCGCCGTCCACTGTATCTGAACTGGCTGATAATGATCTGGCTACTAAGTGGCTGCAATATTGCCGAGCCTTTCTCTCTATGCTGCAGGCTCAACCGCCCCAGAATCCACCTCCTCAGACTCAGGCGCCGCAAACTCAGCCGCCCCACTAGGTTTAATGTTAAATCTGGGCTTTCGCTTGGCTTCGGCTGCCTCCGAGGCAAAATTTGTTGTGTGGCTAACAGTATTTATGGGCTTGAAAAGCATATATTATATAGTTCTAAACCGGGAGACCGGTTGGGCCGGATAACCCGGAAAACTGGCGTCAATTTACTAGTCCGCATTCTTTAGCCAATTTTCTTTCAAGGCCGTCCGGTCAGAGCTTAGAGTGAGTAGGTCCACCTGCTCGATATTCGCCGGAGTGTCAGTTTTGGCAGACGATACAGAAAAGAAGAAAAACACCGATCAGCCCGCTGAAAAGGCAGCTGAAGCAGGTAAAGACAAAGCTTCTGCTGCCATGGCAGAGGAAGTTGTAGCCAAACCCGGGCAAGCTCAGAATGTGCCGGCGGTTGAGAAGACGCAGGGCGTCCCGACTACCGAGAAGAAGATTTCAGACGACACACTTTTTGTTCCGCCGGTTTCGAGCGACCCCCGCTTTAAGGACATCGAATCGAAATATGGTGGTTCTTCCGCCTCTTCGAAAGTCGGCGCCCCGCCGATTTCTCTAGACAAAATCAAGCCCAGCCAAAAAGACGATGCCGAGAAAGATAAGGCGACTGTCGATGACCAAGACATGCTGGCTTGGGCTAACGCAGTTGCTTCGCCCGATTCGGCCGCCGTCTCTAAACAAGGTGATAACTCAGGCAAAGACAACACGGCCACAAAGTCTGGTGAGTCTAATAAATCCGGCGAAGCCAATAAGTCTGGCGAAGCTAATAAATCTAGCGAAGCCAATAAATCCGGCGAAGCTAATAAGTCTGGCGATGCTGCCAAGCCTCAGAACGGTTCTTCATCAGACGGTTATTCGGTCAAAATTGGCGATACAGTCGTCCCTGGTCAGCCTCCTTCTCAAGTTGGTAAGGGCGTAGATGCCTCTGTCTCCGCCGCCAAGCCGCCTGCCCAGGGGGGCGACGGCTCCTTGCCGGTTAGCCGTCCTACTGCCGTTTCCCGCGATGGTTTGACTGTAGAAATGCCCCCAATGTCGGCTGAAGCGGCTCCTGTTTCGTCGGGGGAAGGTCTCGCCGAACTGCCTCCTCTAAGCCAGACGGGCAACGATCTCAATTTCGCTCCATCAGAGCCGGTCGGTCGTGCACCGTCTACGGGCTTGGATGGTGCAGAACAAGGTCTTAAGGTCGTTAATAACGCCGATGGTTCTTTGTCTTCAATAACATTGAATGGTGATAGTTATCGTTTTGTGCCGGCAACCAATAGCTGGCTTAAAAATGGCGAGCCGTTCAATGGTGCCAGTTATGATGCAAGCAAGGGCACTTTTACTCTCGATAATCTTGATGGCAGTCGCAATACCTACGGCAAAGACGGTAAGTCTAGCCATGCTGAAATTGCCGACGGCAAAGTTACCGCCAAGGCAGATTTTGATGCTAACGGAAACTTGACTGCTTATGTTCGCGGCGATCAGAGTTTCATCAAAGATGAAAAGTCTGGAGTCTGGTCTCGTTATGATGCCGCCACCGGCAAGACCGATATCTTGGCCGGTGCAAGTTATGATTCTCGCTCGAAAGAATTCACCTTTGACCTCAAAGACGGCAGCAAGGAAACTCTCAAAGCCAATGGCGACAGAGTGGTGCAAGGACCTGAGTCTACAGGTAACTTGCGTTATGAGTATTCAGCGAGCGGTGAATTGACTGGCTTTAGTAGTGATCATGTTGGTTATTTGCATAAGGTGCAAGTTGGCGATAAAGCCAGCACCTTTGTCGATGAGCAAAATCTTGGCGGCTATAGCGTCAGTCAAAATGAGTTCGGCAATGTCAGCATAGTCAAGCCGAACGGCGATAAGATCATGCAGACTACCAACGGCACAAGATCTGAGTCGGCAGCAGACAATAGCGCCACCCGGTGGTACGGGGCCGATAACTCATTCGTAGATCAATCTAGTTATTCTGATTATCTAAAGGTTGAAACCGCTGCCGATGGCTCGCAGAGTGTGGTGCGGTTTTCTATGACTGGAGAAACTGAGACGTTTCAGTTGGTCAAGGATGATCAGTCTGGTCTGCCTCCCTATGCTACATACGATAAAGAAAGCGGCGACCTTGTTCTGCATAGAGGAAATGGGGTTACTGAAACACTGCAGAGTGACTTTACCCGTCGCTTCGCCGATTCTATCGATAGTAGAGAGCCTGAGACCGTTTATGGTCGCGATGGCGGCTACCTTTATGACCAGGTAAATGGCAATAAAGTAAGCTATAAACTTGATTCTAGTGGTGGCATAGTTGGTGCGGAGTTACCTGACGGGAGTCGCATAGACAAATACGATAGCCCTGATGGTTCCAGTGCATATGTTCGCACCGATAGGCAAGGACAAAGCGAGTATGTTCTTGATGTTCGTACCAATTCCGACGGTGGTATTGAGTACACTTCGGGCAGTGAAGTTCATCGAGTTGATCTAGATGGATCTTCTAAGATTGAAGATCGATTCCGTGGCGTAACGAAAGATATTGATGCCGACGGTCGAATGGTTTCCATGACCGATAGCAAGGACGGGTTTGTCTATCAGTTCAAATATGGCAATGACGGACAGCTTTCTGAAGTGACTAACCGTGCTGGACAGTGGCGTGTAGTTGACGGAAGCTCTAGAGACCCGGTAACCGGTGATGCGAAGTGGGAAAGAGTTTCTGAGATATCAAAAACCCCGCCTTTCGAGACTAAAGAGGTTCCCGAGAAAAGCCGTCTTGTTTGGGAAGGTTCGATCAGTACTGAAGGCAATGAATACACTTTCTCTAGAAAAACGGGCGACAACCTGCGCCCTGAGCAAAACGCTGCCGGTGAAGAAATTGGCTCTCGCTATATTGGTAGCAACGGTGTGCAATATAAATATGATGGGGTGTCGCCCAATATTAAGGGCTTATCGATAAGTAGAGACGGTGGCAAGACATTCGAGACCGTTCCGGGCGAAGTCGTGCAGGAGTCTGGTTCCAAGCTGCCTTCTATAGTCACCCGCGGCACTGACGGCAAAATATTGACCAAGGTTAGTTATGATGACCGCGGTAATACTACCACCACTGATGGTGACAAGCGGGTGCTAAGCAAGCTTGATTCCTCTGGTAATGGCGTCACCTATAGCTTGAATGAGAAAGGTGAGTATACAAGTGTCATGACCGTCCGGGGCGGTATTGTCGATACAAGACTAAATAAAGACGGCGAGAAGATAACGGTTGACTCTAAGACCGGCATGCCTATCATCACCCATGGTGATAAATCTGTCACTAAATACGATACCGTGGGCGGTTACCAAACTTCTAGCGCCAATGGTTTGTTGCTCTCTCAAGTTGGTGCAGATGGTTCGGTCAAGAACTTCAAATACGAAAATGGGCGACGCATTGAAAGCACTTTGGCTAGGGCCGACGGTAGCATTAGGCAGGAATTTTATAGTGGCTCAGATACGACTGTTGTAGAACGCAAGGGCGACAATTTCAGTGTGAGCAACGGCAGCGGCGCCAAGCTGGACGTTACAACGAACAGCGATGGCAATCGCGTCGTCAAAGCTGCAAACGGCACTCAGATTGCAGTGGGTAGTGACGCAATCGTTGATAAATCAGGAAAAGTCAGTTCTACTGATGCTGCCGGTAATAAGATTGTTATTGCAACTGATGGTAGTCGCACAGTCACAGCTGCAAATGGCAAAGTCGATCGCTACGACAGCAGCGGTAAACTGATTGTTCCAGTAGATGTTAAACCGGTCTCTGGCAACTCAGCTGGCATAGATGCAGCCCAGACCAGACCTGGAAATCTTCTGGACAGAATCGCCTTACAGCGGCAGATGGTGTCTGGCGACGCTGCCAAACCTGTGCAGACCAAAGTAAATCCAGTCATCGCTACAGACGGCTCTGCGCCATCGAAAGAGGCTGTCACCGCAGCTGCTGTAGACCAAGCTAATGCCGACAAAGCGGGTCAAAGTCTCTGGCAATCGGTAAAAGATGGAGCTTCTTCTGCCTACGATACGGTGACTGGCGCCGCTTCAAGTGCCTACAATTGGGCTTTTGGTGATTCGAGCACCGGCAAGTTTACCGAGGTGCCGCCTAACTTTAAGAAGAATGCTGATGGGCAGTGGGTATCCACCGATGGTAAGGTCTATAAAGATATTTCTGTGGACTCTGAGAAGGGCACACTTAAGCTGCAGCATCTCGATGGTAAGCTGGAGACAAGAGAGCGCAGCGGCGATTACACTCTGACTTATCCTGATAGTGGGTCTGGGGCAACCACTGCAAGCTATAAGGCCGATGGTTCGCTCCGGTCTGTGAGCATTTCGGGTAGTACTTTTACTTACGACGAGGCAGCCAAAAATTGGAAGGATGCTGACGGTAAGGTCTATCAAAACGTATCTTTTGACGCCAGAAGCCGATTTGTAGATGTGTCTGTCACATCAGCAACCAGCCTGCGGTTTGGTGAGGGTACTGATAAGGTTCTGACCAGCGCTATTGGTGGCTATTCGGGTAAATTTGATAAAAATGGCAATTTGGTATCGGTCACCGATGGCGGTACCGTATATAGCCAAGTAGATGACCCTAATGAACCAGGGACGAAAATCTGGCAAAGTGCTGATGGGCAGAAACTAGACAAGCTCGCTTTAGATATGAGCGGCAATCTTGCCATAGAGAAAGCCGGCGAAAGTATAAAGGTAGAACCCGATGGCACGCGCATTACAACCTTTGCCAACGGTGAGAGCGTTATTACTTCCACTTCAGCAAACGGCGTCCATCAGACTGTCAATCTTAATTCTGAAGGTAATCCGACTCAGATAGTACGAGGTGCTGATGTCTATTCCTTCGATTCCACTTCCAATGTCTGGAGTCGAAACAATATGGCGATTGAAGGTCTGTCCTATGATAAGACAACCGGTTCTTTCACCGCTAGAAATCTAGACAATACATCAGATACTTATGCGAGAAATGGTGCTTACACCCGAGCTGAGCTGGCTGATGGTAAGGTGATTTCTTCTCGCAGTTTCGACAGCAATGGCGAACTGATTGGATATTTGCGCGGTTCAGAGCAGTTCACCAAAGACACCAGCACCGGAGAGTGGAGCCGTCTCGATACTAAGAGCAATACTGTTGAGAAGCTGAAAGGCGCTTCTTTTGACGGTGAGAGCGGTAACTTTACCTACGAGTCGCTTGATGGAATCAGGCAGACACTGAGGATGGACGGTTCACGCGTCGTCATGAATGATGCGGCCGGTCACCTTGTCACCGAGTATGACAAAGATGGAAAGGTCGCTCGCATCAGCAGCGACTATATCGGCGATATAAAGAGGGTTCAAGATCCCTCCAATCCAGAGAAATTTATCTATGTAGATCACAACGGTAAGAGCGGCTACAACCTAGAACGCGACGAGCGTGGCTTTGTCAACATAACTAAACCTGATGGCTCTTCGATTGTTCAGCTGGATAATGGCACCCGCGGTGAATTTACCGCCGACGCCAAGAATTACCGCTGGTATTCGTCTGACAACATGCTGACTTCGCAGGTTGGGCCAGCTGGGGAAGTCAAAGTTGAGTATAACCCTGATGGCACCCGCAGTGTAAACATGAAGCTGCCTGATGGGCAGACCGAGTCATTCAAGCTTGTCGACGCTGCAGATAAGAATGCCCAGCCACCATACGCGGTATACGATAAAGCTACTGGAGAGCTTGTCTTATATCGGGCTCAGAATGTTTCTGAGACTCTGCAGAAAGACTTTGGCCACAAGTTTAGTGAAGTCAAAGATGGAGTCAAAACCGAAGCGGTTTATGACATAAATGGTAATTTTGTCTCGGAACGAGTAAGCAGCAATAAGATGGAAGCTGTTCTCGATGCTAATGGCAATATAATTTCGGCGAGGCTATCAGACGGTAGCACTATTGCCCGGAATGCTGATGGCTCTTATGTTCGCACCAAGTCTGATGGCAGCACCGAACAGATTTCGGCGGCGAAAGCGAATGCTGATGGTAGTATCGAATACAGCACCCTTAGTGGTATCAGCGCTCTTTATAAGGCAGATGGCTCTTATGTTGTAACCGATTACATCAAGAATCAAGACAAGAGCTTCAACACCGACGGACGTCTGGAGTCGATTTTAGACAAGACCGACGGCTTTAAGTACGAATTTAAGTATGACGAGGCCGGACAGCTTGTTCAAATCAAGAACCGAGAAGGGGTTTGGGCTCACGTCGAAGGTTCACTTCGCGATCCTATCACTGGTGACACTCAGTGGAGGCAGATAGCCGCTATTTCGCCTACTGATAATACCAAGACAGTTGACCTTCCGAAAGAAGCGCAAAGAGTATGGGAAGGCACCATAAGCACCGCCGGTGGTGAGTATCTGTATGCGCGCAATACTGGCGAAGCCTATCGACCTATTCAGAATGATAAAGGTGAAGTTGTTGGTGGACTCTATAGAACCGACAGCAACGTTCTTTATAAGTATGATGGCGTGCCTCCAAATGTTAGCGCTATGCAAATCAGCAAAGATGGTGGCAAAACATTTGAGTCAGTTAACGGTCCTATAGCTGTCGATGCCAATTCTAAGTTGCCTGTGATAACAAACCTAGACTCTAGCGGCAATGTGGTTAGCAGAGTTGCCTATGACGATAAGGGCGGCACTATTACGACCGATTCCAATGGACGTGTATTGAGTAAGCTCGATGCCGACGGTAAGGGCTTTGTTTATCAAGTTGGACCCAACGGCGAATATACGTCTGTTGACCGAGTAAATACTGGCTTGTCGGTCAAGATGAACGGGGCCGGTGATAGCATCACGGTCGATGCTAAGTCTGGTTTGCCTGTCATTACCCATGCTGACGGTTCGCGTACCAATCTACACACAGATGGAAGCAGCGAGACCTACAGCAAAGATGGAAAAGTCATTCAATACATCGGCGAGAATGGCAATAAAGTCGAGTACTCGTGGCAAGGTAATAGTCTGGTTAGCCAGAGAACTGTATCTGCAGACGGAACGATTTCCGTTCTTCGCAACTTTGACAGCCACGGTGATGTGACCTCTGTGCTCACTACTGCTAATGGCAAGACATCAATCACAGATGGAAACGGCGTTAGCAAGGGTGAAGTGATTTACAACGCCGACGGCTCAGCCATGATCAAGATGCCTGAGCAAGCTGGAATGCCAGCGCGAGACATCAAAGTTGAGGCAGGACAGTCTATCGGTTTTGACAAGCAGGGCAATATTGTCGTCATGGACAAGACTGCTAATGTCGAAACAACCCACATGCTTAATGGCACCACTGTCACTAAAGACTTCGCAAATCAGACTATCAAGACCGAGACTGCTACAACAATCAAGATTGAGGATGCAGCTAAGAATGTCGTAACAACAATCGACAAACAGACAGGCGTCAAGATTGAAGAGAACAGAAATACAGGAATAACAACCCAAACCAATGCAGACAATTCTAAGGTTGTTACTGATACCAAGACAGGTACAGTCGAGCGCTTCGATGGCAATGGTAATAAGGTAGTTGAGGCTCCTCGACCAGCAGCCGATGCCGCGACTACGGCAGCTGCCGCCGCGGCTGCTGCTGCGGCTCTAGCAGCTGCCGAAGGCAACAAGCTTGCGGCACAGCGTGCTGAACAGCAGAGAGCAGCTGAACAAGCTCGTGCGGTTGAGCAACAAAAGGCTGCCGAGCAAGCTCGCGCCGTCGAGCAGCAGAAAGCTGCCGAGCTGGCTAAGCAGGCAGAAGCTGCCAAGTCAGACCCTTCAAAAATACCTCCTGTGGCGGTCGACCCAACCCAAGCGAAGCAGGATCCGTTGAAGGTAGACCCGGCTAAGGCTCCAGAAGTACCCAAGACTGCCGAAACGGTTAAGGCTCCCGAACCAGTTAAGTCAGCGGAGCCGGTTAAGTCAACCGTTGATAATGCTGCCGCTCAACAGGCGGCGCAGCTAGCCGCTCAGCAAGCATTGCAGAATGCTATCGTTAAAGAGAAGGTCGCTGCCGCACCGGTCGAGACTGCCAAACCTGCTCCTGTGCCGGAGACCAAGCCTGCGGCCGGCGCTGATCCTGCTAAGACTGCAACGCCTACAAGTGATCTCGGCAAGGTCGCTCCAACAGCTGAACCAAGTAAACCTATTGTTGTAGACACCGGTGTTAAGCCGGGAAGTGAACTGGCGAAAGCACCAGCGACTCCCGAATCCGGTAAGGTTGCAGCTCCAGAGCCAATCAAGATGCCGCCTCCAACTGAAGTTTATAAGCCTCCAGTTGAAGCAACTAAGCCAGCCCCACCTGATAGTGCCGCTGCCAGAGCTATCGCTACCGAAGCAGCGCGACCGGCAGTGGTCGATGCACGGCCGACAACAAATACTGACTCAAGCAGAGTTGTTGTGCCTGAATTGCCGCGTACCACCACGGGCACTCCTACCACAACAGATCCATCTCGTGTTGTAACTGATGCTTCGAAAACTGGAGCCGTTCCTAATAATACGAATCCAAATTCGACGCCAACACCGGCACCAGCACCGGCACCAGCACCAGCGCCAGCACCAGCACCAGCGCCAGCACCAGCGCCAGGTCCGAATCCTGCGGCGCCCAACCCAGCACAGAATACTGGTGCGGCTCAACCGCAGGCTGGGGCAGCAACCGCCGCTCAACCTGCCTCTGGCAATCTCCCTCAGGCAGCTGCTACTGGCACTGCCGGTGCCGTGAACGCGGGCGCAGTCGCAGGACAGCAACAACAGGTCGGGAATCAGCCCCCAGCAGGTAACCCTCCTGCAGTAGGCAGTCAGCCTCCGGGAGGGCAACAAACTGCTGGACAGCAGACCGCAGGTCAACCGCCTGCTGGAGCGCAGACGGCACAGCAGCCTGGCGGTAATTTGTCACAAGTGGCAGCAACGGGGCAAGTGAACGCAGTGAGCCCTGCAGGTCAATCTGTCCAGGGCGCACAGCAAGGTTCCCAAGGCACAGCGCAGGTTGCGCAAGGACAGGTGAATGCCGGACAGGCTGCTCAAGGCCAAAATGCCGGCAGCGGTAATTTGTCTCAGGTCGCAGCGGGAGGCGCTGCTAATCAAGCTCAGCCTGCAGCATCTGCCGGTTCAGGTGCGGGGCAAGCGAACCAAGGCACTCAGACCGCTGCAAATGCGGGTGCCGCCAATCCTACAGGAAGTCAAACTGGAGGCAACCTCGCACAGGTTGCAGCTGGAGGTGCCGCACAGACCGGTGCTGTTACTCACACAGGGAATGCTGCACAAACAGGAACTGCTGCACAGACAGGAGCTGCTGCGCAGACAGGAGCTGCTGCGCAGACAGGAGCTGCTGCGCAAACAGGAGCTGCTGCGCAGACAGGATCTGCTGCACAGACAGGAGCTGCTGCACAAACAGGAGCTGCTGCGCAGACAGGAGCTGCTGCGCAGACAGGATCTGCTGCACAGACCGGCGGAAACCTATCGCAGGCGGCAGCTGGTGCGCAGACAAATGCTTCTGCTGCCAGTGGCGCAGCTCAACATACTTCAACAGCACAGACTGGAGCGACTGCTCAGACTGGTGCTGCACAAACCGGAAATACGACGCAAGCAGGAGGCAATCTGTCTCAGGCGGCTTCAGGTACACAGGCGAGCAGCTCGACTAGTGGATCTGCTGCTCAAACAGGTTCGACGCAAGCAGGTGGAACTGCTGCTCAGACTGGGGCAACTCAAGCAGGTGGAGCTGCTGCTCAGACTGGGGCAACTCAAGCAGGTGGAGCTGCTGCTCAAACTGGAGCGACGCAAGCAGGTGGCAACCTGTCTCAGGCTGCTTCCGGTTCTCAGGCGAACAGCGCAACTAGTGGATCTGCTGCTCAAACAGGTTCAACGCAAGCAGGTGGCGCTGCCGCTCAGACTGGAACAACGCAAGCAGGCGGAACTGCTGCTCAAACTGGTTCAACGCAAGCAGGCGGAACTGCTGCTCAAACTGGTTCGACGCAAGC
>JAFLCK010000070.1:0-3327 GCA_017303615.1 Obscuribacter phosphatis (SeqCode)
TACCGCCGGCGCCGTGGATAGCGGTCTTCTTACCCCGACAAAAGACAGTCAGTCAATGTGGCGCGATCGCCTTGACAGTGCCGTCATCAACGGCTCCACCTTTGCCATCATGGGCGGTACCAATAAAGCCCTAGAAGCAAAGAAGTTCTTCAGCTCTAGCCTGCTAGACCAAAGCCTTAAGGCCGGCGCCTCTGGAGCGCTCTCGGGGGCAGCCAATTCCTATACCCAGTCCTTTCTCAAAGAAGGCAGATTGGCAAACAGCAGCGAAGTTCTCAGTAACTCGGCTCATTATGCCCTCTTTGGCGCCGGATTGCATGCCACCTTTACCGGTGCCGGTAAACTTGCCCAACAGCCACAATTGAGAGACGCCTATTACACAGGGAAATGGCGCCTGAGGGAAGCCATAGAAGAAACCCAAAACCTTTCATGGGCCGCTCTAAACAAGGTAGGCATGCGACACCCAATTAATAGCCTAGGTAATTTAGTCTATGGCAAGCCGGAAGTGGCAGTACCACCCAAGGTATCAATTACAGCAGAAAACAATCCAATAACCCGCTTTGAGAGAGAATTACCGAAGTACTTCAAAGAAGTATCGGAGGGTGAAAAACGCTACCAGAATGCCACCAGAGGCACCGATGAGCGCCACCAAGCCTGGACCGACATGGGAGAGACTCAAGCTCAGTTTCTTGAAAAACTTATGGGAGTCTGGTTTGGCAAGCCGGCCACAAGAACCAGCCCGGCCCAGCCTGGGCTCATTTCTTACACCGATGCCGAGCTAACAGCCGGTGGGCATTCTTTGCAAAGAGTAGCGGCAATTAGAGAAGCACTCTCTCAGCCAATGAATAGACAAGGGTTTACCCAACTAAGTCCCTTTGAAGAGTCAATGGTCAAACTGGCCAAATACGGAGACGAACTTGATCATCATGCTTTAGAGATGGCCAGAGGTCTGGGCAAAGCTAGAGAGAGATTCTTTCAATACGATGAAGGCGAACTAGGTAAAAACCTCGGACTAAATAGCGTGCACCACCACGTGGCCCGCAGCAGCTTGACGGCCCCAGACTGGATGCCTTACGAGGCGACTGCAACACTAGCTAATCTTTTCCATACAACAACTTCAAAAGCCTTGCCGGGTATTCTCAGCGAAAGAGCCCTGCTGCCCGCCACCGAACTGCGTAGACGCGGCATTGGCCAAGTTGCAGGTGAAAGCTCCACCGAAGCGATGGGCAGAAGGGTGATCTCAATGACCCGCAGTTTCCCTGAGTCTTTCTGTTATCACCGCCATAGTGTCGAGCAACTGACCAATTTTCCTGTGGTCTTTGGCATTGCTAAAGACGTTACAGCCAGAGCTTCTCGAGTATTTGCCGAACCAGGTGAACTCGCCATCGCCAAACTAAATATCGGCAAGAGCATTTCCCAAAGACTAGGACTTTCAAAGCCTGATATCACGCATGTTTATGTCCCTGACTCGCAAGCAGATCTAATTGCCCAGACTCTCAACAACTATCGGGTCAGAGGCGTGAATGTAGTTGGTTTCAATCAAATGGGCAAACCAAAGTGGAACGAAGAAAACATCGAAGAATTGATCAAACGCGGCTATTAAAGACACTTTCACCAGTCAAGCACTGAATAATCTCGTTTGCTTAAAGAATCAAAAGGGACAAAAGAATCAAAAAGAATGTATGCAGGGCGGCGGCCAAGAGGTTGGATTAATTCCACCCTGTCGCCGCCAGCCGGCTTAAGATTGTCGCAAGTTCAGAGGACTTGGGCTGTGCGGCTCCACGGCGGTTTACATAGCTGCACGAAACTGGGCAAAGGATTGTTGAAAGGCAACCAATGCTCAGTTTCGGAGGAATATTCCCATGCCTAGAAATACCACAAAAGCACAAGAAGTAGCACCTAAATATGCCGGTATCGACTATCACAAAAAGTTCTTCGTAGTAACCCTGGGAGACGCAGCAGGGAACATGCTCTGCCAGGAGAAACTAAGTAGTGACCAAGAGTCTGTCCAGAGATTCTTCAGGAACCGCGGCAAGCTCGTCTGCGCGATTGAAAATTGTCGCGGTAACGAATGGTTCATTGAGTCGCTAAAAGCTTGTGGTTGCGAGGTGAGAGTGGCAAACACTTACGCGGTCCGGCTGATCGCAGAATCCAGGTGCAAGAACGACAAGATCGACAGTCGAATCTTGATGGAGCTTGTTTCTCGCAACTATCTACCGGTGTGCTACCAGCCCACAGAAGAAGAACGGCTACTGCGTGAGCGCCTGCGGTTTCGAACCAAGCTAATGCGCTCCAGGACTCAGTACAAGAACGTGGCACATGCTTTGATGGACAAGGAGAACAAGGGGCGAGCGATTTCAACCAAGAAAGGTCGAAAAGTTGCATACAAGCAAGGAGGTCTGCATCCCGAGCGGCAAGAGCGGCTGCAGGAGTCCTTAGAAATAATCGACTACCTGGATCGACTGGTAGACGACCAAGACAAGGACTTAATTGCGATAGCCGAGCACAGCGAAGCAGCGCAGAGGCTGAAGACCATTCCAGGAGTTGGCACACTGTCTGCTCTCCTTTTGGTGGCGGAACTTGGCGATATCAGCCGATTCAGGCGGGCAAAAAATGTTGGCAGCTATTTAGGCTTGGTACCTCGGCTCTACGCAAGTTCCGATGTCAGCCGTATGGGGCGGATTACCAAACAAGGCTCTGGTTTGGTGCGCCGAATCTTAGTGCAAGACGCCTGGATGGCAATCAGCAGGTCGTCGGCGTTTCGAAATAGATACAACAATATCTTGAAGAGGAGAGGGAAGAGAGTGGCTATTGTAGCCATTGCACGCATGATTGCGGAAGTAGCTTACCGCATTCTGCGTGACCAAACAGAGTTCAGAGAAGAGCTATTGACGCTGGGTTAGGTAGCCTTTTGTGCTGGTTCCTGCGCTTGCGCAGAGGCCGTTAAAAAGAATCAGCCAACCCAGCACGGATACATTTCGCTGTACCAGCCAGTCTGAGTACGTATGGAAGTTTGTGCAGTCTTTAATGACATGCAGTCGCTGCGAAATACGTCCAAGATCACGAAAAGTGCCGGAGGAAGACGAAAGTCTTCTTCTTTGGCATGCCCAAGATCTGAAAAAGTGCTAGAAAACACGCTGCAATTGGAGCATTGACTTTTGGCCGCCCTCATGGAAGCTCAAAAAGCACTGAAAATCTGAGAATCTGGAAAATCTTGAAAGCACTGAAACAACAAAAGCCCAAGATAAAAGGGAGGAGCGACTAGCGCTCCTCCCCTTATCTTGTCAGCTCAAGACGAAAGCTTACTTGTCGTCTTTCGAGCCAAAGACG
>JAFLCK010000008.1:0-161885 GCA_017303615.1 Obscuribacter phosphatis (SeqCode)
AGCTGGCTCGCATGATGCCATGAAGAAAGTGCTCTTCGGAGCAGCCGGTGTGACCGGCGGATTGGCAACACCCGGTTGTATCAACTGGCTCGTTGCATCTGCCCGCGACGCCGCTCTCTTCAACTAAGAGTTTTCCCCGCCAACGCCAGCCAGAGACCTCCCGTAAGGGGGGTTTTTGGTCTTTTTAAAGTCTCGCTTGCCGGTAAACACTTTTGTCGACGTGACCTGTTTTGGCGGATTGTCCAGATGATTTATGGAATATTCCGACTGTCTCAAGTAAGCTTAGAAACAACCGAATCAGACGAATCGGCTTGGAAGCAAGCCAGCTTCGGCTGGAATTGCCCGCAGAGGATAAATTGAACGTCCCGGAAGGTGCTGCTGCTCTCCGGAAAGTGCTTGAAGAAGCAAGTGAACATGAGGAACTTTATGATTAGTGAATCCGAAACTGATTCTTCTGAGCGGTTTTCGCGTTACCAGAGACAGATGCGCTTGCCAGGCTTTGGTCTGGTTGAGCAAGGGCGTCTTTTTTCTGGTGCGGTATTGATTCTTGGTGCCTCCTTTCTCGCTCGCAGTATTGCTATATGTCTTTGTCAAAGTGGTGTCGGCAGCATAAAGATTGCATCGCAGTCCCTGAATGAGCTCAGTCAAGCCAGACAGTTCATCGGTCTAGTTGACGCGCCCGATACCAAAATCTCTTTTCAGCTTTTATCCGATCCGATGATGCTGCAAATTGAAGACCTGACCGAGAACATAGATGTAGTGGTTGATGCCGACTCGACCTGGCAGGTAAAGTTGTTGGCTTCTGATGTGGCCATGCGCATGAGGAAACCGCTTATTCATAGTCATTCGACGGCTTCGCGTTGCCATGTTTATAGTGTGGTGCCGGGGCGTTCTATGTGTTTGCGTTGCTTACTTACTGAACTCGAGATGGAAGACTATCCCAGGGAAGAAGCCGGATCCGTCAGTTCCATGCCGGCGCTTGAGAGCATACTAGCCGGCTTTCAGACTCTTGAAGTGGTGAAGCTGCTTTCTGGTTTTGGTGTCAGTCAAGGCAATGAATTGTTGCGCATCGACGGATTGAGCGGTGAGCTAGAGGTGCTGCGCGGCCTCGATCCTTCGCCAGATTGTCCGGACTGCGGAATTCCCTTTCTAATTGCCGGTTAATTGAAATCGAGCGAGTCCGGCTCTGGTGCTGAAGCCTCTCGCAGTGCTGTGAGGATAGTTATTGACTTGTCTTTGTATTTTCGTTTAATCAAAACACAGAGCGAGTCCCATTGTCTTGCTGTTTCTCGCACTGCCAATTCGCGTGCCGCTTTATAGTAAGTGGTGGCGCCGATTGAGGCGCTGCCCTCCTCCTCCGTCTCCATCGGTCTTGCGCCATCGTCGAGTCGGTTGCCGTCCAGCGCTTTATATTCAGGGTCGTTAAGCTTTGACCAATCAACTAATTCGATTTGATACGGGTCAAAGGGTTTATCTTTTTTGCGCTTTAGGCGCTCGGCTTCTAGTTCCAAATACTTTGAATGGCTGTAAAAATCTTGCGCGGCCCGCAAAAGGGCGCCTAAATGTTTAAGGCAGCGGTAGCGATTGCGCGGGTCGCTGTCTGCATCGCCGGCATAATTGAGAATTAGCTTTTGCTCTCTTTCAACAAAACTGAGCGAGCTTTTCATTTTTCCGGCGCCGAAAAAAAATTGCCCAGAGCTTGGAATGGTTTCATCGCAGCTCTTAGTGATGATTGCTAAATTGGCTTTGGAGAATCTATTGCCCAGTGCTTCTCTCATTATTCCAGCGTGAATCGAATGTCCTTGGCTGTCCTTTAGTGCGAAAGCCCGGCTAGGAATTGCTGGTCCAATAAAGAATAGGCCAAACAGGCAAAGCAGCAAGAGCTCTTTGCTCTGCAAGCTGAAGATGCGGTGCTGCAAACTGACGGTGCGGCGTTCCAAAATGACGGACACTAGCGGCGACCGGTAGCGATACGAACTGGTCGTTTTGTATATGCGTTTTTGCGATTTAGGTCTAGTTTTACCAATCATATCTGCATTCTAATACCTCGGGGAGCGCTTTGCTGTATCGTATATCTGCCATTTTCATGCCAGGCTCTGGTGTCGGTCTGAAAGTGAGCGAGGGAGAAGACTCATTGACAGGCTCAATCAATCTGGTGCAGCCGCCACCGTCACCGACATCAAAAATACAGACCGACAGGGAGCGCGATAATTTGACCCTGCGTCCTGATGCCTTGCTGAGCAAGCTTGATTTCTTGGCGTTTGACGTGGAGACCACTGGTTTGTCGGCTATCGCTTGTCGAATCGTCGAGCTGTCGGGTGTTCGTTTCGGTCCTTGCATTCAGTCGGATGGACAGTTCAGCCGTCTTATTAATCCCGGCTGCGCCATTCCACCTGAAGTCTCCAAGATTCATGGTATTTCGGATGAGATGGTCAAAGATGCTCAGCCGGCCTGTGAGGTTTTGTCTGATTTTCTGCAATTCTCGCAAGGTCTAATCTGGATGGCCCACAACGCCGTCTTCGATGTTGAGTTCGTCAAGGTTGAGCTGACCCGAAATAAGCTGCCGCTGCCGCGAACCTTGGTTTTAGATACTCTCACTCTGGCGCAGAATGTTTTGTATTACCGTGAGCACACACCTGCCAACTACAAGCTCAAGACCTTGTCCGAGTTTTTCGGTTTTGCCGGTGATGAGTATCACCGCGCCCTTTCAGATAGCATTTATGTAGAGAAGCTCTTCAATTGTTTGCTGGCTACCGGTGGTATACACACATTGGGCGAGCTCATGGCCACAGGAGCGGTGAAGGAATTTTCTGAATGGTTGGCGCCGGTTTGCAGGGAATCGCTGCCTGCAGCTATACAGGAAGTTTTGCACACCCTTGAAGTCGCTATCGAGAAAGAGCATGAGCTGGAGATTAAATATCAAGGAGAATATGTCTACAAGCGTAAGATTAGACCGCAGGCTGTTCTTGAATCTCGAGGCAGTCTCTATTTGAGCGCACATTGTCATAAAGCAAAAGCGGAGCGAACCTTCCGTGTCGATCGAATTGTCGAAGCAAGAACAATCAAATAGTCTATCTGCCGCTAGAACTGGTCGGGGCGCCCTTACCATTCTTTCCTTGTCCTTGGCGGTCTTTTCTATCTTCTCTGTCTTATTTGGTCCTTTGCTTATACTCCTGCTTTTTAGTCCTCAGGCTGATGCGGCACCCTTCTTCTTTCGTAAGCGCAGTTATCGCATTGATGAGAAGACCGTCCAAGAAGAAAGCGAGAAGCTTGGTAAAGACCTTGATTCGGTAGGGGCGTCGCGGTCGGGGGCTGGTGTCGCCGATGGTGCCGACTCGACTGACGGGGCGGAAGCCGGCGAGTCTTGGAAATCTGGCGAATCTGCAAAAGACTCAAAAGACTCAAGAGACTCAAAAGACTCAAAATACTCAAAAGATTCTAGAAATTCCAAAAGTGAAGGCGGGGCCGGTTCTAGAGTTAAAGGTGACGGTGAAGATTCGGGGCAGGCTATTGATGAGGCTCTTGAAGATGAGCGCAACAATAGCGATCTGAACAAACAAATTGACAAGCATGTGCGGCTCGGTGATATGTTTTTTCATCGGCGCGACTATACCAATGCTTTGATTGAGTATGAAGAGGTGCTCAAGCTTTCGCCGGAGAATTTTAAGGCGCACTTTATGCTAGGTAAGGTTCTGATGAGCATCGCCGATTATGAAGAGGCTCTGAAAGAATTTGAGAAAGTTGTGGCAATTCGTCCAACTTCTTCCGATGGTCATTTTATGAAGGCCGAATCTCTGCGTATGCTTTCTCGCTTTGAAGAAGCAAGACCAGAGTATTTGAAGTCTTTGCGCATTGATAGCGGTAATGCCTTGGCTCATGCTTATCTCGGCGAATGTTATCGCATGAAGGGGGCGTTCAGAGATGCCATCGCTGAATGCAAGGTCTCTTCTAGGCTCAAGAAAGATTTGGTAGTGCCTCATTTGATTATGGCTCAATGTTATGCGGCGATTAGATTGCCGGAAGAGTCATGGAAAGAGTACCAGACCGCCATTTCTCTTTCTCCCAAAGACGCCATTGTCAGGGCTCGTTATGGTCAGGCTCTAGGTAAGGCTGATAAGTGGAAGGAAGCTTTATCACAGTTCTTGACCGCCACAGATCTAGACCCATCTTATTCGGAAGGGCATGTCGGCTTGGCTTGGGCTTTTGCCAATGTCGGCAAAGTGGAAGAAGCTCTGAAAGAGGCACGTCTAGCCGTTTCGCTGGCGCCCAATGATCCCGATACTCATTCTAATCTGGCTTGGGTTTACAGCAAAAATAAAGACCACCATTCAGCCGTTGTCGAATATAGATTGGCATTGCAGATTGATCCAAAGAATGGACAGTTACACAAGGCTTTGGGACTCGAGTATAAAAGTATTGGCGACAATAATGCCGCCATTGCTCAACTATTGACGGCTCGTCAGCTTTTGCCCGCAGATTATGAAGTAAAGTTGGCCCTAGACTCACTCATGCCCAAGAGCAAAGTTCATTAAGGCAAAGTGCGCAAAAAGAAAAGTTTAGGCGTTTCCAAACTTTGTACTACCTGGTTTGATTGGTTTGGAGCCGCTTAGGCAAAGCGGGCAGTTCTTCTCTTCCCAGGTTTCAAGATTGAGTGAAATTAGGTTGAAGAAAGGCACCCCGAACTCCACTTTTCCCCCGCTTCTATCAATCAGGGCTGCCACCGCCACTGGTGTGGCTCCAAGTTCTTTCACAAGGTTCAAGACTTTCTTGGCTGAGCCACCGGTGGTGGTGACATCTTCCACGACTAGAACCTTTTCGCCAGGCACAAGTTCAATGCCGCGTCTTATGGAAAATTCGTTTGATCCGCCTTCGCGTTCGGCAAATACCGCTCTGATTTCAGCTGTCTTGGCGATGTCATTCATAACCTGATTGAGCGCCAGTGCTGTAAAGACTTCCATATGCACGGCGCCTAATGCTGGACCGACCACCACGTCTGGAATTATGCCGGCCGATTTCATTTTCTCAGCCAAGAGTAATGCCAGAGTCATGCCGTGACTGGGGTACTGCAGTACCTTTTGGCATTGCATGTACTCGTTTGAGTGCAGTCCGCTCGACAAGAGAAAATGACCTGTTTGCCAAGCTTTTACTGATTTTAAGATCGACTCTGGACTTTGCACTGGATACTCCTTGTAAAACCGGCAGCCAAAAAGCTGCAGTTATTTTTGCATATCTCAAATTGGAGATAGGAGCCCACTGCCAACTGTAAAAGCTTTCAGCTGCTTGCGGTGATAAGGGCTTTTGTCGGTTTTTTTTGTCATGGCTATTGGCTTTTCGGGTAAAATAAGCACTCGTGAGGCTGAATACGCCGGGCTTGAGGCTTAATGACTTTTGGACCTTAGGTCAATAGCAATGCTCCATAGCAGGCTCACCTAGACTAGGAAACATCGGCAAATTAATCATGGCTAAACATACTGAAAGCAAATCTTCTCAAACAAATCAGTCTGAAAACAACAAAGATAGCTTCCTGCCTTTGATAGGTATCAACTTGGATGTTAAGGTTGGTCCACCAGAAGAAGCGGCTATCCAAACCACATATACCGATTCAATTTTGCGCAGCGGTGGAGTGCCTGTCCTTCTGCCTCCCATGGGTGATGAGCAGTTGAAGGCTGTTTTGGCGCGCCTCGACGGCGTTATGCTCATCGGCGGCGCTGATTACTGTCCGTCTCTTTATAACGAAGAAGCGGACGGCACTGTCGATTTGGCTCACGAAAGAAGACAAGACTTCGATTTCCGGCTAGCCCGGCAAGTCTTGGCTCAGTCTATGCCTGTGCTTGGAGTGTGTCTGGGGGCGCAGCTGCTCAATATTTTGCAGGGTGGTTCTTTGATTCAAGACATCAAGACGTCCTTGCCCGAATCTAAGATCGAGCATGTGAGTAAGAACGGCTGGCAGGAAGGCTTTACACGGCATGAAGTGCGACTGGAGCCGGCTACTACTTTGGCGGCGGTTTACGGAAGAGAGCGCTTCGAAGTACCTACTTCGCATCACCAGTCTGTCAAGAGTTTGGGGCGCTCTCTCAAGGTTTCAGCCCTTGCCGATGATGGTGTTGTGGAAGCGATAGAGATGGTGGATCGCACTTTCGTTATTGGTGTGCAATGGCATCCTGAGCGCGATTACGAAACTAACAAGCCGCTCTTTGACCGCTTGGTGGCGGCCGCTAGAGAGTTTGCCGAGCAAAAGGGGCTAAGATGCGCAGAATACTGATCACCGGCGGTGCTGGATTCATCGCCAGCCACTTGACTGAGCGCTTTCTCGCTCTCGGTGACAAAGTTGTCGCCATCGATAACTTCAACGATTTCTACAATCCAGCGCTTAAGCGCAGCAATGTCAACGCTTTCTTGGCAGATCCTGCCCATAGAGATAGTTATCGACTCGTGGAAGGCGATATCAGAGATGCGCATGCTCTAGACGAGGCCTTTAGCGGAGGACCTTTCGATGTGGTCATTCATTTGGCGGCCATGGCTGGTGTGCGCCCCTCACTAGAGTCTCCTGCCTATTATTTTGATGTAAATGTAAACGGCACTCAGCGCTTGGTGGATAGAATCGTGCCGAATGCTGACCGCACTCGCCTCGTTTTTGCTTCTTCCAGTTCGGTCTACGGTGAGCGAGGCGGTGAAGCCTTCAAAGAGACCGATCGGGTTACTGAGCCAATTTCACCCTATGCGGCCAGTAAGGCGGCCAATGAACTGCAGCTTTATGCCTGCCATCATGCCACCGGGCTGAAAGTGGTTTGTCTTCGTTTCTTTACTGTTTTTGGACCAAGGCAGAGACCCGACCTGGCTATTCATAAATTCTGCCATCTTATTGACGAAGGCAAGCCGGTTGAGCTTTTCGGTGATGGCTCCACCCGTCGCGACTATACCTATGTAGGCGACATTGTCAAAGGTATAGAGAGTGCTATGTCATACGATTTCGCTGGTTATGACATCATCAATCTGGGTCGGTCGGAGCCGGTCTTGCTGCTGGATATGGTACGTTCGCTTGAGAAACATCTCGGTAAGAAAGCCGATTTGGTTTTCAAGCCTATGCAGGTTGGCGATGTTCCTTATACCTATGCCGATATCAGCCATGCCAGAGAGGTTCTAGGCTATTCGCCCGCGACAAGTTTTGATGAAGGGGTCGGGCACTTTGTCGACTGGTTCCGAAAACAGAAAGCCTTCAGCCTGACATCCTGAGAACATTTGCAAATATAAACGATTGTCTGTTTTGCCTTGACAGTGGCAACTCAGTCTCAGGATAATCAATGATCACGTGGCACGGTAGCTCAGTAGGCTAGAGCGGGCGACTCATAACCGCCAGGTCGCGGGTTCGATTCCCGCCTGTGCCATATTTTTGCAATAACAGCTTTGTCAGCAGCGCTCTTGCGGCGCTGCTATTGCTTTTTAGCGAGATTGGGCGGTTTAGCGCCCCGGCACAGTGTACTTTTCAACATCGCCGAACTTGAAAAATTCGCGGTCGCCGCGGTCTGACGTGATGATCGTCGCTGTTTCGTTCACCCTCTGTCGCTTTGAGTTGCGGGGGAAACGAAGAATGGAGGTGCCGTCTAGGGCATAAATGGCATCAAGCAGCGCTTTGTCATAGTCTGGATAGCCGGAAGGCTGCACTATTCGAGCCTTGACGATACGTTTATCGGCTGAGACCCTGACGAAAAAGGTGGCTTTGGTACCGAGGGGAATATTGGGACCCAAGACCACTCGCCCTCTTCTTGCATCCCACCGGGGTTCTACATTTTCAGGGCTGTTAATTAACTCTTGCACTCCAGACTGTATAGACCAAAGCAGGCGGTTGTGCCATTTATCCCATTCCACCATCAGTTCTTGGTCGGCGGTATCGGGATCTTGAGCCTGCAGGTCTGATTCACTTACTTGAGCTGAGCCTTTAAGCGGTCCGCCGTCTTGGTCGAGTTGCCCTTTCATGGGGTTTAGACCATCTTCTTCTGCTTGACCACTAAGGCCATTGCCTTGGTCTTCGATTCTGCCTTCTTTTGGCTTTTCTTTGACCACCGGCGCAAGCATCGGCACAGCCGGTCTGAAAGTCTGGCTTTCTGCCGCGCCGGTTTCTTCGACGCCACCCTTTAGGGTTTCTTGTGCCGAGAGTGGCATGGCAGCCAATAAGCTCAAGCTTGCGGCAAGGGTCAGAAGCTTCAAGTTCGCCACTGCCTTGATTTTTTGGTCATACTCTGGTCTGCGATTCATCACTTGCCTGTATACTCTTGCCTTTGTAACTTTCTGCTTCATTAGCCGCAGCGATTATATACTGCTATCTTAAGGTGCTTGCGCCGATTTGCGCTTGAGTTTAGAGCAATTTCCAAAGAGTTTTTCAAGATTGGTGCATGACTTTGCCAAAAGAACCGACTGAAAAGCGCGCCGCATTACTCTCTCGGGTAAAGAGAGAATTAGTCTTGTTGCTCCAAGACTGCCAAGATTCAAATAGAAAAGTCTTAGGCGTACTGGTCGACTCCAAAATAGTGGTGGCTCTTTCGGGCGGTCCCGACTCGGTATTTCTTCTAGAGGCGCTTCTGGTCATTTTGCAAGAAGAAGGTCTTTCGACCGCCAACCTCAAGGCTTGTCATGTCAATCATGCAGTCAGAGCGGAGTCTCTTCAGGATGAGCAGTTTTGTCGAGATCTTTGCCTTTCCTTGGGTGTAGAACTCTTGGTCGAGACTCTGCCCGCCGGTCCTTCTGATGAGGCCCGTTTGCGCAAGCTGCGTTATCAGGCGCTGCAACGTGCTTGTCGGCATTTTGCCGCATCATATTTGGTGGCAGCTCATCATCGCGATGACCAGATTGAAACTTTTCTCTTCAGGCTCTTTAGAGGTAGTGGACCGGACGGTCTTGCCGCTATGCCCGGCTTGTCTTTTCTCTGCGATTCATCTTTTATTGATGCCTCTCTCTCTGAGGACAAGATTAGTTTGCTTCGCCCTTTACTGTCCTTCAATAAAGACGAAATCTTGAGTTGGTTTGAAGATTGTAAGAGGGACCAGGCTTTTGTCACAGATCTAAGCAATAGTCAGTCGGCCTATCAGCGCAATTTTCTGCGCAATCAGGTATTACCCATGGTGCAAGGTCGTTTTCCCGGCGCCCTCGATCATATAGAGCAATTGCGCTCAATGTTGGCTTGCGACAAGCAGTATTTTGAACTGGAAGTAGAGAGACAATTGCCGCATCTGACCAGCCCCTCAGGCCATCTGCTCGTCGAGCCCTGGTTGGCTCTGCCGCCGGCCTTGCAAGGACGGGTGCTCATTGCTTATCTAAACCGCAATTTTCCCACTCTTGAAGTCGACTTTAAGCTCGTAGGGCGATTGCATGATGTAATGCACAGCCAAAGCCACTTGGAAAGCTTGAAAAAAGGTCTCATCGCACGCCTGGGTGTTGATTTGCCAAGCCCAACCAAGACTAAGGTTCTTATCATTGAGTCGCAGAGCGAGAACTTTCTTGATAACGACAGCAAAGCTAGGCTGGATCGACTAGTCAGTGCGGTGCCGATTTTTCCAGATCGGGGCCAGTCCGCTGCGTTTGATGCAAAAGCAGTTGGTGTTTCTGCTCTTCAAGCGAATCCCTCCTCTGCCGAGCTTTCTAGTTTGACGGCGCCGGGCTTGCGGCTGCTTCCTTGGCTTAATGCCGCGCTTCAGGTCGAGGTTGAATTGGAGAGATCTAAACAGATAGACCAAGCCGAACAGAAAGACCAAGGTGGCAAGCTTGCTTCTTTTACCTTTTACCTATCGAAAGAGCATTGCCAAGCTGCTTTGCGCCAAAACCAGCCAATTGTTTTGCGCAGCCGCTGCGGCGGAGATATATTTGGCTCCGGCACTCTCAAGCATCGCTTGCACCGCCTGGGCGGGCGCAAGGCTGAATTACTCAGCCGGCTTTCCGAGCATTTACCCGGCGCGCTGCCGGAATCCTCTTTACAGTGGCTGCGCTACCTGCCGGTGCTCGCCTTGGGGTCTCGGGTGCTCTGGCTGCCAGGAAGTTTGCTTAACGAAGCGGACTTTTTGCCTAAGTCTTGTACTGACGGTGTTTCTGAGCCGATTTATCGCCTCCGGCTAATACCTCTGGGTGACCATCTGCAACAGACTGGGGCGGACGGCTCTTTAACTTGCTAATATGAAAGTGTTACCAGGCAGAGATTGACTGAGAGCTCAAATCCAAGTTTCACAAGCCTTTTTGCGGCTCTTGCCACCTTTAATGGTGATATAATCTCTGTTTTCAGTAATTTATTGCTCTTGCGGCGAGGCTAACATAGGCGAAAGTATGAAGAAGTACGGTACTACCTGGGTAATATTGCTGGCTCTTTTGCTTCTGGTCATATTTACCCTCTCACTGGCCAATCTCGGCAAGCGAGACGAGAATCTAACCTATTTCGGCTTCACCAGTCTTCTTCGAGAAGGCAAGGCTTCCGAAGTGAAAAAAGTCACCTACACCAATGGTGAGAATGTCATCTATGTGCAGCTCCAAAATCCTGAGTCTGAGCGGGAGCGTCCCGTTGTCGTGCCCATGGAAGCCAAAGAAGAGCTGCTTAAAGAATTAGGCAAGGCCGGCGTCAATGTCGAAGTCAAGGATACCGAGAAGTCGCAGATGCTGCTTGGTATGCTCAGCACTTTCCTATTGCCGATTGTGCTTGTCATTGGCTTCTTGCTCATGGTTCGTTCTGCCCAGTCGGGCGGCAACCAGGCAATGAGCTTTGGTCGCAGCCGCGCCAAACTAATGATGGATAACAAAGTCAAGGTCTGTTTCAATGATGTGGCCGGCATTGACGAAGCCAAGCAAGAGTTGCAAGAAATAGTCGATTTCCTCAAGTCGCCTGAGAAATTCACCGCTTTGGGCGCTCGCATTCCGCGAGGCGTGCTCTTGGTCGGGTCTCCTGGTACCGGTAAGACTCTTCTTGCTAAGGCTGTAGCCGGTGAAGCCGGAGTTCCTTTCTTCAGTATTTCTGGTTCAGACTTTGTCGAAATGTTCGTCGGCGTAGGTGCCTCGCGTGTGCGCGACCTCTTCGAGCAGGCTAAGAAACAAGCTCCTTGTATAGTCTTTGTCGATGAAATCGACGCGGTCGGACGTCAGCGTGGCGCCGGTTTGGGCGGTGGTCATGACGAGCGAGAGCAGACATTGAACCAGTTATTGGTGGAAATGGACGGCTTTGAAGGCAGTACCGGCATCATCGTTGTTGCCGCCACCAACCGTCCCGACATCCTCGACTCGGCTCTGCTTAGACCAGGTCGCTTTGACAGGCAGGTTGTAATCGACCGCCCCGACGTCAAGGGACGCGAGCAAATATTGAACGTGCACGGCAAGGGCAAGCCGCTCGCCAAAGACGTTGATCTCAAGATCTTGGCAAGGCGTACTCCAGGCTTTACCGGTGCCGATTTGAGCAATTTGATTAACGAAGCGGCTTTGATTGCTGCTCGTGCCGATAAGCGTGAAATTGAGATGGGCGATTTAGAGCTTGCCATAGATAAAGTGCAGGTCGGTGCAGAGAAGCGCTCTCGCGTCATTCCTCCTAAAGAGAAAGAAATGACAGCCTTCCACGAAGTCGGTCATGCTCTGATGCACCTTTTGCTCAAGAATGTTAGTCCCTTGCACAAAGTGACTATTATTCCGCGTGGTTTTGCCCTGGGCATAACCTGGTCGGTTCCTGATGAAGACTTGCTCTCTATGACTTCAGCCATGATTTACGACCAGATTGGCGTACTGCTCGGCGGTCGTGTCGCCGAAGAAGTCGTCTACGGTGATGTCACCACTGGTGCGCAGAATGACCTGGAGCGCAGTACTGCTCTGGCTCGTCGCATGGTGACCGAATATGGTATGAGCGAGCGTCTTGGACCGATGACTTTCGGCAAGCGCAATGGTCAGGTCTTCCTTGGTCGCGACTTCGGACATGAGAGAGACTACAGTGAGAACATCGCCACTGCCATCGACGAAGAAGTTTCAGAGATAATCTCCAAGCAATACAGTCGAGTCAAGGAGCTTCTGCTCGCCCACCGTCCCCATCTCAATGCCATAGTCAAGGTTCTACTTGAAAAAGAAACTCTTGACCGTGCAGAAGTGGAAGCGATTATGGACGAGGTCAATAGAAAGCTAGCAGCAGGCGAAGATCCCGACTCCAGTTCTCCCGACTCTCCCGACAATGATTCTAATTCGAACGAGCCTCCAGCCGTTATTGTCACTCGCGAAGAAGAAAAGGTGCCGGTAAAGGAAACTAAGCCGGAAAGAGATGGCGGCGATTCTTCGCCTGGGTTGACGCCTAAGTTCGCCTGATTTACGAATTTTTCACAGGTTCGGCCATAGACTCTTCTCACCCCCTGAAAAGAGAGCTTTAGCAATGGACGGCAGCAAAGAAGTACCGAAGACCAAGACCGTTTATGTCGATATCGGGCACTGCACAAGCGGAGAGAAGAATCCGCTTGGTGTGGGTGGTTCAGACCGTGGCTTTCAAGGTCCGGGCTATACAGAGTGCGACATCAATCAGGCAGTCGGTCGTAAGCTCATGAAAGAGCTTGACACTATGGGCTTCTATGTCGTTCCCACCTGGAATCCAGACAAGCCCCCGGCTCCGGTACCGAAAGCCGATGATCTGCAAAGACGCATTGATACTGTAAACCGCGATGTGGCTAAGTATGGCGATGACTCTATCTATATTAGTGTGCATCATGATTCGGACAAGACCGGTCGCGGTGGGCAATGTGTCTATTTCGACGCCACCCGCCCAAACGACGCCCGAAAGCTAGCTGAGACAATACAAAAGAGTGCCTGGCAAACCAGAGAGCATGACAAGTCGCCCCTCTGCATTTTGCCTGATACAGCCACTGGTAAGGGCTATCTCGATGGTTTGAGGAAGACCAATAGCATCGGCATCTTGGTAGAAGGCGCCAATGTCTTGAATAGTCGCGATCGTGCTCTTATGCCGATGAACGAGTTTCAAGATAAAGAAGCAAAGGCGCTTGCCCAGGGGATCTGGAACTATTTCAAGCTCAAGCCGGGTGTGGAGAGACCTTATTCTTCTGCAATTAGACAGCGATTCGGCCTATAGATAGGTCGAGAGCCAGCAAATACTTGAGGAATAATTAGGCCATACTTAAGACTTAGCTGTGAATCAACGGTTGCTTTACCTTTCGTGATAATCTAAGCCCGTTCTATACGCAGTTTTCGGAGGGTCTTAGCGTGGCCGTTGTCCAAGAAAAAGAACTACTTTGTAAGGATTTCCTTTCCCGTCCCAAGCAACTCTTGATAGACGGAAAATGGGTAGATGCGGTATCCGGAAAAACTTTTGAAACAGTGAACCCGGCAACCGAAGAAGTACTTTGCCGTGTGGCTGAAGGTGGAAAGGAAGACGTAGATAAGGCTGTCAAAGCTGCTCGTCGCGCCTTTGAAGTTGGTCCCTGGCGCAAAATGAGCACCGCTGAGCGGGCTCGCCTCATGCTCAAGCTTGCCGACCTCATCGAAAAGCATGCCGATGAACTGGCTCAGATAGAGACCCTCGATAACGGTAAACCGATAACCGAATCCCGTTATGTCGATGTACCCCAGACTGTAGAAACCTTCCGCTATTACGCTGGTTGGGCTACCAAGCTGGAAGGCGAAACTATCAATGCCAACAGCAATTTCTTCACCTATACACTGAGAGAGCCTGTCGGTGTCGTTGGTCAGATCATTCCCTGGAACTTCCCGATGCTGATGTTGGCTTGGAAGTGGGGACCAGCTCTGGCTGCCGGCAACACAATCGTGCTCAAGCCTGCTGAACAGACTCCTCTTTCGGCGCTCAGAATCGGTGAATTGGCTCTTGAAGCTGGTTTCCCTGAAGGCGTCATCAACATCGTTACCGGCTTTGGCGCCAATTCGGCTGGTGAAGCCATATCTCATCATATGGACATCGACAAAGTCGCCTTCACCGGTGAAGACAAAACCGGCAAACTGATTGTGCAAGCTTCAACCACCAACCTCAAGAGAGTTTCACTTGAATTGGGCGGTAAAGCTCCCAACATCGTTTTTGCTGATGCCGATATCGATGCCGCCGTTAAGGGCGCCATCACCGGCATCTTCTTCAACCAAGGACAAGTTTGCTGTGCTGGTTCCCGTCTATTTCTTGAGAAAAACATCCATGATGAATTCATGGCTAAGCTCACCGAGCGTGTAGCCAAACTGCGCCAAGGCGATGGTCTTGATGATAAGACCCGCATCGGACCGCAGGTTTCAAAAGAGCAGCAAGAGCGCGTGCTCAGCTATATCAATATTGCCAAAGGTGAAGGCGCCAGCCTCGCTTGCGGCGGCGAAGCGCCCGCTGAACTCAAGAAAGGTTATTTCGTCAAACCGACAATCTTCACCGGTGTCAATAACGACATGCGTATTGCCCAAGAAGAGGTCTTTGGACCGGTTCTGGCTGTAATTCCTTTCTCCAACATGGAAGATGTGGCCGAGCAAGCCAACAAGACAACCTTCGGTCTTTCAGGTGCTGTCTGGACCCGCGACGTCAAGAAAGCTCATAAGTTCGCCTCCCATATCAAGGCTGGTACTGTTTGGGTCAACTGCTACAACGTCTTCGATCCGGCTGTTCCTTTCGGTGGCTACAAGATGTCCGGTTATGGTCGCGAACTCGGGAAGCATTCGATCGAGCTCTACACCAATATCAAATCGGTTTGGGTCAACATGCAAGACTGATTATTCAGTTTGCTTGATTGAGACTAAGTCAGTTTCAAAAAGGGAGCCCAAAGGCTCCCTTTTTGATTAAATTAAGACGGTTTAACTTATTTTTGAGTCAATTAATTATGAATTTGAGAAGAAAATGTTATGTTTTTCGTGGTTTTTTGATCTTGGTCTATTGAGAGAAATTTTCAGTAATCCGACTCCCCCATTTGGGGGATGGTCGGCTGAAACTGCCGCTCTGTAATGATTTTCGCTATTGCGGCCTATGCCGAAGTGATTTTTGCTCTTGTTCGAGTGATTGAAGAAAGGGTAGTTTTGCTTCTATGGCGGGTTTGAAAAAAGTGGCATTCTGCCTTTTCCTGCCCTGTTTTTTTCACCTTGATTAGGTTCCTACTGCTGACCTATACTGGAGAAACATGGTTTTCATGTATCAGATTTTATTCTGTTCATGAAGTTTTGGTTGGTTGGTCCGGTTACTTACATCTAATTTTATAAGAGCCGCTGTTACAGGATTTGGCGATGCACTGTGACGTCTGGATAAGTTAGCTGAAGTGCCAAGAATAAGGCGGTCCCAGGAAATATGAGTATCAAAGAGTATATGGAGCCGGAAACCCTATTGAAGGGACTTTCCGAAACTATCAGATATCGCAGAAAGCTACTGAAAATCAGTCAGGAAGACCTTTCTAAGAATGCCGGTTTTGCCAGAGGTTATTTGAGCGATATTGAAAGAGGCGCCCGCAGCTTCAGCATAAAGAATCTGGCGCGTTTATCAAACGTACTTAAAACAACTCCATCAGCCCTTTTAGCCACCACTGAGAAGCGCATAAAGGGAGGAAATGTCTATGCCGACTTCAGAGTCGACAGTCATCTGATTTTTGCCCTCTTGGGAAAGTCTGATAAGGCCCTGGTGATCATCGATACTAAAGAGGCCGACTTTCCAATTATCTATGTTTCCGACTCTTTCGCCGTCATATCGGGTTATTCCGGTGAGGAGGCCAAAGGGAGAAACTTTAGTTTCTTGCTCAGAGGCGAGCTTTATCAAGATGGGCTCAAGGCAATCTGTCTAGCTGTGGAAAATAAGACTTCTTGCGAGACCACTCTTAAGCTCTACCATAAAGATGGTAAAGAGCTTCTGTCTGTGGTGTCCACTTCGCCGGTGCTTGACGAAAACGGGGAGGTAACCCATGTGGTTTGTCTCTACCACGGCGCTCCGGTAGACCAAAGCGCTTCAGCCGAAGCCTAGGCTCAGGTTTTTTGAATTTTGAACTTTCTGCCAAGCTGTCTCGGGCCTAGCCATTGGTTTTGGCTTGGTTTTCTTGTCTTACATAAAATGTGCTCAAATTTAGCTGACAATCTTTTGCATTGGCTTGGAATTTCCTTCGCCTTCCCGTAACCTATTCGAATGAAAATAAAGACGCTACAAACCTTGGATAAGAAAGTAGCGATGACGGGAGTGGTGTGCCCCGTCAGATTTCTTTTCCCGTCAGATTCCTTGTTATGGATATGGAGATTCTAAAGAGCTATGTGCGGAATCGTGGCAATATCAGGCGGCTCTTGTGCTTCTTCAGAAGTTTTATTGGGTCTGATGAATCTGCAGCATAGAGGACAGGACGGGGCCGGTATTCTCTCTTTAGAAAAGAAAGAAAATGGTTCAGGCAATCATTTCCATCTAGATAAACAGTCAGGCCTTGTCTCTCTTGGTGATCTGGAAGATAAAGTCAGACATCGCAAAGATTCCTATGCTCTCGGTCATACCCGATATGCCACCGTGGGTGGTGATGCGGTCGAGATGCTGCAACCTTTTTTGATTGAAAAGTTCGGCATCGGACTTGCTCATAATGGCAATATAGTAAATTTTCTCGATATGGAAGACGAACTATCGCGCGATTCGGCATTGCGCTTGTCTTCCGGGCGCTGGGTCCTCTCCGATTCCTTTATGTTGCTTGCTCAACTGGCTAGAACTCTAAGATGGCGCGACTGGAACAGTGGCGCCATTTTTGATGCTGTGCGTTCTGTGATGAGGAAAGCCTCGGGTAGCTTTTCAGTGGTCAGTCTGCTCGATAACGGCACTCTCTTTGGCTTTCGCGACCCCCATGGCATTAGACCGCTTTTCTGGGGCAGTCGCGCTGGAGAAGAGCGCACTGAGTACGGTATAGCCAGTGAGCCTGTGGCTCTTTCTTACTTGGGCTTTGATAGTATCACTGAAGTAAGAGCCGGTGAAGCTATCGTTGTCAGCCCTGATGGACAGTTCGAAGCTCGCATCATTGATGAGAAACCAGTCAAGCAATGTATGTTCGAGTGGGTTTATTTCTCACGAGTAGAATCTGAGTTCGGCGGCAAATCTGTTTATGACGTGCGCTTTCGCCTTGGTGTAGAACTCGGCAAAAGAGTGAAAGAAATGGGCTTGGAAGCCGACATAGTAGTGCCTGTGCCTGAGACCAGTCGAGTCTCGGCGATTGCGCTTGCTGAATATCTCAATTTGCCTTTCCGCGAGGTTTTGGTGAAGAATCGCTATGTCAATCGTACTTTCATATTAGATAGTCAGACCAGCCGGCAGGAAGCGATTAGACGTAAGCTTTTTCCGATTGCTTCAGAATTTAGCGGCAAGCGTTGCTTGATTGTTGACGACAGTATTGTCAGAGGCAATACTGCTAGACAGATTACCCACCTGGTGCGCGAGTCTGGCGCCAGTGAAGTGACTTTGCTTTCGGCCTGTCCTTCTATTTCTTATCCTTGTTTTTATGGCATTGACTTTCCCGACAAAGCAGAGCTCTTGGCCGGTCACCTCGACAACGAGGCAATTTGTACCGAACTTGGGGCTGATAGAGTTATCTTTCAAACTATCGAGGGTCTCAGCTCTGCCATCGGTTCAAATGATCTTTGCACCGGTTGCCTGACTGGTACTTATCCTACCGACGTCGCTCTTGCCGATCGCTTCGCTGCTAAGCGTAAGGTCGATAGGCTTGCAGAGGGGGAAGCACCGTCGGTGGTGTCGAACGCATCAAAGTCTAAGTCGAAAGACAGCCGGAGGAGTTGAAGATGGTGGTAGGAGAAGAAGTCGCACCGATTTATCGAGGCTCTGTCAAAGATGTTTATGCCAGTGGCGAGAACTTACTCTTTCATTTCTCTGATGATTTTTCGGTATTCGACTGGGGCAAAATGCCAGATCGCATTGAGGGCAAAGGGCGCTCACTGGCTCTCTTTGCCGCTGCTGTATTTGAGCAGCTTGATGGCAAATTGTTTGCCGACTTGCCCAATTCTCTTCATTTGAAGCAATTTGACAGCAAGTTTTTGCAAGACTTGTTCGGCGGCGAGCTATATAAGAAAGAGCTGGCTGTGAGCGGCATGAGCAGTCACTACCGCGGGTTGAACTGGGGCGGACGGCAGGGCAAGGTTTCGCAGTACTTGGAAGCATTTCGACCGGGTGAGACCGATAGCGAACCTTTGTATCTAGAGGTGGATAAGGCTCTGGTGCAGCGCCCTGAGCTCAAGCAGATTGGTGGTGAATCGGTCTATTTTTATCCTGCAGCAGAGAATGCCCCTTTGCGCTTTATACCGCTTGAAATTGTTTTTCGCTTTGGTGTGCCGCAAGGCAGTTCATTGCTTAGCCGCTTAGCCGACGATCCTGCCCTACCGGCTCGACTGGGCTTGTCCCTTCCTGCCTCTGAGATCAAAGCCGGTGTAGTGTTTGACAGACCGGTTATTGAGTTTTTTACTAAATTAGAGTCTTCCGATCGGCTGCTTAGTTATCAGGAAGCATCTTTGATTTCAGGTCTTTCAGCCACTGCCTTTCATAGGCTTTATCAAACTGCCCAATTTGTCTCTCTTGCTTTGTATCATCTCTTCGCCGAAGCCGGTGGACAGAACTTGCACTTATTAGATGGTAAGGTGGAGGCGGCTTATCGTCAGGCTGACGGTGCCATTGTTCTTGCAGATAGTGTCGGACCCGACGAGCTTAGACTTTCATATAACGGAGTGCAACTCTCGAAAGAAGCTTTGCGTCTCTATTATCGCCAAACAGATTGGTTCAACAAAATCGAGGCGGCTAAGAAGGAAGTTCGCCCCCATGGCCTCACCTGGCAGAAAGTAATGAAAGAGCGCGGTGACAAGCCGCCAGCTTTGCCGGCTGATCTCAAGGACACTATGGCATGCATGTACAAGAGTCTGGCTCTCGGGCTTGTTGGTATCGATGAAGCAGAGAAACAGCGCCGTTTCAGTTTGCCAAGCCTTTCTGCTATTGCTTCCAAACTGGAGAAGCTATGAATAGTGCAAAAGCTGGAGTGTTGGTGCTTGGCTCCGGCGGGAGGGAGCATGCCCTCGCCTGGAAGTTGGCGCAGAGCCCCCAAGTCTCACATGTTTGGGTTAGCCCAGGCAATGCCGGCACAGCAGATCTAAATAGATCTGCCGGCTCAAATAAATCTGCCGGCTCAAATAAATCCGCTCAACTAGCCAATCTGCAGCTGCAATCGCATGATGAGATCCTTGCTTTTGCCAAGAACAATACTATCGACTTGGTAGTGGTAGGACCGGAAGGTTATTTGAAGGATGGCATTGTCGATAAGCTCAATGCCGCCGGTATTCTTGCTTTTGGACCGACCGCCGAGGAGTCGCGTCTAGAGTGGTCGAAAGCCCATGCCAAAGAACTTATGCTCCAGCTCTCGGTTCCCACTGCAGCCTTCAAGGTGGCTGAAAGCCCAGAGCAGGCGATTGAGTTCTTGGAAAAAGACGAGCGGCTGCGAGTGGTTAAATATGACGGACTGGCTGCCGGCAAGGGCGTTTTCGTTGTTGAAAGCCTTGCTGAAGCAATCGATGCCGTCCATGAAATTAAGAAGGGTCAGAAAGATTTCAAGGTTGTGCTGGAAGAGAAGTTGTTTGGCGAAGAGCTTTCACTCTTTTGTCTTTGCGACGGCAAGAAACTTTTACCGCTGGCGGTCAGTCAAGATCACAAAAGAAGATTTGAAGGTGATCTAGGACCGAATACAGGGGGGATGGGCGCTTACTTACCGGTCGCTGCATACGATCAGAATCTTGCCGATATTGTTCAAGAGAGAATAATTGCCAGACTGGAGCAAGGTCTACGGCATGGTGTCTATACCTTTAAAGGACTGCTCTTTATTGGCTTATTGCTTGATGCCGAGAAAGGCGTCAATGTTTTGGAATTCAATACTCGCTTTGGCGACCCTGAGACAGAGGCTGTCTTGCCTCTTTTGCAAGATGACCTCTACGTTCTGCTTAGGGCCTGTGCCGAGGGACGACTGGCGGAAGAGCCTCCTCGTCTAAGCAATAAGGCCAGTGTCACAGTCATTGCGGTCACCGAAAATTATCCGGCTCAGTCTTCTTACGGTGTGCCCATTAAGATAGGCACCATGCCTGAGGGTGTCACACTCTTTCACTGCGGCACCGCCATAAAAGACGGTGTTGTGGTGACAAACGGTGGTCGTATATTGGCACCGACGGCGGTGGCTGATTCGGTGCAGGAAGCAAGGGCTCTGGCTTTGGCTGCCTTGAAAGAAATTGATTTTCCCGGTCTATCCTATCGGACCGATATAGCCAAGCGAGGTGGACTGTGCCGCTCAAACTCTTAGTCTTGGCCTCAGGGCGTGGTTCTAATGTCGATAGAGTGGCCCTCAGTATCAAAGAAAGTAAGCTCGACTGCGAAATAGTGGCAGTGGTCACTAATGTAGAAGATGCTGGTGTAATTGATATCGCGGCCAAGCATGGACTGCCTTGCTATGTTGTGCCCTCGCACTCCTTGAAGCGTCGCCAGCATGAAGAACAGCTTCTGGCTTTCCTCGCCGAAAAGGGCTTGAACCGAGGCTCTATCGACTTTGTTCTGCTTGCGGGCTATATGCGTATCCTGACCGGTCATTTTCTCTCGGCTTTCAAAGAAGAGTCAGCTAAAGGTTCATATTACCGGGTGGTCAATATTCATCCCTCTCTTCTGCCTTCCTTTACCGGTGCCACCGCCTATGCCGATGCCTTTGCCGCCGGTGTAGCCGTTTCTGGTGTGACCGTGCATCTGGTTGACGAAGAGGTAGATCATGGCCCCATTCTTGCTCAAGCTCCCTTCTTTAGAAAGGAAGGCGATGATTTTGAAAGTTTCGCCTGCCGAGGTCTCGAACTTGAGCATATTCTCTTGCCCGCGGTTTTGTCGCGTCTGGCAGAACTCGGGACTGGTTTTGCACTTAGCAGTTTGCCTTTTGATATGGGAGGTCTGAGCGGCTGATGGACAGGGCTTTCGTCGAAGAAAAACAATTTCTTGCTTGTGTCGCGGGCAGACGAGTGAAAAGGCAGCATCTGCCGGTTTATTGGTTGGCTTTTCCGAAAGATTCGGCAGTCTTGGCTGATTCGGCAAGTCTTGCGAAAGTCGAGTCCCTGCTTCGTGAATTGGTATGCGATGCGGTAGACGAGGAATTTTACTTTACCGCTTTGCCGGTTGTCTCAAGCAGTAATGACAAAGCAACCAATAACGCTGGAGAATCTTTTGCTCTAATGCAAAGGCTAAAAGCAGATGGTTTTACCACCGCCAGTATCAAACATTTCAAAAGCGGTGTCACTGATAATACTGCCAATAGCTGCGCCAGTGCCTTGCACATAATGGGTCTTGATTGTCAGTTTCGTATTGGCTCTGGCTCTATCTTTGCCGGTTTGGCGCCAGAGGCTGTACCTCATAACAATCTTACAGAGAGGGTTTTGGCTCTCGATTTAGAGCAACCTGAGAGTCTACCGCTTTTGCCCAGAAGGCAGTTGGAAGAGGCTGGTGGTTTTGAATATGTAAGTCTAGCCGGCGACGATGATTATTTAGAGAGCCTTTCTAAAGAAAGACTACTTTCGCTCACTCTAGATGAAATGAAGGCTGTGCAGGCACTTTATCTCGACGAGAACTTTAGAGCACATCGCCAATCTTTGGGTTTAGAGCTTTCCCCTACCGACGTCGAATTGGAAGTAATTGCCCAGACCTGGTCGGAGCATTGCAAACATAAGATATTTAGCGCCATTGTTGATCACAGCCAGTTTGACGAGAATGACGAGTTAGTGAAGCGAGAGACCATTGATAGTCTCTATAAGACCTATATAAAGGGCGCCACCGCCAAGCTTAAGCCTGTTAGACCAGACCTTCTTTCTGTTTTTGAAGACAATGCCGGGGTAGTGGCTTTCGACGCAGAAAATGCTGTTTGCTTCAAAGTAGAGACCCATAATTCGCCTTCTGCACTCGAACCTTATGGGGGTGCCTTAACCGGCATCTTAGGTGTCAATCGAGATATTTTGGGCACCGGCCTTGGTGCTAAGCCGATTTTCAACACTGATATTTTCTGCCTCCCTCATCCTGATTCGTCTTTTGTGAAAGACCTTAAGCATGACAAACTTTTGCCGGCGCGAGATTTGGCTCGGGGCGTCAGGCAGGGTGTGCAAGATGGTGGCAATAAAAGCGGTATCCCCACTGTAAACGGAGCTGTTTTCTTTGACGATTCTTACCGGGCCAAGCCTTTGATTTATTGCGGCACTGGCGGGCTTTTGCCGCTTGAGGCGGCTGGGCGCGATGCGGTCAAAAAACATACTGCTGTCGGCGATGCCGTAGTCATGGCCGGGGGGCGGGTTGGCAGAGACGGTGTGCACGGGGCTACATTTTCAAGCTTGGCTCTTGACGATAGCATGGGCTCCGATGTCGTTCAAATAGGTGATCCTTTTACGCAGAAGCGCCTCACCGACTTGGTTTTGCAAGCTCGTGATGCTGGACTTATCACCGGTCTAACTGATAACGGTGCCGGTGGTTTGTCGTCTTCGGTGGGCGAGATGGCTACTTTTACAAACGGCGCCGAGTTGGTATTGGATGCAGTGCCTCTTAAGTATCCTGGTTTGAAAGACTGGCAGATAGTTGTATCAGAGTCCCAAGAAAGAATGACTTTCTCGACCGATAAGCCCGAAGAACTATTGGCTTTGGCCGCCCGTCTCGATGTCGAAGCCACTGTGATTGGGCGCTTTACCGAAGACGGTTATTTCAGAATTTTGAGAGAAGGAAAATTAGTTGCGCTTCTGCCTCTTTCCTTTTTGCATGGCGGCGCCCCTCGCCTCAAGTTGACCTCGCAATGGCGCAAAGAAGCTAAATTGGTCTCTCTTCAGGCGGCCGGCCGCAGCGAGCTTTCGCTTAAGCAGATCGTAGAAGCTTTGCTGTCTCATGCCAATATCTGCAGTCGTGAATCTATTGTCAGACAGTATGACCATGAAGTACAGGGGGGCAGTGTGGTCAAGCCCTTCATGGGCAAGAGCCAAAAATCACCATGTGATGCCGGTGTGGTCAAGCCGCTTGCCGAAAGCGACAAAGCCGTGGCTGTGGCTAATGGGCTTGCCCCCAGGCTTTCTAAATACGATCCTGCTTTGATGGCTCAAGTCAGTGCCGACGAAGCGGTGCGCAGTGTGGTGGCCGTGGGTGCCGACCCGGCTACAATTACTTTGCTCGATAACTTTTGTTGGCCAGATCCGGTGACCAGTTTGCGCAATCCGCAAGGTGCCCGCAAGATGGCTCAGCTGGTTTTGGCTTGCCAGGGTCTCTATAAACTATGCTTGGCTTACAAGAGCCCGCTTATCTCGGGCAAAGACAGTATGAAGAATGACTTTGACGACGGCAATCTCAGACTTTCAGTCTTGCCTACTCTGCTCATGTCTTCGATGGCTTTCCTGCCTGATTTTCAGTCTGCTGTCACCTCCGACTTTAAAGAGTCTGGTGCTTTGATCTATTGGCTGAAGGCAGGGCGACCGGCATTGACGGCTTCCCATGCCGCTGAACTGGCCTTTCAAGATGGCGCTGCCCCAGAAGACGATCTGCCTTACTTTGACCTCGAATTAACTATCGAGTCTTACCGCTGTTTGCATCAGGCTATGCTGAAAGGGCTTGTTGAATCAGCCCACGATCTAGGTGATGGTGGTTTGGCGGTGACTCTTCTAGAGTCGGCCATGGGCGGTGATTTGGCCTTTGAGGTTAGTCTCAATGTCGCCGACGATTGGCAGGCTTTGCAGCAGTTATGTGGCGAAGGTGCCGGTATGTTGGTGCTCACCGTCAAGCCCGAAAAACAGTCTGAGTTTGAGAGTTGTTTTGCTGCCTTGAGTTTGCAGAGCACTGTTTTGCATCGCTTGGGTAAGGTCCTTGCAAAAGACAAACCGTGCAAATTTACGCTTGCTGAGAGTTCTTTCGAGATTGACTTGCGGCATGCCTCTAGTTTGTATAACCGTTCTTTGCCCTTTGATGATGAGGTGCTTTATGTCGGCTAATCAAGCTAATTTGACAAATGATTCAGGCTTGAGAAATAAGACAAGACCGGTGGCTCTGGTCTTGAGAGGCGATGGCATCAACTGTGAAGAAGAAACTGTGCAAGCCTTGGGGCTGGCTGGTTTTGAAGCCAAGCGGGTTACTTGTCTAGATTTAAAAGATAGTCCCAAGCTATTGAGCCAGGCCTCTGCCCTTGTTTTGCCGGGCGGCTTCAGCTTTGGTGATGAGGTGCGCAGCGGTAAGATTTTGGCTGTTAAATTGCGCGCTTATATTTTTGATGCTCTGGCTGCCTATGCCGATCGTGGTGGTTTGATTCTAGGTATCTGCAATGGTTTTCAGGTTTTGGTGCAGCTAGGGATTTTGCCCGGTGGACAAGTGCTCAATTTAGATAGCGAACGGCCGCTCACTTTAGCCCACAATAGCGGTGGTAAGTTTATCGACCGCTGGGTAGAGTTGAAAGTCTCTGCCGGCAGTGCATTTACCCGCGGTTTGCCTGAAACAATATGGCTGCCTGTGCGACATGGTGAAGGTCGCTTGGTTTTGAAAGAGGAAGTAGCTGGTCTAGAAGACCTCGTTTCTTCACTTGCTTGTCTCAGTTATCTCGATGATTTGAACGGCTCTTTCCAAAAGATTGCCGGGTTGACCAGCCGTACCGGCAAAGTCATGGGCTTGATGCCCCACCCGGAATGTTTTGTGCGAGCCAGTCAGCACCCGGCTTGGACTGCCTCTCGTAGCGGTGATGGTGAAGTTATGCCGGGCTTGCAGATTTTTCAAAATATGTTTGCCATGCTGCAGTAAGGAGAGAGCTTAAGACAATGCCCGAGCCTTTAGGAAATTCAGGAAGCAAACCTTTAAGCTATCGCGATGCCGGGGTTGATATAGAAGCGGCAGATAAGTTCGTGGGCAAGATTAAGGCCATGACCGGCATTCGTGATGAAGCAGTCCTGCCTGGCGCCGGTGGCTATGCTGCCGTCTATAGGCGACCCTCTGGTGAAGCCGTGGCCTGCACCACCGATGGTGTAGGCTCTAAACTCTTGCTTTGTGAAGAGTTCAATCGGTATGACACTATCGGCATAGATTTGGTGGCCATGTGCGCCAACGATTTGATTTGTGTCGGCGCCAAGCCGGCTATATTTCTAGATTATTTTGCCTGCGGGGCCATAGATATAGAGCGCAGCACCGAGATCATCAAAGGCATAGTGCAGGGTTGCAGTGAGACCGACATGCTTTTACTTGGAGGCGAGACGGCTGAAATGCCCGATCTTTATGCTAAGAATCATTTTGATTTGGCCGGTTTTGCCGTAGGCTTTGTGTCAGAAGAGGAACTCTTGACCGGGTCCCGCATCAAAGCCGGGCAGAGGGTTGTGGCTGTCGCCTCCAGCGGCTTGCATTCTAATGGTTATTCATTGGCGCGCAAAATAATCGGCCCTGATTCGCCGTTTCGCCCTCACCTCTTGCTTCCCACCAATCTTTATGTCCGACCATTTTTAGAGGTGCGCAGAGCCTTGGGGCCAGAACTAACCGGCGCCGCCAATATCACAGGGGGCGGTTGGACCAATATTTTACGCTTGAGCAAGACTGTGAGCTATCGACTCAAGGCGGTTGAGCGCCATGCTCTCTTTGACCATATGCTTAGAGATGTCGCCCTTGCCGAGCTTTATCGCACTTTCAATATGGGTATGGGCTTGTCCTTGATTGTCGAGTCAAAGCAGTCGGCGGCTGTTGCCATTGAAATCTTTAGCCGTGGCGGTTTTGCCGCCTGGGATATAGGTGAGGCGGTTGACTGCGCAAGCGGTAGCCCTGGGGTAGAAATTTTAGAGTCTAAAGAAAGTTTGTTTATCAGTTGAGGAGGAGCGATGCCGACAGTTCTAGCCAGTGTTTTCGAGAAAAGTGGTTTGGTGGATTTACTTGGCAGGCTAAGAGCTGCCGCCGAGCAAAAGGGTGAAGCTCTGAAAGTAATCGCCACCGGTTCGACCTGCGGTTATCTCATAGAGAATGGTTTTGATTGTGTGAAAGTAGAAGAGATGACCGGCTTCCCTGAGATTCTCGATGGTCGGGTCAAGACCCTTCATCCACGTGTCTTTGCTGGAGTCTTGTCGCGCAACAGCGAGAAAGACCGCGCCACTCTTAAGGAACACGGCATTAGTGAAATTGATGTGGTTATCGTCAATCTCTATCCATTTGAAGAGAAGATGAAGCTTGATTTGACTCTGGAGCAATTGATCGAGTTTATAGATATTGGCGGACCCAGTTTGCTTAGAGCCGGCAGCAAAAATTATGATCGGGTGGCAGTGCTTTCATCCCCGTCGCAGTATGAAGACTTTGCCCGGGCTTACCAAGCCGGTGCTGTGGACAAGGCTTATAGGCTGAAGCTGGCTGCTCAGGTTTTTGCTCAGACCAGTCGTTATGACTCATTGATTGAGGGGGTGCTCAGCCGCGCTTCAGGTACCGGGCAGGCAGAGGGGAGCGAAAGTCATTTCCCCGAAGCCGCCAGTCTCAGTCTCAAGCAGGTCTCTACTTTGCGCTATGGTGAAAATCCGCATCAAGCAGCCGCCTGGTATCAGCCTCCGGCTATCTCGGGTCTCAAGCACGATGTTTCTTTCCCGCCTTTCGAAAAACTAGCCGGCAAAGAGCTTTCGGCAAATAATATTCTCGATTGTTATGCCTTGGTGCGCATCTTGAAAGACATTCGCCCGGCTATCTCTGGGGAAGTGGCGTGTATCATCAAGCACAATAATCCCTGTGGTGTAGCTATCGGCAAGAATGCAGAGGAAGCCTTCGACCGCGCCTATGCTACAGATCCTCTTTCGGCATTTGGTGGCATATATGGTTTCTCTCAGAAAGTAGAAGAAGCCCTCGCCAAGAAAATTGTGCAAGGCTTTGTCGAAATAGTTGCGGCGCCTGATTTTTCGCCTGAAGCCTTGAAAGTTTTTGAAAGCAAGAAGAATATGCGGGTGCTCAAGTTGAAACCTTCCCTATTGGGTGGGGCTGTTGCCGGCGCCATTCGCATAAAAGATATGGGCGACTTTGGTCTCATTTTAGAGAAAGATGTTGAAAAGCCGGTTTCGGTTTCTGAATTTGAAACCGCCTGTGGTGTCAAACAAACTGTTATTGAGCATAAGGACGACCTTGCCTTTGCCTGGAATGTGGTCAAACATCTCACTTCTAATGCCATAGTCGTGGTCAAAGACGGCAATGCTGTCGGCTTTGGCATCGGGCAAACCAGCCGAGTGGCATCGGTCAAGCTGGCTCTCGCTCAAGCTGGTGAAGCGGCTAAGGGGGCTATTCTTGCCAGTGATGCTTTCTTCCCTAATGTGGACAGTATTGAAGAAGCCTCAGCTGCCGGTATCAAAGTTATTGTGCAGCCCGGCGGTAGCATCAAAGATAAAGATGTAATCGCTAAGGCCGAAGAATTGGGCATGACCATGCTTCTCACCGGGCAGCGCTGCTTTAGGCACTAATTATTTTTGGCACTGATTTTATAGGCAGTAACAGATTGGCAGCAGCAGGAGAAATCTAAGAGATATGAAAGGTGAGAAGGCGGTAGCCCCGCCCCTAGTGGGCTTGGTCATGGGTAGCCAGTCGGACTATAAGGTGCTTGTTCATGCCAGAGAGATTTTGGTGCGGGCAGAAGTGCCGCATGAGACGCGGGTGGTGAGCGCCCATCGCACCCCCGAGCTTATGTTCGAATATGGCAAGAGCGCTGCCGAGCGCGGTCTCAAGGTGCTTATCGCCGGAGCGGGCGGGGCGGCCCACTTGCCCGGTATGTTGGCCAGTCTGACTGCCTTGCCGGTTTTGGGTGTGCCCGTGCCCGGCAGTAATCTATCTGGTCTCGATAGTCTGCTTTCAATTGTGCAGATGCCTGGCGGAGTGCCGACTGCTACTTTTGCTGTGGGCAATGCCGGTGCCGTCAATGCTGCTCTTTTTGCCATAAAGATACTTGCTCTAGACGACAAAAAGCTTGCCGCCTTCCTTGCCACAGAAAGACAGCGCCGGGCTGATGAAGCGATTGCTTCTTCCAGTCAGTTGCTTGATTATGAAAGCGGAAAGCCGGTTTTATGAGAGAGCCTGGATATAAGAATCTTGTCGGTATTTTGGGCGGCGGGCAACTCGGTCTTTTCTTAGCTCAAAGCTTGGCTCGGCTCGGTGCCCATACTGCAGTTTTTGATCCCGATAGCCAGGCACCGGCTCTGCGGCACACCGCCAAGCCTTTTTCGGCACCATTTAGTGACCATAAGCGGCTGCTTGAATTTGCCGAACAGGCTCAGGTAATTACTTATGAATTTGAGCACTTGCCGGTAAATTATCTCGCCGGGCTGGGCGAGCAGGTGGCAAAAATTCGCCCTTCACTGCGGGTGCTTGAGGTCTCTCAAGACCGGCTTATAGAAAAGAATTTTCTCAAGGACATGGGCTTTCCCGTGGTGCCCTTCCTCGAATTGAAAGAGGGAGCTGATCTCGACAAGCTGCTTGCTTTCCCCTTGCCCATTTTGGTCAAGACAGTGCGCGGCGGCTATGACGGCAAGGGACAGACTAGACTGAACACAACGGAGCAACTGGAGAGTTTTCTGCCCCGGCTCAAAGAGAAGCTCAGTGCCGGGGAGGTGCTTGTCGCCGAGCAAGTGGTTGAGCTTCACTGTGAATTGAGTTGTATCGTCGGTCGCAAGGCGAATAATTGCTATCTTATGCCTGTCTTTGAAAATGTGCATAAAGATTCGATTTTAGATACGACCGTTTTTCCGGCTCAAATTTCAGAAGCGCTCAGGTCTGAGGTCGAAGAGTTGAGTCGGGCCATTGCCACCGCCCTTGATGTGCAGGGGTTGCTTACAGTGGAGTATTTCGTAGTCAAAGAAGCCTCGGGGCTCAAGGTCTATGTCAATGAATTGGCACCACGTCCGCATAATTCAGGACATCTGTCTATGCAGGCTTTCAATATTAGTCAGTTCGATCTTTTGGCACGTCTCTTGCTTGACCTGCCGGTGGGCAAAATCGAGCCTCTCTCGAATGCCTGCTTTGCCATGGCAAATATTTTGGGCGATTGTTATCATGATAAGCAATTGCATTGGCAAGCCCTTGCTGAGGCTGAGGGTCTTGTCGAGATCTTGCTCTACGGTAAAGAGGAGCCTCGTCCGGCTAGAAAAATGGGACATTTGGTCACTACCGGTGCCACTGTTGAACAGGCTCTCTCTAGAGCCCGAGCCCTTCGTCTCGCTTTGAGCGTCCATTAGTCTGATTGATATAAGGAAAAGAGAACAATGAAAAGTAAAGCGGGCTTGTTCATTCTCTCTGCTCTGTACTGTTTTTTGGGGCTGTTTTATTTTTGCTTTTTTTCAGGCAACTCTGTATCTGCCCAAGAGCCCGGCAGCAAGAAAGGCTTGACGGCGGCATTGCAAAGTCTATCTGCCACTTTGATGCCCGGCTGTCCCTTGCCGGTCTATACCTTCAACTATAAGTCTTGCCGGGCGGCTTTGGTGCTTGTCGATGCCTCTCGGTATCGGGTACAGCCCTTTTTAACAGGCAAGACCTCGACTACAGCCGAACAAGTGCAGAGAAGCGGTGCTTTGGCTGGTATCAATGGTGGTTACTTTAATCTTTCGGACGGTGAGTCGGCCAGTTTCCTTGTGCGCAGCGCCAAACTAGAACTTGACCCGCGCCTCAATAAGGCGCTGACTGAGAATGATAAACTGAAGGACTTTTTGCCTGCTATTTTCAACCGCAGCGAGTTGAGAATTTTGCAGGGAATGGGCGGCACAATCGACTATGAAATCTGCGAGCATTCGGCACCGGTTGCCGGCGGTTTCAAGCTGCTCGATTCAATACAGGGCGGACCGCTTCTTTTGCCGACCTTGACGGCGCTTCCAGAAGCCTTTCTGCGCACCGCCAAAGATGGTTCGACTGTTGATGCCATAGGTGTGAAAAGACCGGCGGCCCGCACCGCTTTCGCCATAATTGGGCAAGGCCCGGATAAAAGACTTATCTTGCTTGCTATTGCCGGGCGCGGACAAGATGAGTTCAGCAGCGGGCTGACACTGGAAGAATTAGCCGAGCTACTGCGCACACTTGGCGCAAAGCGGGCATTGAACTTTGATGGTGGAACCTCCACAACTATGGTTGTAAAAGCCGGCTCTAAGCTGAAGACACTCGTCGGGAAGGAACCTCAGACCAGGGTCAAGTCGACTTTGCTTGTTCTTCCTAAGAGAAACTAACTTGGTGAAATGAGAATTCTTCAATGGCTAGCTTTAAGCGCGCATAATTTCGCGCTGGCTATTTTGAGTATATATACAAACGAGAACGGTCCTCCTGTCACTCGAACGAACTGCACCAAGTCGTTCGATTAGGAGAACCGCTCTCTACCCCAAAGTCGCCACAGTTGTATTCTTTAGTAAGCCACTATAGTAAGCAACTATGACTCGCGCGGTTCGGAGTCCACTTCTCTTCTGCCGCACTACAGTTAGTATCATAAGTGAAGATCTTCCTTGACAATAGAGTTTTTGCTTAAGGAGATAATTAGATCTGATTAGAGTTTAGACGGCACTGCCTGTGGTGGTTGCTCTCAAAACTGGCTCTGAGAGCTGCTCTCGTGCTGTGTCTTAACCCTACCTTTACCATTGAGAATTGAATGAAATTCCTACTAGATTTCTACGTGCTGCATTCGGCTCACCATCATGGTTTTGAAGATATATCTTTTCTATGTTGCCTGTAGATTTGTGAACAGGGGCTGATTGCGATTACTTCATTAAGTCTGAAAAGCTATGTGTTGTAATGCTTATCAGTATTGTTGCGAAATATTTGTCACTGTTACTTTTGTATAGCAAAACTGCTTTATAACCAAATTGGTTGATATGTTGAATGCGGCATGGTAGGCGGCATCTGTTAGGTTATCGCCGCTATGCGCACCACAGGCAATGGCAGCATCGGGTGCGAATATATAGCCCATTGTGTTTGTATATAATCAATCCCGGGAACGTATCTATATAGATGCGAGAAGGCGGATTAGGAGAAGCTTGGCAGAGTCCCCAGATAAAGAATTGGATCCGTATAGCGCCATAGCTATGCCGTCTTTTCGGTTGTTCTTGGCGGCGCGTCTCTTTGTAACGCTTTCCATACAGATTCAGGGAATTTGCGTCGGTTGGCAGATCTATGAGCTGACCAAGAATCCCCTCATGTTGGGCTTTATCGGATTGGCGGAAGCCCTGCCCGCTATCGGTGTCTCTCTCTATGCCGGCCATGTGGCCGATATATCCAACCGTCGCCGACTGGCAATTTATTCCAGTTTAGGTTTGTTTTTCGGTTTGCTTTTCCTTACTCTCGCCAATTTCTATCTGAAAGATAGAAGTCTGCTTTATTGCATCTTTTCGGCGATTGTCATGACCGGTCTGGCTCGGGGTTTCTATGGTCCAGCCGTTTTTGGGCTCCTTTCCGATATAGTCCCAAGAGATAGGCTAAGCAACGCCGCCGCCTGGAATAGTGCCTTCTGGCAAGCCTCAGCTACCTTAGGACCGATTTTGGGAGGCTTCCTTTATAACCTCTTGGGCGCCACCGGCACCTATGCTCTTTCCAGCTTTCTTATCGCCCTATCATTAGTTTGCTTTATTCTTCTCAAATGCCGCTCGGTGATTGTGGCTAGTTCTCAGGGGGTGCTGGCCAATATCAAGGAGGGACTGGCCTTTGTCTTCAATAGCCAAATCATATTGGCGGCCATGGCTCTAGACTTGTTCGCCGTGCTCTTCGGCGGTGCTGTGGCCTTATTGCCTGTCTTTAGTGCCGAGATATTTCACATGGGTCCGCAAGCCCTTGGTTTTCTGCGAGCCGCACCGCCGGTAGGGGCACTGATCACCGCCTCCTATTTGACTCATTCGCCTATACAGGCTCATGCTGGGCGCATACTTCTCACCGCGGTAGCCGGTTATGGTTTGTGCATGATCGCCTTTGGCTTTTCCGGCAATTACTATTTGTCATTGTCGCTCTTGCTTTTGAGCGGTATGTTGGACGGAGTCAGCGTTTATATTCGGGGGTTGATTTACCAATTGTCGACCCCTGATGAACTGAAAGGGCGTGTTTCTTCGGTGAATAATATCTTTATTGGTTCTTCCAATGAAATAGGCGAGTTTGAGTCGGGGGTGACGGCTAAACTAATGGGGCTGATACCATCGGTGGTGTTTGGTGGCAGTATGACATTGCTGGTCGTCTTAATTACAGCTTTGAAGGCGCCGGATTTGAGGCGCCTCGATATGAGAGAACTGTATACTCTCAAAACCAAATAGCCGACCTCGGGCTTTAGCGCATAATTTCGAAGACTTCGGCGTCATTGGCTGTTTGCCCGGCCAGGTCTCTAATATTCTTGGCTTTTTTCAGTCCGGGCGGAACCTCGAAAAAGTCCGCTCTTACCTTGCGGTCCAGGACCTTGAGTAAGTTTACTTCTTCTTTGGGGGTGCCACCAAAATTGGTGGCGGTTAGTTGTAGCGGCAGCCCGTCTATTTGCGGCGTGCCGAGATAGCGGCATACTGCTGCCGTCACTTCTTTGGGGAACTGTCCTTTGGCTATGGTCCAGAGTTTGCCTTCCTTAAGCAGGAGCATCTGCCAGGTGCGGGCATCTTTGCCAACTTTCTGTTGTTCTCTTGCCTTTAGGCTATAGAGCTTACAGGGAGTGTTCATCAAGGTAGTATCAATGGCGGTGCCGGGCACTAGGGTTTGTGGATCGCTTGGCCTAAAAGTGGCGATTGTTTTTGCATCTTCCGGCATCCATTTGGCGGCACTGGTTTCGTAGTATAGTCCGGCGCTGGGGCTATACATCTGTGCTTTCCATTGCGGCGCTTTGAAGAGCAACGTTATGCCTTTATCGATATTCTCTAGTTTGACTTTGTCTTTCTCAAAACTGATTTCGGCTAGACCTTGCACCCAAGTGCGCAGTCTGTATATCTTTATGGTTTTGCCTAGCTCGTTCTTTCTTTTGTCTGTTAGCTTGGCGTCAATTTTCGCGGTGGCGTGAGAATCTTTATTTGGCGACGCTATCGCCTCTGTAAAGCCTAAGCAATTGCCCAACAAAAGAAAAAGACAGATTGCATAGGGAAGCGAATCTGCCTTTTCCTTTTGATTCTTGAGCTCTTTCTGTTCTGAATTAGATTTGCAATTGAGCAATTTGAATCTTCATTTACCTTTTGTCTTAGCGATTGACTTTCTTGCGCAATTTACCGAGTTCGGCTGCTTTCAGGCGGGCCATCGCTCTAGAGAGAGCCAGTTCGCTGACATAAACATCCATTTTGTCGGTGCGTTGGGTTTTCTCGGCTTCTGCTCTTTCTTTGGCTTGCTTGGCTCTGGCTTCGTCGATTTCTACATCCATTTCAGCCACATCAGACATGACTGTTACTTCGGTCAAGCCGACTTCCATGATGCCGCCGATGATGGCAGCTATTTCTTCTTCGCCTTTGACTTTGAACTTCATGATGTCGATGGCGAGGGTGGTGACTAGGGGCTGGTGCCCCGGCAAAATAGTCAATTCGCCGTCTTTTGAAACAGCGGTAACTTGCTCTACCGGCTGATCGTAGACAATTCTTTCGGGGGTGATAATTTTGAGATTGATAGTGCTGGCCATTTCTTAAATCCTATTTTTTCTCTCTCGGTTTCTTGACCTGTTTTGCAGCCCCCGAGCCTTTATGCACGATTAGCTCATCAATCAGGTTATATTCAAGGGCTTCACTGGCGGAAAGATAGAAATCGCGTTCTATATCTTTGCGCAATCTATCTTTGGACTGACCGGTGGAACGGTGCAGTAGTTCTATCTGGGCGTCGCGAAAACGTCTGCCCTGCACTGCCTGGATCTCTAAATTAGTGATGTCGCCTTCTGCTTCCCAGAGAGTCTGGTGAAACATCAAGGTGGCAAACTCATAAGACGATCTTTTGCCCGTTCCGGAAGCAAGAATTTCACACGCGCCGGAAAGCGCATGCCCAAGACAAATTGTATTTACCGGGGCGCTGATCTGATGCATTGCTGCAATGATGCAATCGGCGTTATAGCCGTTGCCGCCCGATGAATTGATATACAAATTGATTGGAGTCTTAGGGCAGCGCTTATCGAGCTTGTAAAGCTTTTTGACCACAGGCAGGGCAACTTCGTTCTCTAGTCTGCCAAAGACATAGACATCGCGGTTGCCCGGCCCGGTTTCAACAGGCTTTTCACCGGCTTCGACTTTTTCCGTCTGGTGTTTTTTCTTCATTAGCCCTGCATTTTCTTGGCTTGTTCTCTGGCTTCTTCAATGCTGCCGACCATATAGAAGGCGCCTTCCGGCATGTCGTCGCATTGACCTTCGAGGATTTGCTTGAAGCCTTCGACGGTGTCTTTGAGCTTGACGTATTTACCGTCGCGGCCGGTGAAGTTGGCTGCTACGGCGAACGGTTGGCTCATGAAGCGCTGGATTTTTCTGGCGCGACCGACGATTAGTTTGTCGTCGCTAGAGAGTTCATCCATACCGAGGATGGCGATGATATCTTGCAGATCTTTGTAGCGCTGCAGAGTTTGTTGTACGCCGCGGGCTACATCATAGTGCTCTTGACCGACGATTTCGGGTTTGAGAGCGGTAGAGGTAGAGGCTAGCGGGTCAACGGCGGGATAGATACCGAGTTCAGCGATTTGACGGCTGAGAACTGTGGTGGCGTCCAAGTGACCGAATGTGGTGGCTGGAGCCGGGTCGGTCAAGTCGTCGGCAGGCACGTATACGGCTTGTACCGAGGTGATGGAGCCGTTCTTGGTGGAGGTGATTCTCTCTTGCAGCTGACCCATTTCGTTAGCCAGTGTGGGCTGATAACCTACGGCGGAAGGCATACGTCCCAAGAGGGCGGATACTTCTGAACCGGCTTGGGTGAAACGGAAGATGTTGTCTACGAAGAGTAGAACGTCTTGCTTTGAAACGTCTCTGAAGTATTCAGAAACAGTTAGAGCCGAGAGAGCTACGCGCATTCTGGCGCCCGGCGGCTCGTTCATCTGACCATAAACCAGGGCTACTTTATCTAGAACGTTTGAATCTTTCATCTCGTGATAGAGGTCGTTGCCTTCACGAGTACGCTCGCCCACTCCGGCAAATACCGAATAACCGCCGTGGTGTTTGGCGATGTTGTTGATGAGCTCCATGATGATAACTGTTTTGCCTACGCCGGCGCCGCCGAATAGACCGATTTTGCCGCCCTTTACATAAGGAGCGAGCAGGTCGACTACCTTGATACCGGTTTCGAAGATAACTGTGTCGGTTTGCAGGTTGGTTAGTTCAGGACAGGGTCTATGGATGGGCCATTTCTCGTCGGCTTGGAGCGGTTCGCCTTCATCTACGATTTCACCCAGAACATTGATGATACGACCGAGGGTACCTTTGCCTACAGGCACTGCGATTGGCTGCAGTGTGTCTTTAGCGATCATGCCTCTGGTCATGCCGTCGGTGGAGCTCATGGCTACGCTTCTGACGCGGTTGTCGCCAAGCATCTGCTGCACTTCGCAGACAACTCTGAGTGTGTCTCCAGCCGGATTGACGCCGGTGATTTCAAGGGCGTTGTAAATCTCAGGCAGGTGTCCACCGGGGAATTCCACGTCAACGACAGGTCCGATTACCTGCACCACTTGACCTTGGGTCTTTTCTAGTACTGTGCTCATTTGTTCTCCTAATAGATAAAGGATGGGTCAAGCCGCAAGCGTGCCCTTGACTTCTCGCCCTCTACAACGGTTCATAGCATAGTGCCTGAACGCGGCCAAAGCCCGGTCGTTTATGTTAGTTTTCGATCTTTGTTAGTAAGCTTTAGCTAAGGAAATGAGGGAAGTGATGTTTTTTCTCTTGCTCGCTTGCTTTCCGGCTCAGCGTCAGTCGGCTTGGAGCTCTTGACTAGGCGAATGGATGTGCTTGCACCGGCTCTGATTAGACGGTGCAAACGTTAAGCTAGCGCTGCATTTTTCTTTTCTTTTGCAGTGAAATGGTAAGCTTTAGCCAGCAAAGTAGCTATTTGCATAGCAAGGAGATAACCATGAGCGAAGCCCAGGCTGCAGCCGGCGGTAATAGTGCGGGTACTGGCGAAAATACCACTATCTTTATTCTGGAAGGCGAGGACGGCAGTTCTTATAAGTGTCAGTTTCTGGATCGGTTTGAACTAGACGGCAACGACTATGCAGTTCTGCTCAAGGTCGCTGAAGGCGAAGAAGATGAAGAAGAGCTGGACGAAGATGAACAGCCTCTAGTAATCATGAGAGTTAATGAAAGCGAGTCTCAGACAGTCTTTCAGGTTATCGAAAGCGAAGAAGAGTTCGATAAAGTTGTAGCCTTTGTCGAAGAAATGGTTGAAGCCGAAAGCGGCGCCATGGGCGACGAAGACGAAGAATAAGTAGAATCGGAAAGCCTGCTGATAGGCTAGCCGCCTATCAGTAAGGTTTTTGGTCTATCGATTGTTTCGGGATGACAAATGATGTCTTGAACGATGGCATCAACCACCATATCGATGGGCGTGCGGCTGTAGAACTTGCGTTCGGAGCTATGGGCGTGGGACCACATGCCATCTTCACCTTTGCCGGTTGTATAGATTGAGATATAACGAGCCCCTTTATGCACCGTAAAGAGGATGGCTGTTTTCTCAAATTCCGACCAAGAGTCAAGTTGTAGTTTCTCTAGAATGAGCGAACCCGGACCCTGGTCTTCCCCGGGGGTGGGAATCACTTGCATGCTGCGACTGAGCATTTCGCGCAGGTGCTTCTTCCATTTTTCTACTTGTACGGTGTCAAAAACCTTTAGCGGAGCCGTCTCTACAAAGAAGCCGGCTTCTGTTTCTGCCATCGTGGGCAATATCACTTTCTTGCCCGGCGACCAGAGATAGACTTTGATCATGGTCATGCTTTGACAGGCCTCATGGTCGGGAAGGCGATTACATCTCTAATGGAAGCGGAATCGGTGAGGAGCATGACCAGTCGATCAATGCCGATACCGATACCCATGGTCGGCGGCATGCCGTATTCCATAGCCATGATGAAGTCGAGGTCGAGGGGCATGGCTTCCTCATTGCCGGCGGCTTTTTTCTTGGCTTGTTCTTCCAAGCGGCTTCTTTGATCTTGCGGATCACTAAGTTCGCTATAGCCATTGGCTAGTTCCCGTCCATAGACGAAGAGTTCGAAGCGTTCCACCTCACCTTGATTGACTCGGTGCACCTTGGTCAGGGGTGAAATTTCCACCGGGTGGTCCATAAGGAAGGTCGGTTCTATAAGGGTATGTTCCACCTTGGCTTCGAAGATGGCATTGATGATATGACCGCGACTGTCTTCTTTATCGAGGGGCACGCCCAGGCTTTGCGCCGCTGCTCTTGCCTCTTCGATTGTGTTGAGCGAATTTACATCTAAACCGGTTACTTCTTTGATGCCGTCGGCCATACGCAGTCTGCGGAAGGGCTTGGCGAAGGAGATAGTCTTACCTTGGTATTCAAACTCAGCAGTGCCCAAGACTTTCTCGGCTATATAGCGCAGCATTTTTTCAGTGAAATCCATCAGCTCGTTATAGTCGCCATAAGCGCAATACATCTCGAGCATGGTGAATTCAGGATTATGCCTGGTGCTAATACCCTCGTTGCGGAAAATTCGGCCAATTTCATAGACCCTTTCCATACCACCGATGATCATGCGCTTGAGGTGCAACTCTGTGGCAATGCGCAGATAAAGGTCGATATCAAGGGCATTGTGGTGGGTGACGAAAGGTCGGGCATCGGCGCCACCGGCTTCCACCTGCAAGGTGGGGGTCTCTACTTCAAAGAAACCATTGTCATCAAGAAAATTGCGCATATGTCTAATCGTTAGCGAGCGCTTCTTAAACGTCTCTCTCACTTCCGGATTGGTGATCATGTCTACGTAGCGATGGCGGTAACGCGCTTCCACATCATTGAAACCTTCCCAGCTGTCGGGCAGCGGCAAAAGCGATTTGCTCAAGATTTCAATATCTTTGATGCGTACTGAAAGTTCGCCGGCCGGGGTTCGTTTCATCGTGCCCCGAGCGCCTACATAGTCGCCTTTGTCAAGCAGCTTGAGCAGGTTGAACTTGTCTTCGGGCAGGCTGTCTTTGTGGCAGAAGAGCTGAATTTTGCCGGAGTCATCGTGGATGTCGGTGAAAAGCCAGTTATTGCGGCTATTCATAATACGTCCGCAAACGACAACTTCGTCGCTGTTTTCGCTGCCCTTTTCCAGATCTTTATAGAGGTCGTGCAGTTGAGCTGCTTTGTGGCTACGTTCAAACTTATAAGGGTAAGGATTGATGCCAAGTTCTTTTAGCTGGGCCAGTTTCTTCAAGCGATCTGCCTTGAGCTTGCTGACATCTTCTGCGCTATTTGTTTTCGCTTCAGTTGGCGGCGTTTTTGCTTTATTCGACGCCGGGTCGACAGCTTTCGACATCTGTTACCTCACTAACTTCAAGAACTATGCTTAGATACAAAGTACATATTGTAAGGGTAAGGGCTCTTCTTCCAACTTTTTGAGCGGCCGAAAACCTCATTTTCTTAACCCTGCTCTCAAAATGCGGCTTTTGGCTGTAAGAGGCTTGGCTGAGCCCTTTGGCAGATTTTTAATTGAGCTTTAGTGCTATACTTTGTGGCTGTATAAAAGAAAGACGGTCCGGCTAATCAAGTGCCGGTATGTCTTTTGGATATCTTTGAATTTGGTTTTTCCATGGGGGACACACTGTGACGCAGTCAGGGGGCGGCTCAAGCGAGCGAATTATCTCTGTAGAACTTCAAGCGGAGATGAAGAAGTCTTTTATCGACTATGCCATGTCTGTTATCGTCAGCCGCGCCATACCTGATGTGAGAGACGGTATGAAGCCTGTACATCGCCGCATCATCTACGGCATGTACGAGCTCAATTTGTCACCTAGTGAAAAGTTCAAGAAATCGGCCAGGGTGGTCGGAGATGTGATGGGTAAATATCACCCTCACGGCGACTCGGCTATTTATGAGGCTTTGGTGCGTCTAGCCCAGCCTGGCTCCAGCCGCTATGTCTTGATCAACGGTCATGGTAACTTCGGCGATTTGGATAATCCTCCCGCTGCCATGCGTTATACCGAAGCCAAACTGGCTCCCCTAGCCATGGACACCTTGGCCGATATCGAAGCTGAAACAATCGATATGCGTCCTAACTTCGACGGTACGCAGATGGAGCCTTCGGTGCTTCCTTCGCGGGTACCGGTGCTTCTGCTCAACGGTTCTTCCGGCATTGCCGTGGGCATGGCTACTAATATTCCGCCCCATAACCTCACCGAAGTAATCAACGGCACTATTGCCAAAATAGACAATCCCGACCTGACATCTACCCAGCTTATGCAGTGGGTCAAAGGTCCAGATTTCCCGTCGGGCGGCATCATCCTTGGCACCGAAGGCATTATCGAAGCTTATACCACCGGTCGCGGCAGTGTGCCTGTACGCGGTGAAGCGACAATAGAGCAGATTCCAGGCTCGGGCGGTCGTCAATCACGCATGGCCATCGTCGTAACATCTCTTCCTTATATGGTTGGTCCTGAAGCTTTCACCAAGCGCGTTGCCGACCTGGTTCGTGATGAGAAACTGACTGGTATCTCTGATGTAAATGATGAAACAGATCGCACCGGCATGAGGGTTGTGATCGAGCTGAAGCGTGATGCTCACCCTGAAGTTGTGCTCAACAATATCTATAAGCACACCCAATTGCAGTCATCTTTTGCCATCAATACTCTTGCTTTGGTGCGCGGTCGCCCGGCCACCTTGCAGCTTTCAGACATGTTGCAAGAGTTTATTGACCACCGTATCGACGTGGTCACACGCCGAACCCGTTATTTCTTGCGCAAAGCAGAAGAACGCGCTCATATCTTGGAAGGTTATCTCATTGCCATGGGCAATATAGATGAGGTAATCAGAATTATTCGCGCCTCCAATTCAACCGAAGAAGCAAGAGTCGAGCTGATTGGCAAGTTCAATCTCTCTGAAACGCAGGCCAACGCTATTTTGGAACTGCAGTTGCGCCGCTTGACCGGCATGGAAAGAAGCAAGGTCGAGAAAGACCATGCTGAACTTTTGGTCAAGATAGCAGATTACAAAGATATCTTGGAGAATAGACAGCGCGTCTTGAACATAATCAAGGACGAGCTTGTGGAAGTGCGCGACTCGTTCAAAGATATGGAAGGCAACAAAGACGAGCGCCGCACCAAGATAGAAGCCGGTGCCAGTGACACTGAGCTTTCCGCCAAAGACCTGACGCCCAACGAGCCGATGGCTATTTTCATCACCAAGCAAGACTATATCAAGCGTATCTCCCTCGACAGCTTCCGCAGGCAAAGACGCAATACACGCGGCGTCACCGGCATGAAGACTCGCGATGAAGATGACCTGCAGCACTTCTTTGTGGCTAATATGCATGATCGTTTATTGGTCTTCACCAATCGCGGTCAGGTTTATTCTCTAGAAGTAATGGACCTGCCCGAAGGCGGCAGATCGGCTAAGGGACTGGCTTTAGTCAATCTATTACCGATTTCGCAGGACGAAACTGTTACTACCGTGATTCCTGTGACAAGTTTTGATCCCGACAGTTACTTGATCATGCTCACCCATCAGGCCTACATCAAGAAGGTGCAGATGTCTGAGTTTGCCAACATCAGACGGAGCGGCATCATTGCCATCACTCTTAATGACGGCGACCAACTCGGTTGGGTGAGACCTTCCACCGGCAAGTCGGATGTGATCATCGGCACCGGCGACGGTATGTGTATTCGTTACTCTGAAGAAGAGTTGAGACCGCTTGGGCGCTCGGCCAGGGGCGTTAGAGCGATTACCTTGCGAGACGGCGATCGCATAGTCGGTTTCGATGCAATTGAAACGGCTGATGCCAATTATGTGCTTGTCGTGACCAATGATGGTTATGGTAAACGAGTACGTATGGACGAGTTTAGACAGCAGGGACGCGGCGGTATCGGTCTAATCGGTACTAAGTTCAAGTTCCCGCATTCGCGACTGGCCAGTTTGCGGGTCGTCCATGCCGGGGAAGAAATGATGATCGCCACCGCCAATGGTGTGGTTGTCCGTCAGAAGATAGACGATATCTCTATTCAGGGCCGTATGGCTACCGGCGTCAGGCTGCAGCAGTTGGCTGATGACGATAGCGTTGTATCGGTTACTCCCATCGTGGAACCTTCCCCTGAAGCCGACAGTGCTGAAGAAGGCAGAGTCGATGAAGCTAAAGGTGGAGAAGAAAGCGGAGAAGCTTAGTCAACTCATCTGCCTATAGAAATGCCCATTGAAAATAGAGCGCAGTCCTTAGGGGCTGCGCTCTCTGCTTTTGACGGGGTAAATCTAGATCTATTTGGCTCTTGATCAAATTAGATCTAGATCTAATTTTGCCGTTAACTAAGTTCTTGCAGGCAATGTTCTACCGACTGTCCGGTTTGTTTGCACTTAGAGATGCACCAGTTGATAGACATTTGTCTGGCCAGGGCGAGGTTGCCTTCCGACCGAGGACGTCCAGTGAAGACTCTGCCTAGAAGGGCTTCTAGTTCCATTTGGTGAGGCTTAAGCTGTGCCGGTAGGCTTACTACAAAGCCGCCGTTCTCGGAAACGGACAATAGTTGCATGGTGCCGTCGGTTGGCATTAAGGTGCTTGAAAATTGTCCAGCCATAGTAAATGTCTCCTCGAATTCCAGAATATGCACTCAGTTGCTGAGATATACCTAAACTATATTCGTTATCATATCGTTACTACACGTTTTTTTACAACCCCGGTAATTCCCATAACTAGCTGATTTCAGCTCTTGATAAGGGGGGTATTCCCATGTTTTTTGCCAAGTGGAAACTAAACAAGCAGAGACTGGGCACTAAAAGGTAATCGGTTGCCTTGCCGATTGGCTGTTTCAGCCACCCTAACTAGAATAGAAATATGGCTGGTTCGAAGGTACTCAGTCCCTTGAATTGGGCATATTCACATACCGACTAATAGAGTAGAGAGTAGGGAGAATAGAAATGGGCGAAGATATTGTTCTCGGTGATGAGGGGCTATCTCCGGTAGGTAGAATTCGCCGCATTGTGGCGAGTAATCCTAATACTCCGGCAGTGGTGCTTGGGCGGCTGGCGCAAGACCATGATGCGATTGTGCGTATGGCGGTGGCGGAGAATCCCCGCACACCTTCAGACATATTGGCTATGCTTGCTCAAGATGCCAATAGTGATGTCAGGTTGACTGTGGTGGAAAATCGCAATACCTGGTTGGTGACTTTGTACAGATTAGCGGCTGATGATAATGATGATGTGCGTTATGGTATGGCCGAATGCTCTCATATGCCTGTTGAGATACTGCTTTTGCTTTCTGACGATGAGAATCCTTATGTCAGAGCCCGGGCTTCAAAAACAATGCGCAATACCGGCCATGCCGAGCGAGTCTGTCATCTCAGGAGCCGCCCGGTGAGCCATTTACTGGGTATAGCTTAGGGACTATTTAATTACCTATAGGCTGATTCAAAAAGGAGAGGCAACCTGGTGGTTGCCTCTCCTTTTTCTGTATCTCTTTGTTTTTACTAGCGAGAAGGCTCTTCTTCTCTCAGTACATAGCCTTCGCCGCGTACTGTTTGAATAAGACGCTTAGAGCTTGCATCTTCCAGCTTGGAACGCAAATAACGGATATAGACTTCGATGACGTTTGATTCGCCGATAAAGTCGTAACCCCATACTTTGTCGAAGATGAACTCTCTAGACAGTACCTGTTCTGGGTACTGCATAAACAATCTCAATAGGTCGAACTCTTTTGCTCTCAGATCGAGCTGACGCTCGCCTCTTTTGACGACACGGTTCAACTGGTCCATCCATAGGTCGGCATAGGTAAGAATGCCTTCCTGCGGTTTGCGGCGCATTACGGCGCGGATTCTTGCAAGAAGCTCTTCGGTGGCGAAGGGCTTGGTCAGATAGTCATCGGCGCCGCTGTCTAGACCGCTCACTCTATCTTGAACACCGTCTTTGGCGGTGAGCATGATGACGGGGACTTTGGACATGCCGCGCAGGCGTTTACAAACTTCTATACCGTCAAGACCAGGAAGCATGACGTCGAGGAGGACAAGGTCAGGCTGGTCTTTCTTGAAAAGGTCGAGACCTTGATTACCATCGTGAGCTACGGATACTTGATAGCCTTCATAACCCAGCTCTAGCTCGATGAGACGAGCGATATTTACGTCGTCTTCAATGATCAGGATTTTCAACGGACATACCTCACATGCACTTGCCACGGTTAATATTAACCCCCGTTCAATATGGCATGATCTAATCTTTTTGTCCAACCTTTTTAAATTTGTTACACGAAACCCCAAAAGGCAAACAGGGCAGGGAATAGCAAAATAAAACCGTTCCGCCCAAAAAAGAGAATTACCAAGTGGGGAAGACAAAAAAGAAAGCGCGGAAATCAAGTACCCATGGCAACCAGCCAGAATTAAAGGGGGACTTGACCTGTCCCTACCGAGATCTTGCTGCTGAAGGTAAAGGGGAGGGCTTGCTTTTTCCCTTTGATGAAAAGGCTTTGGCGCAACTTGCCAGGGGTACGGCAGTGGTGATTGCCACCTGCCTGGCCTTGCCTGATGCCATTGCCATCATTCCCACATCTACCTCTGCCGTTTCTTGGGGGCTTAGGTTGATTGGCATTTGGACAATCGCCGCCGTCGCCTGGTTTGTCGGTTTTTTGTTTCTTACCGGTGTGTTCCGTTTGATCTCCGGCGGTGTCGTACTCACCGCCAGAGGGCTCAAGGTCTCGCGCTTCGACCGCCTCATACCCTATGAAACAATTCACAGCCTCAGTCTGGAACCAAATTATTTCTTCACTCGCATCTTTTCGCTGCCCGAGACGGCCAGGCGTCTCACTGTTCTTTTCGACCTTGGTTTCGGTGGCAGTATCGTCAAAAAGTTTCTTTTCCCCAATTTCCTCCCTTCATTCTTTTTTACTACAGCTACTTTCGATAGTCTGGTTCTTCATTTAGTAGAACGATGCGGCATGGTGCAACCGGCAGAGCCGGCCCTTGTTTCTGGCTTTTCTTTATCGCGACCAGGCGAACTGACTCGCATAGCCGCTACCTTTCGATTTATGGCAAAACAGCGAGTACTTGTCACTTTCATTATTGCCATTTCACTTGTCTCGTTTTTGGGGCGCAAAGCAGTGGTCAATTTTGCCTATAACCAGGGCAACAAGGTTTACTCCCAAGGCCGATACGACAGCGCACGCGAATATTTTGAATGGGCGGTTAAGACTGATCCGACTTTTGCCGCCGGTTGGAATCTTTTGGGGCAGACCCATTATCGTCTGGCCGAGCGCAATTTGACTGATTTCAAAAAGGCGCGCAGCTGCTGGCGCACGGCTATTTTGTGTAAGCTTGATTTTGTTGAGCCGCGCATAAACCTGGCTCGAATTGCCTTAATCGATAGAGACTTCGATGAAGCCTTGCGTTTGCTTGTGCATGCAGGAAAACTTGCACCTTCTGATGCATTGTCTAGGCTAATGGAAGCCGAACTTTTGCTAAAGATGGGTCGGCTGGATGCTTGTGCCGCTCAACTAGCTCAAGTGAAGGTAATGGCTGAAAGTAAGGCAGGCTTGACTCGCTCGCAGCAGATGCTTGCCGACTGCTTGAGCGCCCAGTGCAAGTTCTATAGCGGCGACAAGAAAGCTGCATCGGCGGCAATTGGCGGCTATAGTCTCGAACCGGCGAATTATCATAACGATGAGAATGTCACTTTGCTGCTCAGCAGTCGCGCTCTTGTAGACGGTCGCCCAGACTTGGCTGAGGCTGCTGTGCAGAGACAGCCCAATAATCCCGATGTTCTTTTGCAAGCAGCTTTTGTTTATTTGCAGCAGCCGGGTTTAAAGCCTACGCGATTCAAAGAAGATGCTAGATGCCGCTCTCTCTTGAATCTTGCCGCGGCTCGCAGCGGCGGGGTGAATCCCTGGGTGGGCACGCTTTATTGTCAGCTGGCTTTTCTTGGGCATGATAGGCCCGCAGCGCTAGCCTTTGCCAAACAGGCATTGCTTGTGCCGGAGCAAAATCAAGATGCAGTTGCTCTTTCTTATTTGAGTGAGATTTTGAAGAAGAATAACTGCTTAGAGCTTTCGAAAGAAGCCGAAGGGCGTGCTTTTGCCTTGAGGGCTCGGAAGCTCGATCGACAATTTTCTATTTTGCCCTCTTGAGTTTTATCAGGGGACTTTTGCTACTAAGTTTTTATCACGAGACTTTCACCTGTTTCTCCTTAAGCTTTAGCCATCCCCCCTTCGGAACGAGGTAGTGAAAATGGCGATGGCGAATTCAATGACCTTAGAGGCAAGTACTGCGGCTAGGGACCTACCTTATAACAATAGACCCGAAGGTGGCGCCGAGGATAACTTCGATCCTCTGGCTAGTTCGCGCGATGCTGCCTATGGTGCCGCCGGCGGTGGTATAGCCGCCGACGCCATAGGCCCTAGTAAGAGTGCAGAGAAGAGTACAGATGGTTTTGAAATAGTCGATTCTCAAAAGAATGTTGGCGTCTATAACGACCTAATAAAGGAAGGTATGCCGCTCAGCAATGAAAATGGGCAGCAGGAAAAATTCATCGACGAAATGATCGGCGGTATGATGCTCGATGGAATCAGGAAGGAAGGCTTCTTGCTTGATGTAGACAAGCCGACTGATAGGCAGGTCGGTGAAGCCTTGATTGACATAGGTCTGAAGAATAGAATTGGACAGCTAGGCGATGCTGCAGTGAAGTCGGAGCTGAATCTGCCGGCTGATGCCGGTGCCGAAGCTGTCAAAGATGCTTATATAAAGCATGCTCTCAAAGAGATGGGCAGTCAGTTTGGGCAGGAATTGGAGAACCCGGAACAAATGGCTAAAGCCGTGCGCGATTGGGCGGCCGGAACCATGAAGGATGCCATAGGCTTGAAGAAGTAAGCTATTTGGCTTTTACTGATTCTACTTTGAAGCCCGGTACACTATAGTCCTTACTTCTTTCTTTTGTCGGTATAGTGATCTCGTTTCCGTCTCTCAGGCTGGCGTAATGAGGCGACATGATCTCTACACCGGAGGCGTTGAAGCAGTCTTGAATAGCTGCATGTAGTTGCGAGTAAATGCCTACCATATTTTCGGCGTGGCGGGTGTAGGCATTTAACTCGTACTCTACATAAAAGTCATTCAGGGCTCTTTGTAAAACAAAAGGCTCGGGCTCTTCCATGATTTCTGGACATTCTTTAGCCGCCTTGATGAGTAGTTCGTGTACTTGCCGCCAGGGGGCGTCATAGCCGATGGTCACACTGGTGTGCAAAATCAAGCCTTGCTCTTTTGTTTTGGAAGAATAGTTAGTTATGTCTGTGGTCACTAGCTGACCGTTATGAATGGTGATCATTTCATTCTTAATTGTCTTGATGCGGGTGGTAAACAGCGTTCTCTCCACCACATCACCTACATGGTCGCCAATCTTGACGCGATCGCCAAGCTTGAAGGCACGGGTATAAGTGAGCACCACACCTGCTACCAAGTGTCCGATGGCGCCTGTAGAGCCGAGCGAAATAAGTAAACCAATAAATAAACCAATTTGTTTAAAAGCTGGACTGTCCCAGCCAGGTAGATATGGCGCGGCCACTACCAGGGCCATAAAGATAGTCAAGGCCTTGATTAACTTGTAGGTTGGCTCTGCCCAATCGGGGTCAAAATCTTGCAGAGTTAAGTTGGATTTGCTTACTTCATCAAAGAAAAAGCGCAGAACTACCAAGACCCCGTATGTAAGATAGCCGATTACCATGAGCACAAAGAAATTTGGTATGTATTCGCTCAGGCTGTGCAGTCCGCTGCTTAAAGGCGTGATTGTTTTGTTCATCAACTGCAAGCCATAGATTTTGGTCCAGGGGAAGAAATTTAGGGCGGAGAAAATATAGAAGTGTAGAAGGGCTAGAAAGAAACCGAAAAAGAATGTCCGGGTCAGAAAAGTAACCGACAATTCCAGCAAATCTTTAATTACGGCACCCTTGGCTCTGGCATCTTTAAAGCTGGTTTGCACACGTAGAACAAGATATTTAGAAACTAGTTGCGATAGATTAGAGAGATTGCTGACAAAAATAGTAAGTAAGAGCAAGCCGACGATAACACCGGCCGCCCCTAGCGCCAGTCGTCCCGGGCGGCTATCTTGTTTGTATTGCTCGGCGACTGCTTTCAGTCTCTTGATATAGTCCTCTGCCAGTCCGGCGCTTGAAATCTTGATGCTTTTTGCTTCTTCATTGGAAACTAGCATCACCACTTGGTCTTTGTAAAAAATGCGGGTGCCGAATTCATCGGGCACGGGATGGAACTCTTCGGCATTGAAGTCATGAAGAGCATAGATATTGTCGAGGCGCGACTGAATTAGCTTGACCCTCTCGGTTTTGGTCAAGGGACCGTTTGAGCCAAAAACACCGATAACTCTTTGTCCATCTACATAGACATAACCGGGTTGTTCTTCGGCGCTGGCTTCCGAATCTTCCCTGGTTTCGGCAGAGGCGGCGTTAAAAAAGCCAAAGAGCAAGAGGACAAAGCTGAGGGCTAAGGTGAGGGCTAAGGGGAGAAGTCGATAGCCTGGCGCCCCTGCCCCAGATAGGTCCAATGAAATTAGCTCTCTATTCCCCAGACCTGGTTTATGCATGCTTTGCCCCATTGCCGTTTCTGCTCAAATTTTGCCTAATTATAGCGACAAAGTATTGCACTTTTCTCTGACACAACTTTGACATTGGTCCCTGGAAATATGAGGGCATAGCAAATCACCCTTCTTTCTGGAGATTACTTTATGACTGAGATTCTTGGCGGCAGAAAATGCAAAGACGGACAAGACAACAATCAAGACCATAGTGCTGAGCCAAGCGGGCTCAATCTAGTCGATATCGCAAATGACAATAGAAACGAGCAGAAGCAGAAGCAAGGTCAAGAGCAAAGACAAGACCAGTCTCAGTCCCAGCGACTAGATAATGTTGGTAATGTTTCTGGTGGTGGCGGTAACTCTTCGACTTATATAGAGGGTGATTTCACGCCCTCTTACAACCCTTGTCGTGATGCCGAGGTCAATGCCGGCATCAGTATAGCCGGCAGCGGCGCTCATTTTGGTTTTGCCAATACCGATAGCAGTTGTCGCAATGCCTTGACTGGCCGCATGCAAGCCGATACTGCCGCTACGCTCTCTCAAGGTACTGCCATCGCTGCCGATACTATGGTGAGAGTGCTGGAGAGCCTTAGTCCGGCCGAGCGAGCCTTGGTCTCTCAAGCCACAATCGATATAATTGTGGGCAATGCCCGCAATCAAGGAGCCATCGGTGAGCAGGTAGTGCGCACCATTGGCGGTGAAAAGCCTAGACTTCAGGGTGGTGGCTCTGCTGGCGGTAGTGGCTCTTCCCTTTCCAGCCTGGAAACTCGTTTAAACCAGGTCGAGGAAAGGCAGAGCCACACCGAAGCTATCAGCGAGCAAGCGGCAAAGGATGCTTCTTTTGCCTACGATCATGCCAGGCAAGCCAATGAGAGGCTTTTTGAACTGCGTGCAAGAAAGTAAGCGATTAAGAGCCGGTAGAGAAGACTAAGAAGCTTACCTTCAATGACAAGTCGAACTATCTATTTAATCTAAAAAGAGAAATGGGAGAGGGTTCATGGCATTTTCTAAGTATGTTGAAAGCGAGCAAATCTCTGGAACGGCGTTTGAGATGCCTGACGGCTATCTGGCTGAATTGCCTGTTTACAGACGCTTAGCTGATTCGTCCTTTATGAGCCCCGAGGAAGAAGCTCGTCTCAAACGCGAACCCTTTCGCTTTCCGCAAAATGACAGGGTTTCGCAAGATAAGCTGGCTGCTTTGGGTTTTGCTGCAGACAAGGGCTTTTCCTTCTATTCATCTACACCTGAGAGTGATTGTGTAAAGTCTAGTTCTAGTTTCGGCTTTGGTTTCTTCGGTAAGTATTTCGGCGGTCGTAAGTTCGAGCTTGACCGCTCCTGTCAGCTTGCCGGTTTGGCAAGAGAAGCGGCGGCGCTGTCTCTGGTTGGTTTCACTGGGGGGAAGGGTGGAGAGGGCGGAGTGATTGCATCGGTTCTAGAGAATTCCTTGAATCGGGACAGTCACTCTGCTTCTCCTGCAACTAGATTTTCTTTTATCCAGAATGTCCAGAGTGTTCAGAGTGTCCAGAGTGTTCAGAATGCCAGGCGAGACGGACAAGCTGATTCTCAGAGCAACTTCTCGGACGTTGATCCTTCTCGGTTGCTTGCCGGCTTACGCAAAGTCGAAAATCGGTCGGGTTTGGCTCTCGATTTGGTGCGCTTGTCGGCCGATACTGCGGTTGTCAGCCGGGCTTATGATCAAGCTCTCAAGCAGATGACCAACAAACCGAACGCTTGTCTCATCGAGTCTCAAGCCTTGAAGCGCAATCTTATGCAATGCGATATCTAGAGATTGGGAGCACAATCAAGAGTTGGCTGGAAGAGTGAATATGAAGCTTGTGCCGGCTTCGTTATTGGCATTGTTCTCTGCCCAAATCGAGCCGCCGTGCATTTCTACTAGAGCTTTGCAGATAGTCAAACCTAGACCACTTCCGCCTTTTTCTCTGGCATCTCTTTCTTCTACTTGGGCGAATTCTTTGAAAATCTCTTGCAACTTCTCCCGGGGGATTCCTCGACCCTGATCTTTTACTCTGATTTTGACGAACTGTCCTGTCGCTTCAGCTTCCAAGACAATTGTGCTTTTCTCTGGAGAAAATTTGATGGCGTTGCCGATGAGATTTACCAGTACCTGAGCAATGCGGTCGGGATCAGCCGAAACTTCTATTTCAAGCTGTCCTTGCAGCCTGATTTCAATTTGTTTTTGTTGACTGAGGGCTAGCACCGTATCGAGAGCGAGATCGAAGAGTTCTCCGGTCATGATTTGCGCTTTCTGAAGCTTGAGCTGCCCGGCTCTGATTTTTTCAATATCGAGCAAATCGTTTATGAGCAGAGACATGCGTGCGCTAGCCTTATCGGCGCGCTCAACCAGTTTCTTTGCCTCTTGGTCAAGCTTGCCGCTCATGCCCGAATCGAGCATCTCCAGTACATGCCTAACGGCTGTCAGTGGGGTGCGCAAGTCGTGCGTCACCATTTTTACTACTTCCTGACGCAGTCTCTCGGCGTCTTTTCTTTCGGTTATGTCATGTATGACGCAAAACAGCGCGCCTTCTTCGCTCGACCAATGTACCGACCAGAGAACATCAATCAGTTTTCCGTCAGCTCTGTACATTTGTACTTCAAATTGGGCACTGCTGTTTCTGGTGTTTTCTAAGGCATTTGAAACTCGCTTTATATCGGCTTCGTGCATTAGATCTGTAAAGAAACGCCCTTGCAAGTCTTGCGCTTCGATGCCGAATAGATTGAAGGCAGCTTTGCTGACTGCTGTAAATTTGCCTTCTTTAGATATTGAACAAATCAAGTCGCGAGCGTTTTCTAGAATGGCGCGCTCTCTGTAGTTCGCTTCTTCGAGAGTTTCGACCATATTGGTGAATACCCTATCGACTCTAGCAATTTCATCAGTGCCTTCAATCGGACCACCGAGAGCTTCGCCTCTTGCCACCGCTGATGCTTTCTCTGCCAGGCGCGCCAATCTTTTCGTTAGTGAATTGGTCACTAGATATGCCAGCAACAGACTAAAAGTCACTGATGAGAACAGCAAAACATTGATCAAGACTTTGACGGTGCTGTTCTTTTCGCTTTGAGCTTGTGCTGCCGCTCGACTTTCTTCTCGCACTTCTTTATTTAGTTCGAGCAGTTCCGGGCTGACCATTGCTCGCGCATAACGACCCAGGTGTTTCTTTATATAAGAAAAACGCTCTAGGTCTCCGGCGGCAAAGGCTTGAACACCGGTTTCTATTTCTTTAGAGGCTTGTTTGTAAGCTGTCTCGGTATCGGCAATCACTTGCCTTTGTTTTCTATTTTCTGCTGTCAGCTCCTTTAGTCGATTCAATTCCTTTTCGACTTTGGCTCTTTCGACAATGCGAAATTCGCCGGAATTGCCCTCCTTGACCAGGTCTCCCAGTTTGTTGGTGGTGATGAGGGTATAAAGCTCTTTGATTAGTGAATTTGTGCAGTCACTGATTTCAGCTTGCTTAATGGCTTCTCTTGCGGCGCCGTCGGCCTGCATGACGGCTTCTTGCAGCATTAGCACGGCGGCTATCTCAAAGCAGAGCGGCACCAGCACAAGCAGCAAGCCCTTCTTTACTATAGAGATGTTTGGGACTCGTAGTTCTTTCGCTTCGGGCATTTGCTTGCATCAGACAATGCTTTGGGGGATTAGGTGAAATCCTGGATATTTACTAGGATTTCAGTAGAGGCTCCGGTAGTTGTTTCGATAGTTGTTTCGATAGTTGTTTCGGTAATTATCCATGATTTGTTTTAGATGAGGTATATTCTGCCGAGAATCGTGGAATATTTTTCGCAGTCGATGAGACTTAAAAAGGGGAGCGGCCGCTAATGGCAAAGATTCTGTTGGTGGAAGATGATGTGGACATTCAGTTTACTGTATCCACTGTGCTGACAAAGGATATGCATACGGTGGAGTCCGTCGGTGACGGTATAGAAGCAAGCGACCGCCTGCTTGCCTGTACTTATGATTTGATTATTCTCGATCTCGATTTGCCTAGGCGCAATGGCTTGCAGGTCTGTCGGCAATTCAGAGACCAAGGCGGAAAGACCCCAATACTTATGCTTACGGCAAAATCTACTATAGAAGAAAAAGCAGGCGGCCTAGACTGCGGTGCCGATGATTATTTGACCAAGCCCTTTGATACTCGCGAATTGCAAGCACGTTTGAGGGCGCTTTTGCGTCGCCCCTCGGACATTTTGCAAAACACTGTGTTGCGCTATGGACCTCTTGAGTTGAATACTAGTACGAGAAGATTGTCTCGGGAGGGTGAGGAAGTCTACCTCGTGCCTCGTGATTTTGAACTTCTGGAATTCTTTATGCGCCATCCGGGCCAGGTCTTTAGCACAGAAGCCCTTCTGGAGAGAGTTTGGCATACCGATAAGGATGTATCGCCGGACGCTTTGCGATCTTCCCTGAAGCGGGTGCGTCAGAAAATAGGTGATACTAATTGTAGTATCATCGAGAACTTACCGAAAGTAGGCTATCGATTCCAGGTTTAAGTAGCACGCGCACATTTCAGTCTGCTCCTGTGTTGGTAAGTGAAATGTTTGCCAAGGCGACTTTGCTAGGCACATTCCTTTTGTGCCTACCTTAGAGATGTGCTCTATGTAGAACTTTGCTGAGACTGGATTGAATCTCTCGAATTGAAGCGGGTCCTGGAATCTTGTCAGGCGCTGGGTTTAGAACTTGGAAATGCTCCTCAGCTGAGTGCGCCTGGTTTGGGCAGCATCTTTACCAATTCCGCCGTAGGATAGAGTGGTATCATTTCGCTTAACCATTGTGGAATTAGTTTTCTGTAGCGCACGATAGAAAGCAGCTCTCTGTATGTAAAGCGCTGCAGCATGCACTGAACTTTGTCTGCAGTGCAGAGCGCTTCACCCAAAAGCCATAGATCGCGCAGCGCTCTACCAAGCCTGGTATCGCTTAATGCTAGCTTTCTTGGTGCCATCGCCAGTAGGTCTGCCTTTCGTTCGGAAGGCGTAAATAGAAGGCTGGTCGAATGCCCATCGCCAAAGTATTTGGAATCTAGGATGCGTGCTTTATTCATAGATTTTTGACTATGTTTGCATGCTTTACAGGTGAAGTCGGTCGGTGCTTCCTTCTCAACTAGTTTGTTGGCAAAGGCTCGCCTCTTGGTTAGGTAAATCTCTGTTTCTGATGGTCTAGGTATATCTATATATGGATGCAGCTTTCGGAAGACACCACGGGTTAGTCTCTCTAGATAGCCATTTTTTACTGATTGCGAGGTGAACTGATCGACCGAGCTTCGGCTAGCAAAAGGTAGAAGGTCTCTGCTTGTGAAGATGGCTTCGTATGAGAGTCTCTTGACATAGAGCTGCATTAGATCTGTTGTTTTGGGCGGCTTTGGTGTTGATTTTGAGCGGTTTGGCTTTTGGGGTTTTTGTTCGTTCATCGTCTTTTCCTTCTTGGTATGAGGAATGTAGAACTAGAGAAAAACGCAGAAATTTCTCTACATCTTCTCCAGTTACAAAAACGAAAAATCCACACAAAAAGTTCAAAAAAACGAGCTGATTTAATCTATCTTCCTAGAAATTAATGAGGCAAGCCCCAAACGAAATACATAAGACAAAGCAATCCGAGCATTACAGAGCCGCCGTTCAAATCTCGCGCTCTACCAGTGAAAAGCTTGAGAAACAGATAGAGAACGAGCCCAGCCGTCAAGCCATTTGCGATACTATAAGTAAAGACCATAATAGCGATAGTGGCAAAAGCTGGAAAGGCTTCTGTAAGGTCATCTATATCTATGAGTTTGACAGAATTGAGCATCAATAGACCTACGCAGATTAGTGCTGGTCCGTAAGCAAACTTGAGATTCTGTAGTGGTTCGATGAGCGGAATGAAAAAGGCAGAAAGCACAAAGAGTCCAGCTGTAGTTATTGATGCGAGACCGGTTCTTGCGCCTTCTTTGATGCCGGCGGCAGATTCGATAAAGGCGCCGCTGGTAGATGAACCTACTAGCGCAGAAAAGATACACGAGGCAGCGTCTACAATCATTGGCTTCTCAACATCAGTAAGATTGCCCTTCTCGTCAAGCATGCCGCAGTTTGCGCCCACTCCGACGATGGTGGATAAGGTATCTAGAAAGCTCATAAGAAAGAGCGTGAGAAGTATTGGTAGAAAAGAAAGTTTCAGGCAGCTGAGGATATCGAGTTGAAGGAAAATCGGTGCGAGTGTGTAATCGCCGCTAAAGGGTAGAGAGAATATAGCTTTCGGCCCATGGCTGACGCCTAAGGCGAGACCGAGGCTGGCGCTTGCGATTATGCCGATGAGCATGGCGCCCTTGATTTTTCTGATCATTAGAACTGCTGTAAGTACGGTGCCGAAAATAGCTACTAAGACCTTAGGGTCATGCAGCGGCCCTAGTTTTAGCGGCACAGGTGGGTTGATTAGTGTTAAGCCGTCAGCTGATAGTAATGATTTGACTGGCATATTGGTTACCGCCGATTCGATGATGCCCGTCTCGTACAAGCCAATCATGGCAAGGAATAGTCCTATGCCCGCGGCAAAGCTATGTTTCATAGACAGTGATATAGAATTAGCCAGCCACGGGCGTATCTTTAGTAGCGCAAGCAAAAGAAAGATTATGCCGCTGATAAAGACGGCTCCTAGCCTTTGTTGCCAGCCTATACCAAGGGCTGTCAGTCCAAAGGCGATAAAGGCATTTTCTCCCATGTAAGGGGCAACAGCCAGTGGTCGATTGGCATAAAGTCCCATTAGCAAGCAACCAAACACTGAGGTGAGGATGGTTGCCACTGTGGATGGTGCGGTCGGTATGCCTGCGAAGGCAAGAATAGCAGGATTAACAACGATGATGTACGCCATAGTGAGGAAAGTCGTCAGTCCACCGAGCATTTCGGTCTTGACTGAGGAGCCTCTTTCTTTGATCTTGAAATAGTCTTGCAAAAGCTTTTTCAGGATATTGCTATATCAATTGGTTCTCGCGCGCCCAGTTCACTTCTTTGCTGATGGCCGATTTAAGGTCGGTAGAAGGCTTGAAACCTGTGGCTTGAACGAATTTGCCTATTGAGCAGGTCGTTTCCGTTGCTAATTTCTCTATCTGTTCGGGGGTGACCGGTACCTTGCCTGGCATGAAGGTGCGAGCTATGCCTGCGCCTATCTTGAGCAGACCTTCAGGCACAGAGGGGAACTTTTTGGTGACGCCTAGAACTTCTGCGATTGTGTCTACGAGTTCTTTCGTCGATACGGGTTCGGGATTGGCAATGTTGTAAATGTTGAAGCCTTGCGGGGCGCGCGCCGCAGCCAGCAAAATGGCGTCAGCAAGGTCATTTGCATAAATCAAGCTCTTGGGGGTGACGCCGCCTGAGACATGCACGTATTCTTCTTTCTGTACTTGCTTTATGAGCGACAGCATATTGCCGCGATCGCCTTCTCCAAAAACAAGAGATGGTCTTAGTATAACCAGTTTCGGAATGCGACCGCTTAGTGTTTGCAAGTAGTTTTCGCTTGTTGCCTTTGATACCGCATATGGTGTTTTGGGTTGGGGCGCGGTATCTTCCGCGATATTTTTGAATGGACCTTTGCCGTATACAGCCGATGTCGAGAGAAAGACTAGTGTTTGCACGCCGGTGGCTAGGCATGCCTCAGCTAATAATTGTGTGGCGCGAACATTGACCACTTCGTACTCTTGATAAGCTGCTTGTTCGTTGTGTACCAGACCGGCGCAGTGAATGACGACATCGCAATCTTTAGTAAGGGCTTGCATTTCTTGCATGCCGACTCTTGTAAAGTCAGCTTGTTCGAATTCTACAAGGGTAATATCCATATGGCGTCCGAGTTTTGCTCTAGCGGCCAGGCGGTCCCGTACCTGGGTTTTTATCAAGGCGCCCGGTCTAGCGAGTAGTTTTGCCAGGACTGCGGAGCCAATCATGCCGCTTCCGCCTGTTACCAGAATTTTTTTCAAGCCACCCGCACTCATATTTTGCCGCCAGTTACCTTTATGTGTATTCCTGTTTTGTTATTCCCTGATCTTTGTCTATTCGAAGTCTATTCGAAAAAGATTTGTCTATACAAGAGCTTATTTTGCCGTGATTAAATCACTTCTTCCCTCTTGATGAGCCCCTTGATAAAAGCTTTAAGCAAGTTGACAACAATAAAGATAGCCGCCCTCAGCCAGATGGCAGCATACACTAGCCAGTTGAACGGGGCCCAGTATTTCTTTGCCAAGTGTTTCCGGTAGAAAACTTCCATTCCTTTATGCAAATTGATGGTCGTGCCAATAACGCGCTTGCGGCTGGCGGCGCCATGTATGTGATAAACGGCAGCAGTGGGAATGTACATAACAGAGAAGCCTGCTTCTTTGACGCGCCAGCACCAGTCTATATCTTCGCCGAACATAAAGATGTCCTCATCCAGCAAGCCGATCTTGTCGATAACAGTGTGTCGAACCATCATGCAAGAGCCCGATAGTGCGTCCACGTCGAGGAAGTCATCGGGGTCGGCATAAGTGAGGTTGTAACGGGATACCGCCGGGTGATTTGGGAAAAGGTGGCTCAGATAGGTCAAGCGGAAGAAGGAAGCGGAAACTGAAGGAAAAGAGCGGCGGCAGGCAAGTTGCAAGGTGCCGTCTGGATTCAAGACTTTCGGACCGACGGCTCCCACCGCTGGATTTTCATCTAGATAGCGACACATGGTCGAGATGGCGTCCTTGATGATTACCGAGTCGGGGTTGAGCAGCAAGATATGCCGGCCTTTAGCCACCACGATTGCCTGATTGCAACCTTTGGAAAAGCCTGCATTTTCTTTGTTTTCAATGAGTCTGACAAAAGGGAACTGCTCTTTGAGCATCGGCACTGATTCGTCGCCGGAATTATTGTCGACTACTATCAGTTCAAAACGCTCGTAGCCAGGATCTTCCTTTAGAGAGTCAAGGCAACGCGCCAAGAGTTTTGGCGTTTTCCAGTTGACAATCACTACACTGACGTCAAAGTCAAAGACTCTTTCAGAATTACTCACCAGGGCTGCTTCCATCTTGTTCAAATGGTCACCATCGGTCTGAATTTGCCAAAAGATTTCTTCAAGGCGCCTGAAATTTCGCCGACCGATGCATAGGCTTCGACAGCTTCACAAATAAGGGGAATGAGATTGGGTCTAGAGTCTAGGGGAGCTTGCCCTTGAGCGGGCTGGTTATCCTGGGCTAATTCAATCGCCGCCGCCTCGGTCAACTCTTTAAGCAGGTGTTCGACCTTAGCGTTATCGCGCTCGGCACGCACTTTCTTGAGTGCTTCAACCTGTCTTGTCTCTAGCTCTGGGGCGATTCGCTGCACTGGAATCTGTTCTTCTTCTTCGTCGATGAAGCAGTTGACGCCGACCACTTGCTTGCGACCGGCTTCCACTTCTTGGTGATATTCGTAGGCGGCGTCCTGTATTTCTTTTTGAATGAAACCGCTTTCCACTGCCTTGATGGCGCCGCCCATTTCTTCTATGCGCTTGAGGTAGTCTTCTACTTCGGCTTCAATTTTGCTGGTCAGGCTTTCTATATAGTAGGAGCCGCCCACCGGATCAACCACCGAGCCGACCCCTGATTCGAAGGCAATGATCTGCTGTGTGCGCAGCGCTGTCAGGGCGGATGCTTCGGTTGGCAGAGCGATGGCTTCGTCTTTGGAATTGGTGTGCAGGGACTGACAGCCGCCAAGTGCAGCGGCCAGTGCTTCTAAAGTGGTGCGTACTATGTTGTTGTCAGGTTGCTGCAGGGTGAGGCTGGAACCGGCTGTTTGCACGTGGAAGCGCAGATTCATAGACTTGTCGCTTTTGGCATTGAACATGTTTTTCATGATTTTTGCCCAGAGTCGACGCGCCGCCCTAAACTTAGCCACTTCTTCAAAGAAATTCATCTGGGCGACAAAGAAGAAAGAGAGCTGGGGTGCAAAATCGTCCACATCCAGCCCGGTCGAAATAGCGGCGCGTACATATTCGATGGCATTGGCGAAAGTGAATGCCAACTCCTGCACCGCCGTCGCTCCGGCTTCTCTAATGTGATAGCCCGAAATTGAAATCGTGTTCCAGCGGGGCATTTCTTTTGAGCAATACTGAAAGATGTCGGTAATGAGACGCATTGAGCCGCGGGGCGGGAAAATATAAGTGTTGCGAGCCTCATATTCTTTGAGGATGTCATTTTGAATTGTGCCGGCCAGTTGTCTGGGATTGACTCCTTGCTTCACTCCCACCGCGCGGTACATGGCAAGCAAAATTGCCGATGTGGAATTGATGGTCATAGAGGTGGAGACTTTGCCTAGGTCTATCTGGTCAAAGAGTCTTTCCATGTCTTTGAGAGTATCTATGGCAACGCCTGTGCGACCGACCTCGCCAAGAGCCATGGCGTCGTCGCTATCCAGACCCATCTGGGTCGGCAGGTCAAAGGCTACTGAAAGACCAGTTTGTCCGTTGTCTAAGAGATATCTAAAGCGGCGATTTGTCGCATCGGCGTCTCCGAAGCCGGCATATTGGCGCATCGTCCAGAACCGGCTGCGGTACATGTCGCGGTAAATGCCCCGTGTAAACGGGTACCGGCCAGGCTCTCCCAGGTCTCGGTCATATTGGAAGTCGGCCAGATCTTGCGGTCGGAAGACGTTTTGACCGCTTTCTTTAGAGCTATCTTTGGATGGGTCTTTTGAGCTGTTCACGAGCGTATAATATTCCGTTACTTTATCCATATATTGTAAGGGAGGACCGCCCCTCGTGAAGTACTGCGAGAACATTCTTGAGACAATAGGTTCCACACCTCTTGTGAAGCTCAACAAAGTCTGTCAAGGCTTGAAACCCACCATCCTGGCAAAGGTTGAGGTCTTTAATCCGGGCGGTTCAATAAAGGACAGACCCTCCCTAAAAATGATTGAAGAGGCCGAAAAGGCAGGCTTGCTCAAGCCTGGCGGTACGATCATCGAGCCCACCTCGGGCAATACCGGCTCTGCTTTGGCTCAGATTGCGGCAGTGCGAGGTTATCGTTGCATTCTCATTTGTCCTGACAAAGTCGCCCCCGAAAAAATAAATCTACTTAAGGCTTACGGTGCCGAAGTAGTCATGGTTCCTTCCACCGTCTCGGCTGGGTCTCCCGAAAGCTATTATTCGGTTGCCAATCGACTGACTATGGAAATTCCTGGCGCTTTTCAACCTAATCAGTTCGCCAATCCCAATAATCCCCTGGCGCATTATCAGTCTACCGGTCCTGAAATTTGGGAAGCAACTGGCGGCAAAATTACTTGTTTGGTTGCTGGCGCCGGCACGGGTGGCACCATATCTGGTACTGCCAAATATTTGAAAGAGAAGAATCCGAATATCAAGATTGTCGGAGCTGATCCGGAAGGTTCAATCTATAGCGGTGATACTCCGGGCTCATACAAAGTGGAAGGTATCGGCGAAGACTTTATACCGAGAAATGCCGACCTCAAAATCGTCGATCACTTCGAGCGCGTTTCAGACAAAGAGTCTTTCAATATGGCTAGACGCCTAGCCCGTGAGGAAGGTTTGCTGATTGGCGGATCTTGCGGTACAGCCACGGTGGCGGCCTTGCGGGTCGCCGAGACCATGACTGAGAAAGATGTGATCGTGGTCATTCTGCCGGATGGCGGACGAGGCTATCTCTCCAAGGTTTATTCAGAAGATTGGATGCGTGAGAATGGCTTCCTTCCTGCATCCGGTATGAGCTTCTATGCTAAGGATCTGATCGATGAAAAAGTGAAAGATGGTAGAGTGCCGCCTATGATCACAGTTCGACCCGATGACACTGTGCAGCGTGCTATCGAATTGATGGAACAGTATCAAATCGACCAGATTCCAGTCATTACCGAAGCTGGTCAAAACGTCGGTCATATCAATGATTTGGTCGCGATGCAGATTGTTTTTGAGAGAAAGCACCCTGAAACAACCCATATCAGTTCGGTGATGGGACGCCCTTATCCTCAGGTAGACGAGGGTGTGGAGATTGATGCGGTCTACAGGCAGTTCAAGCTCGGTACGCCGATGGTTATTCTCACTCGCGCCGGTAAGGCTGCTGGTGTTTTGACCAAGTTTGATATTGTTCAACATCTTAAGTCAGAAACCGGTGTTGAGCCTGGTAAGAAACACAGTAAGAAAGAAAAAGCGACTGTTTAAGTCAAAGAAAATAGGAAAAATGTCATGGAAAACGAAATGAAGTTCTCGACTCTGGCTATTCATGCCGGTCAAGATCCAGACCCTACAACTGGTGCCATTATCACACCGATTTTTCAAACATCTACTTATGTGCAAGAGGGTTTGAACAAGCACAAAGGTTATGAGTATGCACGTACTCAGAACCCCACCAGAACTGCTCTAGAAGAGTGTCTGGCTGCCCTCGAGGGCGGCAAGTATGCGCTTTCTTTCGGCTCTGGTTTGGCTGCCGAAGGCAATATTATGAATTTGCTTTCTTCCGGCGACCACGTCATTTGCGGCGATGATGTCTATGGCGGTACCTATAGGCTTTTTGAGAAAGTTTGGAAGCGTTATGGTCTTACTTTCACTTTTGTTGATGCCAGTGACCCATCTAAGATCAAGGCTGCCATCAAGCCCGAAACAAAGATGATTTGGGTTGAAACTCCAACCAATCCTTTGCTCAGGCTCTGCGATTTGAAAGCGATCTCGACTCTGGCTAAAGAGCATAAGCTCATCACTGTTGTAGACAATACTTTCGCCAGCCCTTATCTGCAAAACCCCCTCAAGCTGGGTGCCGATATCGTCGTTCATTCGGTGACCAAATATTTGGGCGGGCACTCAGATGTTGTCGGCGGCGCCGTCATAACCTCTTGCGACAAGCTCTATGAAACATTGAAGTTTCACCAGAATGCTGTCGGGGCTGTTCCTGGTCCTTTTGATTGCTGGCTTGTTTTGCGCGGTCTGAAGACTTTGGCGGTGCGTATGGAAGCGCATCAGAAGAATGCAATGGCCGTAGCTCGTTATCTAGAGAAGCATCCGGCGGTTGAGAAAGTGATGTATCCGGGTTTGGAAAGCCATCCTCAGCATAAGTTAGCCAAAGAGCAAATGCGCGGCTTCGGCGGCATGGTCTCTTTCGTGCTCAAGGGTGGGCTAGAGAGTGCTCGCCAGTTTCTTGGCACCACTAAGCTCTTCGCCCTGGCCGAAAGTTTGGGCGGGGTAGAATCTTTGGTTTGTCATCCGGTGTCCATGACTCATGGTTCTATTCCTAAGGAAGAACGTGATGCCCGCGGCGTTGTCGATGCTCTTGTCCGTCTGTCTGTTGGTATAGAAGATGTTGATGATCTGATTAAAGATCTAGAAGCCGGACTTGCTAAAGTGCAAGTTTTAGCTGGCTCGGCCGGCGGCAAATAAAGGGCGGCAAGAAAAAAGCAAGAACTAAAGCAAGAGGACTGGAGTCACTGCTCCAGTCCTCTTGTTTGCTAGGCTTTTATGGCTTAGAGTTCTAGATAACTCTAGTTTTCGTTTATAGCTTTAGTTGCCTGTTATGCTCTTAGTTTCTTGCTCTTGCTCATGTTATAGTCTTAGTTTCCTTCGAGACCTTCCGGTTGATCGGGCAATTGCTTGATACTGTCGGCTCTGGCTCTGTAACTTTCGGCTTTGACCAGATCTTTTTTCTGTCTTTCCAGATCGGCAATGGCGTTTAGTGTTTCAGCCAAGAGCTTACGCCCACGCCTGATTTCGCTAATTTGCGAAGGGGTTGTGCCGTTTTTCTTCTCATATAATTCTAAATGGGAAAGAGCCTGATTTAGCTCGCTTTTGGCGTCGTCAAAAGAACTGCGGTCTCGGTCGAACTGCCCTAACTTGAGGATCACTTCTGCTAGATCTATTGTGCGGGCTCCAGGCTTTTTGTTCTCGAGGGCGGCGCGCATGATCTTGAGACTTTGCTTTATGAGCGGACCGACAAATTCTACTTCGTCGCGATTCCAGTGACTCAAAGCCAGCTCTAACTTTAGCTTTGCCAGTTGGGGATCATCTACTGCTGAAAACTTGGCATAGAGTGTACAGGCTTTTGTGAGAAGTACGATCTGTTTGTCGTAAAGACCGTTGGCGGCCAGCCGCCGTCCCAAATCTACCAGACCGCCTACCACCGCCGAAAGATCGGCATCGAGCTGCTTCGAGATAATTACTTCGTCGCCATTGCCATGATCCAGCTTGGCTGCTTCTACCGCGATTCGATCTAATTCGCGGTCGGCCATGGCATAGTCTTCTAACAATCTATCGGTCAAGATTTGATTGATTTCTTTGAGGGTAGCTTCTTTATTGGCATTGTCGTTAGCCTTGGTATAAAGCTCGAGCTTGGCTCTTAAAGCGGCGGCCTTCTTTGAGCCGCGGTCTGAGAAGAGGCGGGTAATATAGATGGCGTGATTGTAGAGAGCTTCTGCACCCTGGTAATTGCCCGAACTCTTCAGGTTATCGCCAATGCCCATGGCAATTAGATAGCGATTGCGATTGAAAAATGTCCCTTTGTCGGTCGCCGGTCCGTCCCAGAAAAAATAGATATAGCTTATCGCCGATAAGAAGGAAGCAGAAAAAATCAAGCCGGTGAGAGTCTTGCCGCGTCGTTTGGGATCTTTGATGCCTGAAACAATGGCGGTCTTGCTCAGTTTTTCCAAAATTTTGTTTTTAGGTCCGCCTTTGGCATTTTTCCCTGCCGGTGTTCCCAAAGCTAAAGACTGATCGCCTGATGCCTGACCTCGACTATTGGTGACTATGGTACCGCCATCGGTGCTGACTGCCGTACCGGTATTATAATTATTGCTATTTTGACTCTTGACCTGCACTTGCAGGCTAAGGCTGGATGCTCCTTTTGAAGAGCCAGTCGATGAGCCGGCTTTGGGGATTTTCTCGCCGAAGAGAATGTTGTATAGTTCGGCTACGCTTTCAAATCTATCTTCCGGACGTTTCTCTAGGCAGTGCATGATTACTTGTTCAAGCTCTTGCGAGATAACTATACGCGGTGCAATTTCAGAAGGTTTGGTAGGTCTTTCGCGCAGATGCTTGTGCATGGTGTCCAAAGCGGTCTGCCCAATAAGTGGGGTCTTGCCTGCCACAGTTTCGAACATGACGCAGCCAAAAGAATAGATGTCGCTGCGGGCATCAAGTGATTGTCCAGAGCACTGTTCCGGGCTCATGTACAAAGGCGAACCAAAGACCTCACCGGTTCTAGTGAGATTCTGCCCGCTTTCTGTTTCGCCAGGCGCGGTGCTGATTTTTGCTATGCCGAAATCGACCAGCTTGACGATGATGGAGCCGTCATCTTGTGGTTCTAGAAAAAGGTTGCTTGGTTTGAGATCGCGGTGAATGACGCCTTTGCTATGGGCGTGATCGAGACCGAGACAGGCTTGTCTAAAGATTTCTCTAGCCTGTGCTTCCGGCAAAATAACTTCTCTTTCTAAAATTGAAGCTAGATCTTCGCCCGACAAATAATCCATGACCAGATAGGCTCTGCCATCATTGGTAATACCAAAGTCATGCACGCCCACCACATTGGGATGATTGAGGTTGGAAGCAGCCTTAGCCTCATATTGAAAGCGCTGAAACATCGAGGCATCGGCGACGAGGAAAGGATGGAGAAGTTTGACTGCGCAAAGTCTCTCCATATATTTGTGTCGGGCTTGATAAATAACACTCATGCCGCCGGAGCCAAGCACTTTCAAAATTTGGTACTTGTCGGCAAAGACTGTGCCGACCAAGGGATCGACCGCAACCGGCACTAATTGTCCCCCATCCTTCGGGCAGGATTCATGTGCCGGTTCAAATTCTTCTTTGCAGCTAAGGCAGACTTTTTTGAAGTTAGTCATATTTAGATAGTCTTGACTAACCTATGATACTACTATTTGCCAAGTACCGGCAGAACCAAGCCCAATAGAAACAGTGCGGCGCCGAAAATGGTCTCTTGCAAGATGGCTCGCGCGGCAGCCTGTGTCTCTATATCAGCTTGCAGCATGATCAGGGCGTTGCTTAAAGTATCGTGAAAAGGACCAAGAAAATAGCCTAAGAGAAAGCCGGCTATCACAGTCATCACTATTTTGCTGCCCAATTTATAGCCGACAGTTTTGTGCAGCAATCGGCCGCTTAGATAGCCAAGTCCCATCAAAATTAGAAAACCGTAAAAGCCGAAGCCTGGAAGCATTGGTTGCACAAAGCTAAAGGCAAAGCCGACCACGGCGGTGAACAAGGCGGCCTTACCCATAGTAAGGGGAGAGACTTGCAAAACATGACTGGTAAATCTACCGGCACATTTCTTGCAACGATTGCCCACGGCGCATTGCACGAGGCACTTTGGGCAGATCACTTCACTGCAGTCTATGCATTTAAGGCGAGAGTCGCCGCAGTTTTTGCAGCCTGTACTGCCAGGCTGTAATTCAGATTGTTTATCTTCATCTGTCATACTGCTAAGAATATCAAAAACCTAGGTTCAAGCGGGGGTCAGTAGTGATGACAGAGAAAGTCGCCTTTTTAGGAATGGGCATAATGGGCTCGGCCATGGCTGTCAATTTGTTGAAAGGTACTCCACTCACTGTTTGGAATCGCAGTCAGGGTAAGGCGATTGCTGCTGTAAATGCCGGTGCGACCGAGGCTGCCTCGTTGGCTGAGGCTGTTGCCTTGGCTGACGTCGTTTTCAGTTGTCTCGGCGACGAGCGCGACGTAGAGGCGGTCTTGATAGGCCAAGAGGGAGTTCTTGATAAGCTGGCGCCGGGCTCAATAATTGTCGATTTCAGCACAATTGGACCAGAGGCGGCTGTTAAGATTGCCGCCGCTTGCAGCGAGCGTCGCTGTCACTTTCTTGATGCGCCTGTCACCGGCGGCGACGTCGGAGCCAGGAACGGTACTCTGACAATTTTGGTGGGCGGGGAAGAGACTATTTTTGAGCGGGTCAGGCCCCTTTTGCAATATATGGGCAAGACCCTGGTTTATTGTGGGGGCAGCGGTGCGGGGCAGAGCTTGAAACTGGCTAATCAGGTGCTTTGTTCGGTTAATTTAGTGGCTATTGTCGAAGCTATGAAGCTTGCCGAAGGTTTAGGGTTGTCGCCGCGTCTGGTGGTTGAGGCTCTTGGGAACGGGGCCGGTGGATCTTGGGCTTTGAATAATTTAGGTCCACGAATACTTTCGGAAGATTTCAAGCCGGCATTTTCAATTCGTCATATGCTCAAAGATTTAAGGCTGGCCTCTGAATGCGCCGGCGAATCGCTCAGTCAGCTGGGTGGCACGGTCTGGGCTATAGATAGATTCAAGCAGGTGGTAGAGCTTGAAGGCGAAGAAGGGCTTGAATTGGGCACGCAAGCCATGTACAAGGCTTACCCAAAATTGGGCAATAGCTAGTGTATATATTGTTGTCTCGGCAAAGAATTTAATGACGAGGCAGTACACAAGCCAGTTAAGGTGGGGTAGCATGTGACGTCTGATATTTTTTGTTCTCGCCTAAACTAGAGAGGAATTAGGGGATGTCTACAGCCACAGCTACACCTACCGTAATGGATACTGCCGTTCTTGAAGAAGTCGTGCACTGGGTAAAAACCCTCACTGCCGTCGGCGTCTCACCCGATGCCGCCGCCAAAGTGACCACCAAAATTCTTCTGGCTGCAAACGCCGACGACAACGAAACCGACGATTTCTGGTCGGAAAGTGATGAAGACCTAGACGATATGGATGACGACGAGTAATTCATCTTCAGTCTCTTAAAACTCCCCGGGCTCCGGGGAGTTTTTCTTTTGCAAATCAGGTAAAAGAAAGTTATGGACAGGAATGATTCTGTAAATAAGCTTTCTTTGCCGGATTCTCATCCGGATAAGGGGCCTGCGCCTGAGTTGCCGGTTTGTGCTTCGCCTGCACCGGTTTTGCCTCTTTCAAATTTGCCGCTTCGCTCGCTGCAGTTGCTTTCGTTGCGCTATTTGCTTTATGCCCTAATGCCACTTTGGCTTTTCTGGCCTGCCTATCTGTCCTTCAGCGGCGGTCCGCTTTATGTATTTGCTATTTTGCTTGGCACTGGCGCTTTTGCTCTTTTTGTCACTTACGACAGAGCAATTGTCCTTTCTGACTTAGGTCTGCGCTTTCCCCTGCGCTTTTTGTTCGAAGCTCGCTTTAGACTCTTTCGCCCCTTTGCGCAATTGGTCGAGATTGACTTTAGAGAAGGCGCTTATGGTGACACAAGTGCCCTGAAGCCTGAATTCATTACATTTGTCTTCACCGATGGCGCCCGTGTTTCTGTGCGCATAACCGAACTTGGGCGGGCTGCCTTGAAAAATATTCTTTTGGCTCTTTCGCTCAAATGTCCTGATTTGAAATATACACCGGCGCTGAAAGATGTCGACTTAGATTTGCCACTCGAAGCTGACAACCTTGGTTGGCTGCATCCATCCTATACCCATCTTTGGGAGGAAGAGATGTCGGGGCGCTTTAGTTCTACCAGTTTTGTGCCTCTCAGACCGGGTGATAGTCTCAGAGATGGCGCTCTCAAGATTTGCGCGCAACTTTCTTTCGGTGGCTTAGCCGCGGTCTATCTCGCTTCTCTGAATGGGCAAACTGTCGTCCTCAAAGAAGCGGTTATGCCTGCCGGTGCCAGCCCGGCTTTGCGCCAGAAAGCCCTCCATCTCTTCCGTCGCGAAGCTGAGATTTTGAGCAAGATCAAACATGAGAGAATCGTTTCTGTTATTGATTCATTTCAGGAGCAGGAAAGAAATTATCTGGTCCTTGAGCATGTCCGCGGGCTTGATTTGCGCCGCCTTGTTTCAGCGGCCGGACCTCTGGACTATATTGTTGTCTTTAATATAGTGAAGGAAGTCTGCGAAATTGTCGCTTACCTTCACTCTCTCAGTCCTCCTATCGTGCATCGAGATCTTACCCCCGATAATATCTTGCTTGATTCTTCCGGTCGGGCATTTCTTATAGATTTTGGAGTTTCAGCTGCTTTCATTGGCACCGCTACCGGTACCATGGTCGGCAAGCAGTCGTATATATCACCTGAGCAGTTTCGCGGTAAAGCTTGTCCCCAGAGCGATGTTTATTCGCTTGCTTGCACAATTTTCTTCCTGCTCACCGCCACTGAGCCTGAGCCTCTTAGCCTCATCCAAGCAGAGTCTTTGCCGCTTGCCGTATTAGAGCGCTTGCCCAGTCATATTCGCTCTGAGGTTATTACTTTGCTTTCGGCAATGACCGAGCAAGAGGTTTCTGACAGGCTCGACTTGATGCAGGTGAAGGAGCGGATAAGGCTCATTCTTGCTGGAAGAGCAGGAGTGCAAGAAGATGGCTGAAGAAGAGAAATCGATCTTCTTTCCGGACGATAGCCACAAACTCTGGTCATTCGGTGATACACGCACTTATCAGCGTTTAAGCTCTAACTCGTCAGGTTTTCTCAGGCAGCTTTTCATCGTCAATATACTCTTTTGGGCTGCTTTTCTTATCTATTTTGTTCTCACGGCTAGTCAGCCTTTTGCAGTGCAGCCGCTCTTATTGGCTGTGCTCTTGTTGCCCTCAATTTTTCTTTCTCTTTATGTCCTGGTGGCTTTGCGCTCGGCTGAGCGTAAGAGGCTGAAGCTCAGGGCGTCTGGTTTCATTATTTATGCTCCGCTTTCACAAGATGTATTCAACGAGCATTGCATCGACTTTGATCAAGTGCGAAGTTTACGGCTTACTCTTCATAAGCGGCATTTTCTTCCCGAGGAAGAATGTTTGATTATTGAGAGGAGCGACGGTCGCTCTCTTGTTATTCCCTTTGAAGAAGTGCTGACCGATATCAGGCGTTCAGATTTTATGGCGCGTTTGTCGGCCTATCGGCCTGGTCTGCTTGATTTGTCTGCGGCTCCGGCATTGCCGGGCGAGGGTGGACCCTCTTTTACCGAGCTATGGTTGCACGACTTTGCTACGCAAGGAATACGGGAGAGTCTAGGCTTATTGCCTGCCGGCGCCAGCTTGAAAAACGGGAGTTATACCGTCAATGGTATCATCGGCGGTGGTGGACAGGGCAATGCCTATCTGGCAGAAGGTCCAAATGGGACTGTGGTTTTGAAAGAATATGTCCTGCCTGTTTATCGAGGCACTCGTCTGTTTGAAGACCTGTCGGCTAGATTTTTTGCCGAAGCCAAACTGCTTTCTGCGTTGGACCATCAAGCAATTGTGAAATTGCTTGATCATTTTGTGGAAGACTCTAGAGGTTATTTAGTTCTAGAGTTTGTAGAGGGCACTTCTTTGAAAGAGTTGGTGGAGAAAGAGGGCGCCCAGCCTCTCTCTACGGTCATTTCAGTCGGTAAGGATTTGGCTGCTGCGCTGCTCTACTTGCATGGGCGCTTTCCCGCCGTTGTCCACCGCGATCTCAGCCCAGACAATGTTATCCTCAGAGAGGATGGTTCGGCTTGCATAGTCGATTTCAATGTGGCTAGAGAGCTGGAGCGAGATTCACGCACTGCTGTGGTCGGAAAGCAGGCCTATATGCCGCCTGAGCAATTTAGAGGCAAACCTTGTCCGCAAAGTGATCTCTATGCTCTCGGGGCGACCTTGTATTTCTTGGCTGTCGGTCAAGACCCGCCGCCTCTGACCAATCTTTCCCCTTTTGAAGATGCCGCCGAGGCTCGGTCCAAGGACCCAGGTTTTGCCGAATTCGATGAAATTGTGCGTGGCTTGACCCGTCTCAGTCTCGAGAAGAGAATTCGCAGCGCCGACTTGGTCTATGAAAAATTGTCAAGACTGGCGCTTAAGCGCCGCGAGTCTTAGCTATAATAGACGTCTATGTTTGGGCAAATCCACCCGAATCGGAAGGAAGAGGCTTTCAGAATGCTAGTAAATTCGCTCAGGAACTTCTGTAAACAAAGAACAGAAACTTCTGTAAAGCACAGGCTGACGCTTGCCGTTTCGCTTTTTTCTCTCACTCTATTTAGCGGAATTGTCCTAACTGCTTGCAATAGCGGCGCCGGCACTGAAACTGGTAAGCAAGGATCGTCAGACAATGCCAGCATAGTCGTTCAGGGCTCGGACACCATGGAAGAAATGGTGCGCGAATGGGCAAACGGCTTTATGACAGACAACAAAGGGGTGCAGGTGACTGTGCGAAGTGGTGATACCGGTTCTGGTATTACCGGTCTGATTGAAGGAAAAATAGACCTGGCCAGTGCTTCGCGAGAGCTGACCGAAGAGGAGAATAAATTAGCTCATGCCAGGAAGATTCATCTGCGTCGACATATGGTGGCGCGGGACGCTATAGCTGTTATCGTCAATCCACAAAACGATATTGATGAGATTGGTCTCGATGACCTGCGTAAGTTATACAGTGGCGAGATAAGCACCTGGGATCAACTGGTCAAAGGCGCCAAGCAAGAGCCGATAAGAGTTTTTGGGCGGGAATTGTCCAGCGGTACTTCCGACTATTTTAAAGAGCATGTCATGGGTGATAAAAGTTTCGCAAGTGAAGTCAAGCTCATGCCTTCCTCGGAAGCGGTTATCGGCGCTGTCTATGGCAATCGGCTCGGCATCGGTTTTGTCGGTATGTCTCAAGCTAGGGCCAATAACAAGCAAGTGAAAATACTGGAATTATCTTTGCGCACGGTCAAAATCAAAGAACCGGCAGTGGGCGAGGCCGCCAGCGCCTTGTCTGCCGATACTTATCCGCTTTCTCGCCCGCTTTATCTCTATTACGATAATTCTAGAGAACCTAAATTGCGCCCGATTCTGCAATATGTGCAGAGCGAGAAAGGGCGCAAAGTGGTTGAGAGTAGAGGCTTTATGACTTCTCCCTAAAGAAGTCGGCAGGAGAACCGTGAATTTTAGGAAGGCTCTAAAAGAGAAGGTTTTGATTTTTGATGGAGCCATGGGTAGCTCCATTCATACCTTTGATCTGGGGATTGATGACTATCAGGGCTTGGATAACTGTCCTGAGATTTTGGTAGAAAGCCGTCCTGACGTTATCGCTTCTATTCATGAGTCTTTCTTGCAGGTCGGTTGTGACTGTGTGGAGACCGATACTTTCGGCGGTTCTCCAGTTGTCTTGGCTGAGTTCGGAATCGCCCACCGGGCCTATGAATTGAATAAGAAGGCGGCCTTGTTGGCAAGAGAAGTCGCATCTTCTTTTGGTGATAAAAAGCGTTATGTGTCGGGCTCAATTGGTCCCACTACCAAGATTCCCTCCCTGGGGCATATCAGTCTAAAGGCAATGCAGGATGCTTATTTTGAGCAAGTAAGAGGTCTTGTGGACGGTGGAGTAGATGTTCTGCAGTTTGAGACCGGGCAAGACTTGCTGCAGGCTAAGGCAGCCATACTAGCAATTCTCGATTATTTGAAACAATGCGGCAAGGATATTCCCATTATTACCCAAGTCACTCTAGAGGCTCCGCCACTAGGAACAATGCTTGTCGGTTCTGATATATCGGCGGCTTTAGCCACCTTGTCCGCTTTTCCTATAGATGTGATAGGTATCAATTGCGCCACCGGTCCATCTGAGATGTATGACCCCTTGCGTTATCTTTGTGAGAATAGCGACCTTGCCGTTTCGGTTCTACCAAACGCCGGTTTGCCGGAGAACATAGATGGGCAAACGGTTTATAAACTAAGACCGCAAGAGCTTGCTGAACATCTTAAGCAATTTGCCGCCGTATTTGGTGCAAATATCGTCGGCGGTTGCTGTGGCACCACCCCCGAACACTTGGCTCAAGTGGTGGCTGCCATCGATGGTATGGCGCCGCTCAGCCGCAAGCCCGATGTGAGCAGCGCTGTAGCCAGCATCTACACCAGCTGTCCCCTGGCTTTTGATAAGTTGAACATGCAGCCGCCTCTAATAGTCGGCGAAAGAACCAATACAAATGGTTCTCGCAAGTTTAAAGAGCTTCTTGAATTGAGCGACCTAGATGGCATGGTTCGCATGGCTCGCGAACAAGAGAAAGAAGGGGCTCATATCTTAGATGTCTGCACTGCCTATGTCGGTAGAGACGAGAGCGCCGATATGGAAGCCTTCTTAAAAAGACTAAATACCGAGCTCAATATTCCGATCATGGTTGATAGCACCGAATATGGTGTGCTCGAGAAGGCTTTGCAACTAATCGCCGGACGCGCCATAGTCAATTCCATAAACTTGGAAGACGGTGAGAGCAAGATGATGGAGAAGGTTCGGCTGATTAGTCGCTATGGCGCTGCCGCCGTCGCCTTGACCATAGACGAAGACGGCATGGCTAAAGATGCTGAGAAGAAGCTTTCTGTAGCCAAGCGTATTTATGACCTTGCTCTCGCCGGCGGCTTAAAGCCTGCAGATCTTGTCTTTGATGCCCTTACTTTTACTTTGAGTACGGGCAATCAAGAAGACCGTAAGCTTGGCCTTGCCACTCTTGATGGTATCAGATTGATTAAGCAGACTTTGCCGGGCGTCAAGACCATACTCGGTGTAAGCAATATCTCTTTTGGTTTTGATGCCCGCATTCGTCGAATTCTCAATTCGGTGTTTTTGCATTATGCTGTGGAAGCCGGTTTAGATATGGCCATTGTCAATGCCCAGAAAATTCTACCGCTTTATAAAATCGACGAGAACGAAAGAGAGTTTCACCGGCGTCTTGTTTTTGACCTTGCCGACGCCGACTATGACCCACTCTTTAGACTTTTAGAGTTTTACGATAAGAAAGAAAAGACCAGCAGCAGAGGCAATAGCGAGCTTAATCTCTCTGTGGAAGAGCGCTTGCAGAAGCGGATTATCGACGGTGATCGGGTTGGTCTTGATAGAGATTTAGAGCAGGCTCTGCTTAAGTATGCTCCCCTTACTATCATCAATACTATTTTGCTGGAAGGTATGAAAGTGGTGGGCGATCTTTTTGGCGCCGGTAAAATGCAGTTGCCTTTTGTCTTGCAGTCGGCAGAAACAATGAAAGCTGCTGTCACTTATCTTGAGCCTCATATGGAGAAGCTGGGCGGCGAGAGTCGCGGCACCATGGTTTTAGCCACGGTTAAAGGTGATGTGCATGATATCGGTAAGAATTTGGTCGACATAATTCTCACCAATAACGGCTACAGAGTGATCAATCTTGGTATTAAACAGCCTATAGAGAACATTATCAGTGCTGCCTTAGAGCACAAGGCTGACTGCATAGGCATGAGCGGTCTTTTGGTCAAGTCGACGGTAATTATGAAGGAGAATCTCGAGATCCTAAATGCTCGGGGTATTACCATTCCTGTGATTTTGGGTGGTGCTGCCCTAACAAGGCGCTATGTAGAAGAAGATTGCCGGCGGGTTTATAAGGGCAGGCTTTATTATGGACAAGATGCTTTCGATGACCTGCGCATAATGGAAGCCCTTGCCTCTGGTCAATGGCAAGAGACCGAGCAAGCTCTTTCTTCTCGAGCCGAAGTCTGCCTAGACCCCGAATCTGTTGAACCTGATGAAACTGATGAAAAAGTAGAGATTGTCAGTCCGGCCAAGTCGAGCCAATCAGCAGAGTCTACCCAAATCAAGATCAGGTCGGATGTTGCTCGTATAAGTCCGACTGAGCCACCGTTTTGGGGGCGTAAAGTAGTAGATGATTTTGACCTTGCCGAGGTTTTTTCTTTTATCAATGAAACCTCTTTGATCAAAGGGCAATATCGAGTTAGGCAGGGCGAACTGAGCGACCATGACTATAATCTGCTTTTGCAAGAGAAAGTCTATCCAGCGCTAGATCGCTTGAAAGAGAAGCTCTACAAAGAACGGCACCTGACGCCTCGGGCGGTTTATGGCTATTTCCCTTGTCAAAGTCGGGGCAATGAGCTTTTGGTGTTTGAGCCGGATAAGCTCTCAAAGCCCTTTGTCAGCTTCACTTTTCCGCGGCAGTCTTTTGGGCGCCGTCTTTGTATTGCCGATTTCTTTGCTGATGAAAGAGAAGGCTTTGATGTTTTGCCTCTTCAGATTGTCACAATGGGTATGGCGGCAGCTTCCTATGCTGCTGAACTATTTAGTTCGGGCGAGTATGCCGACTATCTCTATTTCCACGGCTTAGCCGTAGAATCAGCTGAAGGTCTGGCTGAACTGATGCATAAGCGAATCAGGGCTGAACTAGGCTATGCCGGCGAAGACAGTCCCGACCGCCGCCGCTTCTTTCAACAGGGTTATCGAGGTACTCGCTTTAGTCCGGGTTATCCGGCCTGCCCGGAATTGGAATCACAAAAGCAGATTTTTGCTTTGCTTAAGCCTGATGAAATAGGCATGGAGTTGAGCGAAGAATATCAATTAGTACCGGAAGAAAGCACTTCGGCTTTTGTCGTGGTGCATCCTGAGGCTAAATACTTCAATATAGTCAGACGGGGAGAGGGGTAAGCTTTGTCTACGAAGAAGGGGTCGGATCAAAAGCCCGAAGTGAAGGCTGAGATATTAATTAGGAAAGCCGGTTTGCTCGATGCAAAAGCCATTCTTAAGGTGCATTATGCTGCCGTTCACGACTCTAGACTTGGCAGTGCCTTATCTTTTTACGATCGTGAAACATTGGATTGCTGGTCTCCAGTAGTTGATGAAGAGAGAGTTGGTAACTTCATTTCATGCTTTAAGCCGGATGATGAGCTGCTGTCTGTGGCCCAACTTGGCGATAAGTTAGTCGGCTTTGCTTCGATAGTGCCGCGTCTCAATGAACTGCGCTCCTGTTACGTAGAGCCGGCTTCCAGCTCAAATGGCATAGCCCGCCGGCTGCTTTTACACTTGGAGGAAGAGGCGCGCCAAATGCGTTTAGGCTTTCTTACTCTGGATGCTTCACTAAATGCTGAATCTTTCTATCAGAAGTTGGGTTATCAATCTGATGGCTTAACACGGCATCCCTTGCCTGGTGGGCTTTCTATGACAGCTGTCAGGATGTATAAGTTCCTTTAAGGCGCTTAATCTCCGAAAGCAGTAATATTGCAGCTCCTGTATATCAGGATTTCAGGATATTAGGATTTCGGGAGTTAAAAAAATGGGACAAGATCTGGAAAAAGCTAGAGCCAAATCCAGGGAAGTTCTTGAGTTTATCGCTAAGCCTAAACTCAATGAAGGCGAACGCAAGCAAGTTATCGAAGAGTCGGTCAAGTATTGGACCGAGCATGTCAACGCTGGTTTTTTGCAGTATAGAAAGTCAGTCAGTACAGACTATACAGCCGTAGAGTGGGAAGACGAAGGCGCTACCTTTAGAGACATCAATGGCAAAGAGTTCATTGATATGCTCGGTGGCTATGGCGTTTACAACGTAGGGCACCGTCACCCGCGGGTGCTCAAAACCGTGAGGGAGCAGCTTGAGAAACAGGCAATTCACTCGCAAGAACTGATCGACCCCTTGCGTACCTATTTAGCTTACTTGGTTTCGCTGATCACGCCCGGTGATCTGAAATATTCATTTTTCACCAATTCAGGCACCGAATCGGTGGAAGGTTGTCTGAAAATGGCTATGCTAGCCACTGGACGCCGGCATTTCATCGGCACTATCGGCGGCTTTCATGGTAAGAGTCTTGGTTCTCTAGGCGGTACTTCCAAGGCAGTGTTTCGTGAACCTTTCTTACCTTTGCTCAACTGGTCTCATGTACCTTTCGGTGATGTGGAAGCCTTAGAAACAGTCTTTAAATGCTGCGATTTCTCGGGCGATCGTATTGCTGCCTTTGTGGTTGAACCCTTGCAGGGCGAAGGTGGTATAAACGTCGCCCCGCCTGGCTATCTGGCCAAAGCTCGCGAACTTTGCGATAAGTATGGAGCCATGCTGGTCTTTGACGAGATTCAATGCGGTATGGGGCGCACTGGTAAGATGTTCTATTGCCAGTATGACGATGTTAGCCCCGACCTCATGGCGCTCGGAAAAGCCTTTGGCGGCGGCGTTATGCCGATTGGCGCCGTTGTCGGTAATGAAAAGACTTGGTCTAAGTATGTGGAGAATCCTTTCTTGCATACCACTACTTTTGGTGGCAATCCGCTCAGCTGTGCAGCCGCTATCGCTACTATCTCAATCTTGCTTGATGAAGACCTGCCGGCGCAAGCTAAGGCAAAGGGCGATTATATGATTCCTCGTATGAATGAGCTTGTGAAGCGTTATCCCGATGTGATGAAAGAAATCAGAGGGGTGGGCTTGATGCTCGGCATGGAATTTACCGGCAACGACACCGGCTATGAGGTGGCGAAGCACTTGTTCGCCCGCAACATACTCATCTCAGGAACCTATATCAACTCTAAATGTTTGAGAGTGGAGCCGCCCCTCACCATTTCTTACGAGCAGATAGATACATTCTTGAAGGCTCTGGAAGAGTCGGTGGCCGAGGTCTCCAAGTCAGCTAAGTCCGGATTGGCTCCCGCCATCTCCTGAACCGGCTATATCGAAGTCTCCGGTAACGGTGCCCAGATTGGTGCGCCTTAGCTGTTTGCGCGCCTCATAAGCGACAAAGGGATCAACGTCGTTCTCCAGCTGTCTTGCTACTTCAAGCGGGCAGTTGGGATTTTCGACCAGGCGCAATCTCACTTCTCGGGCTGCGTCTTTAGCCAAAATCTGGAAGGCTTCCGGCGGAGTGGCATAGTTTTCGGCCACCGCCTTCTTAACCGATTCGCTCTCGTGGCTGGCTAGTTCAAGCAGTCTGGAGGGCGGCGTACTGTGTCGGGCCGCCACCATGGTGAGAAAGGCAATGGTATCAGTAGCCGAAGCCTGTACGATTTTTCGCTCTATTCCTTGAGGTCCGTTGCGGTTGTAAACGCCAGCAGGGTTGAACTTAAGGTCTTTGACCGTGTCTTTCTGCTGCTTATAGGCTACTTTGGCTGAGTCCGACTCGAGAGTATGCCATTCACCCGACACAGCACCAGGGGCGGCCGAAGCCGCTTCCTGGGTGCCGGTTTGGTTTGGTTGGTCGGAGGAAACTTGAGGGGGTTTGATGGCTTCCAGTGCCGTATAAGTGCTGGTGACCTGGTTGTTGGTCGGTCTAAACTTGTGAGTGGCTAAGAGATTAGCGCCTGTATTGTCCATTTCGCAGGTTTTCAATTTCTTGACCAGGGTGCTGCGTGCTTCTGAAGCCACGACTTTATTGCGGTCATTTGATAGTTGTCTGAGAATATCTGTGCCGGTCTTGCGGTTAGCTGCTACTTTCGCCCTGACGCCGGCATCTTGGTCCTGAGCCAGGCGTCGCAGAGTGTCTTGCGGCGTAGAAGGATTGCTCGCCACTGCTGCTCTCACTTCGGCATGGATTTGACCAGCTAGCCAGTTCAGGGTTGTGGGAGGGGTATGAGTATTTTCAGCTACTTGCCTGAAGGACTGTTCGGTGGCTGTGCTTTCTTGACTGTCGCCGAGCTTGGGATGATTGCCGGTCAAAGTCTCTGACTCTAGATGGAAGTCGCTTACCAGCATCGACTCGTTAGTAGCGCTCTCTCTTATGCCGCTTAGATTCTTTCTGGAGTGATCGGCTCCGGGCTCATCCATCTCATTTTCAGTGCTACCTTTTTCTTTGCTTTCTGAAATGGCAAAGTTGAGCACCGGTATCCCTTTTTTCTCTTGCAACTCCGGCAGACTAGAAGGGGGTAGGGCTGTGACTTCGCCTGGATTTGGTCTAGCAAAGCGTGAGAATGATTTGCTTACCCGCGCCGGTTCAAAGTCGTAGGTCTTTTCGTTTTGGCTTTCAGACGCAGCCATCGCTGCTTTGGATTCTTTATATTGTCCGCTTTCTAGATAAGGAGCGGTCTGCGTGGCAGCTACCGCCGCCACTGCCTGGTCAGGCACGGGTTCGAGGGAAGGCGAATCGGCAAAGTTCTCTTGGACTTTGTCTGCTTCGACATTGTCTGCTTTGACTTTGTCCGCCATCTCTAATTTTGCAGGCTTCTCCGCTCCGCTGCTTTCCAGTCTCTCGACCAGTTTGCGCAGAAACCTCGCCAGTTTAGATTGAAAGGTTTCCATCCCTCACTAACCCCACTTACGCCATGTAAGAAAAATGAAGAAATATAATCGATGCTATCGCGCCTGGCATGGGCGCGGGTATCTATTTGGCAGTATTTTTCTATAGGGGTTCCTATACAGTTTTTTTACTGTTAAAAGTCTCCAAAATCCGCTATTTTTTGCCGCCAATATAGCTTTTCCGTACAAAGTTATAAGTTTGGGGAGCAGCCAGAGTTGTCTGCACGGGTAAGAATTAAAGCGTGCCCCCTTAATTTGCCTGTTGGTGGACTCCACCATCCTCTTCTTTACTATGTCGCATCTACTAAATTGAATCTGGATTATCCGAGGAAGCAATGAAGTTAGAAACAATCACTGAATTGGAAAGGTTCTTGAATATTCAAGAACAAGCACTAGGAAGTGATAGCCCGGAAGTGGCGAACACTCTCACTCGCCTGGCTGACCTTTATTTCTCCAAGGGACTTTTGGAAGAGGCGGAGGCTTTGTATCGTCGTGCCCTCAATATAAAGGAACAAAGTTCGGGGCTGCACAAAATAGATATAGAAAGTACAAGGCAGAATTTAGAGAAAGTTCTGACCAGAAAAAGGGCGCCTTCTCAGTCTCGTACACCTTCCAGTCATGTCCAGTGGCAGACCGATTCTTCTACTTCACTGGATGCGGTGCCTCCTTCGATGGCACTGGGTTGGCCTTCGGCATTCGACCAAGACAAAGATAAAGAGCTCGAAATCGAGCTTGCATCTATTAAGCATATGATGGGGCTGGAGCATCCCCAAGTGGCTGATTGCCTAACTCGTATCGCCGACCAGTATTGCCGCAATAAGAGATATACCGAGATGGAGCCTGTACTGCAGGAAGCCTTGCGTATCAGAGAAAGAGCTCTTGGTGCCGAGCATCCCCTTGTCTCCAGTAGTCTCAAGAATCTTGCCAGGCTCTATTATTTTCAGAAGCGTTATGAACTTTCCGAGCCTCTCTTTAAGCGAGCGCTTTCTATAAGGCAGAAGGCTTATGGCAAGAATCATGAACGTTATGCCGATGTGGAAGAGCAGTATGCCAAATTGCTAAGAAAGACTGGTAGAGCCCTACTCGCCCAAGACCTAGACGACCACGTCAAACAAGTGCGCAGCGGTCGTCGCTAGAGGCGAGCCCCCGCAAAAATTTTCCCTGCCCGTGCCTGACAGAAGAGGATGCAGCAATGCATCCTCTTCTAGATCTATATAGATTCTAGGATGCAGCAATGCATCCTCTTCTAGATTTATATAGAGCCGGCTAAATCAAGGTCTTCTACTATTTTCGGTGATTCTTCTCAGATAACCGTTGACTTCGTTTTGGGTTATCGGAGTGAGAAGAGTTTGTGAGCGCATGCGCCGTTCATCGGGATGCACGCCGGTATTGATGGCGATAACTTCACCGCGATTATTATAGGTTGGACCTCCTGAGTAGCCGCTGTGAATTTGCGCCCGCGTGCCGATAAAGGAGCGGTTCGGGTTCTCTCCCCGCATAGCTGCCGTATAGGGCTCGCCGGTTAAGGCTTGGTATGTGCCGTTTCGATTGATTGTGCCCGGTGATACATGGAAGGCATTACTTTGGTTTGGAAAGCCAAAACTAGTTGCTTCGCCGCTAGTTGGACGTTGTTCGGCTATTTTTGCGGGCTGGCATAGCCTATCTGTATCGGCTCCAGTTCTCACTGAAAGTATGGAAAGATCTTTGGAAGGCACTCTCATCTCGATGTTGCCAGGAAAGGCGCTGCCGTCGCCGAAGCGCACTTCGCGAGAAGTAATGTTTTGATTATGCCTTTCTCCTGCTACGTGGTTGGCTGTTGCCACATAGCAAGTATCAGCAGTTCTGCCGATGGCTACCCCGGTGCCGTGTCCGCCGACAGCTCCTTCTGAGATATTTATGCGAACTGCCTGATTCTGAGCTCTTTCATAGAGTTGTTTAGTATTGAAATCAGGCATTTCGAAGTTACAACCGTTCGTCCGATCGCCGGCTCGCAGGGTCGGTAGCTGACCTTCCTGTGGTCCGCTTCGGCAGTTTCTGCCGTCGAAGTTGGTGATCGGCTCAGGATTGCGGCTGAACGTCTGATTCACTTCGCTAAGCATCTTTTCGCTTGCTCTGGTGCTTTCGTTAGAAGAATTCGCTGCTTGATTTTGGTTCTCTGTGCGCCTTTCAGCAGACGCTCCTCTGTCGGGGGCGTTTTCTTGACTCATATAAGACCTATTAGAAAGAAAGTGGTGTGACCGAGACTGGCAGGCAGTCGGTAGTTGATAAGTAAGGGATAGAAAATAGAAAATTTAGTGGGTGGTCTCTATAACATAAACCAGTTCTGTAAAAGAATTGAAAATTGCATAAGAGCAAAATTCACTTTCTTGCACCAGCCAATTTTTCCCTCCATCTCTTGAGCGCCAAACCACTCAAGCAGGCGGCGGCAGGTAAAAGTCCGATGCCTAGCCAGAAAAACTTACCGGGTGTACCTAGGGCTCTGCCGAAATGCAGACGAGTAAGCCATGCCGTCACAGTATCAATATCAGTAAAATCAGAACCAATTACTTTCTCCTGCTGGGGAAAAACCCAGACTTCTAAGGGGACGTTCAGTTTGTCGTAATAGAAAAATCTGTAGGCCGGAATGTGCTTCTTAGGAAAGGAAATTTCTCTCAAAGCAAACTTCTCGCTGTTTCCCGCGGATTTAGAAGAGTCTTTACCAGAGTCAATTAGAGCTTGTTCTGCTCGCTTCCTCAGTATATTTAGATTGTCGAAACTGCCTTTTGGATCGAATTGGTAATAGGGGGTGCAGAACTTTCTGAATTCGATAGGAAAGGCAAAGTTGAGGGCGCTTACGGTGAAGAGTAAGATTGGCAGAGTCGCAAGCAGGGCCAGATATTTATGCAAGAGAACTTTGTTCTTAAATACAAACTTTATTCTATATAGATGCAACTCTTTCTTGAATGAGTATTGAGGCAGGAGGGTGAGAGCCAGACCTGAAGCCAATAGTAATTGAACGGCGAGAGCTAGATAACCTTGATATTGTTTACCCTGTTTACCGAGAGCGAGGTTATGATGCAAATCAGAAATTTTATCCAGCAGCCAATGTTCTTCTTTCTCTTCAACAAATGCACCGGTGCTGCGGTCTAGACCAAGAGCTTTTGAGCCACCTTCTCCAGATATATGAATATAGATAGGATGGCCGTGCAAGCCATCAATGTTTTCTATGAACTTGACCTGGCTAAAGTTATTCCTTGGTTTCGCTGAGGTTAAGGCACTTTGGCAGAGTTTCTCGAGATCGATATCTGCGCTGGTTCTCGATTCTAGGGCTTTCTTGTTTTCAATAACGCTAATAACTTCGTCTTTGAAAATTAGCGAAGCACCGCTCAGGCTCATGAACAATAGATAGAGTCCAAGCAGGCTGCCGAAGTATCTGTGGATGGTCCGCATCGCCTGAGTCTTTCGGCTCTGGCTAGTTGTCTTGTCTTGCATTTTTGCGCTAGCTATGGGGCCGGACATCTTTAAAGCGAAACCAGAGAGTCAGATCATAGATACATTTAAGAGCGCCGCCCAAAATGAGGGGCAGCCCGGCTGACATGCTTGATACCGAAAGCCCTGCCACTAGGGGTGCTAGCCCCTGTGCGAGGGCTCGGGCGCTGGCTGTGAGGGAGGCTGCGTAAGGACGCTCTTCCGGCTTTACTAAAATCATTGAAAAAGCCTGTCTGGCTGGAATATCCATGCTTGAGAATAAACTTCGCACCACCAGTAGTGCGCCTGCCGCGCCGGCGCTGGGCATGAAGGGCATGAGGCAGAGGGCGAAACTGCAAGGTAGGTGTGTGAAGACCATGGTCGACAAAAGTCCGAACCTTTTAGCCAGGTAAGGTGCCATCAAGAATGAGACGGCTCCAAGTAAATTGGTTAGACAAAAGATCAGACCGACAAAGTCGGCTTTGCAACCGTATTTGGTGATAAACCAAGCCGAAAGCAGAGATTGCACCACGAATCCACCACCAAAAGCATCCAATGACTGCAAACCGGCAAGCCAGCTGATATGGCGATTCTTAAGGGCGCTAAGAGTGCATTTGCCTAGACGTGGGCTGGTGTTTGCTATCTTCTCAGTGTTCTGTGTGCTATCTGTATTTTCTGGGTTTTTACTTTTACTGCTTCTGGGCGATGTTTTCATCTGTGTATAGAGAAGTGAAAGAGTCAGTCCTATTCCAAAATAGGAAGCGAGAAGAATTCTTGTCGCGCCATCCCCACCATTTGTCAGGCACAGCCCCGCTATGAGCGAGCCCAAGGCCGCACCACCGAAGCCGCAGAGATTATAGATAGATAGAATGCGTGTCAACTCTTCGGCATGACTTGACTCATTCTTTCTGACTAGTTCTTCTGAACTCTCCGCCAAAAGAGACTGTTCAAGAGCGCTGAAGGCGCCACCTTCGAAGCCTGCTGGGCTAATGGTTCCGGCAATAATTGCCAGGGCGATGAGCGCTTTGTTATCAGTGCCGGCTAGAATCAGACCGCTTAAAGCGAGCAGCAAGCCTGAGAATAGAAGAATATTCTTGGCGCCATATTTAGTGGCAAGCAAAGCCAGTAAGGTGGTAACAATAGCGTCTTCAATTAAAGTGGCTGAGAGAAGGGCGCCTATCTCAAAATGGCTAAACTGGCAAGCCCTTAGATAAATGGCTAAGATCACTGCGACAGATCCGAAGGCAAAAGTACGCAGAGCCTTTGCTGAATAGATAATGGCTAGAAGTCTTGTGCCTTTGGCTTTATTTGCTTTCGCAAGGCGCAAGCTTTGCTCAAAGTCGCAATTTATTTCGCGACCTTCTTTCTCGAGAGAATCAAGTCTGGCATTACCTTGGCTTTTGACTAAGTTGCTCAAGCAGTAACCTTTAGCCTCTCCTCTTCCGGTTTGCCGGTCGCAATATTAGCAGGCTCGGTGTGGGCAGCCTCATCTTTGACTATCTCACTTGCTTCCCTCAGCAAGATGGCTTTTTCAATAGACCCCTCCAGTCTCGCCCGCAACAAAAGGTCGTGGACCGGTAGATGATTTTCTAGAACGCGCTTTTCGAGAACCTTGAGCTCTTGCTCTAAGGAAGACCTATCTATGTAGAAATAGTTGTCTAGACATTGGTTTGTGGCAACCATTTCAATTACTCTACCAACCAGGTCTCTATCCCTCGGCTGGTTTGGTCCAGTCAGTGCCAGTCTCTGCAGATTGGCCCGGGCTTCACTGTCGCCACATCTGCCCGGCAAATTCTCATTTGTCAGAACTGTCAGAGCTACCATAAATAGAGCCTGATAAATTTGCGTGCCGGGCGCCATTTCAAAACCCTTGAACTCAAAACGCAACTGACTCTGTTCGTCGTCTGGCTTGTCTCGATGAATATAATAAAGCGGAGCCCAAAGGGATCTTCTTTGGGTGCGCACCGAACAGATGGTTTGCCCTAACTGGCTTTTAGCCTCTTCTCCGCGCAGAAAGGGCGAGTTAAAAGTCAAAGCGAAGAAAGCAGGCATATAAAAATTGATCTTGTCGTTCAAGTCGGCAAGGTCTAACTTTCTAGTTATTTCAGCCGGCAGACTAATGTTGAAGTCTGGTCCATAGGTTGCAGTGGCTACCCGTGCCCAGTTCCAATAATCTTCTCTTTCATAGTTGCGCGGGGCATCAAAATCCGCGGCTCTAGGATGATGTCCTATGCTCGCCGTCAGCAAAGCTTCCTTCTTAAGCCTTTCATCTAGGCGCGTTCTCAAAATATTTAGTTCTTTCATTGCCGCTTGCGGAGAGCCGCAAATCGAAGTCCTGGCTTCAATTCCCTTTGGCAGTAGGTGCAGAGGGGTAGAAAAATCAGGTGACGTAAGGGTGTAACCCTCAATCAGATAATGTCCACGCTTACGATGTAAAGGCTTCTGATTCAAGCCATGTAAACTCAGATCGGTTGTGTCTATTGAATCTACAGTTGTTAGCAGATTACCCAATTCTAGGTCATTGATCCAGAGCGACTTTAGATCGTTCTGACGAATCAACAGATATTCAGTTTCAATGCCAAAGCCGAAGCCTGAATCTTCTTGCTTCAAGGATACCTCTATCATTTTTCTGATTTTGTTTTAGTAGGACCTTCAGAAAGGATAGCATTGTCGAAAGCTTGTTGAGAATAATTCTTATCTAGAAGCTGCTCTTATTGATTTTCAGAAAAACGCAGAAATTTCTGAATATCTACAAAGCATTACCAGAAAAGCATCTTCAGCCTCACTTTGTGTTCTCTTGACAGCCTGTCGGTCAGTTAGAGCTTGCAATCGTTCTCGATCTTTTCAGCCTCGTGACAAGCGCTGCCATGTCATCGTATCTGCCGAAAGACGGGACCAAGTAAGTCCCTTCAATCAATTCGGTTACTTCAGCGAGGAGCGCCTCGGCCTGCTCAAGTCCAACACGGGCCCCGTCATCTCCGGCTTTAGCCATTTCTTCTCGAATATGCTTGGGAATAGTAATTCCAGGCACCTCGTTATGCAAATACTCTGCGTGTTTTGAACTATGCAAAGGCATAATCCCTACTAATAGAGGAACAGGGCAGCCGCCCATATCTTCGATGAAGTCAGCAAGATCACTCTTGCGGTAGATCGGTTGGGTCATGATAAAGTCGGCGCCGGCCTCGATCTTTCTTTTGATGCGCTCTAATTCGAGGGCACGATTTTGCGCCGTCGGGTTCAAAGCACAACCAATAGAGAGTGAAAGGGGGGCGCCTATGGTATTACCGGCGATATCTTGCCCTTGATTCAGTTGTTTGATTATTTTGATTAGACCAATTGAATCGACATCGTAGACTGCAGTGGCATGAGCGTAGTTGCCCAAGGCGGGCGGGTCGCCTGTCAGGGCGAGGATATTGTGCAGACCTAAGGCCTGGCAGCCGATAAGGTCTGCCTGCATACCCATTAGGTTGCGATCTCTGGTGGTGAAATGAATTATGGTATCGACACCGATGCGCTGGCTGAGAAGTTGGCAGGTGGCTAGCGAGGACATTCTTACCCTCGCCATCGGGCTGTCGCCCACATTGATGGCGTCTGCCCCTGCCGCGTAGAGCAGCTCCGCCGCTTGGGTAATTTTCTTGGTTCCGGCCCCCTTGGGTGGGTCCAGTTCGACAGAGATATAAAAGTCCTGCTCCGTTTTTTGTTTGATGCGACGTAAGCGCTCAGCCAGCGAGATTTTTGCATTTTCTTTCTGGCTTGCCATCTCGACAGTGTTTTCGATTGCTTCGGGATTGTAGAGCACTGTCACGAGCGAACCGACGCTTTTTGTCTCGGTTTCTTTTGTTTCTTTACTTTCGTCCTTGCTTGAGTGCTCTTCGTTCTGTGCTATGTATTGGTCGAGGGCCTGTCTCATGGCTTTGATATGGTCGGGGGTGGTGCCGCAGCAACCGCCCACAATTCTGGCTCCGGCTCTCAGGTAAGGCTCGATGTATGATGCGCAATATTTGGGCTTACTCATGAACATCGGGCGTCCACCCATCAAGCTCGGTTGACCGGCATTGGGCAAGCAGGAAAAGGTGAGGCGATTGGGCGCAATTTTCAAGCTTTTGATGGCAGTGGTTAAGCGCAGAAATGAATCGAAGACAGGCCCCGGACCTGCACCACAGTTGATACCAATTACATCGGGCATGTCATCCCCGAGTTCTTGCAAAAGTTTGACTATGTCTTCCGGTACTGCCCCAAGCAAGGTATGTCCTTCCACCGAGAAAGATAATTGGGCAATCACAGGCAGTTTGGAAACGTTGCGGGCGGCTTTCACAGCCAGGGCGGTTTCTTCCAGACTGGACATGGTTTCAATAAGAAAGAGGTCGACGCCTCCGGCTAGAAGGGCTTCCATTTGCTCTTTGAAAGCATCGCAAATAGAGTCTCGGTCTGTGTCGCCGAGGGGTGGCAATAACTTGCCGGTCGGTCCCACCGAACCGGCCACGAAAACCGGTTGTCCGGCAATCTCTCTGGCGTTGCGGGCTACTTTGGCCGACCAGACATTGATTTTCCAGACCTCGGCATCAAGACCATGATTAGCCAGTTTAAATCTGTTTCCACTAAATGAGTTGGTTTCTATAATCTCCGCGCCGGCGTTGATATAGTCCACGTGGACTTGCTGGACGGTCTCTTGTCTGGTCAGATTAAGGTGTTCGAAGCTGGCTTCTCCTGATGTGCCTCTTGAATACAGGAGCGTCCCTATGCCCCCGTCAGCCAGGAGCGGTCGTTTGGCCAGGGTTTCGAGAAACGGGTGCATGCACTTTACTCATTTTGGTTTTCGGAATGTCTCTTCAATGATAACGTCTGTTCACCTGAGCGCCTTAGGTAGAGCCCTTACCTGGTAATATACTTAACGGTAAAGCGGTTTCTGCCGAGCCTGAACCGGGTTGACGGTTCTTATGCTCTGGTATTGTCTTGCCGATTGCCTGAATCCGAAAACAAACAGAAGGACTCCCTGTGACCGATCCCGATCAAATTAGGAATTTTTCGATTATCGCCCACATAGACCATGGTAAGTCGACCTTGGCCGATCGTCTTTTGGAAATGACCGAGACGATAAGCAAGCGCGAGATGCAGGCACAGGTTCTGGATTCGATGGATATCGAACGTGAGCGCGGTATCACAATCAAAGCTCAGGCTGCGCGCATGGACTATATCGCTGATGACGGTAAGCATTATGTTCTCAATCTGATTGACACCCCCGGTCACGTCGATTTTGGCTACGAAGTATCACGCAGCTTGGCGGCTTGCGAAGGCGCTCTTCTGATAGTGGACAGCACGCAAGGTGTGGAAGCTCAGACTCTGGCAAATGTGCACTTGGCGGTCGAGAGCAATCTTGAGATAGTGCCGGTAATTAATAAAATCGATTTGCCCAGCGCAGAGCCAGAGCGCATAAAGGCAGAGATTGAGGAAGTTATTGGGCTCGATGCTAGTAATGCAGTTTTGGCCAGTGCCAAAAACAATATTGGTGTCAAAGAAGTTCTTGAGTCTATTGTCAAATATGTGCCGCCGCCCAAGAACAACATAGACAAGCCTCTGCGGGCTCTCATATTCGACAGCTACTACGATAGTTATCGTGGCATTATTGTTTATTTCAGGGTGAAGGACGGCGAACTCAAAGTCGGCGATCGCATTCGCTTTATGGCGAACGACAAGGCTTTCGATGTTGTCGAATTGGGTGTTCTGCGTCCTGCCCAGGTCAAGGTAGATAGGCTTGGTCCCGGTGAAGTGGGTTATCTGGCTGCGGCCATCAAAGATGTGTCCACTCTCGTTGGCGACACAATCACTCTCGACAGTGCCCGTGCTTCCGAGCCTTTGCCCGGTTACCGACCGGCAAAGCCCATGGTCTACGCTGGCATCTATCCAGTAGACAACGATCAGTATCCTGACTTACGCGAGGCTCTGATCAAGCTCAAACTCAACGACTCTTCTCTTTTCTTCGAGCCTGAAACTTCAGACGCGCTTGGCTTTGGCTTCCGCTGTGGTTTCTTGGGCATGCTGCACATGGAGATTATTCAAGAGCGATTGGAGCGTGAGTATAATCTCACTCTGATCACCACTTCTCCTTCTGTTGTTTACAGAGTGACCAAGACAGACGGCGAAGTGATTATGGTAGAGAACCCGGCTCTCCTGCCCGATCCCAATTACCGCGAAAAGATAGAAGAGCCTTTCGTAGAAGCGAGCATTTTGACGCCCAACGAATTTGTTGGAACGATTATGGAGCTATGTCAAAGTCGTCGCGGCATCTACATCGACATGAAGTATCTCGACCCGCGCCGGGCTATGCTGGTGTATCATCTGCCTCTGGCTGAAATCATCACAGACTTTTTCGACCAGCTCAAGTCGCGCTCTCGTGGCTATGCTTCGCTCGATTATCATTTCAGAGAGTACCGCACAGAAAGGCTGGTCAAGCTCGATATTCTCATCGGCGGCGATAAAGTCGATGCTCTTTCGGCTATCGTTCACTTTGATCGCGCTCAATATGCCGGACGACTTCTGGCCGAGAAACTCAAGAAACTGATTCCTCGTCAAATGTTTGAAGTGCCTGTGCAAGCTGCAATCGGCGGTAAGATTATCGCCCGCGAGACAATATCGGCGCAGCGCAAGAATGTGCTTTCTAAGTGCTACGGCGGTGATATCAGTCGTAAACGCAAATTGCTTGAGAAGCAAAAAGAAGGTAAGAAGCGCATGAAAGCTGTCGGTAAGGTTGATATCCCGCAAGAAGCCTTTATGGCCCTGCTTAAGTTGGAAGAATAATTTGCACGAACCTTCAGAAAGAGATAAGCAGAAAGAACTGGAGACGATCGCTTTTGAAAGAGAGAGGGAGGAGCAGCGTCTCTTGCTTTTACGGCAAGCCTGGCTTGGCCGCAATCGTCTATATAAGGAACTTTTCGGCGAGCCAACATGGGTTTCACCTAAGGGTTATGGACCGCCACCAACACAGCTAGACGAAGAAAAGTTCTTCGGCTCCTCTCTTTTTGCGCAAGAAGAATCCCGGTCTTTTGATACCGATCCCTATCAGGGCAATAAGCAGGAAGTGGACAGCACCGAGCAGCATTTGGCTGTCTTAGCTTATGGACCAGACCCCTTTCGTCCCTACTGGACTTATATTACAGCTGGAATTGCTAGTCCTTGGGTTCATCACGAGCCGCAGGAAGTCTCTGGTTTTGGTTGTGAGCTCATGATCAAGAGTCCGGTGGATTTGCCCTGGGCGCCGCAGGTACTGCGCACCATGGCCTATTACATCTTTAATCATGCCGGTACTCTCAGCCCGGGGGTGCGTATCAGTCTGGGCGGACCAATAAAAGCCGGTTCTGATTCGCAAGTGCGCAATCTGATCATCTGGTATGCCGATGAGGCACCCGACTGTTGGTACCAACTTCCGTCAGGCGGCTTTGGTATTTTTCTGGCTATCGGTGTGACCGAAGCTGAAGTGAAGTATGCCGAATCTGTTGAAAAGTATGGTACTTGGTGTGTTGAGCAGTTATTGAGACGTAAGGGTTTTGGACAGGTTACCGATCCTGATAGGCGTTGCACTATGTCGGATGCTGATACGCCTGAGATGTTGCAGTCAATCAAACTATTCGCCGATACATTCAGAGAGAATGAAGCTGAGATTATGTCTGAGTTAGGCAATCAGCAGTCTGATAGTTTCTAGGGTTAGGGACCGGATGGTAGATTTTTTGTTCTTCTTGCTCTTTTTCTTTCTCTTTCTCTTCTTTTCCTTTTTGTTTTCCCTTTCATTTTCGCACGCTTATTCTTTTGCCGCTCTTGTTGCCACTACAGGCGGTGGCTGGCTGATTTGAGAATCTGGTTTGCTTAGTCCTCCCTTAAGAAAGGTGATAAAGGGAGGATTAGTTCTTAATTTGTGTTATAGTGAAGTTAGAGCGCATTGTGATGATGTAATTGCAATTTGGAGCTACGATGCGGCTTTATGGCTCCTGTTACGAAAAAGCTGACCGGAGATCGGCAGGGACGCGCTCACAAGTTTGATATTTAGTCGACCAATTCAACCTCGTTCTCGCCCTAGGTGTAGGTGCGAGTAATTAAACCTTCTGGAGGTTCTGTTTGTTACTTTTTCTCGGCGCTTTTGCGCTGTTTTATATTTGGCACGGTCTGGGTGTGACCATTGGATACCACAGACTTCTCTCTCATCGCTCAATTGAATGCCGCAAAGCGCTTGAATATTTTTTTGTATTGCCCGGCTATCTGTCTTTTGAAGGTTCACCAATCTGGTGGGCAACCATCCATCGCGCTCATCATCGCCATGTGGATACAAACCTTGACCCGCACTCGCCCCGTTACGGGCTAAAGAATGCCTATGCCGGTTGGTTTACCAAGAAAACCTATCCTGAACATATTAATCCGCAAGAGCAAGCTCCGGACATGCTCAAAGACAAGCTCTATCTCTTTCTTGAGCAAGGCGGCGACTGGAGAAAAGCCCATGTCCTTTCTTATGCCGTCAATATAGGATTCCGCTTGATCCTTCTCTATTATTTTGGCTGGACTGTTGCACTGGCCAGTTATCTGGCGGCTGTTTTGGTCTTGCAGATTCCACTTATGCTTAACGTGGTTTGTCACATTCCTAAACTAGGCTATAAAAGATTTCATTCTGCAGATGATTCGGTCAATGTCTGGTGGGTGGCGGTTCTTGCCCTGGGCGAGGGGTGGCACAATAATCATCACCGCTATCCAGGTTCTGCTAAGACCGGTGTTTCATTTTGGGAATTCGATTTGTCCTGGCTTGTTATTTCGGCTATGAACCGGCTTGGACTATTAGATAGGGTGAATATTGCTCCGGCTAAGCAAGTAAGACTTGCCAACTGGAAAAAGAAAACTATGGTACAATCTAGGTAGTCAGGCGTGCTCAACATCGGGTTTTGCTTTCGCCACTGCCGATCTTCGAGTTAATTACGCCTACAGCCATTTGATTTGCTTTCATATATGACGACAAATAAGCCGCAAGGCCTGTTTGAAGTTGGCTTCGCGATTTTACTTTTATTGGCGTTGACTAACCGGCCAGTTCGGGCTCCGCTCGAATTGTCGTAATCACAAATAAAAGGAGCATGTAAATGCAAAACAAACTATTCGTCCGCAATCTCTCTTTCAAGTGCACAGATTCTTCCTTGCAAGATCTTTTCACCCAGTATGGTGAAGTCACATCCGCTAAAGTGGCTGTGGATCGCGAAACTGGCAGAGGTCGCGGCTTTGGCTTTGTAGAAATGTCTACACAGAAACAAGCCGAAGACGCCATCAGAGGCCTGGAAGGCAGCGACTTCGAAGGAAGAGTGTTGCATGTGGCCATGTCTGAGCCTCGCGAAAAGAGAGGCGGCGGCGGACGCAGCGGCGGTGGACGCTGGTAATAATTAGAGTGAGGACCGGGGCTTAGCCCCGGTCTCCCTCAATTTTCCACTTCTTACTAGTTAGAGGTCCGAATGGTAAAAGCAGTCACTTTTGGCAAAAGAGAACGGGTTCGTTTTCTTGGCGGAGCCACAATCGCCGATTGGAAGCCGATTGAGGGCGCGGCAGTTTACGCTCTCACATATAAGCAAGATCCTTTAAATAGACCGCGTGCTCATACAGTTGTTTATTTCGGTGAGACTGCCGATTTGGCTTTGCCCGAAATGCAGAACGAACTGTCTAGATGGTGGCATGAAAATAGCGGTGCCAAAGGTGAGCTATTTTTCTTCTATCATCCGATGCCTGGTTCTAATCGTTATGAGCGCAATTTGGTTAAAGAAAAGCTTGCCGCCGAGTATCAACCCGACGGCAATGACTAAATTCGCAATCAGAAAAAACCAGCTCTAAAGCTGGTTTTTTTGTTTTAAACCGCTGCCAGTCCAGCTTTCACCCGTCTAAAGACATAGCCTTCTTTCACTGCTAGTTCGGTGGCGAGCACCGCACCGCCGGCAGCGCCAAGTATGGCGTTGTGCGCCAAGGCCGTGAAGCGTACGCTCACTGGTTCAGTGGCGTTTGCCTCGGCTTCTTCAACTTCCAGTTGCCCGATTGTCACAGCCATGCCGCCGTCGCGCATAACATCAAGGCGGGGTTGCGGTCTATCCGGTTCGCTTTGAAAATAAATCTGCTTGGCTGGAGCGGAAGGAAGACCTTTGGCCGGCGACTTATTGGTGAAAGCCTCCCAGGCGGCTAGCACAGCTTCTTTGTTCGGGGCTTTCTTGAACTGCACATTGACATAAGCGGTGTGCCCATCAGCTACCGCAACTCGCACACACTTGGCTTTGATCTTTGGTGTGCTGGCGCTACTGATGCCGCTTTCAGACAGAGTTCCCCAAATCTTCAGCGGTTCAATTTCAGATTTAGCCTCTTCACCGGCAATATATGGAATTACGTTTTCGACCATTTCGGGCCAGCCGGCGAAAGTCTTGCCCGCGCCTGAGATGGCTTGTTCAGAATGTACCAGGACTTTGACCGGCTCGAATTCTTTCAGAGCAGTGAGGGCCAGCACATAGCTCTGAATTGAGCAGTTACTTTTCACTATAATGGCGCCGCTTTCGTAGCCTCTTTCTTGTCTTTGTTTGCTGAGCACAGAAAGATGCTCGGCATTGGCTGCGGGAATCATCATAGGAACAAGCGGATCCATGCGGTAAGCCGAATTGCAAGAAGTAACAAAGACGCCTTTTTTGGCTAGGGCATCTTCCAGTTTCAGCACTTCGGCTTTGTCCATGCTGACGGCGCAGAAAACTATATCGACTGTTTCTGTCACGGCATCGAGGTCGGCCGCGTCGACAACTTTGATTTTACCTATTGCTTCAGGCAGGCTGAAATCCATAAACCAACGGTCTTTGACTGCATCTTTATAGGCGACCCCGGCCGAAGATGCTGATGCCGCAAGGGTGGTCACTTCAAACCAGGGATGCTCTTTCAGCATACGAAGCAATTGTTGTCCGACCATGCCGGTGGCGCCCACAATGCCCACCTTGAGCTTATTTCCCACTAAGCTTTTGCTGTCCGAGTTGACTCTTGCTATTTCCACTTAACTGTCCTCACACCGGTTTGTCGTACGAACCCTCAATCATGACAGGCTCTGCGAGTATAACAGCCCCTAGCCCAGGTTCTTTACAATTTGCTCTGAATATTGCTCAAAATTTGCGTTTCTCTTGCAATACCTCTGCAAAGACAAGGTTCTTTAGGGCTTTTGCTGTTTTTTCATCTAGGTCTACCAGTATCTGCGCTTGAGCCTTTTCTTGCGAAGCAAAATTGACTTTGGTCGGTAATTTATTGATAGTCTCCGGCTCAAGCTCTTGCTTGTAATAGCTTCTGTAAATGTCCCTAAAGAGACTGAGGGCGATCAAATAGCTGCCTGCCTGGCTTGGATGGTGTTTATCCGCCTGATAGAGTTCGATTTTCTCCTTGCCCGATTGCACATTTTTGAACTTTTCTCCCACCGGGATAATCGGCATGGCAATGCCATCGCCGGCTCCGGCGCTCTCTACTGCAACTTTGCTCAAAGACGAGAGCTGCTCCTGACTTTTTAGATCAGCCTTTTCGCCATAGTCTTGAAAGAAGAATATTTGAGCCGGACCTAGTCCCCTAGCCGCACGACGCTGGTTGGCACGTGAGAGAGCCTGGCGCAAAAGATAGAGATAGCGAGCGAATCGTTTTGGTTCTACTGTGAGGTCGCTGGCTTCTTGTAGAACAACAATGTCGAAATTGCCGCTTTCTACATCAAGAAGGGTGCGGGCAGTATGGTAGTGACTTTCCAGAGTCTCACCGGGATAAGCAACCATGATTGCCTCTACCGGTTTACCGGCGCAATAGAAAAATTCCCGCACCAGCCATGGTGAGAAATTGATACAAGTCAGTGAATTACCCAAAAACAAAAGTTTGGGTTTGCTTTTATACACTTTAGTTGGGGCAGGCTCAGAGACTTTGGGCGGGCTATCCAAGCTAGCTTCTTGTCCGTTTTTGCTGCAGGAACTGAGAAGCAGCGAAGTGGATGCGATGATTAGAGGGAGCTTCTCTCTCAATCTCTTTCCTTTACTTTCCTGTTAAGGGCGGGTGTTCCTTTAGGTATTGTGCGGCACCGTCTGAAAGCAAGTCTCGGTGCATGCGCCACTTGTCGCTGAAGAAAGATACCGCCACGCCTTCGTCTAATATGTGAGTGCCTAGCAGGTTGAGGGCGTCGCTCTCTGAATTGAGACCTTCCATATAGATGATGCGGTTGCCTTCTTCTTTCTCTTTGAGTAGGCGGCAGAAATATTGGAAGTTTGAATTTCGTAGGCGGGGCATGTGTCCGCCTATGATCACTATTTTGATTTTGTCGAAGTCTTTGCCGAGCTTTTGGCGCCAATTGCCCACCGTTTGGTCGATAATCGCCAGTTGACTGCTTACAGCCAAGTAAGCATTTTGCAAGATATCACTGCGCAACGACCGGGTAAATTCCTGCAGCTCTTTGGCTGAAATCTGCTTTTGTGCCAAGGCTTTATCGATGAAAGTGAGGCAGGCATCGACCATCTTGTACTGACGATCTAGCTCTTTCATTGAAAGATCATGATCTTTCAATTCGCTTCTCGCCCTTTCAACCAGTGCTTTGAAATCCAAAAGCTTTTGTCTGGATAGCTCAATAGTGGGTTCTTTATACAAAAGACAGTAAAGGGCAAGGGGAATATGGGCCACTGTTTTGAAGGTCGTGTAGCGGTCTTTGATATTGGCCACTTCTTCTCTTTGGCTGCCGTTCAATAGCACAAGTCGATCGGCATAGCAGAGAATCAAAGGGGTCGATGCCTCAATTTCATGACCGCGAGCCGCTGCATAGAACTCTCTAAACTTATTGTTGAGAGCTGAAAGTTGGTTTTGTTCTTCGGCTGCACTTGGTTTTTGCCAGCCGGTGCAAAGCATTGCAGTCAATAGAATTGACAAACACCAGCCGTTTTTCTTGGAATTAGTATTCATAAAGGTAAGCATACACCTTGCAGTGGTCGGTTCCGGCTAATTTGCTTGGATAAATATGGGGGTGTTGACAGAACTAGACGACTGGTCTATTCTTGTATTTGTCGGACCGATGAAATTCCCCATAACTAAGTTCAAGAGGTCAAGAAATGTCTAATTCAGTCGAAGAGAAAAAAGAAGCCTGCGCTACCACCACCTGCAGTGGCGAAGCTCAGGGCAAGAAAGATTTGGAGACTAAGCTGGAAAAAGAAGCCTGCGCTTCAGCTCAAACAAAGGCAAGCGAAGTCAAAAAGAGCGGCTGTTGCGGCTAACAGCAATTAGCTAGCCGTTCATTCGTCCCTATATCTTTACCGACCGACCCATAGTTAACTGCCCCGGCCTGATTAATCATTTCTGACTAATTGGTTTCGGGGCGGTTGACTACTTAATTATGCGTGCCTTAGACAGTGCTGGAGACTTATTTAGCAGCTTTAGGGCGAGCCATGCTTACAGACATTTCGCGACCAGCGAGAGCGCGGCCGTTGAAGTCTTTGATGGCTTGTTCTGCGGCTTCTTGGGATTGCATCTCAACAAAGCCAAAACCGCGTTTTTTGCCTGTAGCTTTGTCGGTAGGTATTGATACCGACACGACTTCGCCAGCTTGGGCAAATACTTCTTGCAATTCGGTTTCGGTGACTTTGAAGGAGAGGTTTCCAACGAAGAGCTTGGTTTGGTTGTTCATCTGATCTCGTAGCAATGTCCGGCATCCTAACACTAACCTGATACCGGTAACCCAGAAATGCTGAGGGTTCGCCCGATAGTATCTCATAGTTATCTATAAAGTGCATAGTAGGTTGCCAAAAAGGCAGCAAGACCAAACGACTGCTAATATTTTGGCTGGCTGGGGCGCTCTGAGGGACTGCGGTGGCAATGAAACTTTTGCGATTTTTGACAATTCTTTCAGCAATTCTAATCTCTGCCGCTTATCTTTTTTCTACTCAAGTTAGTGCTCAAATTAGTGCCCAGGCAAGAGATATAAATAAAGTACAGGTTGAGCTTTCAGACTTGGCTTCTGCCCCAGGCGGTGCCGGCAGTAATGACAAGGTATCGTTGACCCAGTCGCGACCTTCGGTTTATCACCTAAAGATCGAGCATCGGCGCGGTATCGGCTCGGCGACGCTGACTTTGCCCGAAAACCACTCCAAGGTTGAAATTTGGCTGCGCTTTGCTGATTTTGCCAGTCTTGAAAATCTCACCCTGACCGGGCCGGTTTATAGAATGCACACAAGCTCCAGGCGTCATCCTTGGGTCTTGCTAGAGAAGAGAGTGGCAGACGATAGTGCCGATTTAGAGAAAACTCAAGAGAAGTTTCAAGAGAAGTTTCAGGCCACTTCGAAACGCTTGAAGCTGTGGCTTGCTTTTGAAAATAAAGATATATTGGTGAAAGTGCCGGCCTTGATACTCGGTCCGGCAGACAGCAAAGCAGATAGAGAGGCTTCGGTGAAGATTTCATGGATAGACGCTTATCGCTAGCAAGTGCGGGGCTTTTGTCATTTTTTCTTTTGCTCTCGCCGGGCATCTCATCCGCCCTCGCTGACAATCTAGTTCGGGGCAAAGAAAGTCCTGGGCCTGAGGCTCAGTCTTCTTTGTCAGTGCCCTTTTTGCTTGAGTATTTCGACCGCAGCGGTCCTGATAAAAATGGCGATGTAAGCGCTTTTCAGAAATTGATCGAAGGAAATAAGAGCGACAAATTTGTCTTTCTCTATCAACCGGTTCTGACAAAGGAAGTAAGTCCAATAGCCTTCAGCCAGTCCGTGGCGCGAAACGCTCTCACTCGTTTCAATTTTTATCTTTCAGCTCCGCAGAACGGCGAACTTATGAAGGTTTATGCGGCAAAGTCGAACGCAAGAAAAAGTTTAGCCATGCTCGATGGAGTCGAATGTACTGCAGATGCAGTTTCTTTCAATAAAGCTTTGAGCAAAGTTAGACAAGATGCCAAACAGAGCTTGCAATTGCAAGCCTGGCAGCGACGCGACAAGCTGAAAATAAGATACCAAGCAGATTTCAAGAATAATTTTTCAGAGGGAGGGCGCTTGACCCTCTTCCTGGTCGACAAGATAGCTTTGCCGCAGGGGCTTGCTTTGCCTGTGGTTGTTCAAGCTGAAGACCTAGGTTTTTTCGCCCATGGACATAAAGGCCCGTCCGAGCGGGTTTTCGAGGTTGATGCCGCTGTATTGAAACGGCGCCGCAATGAAGCAGCGCCACTGAGGGCGATACTGATCTTGCAAAATAATTTCAATTTTCAGATTCTAGGTTTAGCCGAAACCACAGTCGAGAAGCCTGCCTTCTCTAACTTATTTTAGGCTTTGGGCTACTTCTAGATTTTTCTTCGACCAGTAATAGTCTCGGTGTTGTCTATAAAACTCAAGTGTTTTTGCCAGACCATCTTCTAAAGATGTGGTCGGCCTCCAGCCTACGATCTTTTCAATCTTGCTGATATCTGAATAAAAGTCGCCAGGCTCCTGGGCTTTGCGCTCTGGTGAAAATTCAGCATATTCCCAATGTCCTTGCTTGGCTACACTCACTATTGTTTTCACTAAATCTAGGAAGCTTACAGGGATATCTGAGCCGACGTTGAAGATCTCGCCGTAGGCTGCCGGTGTGATGGCGGAGGCGATGATTGCCTCTACGCAATCGTCCACATAACAAAAATCTCTCAAAATGCTACCGTCGCCATAGACCTGAATTTTGTCGTCATCCATAGCCAGGCGTACAAACCAGTTGCAGACGCCGAAACGTGAATGCTTCATCTGCGACCGGGGTCCATAGATATTGCTCAACCTCAGAAGTACTGAGCGCACCCCATGTACATCGTTGTATACCTTGATGATTTTCTCGGCCGTGATATTAGAGATCTCATAGATGCCTTTTGGATTTGTCGGTGCTTCTTCGTTGACCGGCAGTGACACTGACGCGCCGTACTGTCCACGTGTACCTGTGTAAACGCAGATAGCAGTGGGATTGTGCTTGCGCAAAGCTTCCATCAATATGGCCGTGCCGGTGATGTTAAATTCGATATCTGGAAAAGGATTGGACAGACTCATCAAATGGCAGACTTGTCCAGCCAAGTGGAAGACATAGTCTTGTCCGCGCACTAGATAGTTGACCGCTGATTTGTCGGTTATATCGCAGAAGTTAACTTTTACTCGGTCTTTGACCGGTGCCAGGTTGAACTCGTTGCCGCCGTAATCGGGAATCATGGAATCAAGGATTGTTACTTTGGCGCCCAAATTAGCCAGCCTGATAGCCAGGTTTGAACCAATAAAGCCCATACCGCCTGTAATTAGCGCGGTTTTGCCTTTGAAGGCAGTTTCGATAGTCTGGGTCATTTTCTTAAATTCCACTTAGAATGCCGCATTACTAGATATATTTCGGCGCCAAGATCTTAGCATGAGGCAGCATTTTGTCGGATTCAAAACCAGTCTCTCTTTAGATATGATGCGCTTTTGCTCTGCTTCCTATCTTCTGTTGCTCTTTCTATGGATTAATTTTGTCGTAACGGTTGTCAACTAAACCGCTCTTAATTCGCAATTGGCTCTTTTCTTCTAATATTAGGGTCAGTGTGACCAGTTTTAGTGAGAGGCGAGAAAGTTGAAAGTTCCTTTCGGCAACATGAAAATCCATTACCAAGCTTATAAAGCCGAGCTTGATGCCGCCGTAGCCAGAGTAATGGAGAGCGGGCACTACATATTGGGTCCCGAACTGGATAAATTCGAAAAGGACTTCGCTACTTTCCTCGGTGCTAAATATACAGTCGGTTGCGCTTCCGGCACTGAAGCAATTTATCTAGCGCTCGCTGCCTGCGATGTCGGGCCCGGCGACGAGGTCTTGGTTGTCGCCCACACGGCCGTGCCTACCATTTCCGCCATTTCCATGACCGGCGCCACTCCAGTTTTCGTTGATATCAAAGCTTCCACCTATGTAATGAGAGAAACTGAGCTGGAAGCCAAGATCACCCCCAAGACCAAGGTTATTATTCCGGTGCATTTGTACGGACATATGGCCGAGATGGAGACCATCATGAAGGTGGCAGCCAAGCATGGTTTGAAAGTGATGGAAGACGTGGCCCAAGCCACCGGCGCCACCTACAGAGGTCAGACCGCTGGTACCATCGGCGACTACGGTGCCTTTAGCTTCTATCCCAGCAAAAATCTTGGAGCCTTCGGCGACGGCGGCGCTGTTTCCACTAATTCAGAAGAAAACTACAAGAAGCTCGTCATGCTGCGCAATTACGGGCAGAGCAAGCGCTACTATCACGATATTGTCGGCATCAATAGCCGCCTTGATGAAATTCAGTGTGCAATTCTCGGCGCTCAACTACCTTATGTGCATGAGTGGAACGATCGCAGACGTGAGATTGCCGACCGTTACACCGCCGGCTTGAAGGATGTGGTAATTACCCCGGTCGAACAGCCCGGCTGCAAGCATGTCTATCACCTCTATGTAATTCAGACTCCTTATAGAGATGAACTGCAGGAATATCTTTTGGAAAGAGGCATCCAGTGTCTGATTCACTATCCGATACCGGCTCACTTGCAGCAAGCCTACAGCTTCTTGGGTTACAAACCCGGCACTTTGCCCACCACCGAGCATGTGGTCAAACGCATTTTGAGTTTGCCGATGTTCCCCGAACTGACCGACGAGCAAGTCGATATGGTCATTGAGGGCATCAAAGACTTCCACAAAGAGCGCGGCATTACTTTTGAGATGGTTCAGAGCACCAGGGCTCTCGCCGAGACTGTCTAGACAAATCCAATCGAGTACGAGAAATGACCAATATTCAGCAAATCGCTAGACCGGAAGAAACATCTGAACTGAAGAAGCTCCTTACTTCTGTTTCTTTGATCATCCCTGCCTATAACGATGAAGAGACAGTGGGCCGTCTAATCGATGATGGCGATGCCCTACTCAGCCAAATTGCCGGCGACTATGAAATCGTAGTTGTGAACGATGGCAGTAAAGACCGCACCTTGGAAGTGATTCAAGGTCGCGCCGAAGTAAATCCCAAAGTGCGGGTGATCAATCATCCGGTCAATAAGGGCTTCGGTTTCACCATTCGCGAGCTCTATTTGGCCGGCGATAAAGACCTGATTTTTTCCTTGCCGGGCGACTATCAATACGCCCCCAAAGAAATTATCAAAATGGCAGAGGGTCTAAGAGACTATGACTTCGTCATTGGTCTGAGATTGCATAGAAACGATCCTCCCAGAAGGAAGATGCAGTCAAAGATCTATAACTTGATGCTGCGGACCTTCTATGGTCATAAGCACAAAGACGTCAATTCAATTAAGCTCTTTAGAAAGAAAATCTTCGACAAAATTCAGCTGCGTTCGCAGACTCCTTTTGTCGATGCCGAACTTTGCATCAGAGCTGAAAGAGCCGGCTTCAAAGTCGTTGAAATTCCAATCGAGCATTTGCCCAGAATGACCCAAGGGGCTTCCGGCGGCAAGTTCTCGGTTATCTGGGAAACTTTCTCTGATCTCTTCAAGATGCGTTCGACCTTCTAGTTTGCTCTAGTCTAAAGAGCCATTAGAGAAAGTCGGCGAATTTCGGTTCCTGGCTGTGTTGTTTAAACCAGTCGGCTAGTTTTTCTTGGTCGATTTCGATTTTGACTTCGATGATTTCGTCAATCACTTCTGGGGCACTCAGGTCAAAGTTATTGAGAAAGTCGGCCAGTTCCTCGGTCTTCTCCAGGCAGTTCCAGGGAAGCTCCATTACATGGGGGTCGCAGTGGCTTTCGCTGTAAAAGTAGACATGCTTTTTCGGTGTTAGTACCAGCCAGCCTTCAACTAATGCCATCATCCCGGATTCCCTAGTAGTTCTCTTATTTGTTCTCTAATTAGTAATTTAGTCTGGGGTGTATCAAGAAAGTATCAAGATTTTCGCTCTGCCGCTAATTTTATTTCTTTGCCAGGGTCAAAATTGGGTCAAACAGCTGACATACTTCAGAAATTCTTGCTGGTAAAGCGATAGCCGACTCGGGTTTCGGTTTGTATGAAATGCGGCCTAGCCGGGTCGGTTTCGATTTTGTTACGCAGATTGGCAATATGCACTCTCAGAGAATGATGGTCTTCTGCATACTCCGGTCCCCAGACACGAGTCAGTAGCTGCCTATGGGTAAGTACACGGTTGGGATTATTGATCAGTAAAGAAAGTAGATCGTATTCCTTAGGGGTGAGGTGCACCACGTCTCCGGCTTTATGCACCAGTCTTTTGTCTAGATCTACTTCCAAGTCACCTTCGCTAAAGATAGGCGTGCCTAGGGTCTTTTCTGGTTGTTTACTACGTCTGAGCACCGCCCTTACCCTAGCTAAGAGTTCGCCTACACCAAAAGGCTTACTGATAAAGTCGTCGGCTCCGCAGTCGAGTGCTTGAATCTTATCTTCTTCCCGTTCACGAACTGATAGAACAATTATGGGAATCGAACTCCAGGATCGGACCTGCCTGCATACTTCAAAGCCGTCTATTCCCGGCATTGCCAGGTCTAGAATCAGTAGCTCAGGCATTTCTACTGCCATTTTGTCGAGCCCCTCTTCGCCCGTGGCGGCCAGCTGTACTTCATAGCCATTGCGCTCAAAGCCTATTTTGAGGGCTCGTCTAATTTGCGGTTCGTCGTCAATGACCAGAATTTTGGTGCTCATTCGAAAGCCTGGTTAGGTAATGTCACTCGCATAATAGTACCGCCTTCCGGATTATCCAGGGCTTCTATTTTGCCGTTATGTGCTTCCACCAATGCCTTACAAATGGCCAGTCCTACACCGACCCCCGGTATAGTCGATTCCGACAGGCCCTCTGCTCTAAAGAAGCGATCGAAAATTTTGGGCTTGGCATCGCTCTTGATGCCTTTGCCGCGATCACTTACCTCAAGTTGGGTACCGCTTTCCAACTGTTTGATTCTTATTGTTACCTTGCTCTCCTGGGGCGAGTACTTGAGGGCATTCTCCACCAGGTTCTTAATCACTTGCTCTATCTGTACAGGGTCAAGCATTACCTCCCGCAATTCCGGGGCGATATTGAGCTCAATGCGCTTATTTTCTTCTTCGGAGAAGCCGCTTAAACTGGCTCCCACTATCTCGTTCATGTCTGAGAGTTCAGCCAGAGGTCGCCAGGCACCGGCTTCCAGCTTAGACATGTCGAGGATATTGCCAATCATTCGATTCAAGCGGTCTGTTTCTTGTTCGATACCTTGCAGCAAAAGCTTCATTTCATTACTTTCAACTGGTCTAAGCGTTGTGGACTCTTCTTGCAAGACTGACACAGCCGCTTTGATGCCCGTGAGCGGACTTCTGAAGTCATGGGTGACCATGGATAAAAGGGCTGTTTTTAAGGTGTCTGCTTCGGCAATGGCCTCCAACTTAGTTTGCTTGCGTGTCAGTTCTTCTCTTTGCAAAATTACTGCAGCATGATTAAGCAGGGCATCTAGAACAGTGCGCTTACTTTCATCCAGCTTCTGCCCTTGGGCCAGTTTAAGATAAATAGCTCCCTGTCCTGTCTGCAAGGTTACTTTGTTCTCGTCTTGTTGGGGCTCTAGTCCGTTATTCATCTCAGTTAAGAGATTTTCTCGATCTTCTCCCAGACAAGCCCTAATCACCATACCTTCTTTTTCTCGGCTGGCGACCGCGGCAACATCGACAACCGTAAGCTTGGCTATTTGCTTTAAGACTTCGGTCAGGGCTTCTTCCGTTGTAATTTGCGAAGAAACAGCCCAGCTCGCACTGGCAAGTGTTTCAGTTTCAAGCTGTTTGCGGCGTGCTTCTTCTTCACTGCTCTTAAGTCTGGCTGTTAGATGACCGGTAATAATTGAAACAGTAAGAAGCATGCAGAGTGTAAGCCATTCGTTGGCGCTTTTTACTGCAAAAGTATAGCGAGGTTCGACGAAGAACCAGTTGAAGGCGAAAAAGGCTAGAACAGCAGAAAGAATGGCTGCGCTTCTGCCCACGTAGATACTAAGCAGAAAGACAAGCAAGAGATAGAGCAGTGAGACATTGGCAAAGCCGCGGTCTAGATGAAAGATCTGAATGAGGATTGTCACCAGTATGACCAAGGTAATACTGGCGCCCCAGCGCAGTGAATTATTCTTGGCCGGCTTAGTCAAGCTTGACTGCAAAGTTGAAGGCAAACTCGAGGGCTGCTTCAACTTTGTCCAATGTTTCCTCGATGTCGGCTAGGCAGTGGGCGGCTGAGAGTACCGCTGCGTCATGAGCTGAGGGAGGCAAGTAGACTCCTTGATCTAAAAGATGGTGGAAGAACGCGGCATAAGCTTTTGTATTTATTTTTTTTGCGTCGGCAAAATCTTGTACCGGTCTCTCAGAGAAATTAAAGCCGAACATCGAGCCTTCTCTCTCTGGACTAATGGGGTAGCCCTTCTTCAGTTTTAGTTTTTCCAGTCCCTGAAAGAGAATCTTAGCCATCTCTTCCATATGAGGAAAGGGATTGCTCTCTTTTAGAACTTCGATTGTGGTGATGCCACCAGCCATAGTGGCGGGGTTGCCGCTGAAGGTGCCGGCCTGATAGACATCTCCTAAGGGCATAAGTTTTTGCATTATTTCTCGGCGACCGCCATAGGCTCCGATGGGCATGCCCCCTCCCAGCGCTTTACCGAAACAAGTCAGGTCAGGCTCGATATCATAGAGGGCTTGGGCTCCTCCTAAGGCGACGCGGAAGCCTGTTATCACCTCGTCGAAAATGAGCAGGGCTCCGTATTTGCGGCAGAGTTGACTGAGTCCGGCAAGAAAACCAGGTTGTGCCTTCACCAGTCCCATAGAGCCACAGACCGGCTCAACCAGTACTGCTGCTATAGTCTTCGGCCTGGAGGCAAACAATTCTTCTAGGGCGGCAAGATTGTTATATGGCACCATCAATGTGGAATTTGAGGCGGCACTGACTATGCCGCTTGAAGAACAATGACCGGTGGAAGCAAGCACGCTATCTGAATGACCATGATAGCCACCTTCGAACATGACTATTTTTTCTCTGCCGGTAAAGCCCCTGGCCAGCCTGATTGCACTCATCACCGCCTCGGTACCAGAGTTGACGAAACGAATCGATTCAATCGAGGGTATAGTCTCAATGATCAGGGAAGCGAGCTGCAGTTCAAGTCGGTGCGGTGCACCAAATACAGCGCCATTATCTATGGTTGCCTTTACTGACTCTACCACTTGCGGATGCGCATGTCCTAGTATGGCTGGTCCCCAGGCGCCAAGATAGTCGATGTATTGGTTGCCGTCTAAGTCGAAGAGCTTGGCGCCTAGGGCTTTCTCAAAGAAAATCGCCTCGCCGCCGACTTCATGAAAAGCTCTAAAAGGGCTATCAACCCCTCCCGGGATTACCTCTTTGATTTGCGTCGCCAGTGCAAGCGAGGCTTTATAGCGAGCCGCTCTCTGGGCTTGCGGCAGGGCACCGGGCGGTAATTCTTCCACTAGATTGATCATAGTTCCAATTCCGCTTCAAATTTCGCGGCGCCTTTTTTGATTCGTTGAATCGGGACCACCACATTGTTGTCGCTGCCTCCAGAGCTGACCAATCGGCTTTGGCTCAGCCTCACTAAGTCAGGCGATAGGTTGAAGACTTTCACCGGCACTTTGCTCTGCGTGCCTAAAACTTTCACCACAACTTTGCTGGCAACGGCATTATCCTTTTCTCTTGCTTCGCTAACTACTTCAGCGGCGGCATATTCAAATGGAATAGGATTGCTGCGCATTCCCTGCGTGCTCACTACGATGGTGTGCAAGCCCGGGGTCAATTTGTAATTTTTCGGCAAGGTGAATTTGAGCTGCACAGGCGATGCGGCGATAATCTCAGCATCCATGACGCCGTCGATGATTACTTTGTTGTTGTGGGCGACACCATCAAAATTGTGACCGTCGACAATCATGGAAGGGGTGCCGGTGGTCAGGGCTGTGGTTTTGTCAAGCTTGGGCGGCTGCCCTTCCAAGGGATTACCCAAAGGCTGCAATACATCTACCATAGCCGGCATTTCATAAGAGCGTGCGGCTATGCTGACAATTAAAGACCGTCCGGGATTGGCGTCTTCAGGTACTTGATAGATAGCTTGCCCGCTGGCATCGGTGACTAAAGACATGCCGTTGAAAGTCAGTTCGACATTTGCTTCCGGTTGTTTTTTCTCATCTAAGAGAGCCACTGTTAAGGGCTTACCAGCCTGGGCGCGCTCGGGCAAAAGTAGGGTCGAGGTAGACTTAGGCATGCGCACGCTCGGCGCAGCTGAAGCTGGATTTTGCATGGAAGCGAGGGGCGCATTTTGTATTGTCGGAGCCCCCGTCATAGAGGCAATTAACTGACTTTGATTAGGATCTTTAGCGGTCACTTTAGCCAGTTCGGCTTTTCCGTCTGTCACCTTTTGATAAGCATTGTCCGTCGCTTTTTCTATAGTTGCAGTTTTGGCAGTCTTTGTTTGCTGCGCAGCCTGTTCGGAAGAATCGGCTTTCACCAATGCTTTTAGTTCTTTTACTGGTAGTTCTTTTACAGGTACTTCTTCTACTTCTTCTTCTGGTTTTGGCTTAGCGGCTTTCGTTACTTTAGGCGCAGACTTTTCTGTCTCAGCCAGATGCTCTTTCACTTTTTCGTTGGCGGCTGTTTCTTCTTCTTCTTCTGATTTCTCAGGCGTGCTGATTTTTTCTTGCTCGCTGATTTTTTCATGCTCGCTTCGCGAGTGGTGCACACTAGGTTTGTCTTCGCTTACTTGATCTTGCTTATTAGGCAGCAGAGCTTCGGCAAGTTTTCTTTGTCTTTCGGCGGTGAGACTAACCAGCTCATAATGCTTTCGATAGCTATTAGTGAGTAGAGGCGGCAGGCTCAGAAGTTTTTTTTTTACAGGTTCTGTGCTTTGTGCGGGCAAAGACTTTTCTTCGGTGCTAGCTTCTTCGCTCTTGTTGACGCAGCCTGCTTCCACCGCTATCTGGTCGAGTTTACCCAACCAGAAGGTGACATTGCCCTGGCTCTGAATGTCAAAACCAGATTCCACAGGCGAGCGGGCTGATATAACCACTAGAAATTCGTTGACTTGGCTGCCGTCTGGTGCTTTGCGATCGCGGCAGTCACCAGCAACGGTGACTGTCATAAGACCGCCCACTCTTTTGGCCCAGACAGCTGAAAGCGAGCCGTGAAACTTATCTGAGATTTCAATGTCCCCGGAAGACCAAGCCTCAGCCGAAAGTGAGTGACGCGCCTGACTTTCTTCCGCTTGAGGCAAGATGCGGTTGCCGATCACTTTTGGATCTTTCAGTGACTTTTCCAAAATCTCTTGGGCTAGCTTGACGACAAACTTTTCGTTTTCATCGCGGCTTGCCAGTATTTCTGGATTTTCTTTCAGGCTGCGGCTTAAATCATTCAAGACGCTAATAAGAGCTTTGTCCGGGACAAACTCGGGCAGCTTTTCTTCAGCCTTTTCTTTTGCCTCTTTTAAATTGCCTGCTTCAGTCTTCTTCTCGGCAGCCTCGTTCTTGCTCTCTTTGGCTGATTTAGAATCTTTCTCGGCTTTCTCGGTTTTCTCGGCTTTGACTGCTTTACCTGGCTTGTCGGCTTTCGCTTCTGCTTCTTGAGCCTCTTCTTTTTCTACTTGAGCTTCCTTACCAAAGCCGAAGAAACCTTTCTTAGGTTTGGCTTCGGCTTTCTCTTTTTTGTTCTTTTTGTCTTGCTCTTTCGCTTGCTCTTTTACTTTTTTGTCTATTTTTTCAGTTTTGCTTGCCTCTTCTTTGGCTTTGGCAAAGACCGGGTTAACTGCAGTCAAAGGCAGAGTAATAGCAAGGACAAGAGTGATTAGGCTTCCAGCACCCTTCAGTTTGTCTGAAGTTTGGTTCATTAGGCTTAGTTGTTTTCTAGAACGCACACTATTGAACTGCATCTTTCTCCTCGAATTCGTTAGCGGTTTTGTTTGTTTGAAGCAATCAGTTGGGAATCGCTGATGATCCAGCTGCCATCGCCGGATTTTTCCATGGTGTAATTGACGTTATATGAATCTTCCGATTCGTTGGCCTTGCCTGTAGCTTCATCCACAAGCTTGCTCAGCTCTTTTACTCGGGCTGTCACAGTATATTTGAGAGGATTTTGCGAAAGCACTTGATACTTGTCGACTGTCACTCCCCGTGGTGTCATTTCGTAGTATTTTTTGTTTGTGGTCAGCCATTTGATTCCGTCCTTTTGACGGGCTAAGGCTCGGCCGCTCAGATATTTTTCCAAGCCTTCGATATTGCGTTCTCTCAGGGCGCTCTTCTTGTGTGTTTGCCAGGCGCGCAGAGCTTCTTGCAATTTGTCTTTCAATTCGTCGGCTGGTTTTGTCGGCTTGGGCGCTGTGCTCGCGGTCGAATTGGCATTAGCATTAGACTGAATGCTTGTCTGGTTCGCCGCTGGGTTGCCTGTGTTTTGAGACTTGGGTTTGACAGCTTGAGTCTTATCAGGTTGGGCTTTATCAGGCTGAGTTTTTTCAGTTTGGCTAGTGGTCGATTTGGAGATTACTTTCTGCTGCCCTGAACCTGTCAGCCCCGGCAGGCGTTTTTCAATGTCGCCGTTTTCATCGGGTCTCAGTGAGCCTTGTTGCGGGGTTGATGCCAAAGCAATTAATGAATGCGAATCGCTATGATGTTTCTTCACTTGAATGAGAAAGGCCGGATTCCCTTCTGAGACTGCGCTCTTGAGAACTATGTCGTAGGGCCCACTGGTTGTCGAAATTGAACCGGCATCTTTGCTACCGTGAACCAGCGAATGTTTGTGCTTCTCAAGAAAATCATTGAAGTCTGCTATGCGCTTATTTTTGGCACCGATAGCTTCCAACAAATAAGCAGATACCATCTGCAGATTGAGCATACCCAAGCCGTCGTTCTTGTGTCCGATCAATAGCAGCTCCGCTCGTGCCAGCTTGTCTCCTTCTGCCTGAAAATGCAGTTTATTTTCTTGCGGGTCAGAAAGGCTGATTTCATTTTGAGATTGACCCTGTTTTTGGCTTTGGAAGGGACCAACGCCTGGCCAGCAAGATGTCTTAACCAGTTCGCTCATTTTGAATGAATCGATAGTGCAGAGGGGCAAGTCTTGTTTCTTGCTTTCCCCTTTGTTTAATGAGCTTGTCTTAACTTCTTCGCCTGATGAAAGATCTGGTTCTAAGGCTCGGGGCGCAACTTCAGACTTTGGGCTGGAGCTCTTGCTCTCTTTGTTGATTTCCTTATTGATGTCTTTACTGCTCTCTTTTCCGGATTCGTCAGACCACATCGAATCTAGAGAGCCGTCGGTGCCTTCGCGGTTTTCGCCATCTGCGTCCAAAGCGTAAGCCGGCATGTTTAGGACAATCAGTCCGCATGAGATGGCAAGCAAACTGCTTTTCAATACTGCGACGAACGGGCTTTGCTCTCTCATATCAACCTGAATGACAAACTGCAATTACAGTCAGTTATTTAAGCATAAATTCGACAAATGAGTTGTTGAGCCCGGGCTGGTTAGAACTTTGCTCAATAAATTATTTTTGGGGCAGGTGGGTCTTCAAGTGTTTGTCGGCTTTAGAGCCCCATGACTTTTAGGCCCATGTGCCGCAGTTCTTTGACCAAAAGTGGCACGGGCAGACCAATTACATTGGCTGGGCAGCCTTCGATATGATCGATTAGAAAGGCGCCAATCCCCTGCAAGGCATAAGCGCCGGCTTTATCGTCGGGCTCGCCGGTTGCAACATAGGCCTCCACCTCTTCAGGTTGCAGGCTTCTGACAACTACTTTTGTATCACCGAAAAAGGTGCGTGATTGGTGGGGCTCGCCCAAGCTGTGGGCGGTCAAGATCAAATGCACGCCTGTATAGACCGAATGAGACCGATTTGAGAGAGACATCAGCATTTTGACCGCATCTTGCCTATCGACCGGTTTTCCAAGCACTTGGTCGTCTCTTGCCACCAGTGTGTCGGCGGCGATGATGAGATATCTGCCCGGCTGGCTGAGTGATAGAGTAGAGAGAATTCTTTCGCCCTTTAGTCTGGCTAATTCGCAAACAATTTGGGGTGGGCTCAGCCCGGGCGGTACAGTTTCGTCTATGTCGGCCGGTTTGATCTCAAACTGCAAGGAAAGATTTTGCAAAAGCTGGATACGTCTAGGCGAAGACGAGGCCAGTATTATCTTTAGGTCGCCATTGGCGGGGGCTTTGGGCTCGGACATCTTTTAGAATCTCATATTGTCTGAGGGAATCTGCAATACTTGCACGCGCTTGCCGCCTCTATCTGCGACAAAGACAAGACCAAATTGATTGTCTATGGCAATATCAGAAGGGGTGGTCAAGGTTTCTATCCCACTGCCATAGTTGTAGATAAAGCCGCCGCTGCCGTCAAAAACAGCCAGTCTGTTATTGAATGAGTCGCAAACATAGATGCGATCGAATTTATCAACTGCTACTGCCCGTGGTATGTTTAAATCGCCTTCGCCTGAGCCTTTTTGGCCGAAGTGTTTGATTAGTTGTCCTTGTTTGTTGAATGTGAATATTTTGGAAGCGCCGTAGTCTGCCAAATAAATTTGGTTCAGTCGGTCAACCGCCAGTCCAGCCGGTAGTCTCAAATCAGGCGGTGCTTTGGGGTCGTTTCGGCGAGGATTTAGGTCACTGCGGGGCGAGACTGAACGCAACCAGACACCGGTTTCTGGTTGGAAAATTTGAATACAGGCATTGGAAGAATCGGACACATAGAGTAGACCAGTGGTATCAAAAGCGATACCGGCGATGCCGGAATCACCGGCTTGGATATTCTTGAACTCGGAGAGGAAAAAGCCTTTGCTGTCGAAGATTCTGATGTATTGGTCGCTGGCATCGCAGACATAGAGCCTGCCTTTGCTGTCGAAAGCCAGACCACCGGGGCGGGTTAATTTGCCAAACTTTGTGCGGGTATTGTCAACGCTCTCTTCTCTTTCAGTTTTGCCAAAGCCAAAGAAGCCGCTGGTTTTTTCCGGACGCGGGGCGGTTCTGTGTTGAATTTCGAAGAGCCAGCGCAAAGTGCCTTCGAAATTGTTGCCGTCATAGCTGAATACATTTATCGTTCTGGCGCCGGCGTCGGCTATGGCCAAGCGTCCCGACTGGCAGGTCAGGACTGCCGGTTCGATAAAGGGCTTGGCTTTGCCAGGCAAGGCAATATACGCATTCTGATTGTTGAGACTGGTCAAATAGATGAGTGATTCGGCTTCTCTTAAACGCGAGGGCACCGGCACTGCGGCAAACATAGCAGGCGGACTCTGCTTGTATTGCCCAAATTCCGCCTGGGTCTTGCCGCTTAGTAAGCTGTCTTCCAGGCTATTTTTTCCTGGGCTGATTTCAACTTCAGTCTTAAGGTCTACATTGGTCTTTGGGCTGGATTCTTCTACAGGTGCTGCTTCAGTTTTGACCAGAGCTTCTATGACAGTGGCTTCTTGTCCTTGGTTATTTGTCGAACTCTTCTCAGCTTCTCTGGCCAATTGGGCTTCTGTATCGGTGGGCGTGACTACGTTATCAATGGAGGTGGCCCCGAACTGAGTCTTACCCGGTATCATCGCCTTAAAATCTGTGCCGGCGCTGCTTGTTTCACGTGGCGGCGCCAGTTCGGCCAGGTCACGCTTTTCTTCTTCGGCAAGGCAATTTTCAAAGGCTTTGACGAATTCTTGTACGGTCATATAGCGTTCTCTAGAGCGTTTGCGCATCGCTCTTGATACGGCGTTAGAAATGCCTATTGATACAGGCGGATTGCAGGCTATATGTAGAGGTACTTCTTCTTGCGAGATGATCTTGACGATGGTGGCTGCGATACCATCGGCGGTGAAAGGTAAGTTGCCTGAAAGAGCTTCATATGCCACTACCCCTAGTGAAAAGATATCGGCTCTGTGATCAACGCCTTTGGCGTCTTGCAGTTGCTCCGGCGAGACATAGGCGAGGGTGCCCATCATAATTCCAGTTTTGGTTAGATTGGCATTTTCGTAGTCTGCAGTCCTGGCAATGCCGAAGTCTGTTAGCTTTACCGTGCCGTTGCGCAAAATAAAGATATTGTCGGGCTTGACGTCGCGGTGCACGATACTCATGGAATGAGCAAACGAGAGGGCTTCGCCGACTTGCTTTAAGATGGGCAAGAAGTTTTCCACAGGCATTTTGCCGCCGCGTCTTAAAAGGTCTTTGCGCAGACTGTCGCCGTCCAGAAACTCCATGACGTAAAAGTAGTCGTCTTTATTGAGAGAGACGTCTAAAACTTCCACTATATTGGGATGCTTTAGTCTGGCAATCGTGTGTGCTTCGCGGACGAAGCGGTCTTTGAATTCCTCTTTCTTTTCAGGTGAGATCTGGTCGAGGAAAAGCTTTTTGATCGCTACTATTTTATTCGAGGCCGGATGAATGGCTCGATAAACAATGCCCATGCCGCCGCGGCCGATCTCGCCGAGGAGTTCATAGTTCCCGCAGGATTCGACCATGTTTACTCGACTACGAAGATCAGCTCGGTTTTACCGAAAGTGAGTCGGTCTCCCGGCGCAATCTGACGGCGCTCCGAAAGTATTTCTCCGTTCAAGAGTGTGCCATTTGTTGAGCCTAAATCTTCAACCCAATAAGCCCCTTGCATTTGTAAGACCCAGGCATGGTGACGAGAGACATAATGATCTGCGGCAATAGCGATGTTGTTGGTCTGGTCTCGACCAATCTTGCTGACTGATTGATTGAGAGGATGGCGCTCGTTGGTGACTTTATTGAAGAGAAATGCGGCTCTCATTCTTGCCCTGTTTTTCTGCTTACCGCTTAATTTTGGACCGTGAAACTCAATGATTGTACCAAAGTCTAGAAGGCACTATTGCCTTCCTCTTTACGGTTACGGCGAAGATATCGGTTGGTTTAGCCGTTGTCTTCGCTGTACTTGACCACTACCACTGTCACGTTGTCAGGGGCGTTGCCGTCAATAGTTTGTTTAACGAGTTCTTCGCAGACCGCCTCAGGTTCGACACCGGCTCCCAGTACGTCGCCAATCTGTTCGTCTCTGAGCACGGTGGGTAGACCATCGGAGCAGAGACAGATCCAGTCTAGAGGTTGCATTTCAACCGGTGTATGGTCTATTTCTACACGCTCTTCATGACCCAGGCAGCGAGTGATTAAGTTTTTGTAAGGGTTTATCCTGGCCTGCTCTTCGGTGAGTCGACCGGCTCTAACCATTTCCTGAACCACCGAGTGGTCATTGGTCAAGAGCTTAATCTTGCCGTCTCTGTAGAGATAAGCCCGTGAATCGCCCACATGGGCAATCTGAATATAGTTGTCTTCCGACTGCACCGCCACAACGATGGTCGTGCCCATACCTCTGACGCTCTGGTCTTCTTCCGCCGAATTCCAAACAGCAGCATTGGCTTCGTTAACCGCTTTGGTCAGCCAGGTCTTGATTGACTCTTTGTCAGTGCCGGGCGGTGGGCATTCCTGCCATTGCTTCTCAACAGCTTCCATTGCCAACTTACTGGCTCTGGCGCCACCAACAGCTCCACCCATGCCGTCGGCGACGGCAAAAACCCTAGAGTCAGGGCTTACGTAATAGTTGTCTTCGTTTCTCTGTCGCTGGCAACCCGCATCAGTTCGTGCCGCTGCACGCCATTTCAGCATCTTCTATCTCCGTCTACCTCTTGATCTGTCAGCTTGCTTTCGGGAGGCCAAATCAGGTGGTCTAACCAATTGCCAAATACTAATTGCCACCATTGCGCCATTTCCAATCAGAAAAAACTCGAAATATTGTGGAATTCCAGTTTTGGGAGTGAAACTCCAGTAGCAAAGTGAAACTACACAGGCGGCTAACACTGTAATTAATAACTTTACTCTATTTTTCCTCAGAGTCTTAACTTCTCTCTTCAAAATATATAAATGGGCTTCAAGCTTTCTGATCTCTTGGAGTCTCTGGGACAACTCGCGCTCTCTCAGCTCCAGTTCAGTCTTTTCAGACTTGGAGCTTCTCAAGGGATCGGCTTTGCGGTTGAGCCCCTTCAGCTTCTGGGAGAGCTCTCTTTCAGATGCTTCTGAAGCGCTCTGGCTCTTGCTTTGAAATAGTTTGAGCACCCCTTCCTCAGAAAAAATTCCACGCTGGCCAAAAAGTTTTCCCTGGGTTAAATAGCCAAGAGCAAGATAGGCTTGGGCTGGGTTGGCAAGGGCCCATTTCTTCACAGTCGGCTTGGCTGCTTCCACAAAGCTGAAGTTGGGATGAAGAGATCTAGCTATGCCTTCAAGGGTGGAGGCAGTGCGCAGCAGATATGCCAGCGAAGGAGGCAGCTTGAGAGAGCGGTCCATGGCTATCTGGTCTATATCGTGCTCCAGATTGGTGAAATCCAGTTCTTTGATCTGCTTACCTTTGTAATATTCGATAAAGGGCTCCACCGCCCTGAGCATCGACTCCTGTTTGGCATCTTCTTTGACGATGCCCAGCACCACCAGGTTTTTGATCAGTTCCTGGGAGTTGATATTGATAACTGCGGCAATGCAGCCAAGTATTGCCTCTCGCTGCGACTGGCTGATTTCGCCAACCATGCCAAAGTCGTAAATGACAATTCGTCCATCCGGTCCAATCGCTAGATTGCCGGCATGGGGATCGGCATGAAAGAAACCGGCGTTTAGAACTTGTTCCATATAAGCTTGGACAAGATTGTTGCCGATTGAAACCGGGTCGATTCCTTGTTTTTTAAGCTCGTCCACCTGGTCGATTTTGGTACCCGGCAGATACTCCATGGTCAGAACTCGTCTGCCGGTCATCTTCCAGTAAACACGCGGAACACGCACCGACTTCTCGCCTTTAAGTATCTGCCTGACTTTATCGGCGTTGCGCCCTTCCTGCAGATAGTCAATCTCTTCGAAGAGTGTGCGACCGAATTCGCCGGTGAGCGCCATCCAAGCATCCCAGTCCGAACTGGGACGCAGAATTGGTCCAAGTTTGGCAATAAAGCGCATGTAGCCTAGATCTTGATAAAAGGTTTCGGAAAGATCAGGTCTTTGTACTTTCACCACCACCGGTCTGCCGTCGGGCAGGCGAGCGCGATGGGCTTGTCCAATCGATGCAGAGGCAATGGGCGTTTTCTCGAACTCCTTAAATAGCTTCTCGGGACGGGCTCCCAGTTCTCTTTCGATGATTTGTTCCAAAACTTCAAATTCAAAAGGCGGCACTCTATCTTGAAGCGAGGCTAGCTCTTGAGCCAGTTCTTCTGAGATTATGTCTTTGCGCACCGAGAGAAACTGACCGAGCTTGATGAAAGTGGCGCCCAATTCTATTAGGGCTTGTTTCACCCGGGCTGCTCTTTTTCGTCTTTGGTCTGATTGGGGCGAGCCCTTGCCCATACGATTCTTGACTGTATCGAGAGCTGCTGCTGAGATAAGCGCAAGCAATGTATGAAGCGTATTCCAAAAACGTTTGTCTTTGAGCAAGCCCTTTAGAGAAATGGCTCGGTCTGCCAGTTCCGGATCGTAGATGCTGGCGCCGGTGAGCTGATTTTGCAGGGCATTAATCTGACCTGTCTGAATATGCGCGGCAGAGAGTTCCCCAAGTGAAACTCGGTTCAAATCGTCTTCTGGTGCGCTGGGCTGAGTCATTTAGCCCCGTCAATAAATATCGTTCAGTTTAGGGCTCAGACCGGGGTTTTCTGCTTGAGTTCGGCAATCTCTGCTCTCAATGTGGCAATCTCCGCGCGCAATTCGTTGATTTCAGTGGAATCGCCCAGAGCGCCCAATGAAAAGTCTGCCACTTGTCTGCGAATCTTTTCACGCACCTGTCCTTCAAGCACGTCTGAGCGTTGCCAGATAGTCTGGGTGGCGTCCGAAACAGCTTGTTTAAGCCTGTCTCTAGTTTGATGCAAGCGGTCTGAACCAGATGATTTGTATTCATCGGCTCTGGATGTAAATGTGTCCAGCGCATCCTCTATTTTTTCTCTGGCTACTTCAAAAGCAGCGCTGGCTAGAAAAACAATTTTGATAATGGGACGGAACACGTGACTGACCTCGTCTGAAGTTCTGTTCGAACAGTTTATCTGACGAACTTGCAAAGAATGAATTATACACTAAGCCCTCTTTATATATTTTTTCTCTCAGGCAGCTCTTTCTAGATTGTCACAGACTGTAAGCTCAATTAGTCAATTGCTAGTCAGAGGGAAAGAAATGTCCAAGACAGCCAAAGCCGAAAGAACCGGCAGTTCTAAACAAAAAGTTTCTTCAAAGCTAGAGAACAGGGCGGTCACTCTCATCTATTGTCCTTTGCATTTAGGCGGTCCCCATGCCGGTGTGAGCATGGGACCAGCAGCGGTGAAGGTAGCTCGCCTAGTCAGCAAGGTAGAAGCTCTTGGCTTCAAAGTGCATAAACAGGTGGACATACCCGTGCCCGATGTCCTCTATTGGTGGGAAAAGAGCGGCAAGGTCGCCCATTGCGTCCCCGAAATTCGCGATGTCAGCCTGGCCCTCTCTAAAGCCGTCGAGGCTGCTCTCGATGATGGCACCGTAGCTGTAACCATCGGCGGTGATCACTCTTTGGCTATCGGCAGTATCGCTGGAGTTTCCAATTACTACCGCAAGCGCAAGGAAGAGTTTGGACTGATCTGGTACGACGCCCACGGCGACATCAATACACCAGCCACTTCACCCTCGGGTAATGTGCACGGCATGCCCTTGGCGGTCTCTCTTGGGCAAGGTGATGAAAGACTTACCGAACTATTAGGCTTTAGTCCGAAGGTGAAGAGCAAGCGTTGCGCCCTTATTGGCGTGCGCGACCTGGACCGGGCCGAAAGCGAGTTGATCGACGAATCAGGCATCTTGCCATTTTCTATGCGCGATATAGACGAGCACGGCATTGTCAAAGTCACTCGCCAATCGCTCGATTATGCTGCTCGCGGTGTCGCCGGTTTGCATGTCTCCTTCGATCTCGATGTGATGGATCCAGATGTAGCGCCCGGTGTTAGTACCGATAGCCGCGGCGGTTTGACTTACAGAGAAAGTCATCTCACCTTGGAACTTTTAGCCGACAGCGAACTAGTTCGTTCAATCGACATAGTCGAATTGAATCCGGCTCGCGATGTGCGCAACCAAACAGCTGAACTGGCGGTGGAACTTGTCCAGTCCGCTCTAGGCAAGAATATCTTGTACTAGACTAGCTCTCGGCTCAGGCTTCGCGGGTCTCGACTTCATCTTCTTGGAGGGCGCGCTCAATGCGCTCCTCATAATCACGCAATCTTTCCCTGGCTTCAGCCAAGCCTGGGAATTCTTTCTCGAGAGCCAGAGCCTGTTGCAAGCCTTTCTCTCCCAGCGAGTTTAGTAACTCGCGAGCCTTCGCATCAAATTCCTTCATCTCTTTAGTTCGCTCCGGCTCAACCAAATAGAGTAATTTCCCGGACTCTTGAATTTCAGCTTCTCTCTTCTCGTAGGCATCTTTGGACGCCTGAAAGTTCAGACGACCCCGCTCCAGCTGGAGAAGCTCTTCGGGCGGCAGGTTTCTCTCCATTGCGTTGAGCCCTTCAGCAAACTCTTTGATGAGGGGACCGGTTACTTGTTTTTCAAGGCGGTCGGAATACTTCTGCACCAGGCTTGAGGCTTTCTTGTAATCTTCTGCTTCTTCTTTTGACAAGACGGTGTCGGTGGCACCTATGCCAGGAATAAATATGAGGTCGTCATTAGACGGTTTATCTTCGCCGGGTTTACTTTCAGTCTTCCGTCCCCTGGTGGCAATGAAAGTCGCAGTTTCTTCTTCCAGATTGAGGTTGCGCGGTACTCCGTTAATCGATATTTCGGTGTTGACCTCGGCAGCGTCCGGATTCTCTTTGCTCTTATTCTTTTCTGCTTCGGTTGCCGCTTCAGCCTGCGACCCCTTCTCCGTCCCTTTCTTATCTAGCTCTGATTGCTTGTCAGCGGGCTTCACCTGCAGCTCGGTATGCCAGGGGCTGGCAGTGTCTACCGCTTCCTGATTTCTCTGATGTTCGAATTTTTCGCTCATTTTGGTACCGCTATGAATATTAAATGGGGATGGTTTCGTTTAATCTTCGTTTCGCTTGATTTCCGGCTGGGGTGATTCGGTGAACGGCTGCTGGTGGCTTCTTTTGTCGATTTTGATGGGTTGTTTTTGGGCGCTTTGTAGGTCGAAAAAAACGTAAGTCGATAACTACTAACGTTCAACTTACATCTTTATACACAGAGAAATTGGTTTTTGGACTGCCTAGATTGGGGGCTCGACAAAATGTAGTAAAGGGTACTATACTTACGTATGTGTATTGTCTCTGGAGTATTCACTTGGAACTCAACAAACCACTACCTACTCGTCAACGTGAAGTCTTGAGCCTTATAGTCAGCTTCACTGAAGAGCATGGCTATCCTCCAACTTTGGCTGATTTGGCAGGTTGTCTAGGTCTGAAGAATCGTATGACCGTACATCAGCATGTTGCCGCCCTTAAGAAGAAGGGGCTGGTGCACTGGGAACCCAAGTTAAATCGTTCGTTGCGTGTTTTACCCGAGGGCTTGCAAGTGCTTGGTCTTAGACCTGAGCAGGTGGGTGGTTTAGAGACTGAAGAGTCCCCCGATGAGCTCCTGCCTCAGGCGCGGAAGGCGGATAAAGTTCAATCTGCTGCTCTGCGTGCTGTTGGCAAAGATAAGATTGTTGCCTTTCCTCAGACAAGTCAGCCAGGAATTCCTTACGCTGGCGCTATTGCCGCCGGTACCCCGATCGATGCCGCTCTTGAATCGAAGGAATACTTGGAGGTCGAGAGCCGATACGGCGAAAGCGGTTGTTTTGCCCTGAAAGTGAAAGGGGAGTCAATGATCGAAGATGGTATCTTCGATGGTGATTTTGTCATTGTGAAGCCAAATCCTTCTCCCAATAACGGAGATATGGTGGTGGCTTTACTTGAGGATGGTAGCGCCACTCTCAAGAGATTCTTCAAGGAGAAAGGCGGTTATCGATTGCAGCCCGCGAACTCTTCTATGGAGCCAATCTTTGTTGACGCTGCCAGTGGACTGACAATTCAGGGCACTGTGGTTGGTCTCTTTCGCAAAATGTAGCGAGACTGCAAGATTCTATTCAGTTTGCAGCTAGCCTCTAGCGGTTTGGTGCGCCGCGGTCAAATAGCTGTTTCATAGCCTTGGGCATTGGCTTGGCTGTGTCTATTTCCAGGGTGCGTTCGTTTTCGTATCTAACGACGCCTGGCTTTTCGTTGGCAATCTTGCGTACATGTTTGCACTGGGTATAGACAACTCGCACCTTGCTGCCTTGCCCAGCTTTAGATAGTCTCGCTGCAATCTGCGCTGCTTCTTCAATAGTTCGAGCCGGCGGCTCTTGTTTCGATGAAGGAATGCGAATCAAGACATGAGCACCGCCTTGCCCGAGAACGTGGAACCACAGGTCATTTGGTTGCGCCAATCGAGAGAGGAGATAGTCGTTTTCCATGCGGTTGCGCCCGACATATATCGTCCATCCATCGCTGGAGTTGAGGGTTATTAGCTTTTCTGTACGCTTTGATTTGCCTCCGACTCGACTTTGCTTAGAGCCACCAACGCTTGCTTTACTATTGCCCTTAAGGGCATGTTGCAGGTCTTGAGGCTTCTTGCCGGTCAGTTGTTCCTTTATGGTTTTCAGTTCGAATATGCTTTCAGCTTTTCCCACCTGCAAAAGTTTTTGTTCCATCAGGTGACGACGCTCTTTGGCTTCTTCGATTGACCGACTGGCTGTCTGATTACGAGAGCGCACTTTGGCATATTGTCTGTAATAGTGTTGTGCATTTTGGCTAACTGAGAGTAGCGGATTGAGTTTGATTTCGATTTGTCCGCCCTTTTCGTCAAAGATATTTTCTGCCAGCAAGACTTCTTGACCGGCTTTGATTTCGGTCATATGGGCGAGCAAAAGGTCCCCCGACCTTTTCAAGTCTTCAATGGAAGAAGTTTGCAGTACATGCTCGGCTGCCGTCTTGATGCGGCTTTCCAGTTTGCCTATTTCTAAGCTGAGATCGGCTTTCAGTCTTTCCCTAAGCTGATTTAGCTGCTCTTGATATTCACATTGTCGGAAGTATTCTTCCACCATGTCGTTAACAGCTGGAAACTCTTTCACCTCGTCTTGCTTATGCGGATATAGCCCGCGAACGCTATAGCGGCTCAGGTCATTGAACATGAAGGGGCGAAACGCTGATGTCACGGACTCGCCGGCGTGACTGACTGTGTCTCTGTCTCTGTTTTTGTCGGTGTCGGTGTCGCGTTGCATTCCCTCGACAATGTTCCAAAGTCTTTCCAGTTGCTCATTGGTTGCTTTAGAAGCGCTGGCGGCGTCGCTCGGTAGACCTGCTGCTAAGACCAATTCTTCGCATAGATGTCTGCCCGCGCCGGTGAAAGTTTGAATAAGCCATTGTTCAAGGGTGGCAAATTTTGAAAAGTCTTGTCTAAAGCCTGAGAAGCAGTCGAACAGGACTTCCTTAGATAGGCTATACAAGCTTGGTCGGTCTTGGCTGGGTGGTCTTTCGTAGCTCAGTCCTGGAGCCACTTCTCTTTGTCGGCTCATGTCTTTTGTGACCACATGGGAGGCTGTGATTATTTTGCCGCTGGCTTTATCCCAGAAAATGAGATTGCTGTGCCTGCCCATAATTTCAGCCGTCAGTATCTTTATTGAAGCAGAGCCTACTTCGTCAAGGGCGGAGAAGACAAAGTCCACTATTCTTTCGCCCTGGGGCTGTTCGGCAGCTATGAGGGTGGCTCCCGCCAAGTGCTTTCTCAAAAGCAGGCAGAAATTGGGAATGTTATTGGCACCATACCTGGAGACGTAACGCTCTGCTTCAGGATTGTGGGCATTATTTTTGGGGGCATTGGCAATATTGGGCTTGAGCAGGCAGATACGTCCGTGTACCGACTGCGCCGAGATGAACAGGCTATTTGTACCTGTTTTTCCTCTCAGTAAGAGCAGCAACTCATCGCGACCGAGTTGCAAGATTTTCTCAATCTTGCGGTTGACAATGAGCGGGCGCGCTTCTTTGAGGACCGCTCTGATTGAAAGTGCGTCGAATGGTTGCATTAGACTTCTATTCTGTCGGGTTGCACAGTGCGCTAAGGTGAGGTTTAATAACTGACAATTTAGCAAACTCGAAGATGTTTTTAGTGGATGTTTTTATGAATGTGTTCGAGCTGCTTTGGAAAGAGCCCCGAGAGAGAACCAAAAATTCTCAAGACCACGGTAGTTGTCGACTAGCAGGTTGAGAAGCAGTTGAGACAAAATTGACACAGGGATAGCCGCTTTGCCGAGAACTAGGAAATAAGCTTAGCACCCAATTTCCCAGGACTCTCAGAATCGAGTTTTTTAGCTAGCGCATAATTAGTGAACCTTGTCAGAGATAAGTAGTTGAAAGCCCCATTAGTTAGGTTATGTCAGCCATAGGAAACGGTGCAACCATAGAGACAGATACCCGAGTAAAAGCCGCAGCCAAGGCTGCCGGTCAATCTGCCGGTAAAGCGCCAAATCAGGCGTCCGGCAATAAGACTTCTGGCGATCGGACTTCTGGCAAGCCGGCTGCCGGCAAAGAGATAGCGAAAGAGCCTGGCAAAGAACCCGGCAAATCAGCCGGTAAAGAACGCAAGACTTCGGGCAAGTCCAAGCGTGGTCTGCGCTCCGGCAATCTTATTGTCATAACCGGTCCATCCGGCGTTGGTAAAGGCACCCTGGTCAAGAAGCTGATGGCTCAGATGGACCGTCTCAAATACTCTGTATCTGTAACCACAAGGCCGATAAGGCCCGGCGAAGTGGAAGGCACCTCCTACTTCTTCCGTAGCGTGGAAGAGTTCGAAGAGATGATTGGGCAGGGGGCGTTTATGGAATACGCCAAGTTTGCCGGCAATTATTACGGCACTCCCCGCGGCTGGGTCTCTGAAGAGCAAGAGAGCGGCGTCGATGTTATTTTAGAGATTGAGGTGCAGGGCGCTAAGCAGATTTATTCGCAGTATCCCGAGGCTGTCATGATCTTTATTTCTCCGCCCTCTTTCGAGGAATTGGAGGCCCGATTGAGGGGGCGTCAGACCGAAAGTCTCGATAAGATCAATCTAAGACTGGAGAAAGCCAGAGAAGAGTTACAAGAAAAAAATATTTTCCATTATGAAGTAGTCAACGATAAGATTGAGGAGGCCGTTAACAATCTAGAGCATATCGTGTATGCTGAACGTTGCCGTATCGACAAGCGGCGCTAGATAGTTGTTGCTATAAACCTTCAAAGCCAAGAGATAAACCGATGAGTACCACTCGAATCCTGGACCAGCTTCTCAAAGACAACACCAACCGTTATGAGCTGGTTTTGCGTGTGGCGCAGCGAGCCAAGCAAATCAAGAACGAAAGCCGCGAGCAAGCCAAGACCGCCAATGCCGTAATTCAGGCTCTGCAGATGGTCGCCGCCGAAGGCGACGGAACTATCTTGATATCGCCCTCTGGGCAGTACATGTACTAAAAGCTAGGAAAGTCTCCCAGTGCATTTTGCCTGGTAGGTTGTAAGTTGAGTCTCTAGCCTGGCAATTAACAGCCCTGGAACCTCTGGTTTCAGGGCTTTAAGCTGGGTATTTCCTTAAAATCTGTTTCAAAGTGGCATGCTATGGGAGAATTCCCGTTGCTAAAGAGCAAACTCGGGCTTAAACTCTTCTCGTCTGTGAGTGCAGTCGGTATTCGAGGGCTTTCTACTAATGGATTTCTGGACTGTAATGCTACTTTTCGCCTTTATGGCCGGCATCATGGGCTGGATAACCACACCCTTCGTCAACGCCATCTTATGGTACTGCGACTGGCGCGACGGCAACGACATTAACTGGGGACTTGATACTGCCTTTGCGGTCATGCTTCCCTTCGCTTGGATGTTCTCCATATTTGAGATCATTTTGCTCTACTGCAAGTAAAAAGTTCTCACGAGCAGTGCTGCCTTCGCTCATAAAGGCAAGTTCGGCGAGAATCTCTGCAGCATCTTTTTTGCTAGTTATTTGAGTGAGCCGGTTACGAAATGGAGCGGCGCCGCTTATTCCCTTTGTGTAATTGATCATGTGTCGGCGGCTTTCATTGATGCCGACTCTCGCTCCCTTGTATTCAACCAGGGCGCTGGCGTGCTCGTAGGCTGTAATCAGTCTATCGAGAGTGCTAGGAGCGTCGCTCAGCACGCCCTCATCTAGATAGCGTGTAATCGAAGGAATCAGCCAGGGATTGCCGAGGCTGCCGCGGGCCACAGCTACGCCGTCGCAGTTAGTTATTTCCAGCATTTGCATAGCTGCTTCCGGGCTGAAAACATCACCGTTACCAAATACTGGGATGGTAAGCGCCTTTTTGACCAGGGCAATATGGCTCCAATCGGCTTTGCCAGAATAGAGTTGCTGTCTGGTGCGACCATGCACGGTCACCATAGAAGCGCCGGCTCCTTCTGCCATTTCGCCGAAACTAACACAATTGCGGCTGGTATCGTCCCAGCCCAGCCTAAATTTGACGGTTACTGGTATTGAGACGGCACTCTTTACTGTTTTGATGATTTCTTCTGCCAGCTCAGGCTCTTTCATCAAGGCGCAGCCGTCTTTGCCCTTGGTGATTTTAGGCACCGGGCAGCCCATATTTATGTCTACGAAGTCGGCGCCTCTCTTTTCTGCCAACTGGGCCGCATGAGCCATAACATCGGGCTCATGTCCAAAAATCTGAATGCCGATTGGGTGCTCTGCTTCACCCAGGTCCATAATGCGCGATTCTGGTCTGGCTAAGAGGGCTCTAGAGCTGACCATTTCGGTGGACATCAGGCAGCCTGGGTCAATTTGTCTGACAATAGAACGAAAAACCAAGTCGGTGACACCAGCCATGGGCGGCACATAAACACGGCTATTGAGGGTGAAATTGCCAATCTTGACCGGCATCGCTCGTTCCGCTTTACAAGGACTGCTCTAGCATACTACATGGAGCTTGGCCGCAAGCGCAGATCACTGTGCCCGTTTAAACTATATTGATGGAAGAACGAGAAAGAACGAAAATTAGGTACAACTTTGCAGAGAGAAAATAATTTGTCGGTTCATTTATGTTTTTTGCCGAGACAGAAGGCAATGATTAGTTCCTTGCTTCTTTTGCTTTTCTTGCTTCCCGGTTTAGGTCTACTAAGTCTGCCTCCTGCTTTTGGCGGTGAACCAAAATTCAAGCTGCCGCCGCCGCCCGACCCCACCAAGCATGCGATTTCTGGTCGTGTTCTTTTGCCTGATGGCAAGGCTCTTGGAGATTGTGTCGTGCGACTTTGGGAGGCTTCTGGCGAAGTTTCGCTTGAGACCAGAACCAAGGCCAACGGAGAGTTTTCCATCCCTCATAACAATTGCGGTAAGCTCACTTTAGAGGTGATACCCGAATTAGATAAAGGCTGCAGTCAATCTCTGGTGGAGAATCTGCCTGGTGATGAAACACGCAAATTGATTGTGCGATTGCGCCACGGGCATCTAGTCACAGGCAGAGTGGTTGCGGAAGAGGCGGCAAGCGGACTGGCGCTTGGTGGACTTATGCGTAAGAAGAATGCCACGGTCTTGAGAGGTCTTAAGGGGCTGACAATCAAGGTTGAGCCGCTGGACAAAGGTGATGATGGTCGTGCCCATCTTTATGGCAGTGGTGGTTGCGAAACTGGGCGGCAGGGCACATTTTCTATGCGTCTTACCTCTGGCAAAAAGAAATTGACTATTTACAACGAGCTTTATCCTGAATTAGTCAAAGCTGGTTCAAAGGAGATTATTGTCGATGGAGACGAGCACTTAGGCGCCATTAAGCTGTTACCAAAGAAAGAGGATTGATTGTAGATGCGCATTGCTTATTTCGACTGTTCTTTTGGTGCAAGCGGAGACATGCTCTTGGGCGCTTGTCTGGATGCCGGCGAAGCTCTTGGTTTTGGCTTGAAAGAGCTGACAGCCCAGCTTGAACTTTTGGGTTTGCCACCGGCAGAGTTCAGTCTTTCGCTTGAGAAAGTTCATCGTGCCGGTATTTTTGCCAGTCACCTCAATGTACATTTGCAAGAGAATGTATTATCTGCTGACTCAAAAACTTTGGACCCAAGGCGTGCAGTCTCTCATTTGCATGAACATGAACATGAGCACGAACATGAACATGGGCATGAGCACGGGCATGAGCATGAGCACGAACATGAGCACGGGCATGAACACGATTACGAGCACGAACATGAACATGGGCATGAGCACGGGCACGGGCATGAGCATGAACATGAACATGAACATGGACACGGACATCAACATCAACATGAACATGAACATCAGCATGGGCGTCGTCTCTCTGATATCTTGGCTTTGATTGAGAATTCGAAGCTTGCAGATGCGGTGAAGGCTCTAGCTACTAGGATCTTTGTCAACCTCGGAGAGGCCGAGAGCAAAGTGCATGGGGTGCCTATCCAGTCGATTCATTTTCATGAAGTTGGTGCCACTGATTCGATAGTTGACATTGTTGGTTTTGCCATAGCCTTTCACTCTTTGGGTATCGAGAGAGCGATTGTTTCGCCCCTGCCCTTGGGCAGCGGCGTGATCAAGTCTGCCCACGGTATCTATCCTGTGCCCGGACCGGCTACTTTGAACTTGATTATGAGGGCTGGCGCCCCCACACGTGACTATCCCAACGGCTATGAATGCTTGACGCCGACAGGGGCTGCCATTCTCACTACTATCGCCGAGCGCTACTCGGGACCACCGGCATTTGAAAGAGTACTTGGTACTGGATATGGTGCTGGGACTTATGCTCCTGAAGCGCATCCTAATGTGGTTAGGCTTATGGTGGGCAGTGCGCTGCCGCCGTCTCATCCACAGGTCGGCGTTTCGAGCGGTAAGCGTGCTTCTTTTCGCTCAGAAATTATTTGCTGCCTAGAGACAAATATTGATGATTGCAGCCCGCAGATACTTGCGTTCGCTGCCGAGAAACTACTCGAGTCCGGCGCCCTGGATGTCTCTCTTTCGCCTTGTCAGATGAAGAAGGGGCGTTCTGGGCACTTCTTGAAGGTGCTGGCTCGTCCTGAAGATGTCTATCACCTTTCAGATATTTTGCTGTCTGAAACTACTGCCATTGGTGTGCGCACTTACTATACAGAAAGGCTGGCGGCGGACCGCGACTTTATCAACGTCAATCTTTTGGGTCAGGAAGTTAGAGTAAAGGCTTCGTATCGTCTAGATGGAAGTCTCATCAACCTTCAACCAGAATATTCAGACTGTGTTTCTTTAGCAGAGCGTTCTGGGCAGCCTCTCAAGCAAATCATGCAAGATTGCCTCGAGACCGCTATGGCTAACTTTAAGACTAAATCAAATTAGTGCTGAGCTCGTATTTGTTTAGAGCGCTCAATATCCTTTTTTGCAAGGGCGTTTAGACCGAGCTTCTTGTAGGCTTCTGCCCGTAGCTCGAGGGCCGATGGTGCCGGTTCTTTGTTGAATTCTGTCTGAGCATACTGATTGAGATCGCTGATACATTCTTTATAGCGACCAAGGCTATAGTAGATCTTCGCTCTCAATTGCAAGGCGATGTCGTTATTCTTTTCAATCTTGAGTATCTTCTCTAAATCTTTGAGAGCTTCTTGTCCTCTATTGTTTTGTTCAAGATAACCCGCATGGTTGAGCAGAACCTTCAAGTTGTTTGGAGCCAGTGAAAGCGATTTTTCGTATTCTTTCAAGGCCTGGTCCACTTGCTTGAGAGCCGAATAGCTGTAAGCCATCAACTCATGTCCGTAAGCATCTTCCTTCTTTTCTAATTTGAACTTTTCTTTTATGCAGGCTATAGCCTCGCTATGACGATTCATCGATTGATAGAGTTTGCAAAGCCAGATTGCTGTCTCGCCGGCTTTATCCCCCAGTTGTGCGCTCTTGAGGCAATCGTTGAGGGCTGCTTCTTCGTCGAAATTATCGATGTGGGCTAGAGCGCGCCAGGTATAGATGTGTGGATAGCGCTTCGCTGAAGGGTCTGCCTCTATTAGTCGATTGCATTCTTCCAAGCGCGGTGGCTTTTCCGCTTCTCTCCCAATCCTTATCTTTTCATACAGCAAAGAAAGATCGTGTGGATATTTCCGACAAAGTGCCTCATACAGTTTGAAGCCAGCTGCCGGAGATTTTTCACTGACGCTGCGCGCCTGCTTAAGCAGAAAGGCTTGTCCTTGAGCCGATGCTGTTGACTGTGATAGCACCGTTAGTAGTACCAAAGAAATTAACAGGCGCTCTGTCTTGCTGAGAAAACTCTTGGGTTTATTGTTCATTGATAAGTCTTATTGGCGTTACGCTTTAGAGTGGTTTCTTTTTCATCTATTTCAATAGGTTTCTGGGTGGCGCTTGCCGCTTCTGGATTTACTCCGGTGGGATGTGCCTTTACTGGTGGTGCCGGATTGACCAGCTTATTGGCTGCACTACTGCCTGGCGTCTGTCCGTTTGTTGCGCTTGTTGGTGTTGTTGTGCCGGGAGTTTTACTGGAAGTTGTTCCAGGCGCTGTTCCTGTTGGATGGGCTTTCACTGGTGGCGCCGGTCTGACATTATTGATGAAGGCTGAGCTATTATAGCTATTGACATGACCGTTCAGGGCGTCGCGGGCTGCATTCTTATCTACTGGTTTGTCTTCCTTGGGGACGGCGGCGGCAAGGGTGGCTGTCCAACCATCTTTTTGCGCTCTATCCATGGGCATGACCGTGACAACATCTGCTTTTGCGCCTTTTGGAACCAGGTCTGTATCAAGCTCCTTTAGATACTTTTCCGGCGTGCCCACTTCTATAAATACAATTGAGAGAAGCTTGGGATCGCTCAAACTGTTGACTCGATCGATGATCACTTTCTTCAAGTTTTCAGCGTCGGTTGGTCGACCATCTGAGATTATGGCAATCAGGGCTGGTTTCCCACCTTCTAGGGGTCTTCTTACCAGGGCAAGAGATTCTTGCAGTGCCTGTGCCATATTTGTCTCGCCATCAGGTGCAATATCTTGAAATACAGCCGAAAGTTGTCCGGCGCTGCAATTCCGAAACGAACGAAACTGCGAATCGAAGGTTACGATTGAGATATCATTAGCAAGTAAGCCATTTTCTGCTAGATAGATTTCGCCTATGTGCTGCTTGCACCATTGCCAACGGGACAAGCCTCCAGGGCAGTCTTTGGTATCCATAGAAGCCGACTTGTCTATCATAAAGACCAAGCTGCGCTCATGAAGTTTCTGCGCGGCGCTTCTTTCTATGCCTGCTTTGAGCGGATCTTTTCGGCTTGGTTGGATTGGCTGAATAAGAGTCGCTACATTTATGCGGCATAAATAGCGCTTTCCTGCCCGCTCTACAATGAGATCGGCGATTGTTCCTCGTACTCCTCTTGCCAGAATTTTATCGCCTGCGGCAAGACCAGCTCTATAGGCTAGTGAGTTGGGTGCAACATAGACGACATTCTCTGGAGGGTTCTTATGTTGACTCTCTGTCAGGTATCCGAGCTTATTTACCGGCCGAGGCGGACTTTCCTGAAGCATTTCTGTTTTGCCGACACCTCCAAGCAAGCGCTTTGGTGGCGGCAAGGTGTCAAGTGTTGGTGTCGCCGACCTCAATTGCAAGCTGGCGTCTTGAGCCTTTGATTGCGAGTCGGCTCTGCTGCAGATCTGCTTCGGGCGAGGGTCTCGATTCGGCGTTGCTTTTGCCTGCTCTATCGGCTGTGATATGGCAATAATGGCAGCTGCAAAGGACGAAGCTTTCATGGGTCCTTTACTTTTCAAGCTTTTCAAGAAATTGGAGATGGTTGCTTTCATCAGGTCATTTTATTCAAATTTTTTGTAGTATATCTATCTCTAGAGTTGAGTTGAGGAGGTTTGTTTCATGTCCAAGCTAAAGGATCTTGTTGATGATAAGCTCCAGAAGTTTTTTGCCACGCCAACATTTGTCGTTCAAGATATAGTGCCCGCTGACGATGTTTCCAAATCAATTATCGAGCACCAGAAGTATCGCTATCAGCTAGCCAGCCTGACTCCTTTGACTGTCGGTCCCCATGGCGGCCGCATTCTGCTAATCTATCATTACACTGGCGGTGCCGTGGCTTAGTTTGTCTAGTCCAGAGCCACCCAGCCAGTCTATAAATGCAAGTACCGTTGCTCCGCTCAAACGAAAGAGGCCCTCAACGGTACTTTTCCTCTTGTCAATCGCCTTGTTTCTGCCGTTCATTTTCTGTGCTTTTGTCTACTGGCAGGTGAATAAAGAGACAGGTCAGATTTATTCGAACATTGAGTCTATCCCTTCTAGACCAGCCGCCCTTGTCTTTGGTGCTGGAGTCGGGTCTTCTGAAGCGCGCGACCGAGTTCTGGCTGCCGTAGCACTTTACAAGAGTGCTAAGGTAAAAAAGCTGGTAATGACCGGTGACAATGGCGAGATTTATTACAATGAGCCCATCGCAATGAAGCGCCAAGCTCTAGAACTGGGAGTTCCGTCATCGGATGTGATTTGCGACTATGCAGGTTTTCGCACCTATGACAGCCTCTATCGCGCTCGTGATATCTTCGAACTCAATAGTCTAATTCTTGTCAGTCAGCGCTTTCATTTGCCAAGAGCCCTCTACATTGCCAGAAGTCTGGGTCTCAATGCCATAGGCTTTTGTGCGGACCGAAGTTCTTATGGCGACATGGCAAGATGGTACGACTTGCGAGAATTCGGTGCTGCGCAAGCCGCTTGGCTAGATATCCTTTCTAAGCGCAAGCCGAGATATCTTGGCGCGAAGGAGCCGGTTTTCCCCTCAAAGAACTGACGTCATTGAGACAGATATTTTCTAGACTGATGCTTCTTGGTTCAGTTTCGAGAATCTGCATTTAGTGGAAAACACAGAACCATCGGAGTCTGGTACAGCTTGAGTTTCTTAGTCTCAAGATCCCCAGTCTTTAGACAGGCATCAATTATTGACCGCTCGCTTTGGACAGTGCTGAAACTCAAGAGTTTTGCAATAGACAAGTACAACTGCAGATACTTTCTGCTGATTCCTTGAAACTCTTTGCGGATTAGTCTATCGAATTCTTTCCTAAGCACTGACTTGTGCTTTTTTGCATTGCCTGGTTCTCTCGTGATTAGCTCTGATTCCATTTCTATTTGATAGGAATCCAGTTCATCAACACAGTGGTTTCCTCCTTTAGGAGCTGATCTCGGCTCTCTTGATGTAAGTTCAAATCGACCGCCGAATGTCATCTTGATCAGTCCTGAGAGCTCTAAGTCTGTGAGTCGCTCGTTCAACTTAGCAATTTCCAGATCAGTTCTAGTTGAGAGTTCGTCAGGATGCAGAGCGCCGGCTTGTCTAAGGCAATCCAGAATAAGTTGGTGCTCCGGCTCATTGTGAAAGGTCAAGTTCGAGCTGTTATCCATCCCTGTGAATTCGTTTGCATCTGAGCTGTCTGAGATAGGCTCCTGTTGCGTCTTTTCGAAAATGTCTGAGTCCTTCATGTCAAATGGAGCTGATTCTTTCTTTTCTTTCTGCTTACTCTCTTGATCCTGTTCAGATTCTTCACTGCTTGGATGAAGCCCTCGAATAGACCAGATGCTCCTCTTGATGAAATGTGGCAGAAATTCTCTCGACCAGACGTTTTCAGATTCCGGATTGAATTCTAGATCAATGGAATACATTAGAAGATGGTAGATGTTCAGTGCGGTTGCTTGAGCGACTCTTACTATCTTGCCGAACCAGTTGGAGCTGATGAATACACCGTTTTCCATGAACCACATCGCCGCGTACCAAGGGCGTAGTTTTCTTCTTCTGTCAAAGAATGTTCCTGCAGTGGTTCTATAGGAGTTTGCGCATTTTATGCAGATTGCTAGTCGATAGTCATCCTCGAATCTAAATTGGCTACAGATAGAATCATCTGTAAAACAGTAGCAAGCAAGTAGACCTCTTTCCGTGAGCAAGTCAGCAAGATCTTTGGCACAGTCTTTCTCTGAGGGAAAGCGCTCGCAGAACTCGGCCCAAGCTTTTTTTGCTTGTTCCTTAATTTCTGTACTTTTCCCTCTGGCATTGTCTATTTGCATGAGTGAAATCAGATTGTGGGGATCGCTTTTCATATCTAGACCCTTCATTGGTTGATAGATCTATAAACGTAAAACTGAACGAAAAAGTTCAAAAAAATGACCTTAAAAATTTTGGATTGCGATATCGATTTACGATTTCGACCGACATTTGCTAGGCATGAAAATTGGTGCGAAGGCAAGGGGCATAATGATTGACAGTTGCTAAGTGGCGTCCTGGCTATAATTAATCTAGTCCGTGATTTTAATAAAGTGATTCTTGTAACTTAAAGGCTCCATAGCCTGTTCAGAATTTGACATAGGTCTACAATAAATAGAATTGGAATCAGGAGCAGAATATTGAACTCTCGAAAAGTCCATAGTCAGAGAACCAGGCAAAGGCAAACAATAGTACTTCTGCTTCTTGTCGCCTTTATGGTGAACTCACCTAAAGCTTTTTGTGAAAATCAGGTTTCTGATCTTTCAGACACTGGAGAATCTGCCAAAGCCTTTAGTCTTGGTCAGACTCCTGCGATTTCGCCTGCTCCCAATAAATCAGTCGGTGTTTATGGTGGTTTGCATAAGGCTATTAGTTCGAGGAAGCTGTTTCGTGGTGCAGGCATTAGTACCTTCAATAAGGGCCGCCAGGCGGTGGTGGCCGTCTATGGGTACAAAGGCGCAAATTTTCGTATGGATGCGATCTTGGCAGCTAGAGCAATCGCGGGTTCTTTCAGCGGTCAATTTCTTACCTTCGCAATTAGATATTACGAACCAAATGACTCTCGCGCATATAAAGAAGTGCTACTAACAAGCAAAGATATTACATCTCTAGAAGCCGGAACTATCAAGCTCGCTGAGTTTGCAAGTTCATTGCCTGTCGTGGAAGTTTCTGCTTATGATGGCGCCGTTGTGTGCTTCGAGAAGTATCTTCTTGTTGCTGAGCAACTAATATCAAAGGGAAGCTTTTTTGAGGCGGAGCAGATTGTTGACAGTCTGGGTCCGGCGCCCGGTGGTATTGATCAGTCAAGATACACTAGAGATATGATGCACCTGGCTCAAGGCTTTGATTCATATGGTGATTCTTATCGGGCTGCCAGAATTCTGGAATCGGTTGTTGAGCAGCGCCGAGTCTCGGGGAGCTTGTTTGGTGATGAAGCCGAACTTACTGTTGACCGATTGATAGACATTTACCTTGTTGAGAAGCGTTTTGAAGATGCAGAGAAGCTGTTAAACGAGATAATCGCTGCTAACTCGAGTAACAGAGCTGGTAAGTCCTATGTCAATAACTTAGAGCGGTTGGGTGTGGTCTTGCTAAGACAAGGCAAAGGCGCCGATGCGTTGCCTAAATTTAAAGAGGTTCTTGAACTGCGCACTGCTAATGGTGAGGGATTGGGAAGGGCTCGAACTTTGGAGAATTTGGGAGATGCACATCGCTTAGTCGGCGGTAAAGGAGAGGCATTGTCCTCATATCGAGAGTCTAAAGCTCTATATGATAAGGCTGTAGTGAGTCCGAAACGGCATGAACAGATTGATTTTCAAGTATATTCAGGGCGAGTCAAACAAATAGAAGAGAAAATGAAGCATCTTTAGATGACGTGATTACTTACCTACTACTACTTCTTCTTTTCTTCTTTTCTTCTTCTTTAGATTAGAGCCTTTATCTCTTCGTGAATATGTGGAGCTGTGGAGGAATCTTTGAAAAAATACGAGTGGAATGCTTTGACAGCTATCGGTGGTAGATGTCTGAAAGTAGAGAAAGGTTATGCCCTATTCGAATTGCCGCTTAGTGAAGCTGTGATGCAGCCGACCGGTGTTTATCATGCTGGTATGATTGTCACGCTCGCTGATGAGGCGGCTTCTGCTGCTGCCTATGGTGGCAGCATTTCAATCGAAGAGATTGAGAAAAGAAAACTTGAAGGCAAAGCTTCTGAGAAGTTTCCTTATTCTGTTCAGCTGAGTGTCAATCTGCTTACAAACGACCCGGTGGGACCGATTACGGCTGAGTCTAAGGTGGTGCGTTGGGGCCGAATGACTGTGGTTGATACTGAAGTTCGTACCTGTACAGGTGAGCTAATGACTCTGATGCGGAGCAATCATATGATGGTGGACGCTACCAAGGTCGGACCGCATCTCAAGAAGTAGGCAGAAGCAAAAGAAGCAAAAGAAGCAGAGGAAGAAGAAGCAGCAGAAGATAAATAGAGAAAACGCGCTCAGACCGGCAAAGCGTGAGCGCGTTTTATACTCTTTTTGATTTTTAAGGCTAAGAGACCGCCACCAAACTCGGTGATTTGCTAAAGGTCAGTTCATCGTCATGCTCGTCGATAGTTATCGTATCACCATCGTTAAACTCGCCTTCCAGCAGCTTGAGCGCCAGTGGGTTTTCAATTTCACGCTGGATCAAGCGCTTCAGTGGTCTCGCTCCGTAAACCGGATCGTAGCCAGTGTTGGCTAGCCATTCGCTGGCAGCATCGGTTGGTTTGACTTCGATTTTACGGTCAGCCAGTCTCTTGTTGAGAATCGAGAGTTGGATAGTGACTATCTGCTTCAGTTCTGATGCCTTCAAGGCGTGGAAGACAACCGTTTCGTCGATTCTGTTCAGGAACTCGGGACGGAAGTGGGCTCGTAGAGCTTCCATAACTTTCTCTCTCATCGCGTCATAATGGTCCTCTCCATCAACTGCCGACTGCATCTGATAGTCGAGTATGTGTTGGCTACCGATGTTGGAGGTCATGATGATGACGGTGTTTTTGAAGTCAACAGTGCGACCTTTGGAGTCGGTCAGATGACCTTCGTCCAAGACTTGAAGAAGAATATTGAAGACATCGGGGTGCGCCTTTTCGACTTCATCGAAAAGTACGCAGCTGTAAGAGCGGCGTCTAACCGCTTCGGTCAGCTGCCCTCCGTCGTCGTGTCCGATATAGCCGGGCGGTGCGCCGATTAATCTGGCCACTGTGTGTTTCTCTTGGTATTCGGACATGTCTATCCTGACGATTGCTTGCTCGTCGTCAAAGAGAAATTCGGCTAGAGCCTTGGCTAACTCTGTCTTGCCGACGCCGGTCGGTCCAAGGAACAGGAAGCTGCCGATTGGACGGTTGGGGTCTTTCATGCCGGTGCGGGCACGCCGCACTGCATTTGATACCACTTCAATTGCTTCGTCTTGACCAATGACTCGGTTGTGTAGGTGTTCTTCCAGCCGCAGTAGTTTTTGTACTTCGCCTTCAAGCAGTTTGGTTACCGGAATTCCGGTCCAACTGCCAATGATTTCAGCAATGTCCTCTTCATCGATTTCTTCTTTAAGAAGCCTTGGACCCTTGTTGTCCGAAATTTTGGCTTCCATTTCCTTGAGCTGCTTCTCTAATTCGATAAGCTTGCCGAACTTGAGTTCGGCTGCTTTCTGCAAATCGGTGGCTCTTTCTGCTTGTTCGATCTGAACTTTGGTGTTTTCAATGTCGGCTTTCACGACTTGAATTTTGGAAATGCCTTCCTTCTCTGATTGCCAGCGCGCTCTCAGATTGTCGGACTCTTCTTTTAAGTTGGCTAGATCCTTCTCCAGCTTCTCGAGCCTTTCTTTAGAGCTTTGGTCCTTTTCTTTCTTCAGGGCTTCGCGTTCGATTTCTAGCTGGATTTTTCTCCTTTCCAGCTCGTCCAATTCAGTCGGCATCGAATCGATTTCTATACGCATGCGGGCTGCGGCCTCATCCACCAAATCGATGGCTTTGTCCGGCAGGGAACGGTCGGTGATATAGCGATTAGACAGCACTGCTGCCGATACCAGCGCCGCGTCCTTGATGCGCACGCCGTGGTGCACTTCGTATCTTTCCTTGAGACCACGCAAGATTGAAATTGTCTCTTCCACCGAAGGCTGGTCGACAAAAACAGTTTGGAATCGTCTCTCCAGTGCCGGGTCTTTCTCCACATATTTGCGATATTCGTCGAGAGTGGTAGCTCCGATACAATGCAGTTCGCCCCTTGCCAGCGGCGGCTTGAGCAAGTTGCCCGCATCCATCGAACCTTCTCCCCCTGAGCCGGCTCCAACCACTGTGTGCAGTTCATCAATAAAGAGGAGGATTTCGCCTTCCGATTCGGTCACTTCCTTGAGCACCGCTTTCAATCTTTCTTCGAATTCTCCGCGGTACTTCGCTCCGGCTACCAGAGAGCCCATGTCTAGGGCGATTACTTTTTTGTCTTTCAGACCCTCAGGCACATCGCCTTTGGTGATTCTTATGGCTAAACCTTCCACTATAGCGGTTTTACCCACGCCGGGTTCACCCACCAAGACTGGATTATTCTTGGTGCGGCGGCTGAGAACCTGCATGACGCGCCTGATTTCGTCGTCTCTACCGATAACCGGATCAAGCTTACCTCTCGCTGCCATTTCAGTGAGGTCTTTGCCATATCTCTCCAGGGCCTGATAGGTGCCTTCCGGGTCCTGGCTGGTTACTTTCTGCTTGCCTCTGATGTCGGTCAGAACTTTAAGTATGCGCTCTTTCGTCAGTCCGTTTTGTTTTAAAATCGTGCCGGCTTGCCCTCGGCTTTCGTCGCTCAGAGCAATCAAGAGGTGTTCGATGCTGATGAACTGGTCTTTCAGTCTTTCGGCTTCACGTTCTGCCGCTTCCAGTACTTGCATAAGCTTGCTGGAGACATGAATCTCGTCTTTGGCTACGGTAACCGAAGATGCTTTCGGCTGATTCTGTAGATATCTTGTTACATCGTCAATGATTTTTTGCGGTTTGACTTCTAGCTTTTCGACAATCTTGCTTCCCAGTCCATCTTGCTGTTCCATGATTGAGAGAAGCAGATGCTCAGGAGTAACCTGGCTATTGGCAAAGCGGCTAAGCAGGGCGCGACAACCTGTGATTGCTTCTTGCGCTTTATTGGTAAATTTGTCGAGATTCATGAGTTTTTACCTTCCGAAAGTTTGTTTTTAAAGACCTTTCTATTTGAATTATGGATAGCTGGTTGAAGCGCCTGTGAGAAATCCATAATTTCTTTATAAGTTCTACTAGAATAGTCTTAGCGGTAAATGACTTTCCTTTACAGTCAGGCGTCCCAATTCAGGTACCAGATTAGCAGCATGCAGGAGTTCGAAGAAGACTATTACGCCACCCTAGGGGTCGAGCCTGAGGCTAGCCAGGAGGAAATCCGGCGCTCTTATCTGGGTTTGGCGAAGAAACTTCACCCGGACCGGTTTCCTAACGACCCGGAACAGCGTGCTATTGCCCAGAAAGAGTTTGCCAAGGTTACAAAAGCCCATGAGGTGCTCGGAGACGCCGACAGGCGCACCGAGTACGACACCCTGCGTTCTCTAGCGAGGCGCCGGTCCGAGATAGTTTCGACCGGTTCTTTTGTTGTCAGTTCGCTAATTCCCGAAGAGGAAAGATTGACTGGTAACGGTCCCCACGGACCCCAGGGCGAGGAAGGGCATCCCGGCGATGATCATATTAATGTAAAGTGGGCAAACAAGCACTTGACTAGGGCTGATGAACTTTTGCGCAAAAAGCGCTATTCCGAAGCCGAAACTGCTATGAAGGAGGCCATCCGCCTAGTTCCCAACGAGCCTCGCTATCACAATAAACTAGCCGAAGTTTATCTCAGCCGTGGTTGGAAAACCCTTGCTATGACAGAAGTGCAAACTTCTCTGCGTCTTGATGGAACTAATGCAGAAGCCCGTAGTCTAGAAGTAAAGCTCAAGTCTCTGATTAAAGAGAGTGGTCAGTCTGGTTCGGGCAAGGACAGCAAGAAAAAGGGTTTTCTTGATCAGATCAAAGAGATACTCAATAAAAAGCTCTAGAGGCGCTATGAAGGGGCCAAACTCACTGTTCAAGCTTCTCTCTACTGTAAAGACGGTTCGATTTGTGTTGGCTTGGCTTGTGCTGGCTTGGCTTGTGCTGAATTGGTTTGTGCCGGGCGGTGTCGGCTTTGGCATCTATGCCCAGTCCGCTCTAGCCCGCAATTCGCTTGACTCTATGAGCTTGCCAGACGAGCCGGACCTAATGCCCGACTCTGCCGTCCAGACTTCTCAACCTCCCTCGCAGTCCCTGTCTCAGCCCGAATCTCAATCTCTCTCTCAGACCAAATCTCAGACCAATTCTGGTCAGGCTTCAGCGACCACATCCGAAATCAACAAGCAAAGTTCCAAAGATACCGCCGACTCTAATGCAAACTCGAATGCCGAAGCGAATATAGAAGCAGATATCGAAGGCAATTCAGGTGGCGAAAAAGGTGGTGAAATAGATGCCGAAAGAGATGCCGGCATGCAGATGGGCTTGCGGTCTCCGTTTGAGAGTGAGCAGAATAATGACGCACTTTCTCTTTTGCCTCGAGGCGAAACCTTCCAAGGAAAGCCGCTCTTGAAGGGGCGTGTCTCCACCTTACCGGAGAACAATGGGTCGCCCTTACTTTCCGGTTCACTACAGATGGTGCCGAAGGGGACTTCTGTAGATTTGACATTGCAATGCCATCTCAACTCTGAATTGTCGCAAAAAGGGCAAGAAGTCTTTGCCCGTATTTCGCGCGATGTTATCGCTGCCGATGGTTCAAAGGTTGTTCTGCCTGGTAAATGGGTGGCACATGGTTTTGTTACCAGGGTAGACCGGCAGAAACATAATGGGCGAGATGGTTTTGTAGAAGTAAAGTTCGACAAGATAATTAGTCCGGACGGGCAATATGAAGTACCTTTCGAGACTACATTTTCTACAAAGGACAACGAGCTCAAGTCGGTAGCGAAGGTGGTGCTGCGTGATACTAAATTTGCCACCATCGGCGCCTTGGCCGGTTCGATTATGTCGGTGCAAATGACCGGTTTGCCTGTAGCCATATCTACATATGGAATTTCGGTCGGTATCGGCGGTGGTATTGGCGCCACTTATGGTATCGCCTGTGCCGTTGCTCGCAAAGGCAAAATTTGCTCGGTCTATCCTGGTGACCACGTCAAACTCAAGATTTCAGAGCCGCTCAGCTTGCCGGGCTTCAACCCCTTGGCGCTCGACTCGGCTCGCAGTCGCAACCATTTACCCGGACTTTCGTTAATTGTCGCTGATTACAAATTTGAAAAGGACCCGCTTTCAAAAGATAAGAATGGTCAGATTTTGCGAGTCAACTTCATTGCTAACAATAGAAGCAAGCAAGCCCTAAGTCTGCGAAATGTTCGAGTGATCTCAGATTTCGACGAAGTCTATGCACCGCATATATCGGCGGCGATGATGCGCTTCAAAGAGTTGAGTCCAGGATCGTCTCAAAATATTAGTCTACCCTTCTCGGTCGATTCGAAGAAGCAAAAGTACTGGCTGATTATGGTCAGGGACAGTGACGGCACTGAGCAGGCGCGGGTTGAGATCAACTGAAAGAGCGGCTGTAAGATTAGCTGCAAGTAATCTGTATATGTTATTTGGCTAATTCATATGGAAAATGACAAATTTCTCTTTAAATTTGCGGGTTTCCCCACTGATATTATTTGCATTAAAACTATTTAGAGCTAATATGGACCAGTAGCTAAGACCTGTTCTGAAATACAGGAACATAAGAGGTAAGCACATTGCTCATTGGGCGGGCGGTGCATATCTGTAAGGTCACGCTGAGGGGGGAAGATGAAGGCTCGAATCCAGGAAATGTTGCAGACCTTTCATGGGCAGGCACATAAGGCGCCGGATCCGGTCCAGACGTCCAGGCGATCGGCCGGTGTCGGGCAACAAAATATTTCATACGAAAAGCTATTGCGTGAGAAAGACCGCGAGATTGATCGACTGCGTCACCAACTTGCAAACGCAGAAGCGCGTTTGCAAGAGCTTATGGGGCAAGACGTTCTGACCAGTTTGCCCAATCGTCATGTCTTCAAAGAGCATCTCACTCATTCACTTAAGCGTGCTTTGAGACTTGGTTACTCGCTTTCGCTCATGCTCATCGATATCGACCATCTCAGAGAGATCAATCTCAAATATGGTCACGAAGTTGGTGACCAAGTGCTGGTCGAAGTTTCGAAGATATTGCGCAGTTCGGTGCGCGAAATTGACATGCCGGCTCGCTGGGGCGGCGAAGAACTCGTGACTGTTTTGCATGAAACAGATGCTGAAGGCGCCTCTGTTGTGGCTGAGCGGGTCCGTCGGCGCATTTCGATGCTCGAGATTATAGAGCCGAAGACCGGTAAACCAATCAAGATTACTGCTTCTCTGGCTGTGGCTTGTTATCCGCAGCATTCAAATGAACCGCAAGGTCTATTAGAAGCGGCTTCAGAAGCTCTTATTCAAGCTAAAGAAGATGGTTGCAATCGCGTCTTGATTGCCAACAAGTAAGCCCGCAAGCTAGAGAATTTAAGGGATAGTGAACTAAAGAGAATCTGCCGAGCGGTAATCTAAAGTATGCCGCTGGTGTAAACTATTCAGGCGATGATTCGATTGATGATAGTTGACGACCACGCTCAGACTCGAGCTGAAGTCGGAGAAAAACTTGCACAGGGTGGTCTGATCAAGGTCGTAGCCGAGGCTGAAACTTCTCATGAAGCCTGGGTTACAGCCTCTAAGATTTTGCCTGATATCGTGCTTTTGGACCTGCATTTACCTGGTCTCTACAACACAGTGGAACTGCTCAAGCGTTTCAGTCAGCTCAAGCGCACAAAGGTGGTTATCTTTGCCGGCCAGAGCAAGGCGGCTGAAGTACAAGATCTTTTGGCTGCCGGGGCCTCTGGCTACATACTGAAAGAAGATGCGCCCGCCTTGGTAAAGATGGCGCTTCTCATGGTATCAAAAGGGTCCAAGTCAGTAATTTCACCCAGTCTGCCTAGACATCTCACCAGGCTAACTGCGCAGGAGCGAACGATACTTCGCTATCTGACAATGAAAGGCAAGCTCTCAACCGCTGCCGAACGAATGGGTATCAGCCAACAAGAATTAGATGACCTTCTCGAACATCTGGTGGAGAAATTGGAACTCGAATCTCCCGAGAAACTCTTGCGCTGGGCCCGCAAACACGGCTTCTAATGCCTGCTTCTAATGCCTGCTTCTAATGCCTGCTTCTAATGCCTGCTTCTAATGCCTAATGATTGGCTTGGGGGACAAATTCGGCTCCAAACCAATTCAAGCCAAGCAAGCTGGCACCGGCGATGATGAGAACCAGTTCGACAGGATTGAAAGCCTGTCTTACCAATAGACGATCATTTTCATAAAGCTTCCAATGTTTGTTCAGCCAGTTTTGCGGAATTGCCAGAAACAGACTACTGACTGAAAAGAAAATAAGTAACTTGATGTGCTCTGCTAAGAAAGGCAATTTAAGCAAGAGTACGCAAGAGCCGAAACCTAAAGCCATCAAAAAGGCTGTTAGCTTGCTGTTTCTTCTTAAGGGGGTCTCTTCTGGAATAAGCAGGCAAATCTGGTCAATAACCCGCATTAGGGCAATTAAATTGAGAATCGGCACAGCAAACATGAGGGTGAACATCCCCACCGGCCATTTCGCCAAAGCTAAGAAAGTATCTTTCGTGCCGGCGTTTTCAAGGCGCATTAGTGGTCCGCTTTCTGAACTGTTGGCGGCGGCATTGTGCAATTCTTTCAAGGCTTTATAGAACCAATAGAAGTTATAGATGCCGCAGGAAAATACTGACAGTGTTACTACATGCCAAGCGGGTACCTGCTTTGAATCTGGAGCCGGTTGGTCAGATTTAATCTTCTCATCTGAGTTTTTAGAATCGTTTCCGGCCTGGGGCGGGTTTGCCATTTTTTTTCTTCTATTTGAGATGCTTATTCGTTATCAATTTAGATTTTTGCACATTGTTGATATTCTATATGTCTCACTAGGAGCTTTAGACTATGGTTAATTCCGTAATACTTGTGGGGCGCGCCGGTCGCGATCCCGAAATGCGTTATTTTGAATCAGGCAGGGTGAAAACCACCTTCTCATTGGCTGTCAATAGACCGACCAAAGAGAAAGAAACCGATTGGTTCGATATCGAAATCTGGGGACGTCAAGCTGAGATTGCCGGTGAGTATGTGCGAAAAGGCTCTCTTATTGGCGTCGAAGGTCGTCTCGACTTCAACCGGTGGACTGATGATGGCGGTAATAAAAATGTCAAGCCGATCGTTCACGCCCAAAATCTGCGCCTGCTCGGTAGCAAGCGCGATAATGCCGGCGAATCGTTTGATTCTGACTTCCGCTAGTATCAAAGAAATAAGAGTTTGTGGATAAAGCAGGACCGACTTCACCACAGTTAATCGACTACCTCGTGGTGCTTGTTTACTTTATTTTTGTGCTTGGTGTCGGTTTCAAGCTCAAAAAAAATATGCACACGGCAGAAGACTTTCTTCTTGCCGGGCATGGCAATGCCGCCGACGGCAAAAGCAAGATAGTAATTCCGACTTGGGTTTGTGGACTGGCTTTTCTGTCGGCCAACCTCGGTGCTCTGGAAGTAATGGGAATGGCAGCCAATGCCGCCCAGTACGGCATCATGACTGCCCATTTCTATTGGCTGGGTGCTATTCCGGCAATGGTGTTCCTGGCTGTCTTCATGATGCCGTTTTATTACAAGAGCAAAATCAAGTCGGTCCCCGAGTATCTACGCAAGCGCTTCAACGAGCCCACGAGGGCATTTAACGCTTTCTCTTTCGCCATTATGACTGTGCTTATGTCGGGCATGAACCTTTATGCCATGGCAATTGTCTTTCAAATGGTTCTTGGTTGGCCTATCCACGCATCTGTCTTGCTTGCCGCTGTGGTGGTTCTTGCCTACACAATTACAGGCGGTCTCACTTCATCAATCTATAACGAAGCCATACAGTTCTTTCTCATTATTTTTGGACTCTTGCCTCTGTCAATAATCGGCATGATGCGTTTTGGATCTTGGCAGTCGGTGGTGGAAAGTTTGAATGCGCCTGGAATGGCGCATTTATGGCTGGAAGTGGGGCGCGCCGGTAATCCCATGGGCACTGACTTGCTGAGTTTAGTCATGGGTCTTGGTTTTGTCTTGTCTTTCGGATATTGGTGTACCGACTTTCTAGTCATTCAAAGAGCCATGGCTGCTAAAGACCTGTACGGCGCCCAGATGACTCCAATTGTGGCTGCTTTTCCGAAGATTCTCTTTCCTGTTTTGACTGTTTTCCCCGGTCTTTTGGCCATCATTGCTATGCCGCAGCTGGGCTCGAACAATACAACTCTTTCTTTCAACAATGCCATTCCCTACATGATGGCGGCGGTCTATCCTAATGGCATGTATGGGCTTGGCTTGACGGCTTTGCTGGCTAGCTTCATGTCTGGTATGGCCGGCAATGTCACCGCTTTTAATACCGTTTTTACTTATGATATTTACCAGACTTATTTCGCTAAGAACAAGTCTGATGCTCATTATCTCTGGGTCGGTCGTCTAGCCACCGCGGTCGGCATTGTTATATCTGTGGCGGCCGCCTATTTGGTTATGGGTTTCCCCTCCATAATGGACTATATGCAGACTGTTTTTTCTTTCTTTAATGCGCCTCTTTTGGCGACATTTTTGCTTGGTATGTTCTTCAAGCGGACTTCGCCTTGGGGGGCATTCTCTGGTTTGGTGGCCGGTACTTTCGGCGCTTTCATTCACTATTTACTCTGTCTGCAAGGCAAGCTCCATTTCTCAACCGAGATGGCTGGCAATTTCCATCGTTCGGTGGTGGCTTGGACTGTTTGCTTTGTGATCACCATAATGATCTCTTACTTGACCAAGCCAAAAGATGAGTCAGAGCTAGCTGGTTTGGTCTGGGGGGTGAAAGCCAGAGGTGCTTCCAGTTTTGATTCTGTCTCTGCCCTTGCCAGCCTTGAGAGTAAACCGCCATTTTATCTCACACCAGGCTTTCTCGGGATCGTGCTCTTGCTAATTACTTTGGCGTTAAACCTGGTCTTCTATTAGGCGCAAATAGGAACAAATAATGCTGGATGTTCGTTATCCAATCGGCTATCTCTTCTTGATTTTGGGCATTATTTTGGCCGGTTATGGCTATGCCAACCCTGCCACTTTTAATACCGCTGGCGGCCCCTTGCCTCTCAATATCGACGTTCCCTGGGGAATCTTGATGTTCTTGTTTGGACTGGCTACTGTTTCGGTCTCAAAGCTGGATGAGGTGCGGGCTCTTGAAGCTTTATCACTGCAAGAGGCAGCAAAAAAGACAGAGAGAGAGTTAGCGCCCGAAGACAGGCGCGATACCGAGAACAACTCAGATACCTAAATTGTGGCGGAATCTGATAGAAAAGCAGAGTAAGAACTGCAACGGCTCTTACTCTTAATGCAAGTCTGCCAGAGTCTGGCTATTGCAGCGGGCGGAAACCTGTTAATAGCTTGCCTGTCGATACATCGTAAAGAGCAATCATCTGCCAAGGCGCAATGCCACTGCCTTGCGGCGGGGTCTTGAGAGGGGCGGCTTGGCGAATGGCGTTCTTTAGAGCGGCGACTATGCTGGCTGATTCGTTCTGGTCGGCCAGGGGCTCGGTGGCGAGCTCGCCCAGGCGGTCTAGCACCTGAATGTTGATGGCTTTACCTTCTTTGGTCAGGTGGAAAGCAATGAGATAGCGGTATTTCTTGCTCTCTGACTCAACCAGGGTGGCTTGTTGCGGCACCCTGATGCCGCCTGAGATTTTGTCCGCCACTTCTTTGTTATAGTCTGCAAGAGCTTGTTCTCTAGCTTTTCTTGCCTCTGCACTCAACTTTGTGGCGCTGGTTGCCGGCGACCAGACATAGGTCGGCTGGCTTTTCAGGTTGGCTCCCAAGGTATTGAGCTCGTTTTGGCTGCTCGGTTCTTGTGTCTTTTCTTTCTCTTTTGCTTTGGCTTTTGCTAGAGCCTCGGCTTTGGGCCCGAGTTTGGGCGCCGGCTTTTGTGCTTCAGTCTGCGGCTTGACCTTTACTTCGTACTTGGGTAGAGACCAGAGACCGTCCTGCGTAGAGCTTTGTGAGCTAGCTTGAGAGCCAGATAGGGAAGAATCTTGAGCATCGGCCTGGCTCGACTTGGTTGCATCGGAACTCAAGGCGGCTTTACTGTTTGCTGGGTCGGATGCCTGGGCCAGCGCTGCTGGCATAGTGACCGCCAAGTTCATAGTAGAAGCTATAGACAAGGCACTGAATATCACCGAAAGCTTACTCATAACTCAACCCTTATTAAATCCGATAATAAAATGAGAAAATATCGAGTCTATTCTACCCGGCTAATTTCTCCGCCGCTCTAACTATACCCAGGAAGTGGTTCCTGACATCAACGGTAAGGGGGTGTATGGGCCTCCTCGACTTCAAAAGGTGTTCTAGGCTTAGGTCGCAGGCGACAAGCATGGCTTTGTCCACATCTAGTGAGCCTTTTACCGCTTGCGCCCGTCCTTTGCCGCCGGTGAGGGCGGCCCAGATCGGTTGGGTGAAATCATCGGGGCGGCTGGCTTCTAGGCAGTCGGCCAGATATACAATTTTGGCTATCTCGGTCATATTGGTGGCGCCGAGAGTGTGTTGCGACATAGCGGCAAGAACAGCTTTATTGCTTATCTTCAGCTCTTTCTTTACTAATCTTGCCGCCACCGGACCATGCAGCAAATGACCGCTGCTCTTTTCGATTTCGGTGAGTTCGATACCTAAATCCCGTGCCTTTTCCACCAGTTCATAATCTTTCATTTCTTTGCAACTGTCGTGCAGCCAGCAAGCTAGACCAACATAAAAGCGCTCGGCTTGATTCAGTCCATAAAGTCTCGAAAGTTCTTGCCCTACTGCCACTACACCCTGCACGTGGGCAAAGCGTTTCTTGGAAATACGAGGCTCCACCCATTTTGCTACTTTGGCTAAAGTTAGACCTTCTGGAACGCCCTTGATTGCCGAGGCTTTTTTAACGGTACTTTTTTTAGCGCCGCTTTTCTTGACCGAACTCTTTTTTGCTGAACTCTTTTTGGCTGCAGTGACGGCGGTCTTTTTGCCTGAAGACTTGCCTTTATAGATAGCGCTTTTGCCTGCAACTTTCTTTATTTTTTTGACTAGTGTTTTTTTTGCTTTCATAGTCTTTGATTTCATAACTTATTCTGTTTCTATTTGACCATGGGTACTTTGTAATAGCCGTTCTTGTCGATTAACTGGCAAACTGCCGGGGGCACCATATAAAGTACCGATTTGCCTTCTTTGATTCGCTTTCTTACCTCTGAAGCCGAAATAGCTACTCCGGGAAAGTCTACCAGTTCCACTTGCGGATAGAGACTGAGATAGTGGGCGAGCGTCTGGCTAGAGTCCAGGCTGGCTGTCATTTCCTCGGCGTTTTTCTCGCTTCTGTTATTGTCGCTTTCTGAAATGTTGCTATCAGATTTGTTGCTTCCAGATTTGTCGCTTGTCTGACTTTGACCCAGACTAGTTGTAGTTGTACAGCCCTCTGCCGTTGCTTGCACGACTCTCAGGCGCGGCACCACCAAAAGCCTTACCTGCTTAGCCAGGTCTTGGTAGCGGTGCCAGGTGTCGAAACTTTTGAGATTATCCGAGCCGATAATGAGGCTGATGCGCGCATCGGGAAACTGTGCTTCCAGACTTTCTACAGTATCGATTGTGTACGACTTACCCTGGCGCTTCAGCTCTAGGTCTGATGCCTGAAAATACTGGTTTTCGGCAATCGCTCGGCAAAGCAGCGAATAACGCGCCTCGCCGTCCAGTAGCTCTCGATTGTTTCGATGGGGCGGATGTGGGCTGACAACGAAAATGACTTTATCGAGAGCAAACTGACTGCGTGCCGCCTCGGCGATGAGCAGGTGTCCCAAATGTACCGGATTGAAAGTTCCGCAGAAAAGTCCGATTTCTTGCACAGGGGCTCCAGGTGTTTAGCGAAGGCGCTCTCTCGTATAAACTTTCGGCAATCTGGCCCTCAGTCTGCAGGCCAACTCGTAGGTTATCGTATCGAGCCTTTCGGCCCATTGGCACAAGTTAATGCACTTTTGAGCCGAGCTGCCGATTAGGGTGACTAGGTCACCTTCCTGAGCTTGTTTGCAGTCGGTAATGTCAAGCAACATTTGGTCCATGCTGATGCGTCCCACCTGCTTGACCCAATTGTCTTCAATAATGGCTTCCATGTTATTGCTCAGACCGCGGTCCACACCATCGGCATAGCCTATCGGAATCATAGCCAGCCGGCTATGGCGCTTAGCCGTCCAGGTGAAGCCATAGCCGGCCGACTCGCCTTCTGGCACTGGACCTATATGATTAATTCGTGCCTTTAGCGACAAAGCCGGGCGCAATTCTGGTAGTGTCGTATTTGGTGCTAAGCCCCAGAGATAGAGTCCGACTCTAACCATGTCATAATGCGTATCGGGGAAGAGTCTTGTCGCCTCAGAAGAAGCCAGATGCAACAAGGTGCCCGGCGGTACTATCTTGACTGCCGCCTCGAAGCGACCCTTTTGAAAATCAACTGCCTCTCGGTTGTCGGCCATGGCTAGATGAGAGAAGACACTCATCAGCTGCAGACGGGGATCTTTGTCTACCAGCTCAAGTGCTTGCGCTGTGGTAGTCGGCTCGATGCCTAGGCGGTGCATACCGGTGTCTATTTTTATATGAACGGCAGCTTGCAGATTAAGACGCTTGGCTGTGCTGCTGACATCCTCGATTTGCTTTAGGCTGGTGATTGAAATACCGAGGTTGTTTTCAAGGGCGGTATCTAGGGCCCAGGAGGGGGTTGGGCTCAAAACCAAAATCGGTAACTTGATGCCCGATTGTCGCAGTTGCAGACCTTCATCTATAGATGCAACGCCCAGATAGTCCACGCTTGAAGCTTCGAACAGCTGTGCTGTGGTTGCCGCCCCGTGTCCATAGCCGTCGCTTTTCACCACAGCCATTACCTTGGTCTTGCTTGTCGATTTAGCTGTTTTGTTTCTTGGCGAAGGCTCTTGAATGGGTTTCTTTTGCAGCCACTCAGTCCTAATAACCTCCAAGTTGTGCTCTAGGCACGATAAAGAGACCTCCACCCAAGCGTCGCGCCGGAGGGATGTGGGTGCCTGTCTGTAGTTTGAGCTGCTCATTAGTAAATTATTGGCATTGCCGCCTTGTTGTGGTTCTAACATTGAATGAAACTTATGCTAGCATTGCATGCAGTCCGCCATCATGATTACCTCTGAAGGGGCAGGCGACTTCCGAAAAATTGCCGGACAAAAGCAAAATTGCCCGGCAACTGAAAGCGGTGGAAGTTTGTTCCAGGCTTGGGACCTGAAAGCTCAGCTGAAAAGTGAAGAGACTGATTTAATGAAGGCGACCGGTTCTGAACGATGGGCCGGGCTCTGGAAATCAGAAGTGAGAGTTAATCTCAATTCTGTTGATTCAGAGGCTCTCAGGAGGATCTCCGGAGGCAAAAGATGCTCTTGCCGAATAAATAGAAGGAATTCTAGAAATTCGGGGAAATTCTGAAAACTCCACAAGAGAACAATCCCGAGACTCTTGTAAAGAATGCCGCTTGAAATTTCGAAAGCAAATTTCTTAAGGCAAACTGGATGAGTTGGTTGACAGATTCTTCTGAAAATCTGAAAAGCCGTCTCTAAGTTAGTTCACAAGGAAACCCTAAAGGAAACCCTGGATATCGCGGCAGATTAGTGCAAATCTGATCTAAAGCCTATATCCGGCGAGTCTAAATGACTCGCTTGCAGCAAAAAAATTCAGCACAGGTTCTAACTAAAAAGGGTGAAAAGACTTGAATAAAGCAGAATTGGTAGACGTCGTCGCTAAGGAAGCCGGCACCACAAAGAAAGATGCCGAACTCGTCATCAATAAAATGATGGAAACGATTATCGGGCAGGTCGCTCACGGCGTAAAAGTAACACTCGTTGGATTTGGCACGTTCGAAGCTCGCCAGCGCAAGGCTCGCACCGGTCGTAATCCAAAGACAAACGAGCCCCTCAATATTCCGGCTAAGCGCGTAGCTGGTTTTAAAGTCGGCAAAGAGTTTGCTGATGCTGTGAACAAGCGCAAGTAAGAGGAAAGTCGACTAAGTAGATTTCCGGATAATGTGCCGGAAGTTTGAATAGTTAAGGAGGTCAGGGTGGGTCTACCTAGAGTTGCGCTAATCGGTTGTGGAAACTGGGGAAAGAACCTGGTTCGCAACTTTCATCATCTGGGGGCCCTCTCTACCGTCTGTGACAGCGATCACAAGCGGCTCGACTATGTCGCCAGAGAGTTTCGCGGGGTGAAAATAACCTCCGACTACCAAAGCGTGCTGGACGATGCTGAAGTGAGCGCTATCGTTATCGCCACCCCATCCGATACGCACTTCAATCTGGCTAGACAAGCCTTGCTTGCCGGTAAACACGTTTATGTCGAGAAACCTCTAGCCCGTGACGTCAAACACGCCGAAGAACTCGATGCTCTGGCAACTGAGCGCAATCTGGTTCTCATGGTTGGGCATCTATTGCTCTATCATCCTGCCGTGAATTGCCTCAAAGACTTGATTGCATCAGGTGAACTGGGCGAATTGCTTTTCGTGCGGTCTGACCGCATGAACTTTAATCTCTCCCGCCGCGACTGGAGTGTTCTCTGGGATCTGGCTCCCCATGATATTTCCATGATGAGTTATCTTCTTGATTGTGCCTCACCCGAAGTCAGCCGAGTGGGCGGATGGGATACGCTGGGTGATGGCTTGGTTGACGTTGCCTATCTCGATCTCGCTTTCCCCATCGGTGACAAGGTTGTCCCCGGTCAGGTGCGCAATAGTTGGATCGATCCACAGAAAGTTGTCAGACTGACTGTGAATGGTACAAAGAAAACAGCCGTACTCAACGACACCCAACAAGAAGACAAGCTGGCGCTCCACAGTCTTACATCCGAAGGGCGCATGGTTGTCGAATATCCCTATTATCCCGACTCTGAACCTCTTCATCTTGAGTGTGAGCACTTCTTGCAGTGCATCCTGCGCGGCGAAAGACCGCGTACCGATGCCAACAATGCTTACACTGTGGTGAGAGTGCTTTCCGATGTCGAGAAGAGACTGTCGTCAAGACCTGGTCTGCGTAAGCCTGTCGGTTCGGTTTAGCAAATTAAAATAAGTAACAGCGTATTGCAATTGCTATCTGCTAACTGAGTCGAGGGGTATAATAAATTTCTGGTCGCAAGACCAAATACTGAATCGCCCGTGCGGGAGTAATTCAGTGGTAGAATGTCTCCTTGCCAAGGAGAATGTCGCGAGTTCGAATCTCGTCTCCCGCTCCATTTAGAAAGCTGCCTTTCGAGGCAGCTTTTCTTTTTCTGCCTAACATCCTGATATATTAGAGCTAGCGTTAATCTAGCGGTCAAAGTTAGGCAAGGGCAAGGACTTTTTCATGTCAGAAGAAAAGAGCGAAAACTCCGACTCGCAGCTTCAAGAGTCGTCCTCTGGTTCTCAAGCAGAAGCGCATAAAGACTCTGCAGCTAGCTCTGAAGTCAAGGTTGAGCAGGCGCCAGATACTCAAGACAAGCCTGAAAGCAACCCTGAAAGCAGGGCTGAAACTGTCTCTGAGGCGACAGACGCCACTGCCTCGTCCTCATCTGAGCTCAAGCAAGCCGCCCCGCCGGTTGCTTTTGACGAAGCTGCCAAAAGGCGCAGCCCCTGGCAAGCGGCAGGCGCTGCCCTGCAGTATGTGCAAGAGTCGACACGCACCGATTCAATTCAGCTGCGTACTTCAGACCGAGTTACCATCATTGCCCTGCTTGTCTGTTGCATTTTGGAAGTTCTTTCGCTGTCTTATACGCCCTTCGCCGGTATGCGACTGCCGGTTGTGATCGTTTGCGATGTTGTACTGGGCGTCTGCACCATACTATTTTTGGTTTACAGACTGGGCATCCTTTGCTCTCTTTCGCCCAGGCAAGCGCTAGTCTGCTGGCAACTGATGATGGGTTGCGTCTTTTTCGGCATCTTTCTGTGCATCAATATAGGTGTCGGTGTTGCCTTTGCTGTAAGCGGCATGGGCGCAGATGAGAACTCAGTGCAGAGTCCTTAGATTAAACAGATGAGACCGTTTAATGTTTCTTTGTTCGCCTGTGGGCGTTTCAGGCTAATTCGATAACTAATAAATAAATAGATTTGCCCTTCAAAACCTTGTAAACTTTAGGCATCTTGGGCGTTTTAGCTCGTTTTCAGCGTGTTAAAATCGCTCGTCTATGTATTTGTACACTTACGAATTTTGAGAGAGAAAACAAATGAAGGTCACCCTTGAGCGGGAAGGCAAAAATGTAGTAAAGCTCGGTATAGAGCTTGAAGCCGAAAGAGTAAAGCGCGCCTATGAAATGGCTTGCAGAGAACTAAGCAAACAGGTTCGCATTCCTGGTTTTAGACCCGGTAAGGCACCTAGAATGATTCTTGAAAAGACCATCGGCGAAGACAATATCAAGAATGAGGCTCTTCAGTCTCTGGTTCCTGAAGTGATTTCAGAAGCCGTTCTCAAGGAAAATCTTGACTTGATTACCGCCCCTGAGTATTCAAAAGTGGAATTCAAGCTTGGCGAGCCGCTCAAGCTTGAGGCTAAATTTGAAGTGAGACCGGAAGTCAAGCTCGGTAAGTATAAAGAGCTCGAAGTCAATGTTCCGGAAGTGACTCTTCCTGAAGATGCCCTTGAGAGAGCTTTGGCCAATGTGGCTGAAACCCGCTCCTCTTTGGCTCCTGTTGAAGGTCGTGCCTGCGAGATGGGTGATACAGTCGTTCTCGATTTCAAAGCAACTATCGACGGCGCCCCCATGGAAGGTGGAAACGCCGAGAGTTTCGTTATGGAATTGAAAGAAGGTGCCTTCTTGCCCAATTTCTGCGAGCAAATTGTCGGCAAGAGCAAAGGTGATCAGTTTGAAGTGAAGGCTTCCTTCCCCGAAAACTATCGCCGCAAAGATGTAGCTGGTAAAGAAGCTGTTTTTGCAGTTGTCTTGAAAGAAATTCGTCGCAAGTTCGTTCCTGATATCAATGATGAATTAGCCAAAGCTGTCGGACATGAAAGTCTTGATGCTCTCAAAGATTCTCTGCGTGGCGAACTCGATGAGCTGGTCAAGCAAGAAAACGAAGCAAGAGCGCAACGCATGGTTGTAGAAGCCGTTTCTCATTGTGCCGAAGTGGACATTCCTGAAACCATGATTCAGCGAGAGAAAGAGCTTCTGGTCAACCAGATGCGTCGTTATATGGAACAGCAGGGTCAGTCTTTTGACGAAGTGGCTTCCAACCCTGATTTCCAGCAGGTTATCGCCAGCAAAGATGACGAGGCTAAGCAGAGAGTCCTTACTTCTCTGGTTCTTGGTGCTGTTGTCAGAGCCGAAAACATAACTGTTGAAGAAGAAGAGATGGGTCCATATTTCGCAGATTTGGCCATGCGCTACAACTTGCGTCCCGACCAATATCAGGAATTTGCCGCTAATCAGGAAGTGAGAAGGCAAGTTGCTGAAGAAGTTCTGACCGGTAAAGTGGTCGAGCTTCTGGTCTCGAGTGCCAAGATAAATTATGTGGCTGATACCGAATGTAGTGAAGATCACGACCATTCGGTGCACGAAAAGAAAGAAACTGAAGCCGCCAAGAGCTAAAGTCTCAAAAAAAGAGGGAGCTCCGAAGAAATTTCGAGCTCCCTTTTAATGTCTAAATGCTCTATTTCAGTAAGATATTGCCAGTGAAATTTCTAGAGCAATCTAGAGTAAAAGAGAGGAATACACAAAGCATATGTCACAGTCAAAAGAACAAGCTGGTCGTTATATTCAAGAGCCGCCCACCAAGCGCGGTCTTTATGAGTTGTTCAGCTCTACTCCCTATGTCAGCCCTGAAGCAATGTATGCGCCTACAGTAATTGAAACCACTGCTCGCGGCGAAAGAGCCTTCGATATTTTCTCTCGCTTGCTCAGAGAACGTATCGTATTTCTCGGCACACCTATCGACGATATGGTTGCCAATTTGATCGTTGCTCAGCTTCTCCTTCTCGAAGGCGAAGATCCAGAGAAAGATATCCGTTTGTATATCAACTCGCCTGGTGGATCGGTCACTGCCGGTTTGGCTATCTATGACACAATCCAGCATATTCGCTCCCATGTATCGACAATCTGTCTTGGACAGGCTGCCAGTATGGGTGCCTTCCTTCTTTCTGCAGGTAAGAAAGGCAAGAGACTGGCTCTCCCCCATTCGCGCATCTTGATTCACCAGCCCCTCGGCGGTGCCCAAGGTCAAGCTACAGACATCGAAATTCAAGCTCGCGAGATCATCCGCATCAAGCGTCAGCTTAATGAATTGATGGCTGAGCACACCGGACAGTCGGTCAAGACTATCGAGAAAGATACCGACCGCGACAATATCATGACAGCTGAAGAAGCCAAAGAGTATGGTCTAGTAGATGCTGTAATCAGCAAACTTGACCAAGCTCCTCTGAGCGCAGTCTAGTCACATTTCGAGAAAGAGGGTGTTTTGCGCCCTCTTTCTCGTTAAGATATCTCTTGACTGCTAAATAATTTAAGTAGTTTTGTAGGTTGTGTTACAGTATGTTTAACTCGGGATCATCTTCAGTCTCGTCAGCATCTATATAAGTCCTAGATAGGGAAACTAAATGGCAAAGCAATCGGACAATCGACTCAAGTGCTCGTTCTGCGGTAAGAGCCAGGACCAAGTAAAGAAACTAATCGCTGGTCCAGGCGTATATATCTGCGATGAGTGCGTCGACCTTTGCAACGAAATACTCGACGAAGAACTCTTCGAAACCACTACGGCGGCAGCTCCGGCTCCGGCTCCAGAGAGCGCAGCGCCTCAGATGGTCGATATTCCAAAACCACAAGAAATAAAGAACTTTCTCGACCAACACATTGTTGGCCAAAATGTCGCCAAGAAAATTCTTTCTGTGGCGGTTTACAACCACTACAAACGCATTTCACACAATAGCGAGCTTGCCGATCAAGTCGAGATTCAGAAATCAAACATCTTGCTCATCGGTCCCACCGGCTGCGGTAAAACCCTTTTGGCGCAAACCTTGGCTAAATTGCTCGATGTGCCTTTTGCCGTCGCCGACGCCACCACTCTCACCGAAGCCGGCTATGTGGGCGAGGACGTTGAAAATATCTTGTTGCGTCTCTATCAGGCTGCTGACTACGATGTCAAAAAAGCAGAACGCGGCATTATATATATCGACGAGATAGACAAGATATCTCGCAAATCGGAAAACACCAGTATCACCCGTGATGTCTCTGGTGAAGGTGTACAGCAAGCCCTTCTCAAGATGATTGAGGGGACTCTTGCTAACGTACCGCCCCAAGGTGGACGTAAGCACCCGCATCAAGAGTTCATTCAAATCAACACTGCCAACATACTCTTTATATGCGGCGGCGCCTTCGTCGGTCTCGACAAGATTGTCGAAGCGCGTGTATCTTCCAATCGTTCCATCGGCTTTGGTTCTGAAAGACCACTCACCGCATGGGAAAGAGAACAACGTTCTTCCAAGATCTTGAAAGAAACAGCTCCCGATGACCTTCTCAAATTCGGTCTCATTCCCGAATTCGTCGGTCGTATGCCGGTCACCGCTGTCTTGGAAGCTCTTGATGTCGATGCTCTGGTACGCATCATGGTCGAGCCCAAGAACGCCATCATCAAGCAGTATCAGCAGTTGCTTGCTCTTGACGGCGTTGAACTCAAGTTTGACCAAGACGCTATACGTGCTGTCGCCGAAGAAGCCATCAAGCGCAAAACCGGTGCCCGCGCCTTGCGTTCCATCGTAGAAGAGATAATGCTCGACATCATGTACGAAGTGCCTTCACGCACCGATATCAAGGTGTGTCATATCACTAAGGAACTTGTCGAAAAACGTTCTACGGCAGAACTACTTCAGCATCCAAAGGCTAAACTTAAGGGTGAGATCGCCTAGACTCTAAGTGAGTGCCACTCATTTAGTTCGGGCGATAATTGCAACTTCACTCTAGAGGGTCCGCCTTATGGTAGACATAAGCACCACGGTGTTTCCTTTGATTCCCTTACGGGATGTGGTCGTCTACCCTCAAATGGTTACACCACTCTTCGTTTCAAGACCACGGTCGATTGCCGCGCTTGAGCAAGCTCTTTTGCGCGACGATCGACTGGTCGTGCTTGTCGCCCAGAAAGATCCAGAGACTGAAGAACCCAAAGTTGAAGACCTTTATCAGGTCGGTACTTTGGCCGAAGTAATGCAGATGTTGAAATTGCCCGACGGCACGGTTAAAGTGCTGGTGGAAGGTTCATCGAGGGTGAATGTTCGCGAATTCTCTGAAGTACCTGAACACTTCACCGCATCGGTAACCAGCATTACTGAAGCAGTTACCGACGACGAGACGACTCGCACACTAATCAAGATAACTGTCGATAAATTTGAGCAGTACGTCAAATCGACAAAGAAAATCAATCCCGAGAGCTTATTGGCTGTTTCAGGCATAGGTCAGCCCGGTCGCCTGGCCGATATCATCGCTACTTATCTCGGTTTGTCTTTGGCTGAGCGTCAGCATTGTCTTGAAATAGTCGACTCCACTGAACGCCTCGAATATATCGGTCAACTCTTGAGCCGTGAACTCGAGCTAGCCGAGCTGGAGCAGCAGATTCACGACCGGGTGCGCTTCAATCTTGAGAAGACCCAGCGCGAATATTATTTGCGCGAAAAGTTGCGCATTATCCAAGAAGAGCTTTCTTCAGACGGCTCCGAACTTGGTGAAATCAACGAGTACAAACAGAAAATCAAGAAGAGCAAAATGTCTGGTATGGCTCTAGAGAAAGCCATGAAAGAACTTTCTCGTCTTGAGAAAATGATGCCGCAATCGGCAGAAGCCGCCGTTATCAGAACTTATCTCGATACCTTGGTGGGTTTGCCTTGGGGTAAGCGCTCGAAAGAGTCTATCGATCTCAATCTTGCTGAAAAGATATTGGCAGAAGATCACTATGGTCTCGATAAAGTAAAAGAGCGCATCGTCGAGTATCTAGCAGTCAAGAAACTAGCCAAAGAACCGACCGGTACCATACTTTGTCTGGTTGGACCGCCTGGTGTGGGCAAGACCAGCTTGGTCAAATCTATTGCTAAAGCGATGAACCGAGAGTTCGCCCGCATCAGCCTCGGCGGCGTCTCCGATGAGTCCGAGATTCGCGGTCACCGCCGCACCTATATCGGAGCCATGCCGGGTCGTATTTTGCAGGCGATTAAACAAGCCGGTACAAAAAATCCGGTTATCTTGCTCGACGAAATAGAGAAGATGACCAGAAGCTATCAAGGTGATCCGATGGCGGCCATGTTGGAAGTTTTGGATCCAGACCAAAACGACAGCTTTACCGATCATTATCTAGATGCGCCTTTCTCGCTTTCTGAAGTGGTCTTTGTCGCCACAGCCAATAATCTAGACTATGTGCCCAAACCTTTGTACGACCGTCTGGAAGTTATTCCAATCTCCGGCTATACAGAAGAAGAGAAACTTTCGATTGCTGAACAGCACATCATTCCAAAAACTTTGAGAAAACACGGGCTTGGTTCTAAGTTCCTCAAAATTCCCGCCCAGGCTGTGCGTCGTATCATTCAGGAATACACAAGGGAAGCCGGTGTGCGTTCCCTCGAGAGAAATCTTGCCAGCATTTGTCGCAAAGTTGCCGCAATGATCGTCAAGGGCGAAGCCGAATCGGTCAAGCTCACACCAAATACGGTGCCAAAATTTCTCGGACCGCCGCGTATAATTCGAGAGAACGAAGTGAAAGGTCCGCAAGTCGGCATTGTCACCGGCTTGGCTTGGACCGAAACAGGCGGCGAGACTCTATCAATAGAAGTCAATATAATGCCTGGTAAAGGTCACTTACAATTGACCGGGCAATTGGGCGACGTTATGAAAGAGTCAGCCCAGGCTGCCTTTAGCTTTATTCGCAGTCATGCCGAAGGGCTTGGCTTAGAGCCCACCTTCCAGGACAACATCGATATTCATATACACATACCCGAAGGGGCTACTCCAAAAGACGGTCCCTCGGCAGGTGCGGCCATGTGTTGCGCCATGATTTCGGCTTTGACTCGGCGCCCGGCGCGCGGCAATTTGGCCATGACCGGCGAAATTACTTTGCGCGGTCGCGTGCTTGCCATCGGCGGCCTGAAAGAAAAAATTCTCGCGGCGGTGAGAGCTGGAATCAAGACTGTTATTTTCCCTCGCACTAACGAAAAAGATTTGCAGGATCTGCCCGACTATGTAAAAGACAAAGTAGAACTTGTGCCGGTGGCGCATCTCGATGAAGTCTTTGCCATAGTTTTTAAAGGGGCATCTAAGTCGGGCAAAGCCAATAAGTCTCGTACCGTTTCTTCAACCAGGCGGTCTGCTCTTGGGCGCGTCAAGTAAACAAGCAAGCCATCTCGCCCGAGGTTCTTGCTTGCTATTGCTCGGACTCCGCCTTTGCCTCAGCCGCTTGCCGTGGTCTCTTTTATGTTCTCTTTTATTTTCTTTGCTAGGTGTTTTGCTTCTTGCTGCAGCCGGCATCGCCTTGGATTCTCAGCCGGCAAATACAAGCAAAGTAAAGAAGGGTGAGGCTAAGAGCGGCGAGACCAAAAAAGAAAAGGGCTTGAGCGCTACCACCTTGCCACCGTCAGTGACGGCACAGCCAAATAGTCTAAAGCTCATGCCTGAGACGCCCAAACTTGACCAAGAGTTAAGTCGCCGACACTCGCAGTCTTTGCCGGCCGTGACTAAGTTAAGAGCCGGTGTGACATTCACCAATGCCGAGATGGAGCTTCTTGAGAAGAAAATCCCCACAGCCAATATGTGGTTTCGCATACCCAATTCTTTGGCTGGTCGCTGGTCTTATTATCAGGGCGAGACTACTTCTTTCTTTGATCTAAAGAGCGGTTCTCGTCAGTTCCGGCAGGGGGTTGTGCCTAGTAGCGTAATTCTTGATTGGGGCTACCAGCGCGATGAGCATGGCGATATCTGGCAGTTCGATGACTCACCAAATACAGTATCAACAAGAAATGGTGAAAATGTTACTATCTATACGAGGCAAAGCTTGGAACCCCTCGAAAAGACTGACGATCGGCTCGTATGTCGTTCGCATTTCGTCTATTCGACGGTTGATCTTTCGGACAACAAAATAGTGAAGACTTTTCAGAGTGAGAACATAGTGAACTATGAGTGCAAGGGCGATGATCTTGTGCGTACAACCTCGTCAAAAATCTTTGACGAAGATGGCTGTGCCATCGCCGTTACCACCGCCTACAGCCGGGCCCGCAAGATTTATCCTTTTGTGCCGGTCAACAAAAAAGGCGAGCTCAATTTGCGACGTCAATTTAGGCAATTTCTCATTGATAGCGGTCTGAAAGAACTTGTGCCTTTGCGCGGTCCCGACCAAGAAACTGATATTTGGTGAGTTCTCTAAGATTCTTACACTTGGCTGTCTTGATTAGTTTGATTGGTTTGATTAGTTTGATTAGTTTGTTTCGCTTTTCGTACTAGACTTCTGGGTTCTCAACCGAGTCATCGCCCGCTTCTTTCGAGAAGAGAATTTTGTCGATGCGATGTCTATCCATATCAATAATCTCAAAGCTATAGCCTTGCCAAATCCAAACATCGCCGCAAGCTGGTATGCGTTCCATATGATGAATGAGTAGCCCCGCTAAGGTATTGAAAGAATAATCGCTTTTGGCGATGTCCTCAAAGTGAAAGAGTTCAAGAAACTCATTTAATGGCATTTGGCCATCTAACAGCCAAGAGCCGTCTTCTCTTTCCACTACTTCCCATTTCGGCTCAGAATCTCTAACGGGCATGGTGCCTGCAATCGCCTGCAGAATATCGTCTCTTGTAACAATGCCTGAGAATGTTCCATATTCATCGAGAACAAAGGCAACCTGCTGGGCCTCATCTCTAAACCTAGTCAACAGTTGCAGTGCCGTGAGATTTTCGGGCACATAAATCGGCTTTCTAGATATTGTAGACAGATCTATCTCACCGCGTGCTTTCAGTGAGGCAAGCATGATGTCCTCCAACTCCACCACGCCAACTAAGTGGTCTAGATCTTCCTTGACCAAGGGCATGTGAGTATGCGGATTTTCGCCTATGCGTTCGAGCATTCTGTCTATAGTATCGCCAAGAGCCAAATAGACCACTTCAGATCGCGGAGTCATAAGGCTGGTCACACGTCTATCATCAAGTTGCAGCACTCGACTGACCATGTCTTGCTCCGAAACCTTGACGACTCCTGCCTCGGTCGCTTGTTCCACCAGTACGGTAATTTCGGCTTCGGTGACGGGCGGTTCGGCGTTTTCTTTGATGCCCAAGACCTTGACGCAGAACTTGGTCATAAAGGCTAGGGATGCTACCAGTGGCTTGGTAAATCTTGCGATCACTGTCATTGGTTTGGCTACGGCAGCTGCGATTTTCTCTGCATACTGCAGGGCAATCTGCTTAGGTACCAATTCTCCAAGAAGCAGTGACAGCAAGGTAATTGTTGAAACAACCAGGGTCATGCCGAAGGCATGCGAATAGTCGCCTATAACCGGAAGAGGCTTTACCAATTCGGCGATTTCTCGGGCTAGTGTGTTGCCGCCAAAGGCTCCTGCGAAGATTCCAATTAAGGTGATGCCAATTTGAACAGTCGCCAAAAAGCTAGTTGGGTCATTGGCCACAACTAAGGCCTGCCTGGCACCTTGATTGCCTCTATCGGCCATTTCTTGCAACCTGGCTTTTCTTGCCGAGACGATAGACATTTCAGCCATGGCCAATAGACCATTCAGAAAAATCAAAAACAGAACAATCAGGACTTCCTTGAATATACCTTCCAGTAGCATCGCTGCTTAGTTCTCCAGACTGCTCTGGTACTGCTTTAAATGAGCGATTATGCCCTTATGGTCGGCATCGGGGTAATTAAATTGCAAGGCGTCTTCTGCAATTGAGATTGAAGACTCTATTTTGGCGCCGCGGCTGGTAAGCAAGGTGACCATTGGCAGATCGCCCAGACTGGCAGCATTTTCCAACATAGTCAAATAATTGTCATCGATGGTTTCTATGTCAAAGCCGGCATCTAGAAGGGCTTCAAGTGCATCGAGATCCCTTTCGGCAAAGATGCGCGCTACTTCTTCTTCAATTTCTGCTGAGCCGCTTAGCTCTGAAGTGAAAGCTCTTTCGAACTGGTTTCCAAAGTCGCTCTCATTATCTTTAAGCTGGTGCAGAAACTCTTCGAAATTACCCGCAATATAGGAAGGCTCGTTACCAAACTCTTTCTGTCTGGTCTGACGCAGGTCGGCGAAATAAACAGACCCAAAGTCTTTGCTAGCAAGCGAAAGACATATGAGATTGCCGAATGAATCGCAAGCCACCGGCAGCATTTCATCCCCTAGGCGTTCTTTATGTTCAGTCAAAAACTGGCGCAGGTCGTTTTTATCATTTAGCCCGAAGATACAAAGACAGTCCAGATCTTCTTCATATTCATCCAGCTGGAAAAGATTCGGGGCGGGCGCCGCTCCATTGAAAGCAAGCAGAAACTCTCTGAAGTCGTCCGGCAGTCTTTTGCCAATTGTACTTTCGAAAGACTCCAAGTCTTCCTTTGTAGCTGGTTCACTTGTATCGAAGAAGTTGGGCAGAGGCATATTAAAAGGTACCGGGGCAGATTAAACGAGATTTCCGAACTGGCAATATTAGCATGTGCCTATGTTTCGGGGGTTTCAGGCTCTAATCTGACTAAGAAATCTAACTGGTTGAGAAGCTTAATCGTTATCGATTAAGGATTTTCCAGTCACTTGCCAACACGGGCGAGCGCCCACAGAGACAGCGTCATAGCCAAAACAGCCAAGATTAAATCAAGGGTCGTAGATTAAACGGGCAATGTGCTAGATTGGCCAACTGATGAAAGCCTTTGACTTATTCAATATTTTGGCAATTGTCATTGCCTTCTTTCTTTTGCTGGTGCTTCTCTTTTTCATTTGGCAGATGCTAAGAAGTCGTCAGCAAACTTTTCCTGGTTTCGAAGAATGGATGATTCTTGGCTCGGTTCATCGCTTTCCTGAGTTATTCGAGATGTTTGCCCTAGCAGAGATATCTCAGGCTAGCGCTGGTTCGTCTGAATTACCCGTCAGGCTTGAGACGCTTGGTCAAATAGAACTGGCCAGCGGTTACCTTGTAGTCGGAGACCCATTCTATTTCCACTCTAATGACTTCGAGCCTTTCGACGAGACATTACCGGCGGGCAAGCATACTATTGAAGCTCTTATTGTTGGCGATAAGAACCAGGTTTCTCGCGTTGCCGCTTTGCGAATCATGTTCCCAAAGTCCCGAGAAGTCGACCTCAAGAATGTCCCCCTGGATTCGTGGGAACTGAGACCAGCCTTTCCAGCCGATAGTCGTTTTCGCTGTCTCGAACAGCGTTACTTGCCTGCCTTTGGTGTGCAGTCCGGCTATGCCGGACTAATTTCAAAAGAAGACTTATTGGCTTTTAAAAATGGCTACCAGTCGGACGTGCAAGCCCCTGCCGAACTAACCCTAGCAGTTAGTTCAGACGACCCACTCCACAAGAAAGTATCTTTTTCGAGTCTGCAGAGTCCGATAATTTTGGCCAAGGCAGGTGCTGGAGTTGGTTCGTACCGCTCTTATTTCATTAGCTTGAAAGGCGAGCATCTAGGCTTTCTGGTCGATTTTGCAGTAATTGGGCAACCCGAGCCGGTCGAACTTGATTGCTAAAAAGCCGAAGATTTAATCTCATACCAGAGGGACTTTGCGGTTTTCCCCAAGTGACTCCACTAACTTCTGTCACCTATATTGGTGCGATACAGAACCCCTCAACCCTTTTGTTCGACCTCTAGGAGGTTTTTTATGGCATTTGAAGAGTCCGGAAAGCCCAAAGCACCGGAGAAGTTAGAAGGTCAAGATACGGTAGAAGATCCAGCAAAGGCGGCGGCGGAGAGAGGTCTCGCTGAGACAAGAAATTTAAAGTTGCCTGAGGCAAAGGCTGCTGACCCTGCTGCTAGCGGTTTCCCTTCTGCCGACCAGATCTTTGACGGTCAAAGAAATGGTGAGGGAACTGTGGACAAAGCCCAGCCCAAGGCTGAAGCCAGACCCGGTGACGGAGCCAAGCCAGCCGAAGCCGGCGACAAGCCCGCCGATGGAGCCAAGCCTGCCGAAGCTGGCGACAAGCCGGCTGACGGAGCCAAGCCTGTCGAAGCTGGCGACAAGCCGGCTGACGGAGCCAAGCCTGCCGAAGCTGGTGACAAGCCCGCTGACGGAGCCAAGCCTGCCGAAGTCGATAAAGATCCTGAGCTGAATGCCGAGCAGAAGAAAGCTTTGGGAGAGCACATGGCTAAGTTCAAGCAAGATTTGGATGCCAAAAACTTTGATGTGGATGGCATCATGAAGGGCAAAGGTCCGTACCACTCTTTAGAAAAAATGGTAGCCGAAGGCAAAATTCAGATGAGTCACGATGACATCCTGAAAGAGTCTCGCCGTATCGTAAAACGCGATTTGCCCATCAAAGATGAGAAGCATCCTGAGGGGCGCATGTGGTACTACCAGGGCGAGAAACCGAAGTTCTGGTCTGAACAAGAGATCACCAAGAAGGTAGAGGACGAGCGGGCTTCCTTCAAACAAGGACTGATCAAGGCTGAGGAAGAGCGCAAGGCCCAAGAAGCTAAAGCTGCTGAAGAAGCTCGTGTCAAGGAAGAGGCTGCTAAGCGCCAAGCCGAAGCACTTGCTGTCGCAGTTGACAGTCATGTTCCGAAAGTTGAGCTTATCGATGGTGCCCAGAAGGCTGCCGGTATGACTGGTGACCCGCAGGCGCTGCGCGACAAGATGAAAGACGTAGTGACCAAAGGTGTGGCTGGTGGACAGTTGGACCAGTCCGAGCTAGAGAAGCCGATGCCCAAGTTGGCAGCTGTTTATCTCGCAACCGGTGCACTCACCGAAGAAGAGCTGAACAAAGGCATCGATGAAATGCAGAAGCGGGCTAAAGAAACCGCTGAAGGGCAAACTCCTCCTGATCTCAGGCAGGTGCTAAAAGATATCCACAAAGATTCGCCTGAAAAGTTGGCCAGCCTAGAGCAATCGAACAAGTTCTACGATAATCTCAAGCAAGAAGCCGAAAAACAGCGAGCGGCAGATGATGCAGCCAAGCAAGCTGAAGCAGCCAAGCAAGCCGAAGCAGCCAAGCAAGCTGAAGCAGCCAAGCAAGCTGAAGCAGCCAAGCAAGCTGAAGCAGCCAAGCAAGCCGAAGCAGCCAAGCAAGCCGAAGCAGCCAAGCAAGCTGAAGCAGCCAAGCAAGCCGAAGCAGCCAAGCGTGCTGAGGCCGCTAAGCGCGGCGGTCAACCAGATGCTGTGCCGGTGCCGGATGATCAGAGAATCGTGCAGGAGCCAAGAAAACCGATCTAAAGAAATCGGATTAGTGAACAGTTCGTTTTGGTTTGTCGAGAGGGCACCACTGCTGGTGCCCTCTTCGTTGTTCACACTTTGTTCAGACGTACCTGCTATTATATTCAAATGAAAAATATCAGAAATGCCAACATTGCCCGATTTAGTGTGTTTTGGGCTGACAACAAAGTTGCGCTTAAATTTGGTGTTGCCACTCTGGGGCTCTCTTTGACCATTGCCCTGGGCTCAGACTTTGTTAGGGCTCAACCTGCGGCTTCAGGCAAAGTTATTTCAGCTGGTCATACTAAAGGGGCTGGCAGTAAAGTGGTGGTGAAAGAAATCTTGGTGGGCAAGCTCAAATACGTAGTTGGTGAACTGCGTATGCCAATTGCACCGGCTAAAGTCTGGGATAAGATCAGTGATTATGAGAATGCCACTGCAATCTTTGCCAATTTGAAAAAGTGCGAGGTCAAGTCAGCGCAGGGTGCAACCAAGCTGGTTCGGCAGGTGGTAAAGCCCGGCTACTTTCCCTTCACCTTTGACTATACGGTCAAGATAAGCGAGAACCCCGTAAGCGGTATGAGCTGGACCCGGGTTTCCGGTTCATTGCGTGAATTCAAGGGATTCTGGAAGATTGTGCCGGTCAATGCTTCGGGGCAAGAGGTTGCGTTAGATGAAGCTGTTGAAAGTTTGGTAAGTTATGGCGTCCATATGGATGCCGGCATTCTTATACCCGGTTGGCTGTTGGAAAAGAGCTTGAAGAGCTATATGCCTGAGGTGCTAAACTCATTGAGCGCTGCCCTTGAGGTAAAACCTCGGGCACTCTAATAAAGCCACATTTGGGTACGACCATGCTGAAAATTTTTGATAAAGCACAGGCAGTGAAAGTCGCTGTTCTTCTTTCTTTTGCCGCTTTACTTTCATTTGCAGAGGTTTCTGCTTCTCGGGGTGATCAGCTGGACCGCTCTACTAACAAGTTTGTTGATGCCGTGAGGATTAATCTCACCATGCAGGGGGCTTGGCCGCCTCCCGCCGGCTCTCAGCAGTTTCAGCTTTGCCAGGCTCTAGAGGTCTTTTCTCGAGCGGCTAGAGAGACGCCCGATCTTAGAAGTCAGAGCGGTAGCCCCAGCGAACGTTTCTTAGCCGTGCAGCGGTTGCAGTCGGCGGCAGCTTCAGTCGACTCTCTGATTGGCAGCTGTAATCTCACTACCGCTATGCCGGCTTGGATGGAAGTGAAAAATCAGCTCAATTCGCTCACCGCCTTGAGCGGTGCCGCTACCAGCTATGGATACAACTATAATTCGGGTTTTCCTGGCCAAATGCCCGGTCAGCAGCTGATGCCTGGTCAACAAATATTCCCCAGTCAGCAATTTATACCAAGTCAGCAATATAGGCCCGGTCAGACTTTTATTCCGGGCGCCTACTATCCAGGCTTTAATCAGCAGATTGGCGGCTCACCCTATGACGCCAATAATTTTTTCAATTCCTCCTTTATTGGTGAAGCGCAAGCCCTAGAGAGCGATTTAAATGGCTTCGTTTCGGTCTTTCAAAAAAGTCTTGGTGCAGGAGGTTTGACTGCCACCGATCCTAATTTGATTATGAATTGCGGAGGTTCGCTTACACTCTTGCAAAATACGGTCAAGACAAATGTGCGAGCCCTCAAGTCTTCTAACAACTTTGCCGCCAGGCAAGTTCATCTCAATCAAATTCTTGCCGCCAGTGATCGCTTTGAAAGTGCTATGACAGCCGCTTCTCCTTCCTTGGTCATACAGATGCGCTGGAATCAGTACAAGCAAAGACTTTCTAGTCTGATTCAAACCAATAGATAGGGTCGACAGTCGCCCATCAGGGAGTGCCTGTCTGTCCCTGATTTTTAGGTTCTGCCTTCTCTAGTTGATCTGGTTTAGGCTCTTGATCTGATTTGGGAGTTGACTCTGATTTTTGTGCGGACCTTGAAGAGGGAGCGGATTCTGTTTGAGATGACGGCTCTGTTTGAGATGACGGCTCTGTTTGAGGAGTTACAGCGGTCGCCCCCTCCTCTGCCAGCGGCTCGACTTCGGTGATTTCCTGGGCGGCAATCAGCCTCACCCGCAATTTGATTTTCAACAAAGTTTCTTTCTCTAGAAAATTTTGCACCAGAGCAACTTGTTTGGGTTTGATTGCATCAGGTTTACCCACCACTGTGACCAAGACCCGCACCGGTTGTTTGAAGCGAAGCACTTCTACCTTGTCTAGACGCAAGCTTCTAAATGTTTGGGTGCGTTCCATCAAAATGTTACTTATTTTGCCGCTCAGTATATTTTCTAAAATCAACTCTCTCATGCTGAAGCCGAGAGGCACAAGCAGAGTCGTTACAGCCAGGGCGGCAGTTAAGAGTCCTTGGTGTGCCGTCTTAGTCGTCGGCTTCACCCCAAGCAAATAAAAGACGACTGTGCCGGCAAAAGTGATGCCGATAAGATTGGTGGCATAAAGCAAAGCGGCTCCCTGCCAGATGTTATCCAGGTTGCGGTTTAGTCCGATGCCGACACAACTGAGAGGCGGCACTAAAGCTACGGCAATTGAAACACCGGCAAGTGAGTCGGCCAGATTTCTTTTAGACTGGCAATATGCGCCAATGGCGCCGGCTGCCATGGCGACGCCCAGGTCCAAAAGAGTTGGTTTTGTGCGCCCCATGATTTCGCCGGTCATCTCCAACTGCGGCATAATTGCGGCGATACAATAGGCAAGAGTGAGTGCCAGTGCTGTTCCAAGCACGAGGGTGAGAAGCGCTTCTTTGATTTTCTCTGCGTCTCCGGTTAGGCAAAAAAGCGAAAGGGCTGAGAGGGGGGCTCTGTTGCAAAAATCGCCTAAATTTCTAGATTACGAATGGCCTTTTGGTAATCACCTTCGATGGAAGCAAGCGACAGATGCTGGTAAAGCTCCAGACTCGATCTGTTTCCATGTCCAGATATGA
>JAFLCK010000009.1:0-160423 GCA_017303615.1 Obscuribacter phosphatis (SeqCode)
CTTGCAGAGTGGGCGATTGACCGAGGTTCAACTGTTGGGTCTGCGAACCAGTGGTCTGGGTTTGATAAGCTTGGGTGCCCATGTGACCGCCGGATTCGTCAGCGCTGGAGGAACCGCCCCCGGGGCCCGAGCCGAATGCATCTTGGGCGAAAGCAGGAGCTGATAGAGAAAGGGCTCCTACAACGGTCAAAGCGGAGAAAGACATAGTAAGTTTGGAGAGTTTACGCATTGAAATTACCTCCTGAGGTAATGCGAGACGCTGTCCCAGAGACGTTGCACTGCGGACTTATTCGGTCTTTATTCTAGTAACTTCGCTTAGCGGACTTCCGCTTGGAAACGTGCACTCAATGTAATCAAAGCCGACCCCGAAGTCAACAGCAAATTTGTTAGCCAGCTAACATTCCCCAAATATTTTGGGCTAGATTCGAAAAATGATTGAGAGGAGCTTCTGACCTTATGTCTTTGACGAATTCTTATAAGCACATCGATAAGAACCTAAGCACGCGCCCGTGGCTTTGCAGCTCCATCTCCAGGGCTCCGGCGGCATAGCCGTCGAAGGTCATGTCGCCCAGACGCTTCTCCAACATGCGTCCGGTGTTCACTATGTCCTCAGGCGCTACGATGAAGACGCCGCGCCCCAGCGCTGCAGCTTTGCACTGCAGCACCCATAATGAATACGCGGTGATGAGATGATGCAGACCCACCATCAGACTGAGCTGGCCAAAGCCGGCGCCGAAATACAACTTTCCAAAGATTCTCTGGTATATAAACCTATAGAAGATATCTTTCAACTCCGGCAAGTCGGGCAAGGTAACCGCCTTCACATCAGCGAGATTGAAGCTTTTGTCCCCGGCGCGCAGTTTTAGCTGCGGCGCGATGCCCATTTTGGCAGCCATTGAACTTTGCATAAACTTCGAAGCGGAAAAGTTAGATTCGGCCCGGTTCAGGGTCTTCTCAGGGAAGTAGAGCCGGTAAAGCTCCTTAAGCAAGACGTGCTCGATAGGCTTGAGCTGATGCTTGGGACCCAATTCAATCTTGAGCTGCGCTTCAGGAATATCCGAGCCGCGCCCCTTTAGATACTCACCTACTACGAAAAGCGACATGTGAGCCAACCGCATCTCTAGGCTCTCAGAATCGTTCTGCAAGATGCGCAATAGCTCTGCCTCTATCTCTAAGTAACGCTCCCAAGTCAGGGGCACTTCTTTGCACAGCTCAATTCTCGACCAATTAGGATGATGGTCGGGATACATCTTCTTGAACTCGGCAAATTTCTGGTTCAAATAATCTCTCTGCTCGGTCAAGGGTTTACCGGCATTGAGAACCGCGCCCACACTGACAAAACTGACCGTCGAGTAGAAGCCGGATGGAGCCTCATTGAAGTTATAAGGGAAGAGCTGACAGATGGAAGGCTTGGTCTTGCTCTCGAAGCTCGAGTGGATGAAGCAGAGATTATTGACCAAGAAGGGGCAGAGCCCTTCTTCATCTGGCTTGATAGCATGGGTGTAAGGACTGCCTTCCTTTTCGTGGTCTTTCAGCTCGCGAAAAAGGTCGGCACCGTTTAGTTTCTTATGAAGTGAACCCCAGTCAACAGCCGAGATTCTTTCGTAATCGGCAGCGGTCATCGGCACAGCCCAGCCACTGCAGCATCTACCGCAACCGGTGCATTCATAATTGATCCCCTCGGGAATATGCAGAGGCTGAGATTCGCCCAAGCCGGGCTCAGACAAATTAGTTTCTGGCAAATTCGGTTCTCTGTCAGCCATGATTATGGTTAGCTCCTCAATTCGATCGCACTAGCTTGCCGAGACATACCCGTCTCTTTGCACCGGTACAAACCGGCACATTATTCGGCACGCCAAAATAGGTGGTGTAAGCAAGCAATGCAAAAAGCAGCGCTTCTTTAAATTTAGCCGACACACCAAAGTCTTCATGCATAAGCAAGTCGACAGGTTCGCCCCAATTTGTCTTGATCATATCGAGCAAGACCGGATTATAGGCACCGCCACCGCCCAAAATTAGCTTTCTCAGACGATAATGAGGCTTGATGTGCATGACATAATTTTGCACCAGCGAATGGGCGGTGAAAGCAGTAAGAGTAGCGACAATATCGGCAGGGGCAAGGTCGGCGTTTGTCCACTCTTCCACAAGAGCGAGAGCGCGATTCTTACTAAACAATTCTCTACCTGTAGTCTTGGGCGGAGGCATCTTGAAGTAGGACTCTTGCTCGAGCATAGATTTTAGGCGCATCTGGTCGACAGTGCCTGAAAGCGCCACCTTACCGTCCTGGTCGAAGTCTTGACCATATAGTTTGCGCATTGCCTCATCGATGAGCACATTGGCCGGCCCGGTATCAAAAGCCATTACGGCTTGCCCTTCTTCTGAGATAACGGTGAGGTTGGCGATGCCGCCCAGGTTGAGCACCGCGCATGGTTCACCGCGCTTGCCAAACAAAACTTCATCGGCAAAAGATAGAAGTGGTGCACCTTGACCGCCGCAAGCCAAGTCGAAGGTGCGAAAGTCACCAACTGTGGTGACACCGGTCAAGGCAGCGACATAGGCAGGGTCTCCCAACTGAAGTGTTCCAGTAGTATCCATGCCCCAGAACGAAGAGGAACGAGGTTCATGCCAGACAGTCTGTCCATGCGAACCAATTAGATCGACTTCATGACCGAGACGACGAGCAGCTCGCTGTACATGCTGAGCGGCTCGACCGAAGACCGAGCCCAGGGCGCTATGGGCCAAACAAACCGACTTGAGATCAAGGCGGCCACCGCTGACGAATTCCTCCAACTTCCTTTTGAACGATGCTTCAAAAGGTATCAGCTCGCTGTGCAGAAGCTCAAAAGAAAGGGGGATACTCGGTCCTTCAGGACTATTTATGGTCCCGGTTATGACACCGCCAATGACACCAGAGCCCAGACCGGGCAAAACTTCCAGAGAAACGCCGCAAGCCTGTGCATTAGCTTCTTTACCAGCAGCCTGCCGATAAGATTTTTCACCGCCGAGCGCTCGCCCCGGAGTAATCTTGAAAAGGGCAGCGTCAATGCCGTCCATTGAAGTGCCGCTATTCAATCCAAGAACATTCAAAGACTTGAGAACTTTGCCAGATGTCACGCAATATGCCTCTCTTAAACAAACTTCAATTGTACGCACAATTGACTAAATGTGAACGACTTTTCGATCTTTCTATGAATGCCTCGCAGAGGCTCTCGTTATAGCGGCACCGGGGAGTTGAGAGTATGAGCAGGCACAAAGGAGGGAAAGGAGAGAAAGCCGGACCGTCATGACAACCGCGATCAAAGCCTAGCTGCTGTTAGAATATAGCGAAAAGTAGGTCTTTCAAGACAAGTCGGAAGCGTCGACTTTTAGTTTTAGCAAGACACAGATCGGAGGCAAGTATGCAGATAGGGCTCGGGAAACAAACAAGACGTGCTTACGGCTTTGACGAAATAGCCCTGGTGCCGGGCTCCAAGACTGTTGACATGGAACTCTGCGATATCACTACCCATATTGGTTCACTCAAGCTCGCCAGTCCCATCATTGCCTCGGCAATGGACTCTGTGGTCGACGTCAAGGTTGCAGTTGAGATGCACAAACTGGGCGGTTTAGCCGTACTCAATCTGCAAGGGGTTCAAACCCGCTACGAAGAGCTCGAAGAAGTCTATGCCAAAATAGCCAGTTGCGACAAAGACAGCTTCGTCGAAGTAATGCAGTCGCTATACAAACAACCGGTCAAAGAAGAATTAATTGAAAAGCGCATTGCCCAGATCAAGAAAGAAGGAGGAATCGCTGCTGTTTCGGTCACCCCTAATTTTGCCGAGAAGTACGGACCGCTTGCCAAGGCAGCCGGTTGCGATCTCTTAGTCGTCCAATCAACAGTAACAGGAATTGAGCACAAGAGCGCCACCGGTTCGGGAGGTAGCCTGGACCTGAGCAAGTTTACTAAGAGCATTGGTATCCCTGTAGTGGTGGGCAATTGCGTCATTTACCGAACAGCTCTAGAGCTTTTGGAAACCGGAGTAGCTGGCATCCTAGTCGGAGTCGGACCCGGCGCTGCCTGCACATCGAGGTCGGTGCTCGGAATAGGCGTACCGATGGCAACAGCCATTGCCGACTGCGCTCAGGCCAGAGAAGATTTCGTCAAGAAACACCCAGGCACCACTAGACCGGCAATCATCGCCGATGGCGGCATGGGAGTAGGCGGAGATATCTGTAAAGCCATCGCCTGTGGTGCAGACGCCACCATGATCGGTTCGCCCTTAGCCAGAGCCAAAGAAGCTCCAGGACAAGGCTACCACTGGGGCATGGCCACGCCTAGCCCGGTTCTGCCCAGAGGAACGCGAATCAAAGTGGGAACAACTGTGTCTCTAGCTCAAATCATGAATGGACCAGCCACCGTGGACGACGGCACCCAAAATCTAACCGGTGCGCTAAAAACCAGCATGGCGACCTTAGGAGCCGAGAACCTGAAAGAAATGCAAGAGAGAGAAGTGATTATCGCTCCCTCCATACTTACTGAAGGAAAAGTCTATCAAAATGCCCAACAGCTGGGCATGGGACGCAAATAGCCGCGCCCGAAACCACCTCCAAAAACTTTCTCAAGGGACAGTTTAAAGAAGAGAGCAAGAGCCGAAAGCTGCCAAGCAAACCAAGGGATCGAGATGAAAAACGCCTCTAAACTGGTACTGATCACCTCATTAGCATCGAGCGCTTTGAGCATTTATTTGGTCGCAGAGGCAATGCTTAGACCAGCGGCGCCACCCTCGATGGACCCAAAGCAAGCGCAGGGCAGTCAGCGTCCTCGGTTTAGCAAGGTCTCTTTTGAGGGCGATCCGCCTTCTGAGGGCGGCAAGTCTTCGATAGCAAGAATTCTAGCGATAAGCTCAGAGTCAGCCGTAAAGAAAAGAAGCGCCGTGCCCCTAAGCTCCGAAACCATCGCCGACATTGCCGAAATTGCCGCACCATCTGTGGTGAATATTGAAGTAAAGAAAACCGAGGAATCGTCAGGCTCAGCCCTTCCGCTCTTCGATGCCTTTCCCTTTGGCGATGTGCACGACTTCTTCTATTACAACGGCAGGCGCATCGTCCCAGACAGCCCCGACATGAGCAAGCTTATACCCAAGTCGATCAAGAAGCGCGCCGTGCAAACCGGCACAGGTTTTGTTGTAAGGGAAGACGGCTATGTCATGACCAATGCCCATGTCGTCAAAAATGCCCAAGACATTAGAGTTACTTTGAACGACAAGCGCAGCTTCACTGCAAAGATTGTCGGTTCGGACAATTATTCAGACCTGGCCCTGCTCAAGATTGAAGCCAACGGTCTGCCGGTTTTGAAGATGGGCACTTCGCTCGATCTCAGACCAGGTGAGTTTGCCATCGCCATAGGCAGCCCCTTCGGCTACGACCATACAGTTACCCTCGGCATTATTTCGGCGGTAGGGCGCACCGTCGACGATATCAACGGCAATATCAATTTCATTCAAACAGACGCCGCCATCAACCCCGGCAACTCAGGAGGTCCACTTCTCAACATGCAAGGAGAAGTGGTGGGTGTGAACACGGCAATCAAAGACAATGCTCAGAACATTGGTTTTTCCATTCCGGTGGACGTAGCCAAAACAGTTGCCGACGATCTAATCAACAATCGAACCATCGAAAGACCCTGGCTGGGCATCGGTATGTCAGAACTAAAAGAGTCGCAGATCAAGAGCCTGGGCATACCTGCTACCACCCGTGGTGTACTGGTCGAAAAAGTCTTCAAAGGCAGCCCCTCAGAAGAAGCTGATATACAGCCGGGAGATATCATTCAAAAGATTGACGGCAAGAGCGTTCTCACCCCTAGAGATGTGCAGACTATGGTAAGAGCACATAAAGTGAAAGACAAACTCGCCTTCCTGCTGCTAAGAGACGGAGCCATAAAGACAACCGAAGTGATCATCGGCGCTTATCCAGACTATGTCGAGATGCGCAATCTCAGCCCAAACGCCAGCCCCAATCTCAATCCAAATAGCGCACCCAGCCAACCACAGAGCCTGCAAGAGAAGCAGGGCGCCGGCCAAAACCCAAGACGCTAGACTCAGGACACTGGACTCAGGACGCTAGGCTCAGCGCCAGCCCCAGGACAGAACTAGCCCGCCTTGTCTTTCTAACGGTCAGCTAGACCGGCAGCACATGATGTGAGAAAAACTCTTTCACCGCCAACCAATCATTGACACGGGTGTAGCCCTGAACATTGCGATTGTGGGGGGCGTCAAAGAGCAATCCCTTACCCTTGAAACGCAGAAAATGCCGAGCATTATCATCAATTAAATAATCGGCATCGACAATGCTTTTGTCGCCGCAGAAAACAAAGTTCATCGGTGAGATAAAGGGAAAGTGCCGCAGAAGCCATTCGTACTTAGCACGAAAAGAACGAGGCACTTCCATAGCAGCCGTAGCTATAAAGATTTCATGGTTCTTGCTTAGTTCTTCTAAAACCTCGCGCGCATGAGGCATCACTGGCAAATCAGCAAAGAAGTCTTCGGTGTGCACAATATCAATGGCCGCACCGACATGCTCATCTGGAATCAAGTCAAATATATGCAAGCCAAGCAAGTCAGATTTAGCCAGCTCTGCACCGAATTTCTCGTTGTAGCGACTAAGGTGCTCGCCCAGAGCATCGGCAATCACTTCATCCATATCAACTGCAATTCTAGCCATGACTCCCCTTTTAGTTCAGCAGATTCCAAAACCCGCAAATTCCAGCACGATCCAGTATAATACCGAACGAACCCGCAAGTCAAGACCGTCCAACACTAAGAGTAACGATAGAAAGTGCTGCCCCAAGAAAGACAGAAACAGATTTTGACGAGACTGCAATCGCGCGGACAGGTTCTGGTGCAAGACTTAGTACGAGAATTGACCGTCTCTGAAGACACGATCAGAAGAGATCTAAAGGACCTAGCCCAGAGCGGGCTGCTCAAGAAAGTCCACGGCGGGGCAGTTCTGCTCTCGAGTGTGCCCTATTCGCACCGAGAAAGGCTAAGCCTCAATCGAGAAGCCAAACGCAAACTAGCAAACATAGCGGCGGAGCTGGTGCAAAGCAATATGCTTATCTTTGTGGACGGCGCCACCACCACCCTGGAATTGCCGGCCGCCCTGGAAGATTTGCCCCTGAGCAAGATCACCTTTGTCACCCACAGCCCGGTCATGGCACAGCGCCTAAGCGAGCTTGGCTTTGCCGAGATAATTCTGCTTGGCGGCAAGCTAATCAAAGACTTACTGATCACAGCCGGGCTAGATTCTATAAAACAAGCCGAACAATTTCGACCCGACCTCAGTATCATCAGCGCCCACGGAATTTCGGTACCGGCTGGTGCAACAGTGGAGAGCTGGGAAGACGCGCTTTTGAAGAGGGCTTTTGTCGAACGCAGCGCCGAAACGGTAGTTATTGCCGGACAGGAAAAGCTTGGTTATGAGGCTTCCCATATGGTTCTGCCTACCGAAAAAATCAGCTATCTTGTCACTGATGCCTCAAAAAGCGATTGCCTGGGCTTCCAAGACAAGGGCGTTACTGTTTTGCACCAAGTTCGCCCGACCTAATGCAAGTCAAAACCTGGACACCTCTGCCGATCAGGCAAATCCAAATCTAACCGAACAATATAATCTCTAGTTGTAATCGATTTGCAAATTTTTGCCGCGCCATCCACAATTTAAGCAAAACCGGCAGAAACTGTCGGTTGCGCGACAGCAGTCCAAGATTTTCCTTGCCTTCCCGGGGAATAATGTTATGGTAAGAGGCAAGTCTTAAGGACGCAGTTATAACTTGAAACACCGGCTCTGGCTAGGTCAATTTTTCTGCACGGTGAGGTTCGATAGTGGCAACCAATAACAACAATGTTGCAAACGACAATACCAACCGCCCTTCGGCCGATCGTCCCATCGAAAGACCAGAAGCGGTAAACAACCAAGTTGCCGATCTGCTCAACGACAGACAGGCAATAAAACAAGCCGGATTGGGCACAGATCAAAGCGGTCAGCCTTTGGTCACAGACAATAAAGGCGTGCAGAGATTAGACTTCAAACCGCAAGACGGTATGATCGCTTCATATATGGGCAATAGCCCCGAGCAAATCAGCCGAATTGCGGCAAATGGTGCCGGCCGCGGACTAGAAAGCGGCGAAGCAAAAGTAGTAAACGGCGGTGACAGCCCCGCAACCAAAACCGAAGGCGCCGCAGAAAAGGGTGACCGAGTCAAGGAAGCCAGCGAGAAGCCTGAAATAACTCCAGAAAAAGCCCGAGAACACTATGCAAGAGTGCTTGAACAGACGGGCATGAGCCCAGCAGCGGCTGAGGCCGTTGCCAGGCAAACTCTCGACCGCCTTGGTGCAGTCAAGGACGGCGGCGGCGCCGACAAGGCAGAGTCACGTCTGAAAGGCACACCGGCCGAACAGCTCGAGCGCATGGCCAAAGGCTTCGAGAATATCCTCAATCCCAAAGAAAATTTCTCTGGATTGGACCAGCAAGCCCGCCAAAACATCGTCAAAGATTTGGCCCACCGCATTATGTCGCCCAGCGATTTTGTCAACCAAGGCGGCAAAAACACTTGTGCCTTGCAAGCCTTGCAAAAACAACATATGGAAGCCGGCGACCCAGCCAAAACAGTAGAAATGGCCGAGTCTGTGGTCAATAAAGGCTATGCCGACTTGCCCGGAACCAATCAAGACGGCTCGCCCATGCGCGTGCACGTCATGAGAGAAAGCTTGCAACCTGATAAAGAATCAGGTCAACCTTTCAGTACATCAAAGCATGGCACCGACGGCGGTCTCAGAGGCATGGGCGGTCAGGTGCTCGATGCTTTGTATGGACAAGCGCACGCAGACAACTACAGCATCCGCCGCGGTCTACCCACCTCGGCAGACGGCTTTGATAAAGCTGGCAGCATCTATACAACTGCCGGCGCCAATAATCCTCCTTTCAATATAGATGGCAGTCGCAGCAATACCGGTGAAGCCTTCCTCGTCAGAGACAAAGGCGAGATCAAGTTCCTCAGCTCCAGCCCGGCAATTACAACCTATGATCGCGAATGGCTTAACCAGACCTTTGGCGGCAAACCCGGCTCTGTCTTGGTACACGAGTCAGCAGATAGAGGTCCCCAATTCGCTGTCGACCCCGATAAGCCTTATCCAGCCCACCTAAATCTCAAACCCAATACATACAAGACAAATGACGAACTAAAAGAAAAAGTAGCGCAGATTCAAAATGAAACCGGACATTCGGCCCAGCTGCTCGTGCATTCAGATCACCTCACCGGCAATTCTGTAATGAAAGGGCGTGTCCTGCATGCCCTCACCGCCACCATGACAGACAAAGGTCTTGTGCTCGATAACCAGAACGGCAAAAACTTCGACCGCGTTTTAGATGACCGTCGACTGACCATCGCCACCGACGCCAATAACTGGGATCTCGGCGGCAGTCGAGTGGTAGCAGGCAGAGGAGTCTTGCCCCATGGCGACGGACAACCAGGTGGTCAGCAGGGCGACAAGCCGAGAACTCAACCGCGCGAGAGTGATGCCGGAAGCTCTGACCGCGGCTCTTCCGCATCTGGAGGCGGAGATGCAGGACGTTCGGCAAACAGACCCGAAACAGATCCAAATAAAGATCCTCTCAAAGATCCTCTTAAAGATCTCACAAAAGACGCCCAGGCAAGAGAGAAGGAAGAGCGCGACAGATACAACCGCCGCAAAGGCAGACTGGCAGCCGACGGCAGTTTCGAGCCAGACACCTATGTGCCTGACCTAGACGAATACAACAAAAAATCTAAATAAGACTGCAGCCAAAAAGAGCCAATGCTGATTAAAGACATAGGACTGATCGATAAGATCTTGCTGCCCCCGGGCTTCATCGAGGGGGAGAAAGAGTTTGCCGAAAGAGGTGACAGTTGGAGCATAGAATATCATCCGGAAGACCCGGCTGAGAAAGAGACTACTCGGCTAGCCTTCTATTATCGAGGTAGGGTGGCTTCAACTAGCGACACGGCATTATTTAGAGAACTAATGGATGGTGAATCGCGTAATCTGTTGAGCACTTATAACGCCGGCTCGCCTGAAGTAACCGACTTGATTGCCCGCTTGATCAATATTCTCGGCAATCTCGGCGACAATCAATATACTCGCTTCCAAACTGGACTTAGTGGTGCCGGCTTTCACCTGCATTCTTTAGATATAGCTATCTACGGAGCCAGGAAAATGCTCGTTGCCACAGGCTACTTCCACAATTTTGCAGGAGTGCCTACAAACTACTTCAAAGGCTGTTTCTTCGACGGCACGCCACATGCGCCCAAAGCACAGCTGGAAGAAATCTATTTGGAGTCAAAAGATCTCAAAGTATTCGAGAAATACCTGCCGCCTTTTGAGCGATGCTTACTCTCTATTCATTGGCAGGCGAACAAGACTTCGGTTACAGGCTAAACATCTAAAGCTGACTGGTCGCTTTGCGATAACCAAAGATTCTGGCAATAGCCACGGCGGCGCCGAAACCGTTGTCGATATTGACTGCTACAAGCCCTGGACTGCAGCTGTTGAGCATATTAGCAAGAGCGGTCAAGCCACCAAGGCCGGTGCCATAGCCGACAGCCGTCGGTACGGCTACCACTGGCATCGAGACCAGCCCGCAGACCACGCTGGGCAAGGCGCCGTCCATACCAGCCACCACGATGGCGGCAGAACAGTTCTCAATTTCAGCAAGACAATCGAGCAAACGATGTAAACCGGCGACACCGACATCATAAAAGCGTCTCGCCGGTATTCCCACCGAGGCTAGGGTCCAGAAAGCTTCTTCCGCCACCGGCAAGTCGACCGTACCGGCAGCGATAAGAGCCACAGGCTTGATTAAACCAGCACCGGCTTCTTCACTTACTGGTTGCGGCATTTCACCGAATACCACCAGTGCTGCCTTTTCTAAATACCAAGCCTGTATGTCGGCATCGGCACTCAATTTAAGCACCAGATCGGCGTTTTCCACCTTGGTGGCTACAACACATTGATTGCTACCCAAGAGCGCCTTAGCAATTGCCACTATCTGCGGTGCGGTTTTACCAGGACCATAGATAGCTTCCGGAAAGCCCTGGCGGCTTGCCCTATTCAGATCAGGTTTGGCATACGAGCTAAGCGAAGACTCACTTTCCATATAGATTAGCACTGTTCTCTAAGTTTGATTTGACTATATCTAACTTGGCTATATTAGCTTTGCCTTGACGATAACCTTCCCGGTCAAATTCCACCTTAGCAAAGCCTAAAGCCAAGAGACTTTTCTCAATCGGTCCAACAACTTCTTCGGTAAGCCTGAACAGTTCTTCTGCGCCCACCTCAACACGAGCGGTCAGACTAGAACCAGCTAAATATCTCACTCTAATCTGCTTAAAACCGGCATCCCGCACCGCCTGCTCAGCAGCCTCCACTTTGTGCAGAGCCTCTTGGTCGACATAGGTAAAGTCAGGAAAACGCGAAGAAAGACAAGCAGTCTGCGGGCGATTCCATGAAGGCAGTTGGTAATACTTGGCCAACTGCCTGATTTCTTCCTTCCCTAAAGCGGCATCAAGCAGCGGCGCCAAGACACCGTATTTCTTAGCGGCCAAATGCCCCGGTCTGACATCGTTCAAGTCGTCTTGATTAGCACCATAGACAATGGCATCAAAATGCCAGTCTTCCTTTAGCCTCGTCATTTCTTCAAAGAGTGTGGCCTTGCAAAAGAAACAACGGTTGCCGGTATTGCGCCGATAGTCTTCACTGTCGACCTCTTTGGTGTAGAGCACATGCAAATCGAAATTGAGCAGTTCGGCCTGCTCAAAAGCGGCTTGGCGCTCATACTCGGCTAGAGAGGGCGACACGGCAATGACCACCCGCGATTGCGGCAATTCCTGCTTGGCGATAAAGGCCAAAAGAGAACTATCAACACCGCCCGAATAGGCAACCAGAGTAGATCCGAGCTTGCGCAGGGCGGCTCTCAGATGCGCTTCTTTAACAGCGATATCAGCGAATGTCATGGTCGGCCGTCTTGCCGCTCTCAATATCCTTGAGACCGCTCCTCAATGAACCAGCCGCCAGCCTATCAAGCTCTTCGCGAATCGCCTCTTCATCAAGCGCCTCGACAAAAGTCTGGAAACGACGCAGGGCGGCAATTAATTCTTCAGGCGCCAAGGGCTTGGGACGACCAACAAAGATCTTCTCATTAACTGTTCGGGAGAGACCTTCGTCCTTGGTGAGCAGCTCTTCGTATAGCTTCTCACCCGGTCGCAAACCAGTAAATTCGATTTTGATATCTTGCCCCGGTCTAAGACCAGAAAACTTGATTAGGTCGTTAGCCAAGTCTAGTATCTTGACGGGCTTGCCCATATCAAGCACAAAGATCTCGCCACCAGAACCGAAGGCACCGGCCTGCAAGATCAACTGCACCGCCTCCGGTATCAACATAAAGTAGCGGGTCACTTCCGGATCAGTGACGGTGAGTGGACCACCGGCGGCAATCTGCTGTTTCCACAAAGGTATAACCGAACCACGACTGGCTAAGACATTGCCAAAGCGCACAGCTACATATTTGGTTTTAGATCGCAAGGCCAAATCTTGAATAACCAATTCAGCCATACGTTTTGTAGCGCCCATCACCGAGGTAGGATTGACCGCCTTATCGCTGGAAACAAGAACAAACTTCTCAGCGCCATACTGATCTGAAAGCTCAGCCGTTACTCTAGTGCCGAAAACATTATTATTGACCGCTTCGTAGACATTAGCTTCCATAAGCGGCACATGCTTGTGGGCGGCAGCATGAAAGACAAGGTGGGGCTTATGAACTTTGAAGACCTGCTCCATGCGGCTGCGGTCCCTGATATCGGCTATAACCGGTACTACCTCTACCGGTTCTACTCGCCTGGCCAATTCCTGCTGAATTGAGAATATGGAATTCTCGCCTTTACCTAAGATAATCAGCTTGCGCGGCTGAAAATTATAAATCTGGCGACAAAGCTCCGAACCAATAGAGCCACCAGCACCGGTAACCAAGACAGTCCGCCCTTCGATATAAGAAGCAATGGAAGCCGAATCAAGCTCGACCGGCGAGCGCCCGAGCAAATCTTCCAGCGAGACTTCTCTAAGTTGATTGATACTGACTCTGCCATTGATAAGCTCAAACAAACCAGGCAAGATGCGGGTCTCGACTTCAGCATCGCGGCACATATCGACAATGCGGCGAATCTCAGAAGGCGGAGCAGAAGGTATGGCAATAATCACCTGGTCGACACAGAGCAGCTCCACTAGACGGGGCAACTCTTTAGTGGAACCGAAAACGGTGATGTGACCAATGCGCTTCTTAAACTTGCTTGGATCATCATCGACCATGCCTACCACATCGACGCCCAAATCACTGCGCTGATTGAGTTCCTTCAAGACCATGAGCCCGGCATCGCCGGCACCGACCACGAGGGCGCGACGCCGCACCGGTTGACGCCAGTGTCTTCTTTGGCTATGTTCGGTCTGGAGCCGGCGCAAAACCCGACTGGCAGCCATGAGGAAGAAACAGATACCCATGTCGGTAACGATGATGCTGTAGGACAGCAAGTGTCCTTCCACTCGCACAATCGGCAAAGCCAGAGCGCGCAAACTGAGAATCAAAGCTGAAACCGATAGCACGGCTACGCCTATCTCAGTTACTTCGGTAAGACCGGTATAGCGCCAAAGACGGCGATAGACACCGCACAAATAGGAAGAGAGCAAACGCAGCGCCACCACCACCGGTGCAACAATGAGGAACTGCTTGAGATAGGTCTCGTTCAGATGACCTTCAAATCTGATGAAATAAGCCCCCAAAAGAGCTAAAGTAGCCAAGGCGGCATCGAGCACGACTTGCAGAAGCCGCAACCAGGGGAACTTGAACTGATCTATCTCCGGCTCTTGCGCCATCAATCTGAACCTTAGCTTCAGGAACCGCGCTATCTTACCACTAGTCATGAGGACTGTGGCTTAGGGGCAGTTCAGGAAGGCGCTCTCGGGGCGATATCGCAACAGAGCTTATGATTAAGCCGTCCTCAGGAAATGGACATTTTGCCTCTCTGGGCAGTTATCCACTCTCTAATGCGCTCAGGGGGCAAGCCCAGAGCCATGCTTGTGCCCTTAATAGCCATTTCATGCCCGACATCGAGCTTGAGGATGTCGTTGTACATCTTGACGGCCATGAGACGCAATGGACCATCTTTGAGAGAGCCTGTGGCGCTCCAGACCAAGACTGAAACAATGATATAGCCAGTCAGTAAGGCTGCCACGCCGGGAATGATACCCACTACTTTCAGCTCGGGGTGGGAATGGGACAAAAGCCAAACCATGAAGCCTTCATAACAAATAAAGAGCCCCATGAAGAAAGTCGGTTTGAACTGATATTTGGCAGTCATGTCGGCTCGGGGCTCGGTGGCAAAGATATTGCCGCGGCTGCTCTTAAACCATTCGGTGTTGATTTTGCGTTCGGGCGGGAAAACAAAGGTGGCACCAAGCAAGGTACAAAGCAAGAAGAAAGGACCGAAATAGCAAGCATTCAAGCCCAGTTTGCCCGACTCAAAAAGTACGAAGGGCCAGGGCACAAAGAGCGATAACAAGACCAATAAAATAAAGCGGCCATTGCCTATACGCTGTTCAAGACCGGCACCGAAAACGTAGAGGAAGTAAACGTTACCGAAAACCTGCACCCTGTCAAGGGAAGCAAAGGTAGAGTTGAAAGCCACTGCCATAAACTTGCCCAAATTAGACAAGAAGAGTTCTGAAGCCCCGGCTCGGCCCGAAAAGGTCGCAGTCAAAAGAGCCTGTAAACCCTGGAAAAGCTCACTCATATCTTTTACGACAAAACAGTTGCGCATAATCCAACTGTCATTGCCGGCGGTAGCCGACTGCCAGAACATAAAAGCGCAAATAAAGACCAGCATGTAAGACCCTATGGGCAAAATCTGCTGCGGCTCAAACTGGATCTTAGGCTTTATTGAATTGGTCATGGCGCTCCTCTGCAAGGTTCACGGCTGAACCGATAGCAATCTTAAAAAGCGCTTACCGGTCTTTTATCAAATTACCACGTTGACAAGCTTATCTGGCACAACAATTACCTTTTTGACCGGTTGACCAGAAATTTTGCTCTTTATCTTGTCATCTTCGAGGGCAAGACTTTCGGCGATCGAACGGTCAATTCCGCGGCTGGCAGACACTTTCGAGACAATTTTCCCGTTAACCTGTAAGACCAATTCCAGTTCATTATCAACAGTCAAAGCCTGGTCATAAGCAGGCCACTTGTTGAGGTGAATCGAGTCTTTATCAGACGGATAATCAGGCGAACTGGCGGGCAAATCAAGGCGGTGATAGAGCTCTTCAGTTATATGAGGAGCCATCGGCGCCAAGATAAGCAATAGGTTGTAGGCGGCAAAACTGAGCACGGCAGACTTTTGAGAAAGCTTTTCCGGCTCTCGCTCCAATTCGGCGACATATTTATATAGACCATTGACCAATTCCATGCAGCGGGCGATAGCGGTGTTGAAAACATAGCGTTCTTGGCTGAGGTCGTTGGATACAGCTTTGATGGTTTTGTGCACCAAGCGCAAAAGCTGCTGCTCGGCAGGAGGCAGTTGATTAACATCAAGAGAAGCACGGCAGAGCGAAGCGTCAATAACACCTTTCTCTTTCAGGTCAGTCAGTAAGCGCCAGATCCTGGTCAAGAAACGGTGTTGCCCAACTGCACCGTCTTCCGACCACTCAAGCTCTTGCTCAGGCGGTGCGGCAAAGAGAGTAAATAGACGAGCCGCGTCAGCACCATAGCGTTTGAAGAAATCGAGGGTACCAACCACATTGCCGCGAGACTTACTCATTTTTTCTATACGCCCGGAAACAGGCGAATACATAGTGACCATGCCCTGCGAAAGCAGATTAGTGAAAGGCTCCACACATTTGACCAAGCCCATGTCTTTGAGGGCGCGGGTAAAGAAACGAGAATAGAGCAGGTGCAAAATCGCGTGCTCCACGCCGCCGACATATTGGTCAACCGGCATCCAATAATCGACTCGCGCCTTACTGAAAGCTTCTTCATGGTTGGTGGCATCGGCATAACGCAAGAAATACCAAGACGAATCGATAAATGTGTCCATGGTATCGGTCTCTCGGCGAGCATCGCCGCCGCAAGTAGGACATTTGACATTGAGCCATTCAGGCATGCGACCGAGAGGCGAACCGCCTTCTCCGGTAAACTCCACACCTTCCACAGGTAATATCACCGGCAGTGTCGACTCTGGCACCGGCTGGATGCCGCAAGAGGCGCAGTGCACCAAAGGTATAGGGCAGCCCCAGTAGCGCTGGCGGCTGATCAACCAGTCACGCAGACGGAACTGTACTCGCTTCTTACCAGCTTGACTCTCTTCCGCCCAGGCGGTGATTGCTTCTTTTGCCTTGTTGTTTGAAAGCCCCGAGAACTTGCCTGAATTGATCAAAAGACCTTCGTCAAGATAAGCTTCAGTGAGGCTGCCGCTCGCTTTACCATCTTTGGCGATTACTTCCTTGATCGGCAAATTATAGGCGCTGGCAAAGGCAAAATCTCTTTCGTCATGAGCTGGAACGCCCATGACAGCGCCGGTGCCATAGCTCATCAAGACATAATCAGAAACGTAAACCGGCACCACATCACCATTGAATGGGTTGATGACGCTCGCCCCCAAAGGCACGCCGGTCTTTGACTTATCGGTGGTCATGCGGTCGAGCTCGGTTTTGCGCTTACTCTCTTCCACGTACTTTTGCACAGGCTGGCGACATTCATCGCTTACCAGCTCTTGCACAAGCGGATTTTCTGGAGCGAGAACCAAATAACTTACACCAAATACGGTATCAGGTCGCGTGGTGAAAACCTTTATTTGGACATTGGGCTTGCTTTCCACTGTAAAATGCAGCTCCGCCCCGGTCGACTTACCGATCCAGTTCTGCTGCATAACTCGAACCCGCTCCGGCCAGCCCTTGAGAGTATCAAGATCGGCGAGCAGTTCTTCGGCATAATGGGTGATTTTGAGGAACCACTGGCTCATCATCTTCTGTTCGACCGGTGTCTCAGGATGGCGCCAGCAGGCACCGTTTTCCACCTGCTCATTGGCCAAAACAGTGTGACATTCGGGGCACCAGTTCACCGGTGCTTCTTTTCTAACAGCCAGACCTTTCTCGTAGAACTTGAGAAAAAGCCACTGCGTCCAGCGGTAATAATCGCTATCGCATGTGGTCACTTCTCTTTGCCAGTCATAACTAGTACCCAGCTTCTTGAGCTGTTCGTCGCGCATGAAGCGAATATTTTCCTTGGTCCATTTTTCAGGATGCAGCTTTCTTTTTATGGCGGCATTCTCTGCCGGCAAACCAAAAGCATCCCACCCCATGGGATTAAGCACGTTATAGCCGAGCATACGTCTGTGCCGGCTGATCACGTCCGAAATGGTATAGACCCTCATATGACCCATGTGCAGGTCGCCGGAGGGATATGGAAACATAACCAGAGAGTAAAATTTAGGCTTTTTGTCGTCGTCTATGGCTTTGTAGATGCCAAGCCCATCCCAGTACGCCTGCCATTTCTCATCGAATTCTTTAGGACTGTACTGGCTTTCCATCACTGCGACCTCTCCCTTGGACCTCTCATCTGACTCTACGGTTTCCTTGAAAACACGCCTGGCGATCTTACTTGGATCTTCTTAAAATGTCACAGCGGCGCAAGGGTCAAGCCCGTCGTGTTAATATGCAAAATCCTCAACAAAACCTTCAGATAGTTAAGCCGGTTGCACCGACTAATCAATCCTTATCAGCGCCTCACCCGCGTAACATTAATTTAGAAATTCATGCAAGGAAAACCAGCCATGGAAGTTAAAGAAGTCGATAAGAACATCGAAATTCCCGAAGAAGTTATGGCTGAAGCCGTCGAGCTCTGCCGAGGCGCTGAAGTCTTGCCTGACGGCGCCAAAGGTTTGGCCCGCAAAATCATGCAAGCCAAGCAAGCCGGTCGCCCCCTCGTGGCCAAGCTTGGCGTCGACCCCACTTCCACAGATTTGCATCTCGGTCATGCTGTAGTTTTTCGCAAGCTCAGACGTTTTCAAGATTTCGGTCACCAAGTCATCTTGATAATCGGTGGTTTCACCGCCCAGATAGGCGACCCCACCGGTCGCAATGCCACAAGACCGCCCTTAGACGAAAAACAAGTACAAGCCAATGCCCAGACCTATCTCAATCAAATGGGACTGATACTCGACTTGAACAAAACCAAGGTGGTAAATAACAACGACTGGTTGGCACCACTGACCATGAAAGAAGTCATCAAACTGGCGGCTTCAGTGACCGCCAATCAGCTTTTGGCTAAAGAAGCCTTTGGTGAAAGACTCGACAAACAGCAACCGGTCGCCTTCCACGAGCTTTTTTATCCGCTTTTGCAAGCCTATGATTCAGTAGCTATTCAAGCCGACATTGAGCTCGGGGGCACCGATCAACGCTTCAATATCTTGCAAGGGCGCGAACTGCAGCCTAAATATGGACAAGAACCGCAAATGGCAATGCTCCTTCCCCTTCTGGAAGGCACCGACGGCGTCAAGAAAATGTCCAAGAGTTACAACAACTATGTTGGTCTAAAAGAAGACCCGCAAGAAATGTTCGGCAAATGCATGCGCATTCCCGACGAGCTAATATTGAAATACTTCGAACTGACCACCACCTTGGCTGGTCACGAAGTAGACAAAATTGAGGCTGAACACTTGAAAGAGGGCGGCAATCCGAAAGATGCCAAACTAAAGCTGGCCAAGCAAGTGGTCTTCCAATATCACGGCGCCGAGGCTGCCGAACAGTCCCTGAAAGAATGGCAGCAAGTGCACTCGCAGGGTCAATTACCCGATGAAATGCCAATTTTCAAAATTGAAGAAGACCAAGCCCTCTTTAGAGTTCTGGCTCTCGCCGGTCTGGTTTCGTCGAATGCCGAAGGTAAACGGTTGATTCAAGAAGGCGGGGTTAAACTAAACGGTGAAACAGTAAAAGATCCCAATCTTGTCGTTTCTTTGCAAGGCGCTGATACATCTGTGGTACAGGTGGGCAGACGTAAATTTGTAAAAGTCGTTGCCCAATGAGGTGCAGTTATGACTGAGAAGAGCCAAGACAAACAAGACGGGTCGGACTCTAATTTGCTGGGTAAGCCAAAAGATAAGAGCAAGCCCCGTTACAACGGCGGCATCACCCAAGAACTGAAAGCAATCAAGTTTGACCCCGATGCTTCGCAAGAAAAGAAAGATCTAGTCGAACAAATTGAAATAATGCGCGCCCAATCTAAAGCAATCGGCAGTGACACCAGTGTTATTGACGAATTTGCCAAAGAAGAACTGCTCGATTCGACTAAAAAAGTCGAAGATGATAAAAAAAATTCGTGACCAAACAGCTAATTGCCTCTATTCTTTGAATACTATGTCGATTCGTCGCCTCCTATTAGTATTTTTCACTTTCATCACCCTCTACGCTCAGGGCTATTCCTTGGTCAGCGGTATCGAACTGGCATCCAGTGCGGCAGAAGCCCTCAAGTCGATGCAGATGCAAGTGAAAGTTTCAGGAAAGCTTGAAGACATTTCCGACACAGATCCCGAAGACATAGTCACTTTAGACCCCTTTTTGCCCAGCCAGAACGCCTTCACTTCGACCAGCGAGAGTTTGGGCAAACTGATCACAGCAGTGACTTTTCTGTCCTTGCTCTTCACCCTTAGCTTAAGCCTGGCAATGCATTTGGGGCTTCGCTTGAAGAGCAAGTTCGGCTCAGCCAAGCTCACCACCCTCAGCCCGCCGGGAAACTTACCCACCTGGCTCAGACTTAGACACCTGCTCAACTAAACATTCTGCAAGCAGCAGATTACTCATTGCTCAAATCTTTGAGCTGACTTTAGAGCAGGCAATAAAATAATGATAGAAAAACTGATCAACTTTGCCCTCAGGCAAAGGTTGTTAACAGCCACAGCAGCCGTTGCACTCTGTGCAATGGGAGTCTTTTCCATGCTTACCATATCGGTAGATTCCTTTCCCGATGTAAGCAATGTGCAGGTGCAAATAATCACCGAACCGGAAAGTATGGCCACCGAAGAAGTGGAGACTCTGATCACTTATCCGATTGAAACTGCCTTAAACGGACTGCCCAAGATTCAGAAAATCCGCTCGCTTTCAGCTTTCGGTCTTTCGGTGGTGACGGCTATTTTCGAAGAAGATACCGATGTCTACTTCGCCCGCAACCTAGTACAGCAGAGACTATTGCAAACACGTTCCAACCTACCGGTAGACTGCCCAACACCGGTGCTCGGCCCAGTCATATCGAGCTTCAGCCAGGTTTATATGTACTACCTGCAAAGCAAACAATATGACGACACCGAACTGAGAACTCTGCAAGACTGGGAAATATCAAGACGTTTGCGCTCAGTGCCCGGTGTAGCCGGTGTGGCTACCTATGGGGGCTTCGTTAAACAATATCAGGTCTTGGTCAATCCCTATGATCTGCGCTCATACAATTTGCACATAAACGACGTGGTCAAGGCTCTAGCCGAGAACAATAGCAATGCCGGCGGCAACTTTATCGAAGAAGCCGGAGAAGAAGTGGTTATTAGAGGAATAGGCCGGGTCAAAAGCGTACATGACATCGGCAATATTGTTCTAAAAACAGTGAACGGCACCCCGGTCAAAATAAGTCAAATTGGCGATGTCGAGGTAGGTAAAGCCTTCAGACGCGGTTCATCGTCTTTTGACGGTAAAGGCGAAGTGGTGACCGGTATAGTCTTGACCCGCAAGGGCGCTAATACCAAGACCACAGTGGAACACGTCAAAGAAACAATCAAAGAAATCGAGCGCGACCTGCCGGGCGATGTGAAGATTGTGCCCTACTATGACCAAACCGAACTGGTCGACAAAACTATCGAAACGGTCAAGGAAATCTTACTTTTCAGCGGCGGGCTGGTGATAGTGATACTGACCGCGGTGCTTTTGCACATACCGTCAGCTTTGATTGTGGCAGTGATCATTCCACTATCTCTGCTATTCAGCTTCATCATGATGAAATACAGCGGTCTATCGGCCAACCTTATGACGCTGGGCGCAGTCGACTTCGGCATCGTGGTAGACGCCGGGGTGGTGATGGTGGAAAACATCTTCCGACATCTGGCGGAAGAGAAACCGAAAGACGCCAAAGAGACCTTAGAGATAGTGCGCCGTGGCGCCCAAGAGGTGGGCAAGCCCATAGTTTTTGCCATCGCCATCATTATTTCGGTCTACATTCCGCTCTTTACCCTGGAAGGCGTCGAGGGCAAGATGTTCCATCCTTTAGCCCTAACTTTTGTCTACGCTCTACTTGGTTCGCTTCTAGTCTCTTTGACCGTCATACCGCTCTTCTGCTATTGGTTTATGAAAGGTAAGGTGGAAGAGAAAGAAAATCCGGTACTGAAGAAAATCACCGATCTCTACAGCCCGACCCTGCGTTTTGCCATGGAAAACCCGGTCAAGACGATAGTAATAGCGGTTGCCACCTTATGCCTTTCCCTTGTTATCGTGCCGTTTCTAGGCTCCGAGTTTATTCCCAGCCTTGACGAAGGTCCGATACTTTTGCGCACAAAAATGCCTGCCAGTATCGCCCACAGCGAGTCTGAAAAAATGGCGGTCACTCTCGAAAAACTGATCATGGAATTCGATGAGGTGGAAACTGTGGTGGCCAGGACCGGTCGCTCCAATACTGGTCCAGCCCTTGATGGTGTGGAGTCAACCGACTTTTATATCGGTCTAAAGCCCAGGCATGAATGGAAACACAAGAGCAAAGAAGACTTGATCAATGCCATTGCCGCCAAAGTCAAATCGATGCCGGGGCTAATGTATTCATTTTCGCAGCCCATTGCCGATATGATTGACGACTTAATTGCCGGTATCAGAGCCGACCTTGGCATCAAGATATACGGCGACGACTTGAACACTTTGGCTAGTCTGGCTGAAAAAATACAAAACGAAGTTTCGGCAGTGCCGGGTGCTGCCGACATGCAGAGAGAGCAGATGCTGGGTCTGCCGCAGTTCAACATCAATATCAAAAGAGATGTTATTGCCCGCTATGGTCTAAACGTAGAAGACGTGCAAGATATCATCACTACTGCTCTAGCCGGCAAGACAGCCTCTGAAGTAATTGAAGGGGCAAAGCGCTTTGGACTATTGGTGCGTTTCCACAAAGACTATCGCGATACCCCTCAGCAAATCGAATCGGTTCTAGTAGACGCCCCCACCGGCGCCGCCATTCCTATGCGGCAACTAGCAGAGCTAGAGAGCACGAGAGGCTTTGTCTGTGTCATGAGAGAAGACGGCAGAAGGCGGACGGCTGTTCTAGCTAATGTCAGAGGGCGCGATCTCGGCTCCTTTGTGGCAGAAGCCCAAGCTAGAGTAGAGAAGAATGTCGTTATTCCAAAAGGCTATAAAGTAGTATGGGCAGGACAGTTTGAGAATCAACAAAGAGCCATGGCAAGACTGGCCATAGTAGTACCGGTGGTGCTGGTTCTTATTTTCATTCTGCTCTTTGGTTCCTTCAACTCGGTCAGAAACGCCGGACTGATCATGCTCAATGTGCCCTTTGCCATGATCGGCGGCATCCTGGCTTTGTTCTTGAGCCATCAGACCCTTTCAGTCCCGGCAATCATTGGCTTCATTGCCTTGTTTGGTGTTGCCGTGCAGAACGGCGTAATTATGGTCAGCTATATCATGCAAATGCAAGAGAAAGGGCTATCGGCCAAAGAAGCAGCTTGGCACGGAGCCCATGTCAGACTAAGACCGGTACTGATGACGGCACTGGTGGCGGTGGTGGCGCTCATACCCAAAATTGCGTCAAGCGGTACCGGCGCAGAAGTACAAAGACCTCTGGCCACAGTGGTCCTAGGCGGTCTCATCTCAGCCACACTGCTTACCCTTATTCTCTTGCCGACTATTTATGCCATGCTCAATAAAGGGCATAAGAACGGACATAAGAACGAGCATCAGTCGCCGTCATCATCAACTTGAGCTGTCTTGCGCAACCTATGAAAACCAATCAAGACCAAGCCCTCGGCATCGGTGCGTCGTGCCATGACAAAATATAGAGCGAGCGGCTTGATGCGACTTTTGCCCGTGACGGTAGAACGCACCTCAGCAACCAATAGATCGGGCTGTTCTTGATCACCAGGCAATATAGAGATGTGCATTTCACTGATGTCTTTCTCAGTACATTCGGCGAAATCACCGCTCATATCACGTGCCCGATTGCGACCAAAACGAAAAGAAGAAAAGACTTCATATAGACTGGGAGAGAGACTGTTCTTGAGCTTTTCCAACCGGGCAAAGCCAAGCCCCCGATTGGACGAGAGAGCGAGAGCAAAAGCCGCTTCCTTAGATAGCTCTCGCCCCATCTTCTCATCGCCCGGCGACAGCTTAGTGATACCGGCTCTATCTTTTAGTTGAAGAGCTCGCAGCAAATCAGGATTTTTCTTGAGCAAAAGCCAGATGTTGTCGGAATAACGCATATCAATTATGACCGGCTTGTCTTCAAAGCTATCGGCAAGAAGATAGACGATGCGAAATGGCTCAGCCGGCAGACCTCGCAAACGAACAAAGCGCCCGCTCACCTCGGCCGCAACCAGACCGGAAGCAAGACGTTCGGTTTTGATTGACTCGACATAGCAGCGAAAAGCCTTAGCCGAACTATATTCCAACCCATCGCCCACTGACCGCCGGCTTCGGCGCGACAATTCTTGCAAGAGACCAAAAGAAATCGCCCGCTTAATGACCAGGGCATTGTTGTCCGGCAGATCTACCCCCGCAATAGGCTCGGCCAGCAAGGCTTCGGTCACGAGGCGACACTGTTCGCGATAGATTACATTCTCGGTGGAATCTATAGTCGGTCGAAGAGGCAGCATCACAGTCAATTCATGACTGAGTTTATCCGACTCAATATTTCGCCTGGCATCGTCATGCCAATCCAACTTCAAATCTTCACTGGCACTTTTGCCGGTGCCGGCTTGACCGACTTCGTCGATAAAATGGAAAGTTCGGGCCAAAACACTAAAGAGGGCAATCAAGCCGGTTGCACAAAGCACAAAAACCAGTACTACGGCAGGAAGATGAAATCTACTGTCTCTAAAGATCATTTCGACTGAGAACCACGGGCGGTTATTCTTAGAAGTCCGAAAAGCAAAAGCAAGAGCCCCAAACAGGCTAAAGCAAGTCCTTTCTTGAGCGAGTCCGATTCAAACTTCATCTCGAGTCGATGACTGCCTTCCGGTACAATCACAGCACGAAAAGCTGCATTAGCCCTGATTATCTCAATTGGACTGCCATCCAGATAAGCCTTCCAGCCGGGATAGTATTGGTCAGACAAGACAAAGAAAGCCGGGCGCCTCGCCTCAATCTGAAAGAGCAGCGTGGTTTCTCGATCTTGTAATTGCTTGATGCCGCCCAAGTCTAAGGACGAGCTACCCAGCTCGTTCAGACGCTTAATTTCGACCGCCTGCTCTAGTGTCACTTCACTAAAGAGTACATGCCGCAAGGGGCGATAGATGCCGCCGTCGGGCAAGATAGAGGTTCTAATTGATTTAAGGCAATCGTTGGTATCGAGAACAATAGCATTGGGGACCAATCGCGCCCGAGGCAAAACCCTCTTATTTTCAAAATAGAGAATGCCACCATCTTCTCTCTTCAGTTGCCAATGTGTATTACCCGATACTATCTGCGGTGGCGCCTCAACCTTGGGCACTGTGACATACTGCACTGAAGCCACGTCAAAAGCTCGGTTCTCCGGCTTGAGATACCATGGCGGCTTCATAAAGCCCCCTTCGGCAATCCCCATCAGGCGGGCATAGGTCCAGGGCATTAAGGGCTCATAGCCAGACGCACTCGGCACTTGCCAGAGACGACTCAAGTTGGGCGGATATTCTCGATTCTCGCCCTCTAGTCCTTTGAGAGGAAATACTCTATAGCCTCCTTTCTTAAGCTCTTCTCTCAATTCTTCGGTACCGGCAGGAGCCGGAAAAGTAGAAAGAGGAGCCGAATACTGACGCCACTCTGCCGTAACCCCGTAAACCATTATGGACAGAGCCACGGCTAGGAAAAGGACAAGCCTGTTAATGAGCCTAAGAGGACTGATCAAATAATAAAAGAGCGCCATTGTGGAAAGGAGAAAATTGGCGGAAAGACCGCCTGCCACAAGATAGAGCATGACCTTAAGATGCTTGACTAGGCCTTTTCCCCGCCAGAAAGCAAATAAATCAAAGGGACGACCGTCTCGCCCCGGGCGCCTGGAAAGCTGTTCTATCCTAGAAGTAGCGCAGGCAACAAGCACGGCTAAAGCAAATACAGTCAAGAGCAAGAGGCGAAACTGCCCGCGAAAATGACCAACCAGAGGCAGATGATAAACCAGGGCAGAAAAGGGCGATGCCGCCAAAACTGCCATGCTGAAAGTAAGACAAGCGACAGAAAGAAAGAAATAAATGAGCGGCTGCCGTATGCGCTTAATGGCAACGGTCAAAGACAAAAGCAGGGGTGCGATACCAAAATAGATATAGCCGGGCGCCGGTCCCTGACCAACTTCGGTCAAACTACCGAGAGTACCATAGCGCCCACCCATCAAATAAGGAAAGACAAAGCCGACAAAATCCGTCAGACTACCTTGACCAACCTGGAAGTCTTCTAAGCGAAAGAAAGGACGACCTGAAAAGCTGTTTAATTCGAAACTGGGCAATATTTGAGGAAGCGCCAAGAGAGCGCCGCAAAACAAGAAGTAAAAGGGCGCTACAAATCTAGCCAAAGAACTTTCCCAGGGGCTGCAAAATGAGGCGAAAGCAAGGGTTAAGAGTAAGACATAGACAGCTGTTTGCGGATGTCCGGCAAAAATACAAGTGGCAGTCAGAAAGGACAAAGCCAGGGCAGAAAACAGACGACGCTGTGGCTCTTTATCGCGATTTAGCCTGAGGACAAAATAGAGAAGAAAAGGCAAGTGCATACCGGCATGTAGAATTTGCACATGGTTTAGCTCAGAAATGAAGAAACCACTGCCACCAAAACAGATACCGGCAAGCAATGCACCAAAGTTAGAACCGGTAAGCCGTCTGAGAAAAATGAAAGTACCCAACATGGCAAGCAAGAGCGGTGAAAGCTGATAGAGATTGAAGCCCCAAAAGACATGGCGACAAATCTGCATGAGCGGATAGAAAGTGGAAACTTGGGGATCAGCCAGCACCGGAAAGCCACAAAGGAGATTGGCTGTCCACTGCTGTTCTATTGAGGCAAAGGCGGGATAGTTCTGCACTCTGCCGTCTTCATAGGCAAGAAGCAGGTTATCGCTTAGCAATGGCTGAAAAATTACCGACAAATAGAGCAGATACACCAAGGCAGCCAGCCCAATGCTTAACCCCTAGCCTTGCCTAGGTGCAGATGCGGTTTGCTCCCTAGATACTAAAGCAGACGCCGCAGCTGTTTCGCCAAGCTTTGCCTCTATCTCGGTCAACCGCCACTACCTTTTCTTTATCGCGCTATTTTCGCACTAGTATACAAGCGCCTTGCCCGTGATATATCTCGATAAAGCCGCGAGTCTTGATGAGCTTTACCAGGGGATAGTCTTCATTCAAAAACACCCAGTCAATTTTATACTTATCGATGAGACTTGCCCAGCCCTCTTTGCCTGCCGCCATTGTGTGAAAATCACGAATTAAGCCATAGGGGTAAGCATCAAATCTGGTGTCGATAAAGACCTGGGCCTTCGTGCCCAGTTTTTCAATCATCACATCACCATACTGCGGGTCGTTGAGTAAGTTACCCGCTGGTCTCTCTTTTGCGATTAATTCAAGGGCTTGAAAGGGCGGCTGAAAACCAATAGTAGCCATAGGCAAGACCAGCTTAAAAGTGGCAGCCGAAAAATTGGCACCAAAGACCAGACAAAACAAACAACCAGCAAACAAAATTACTCTCTCTAATTTGCTCTGCTGACCCGAGTAAGGTGAGTTTAAGATAGGCGAGTTTAAGGCAGCCAGGGCGGCATAGAGCAGGGCGAGGCAGGCAAAGACAACCATGCGCCGGTGTAGAAAGGCGCTATAAGTCAAAGCCGAGGCAAAAAACATAAGCGGCAGATTTTGCCAAAGCCGCTGCCTAGGCTGAGACAAAAACAAAGAGACCACGATAATAAGTGCTGTCAGAACAGTAAGCCAAAAGAAAGGCAAATACTCGCTGGTAAATAAATCGCGCATGGTCAGCGGCAATAGCTCGACGATATACTCGTTTACCTTGGCAAAAAAGAGCTTAGGCAAATAAGCAAATAGACTGAAGCCATATGGATTAACCAAGCAACCAAGGGTCGAGCAAAGCAATAAGACTGCGCGTGTCTTCAGCTTTTGGCGCTCAAAGAAAAGAGCCTGCAAGGTCAAAAGCAAGAGATAGAGCAAACCCAGAACAAAACCGGCATGCAGATTGGCAGACAAAACAAAAAGCAAGAAAGCTAGTAGATAAGCCAACCGTTGTCGCTTCAAGCTTGTTAGATCAAAAGAAAATAGGAAAGACAATAAGACCAGGGTAAACAATTCTGGTCTGAGATAAACATGGAAAAAACTGCCATTCAAAGCTAGAGCGCCGACAAAAAGCGAGACAAGCTTGAGATATGTGCGGTTGCTTTCGCAGACATAATGAAAAGGCAGAAAGACAAAGACAAGCAAGGCTAGAATGCCAACCAAGATCACCTGTAAAAGTGGACCGCCCCAGGCATAGACCGAGGCGAAGATCACTTCGGAGAGCCATTGATATTTGACAAAAGGGCCGCTGCCGTAAAGAGGCAAGGTCCACGAAAATTGGTCGCGATAGAGAGCCTGCAGAGGCTCAAGAATAATCTGGCGCCCGCTGCCGGTAAGAAAGCTGGAGTCTGGATCGGCCAAACCAAAGAGCGACAATAGCCAGCCCCAATAGAGCACCTGAATAAAGAGGGGCGTGACCGGCAGCAGTTTCAGGAATACTCTGAGGAGCAGGTTATTGATACTTGACCGAGCAACCATAAGCCTGGGTGCTTGCTACTTCTGGAGTCTTACCCTTGAGCAAATCATCGAGAGCGGCTTTTACATAGTTCTTTGAGGTCTTCACGTCTTCGGCGTCTGTACTGCGCTTATCGTCTATGGCACCGGCATAAGCCAGCTTACCGGCCTTATCGACTATAAACATATGAGGCGTGGTCTTAGCACCAAACATGCGTCCCACTTTACCATCGGCATCAATGAGTATATCGCTCGGCTTGCCGCCTTTATCAGCCATGGCCTTGAGATGCTCCGCACCCTCGCCATAGCCTTGCTTGCCCTTGGCGGAAGAACAGATAGAAAGCCAAACAACACCCTTTTCGGTATAAGTTTTCTGCAGCCCCTGCATATTGCCGCTGTCATAGTGCTTCTGCACAAAGGGACAACCCATATTGAACCATTCCAAAACAACCAGCTTGCCTTTGTAATCAGAAAGCTTGACTTGCTTGCCTTTAGCATCAGGCAAACTGAAATCGGGGGCAAGAGCACCGGCACTAAGCTCGGGCAAACTGCCAGACTGAGCCCGGACAAAGCCGCCATCGGCAAATTCGTTGGCTACAACAGCACCGGTGATCACCAAAAGAACGGCTAGTTTCTGCGTGATTTTAGATGCGACGTTCATAGTAAATGCCTCTGTTCAGAAGGGACATATATACTAATTGAGACAATTAAAACGGTCAAATATCATTATGTTTTGGACGCCAATTGGTCTTGGCAAGAGCATCCACAAAGACGCTGCCAAGAGACTATAATTTTTCTCGGTCTTCTTCAAAACAGTTTCTTGCCCGAATTACCGATCATGGGGATATAGCTCAGTTGGTAGAGCGCACGGATCGCACCCGTGAGGCCAGGGGTTCGAATCCCCTTATCTCCAGAATTTTTCCGAACTGATCACAAGCTAAACACAATCTGTTGCTAAAAATAGATAGAGCATATTTACAACTCCATCTATTTAAAACTTTGGGCCCATGGCAAAGATTCTGATTGTGGAAGATGAGGTCGATTTAGCCGAGCTAATCAGTTCCTGGCTTTCTCGACATGGACACGACACCGAAACTTTCAACAATGGCGATGATGCCCTGCTTGAACTGCGACAATACAAAAACATCTACGACCTACTTATCTTAGACGTGAGAGTGCCAGGCAAGTCGGGGCTTGATCTCTGCAAACTCTATAGACAAGAAGGCGGTCTGGCACCAATCATGGTGATAACCGCTCAAGATTCTCTAGACATGATGGAAAAAGCCTTCACACTCGGTGCCGATGACTACATCGGTAAACCCTTTCATCTAAAAGAATTGAAACTGCGCACCGAAGGTTTGCTTAGGCGAGGTCATTTGCCCGATACAAAGTCATTTCACATAGGCGACATAGAGCTGGATACAGCCCTTAGACAAGTAAAGAAAAACGGACAAATCGTCCATCTCTCACCGAAAGAATACTCACTACTTGAGCTATTTCTCAAGCACCCTCATCATATTTTTTCAGCAGAAGAAATACTGAGAAGAATTTGGGAGTCCGATATCGATACCATGAATGACACTGTCAGAGGGCATATCAATAGGCTGCGCAAAAAATTAGATAAGCCGGACGGCGAATCGATTATCTCGAATATTTATGGTGTCGGTTACAAGCTCAATTCATAGATCGGAAAAAGGAACATAACCTTTGCCACCATCACGTTTTATAGACTCACGCTCAATAAGCTCGAGTTCCAAAACCTTGTTTCTAATTGTCGCCATATCAGTCTTGGTCCAGTTAAAATTCGGCTCGTCAATCTTGTGCCCTAAAGCTCTCAGCTTTTCGATATTCTTAGTCGAGAGATTGGGTAAAGTGATAGCCAATTTTAGGCTTCGCCGATTTTGACAAGTTTCCAAGGCTTGCAAAATTTCTTTTGGACTGAAGAGACAACCCCGCACTGACAATGCCTTGAGTCCTGGAAGACTCATCAACTTGGCCAACTGGGCAGGACTGAGTTCAGTCTTATCTAAACTAAGACACTTTAGTTGCTTGGCACGGGCGAGAGAATTTATATCATCCTCACTAAGCTCTAGAGAGGTCAAAAACAAATCTTCCAACTTTTCTAATTGCGGCAATTTGGCTAAGAAATCTTTGAATTCAGGTCCGTGTGCTGAATTTAAGTAGATTCGGCGCGCATTGCGAATTTGACGACACTTAAGCAAGGGAAAAGTGATCTCGCAGTGCCCCACCGAGAACTCTCTTGAAGGGGGCAAAGCATCTAACAACATAATGTCTTTATCTAGGACTATTTGCTCTACGCGTATCTGCTTTAGTACAGACCACCCCTTTACGTAACCTGCGGCAATATGAAAGTCGGATGCCTTAGAAAAGCGCAGTTGTAAATCAAAGGAATTTGGTTTCAAGCCGGCAATGTACTCTCTGGGGGTATCTCCGAAAATGATGAATTCATACTTGCCATCACTTTTGAGAGGTATAGTAAGAGCACCTTCAGCATAACGAGCACCGCCCGGTATCCAGATTTCACCGATACGGCGGTTAGGAAACTGATAAGTGATTGTTTTTTTAGTGCGCGCTATTTCGTAACCATGAGCGATCAGTGCAAGATCTTCGTTTGATATGAGTTCTCTCTTTATGAGTCCTTCGGCATTTATATCAAACTTTTTAGTAACCAAAGAAACCATATTGGCTTCGCCAGTTTTAGTCTCAAGGCTTACGGCCACACGCGGCGCTGCCTTGGGTGGAGCCGGCTTGACAAAATGGTAGGCAACCAGCCCCAAAAGGGTCAAGCAAACCAAAGTGAGAAGAATCAGAAGTCCACTCTTAAGCCGTGCCACAAGCTCTGCATCAGGAACATTACTCTCCATCGCTTGCTCAAGAGCCGGGAAGCCTTCTGACTTAACACCAGTACCATAGACGGGACGATTGTTTAAATATCGCTCCAGATCAACAGCAAACATCTGCATAGATGAATAGCGCTCTCTCGGATTTTTTGCCATGGCTCGTGCCACCAAAAGCTCAAGTTCTGTCGAGAACTGCGCCCCGCATGTCTCAGACAAAGAGGGCAAGGGTGCCGACAGATGCATGCCCAAGGTCTCAAACATTGATTCACCTTTATACGGCACTTGCCCAGTAAGCATTTCAAACAAAGTACAACCCAAACTATAAACATCACTGAGGGAGCTGGCCTCTTGCCCCGTCACAACTTCAGGGCTCATATAGTAAGGGGTACCAAAAATCTGTCCGGTGGCGGTCAATCGCTGCCTTTCGTTAGAAGATAGACGATCGCTACTCAAGGCAGCGATACCAAAATCGAGTACCTTTAGATTTAAATTACTACTCTTAGCGCTGTGGGGAAGAACAAAATTAGAGGGCTTCACGTCTCTGTGCACCACACCCATACCATGGGCGAAATGCAGTGCCCTTGCCGCTTCAATCGCTGCCCTAATGGCCAACTCTTCCTCAAAGGCACCGCGATGAGAGATAAGATCGGCAAGACTGTCCCCCTTGATCAGTTCCATCACATAGAAAGGCGCCGACCGCCCGGCATCAATGCCACAGTTAAAGATCTTCACTACACCAGGGTGATCCAGCCGCCCGAGAGCCCTGGCCTCACGTACAAAGCGCTGCCAATTTTCTTCTGTAAGCAGATGGGGATACAAAACCTTCAAAGCGACAAGCTGATCGATAAAGCGATGTCGAGCCTCGAAAACGACACCCATGCCGCCACGCCCCAGCACCTTCAATAACTCATAGTCATTCCCGACAAAATCTCCCACCCGAAAGGATGCAGACGGCATCGCTCGATTGTCGGAACCTTCGCTCATAAAGAAAAAACTTTAGGCCAATCAGGGAGAAGACATATTCTATCTAAATAGGAATGAAAAATCCGTGACAATTCCTCCCGTAAATTAGTCATCAAATTGATAGAACTTCCCGCTTTTAGTATCGAAGTAATGGCGCCGGGCAATAAGCTGCAAGTTCTTGGCACAGCCGGCAATCTGGGCACGCTCAGCTTCGCTCCAGACTATGTTTCGCACCGCGACCTGTTCAGCGTCTTTAATTTCAGCCTTTTGCTTCTCTGTATAAGCTGGATCCATGAGTACAACTGTTTTCATATGAGAAGCCAGAGGCAGACAAGCAAGCACATCAGGCGCTGCGAAATCCCAGTCGGTAACAATAAGCCCATCAATTGTTTTCGCCCGGCAAAGGACTTTCAACTGTTCAGGCGTGACCACTGTACGGCTGAGACTAAGCCCTCTGTAGGCCTTCAGCTTAACCAGGGCGGCGATAACGTCGTCATCGACAGAGAGCCGATCCAACTCATAGCGCCCCAACTTTGGCAGCGATGATGCCCATTGCAAAAGAGCCAGAATCTCAGAGCACTTTGTATGAGGACAGTTTAACGACATATACTCAAGCTTGGCAAAGCCGACATTCTTATCGACATCGGGCAGTTCAAAGCGACAATCAGAAAGCTGAATGATCACCGGCGACGGTATCAATTTTAGCAAGCGCCAAGACACCTTGCTTATTTTATAGTGGGCAAGCCTCAAATGATCAATCTGCCCCCAACCCTTAAGAGCTTGCGCTGCTTCCTTTGTCTGTTCATCTTCGCCGATAGTGAAAAAGAGCTTGACTGCATTAGGCTCGAAACCCTTCAAAAAGAGGGGAGAGAAGCCCTCTCTTAAGTAAAATGTCGGCTTCTCGCCCTTCTTTGTCTGAGGCAATACAAGCTCACCGCGGGCGGGATAGTCTTTGCCGTCAAAATTGAGACGCCCCAAACAGTACTCAGACGGAAAACGAAAATGCCAGCGATTTGCCGGATCTTTCACCTGGTAAGGCTTGAACTGAGAGAGCAGCTCTTTCTCGAAGAGAGCATAGTCGGCGGTACCATATCTGGTGACATAGACATCAGCAATACAGTCTAACTGAGTCAAGAAAAATTGCTTTCGCTCTTCTGACAACCTAATTGGCGCGCCAGGCAAAGATTGAGCCCCAGTCAAAGCCGTCTTGGGCACAGCCGACTCAGTCGAATCGGACCCTGCCGAGAGAGACTTGGTATCACTTACTAGATTCTCGTTTCGCAAAGCCTCAGTGCCAATTTTTCTTAGCATCTCATGGGAAGATCTATTCAAACTACTATTGCGCCTATCATTATCGGTAAAGACGGGTATTGTTTTCACAGCCAAAAGTCTCGGCACATATAGACAAGCAAGAAGAGCCAGACAAAGCGGCAAAGCCGATAGCAAAAGCAAACGCTTCAACTTGCGCCGCCGCTCTTCTTCAGTTTCTTGCACGGCTCTCAATACCGGTCCGGAAAAACCAGTAGACTTAATGCCGGCGGCATAAACCGACAAGCCTTGCAGATAACGCTCTAGGTCGAGAGCAAATTGAGCCATACTCTGATAACGCATCTGGGGAGACTTTGCTAGGGCAAGCGACACAATTCGCTCGAGGTCCTCCTCGAACTGATTGCTCTTGTCTATGTCGGATAGCCTAGGCACAGGGCTAGAGACATGCATGCTAACTGTCTCAAAGGCACTTTCACCGACAAAGGGAGGACGTCCGGTCAAGCACTCAAAAAGAGTGCAGCCCAATGAATAGATATCGCTCCGCCTATCGACCTCTCCAAGCTCACCACCACTAGCCTGTTCTGGGCTGAGATAGTAAGGCGTACCGAATACAGCACCGGCAGCAGTGGCATACTGCTGAGCCGATTGCGAAGACTGAAACAAACCTTCTTTCTTCACTTCCTTAGCGATTCCGAAATCAACAAGCTTGACTGCTGTCATAGCGCCGTTTTCGAGAACAATGATGTTGGATGGCTTCACATCGCGGTGAATGACACCATGCCGGTGGGAAAAATCTAAAGCTTGCGCCACTGCAATAGTAAGAGATAGGGCTCGGCTTACCTCAAGCCTTCGCGTCTCGCTATGTTTGATGCAAGACGCCAGTGATTCACCATCCAAATACTCCATTACATAGAATGGGCACTCTGCATCAGCCTTACTTTTGTCGATGCCAAAGTTGTAGACCTTTACTATGCCGGGATGCTCGAGCCGAGCTAGAACACGCGCCTCGACTTGAAAGCGGTGCCAAGCCTCAGGGTTGACAAGATGCGGATAAAGCAGCTTGAGGGCGTATTGAGTACCAGGTATGAGCTTGTGTTCTGCTAAAAACACCGCCCCCATACCGCCTCGACCAATTGGACGGCCGAGCCTGTAGTCACCTCCGACTAGATCCCCCCTTCTATATAGGTCTGCCAATCGGTTGCCCCATTTATTAGAAACAAAGACATGCCAACCACTCTCTTAATTCCCGAAATTTGCCATGACTATGTTTTGCATCTATATAATGATGAGGCGGCAATATAAAGGAATCTGTGTAAACTGGCTTATTTCAAGCCTTTTTGTGAAGAACCTTAAAACTCGCAGACTTACTCTGTTTACCTATCTGCGCTCAGTGGTACGATATTTTGGCTGAGGGCTATTAGCTCAGGTGGCTAGAGCGCACCCCTGATAAGGGTGAGGTCCCTGGTTCGAGTCCAGGATGGCCCAGATCGTAAACCTTTCTGCAACAAAGCAAACACCAAATCCAATAACTGATATTATGGATGAAGTGAGCGCGGCAGGAAGATTGCCCGCGAAATTCAGTCGAGTTATTATGGCGAGAGTCAAAGTAATCGACTGAATCGCAAAGCCCGGGGGCTTGGCTCAGTTGGTAGAGCGTCTCGTTTGCACCGAGAAGGTCAGCGGTTCGAATCCGCTAGCCTCCAAAATCTAAACGAGGGCGAAGACACCGGTCTGACAATTAAAGCAAATAAGCTTTAGTAGTCAGGGTGAGCGAAGCACCTAATCACAAAAATAACCGAAATCAATTCGATAATATCAATCCGATACTATCAATTCGAGAAGGTCTGGGCAGAAGCCCACGAGCCAACCGCGAGGCTCTCTAAACCGGTTCAGTACCCTGAAATCTGCATATTGAGGTCCGTATTCCACCAAGTAGTTGTGAATGCGCAAGCATTCACGGCACAGTTTAGAAGACGCACGCCAAAAACAATGAGATATCAGCCGATATCACAAGTTCTTCTAAACGTTGGTTAAGCTACTAAGAGCGCACGGTGGATACCTTGGCGTCAGCAGCCGATGAAGGACGCAATAAACTGCGAAATGCTACGGGGAGCCGTTATGGGCTACGATCCGTAGGTCTCCGAATGGGGCAACCCCGCTGAGTGAAGCTCAGCGACGCATATCTGAATACATAGGGTATAGCGAGGTAAGTCCGGGAACTGAAACATCTTAGTACCGGGAAGAAAAGAAAACAAAACAGTGATTCCCTCAGTAGCGGCGAGTGAACGGGGAGGAGCCTAAACCATTAGGACGAAAGTCCTAGTGGGGTCGCGGGACTCCGCAAGGGATGGGATAAGGTTAGTCGAAGAGCTCTGGAAAGAGCCACCATAGACGGTGACAGTCCGGTAAACGAAAACCTTTGAACCCCGGGAGTATCCCAAGTAGTACGGGACACGCGAAACCCTGTACGAATCTGCCAGGACCATCTGGTAAGGCTAAATACTGACTGACGACCGATAGTGAACAAGTACTGCGAAGGAAAGGTGAAAAGAACCCGTGAGAGGGAGTGAAATAGAACATGAAACCGTGTGCTTACAAGCAATTGGAGCCCTATTTATAGGGTGACAGTGTGCCTGTTGAAGAATGAGCCGGCGAGTTACCGTATGTAGTTGGTTAAGCAGTTAATATGCGAAGCCACAGGGAAACCGAGTCTGATAAGGGCGTCGATAATTACATGCGGTAGACCCGAACCCTGATGATCTAGGCATGGCCAGGATGAAGCGCAAGTAACATTGCGTAGAGGTCCGAACCAACCGATGTTGAAAAATCGGTGGATGAGCTGTGTTTAGGGGTGAAATGCCAATCGAATCAGGAGCTAGCTGGTTCTCCCCGAAAGGCGTTGAGGCACCGCGTCAGATTTATCCTACAGGGGGTAGAGCACTAGTTCGGTGCGGGCGGAGAAAATCCGTACCAAATCGAGTTAAACTCCGAATACCTGTAGCGTCATTATCTGGCAGTGAGAGTGCGAGAGATAAGTTCCGTACTCAAGAGGGAAACAGCCCAGACTACCGACTAAGGTCCCAAAATTCATGCTAAGTGATTAAGGAGGTGGAGTTGCATAGACAACTAGGATGTTGGCTTAGAAGCAGCCACCATTCAAAGAAAGCGTAATAGCTCACTAGTCAAGCGACTCTGCGCCGAAAACATACGGGGCTAAGCATGATACCGAAATCGTAGGATCAGAGTAATCTGATCGGTAGGGGAGCGTTCTGTTGTAGGACGAAGTGCGACCGTTAGGACGCATGGACGAAGCAGAAGTGAGACTGTCGGCTTAAGTAGCGAAAACATTGGTGAGAATCCAATGCACCGAAAGACTAAGGGTTCCCACGCAAGGTTCGTCCACGTGGGGTTAGCCGGGAGCTAAGATGAGGCCGAGAGGCGTAGTCGATGCACAACGGGTTAATATTCCCGTGCTACCTTGTAACCGCTAGGAGCTAAGTCGGGACGCAGGAGGCTATACACAGGGGACAGTTTGGTTTTGTCCCTCCAAAGGCGTAGCTAGTCCGGGTAGGCAAATCCGCCCGGGCGTTTTAACGTAAGGCCGAGTAGGAAATGCTCTACGGAGCAAATTGTGTAGATGCCACGCTGCCGAGAAAAGCGGCGAAAGCCAGGTTACATGGTACTCGTACCCTAAACCGACACAGGTAGTCAGGTAGAGAATACCAAGGTGCGCGAGATAACTCTCTCTAAGGAACTCGGCAAAATAACCTCGTAACTTCGGAAGAAGAGGTGCCATGCTAGGGTGTAAGACTTCGCGTCTGAAGCCTGAGATGGTCGCAGCGACGAGGCTCAAGCGACTGTTTATCAAAAACACAGGTCTCTGCTAAACCGTAAGGTGATGTATAGGGGCTGACTCCTGCCCAGTGCCGGAAGGTTAAGTGGATCGGTTAGCGCAAGCGAAGCTGAGAAACAAAGCCCCGGTGAACGGCGGCCGTAACTATAACGGTCCTAAGGTAGCGAAATTCCTTGTCGGGTAAGTTCCGACCCGCACGAATGGAGTAACGATTTGAGCGCTGTCTCGGAGAGAGGCTCGGCGAAATAGGATTGTCTGTGAAGATACGGACTAGGCGTGCCAGGACAGAAAGACCCTATTGAGCTTTACTGTAGGCTGAAATTGTCTGCGGGCTATATCTGCGCAGGATAGGTGGGAGACTTTGAAGTCAGAATTTTGGTTCTGATGGAGTCAACGTTGAGATACCACTCTGATGTAGCTAGCATACTAACCTGATTCCGTTATCCGGGTCGGGAACAGTTTCAGTTGGGCAGTTTGACTGGGGCGGTCGCCTCCTAAACAGTAACGGAGGCGCCCAATGGTTCCCTCAGGCTGGTCGGAAATCAGCCATCGAGCGTAAAGGTAGAAGGGAGCTTGACTGAGAGTGAGACATCACGATCAGGGACGAAAGTCGGGCTTAGTGATCCCACGACTCCGCATGGAAGGGTCGTTGCTCATCGGACAAAAGTTACCATAGGGATAACAGGCTGATCTCGCCCAAGAGTCCACATCGACGGCGAGGTTTGGCACCTCGATGTCGGCTCATCGCATCCTGGAGCGGTAGTACGTTCCAAGGGTTGGGCTGTTCGCCCATTAAAGCGGTACGTGAGCTGGGTTCAGAACGTCGTGAGACAGTTCGGTCCATATCCGGCATGCCCGTAGGATTTTTGAGAGGAGTCGTCCCTAGTACGAGAGGACCAGGACGAACGAGCCGCCAGTATGGCTGTTATCGCGCCAGCGGTAAACGCAGCGTAGCTGTGCTCGGAGCGGATAAGTGCTGAAAGCATATAAGTACGAAGCCCACCTCAAGATGAGAAATCCCATAGCGTAAGCTAGTAAGACCCCCGGAAGACCACCGGGTTGATAGGACGCAGGTAGAAGTGCCCCGCAAGGCAAGCACGTAGCTGAGCGTTACTAATCGGTCGAGGGCTTAACCAACTAATTAGTGAAATACATAAAAAACCTCAATATGCAGACTTCAGGGTATTGGTGATACATCACCAATTCGCCCTAAAAGCTTCTTGGTGCCCAAGCGACCGGAACACACCCGTTCCCATCCCGAACACGAAGGTAAAGACGGTCAGCAGCGACAATACTTGGCGGGAGACTGCCTGGGAAGATAGCCCGGTGCCAGGAGTTATAAAAAGCCCACGCTAATCACGTGGGCTTTTTATTCAATTATTTGCGAGAACGACATGCCAGCATCTTTATCAAAACCAGTATTTTTCTCAGTTCTAGCCTTATTTTTCAATTTCGCTCTTGCTTGCTCAAACCTTGAAGCAGCCCAAGAAAACAAAGAGATCAGATCACTAGGAGAGCAAAGTTGCTCACTTCGCAGTCGCGAAGCAGACAGCTTCTTCTCTGCCTATCAGAAAGAGCTGAATGAAGCCGGCACTAGTCTCTGCGCCAAGAAATATAATGAAGCGGCAAGCCAAATTAAAAGTCTAATCGAAACTGAAAAGAAGAAAGAAGCGCCATCTAAGCGAGCTCTCTCTATTTTGCAGTACTGGTTAGCCGACTGCTATTACTTACAAAGCCGTTATACCGAGGCTCGCAAAGAATACATCCTATCTTTAGAACAAATACCCAACGATAAGCTCGAACCCAAAGAAAAAGCATTGCGATTGGCTTGTCTTAGAGGATTGCTTGCCACCTCACATCGACTCAATGATCCGGACACCGCTGCTTATTACTCAGATGAAGCCATGACACTAACCAAAGAAATCTTTGGTGGCGGAAATGTCAACTACGGCTGGAGCTTGATGCACCGTTCAGAGAATCTAAGTCGTCTCGGCAAAATCAAAGAAAGCGAAGAAGCTTTTAGGCATGCCATTTATCTATTTAGAAAATGCAATATGGATCGCATAATGCAAGAGGAAGGCATCAAAGACGCCTACAAAGCCGAAAGCGATGTAGAAAAGGAAGAAAAAAGAAAACGTATCTGGCGTCTGGTTTTTGGTACCACCAATGAAAAAGCAATGCCGGAAGACCTGGCGGAGAATGTTGTCGATCCGGTGGTGCGCTTTTGTGATGGCGAGTATGGGCTGCCGGAAAGCATAAATGTACACAAAGAAGCCCCTGGTTATGTCTGGGTCAATCCACGTCGTGACGCCGCCGCCATATTAGTTTGTGTGCACGGTCTTGGTTTACATCACCGCAACTTCGATTCTTTCGCCAAAGAGATGGTAAAGCAAGGTATCGTGGTAATCGCCTTTGACGTGCGCGGCTTTGGTTCTTACCTATCTAGCCAAGGACAAGAAAAGCTCGACTTAAAAAACTGTGTCTCGGACCTCAAACATGTAGTAGATGAAATCAGAGATGATTATCGCGACAAGCCTCTGTTTATGCTGGGCGAGTCTATGGGCGGCGCTATAGCGCTGCGCTTTGCCGCCCTCTACCCTGGCACCGTTGACGGTATCATATGCTCAGTCCCTGCCGGCAAGCGCTACAAAGCCGGCACAACTGCCTTGACTGTAGCACTGCACTATGTCACCGAACCGAACCGTCCCTTTGCCATCGGCAATAAAGTGGTGGAACAATCGACCTCGAAAGAGCAAGATAGAGAGCGTTGGAAAAACGACCCTTCTTCGAGGCTTGAACTGACCCCAAAAGAACTTCTTGAGTTTCAGAAATTCATGAACGAAAACTCTAGCTATGCCAAGAAAATCAACCATACACCGGTACTGCTCTTTCAGGGAGACGAAGATCGCCTGGTCAAGAAGTCAGGTACTTATGATCTCTTCGAAGCACTAGGGACCAAGAGCAAGACCCTTGTTATCATCGGCGGCGCCGAGCATTTGATTTTTGAAGCACCAGTCTTCAAAGACGATATTACTTCGGGCGTAGTCGGCTGGATGGAATCGCACGGAGCACTCTGCGAGCTCCCAGACCAGAAAGAATCAAGCCCGAAAGAAAAAGAACGACGATAAGGCTCGGATAAAGCCCTAACTTGCTTCCTAAAAGCAATCTATGAATGCAATCTGAAAATGCAATTCTTCAATATTGACCAAGATCAAAATGCAGCATAGACTGCATGCGCCGCCGACCACGCGGACCACCCAAGGGCATACCGTTTCTGCCCTTTTGAAGATCTGAAACAATCTCGGTCATCCATTCCATATCATCGGCACGATTGGAAAGGCTATGCAGCCAACCCATCGGATAAGAAACAGCCACCGGTTGAATAAAGGAGAGACCACCTTCTTTAAGAGTAAAGATAGGAGCAGGGCGCGCCCCAGCTTGGTGTACCGGCGCGAAATATGATCTGAACTCTGGTCCGGTAAAATTAGCCACATTCAGACCAAAGCTGGTAGAGAAAGCTTTAGAGTTAAACAATACCTCGCTGGCTTTATCATCGACAAAACGCACTGCCAAAATATACTTGCGGTCAGGGGTCCAGTACGAAAAGACCGAACCAGCCTGATCGCCCGGTTTACCCAAGAGCGAAACAATCTCGGAACGGCTCATACCAAGCTTTATCTTGGCTATCGATTTACCGGGAACTATCAAATTAGCCTGCGCCGTACTAGATGACTGAGACTGAGACTCAGAGCCAGCCTGCACTTTAGCCGGCTCTTTTGCCTGGGCAAGCGGACGAGGCACCATATTTAGTGCAGCAGCATTCTCCAAACCCGGCATGAGATCGGACCACCAACGCAACATGTCGGTGGGCGCTCCCTTATAAACTACGCCGAAAGAGTTGCCGGACTCCCGCCAAGCTAAGCGCAAGCCACCACTGGTCGGCTCAGCCACAGTGAAAGGTCCGTGCTTAACGACTACTTTCACACCGCTATCTTTATCAGCGGCCAAGGCAGAAACATTAGCAAGGCCGAGACCAGAAGCCGTTTGAAAGGCTGGGGAAGAAAAGGCTATTTCACTCACTTTGCCTTCGCTGAAGCGCAAAGAAAGGAAATAACGCCGATCAGCGGTGCGATAAGTGATTGAACCGGCGCCCTCGCTGGTCGGTCGTCCCAATATGTTCTCTACGTCTTCACGACTCATGCCAAGCCGACTTCTACCCACCGATGTCCCCGGCACGATCAAGATGCCAGGCTTAACATAAGCCGCTGCAGGTTTCTCGACTTTCTCAGCAGGTCTCTGCGAGATTGGCAGCGGCGAAACTGACGCCGCCTGTATCGGCTTCTCCTGTATCGGCTTCTCCTGAACTGGCTGCTGCGAAACTGGCGGCTGTGATAAAGCTATAGAGGAGCCGACCTTGGTAGAAGAAGATTTCACCTCCGGCAAGCCGGGGCGCCTATTGACCGGTTGCGCTGCTATACACAGGTCATTACCTTTCCATTTACTTTCCAGCACCGGTGTTTGCATGCGCCCGCGCTCTCGCAATACCTGCTCCTGCACTCGCTCTTTCAGTTCACTAAACATTTCGCCAATGGTGGTCTCTTTGCCTTTCTTGCGCAAAGCTTCCAAAAGATTGGCGGTAAATACCCCGTTGCTACCGTTCTTGCTTTCCCAAGAAACTTGGTCTTCAGAAGAAGAGGCTATGACCATCTGCCCCGAGCCCACAGCCAGTTCGCCGGCATCGATGCCGGTCCGACTAAGCCCTTTTGACTCGGTACGAGTAGCACCGCTATGGCAGGCATCGAGAAAAATGACAACACGATCGCAGTGCACTCTTTCCTTTATGTCTGAAGCCAATTTTTGCATGGGAATGCCTGTGGTATACAAATCATCCACATCGGTATCGTAAGCAATTAAGTAGTTCTGCCCGCCCACATCGAGATCGGCACCACTGCCATGGGTTGAGATATAGAGCACAACCAAATCATCCGGATGCGCCGTTCGCGGCAAAAACTTATCCCCCAATTCGGAAAGAATGCGTCTTTCAGTGGCTTCTTTATTGAGCAAAAGTCGCACATGATCGGGAGCAAAGCCGGCTTCTTTGACTAGATAATCGGCAAAATCTTGGGCGTCTTTAGCTGAATATTTGAGATTTAGACTAGGATTGGCAAATTCACTAATGCCGACCACCAGAGCCCATTTATCCCGAATGGGACGATTTAAGGCAAATCCATCCAGTTGGCTTTGCTCCGAAGTACTCTGAGCCCTCACCGGTTGCAAGAGTTCAAGCCCTGCACCAGCCATTAGAACAGAGATAATCAAAAACAAGCCCTTAAGTCTTTTCATCCGCCCGATTCACTAACGCACTACTGACGTCCTTATTTTCCCACCGATATCGGTTTATCTTTAGGATAAAGCTAAAAATAGTTAAGTGCCCGGTTCAGACTTGGTCACACCATAGACAGCATCCCTTACATCACGGGGAAATTTGCCGAGAGTGCCCTCTATGGCAGTATTGGTGAGGATAATGATTATGAGGTTTTTCTTACGATCAACCATATAAGAATGTCCGTAGGCGCCACCCCATTTTAATGTGCCGTTTTCATGGGGGCTTTTAGCAAGATCGCGGTCTTTCAAGACGGCAAAGCCATAACCAAAGCCCCAACCGTCTGGTTGCCCTTTCAGCTTTATATCACCTGTCTGAGAAGAGACCATTGCGGCAGTCGAGGCAGCAGAAAGCAAAGCCTTGCCACTACCGGCAATACTAGATAGAAACTTCAGATAGTCATCGCCTGTACCGATCAAACCGCCACCACCGGAATAGAAAGAGTTATTATCGAATAGTCGAGCGGGAACGAAGTGCAAGTTACCGCCGCCGGGGAAAGGTACATCGCAAGCAGTGCCCATGCGCCGAGGAGGCTTGCCGTCGCGATAAGGAATAACCAGACGATCAAGCGCATCGCCGCCAAGAGACGGTGAAATAGAAAAATCAGTGCTCTGCATTTTCAAGGGAGAAGTAACATATTTTTGGATGACGTTCGGCAAGCTTTCACCTGTCACCTTCTCGAGCACTGCCCCAAGCACGTCGGAAGAGACACTATAGCGCCAATCGCTACCAGGCTGAAACAACAGAGGCACAGAAGCTATTCTTGCCAAATTTTCCTGCATCGAGCGCCCAGGAAAATCAAGACCATCGCTGACACCGGCTTTGATATAGGGACCATCTGATTTTTCCAGAAAGCAGTAATCAAGCCCAGCTGTATGATTCATCAGGTGCCGAATCTTGATTGAAGCAAGGCTGCCGTCTGCCAACTTGGGCTGAAAGTCAAGCCACTTGCTCACCTCATCGTCAAGCGATAACTTACCTTCCTCACAGAGGCGCAAGGCAGCCGCAGCAACTATGGGCTTGGTCATCGAAGCCAGACGAAAGATGGCGTGCACAGGCATTTTCTGCCCGGCTTCGCGATCTAGATAGCCCCAGGCTTTGCGATAAACGGGCTTGCCTCGCTCAGCCACGATAACAACGCAGCCCACAATGGTTTGGTCTTCTTTGATCGCCTTTTGCACCACTCTATTGACCCGGCCGGCAAAAGCTTTATCAATAGCTAAAGCAGGAGCAGCTAGAAAAGATAAGGAAAGAAACAAGGCGATCAAAATAGGCATGATTACTGGCTTTCTCATTTGTCTCAATAGTCAAGAATCGCCGCTTGAGAAGACGGCGCTTTTATTCATCGATTGAACCTGTCTAGTATACTGTCTCAATGCTTTTTGATTTTGCCCAAACTAGTATTGATAAGCGTTACCGCTTGCTTACCGCCACAGTTTTTCCTAGGCCGATAGCCTGGGTCTCCACTGTTTCGCCGCAAGGCGTTTACAACCTGGCGCCATTTTCATTTTTCAATGTCTTTTCAAACGAGCCGCCTATTCTAATTTTTTCGCCCGGCTTTAAGGTAATTGAGGAAGCCGGTGAACTAGTTTTGGTCGACAAAGACACCCTGGCCAACATAAAGACAACAGGGGAATTCGTTATCAATCTAGTAAGCCGTTCCTTGGCCGAGAAAATGAATCTGACCAGCGGCGAATTTGCACCGCAAGTGAACGAATTTGAGAGAGCAGATCTTACGGCGACGCCATCACATATGGTACTACCGCCGAGAGTAAAAGAAAGTCCTGTTAGCTTTGAGTGCAATCTATACGAACATATAGAACTAGCAAGACTGCCAGGTGCCGGCAACCTGGTTTTGGGCGAAATACTTTGCATGCATATCGATGACGAGCTAATGCAGGGCAACCGTATCGATATGCAGGCTCTCGATCTGGTCGGTCGCATGGGCGGCAATAGATATTGCACCACAAGAGACACCTTTGATTTGGCTAGGCCGACAACAGATTAGCTGAGTTAGTTCTGGCGTGACTGAATAGCTAGCATAGCCCTAACTGCAGATTAAATAGAAAAACCAAAACACCACCCAGAATCAACTGCGGTGGTGTTTTAGCTATTGTCTGACAGTCTTTCGAAACTTACGCTTCGCTCGGACTCAATATTTCTTCTGCAAATAGTCAGCATTTGCAGTAAGCGGACCACAATCTACAGTTTCCGGTCTGCGCAGACCTGACGTTTCCGATTTGCCCTTCGGCTCAAAGCATTGAACTCGTCGAGTCAACGCTCACCGTTCGTGCTATTTATTCTACCGAATGTAAGACAAAAGAGAACTACCCCAAAGAATATTTTTCAGATATTTTTGCCACCTCCAAGAAGGGGAAGGAAAGCCATCTTTTGCATTGGCAAAGCTTGCCAGGAGCCTGAACCAGTCAAAGCTTGGCGACTAAGCCGAACGTATATACAGTTATGAACAGCTTCTATAGCTTGTTGTAATGACGCCTCAAAAACGCAGCAGCTGCCAAGAAGCCATATAGCACCATCTGCAGTGCCACTTGTATAGGCAGCCCCATCACATGAGAGCGCGGCAAATTGACAGTTTCAGCTTCTCACAATCAAAAAAACTATGGCTTTCTTCGCTCTGTGTTGAACCATGATTTAGTATGCCGATATCGCCCAAGCCCTAGGCTGTCAAACTCGTCATGCTTTCTTTTTGCTTGCACACCCAAGTGGAGCAAAACCTTATTGATAGCATCTTCGGCGTGTTCCGGTCCGAAACTGACGCTACCATTTATCCATGCTATCGACGATTGTCCGCCCATGCCTCCAAAGAATTCAGCTTCGACATAAGCTACCGCACCTAAATTCGACAACATCTCTAGTTGCGCAATGACCGGTTTCGACAATTTACAGAATCCGTCCAATGGATCAGACTGGGCAATGCAGTCTGGACCAACAGAATGCAATTCCTCAAACAATTCATCGACTAGTGGCACCAGTCCATAACCTTGCTCTAAGGACACGATCCTAACGTACTTACTTGAAGGCACCAGTAAAGAAAGAGTGCTTATCTTTGCAATTACTGCTTGGATCTCATAGCCCATTGGCCCTCCCTAACGTTGAGAAAATACCTTGTCCGTGAGCTCTCAATCTCGATCGAAGATCGGCTCTACCGAGGGTTGTAGCTGTGATTCAAAGCGTATTATAGCGCACCACCTTTAAAGAGCTGCCCACGGACTGCATAACTCCAAACCTAAAGTGAAGCCGTTCTGCACAATACCGCGCCAACAAGAACCATCTCTTATTAGACTAAGAGCAAAGAATCCAAGTCGTTTCTCCTACAGTACGAAAAGGCTGAGCCTAGGGAATTTGCAAGTGAATTAAGGATGAATGGGAGGAGGTAATAACAAAAACACTCAGACAAAGAGCGCTGGTCTAGAAAGGCGAATCAGAGATATTCTTTGCCTTCTTAAGATCGGCATCAGCATGGGCTTGATCTCCCATCTGCTTATAAATCTTGGCTCTTTCCAAATAACTAGTGGCGGTCGGCTCCAACTCGATAGTCTGGCTGATATCACGCAAGGCACCAGCAAGATCTTTGTTCTTTACCTTCAACCGAGCCCGAGTGCGAAAAGCCTCGCCATCACTGGGATTATCTTTGATAAGCAAGCTCAAGACCTCAATTCCCTGAGCATACTTCTTCTGAGTTTCCAGACACCTTACAATCTGAAAAATCGTCCAGTCTTGGCGCTTAATCTGATAAGCCTTTTTGTAAGCAGCGATTGCCTCATCATAGCGATTGAGGTTCTCTAAAATTGTCCCTTTGTCTCTAAAGACCGAAGCCGAATCGGGGTCGAATCGGGCGGACTGTTCTATCCATGGCAAAGCTTCTTTGAATCGTTTTTTCGTAGCCAGGAGATTGGCCTTAACGTGGGCACAGCCCGAATCAGGAGGCTTGCAAGTTAGGGCTCGGTCGATTAACTTCAGTCCATTATCGACATCCCCGTCTATCAAAGACAACTTAGCTTTCTCCATCCAAGCTTCGCTATAGTTGGGATCCAGAGCTAAGGCCTTGTCCAAATAAAAATTAGCAGGGCGACCTTTTTCGGTATCTCCCATTTCAGACTTATATGTCCGGCTCAGTAAGCGAAAATGCCGAGCTGTAACCAATTTAGTGGCACATACAGCCAAGAGCAGCTCTCGCGCCTCTCCCTCCAAACCTCTATCGATAAGCTCATCAGCTTCATCAAAAAAATCGTTGGCTTGCTGGGGCGTCATTTTATTGCCTAGCACTTTCGCCTTAACAGTGGACTGCCTAGCATGGACGGCCAACTTATTGAGTTGGACTGTCTGATCTTGACCTTTGCCCTGAGCTGGGCAAAACAAAAGGGGGCAGAGAGTGAGCAAAAGAGAGAGCGCCCAAGCAGGAACGACCGCCAAGCTCTGACAACAAACTAGACTTTGGCGATAAGCCAAGCTCAAGCTGCGCCTTTGAAAAAGCAGCCTAAAGCCTTGAACAATCGAAACTATATACATGCATTGTTATTATAGATTGACTGGGCTCTACTGTCCTGCTTGTCTGCGCCTAGCCAGATCGGCAAAGATATCATCCGGATTATCGACCATTCGATAGAGATGCCTATCTTGCGGCGATATAGTGCCATTCTTCTCCATCTCTGCCAGCCAATTCTCAAGATGCCTATAATTCTGTTTGCCTACAAAATAGACAGGCGCCTCTTTCAACTTACCGGTCTGAATATGGGTTAGTGTATCGAGGGCTTCGGCGGCGGTTCCGATGCCGCCATCCTCCACCACAAAAACATCGCCCTGCTTCAAGACCTCCATGCGGGTGAAAAAATTACGGTGCTTGAGAGTCATGGTTTGATAGCCATTGCCGCGCTTCTCATGAGGCAACTTCAAGACCACGCCGATAGAATTCCCACCGGCTTCATATGCACCGCGATTAGCCGCTTCCATAGTACCGGGTCCTCCCCCGGTCATAACGTCATAGCCTTCCTGGGCGGCACGACCGCCAATATAGCGAGCTCGCTCATATCTGAAATCGCCTTCTTTGAAACGCGCCGAACCATAAACCACAACAATCGGTTTTTGCGCAGGTCTAGTGTGTAAAGCTTCCAAGCCATAAGACAATTCTTGAAAGCCAGAGACTACAAGCTTCTTAGCGTCTACCGGCATCGCACTGGCGTCAATCTCATTGCGCACAGTCACCGAGGCCCGGTTGTGCCATTCTGGATGCACCTTATTTTCAGCAGCCAAAACCTCTGCCTTAGCAGGAATTCTCTGGTCAGGCTCAAAGGCATAACGCTCAGGATGTCCAGCCTTAATAGTTGTATCGGCAAGATGCTTCATATCTTCCGCTGTGCGTACACCTCTGATGCCGCTTGTCGGTCTAATTGCTTCATAAGCACGGGTGGCGCCGCCGAGCATCAAGCCGCCGAGAGCAAAGGTGCTGGCGGCATGAGCCCTCTCATCGCTGCCGGCAAAATCGCCCTTGAGCAAAAGAGAGCGCGAATCTGCCGCCAAAACTCCCGCTGCTGCACCGCTAGTGGTGGCGCTCACCAAATCATTTCGCAAAAGAGCATTGCCGCTGCGCTTCATGCCCATTGTGCCGGCGGTAAGAGCACCAAAAGCAAGAGCCGTAGAGGCAGCGTTGGCAGCCCGCTCATACCAAAAAGACTGACCGCCGCTTTGTTCACCATAAGTGGGAGTAAGCACTCCACCCCAGAGAGCACCGGCTGCGGCCGCCTTACCCACAGAAGGCAGAGCTGTCTTAAGACCATAATTACCCATCAGTTCCATTTTGGTGACAGCCCCAGGTCCGACTGCCCGGTGGAAAAGCAGCATGGGAACGGCTCCCGCTGTTACTGCCGCAGCTACTTCTACCGTCCAAGCGGCACTGCCTCTTTCCGCTGCAGCTGGGGCATTGAAGATCTGCGATTTGCTTTCAAAACTTGTTCCCAATATCTTATCGCTCAACTGGGACGCACCGGTGAGCGGCGCCTGCACCAAGTTATAGGCAAAGACATCTCGAGCATGACCAAGCAGTGATTCGGGCCGGCGAGGCAGCTCAGAGCCATTAACTATTGAGGTTGTTGATGATTTTGCATCTAAGGGCTTGGTCGCACTCTCAGACACCTGCTCTCTAGATACAAGCTCGGCAACCCCTGAAGCAGTCGCCAAACGACCAGCCTGCAATTTCAAATCTAGCAGGTTTACTTTACTAGTAGGCGCAAGATCAGACTCTTGCGAAGCCCGTTCAGGCGAGGGGCCCTCGTCGCCGACAAACTTATCCAAGCGTACCGCCTCCGCTCCAGATAGTGCCTTACTTAAAGCAAACTATCCATCGATACTAGTTATGGCAGCAAGAGAAAACAATGGTGAAATCACCATTAGGTACCTCTAGTCAACCTTAACTCCGACCATTTTCCAAAATACCGGCTCGATTAAGACCTGAGTACCCTGTTTTCTAGCGGCCTCGGCTTCCGGTCCATTGAAGGCAGATTGGTTGCAGACCAAAAAATCTAAAGACTTGCGCAGATCGCGCACCGGCGCCAGACCGGTCTTCTGCGCCGAGGCAAAGGCTTCTTCCAGACTGAGACGACGCCCTTGCATACTGGCCTCGGGTGCAGAAGCAAACTTGATGGTCTTACCGGCCAGTTTACTCGCCTCAACATCATAAATTGACCAGGCAGAGCGAGGAGAATCATGGGCTTGACTGATTATTTCTTTCAGCTCCCGGTCGGCAATCCCCAGGCATTTGGCAACTTCGGCAATGCGGGGACTGTCAGGGGCGACATTGACGCCCCCGGAAAAACAAAGACGAATCATGTCGCGCAGATATTTTTGATGCAAAGATTCGATTTGCAAACGGCTCAACCCCGAGGACAGAGCAATCGACATCAGAGCGTCGGCTTCATCTAGGGTTATGACACCATCGGCCAAAACTTCATCGAGCTTTTGGTAATAGCTGGCGATGCTGGCGCTGGCAGCCGGAGGCAAGTTACTGGTGAGAACTTGCAGCCCACCAGAGACAATACGGTGGGCGCCGCTGCGACTGAGAACCGCTTTCTGGTCACCGCCGCCTAAAGAGGAGAAACCAGATAAACGGCAAACCCCGGATACGCCAAGATCGGCAAGGCTTAGCCCTTCATATTCGGCCAACTGCAAATAGCGAGGGGTCAGTTTCTCAATTGCTTGAGCTCTAGAAATCGGCGCCTGGCGCTCTAGATCTTCTTCCATCTCAGGCTGCCAAAGTCCGAAATGCTTCAGACAGAAAACCAAGCGCCTGTCACTTGGACCAAAGCGATAAGCCAAATCAATCAGACCGAGACAAGCAAGATTGTCGATTTTGATATTGCTTTCAGCCAAGGCCGCAGACAAGAAACCCAACTGAAAGGTGGGATTGTGGCAAACCAGAATACGCCCGTCTATGGTCGCAGCAAGCAGGGGGGCAACCACATTGAAAGGTGGTGCGTGCTCATACTCTGGTCCCAAACTCAAATCACCAAGGGGACGAAGTAAACTATCCAACCGCTCAATTTCTGCACCCTTGTCGTCAAAGACCAATAGGGCGATTTCAACTATCTGGTCACCTTTCTTGCGTATACCAGTGGTGTCGAGGGCAAGAGCAACAAATTCCGGCATAGAGCACTCGTTATTATCAAAACCCAAAGTCCAAAATAGAGACAAGAGACAAGATAAATGTGCCCATAAAAGCTGGTGGGAAACATAGATTTTTATGTAATTGGGCACAACAAAGCTAGACTCCAATCGTGGTCCAGCATGGAAGACAGCACCGACCAGAAGAAAAAGCTCCAGCCCGGGACTTTTGACAGATCTTTTGAAGAGACTTCTGAAAGATCTTTCAAAGAATCTTTCAAAGAATCTGGCGAAGTACCGGTGCTGGATTTTAAGACTTTCTGCGAAACAGCACCGATGCCGCTTGCCGTGGTCGACCAAGAAGGTCGGATAATCTTTGCCAACAGAGCTGACCAAGCAATTCTAGGGCTGTCGGAAGACTCTTATATCGGCTCAAAACTATCAGACCATTACGGCGAAGCGGCCAGCGAAACGCTGGAGACTATGGAAAGGGAATCAATAGCCGAAGTCAATCAAGTTTTTCATGCCAATGACAAGATAGGAAGCAAGAGGTCAATTCTGCTGCGCATCTGCAAGCAGCAACAGGGCCGCTTTGTAATCTTTGCAGCCGATGTCACCGAAGAAAGACGCAGCGCCCTGCTGAGAGATTTGCAATACGAAACCACCATGCTTTTAGTTGGTGCCGGCAGTATTTCACAAGCCCTCAGCCAGCTGACCGAAAGAATCAAATTGCTGCTCGACTATGACTGCGGCTTGGTTTGGAAAGCCGACGAAAAGAGCAATCGTCTGGACAGAGTCGTTTTCGTCGCCGATGAGCGTGAAGAGCATGAATATCTGCTTGCCCGTTCGGTTTCTATACCAATGATTATTGGCGCCGGCTTTCCTGCCACCAGTTGGTTTTCAGGCAAATGTGAAAATCTCAGTCTAAGCCGCAACAGCACAATATTCAATGAAACCGACTCGCGACTGGCACGCAATTATAAAAGCGCCCTGGTTTTTCCTATAAACATCGGCAAAAAAAGTTGGGGCTTGATGGCCTTCTTCAGCGCCGAGCTAATTAAACAAAACGAAGACGTAATCTCAGTTCTCAATTCTATTGGCTTGCAAATTGGCCAATTCGTTGACCGCATAGAAGCCAATGAAGCCTATCTCAAAGCCCAGGAGAGATATTATGTGGCCATCACCGGCTCCAACGACGGCATTTGGGACTGGGATCTGCTCTCTAACGAAGTCTTTTATTCATCGAGATACAAAGAACAACTGGGCTTTGAAGAAACTGAATTGGAAGATAACTTCGACGCTTTTCGCTCTCTTTGCCATCCGGAAGACTACCCGCGGGTCATGGACGAGGTGCAAAATCATATTGAAAGAAAGACACCCTACGACGTCGAATTTCGCATGATGACAAAAGCCGGGCAATACAAATGGATATCAGCCCGCGGTCAAGCAATCTGGAATAGTATGGGCAGACCAGTGCGCATGGCTGGTTCACACCGCGACATCGATCAGATAAAGGCAGCCGAACAAGAAAGACTGGCCTACGAAAGAAAAATTCAAGCCAGCGAAGCCATGTTTAGACAATTGGCAGAAAATATCAGAGAGGTCTTTTGGATCTTCGACCTAGAGAGCCGCAGCTTTCTCTATGCCTCCCCCGCCTACGAAGAGTTCTTCAAAGGCACCTGTCAGGACCTTTACAGAGACCCGGAGACATTCTACAGTGAAGTTCATCCAGAAGATCTAGACCGAGTGCAAGCCACCCTGCAAGACCCCAATATTGCCGACACAGGTAAAGATATAGAATTTCGCATAAAGGGACGTCCGCCCGAGCGCGCCTTGCCCGAAATCGGTCTTGAGAGCCAACGCTGGCTCTGGTCGAGGGTCTTTCCGGTAAAGAGCGAAAGCGGCAAAACAATTAGATTGTGCGGTATCGCCCACGATATCACCGAAAAGAAGGAAGTAGAAAGACGAGTAGGTGAGTTTTACGCTACTGTTTCGCATGAACTGCGCACACCCCTGACGGCTATTCGCGCCGCACTCGGCTTAATAGAAGGCGGCTTGGAAGGCGGCAACAATCAAGAAACCATCGATTACACCACAGTGGCCAGAGAAAACTGCGACCGCCTGATCAGGCTAATCAACGACATCTTGGATATTCGCAAACTGGAAGCCAAAAAGCTGGAACTGAAAACTTCGGTGGTGAATGCAGTCGACATCGTGCTGCATACTATTGAATCACTGAAAGCCTATAGTGAACAAAGAAGTGTCAAAGTTCTATTGGAAAAGGCAGAGCCAGTCGACTGTCTCGCCGACAGAGATCGTCTCATTCAGATTTTGACCAATCTCATCTCAAACGCCATCAAATTTACCCCCCAAGGCAGCCAAGTCTTAGTAGGGGTCATCTTACTGCAAGACGAAAACAACGACATGCAAAAGGTGAAATTCTCGGTCAAAGACCAGGGACCGGGCATTAAGGAAAACGAGAAAGGCGAACTATTCGGACTCTTTCAGCAACTATCGCGACTGGAAAATGAAGAGAATACCGGCTCTGGTCTAGGTTTGGCCATATCAAAAGCCTTGGTGGAAGAAATGCAAGGTGAGATCGGAGTGGAAAGCAAGACTGGAGAGGGCGCCCATTTCTGGTTCACGATTCCACGCCCCGGCTCGATGACGAAAAACCTGCCCGATTTGGTCAAAGAACAGTCAATAACGCTTACCAATACCTTACCCTGCGAGCCTGCACGGTTGCTTATTTTGGAAGACAGCGACTCGATAGCCATGCTACTAAAAGCTTTTCTGGGCAGGAAAGGCTTCCAAACCAAAAGAGCAGCCTCAGTGGCGCAGGCAAAAGACTATGCCACAAGCGAGCATTTCGACCTAATCTTCGCCGACATCCACCTGCCAGACGGCAATGGTATCGACTTCATCAACTGGCTGCACGCGAGACAATCAGACCTGGCTACACCGGTGGTGGTGCTGTCCGGGGCAGAAAATCCCGGACACTCGATCAACAATCCACATCTAATTGACTATGTGCGCAAGCCTTTCGACGGCGAGTCACTGCTTAAGATACTGGCAGCCAGACTCTATCGCGGTGGACGACTGCACTAGCCTAATAGGCCCAGCGAATCAGAGAAGCACCGGTGGAAAGTCCGGCCCCCATGGCCGCAAATAGAACCAGATCGCCTTTCTTGAGCCGACCAGAGTCAAGGGCGGTAGCCAGAGCCAGCGGTATGGTACCAGCAGTGGTATTACCATACTCCTCAATATTGATCACAACTTTTTCCATCGGCATGCCAAGACGCTCAACTGCAGACTTAATTATGCGCAAATTGGCCTGGTGGGGCACAAAAACATCTACGTCTTGACCGGTAAGGCTGTTGCGCTCAAGCAGACGCACACAGAGATCGGGCATGCGTTTAGTGGCAAACTTAAAAACGACGGGACCATCTTGTTTGACGAAGTGATCATGATTCTCTACTGTTTTGTGGCTGGAAGGATGTTTGCTACCGCCGCCCGGCACACAAAGGAAATCCCCGCCCGAACCGTCTACTTCATGCAAATAATCGATAAAACAGCCGTCTTCTTCACTTTCTGAAGGCTGCAATAGTACAGCACCACCGCCGTCGCCAAAAATAATGCAAGTTTGGCGATCTGTATAGTCGACGATACTGGACATGACATCCATACCAATGACCAGAACATTCTTGTGGCAACCGCTCATAATAAATTGGGCGCCGACCTGCAAAGCATAAAGAAAGCCCGAACAGGCGATGGAAAGATCAAACCCCCAGGCATGGGGAGCACCGATCTTATGCTGCACTAGACAGGCGGTGGCAGGCAGCATCATGTCTGGGGTGATGGTGGCGAAGACAATAAGCTCGATATCTTTAGGGTCTACACCCGCTTTCTTACAAGCTTCAAGGGCAGCCTTGGCACCAAGATCCGAGCAGGTCTCGCCTTCCGAAACGATATAGCGATTTTTGATACCTGTACGTTCGGTGATCCACTGGTCTGATGTTTCCACCATTTTTTCCAGGTCAAAATTAGTAAGACGACGCGAAGGCACGGCCGTACCAACTGCGCTTATCTTGACGAGGGCTGGCTTACCGCGGTACGCAAGAGCGGGAAAGGGTGCAGTCATAGTCATTTTTGACTCAGTGCTTGAAGTATTCAAAAGGACTCCAGTTTGATGCAGTATCGCTTTATTCTATTTGAATTTAGCGATTTTCCATCAGGTAAATAGTAAGAAGCGCATAAGCATAGAACCGGCAAGAAGCAAGACCGGCCGATACAGCCTCAGCCAGTTTGCCCTCGATTTATAAATGCATCTCACAAAGCTATAAAGGTTTACTTTGCAAGCCTATTCTAAGCGCCGATTCATAATCGCCTCGACTAATTGCTTGCTTGTCACTTGCTCATTGTCGCGGCAAGCATCTGCTGAAATATCTTGGAGTCCATTATGGCCAAGAACTTGCGTCCATCAGAAAGCTCGCACATAGCACAAACATTTTTGCGATTGCCGCCCATTGTGGCACCGGCCAGTAAGCCCAGGGGCCCCATGACTAAACTGCCGGCAATCGCCCAGCCCAAGGTCTGGGCGAGATGCTTGGCCGACTCTTCGGTCTTTACTTCGATTTTGGTCAAATCGCTCGTGATGTTTATCTGGTCAAAACCACCCCAGAGCACACCGCCGTTATATTCCCAGTCACCGGGAGGAATATCGCCGGCTAGTACTTTCACCTTTTTTGTATCGAAAATTTTGGTCAGACTATCCATTTCTCTCAGCTCTCTCTAGACGGGTGCTCACCACCGGCGGTATCACAACACAAACAAAACGATATTTCAACTAAGCAACAGGCAAGAAGCTATCTCTATTTTACGAACGCCTCTACATATTGGCTTAGGTAGGGCAGCCGAACATCTTTACCTTGATAAGCCTTATAAGCAAGAGCCACGCTCAAAGCCAGATAGCCGAGCGAGGCCAACATATTGACCAACAAAATCAACGTGCCCAAAACCCCACCAATGATGGGAATAGGCAATAGAGTAGAACCGATGCCGCCCACCACCATTGAAATTATGGTGAAGCCGACCGTCAGCGCTAAAGACTGAACAGCATGAAACTTGGCAAGCCGAGCATTATCAGACGGCGACATATAGACCAGCACACTGGCGGCGATGCCGACAACAGGCAAGGGTGCATAACAAATTGCCAAGGCCAGATTAGTAGCGATAGGCTTATCGAAAATGATGGTTCTACTTGGGGACATCACCGGAGGCTCGATATCCGAATTATTTATCTCTTTGTTCAATCTGGGTTTTTCATCCGGCTGAACCATGATTACTAAGCTCCTTTAAGCTGTCTTTGTTAACCATATCCGACAACCTGGATTGTGGCAAATTTAGGAATTTCCAATTGACAGACATAGACTGGACCAAACGGGGTAAAATCTAAGCTGGCGGCACTTTAGCAGACTAGTGCCTTTGTGCCTGGCATTTAGTTTGGATTAAACTAGTCTGGATTGGTTTGGATTGGAAGTTTGCCAAAGGACACATTAATCGGGACGGTCCTGGACGATCGATATGAAATCCTCGCCGAAGTGGGCAGAGGAGCCTTGGGCGTTGTCTATAAAGCCCGGCATTTGGTCATGGAAAAAACTGTGGCAGTCAAGATTCTTTTCGGCGAAGTAGACGTCGATAAAGATGAAACCAATTTCCTCAGGTTTCAAAGAGAGGCCCAGGCGGCCAGTTCGATGAGCCACCCCAACATAGTCACCGTCTATGACTTCGGTTTTTCCAAGCAGAAAACACCCTACCTGGTTATGGACTACATCGAAGGCGTCAACCTGAAAGAAGTCTTGAGCCGCCACCAACGTCTGCCGGTAGAAAGAGCCGTACAAATCTTTCTGCAAATGTGCAGCGCCCTAGAACACGCTCACAGTAAGGGCATTCTGCACCGCGATATCAAGCCGGAAAACGTTGTCCTGCTTCGCACCAGCTGGAATCCGGAATTTGTCAAACTGGTGGATTTCGGCATTGCCAAATATGTGAACGAGCCCCGAAATAATTCTAAGAAACTGACCATGGACGGACAAGTTCTTGGCACCCCGGCCTATATGAGCCCGGAACAAGTAATGGGCGACCGTCTCGACCCCCGTTCCGATGTTTATTGTATGGGAGTGTTGATGTACCATTCGGTGTCCGGACGCCTACCCATACTGGGGACAACTTCGGCCGATACAATGAGCCGCCACATATCAGATAAACCCAAAGAATTCCAAGAAATTTGTCCCAACATACCCATTCCTTTTAAACTCGAAAGAACTATTTTCAAGGCACTGAAAAAACATCCGCAAGACCGCCACCAATCGATGAAAGAACTCTTTATTGAGTTGGAAAACTACAAAGACTGATGAAAACTCGCACCATTCTCATTATCTTTACAGTCTGCTTGATTGCTGCTATTCCTTTTGTCACCAAAGGTCACGAAGATACAGGACCGGCTTCAGTGCGTATCGTCAAAGACATCAATTACGAAGGTGGTACAAACCCCGCCCAAAGTCTCGATCTTTACTTGCCGACCGAAACCAAACCAAATAAGCTTTTGCCCCTGATTGTCTTCATCCATGGCGGCGCCTGGATTCAAGGAGACAAACAAGACAGCCCCGGAATTTTGATGGCCCAGCACGGCTTCGCCCTGGCCAGCATCAATTACAGACTTTCCACCGAAGCAATTTTCCCAGCCCAAATAGAAGACTGTCGAAAAGCTATCGCCTATCTGCGCAAAAACGGCAGCAAATGGGGCATCGACACCAACCGCATCGGTGTTTGGGGAATTTCTGCCGGCGGACATCTGGCTTCACTTCTGGGCACGACCAATAGCGCTGAAAACAAAGAATCTTCGGTGGAGGCAGTCCTTAATTGGTGCGGACTGAGCGATTTGATGACTGTTTCGGAACAGTCCGGTTCACGCACAAAAATAGACTGGGACGACAAAAACGGTCCGCTGGCTAAGTTTCTAGGCGGTCGCGAAACCGAGAAACCTGACTTAGCCAAAGCAGCCAGTCCAGTCAATTTCATCACCTCCGACGACCCACCCTTTCTAATCGTACATGGCGATATCGATGATGTCGTTCCCTTCGCCCAGAGCCAGGAACTCTACGACAAACTAAAGGAGAAAGGCGTGCCCTGCCGCTTGATCAAAGTAAAAGGCGGCGGTCATATCTTTGGCAACGATGAAGAATTCAAACATGCCATGCAGTTTTTTCAAAGCACCATAGTCAAAGGTCGCCGCGAATTTGTATTAGAAGACTGATTAGTCAAAATTTCCTAGTCTAGTCTGCTCTTAGCTTATTCTTCCATTTACTTGGTCTTTAACTGGCGACTTTCTTTGCTGCCTCCTCTCTCAGTTTCCGCACAGGCACAGTAAAGGAAGCAGGCTCTTTGCCAATCTTCAGGTCAAAGCGCAGCGCTGGTTCACCATTTACATTTTCTACAGTCATGCGCTCAGGGGTAATCGACATTGCCGTCTTCAGACCAAAAATAGACTTCTCCACCTGGGCCTTGATGCCGCTGATATTCTCAAGACCGACACTGTTGCCGCTTTTCAGACTGGCAGAAACGATATTATCCAGTTCCAGGCCACTAACCGTTACTCCTAAATGTTTCAGTTCAGTGTTCAACTGCAACTGTCTTTTCTGCCCCGGCTTGCCACCATCAGTGGTTATATCTAATCTATCTTTGCCTTTTCTGTCTATACTCAAACCAAGATTTTCACCACGGTCTTGATAGAGACGCAAAGCCCCGGTCAGATCTTTAAAATCACCATCTAAAACCTTATGCATAAAGTCATCGGGAGCAAAAACGTCTTTGCCCATGCGCACCGACTTGGTTATCTCTCTGCCCAAGACTCTAGCTGAGCCGGTCGAATCGACATAGCCGTTCTCACCAGGACGGATGGTCATCGACTGTGTGCGGCTATTGCGTACCCGCCCAAGCGGACCCTGTACATCGGTACTAAGACCATTGATGTTATACAAACTCAAATTAACACCGTCGTTCTTTACATCAAAACTGACTTTCTCGTCGATGCGTGTGCGCAATGGTCTTTGCCTGCCGACCATGACATTGGGCGCCGGGGCAGACAGTCCGTGTTCCAAATCAATGGACACATGCCTGCTGCCATCAGGGTTACGACTGACCTTTATCGATTCAATGTTATCTAACTTGGCTATGCCTCTATTTAATTCGCCAATCGGATTGCTTAGTAATTCTTTTGGTAGTAAGTCGGTTGCTTTAGCCAAACCCGGCGGCAAATCAGACTGACTAGTCGGCTTAACCGGCGGAGTCTCGCGCAAATAAGTAAGTACAGACTCTGAAAATGGCTGAGCGGCGCGATCTTGTACCGGCTCAATTTTGTCTTTGCTGTCGTTCTTAGGGTTGTCTCTACCATCTTGAGGCATAAAGTTCACCGGCACTTGAAAGAAAATCATCTCTTGCAGCTTAGGGGGCAATTGTTTCAAACTGATTGCGCCGGCTCTCTTTTGCGGCCTTATAATTCTTGCTACATATCTTATGTTTTTATGCGGTAAATATGACCAATAGCAGTTTCAATGGCTACTTACTAAAATGCTCGGTGGTGGGCGCCCTCGGCGGGCTGCTGTTCGGCTTCGATACGGCGGTTATTTCAGGTGCCACCCACTCTCTCACCGAGACTTTCAAATTAAGCTCTTTCTGGCTGGGCACGACCGTAGCCAGTGCTCTATGGGGTACAGTTCTGAGCGCCATTTTCGCCGGTATGATTGGCGAAAAGCTTGGTGCCCGAGAGACCTTACGCATTACGGCCTTTCTCTATGTCGCTTCTGCTTTAGGCTGCGCCTTTGCCTGGGATCTACCTTCCTTGATATTCTTTCGCTTTCTAGGCGGACTGGGTATCGGCGGCTCTTCGGTACTAGGTCCGGTCTATATAGCCGAACTAGCCCCGGCAAATTGGCGCGGGCGACTGGTCGGACTCTTTCAAATCAATATTGTCATCGGCATTTTGCTTGCCTATTTCAGCAATTATATGATTGGTCTTTTGCCCTTAGGCTTAAATGAATGGCGCTGGCAACTAGGCGTTTCAGGTATTCCCGCCCTTTTGTTCCTAGTCATGCTCTGGGGTATTCCCAGAAGCCCCCGCTGGCTGGTGGCCAAAGAGCATATAGAAGAAGCCCGCCAAGTCTTGCAGAAGACCAGCATGGGTGATGCCGAGGCGGAATTGCAAGCGATAGTGGCCGATGTCTCGCAAGAGAAAGCCAACAAAGAGGAGCGCCTTTTCACCAAAAGACATCGCTTTCCCATCTTTCTTGCCATCGCCACCGGTGCTTTCAACCAACTGACAGGCATCAATGCCATTCTCTATTATCTCAACGATATTTTTGCACTTGCAGGCTATAACAAGCTTAGCGGCGGCATGCAAGCGGTGGTCATCGGCGCCACCAACTTAGTCTTCACCCTTTTGGCCATGGCGGTCATAGACAAACTAGGGCGCAAACAGCTTTTGCTAATTGGTTCGGTGGGCATGTGCCTATGCCTGCTAGGCGTGGCGATAACAATGCAGAACAAAGCTCTTATGCAATCTTTGGTCTGGTATTTGATTGCCTATATCGGTTTCTTTGCTTTCTCACAAGGGGCTGTAATCTGGGTCTATATTAGCGAAGTTTTCCCGACCATGGTTCGCTCCCGCGGTCAAAGCCTGGGATGCTCCACACACTGGATCATGAACGCCCTCATCTCAGGCACCTTTCCCATGGTGGCGGAAGCCTCAGGCTCTCTGCCCTTCTACTTCTTTTCGGCAATGATGCTTGTTCAGTTCCTGGTGGTCTTCTTTGTCTTCCCTGAAACTAAAGGTGTCACATTAGAACAAATGGAAGAGAAACTGGCAGCGGGTCGCAAAGAACATCAGTAAAATTTCTCTCCCACCGCTTTTTCGGTCCAACAGCTTGGGTATATAAGACTCAGCTTTTGTCTTAAGTGGAGCCCGACTTGAACCCAGTCGTCACTGTCAGCCAGACCGAACTATTCGACTTTCTGCTCAACGTAGCTGTTTGTCGCCCCGTTTTCATCTGGGGACCGCCTGGCATAGGCAAGTCTTCCATCGTTCAGCAGTTTGCCCAATCTGTGGGTTTGCCTTGCGTTTCGCTCTTGGGCAGCCAGCTCGCCCCCGAAGACATAATCGGCGTACCGCAGATAATAGACTCTGTCAGCCGTTTCTGTCCGCCATCGATGATAGCCAGAAGCGATCCTTATTGTCTCTTTCTCGATGAACTTAATGCCTGCTCTCATGAAGTGCAGAAAGCCTTTTACAGCCTAATTCACGAAAAGCGCATCGGCGAATACCAACTGCCGGAAGGTTCGATTGTCATCGGCGCCGGCAATCGCTCTCAAGACAGCGCCATTGTCAAACCAATGTCTTCAGCTCTGATGAATCGATTGGTACATGTACATTTACGAGTGGCACACCGTGACTGGCTCGACTGGGCCCTAAAGAGCAGTATACACTCGCTGGTGGTGGAATATATTCAGATGCGCCCAGACCAGCTTTGGACCCAACCACCTAAACATGAAGAACCATTTTCTACGCCGCGCTCCTGGCATATGCTCAGCGACGCCCTGCATGAATACGGGGACAAATTAGACGATAAGGTCATCGAATTGCTTGCCTATGGCTGCCTGTCGCCGCAACACGCCACCCAGTTTAAGGCATTCAACAAACAAGTGAAGAATCGCTTCAAACTAAGCGCAATCTTGTCGGGAGATATAAAGTGGCCGGCTGAAGCCGAAGACCGAGACCTACTCTACTTTCTAGCCCAATCTTTTCGCACTCAACTTCTACGAGAACTGCCTACCGAAAAGGAAGCAATTACCGGAAGACACAGGGAATTCGCCCATACCGCCAAAGCTCTCCTGAAAGATCTTTCGGTAATTAGTCTGGAAATAGCCCAGATGGTTGTAGCCGAAGACGAAACCGGCAAGACCTTGCCACCTTGGTTTCTCGTCGAAGTGGTGAGAGACCTCCCTCGCCTAGTGGAGAGGAAAGATGGCGCCCAAAGCAAAACCTAAGAATCTTCCTAATCCGGCGGAAGCTGCACTTTTAGAGGGCTGGCAGAGGTTGAAGAAGCATCCACTGTTTGCACCGCTCGCTGCCTCGGTTTATCTGTGCAACAGCAAAGGTAACAATAACATTTGTCCGCCGAACGGCTATGTTGTCGCCACCGCCGGCGGTACACTTTACTGCCATCCGACGAGGCGAGCCGAGACTCAAACCTGGACCTATGTGCTGGCCCATGCCCTCTTGCATCTAGGTTTTGGACATTTAAAGGCAGTTTCACACGAAAGAGAATGGAATGCCGCTTGCTGCGCCTTTGTCACCCGTTTTCTCAAAGACTTAAAGCTGGGACAACCGCCCGAATATGCCTGCGGACAATTTGAACTTCCAGCCACAAACGAAGAAGCACTTTACCGAATTTTTTGCGAACAAGGAATAGCTGCAGACCTGAGCGGGCTCGGCACGGCCGGTGGCAACCACTGCGACTTTCAAGGCATAGCTTCGGCGCCGCTTGGATACTGCGGACAGTACAGCAGCAAAACCTATGAAGAATTGCTAGGCGAGGGACTAATGGACGCTGTAACCAGCGCCGTCAACGTCGCCGGTGGCCTGGAACCCTATCTAGGCGCCTCAGAAAAATTGCACACTGCCGCGCAGCAAGCACGCTCATGGTTTATCAGCTCCTATCCACTCTTAGGAGCCATGGCCGCCGCCTTCAATATAATTGAAGATGCTGCCATTTGTCAGCGCCTCAATATCTCAGTAGCGGCAGTCGATTCCGAAGCCAAAGAAATTTATTTCAATCCTCAGGCCAAACTAAATGAAGCCCAAGCTCGTTTCGTTATCGCCCACGAACTCTTGCATGTGGGACTGCAACACGAGTCTCGTCTGCAAGGGCGAGACCCTTATCTTTGGAATGTAGCGTGCGACTATGTGATCAACGGTTGGTTGGTAGAAATGGGAATAGGCGAATTTCCAGCGCTAGGCGGTCTTCATGACAGTTCACTGAAAGGGCAATCAGCCGAATCGGTCTATCTGCTTATCTGCAAGAACTTGCGGCAATATCGCAAACTGGCTACTCTGCGGGGCATAGACAGCTGCGATATGATACGCCGCGATTGCGGCGACTACTCTTATTCTTCAAGGGGCACCGAACTAGACGAATTCTATCGAAGATGTTTAGCCCAAGGTCTCAGTTATCATCGACAAATGGCTAGAGGACTTTTGCCTGCCGGACTTATCGAAGAAATTGAAGGTTTGAGTCAGCCACCAATTCCCTGGGACGTAGAACTGGCGCAATGGTTCGACCTGTTCTTCGCCCCGCTGCAGAAAAGACGCACCTTTGCCAGGCCTAGTAGGCGCCAGGCCAGCTGCCCCGATATTCCAAGACCACGCCATGTACCAGAAGAAACCCTTCTAGACGGCAGAACCTTTGCCGTCTTGCTCGATACTTCCGGCTCAATGGATCGCAAGGTTCTTGCCAAAGCTCTAGGTGCAATCGCCAGCTATAGCATATCTAGAGATGTACCAAGGGTGCGATTGATTTTCTGCGATGCCACCACCTATGATGAGGGTTATGTAGCAGCAGAGTCCATTGCCCAGCGTCTCAGGGTGCGGGGACGTGGCGGTACCATATTGCAGCCGGGCATAGACCTAATTGAAAGGTTGGAAGACTTCCCAAAGAAGGGCCCGATTCTAATAATCACCGACGGTTTCTGCGACAACCTAATTGTCAAACGCGAACATGCCTATCTTTTGCCGCAAGGACGATATCTACCCTTCAAGGCTCGGGGTCCGGTCTTTCGCATTTCCTAAAGGCAATCGCTTCAATAACGAGTAAATTTGATGAGCCCCTGACTCTCATCAATTTCAAAATGCCAATCGCCTAAAAAATCACGCCCAAGCAAACATGTGCCGCTCTGGACGGCATCGGTTATAGCCACTGGCATAGCGCTTCTTTCAATCGGTCCAAGTTTCAAATCTACCTGGCTGACGCCCACAGGTGTACTGCCGACCACGCCGCTCATGACGGCACCTGAAACCTGCTGCACCGATAAACCCAGTTGCTTGGCCATCGTGGCATTGATAAGTGATACTTCCGCCCCAGTATCAAAAACAAAGTCGAGAGTGCGGCCATTCACCTGCACGGCTACAATAAAGGAACGGCCACTTCTCTTGAAGGGCACTTGATAGACATAGCGACCGCTCTTATCTACAACCATACTCGCGGCCGCGACCGGAGCTTTAGAAGCGGCAGAATTTGCGGGCTGTTCTTTTCGAGCTAAGACAATAGCATTACCGGCGGTATCAATTCTATAGACGTAACCTTCAAAGAACTGCTGCCCCAGTATGGCTGTATTGACACCGACATCAGCCACCATGATTGGGAAATTGCTCTTTTCAATGCTGCCGACCTTCAAGCGCCCTTTAAAGACCCAAGCCGGTAGGGCGTCGGCGCCGCCGACTCCATACAAAAGCGAATTAGGTTTACCGGTTGGAGCGGACAGCCCAAGTCGCTTGAGAATCTTGAGCGGCAAGAAACAAAGCTCGGCACCGGTATCTACCAAAAGCGAGCAGGCATGACCATCTACACTGCCTTCTACATACATGCCGCTGCCCTGACGGCGAAAGGGCACCCAAGTTTCCCGTGGCAGACTGCCGGTGCCCGGCCAGACAATGGCTGCCTGGTTGGCGGCAGTCAGCCTGGAAACTTCACTCAAAGTGGTGCGGGCAAGCTTGCCCACTTCCTCTGAGGGGAAGCGGCTTGCCGTCAAGCGCAGGTAGGAAAGTGCTCTCTCCTTGTCACCCAGCTCTCTATAGCAAATGGCACTAAAATAATAGGCATAGGCGTTGCCGGGATCATGCTTTAGCGAGGCTTGAAAGCATTCAAGCGCCTTTTCGTACTTAGACTCTTTCAAGCACTTTATGCCCACCTCTAAGAGGGCATTGGTGCGGGTGCGAGGCAGAACAATCTTCTGACTCGCCGGCGCCGACTCTTGCGCTTGCACTGCCTGGACGGGCACGGCCAGCCACAGTGCGCCAAGCAAGAGCAAAGACGACTTAGTTATGGCAACCACCACTTCCGCAACCGCCGCCGCCGCAGCCGCCTTCTGTCTGTCCTTCCACCGAGAAGGGCAAATCTTGTCCCGATTCTCCGCAGCCAAAGCCACCTTGTTCATAAGCTTGGGCAACCACTTCCAAACACTCATTCATGGCGCTGCCGTGAGATTGAATTTCATAAGTCAAATCTTCAATCTTGCCTTCAATACCGGTGAGCTTTTCGCAAATCATCTCAAGCGCCGAAGCAATGCGCTCCATTAGCTCGATGCTTGTGTTCTCACTGATGGTTTTATCTTTCATCGTTGTACCTTGTTATCTGACCACATACTATCTAATGACATGTCGTTATTGTGCCATAAAGTCTAAAATAGACAGCATAAAGGTAACAACGTTGAGAAAATTCTACGCATATCTATTTTCATTCGCCTGTGCGGGTCTGGTCTATTTGGGTCTCGATAGCCCTGGCTTGACCGGCTTTGCCAAGCCACCCGCCAAACAGCAAAGCCAAACCCAAATTGAAGAACTAACCAAACAGGCTGCTAAGGCCCAAAAAGCAAAAGATTATGCCCTGGCCGAAAAATGCTATCGGCAAGCCCTGGCCAAAGGCGATCTAAAGAGTGCCACGCGCCTGGGAGCCTTGCTGGAAGAAGGGCTGACCGGCACCACTGACTTCCAAGCTGCTGAAAAGTACTACCGCATGGCCGCGCCCAGCGATGCCGAGGCGGCCTGCCGACTATCCGGTCTGATCGGCTACAACAGCCGCAACCAACCAAGAAGCGGCCATAATGGCAGAGAAATTCCCCCCGAAGCCCTATATTGGTTGAAATCGGCCGCAGACCGAGGTTATCTTGAAGCCCAATGCCGCATGGGCACGATCTATTCAAACGACAAGAAAGATCCAGAACGCATGGCTATTGCCCTCAAGTACAGACTAATGGCGGCAGCCCAAGGTGATTGCCGCAATGCCTACCGCGCCGGCAATTATCTTCTGTCCGGCATAGCCGGTCGTAAAGATCCGGTCAAGGCGGAAGCATTGCTAAAAATGGCAGCGCGCACCAATCCCAATGCTTGCAAGCTTTTGGCAAATCTCTATGCCAATGGTGATCAAGGCATTAAAGTCGATATGGCTAAGGCAAAAGAGTGGCGAGACAAGGGTATCGCTCTTTCAAAACAAATCAATGCCACTGACACAGAAATCATCAAAAGCTTCAACCGCGAATAAAGAGCTTAACTCTTTGCCACAGCCAACTCTACAGTAAAAGTGGCACCGGCGCCTGGCACCGAAGTGAGGCTGATATTACCGCCGTGACGCTCCACCGTTGCCTTGACGATACTAAGACCGAGACCGCAACCGCCCAAGTTGCGAGAACGCGAACTATCAACCCGATAAAACCGTTCAAAGACGCGCGCCTGACTCTCGACTGCAATACCGGGACCATCGTCGGCAACTATCAGCTTAACCACTGAGCGCCCCTCATCATAGGCAATCTTTAGCGTGACATGCCCAGCTGGTCGCGAATAATTGACTGCATTGGAAAGCAAATTGAGCAACATACCTTGCAGAGCATCGAGATTGCCGCGCATTTTCAGAGCCAGATACTCCACTTCACACTCTACGTTAAAGCTGATACCGCGACTAAGAGCCAACTGCCTGGTGGCATCGCAAATCGAATCAATCACCTGACTGATACTGAGCTCTTCTTCTAGATAAGTATACTGTCGTGATTCCAATCGACTGAGTACAATCAGGCTCTGACCAAGATTTTTCATACGATTGGTGGAACGTTCAATAATCTTGAGCAAGCGCGAGATCTCGGCAATTTGCAGACTTTGTTGCTCCGCCACTTTCTTATCAGCGGAAGACTCTTCCAACTCAGCCGAGATGGTCTGCAAGCTTGCTTCAATAACCGAAACAGGCGTATTGATCTCATGGGCTGCGTCCATGACAAACTGCCGCATCAAGCTCATAGCCGCTTCCACCGGCTTGACAGCATTGCCGGCAAACCATGAACCGCACATGGCTACAGATAAAGCCAGAAAGGGCGTAAGAGCCAACATGGTCAGCACTATCTGCTTGAGAGCCTCATCCCGCTGTTTGACTGAGACCTGCACTTGTAGGTAGCCGATTGACTTATTGCCTTCATAAAGATCGGTATAGAAAGACCGCAAGAGCAAAGGCGCAGACTTGGCATCATTGCCGGACAAAGTTACTTTCTCTTGCACATTGCCAAAAACCAGACGCTTCACTCCGGCAGGACCAAACTCTTCAAGCAAGTTCTTTTCTTTATCAAAAACTTGAATGGTAGACAAAAGCTGATCATGCCGGAGAGCCACCCGCCTTGACCAGTTCACGAGAGATGGTTTGCCGGCGCTAATTTCTACAGCAGGCAAGGCCCCGTTGGCCACATCGTGCAGCTCTTCATCTAAAGAGGCATCAAGTTTATTGGCGAACATAAAGATGGCGACACTGCCACCTAGAAAATATAAGGCAATAAAAAGCAAAACGAACTGCGCCGTCAATCTTTTGCGCAGCTTTAGTTCTGTACTAGGCATTTTCTGGACCAAGCTTATAGCCCACACCATATACAGTGGCGATAATCGAGCTCATGCCTTCACTATCAAGCTTCTTACGCAGACGAGTAACATGACCACGCACTGTATCCAAAAGAGCATCAGTATCCGATTCCCAGACAGAGGCCAATAATTCTTCGGCTGAAAAAACCTGATTGGGATGACGCACTAAAAACTCTAAAAGTCTAAACTCTTTAGGCAATAGATGCACTTCCTCGTCGCCCTTAAGAACCCGGAATTCATGCGGATCTATAGTCAAATCTCTAAACTTCAAGACATCAGAAACCGGCGAATGATTGCGGCGCAAAACAGCTCTCACTCTGGCAGCCAGTTCTTTTAGTTGGAAAGGCTTGGTGAGATAGTCGTCTGCGCCGGCATCAAGACCGACTTCTTTGTCATCGACATGAGAGCGGGCCGTGATCATAATTACCCCGGCCGAGCCCCCGCCTTTGCGATACTTCTTAAGAATCTCCAGACCATCCATGCTGGGCAGCATCAAATCGAGCAAGACCACGTCATACTTACTGGTTTCCATCTTGATTAGAGCATCGATACCGTCCGCTGCAATCTCCACCAAATGATGGTCCTTAACCAACCAACCCTTTACAAGGTCAGCGAGGTCAACTTCGTCTTCGACTATCAGTATCTTTGCCATGGCTCGTTTCTATTCTAACCGATTAGTCGCCAATTCTTACCGACAGTGCAAAGGGTCTCTCTTCCTTAGCTTTTGCCTTTTGTCTATTTTGAAGCCTAGCGCTTGCGCTCCAAACGCCTGCTCCCCTGGGGATGGTCCGAAACCGAACTCAATTTTTCCAAAGCAACAAAGCAGACTTTGCCGCCTTCATGCTCATAGTCTTGCCTAAACTCAGCCAAATGCTCCATGACCGTATGATCAATAAATGTAGTGGCACTAAAATCAATAAAGACCTGACCACCGGTCTTTATCTGATCGAGTAGATTCTTGATGCAAAAATAATTTGAAAAGACAATAGCACCATCCATATGTAGATAGTGGTCTCCTTCAGCGCCATCTTCCAAATAGGCAGTAGCCTTGAAAAGCTCGGAAGGCTTAACGCCGCGGAAGAGATGCAACAAGAGTTTGAGAGCGATGCCGCTGAAGACGCCGATGAGAAGGTCTGTGGCGAGAGTGACAAAAATTGTGCTGACAAAAATCACCGTCTGCTCGTAACCAATTGAATGGGTCTCTTTAAAAACTTTAGGAGATGCCAATCTAAAACCGGTAAAGATAAGCAGAGCGGCAAGAGCAGCCAACGGAATCTTGTTGAGCAGGGCAGAGGCTAGAGCCACAAACAAGCAAAGAAAAAGACCATGATAGAAATTAGAAAAGCGTGTACGCGCACCACTGGCGATATTAGCCGTACTTCTGACAATCTCGGCAATAACAGGCAAGCCGCCCAGCCCGGCTGATACCATCGAGCCCAAACCAACGGCACAGAGATCTTTACTGAGATTGGCTTTTCTTTTGAACGGATCGAGTTTATCAACAGCCGCACAAGAAAGCACAGTTTCAACCGACTGCACAAAGCTGATACTGAGTACACAAAGCCAAAAGCGCGGCATTCTGATTGCAGAAAAGTCTGGAAAGGCAAAACAATGACTGAGATCTGACGGCACACGCACCAGCAATTTGTCGGGCACAAGCCTAAATGTATGCCCCAAGAGCTCATAAGTTTTTGTATCAGTCAGAAAAGCAGTCATCAAACTAGCAGTCAAAACCACCCAGAGCGGTGCCGGTATCGCCTTAAGCGGCGCAAATCGAATATGCGGATGGATAATCAAAATTATCAAACTAACCAAACTGACAAGCAATATAAATGGATTGAGATCGGATAAAAGATGCGGCAACTGATGAAATATCTCCAGCGGTTCTCTTATCTTGATTTGAGAGCCCAGAAAGGTCGGTAGCTGTTTGATGATAATGACGATGCCGATGGACGCCAACATGGCATGCACCACGGTAGCTGGAAAGTACTTGCCGATTTCAGCCGAACGCATACGTCCAAGCAAAAAGAGAATAAAGCCAGAAACGACTATAGCCGAAAGCGTGGCGTGATAACCTCGACTGCCGCCGCCAAGCGCTTCACAGGCTGAAATCACTACAACGATCAAGCCGGCAGCCGGTCCGTTGATTGTGACAAAAGAACCACTCAACTGACTGACCACGACACCACCGATAGCGGCACTAACCAAGCCGGCAACAGGAGGCAGCCCGGAAGCCATGGCTATGCCAAGAGACAAAGGCAGTGCGATAAGAAAGACTATGAAGCCCGACACGATATCGTATCTAAAATTTTGAATCAGGCCCAGAAAACCGTCGCTTGGAACAGCCCGTTCTGGCGCATCAGGAATGGTGATAGCCTTAAATTGACCTGTGACGCTGGCTTGAATAAATTCCCAGGTTTCTCGCGCAGTCATTAATGCTACCGACTTAGTAAAGAGCAAAGCTGTTTAAACGTTAGCAAGCAAAAGTGATCAAGTTGTGATCGACGTCGATCACAAGTTCATCACATTCGGCTGTTAAGCTCCAAAAGGACGGTCCGTGCAATACAATTGCACCAAAGCACCCTGTAAACCTACCTAAATGTTATTCGATTTAATGGCCCAACCAAATTGTATTCTTTTCTACGGACTTGCCTGCCTTGCCTGGACAATCGGCGTAGCCTTCACAATTATAGCCGACTTACTAAAAACAAAACTTTCCAACCGGTTAGCATTAACCCTCACTGCCGGTGGTGCGCTGGCAGCAGGTATCGGCGCCATAGGCAACTATCAAGCGGGCGCACCGGTCAATTTCACAGCCCTCAAGCACTTCGGTCTTACCACTCTCAGCTTCACCGGCGACAATCTGGCCATTCCCTTTATTCTCTTGCTAACTCTTGTGGCATTGGCATCAACCTTGTCAACAAGAGACTTAATCGATAGTACTCACAATAAAGAAGGACATCGCTTTCAAAGCAATCATTACTATCGACTGATACTGCTCTTGCTCTTAGGCACCTTGCTTGTTCTGCTCAGCGCTAATGCCATAACTTTTTTGGTTTTCTGGGAAGTGATGAGCGTGGCGGCAGCCAGCCTGATTACCAGCGAGCATGTGAGACACCGCGCCCAGAGAGCCGCTCTTGCTTATATCACCGCCAGCCGATTGGCAACGGCTCTTTTAACCGGTGCCTTTCTCTGGATGTATCATCAAAGCGGCACCTTCGACTTCGCCGGCTGGCAATTTCAAAGCAATTCCACCTTTCCTGCCGCACTCTTAATTTTGCTGGCAGTCTGCATAAAAGCCGGCATATGGCCCGCCCATGGCTATCTGCCTCAGAGTTATGCCGAAGCCCCGGGGCCTGCCGCCGCTCTCATATCGGGCGTGATCGGCAAAACGGCCATCTATTTGCTCTTGCGTCTATTGGTGCTGGGCAATTGTCAACACAGCTGGGTAATCTACATCGCTTTGGCGCTTGGCACCATATCATGCATTTGGGGCATCCTCTTTGCTCTGGTCGAGCGAGATTTAAAGCGCCTACTAGCCTTTAGTTCAGTCGAGAACATGGGGCTCATTATCATCGCCATCTCACTTTCTATGCTGGCACGCAAAGAAGGTCTGCCTGTCATTGCCGCCATAGCAGTAACCGGTACACTCTTTCATGCCTTCAACCACGGCGTCTTCAAATCGCTGCTCATGCTTGCCGCCTCGACAATCGACAAGAAGGCGCATACTCGCGACTTGGCTCAATTAGGCGGTCTGGCCAAACGTCTGCCCTGGACCATGCTCGCCTTCTTTATCGGCTCGGTGGCTATCTGCGCCCTGCCTCCATCAAACGGCTTTGCCAGCAAATGGCTCATTTATCAAGCCTTCTTCCGCATGGCAATTGAATCTGTCCCCTTGCACGACCGGGCTATTTCTTTAGCCATGCTCGGCATCCTCTCTTTTGTGGGCGCTCTCAGTCTAGCTTGCTATACAAAGGCGATAGGCATTGCCTTTCTGGGACGCCCGCGCTCTAAACAGGCGCAGTTCACACCCGAAACCGGTTTGAGCGGCTCCGCCATGGCGCTTGTCATTCTCTCAGCCATCTGTGTTTTCTTAGGCACCTCTGCTGGTATCTGCCTGAGAGCAATTACACCGGCATTGGCTGAGCTGACCGGCTCCGGGATAGACGCCGCCAATCTCTTTCCTGTGGCTGTCGCCCAATTGAGCCTGTTCGGACTAATCACCGCCAGTATCATCTACCTTTGCATTCTCGGTCCCCGTTCAACCGGCATGAAAACCTATATCACCTGGGATTGCGGCTATGGTCCGCTTTCAGCTCGTGCTGAAGAAACCGGCTCCAGTTTCTCTCATCCAATTGGGCGCATCTTCTCGCAAGTTTTGCAATTGAAAGTTGAAACCAATATTACCGGCAGAGACCGCCGACATTTTCCAGAGGGCATCAAAGTAGAAACCCGCATGACACCCTTTATTGAAACGACTGTCTATAAGCGTTTCATCGAAATGGTCAACTTTTCTTCGCTCACCCTAACGAGACTGCAAACAGGCAGTATCCACGTGCATTTGCTTTATCTCTTTTTGACCATGATCGTCTTGGTTTATTTGGGCACCGTACTATGAGCATCGAGACAAATACAGGCGAAATATTGAAGAACAGCGGCACTTTCCTCGCCAGCCTGATAATCTTGCCGCCGCTCACCATAGGCATTCTGCGTAAGACCAAAGCCCGCTTCCAGAATCGCATCGGCGCCCCCTTGCTGCAACCATTCTTCGATCTGGCCAAACTCTTACAAAAAAATGAGACTGTCAGCGAACATGCCAGCTGGCTCTTTCGTATTGCCCCTTGCATCAATCTCACAGTCATGCTTTTGCTAAGCTTGCTCATTCCATGGACAAGTCTTACGGCTATTCCCCACGGCATAATCTCAGCCGACCTTTTTCTGATTATCTATCTGCTTGGACTAGCAAGATTTTTCACAGTCTTAGCCGCCCTCGACACAGGCTCGGCCTTTGGCGGCTTCGGCGCCAGTCGAGAGGTCACCCTGGCTCTATTGGTTGAACCGGCGGTTATGCTCTGCTTGGCTTGCTTGGGCGTGAGAGCCGGAACCAGCGATCTCAGCCAGGTATTCTCATACGAAGCAACCCGTCTCACTGGACAATATGGACTCTGGTTCTTAGCCGGTTGTGGACTATTTCTATCAAGCCTGGTGGAACTATCGCGCATGCCGGCCGATGACCCGACCACACACTTGGAATTGACCATGGTGCACGAAGCCATGATCTTAGAAAATTCCGCCGCCAACCTCGCCCTGGCCGAAATCGGACACTATATAAAAGTGGCTTTGCTGCTTGGTCTATCCTGGCAATGCTTCATGCACTGCTTACCGAGCCATTTGTTAAGCGACTGGACCGCCCGCGCCATCGCCTCCACCGGCGGTATCATATCCTTGGCTCTTTTTATTGCCTTGATCGAAAGCCTGGCAGTCAAGCTCAGATGGACCAAACTGCCAGAGTTTATTGCCTACGCAGTAGCTATGGCAATATTTTCTTACTTAATCGCCCTGTCAGTCTAATTTAGGTGAAACCATGCAACTAAGTACATTTGAAGCGCTGGCAATGCTCTCGGCAGTACTAGGTATTCTTATCTTGGGCACAACCTTACTGCGCACCAATCTTAGCTTCTATCGCTTTCACACTTTAGCCATTGTGGCGCTCACAGTCTGGATTGGTCACATCACCAAAGAGTCCCATCTTTACATAGTGGCGGCGGCAGTCTTGCTCGTCAAAGTGCTTTTCATTCCGTCATTTTTAGGTTGGGTTATGAAAAAGGCTGAAGTAGGCAGCGATAAACAAGCCTTTATCGCGGCACCGCTCTCAATGCATCTCGGCGCCATCATGCTTGGCGTTTCCTATCTGTTGAGTTCGCGTATACCCGGTCTTGAGGGCGTGCACCAGGAGGGCTCGCACCTGGGCTCGACGGCAGCCATGTCTATACTCTTCACCGGGGTTCTCTTAATGCTGACAAGAAGAGCAGCGCTCAGTCAGATACTAGGTTTTTTGGTAATTGAAAACGGCATCTATCTCTTTGCCGTCACCCAGACCCATGGCATGCCCATGCTTGTGGAAATGGGACTTTTGCTGGAAGTACTCGTCGGTGTAATGATTTCGGGCTTACTGCTCTTCAACATCAAGAAAAGCTTTGAACATATCGATGTATCACAGTTGACAGATCTGAAAGACTAGAACCAATAATGAACGAACTCGGACTACTATTTACAATACCGTCGCTGACAGCGCTGCTTAGTCTTTTCATCAAGAAGACTGCCATCACTGGCAAGCTCTGCGCCCTCGCCGCCTGGCTGCAACTGGCTCTAGTAATCTCGGTTCTCTTGCCTATTCTTACCGGACACAGTGCCAGCATCAGTTTTGCCCCCGGCCTGATTGTCGACAAGCTAGGCTCTTACTTTATTCTGCTCACCACCTTTGTTGTAGCTTGCGCACTCACCCATGCCGACTACTTCTTTCAAGCCCAGGCCGTTATCGGAGAACCCTATAAAGATTCACGCCTGAAACTTTTTTATGCCGTGGTCAATATATTTCTCATGGCCATGACCTCAGTATTTCTTTGTGATAGTCTCGGCTATTTATGGATCGCCATAGAAGCCACCACTCTGTCATCAGCACCACTGGTCTACTTCGAACGCAACAAGCATGCCCTGGAAGCCACCTGGAAATATCTTATCGTCTGCTCGGTGGGAATCGCCTTCGCTCTCTTGGGGACAGTCTTTATTTTTGCCGCCAGCCAGCGCTCAGATCTCGGCTCCGGCACCTTGAACGTCTCCGAACTGATAGTATCGGCAAAAACCTTGAGTTTCCCCCTCTTGCGCCTTGGCTTCATCTTCTGCCTCTTAGGTTATGGCACCAAGGCCGGTATCTTTCCCTTACACAGTTGGTTGCCCGACGCCCATTCCGAAGCCCCGGCACCAGCCTCGGCCATGCTCTCCGGCTCACTGCTCAACTGCGCCCTTTTCGGCATCTGGAAGGCTTCGACGGTGATCACCGCAGCCAAACCGGAAGCCCCTGCCTTTCATTTGGTAGCAGTCATGGGTGCACTCACCGTTGTGGCGGCAAGCATCTTTATTATTCGCCAACACAACCTCAAGCGACTCTGGGCTTATTCGAGCATTGAAAATGTCGGGCTCATGGTCTTTGCCATCGGACTGGGCTCGGGTCCACTCTTTTTCCTGCAAGCCCTCAACCACAGCTTAGCCAAGGTCAGTCTCTTCTTGATCTCGGGTAACATAGTGCAAGCAGCCGGCACCAAGAAATTATCAAAGCTGCATGGACTCTTAGAAAATTCGCCTTTCTGGGCAGGCGCCCTGGCCTTGGCATCACTGGCAGTGGCGGGGGCGCCCCCCTTCGGTTCCTTCATGACCGAAATGTCGCTGCTTACTCTTAGTCTTGGTCATAAATATTACATTCTCGCCGCCTTAATCAATGTGGCACTGGCTGTCAGCTTCTTGGGCATACTAGCCCATACCGGTAAAGTCATTTTCGGAACCGGCAAGCCCGATTTCAAAGTCTTCAGCGAAAGAAGAGCGGCGCTAGTGCCGATGTTACTTGTCGCCTCCACCCTAGCCATAGGATTGCTTGTCAATTATGAAACTAGATAAAGAGAGCATCAGCCTGGCTGACTTAAAGGAACTTTTGGGTAATGAAACCCACCGCATCGGTCACTTCACCTCTCTAGACGGGGGGCAGTTGCTCGCCCTTTTGTTAGATCCAAGCCAGGGAGATAAAGGCGTCAAGCTTTATGAAATCGAACTGGAAAACGGGGTCAATTCATATCCCAGCCTGACAATCAAACATCCACAGTTGCACTGGTTCGAAAGAGCCCTCTTTGACATGTTCGGCATCATACCAAGCGGGCATCCTCGCTTGAAGCATCTCTATCTGCATGAACCTTACGAGCGCAATTTCTTTCCACTCAGACGGGCTCCCTTGCCCGAGAACTTCAATTCGCCCATCGACCGCCGCTTCCATTTTCTCGAGGTAAAAGGCGAAGGCATCTATGAACTTCCCGTGGGGCCAATTCACGCCGGGGTGATTGAACCGGGACATTTCCGCTTTAGCTGCCTGGGTGAGACAATAATCAACCTCGAAATTCAGCTTGGTTATCTGCATCGAGGCGTCGAAAAACGACTCACCGAAGTGCCGCTCAAAGACATGCACTTTCTTGCCGAAGCAGTCGCAAGCGATACATCTACGGCAAATGCCCTAGCGCACGCCGAAGCGATAGAATCGCTGGCAGATATAGAGGTGAGCGAACGCAGCAAATATCTGCGTTCTATCGCCCTTGAGATAGAAAGACTGGCGATGCACATAGTCGATGTCGGCGGCATGTCCACCGACATTGGTCTACTAGGCATAGCCTCGGCCATGGGCAGACTGAGAGGCACGGCTTTAGGCATGGGCGATTTATTGACCGGCTCTCGTTTTTTGCGTGGCTTTATTGTGCCGGGCGGTGTAAGACTACCGGTCAATAACGGCTTAACCAAGCTGAAAGGTCAAGTGGCTAGGCTGAGACACGAGCTAAAAGAACCAATCGCCATGTTCTTAGATAATCAGATGGCCCTCGAGCGCATGCGCGAAGTCGGTGTTCTAAAAGCCTCGTTAGCTAAAGAATTCGGCATGGTCGGACCAGCCGGGCGAGCAAGCGGACAAGACTATGATGTAAGACGGGTGTTCTCGCATGCCGCCTACCCCCACATGGCACCACCAACGGTGACTGCTCGGGACGGAGACATACTGGCTCGTGAAATGGTACGAATAAAGGAAATCTGGTCAACTCTCGATACCATCGACCGCCTCCTCGACAATCTGCCCGAGGGCGAAACCACTGGCGCCGATTTCAGCAAAGTAAGGCTCAAACCGGACTCATTTGCTGTTGGCATTGTCGAAGCTTTTAGAGGCGAGTTGCTGCACTTGGTGGCCACCGATAAAGAGGGGAAAGTGGCGCGCTATGCCGTCAAGCATCCTAGTTTCAATAATTGGACGGCCCTTGCCATCGCCATCAGAAACAATCTAATTGCCGACTTTCCTCTCTGCAATAAAAGTTTCTCTCTCTCTTACAGCGGCAACGACCTATAGGAAACTAACATGCTGGAACTTCTAGGTTATCTTCTTAAACAAGGCGTCGCTACCAGTCGAGACAATTTTCCCGACTTACCCGAACATGTGCGGGGCTTGCCTATAGTCACAGACAAAGACTGTGCCGAAGCCTGCAATCTTTGCGCAGACCTCTGTCCCACCCAGGCCATAGACCTGAGCGAAGCAAACAGTCCCAAATTAGACTTAGGTAAATGCATCGCTTGCGGACTTTGCACCGATGCCTGCCCCTCAGGCACCTTGGTCAACGATAGACGGACCAGAACGGCGAGAGCCAGTCGCGAAGCACTGATCTCAACCAGAGAGAACCCGGCTAAAACAGCAGCGACAAAAGAGACGAAACCGTCTAAACCTGGTCTTTTCCAGCGTTCACTAGCAGTGAGAGTTGTTTCCACCGGATGCAGCGCCTGCGATATGGAAATAGGAGCCAGTCTCAATCCTATCTTTGACATGGAAAGATTTGGTGTGACCGTGGTTGCCTCACCTCGTTATGCGGATGCGCTGGTGGTCACAGGACCAGTACCATTGGGAATGAGGGCGGCATTGCTTAGCTGTTATGAAGCAATGAGCAGCCCCAAACTGGTGGTGGCACTCGGCACCTGTGCCATATCGGGCGGGCTGCACGGCGGCGGCTACAGCCAAGCCGAGGGCGTCGATAAGATTTTACCGGTTGATATTTACATCCCCGGTTGCCCGCCGCATCCATGGAGTATCATTGACGGCATGTTAGCGGCAAAGTCATTGAAGACTTGAGGTGTGCATGCGCTTTACCAAACTTTGGTCGACCCTGGCGAGCGGACCTGGGCTGGCGCCGACCTATGAAAGATTCGGACCGGTAAGCCGCGAAATGCTACCCGAAATAGAACGGCTAAGGGTTGATGAGATACTCAATGACCAAAGCTTTCATGACATGCTCGACAGCCCGGTCACAAAAATGGTGCGGGACATGGCGCTCAACAGCCTTACCGTTGAATACGAAGACGGCACAACCAACACTGTGCGCTTCATCAAAGGCGATACATCCGAGAGCATCGACTTTCTAATCAAGCTGACCAGAAGGGTCTCTTTGGAGAGTTGAGTAGTTCTTTGCCTACTATCCCCCGGCTCTTTTTATAGGTGCCAGGTCGGCGCCGAAGACCTTTAGCAAAGCCGGTATGACAATAAGAGTGAGAGCGGTAGAGGTTATCATGCCGCCAAGAATAACTATTGCTAGCGGCTTCTCCAACTCTCTGCCGGCGCCGCCCAGTATGGCAATAGGCAACACTCCTAAGGCTGCGGTCAAAGCCGTCATGAGCACAGGGCTTAATCTCTCCAGGGCGCTTTGCACAATTACTTCTTCGAAGTCGCTTTGAGAAGTACTCAACAAGTGATTAAAGTGCGTGACCAACATAATGCCGTTACGTGTAGAAATGCCAAACAATGTAATGAAGCCAACCAGTGAGCCCACGCTAATGACAGCGCCACCGAAGAGCACAGCCCAAACCCCGCCTACAAGAGCAAGCGGCAGATTAGCCATGATCAAGGCTGCCGCTCTAACTGATTTGAATGCTAAGCTGAGAAGCAGCAACATGCCCATCACTGCTGTCGCCGACAAAATAGACAACTGCTTTGCGGCAGCTTCTTGTGCTTCAAACTGCCCCCCATAAATGATGTAATAACCGCTTGGTAGCTTCACCTTACTAGCAATCTTAGAACGGGCTTCGTCAATGACACCACCCAAATCTCGCCCAGATACATTAGCTTGCACGTATACCCGTCGCGAAATATTCTCATGACTAATCGTATTGGGACTCTCTCCTTCCTTTACTTCAGCCAAGGAGCCCAATGGTATCTTTGCTCCGGAAGGTGTATCGATAAGAACCGATTGAATGAGAGCAAGGTTGTCTCTGAATTCAGGCTGCAACAATACATATATGTCAAAAGTCTTCTGCCCTTCCAGAACCTGCGCTACTGCAACCCCCTTAAAGGCGGCTTCGATTGATGCCGAGAGTTGCTTGACTGTCACCCCATATCTGGCGGCAACGCCGCGGTTGATCTTGATGGAAATTTGCGGCACCGGAATAATCGGCTCGACATGAACATCGACGGCACCGCCTATGGTCTTCATGACGCCCTCAACCTCCTTAGCCTTTTCGTGCAAAATATCAAGATCGGCACCAAAAATCTTGATGGCAATAGCCGCATTCACACCAGACAGAGCGTGCTCCATACGATGCTGTAAATAAGACCCCGAGTCGGCAATGAGACCAGGAACATGCGCGAACTCATGACGCACATGGTACAAGATGTCTCTTCTGTTCTTGCTTTCCGGCTTCAAGCGAATATCAAATTCACTAAAGTTTCCCGCCCCGAAATCCTCACCCCCCTCAGCTCTGCCCGCACGTTGACTAGCGGCAACAATATCGTGTTGCTTGACAAAGTGGCTGATTAGCTCTCTTCCTATGGCCGTAGTCGTATGCAAACTTGTGCCAGGCATGGAATTGGTCACAACTATCAAATTGTTTTCATCGAATTCAGGTAGAAACTCACTGCCCATAACAGTCAGCGGTACCAAAGAGACAAAGAAAAGACAGACTGCGCTCGAAATAACAGTTTTGGGACGAGACAAACTAAACCTAATCAAAGGCAGATACAACTTCTTGAGGTACTCAACCGTTTTCGTCTCACCCCTAGCAAGATTCTTCGGCAAACGCAACAGCATATAACACAGGGATGGGGTGACAGTCAGAGCCACCGCCAGTGAAGAGAAAAGACTAACTAAATAAGAATAGGCTAGCGGACTAAAGATTTTCCCCTCGAGACCGCCCAAAGAAAGAACCGGTAAAAAGACAAGGGCGACGATGAAAGTGGCGTAGACTACTGAGCCTCTCACTTCAAGCGAGGCCTGATAAACCACCTTGAAGGCATTCTGTGCTGGACTGGAGATTTGATTCTCACGCAGTCTTCGATAAATATTCTCCACATCAACAATGGCATCATCGACCACTTCACCGATGGCAATAGCCAATCCGCCTAGCGTCATTGTATTAATGGTATAGCCCTGGAACTTTAGAATAATAATTGCGGACAACAAGGAGAGGGGAATTGCGGTGAGAGAAATAAAGGCTGTACGCCAATTCTGCAAAAACACAAAAAGAATTAGCATCACCAAAGCCCCACCCAAGATGACAGCCTCGCAGACATTTCTAATCGCCAACTCAATGAAATCCGCTTGCCTAAAGGTGATCACTGTTCGCACATCGGCGGGGAAACTTCCTTTCATCTCAGTCAGAGCCTGCTCAAGGTTATGAGTCAAATCGAGTGTGTTAGACCAAGGTTGCTTAAAGACAGTCAGAACCACTCCAGGATGCCCATCCACGATAGCATCGCCAATCTGAAACTCAGGACCGACCTTAACTGTGGCAACGTTCTTAAGTAAGACAGGTGAGCCATTGCGACTAGTGATCACACTTTCAGCAATCTCAGAAGGCGCCGAAACTCTACCCAGCCCCCTAATCAGCTGTTCCTTCTCATTAGTCCTTAATATGCCACCCGCCGCATTAATACTGCTGCCGCCGGCAGCCGCGAGAACCTGCTCCAGGGTGACATCGTATTGCCTGAGTCTATTGGGATCGACAAGAACCTGATATTGCTTTACTTCACCGCCAATAACTACCACATTAGAGACACCGCCGACAGAAAGTAAGCGCATGCGTATCGTCCAATCAGCCAAAGTTCGAAGTTCCATCGGCGAAGTTTGACCGGTGCTATAGAGCCCAATCTTCAAAATATCACCGGCAGCGGTTGTGATAGGTGCCAAAACTGGATCTTTCACCCCGGCAGGTAGTTTTGCCCGGGCGCCCTGCAGTTTCTCTGAGACTAGCTGCCTGGCTGTAAAAATATTACTACCGTCATGAAAAATAACAGTGATGACCGACAAACCTACAGTAGAAATAGATCTGACCACTTTCACATTAGCGGTGCCGTTCAAGCCCACTTCAAGAGGTCTGGTCACCGCACTCTCAACTTCCTCCGGGGCGAAGCCGGGAGCCTCGGTCAAGACCACAACCTGAATAGGAGCAAAATCAGGAAACACATCAACAGGCATCTGGAAAGTAGAATAAACACCGAGTAGAAGCCAAACAAGGGCTAGCAAATTTACCACCCAGCGATTACTTATCGACCATCGAATGAGAGCATTCAGCATAGATAACCTCCTCTATGCCTTACGCTGTATTTTTCTAAAAAACACTGACGCAACTAAAGCCACAATAGCAAAGATGAAACCTAGCGCGAAGCCTATCACCATCTCCGCCCGAGGATTATTGGCAGGAGTCTCCAATTCTTCATGCAGTTGGTGAGCCTCATGCTTCTCGCCTTTATGCTGCTTCCCCGCTTCTGGCTTAAGAATAGACTGAGCAAGCAACTGACTAGCGCCACTGACTACAACCGACTCACCTTGCTGCAAACCAGAGAGTACTTCGACTTGCCCGGCAGCCTTTGCCCCCAACCTAACCGCCAGCGGCTCAAAATGACCTTCTTGGGCGTGGAAAACATAGATATAAGAACGATCTTTATAGCAAACGACTGCTGCTTCCGGCACCAAAAACGCGCTCTGAGCACCAATGGAAACATCACCCAGCATTATCTGCGCCGTAACAAACATGCCTGGGCGCAATACACCTGACTTATTCTCGGCTACTATCCGCACGTGCATGGTCTTGGTAGTCTCATCAACTACTGAACCAACAGATGAAATTTTTCCAGCAATTCGATCCTTCGATGGAGTCTCAAGAACAACCGACTGACCGACCTTTACTTTTGGAATCTGCTCCTGATAAATATCGACCATGACCCAAATTGGTGAAAGATTGACTATCGAATAGACGGTTCTGCTCGGCTCAATTCTTTCCCCTAAACTTATATTTCTTTTCACCACATAACCGCTGACAGGAGACCTGATTGCCAAATCCGAGGTCACCTTGCCCGAGCGCAGAGCATCATCAACAGCCCCCTCATCAATGCCCATGATTGATAATTGGCCTTTGGCGGTTTCAATAATGACAGCACGCTGCCTCTCAAGCAACGCTACGTCTTGAGCCAACCGCTGGGTCAATGTTTCCAGACGCACAACCGCGGAGTCGAAGGCATTCTTGGCTTCCTGATAGCTCTTACGAGCGCTGATTCCTTCTTGCAAAAGCGACTCTTCTCTCTCAAATGTAAACTTTGCCAGTTGCACTTGCTTAGTCTGCAACTTAATGTCCCCTTCGTACTGAGACCTTACCTTTGCGATCTCGGCATCGAGCCGGGCCCGGTCGTTAATTAGTTGTGTCAGATTACTAGCTACATCCATACTGTAAACTACAGCTAAAATCTGACCGCGCCCAACAAGGTCTCCTTGCTTTGCCAGCACCGATTTGACTACACCACCAACAGTAGAGGTGACGCTGAAAGCTTGAGTCTCATCGGCCTGCACCTCGCCTGTAGCATTGAGTGCATCTTTGAGAAGAGCTTTTTTAGCAACCGCTGTTCTTATCTCAAGAGCCCTAATACTCTGATCATCCGCACTTACTTCAGCCGGCTGCAAAACTGCAGACTCTTCAAGGAAGGCTTCTCCTTCGCCGCTATGAGCGAAAAGAAGAGGCGGAACAGCAAGGAGAAAGACCCAAGCCAGACAAAAAGAAAACGAAAGTCTAGATTGAACCAACCCAAAGAAGGGAAAGCACTGACGCATGAAAATCACCCACAAATAAAGGAACAATGCCAGAACAGAGCTCTGCTGCTTGCAATGTCTAAATCAGTAAGGTTCGCTTGGCTAGATATAACTTGCCCGGGAAATTTCCCAGAATGGGCGGTGCACGGTTGTGTGCGCGGTTGTGTTCGCACTTAGACGACTCTGCAAAGATAGTCGAACGAAAATGATTGCTCAAGTACGAAATGACAAGCTGAAATTTGCTCAGATCAATATATTCACTAGCACCAAGTGACTCTAAGGTGATGAAACAGTCGGAACAACAATCAGACGGCTTGCTCGAACTGAGGACTGAAGTAAACCCAAGAGGCGCCGAGCCTGGAGTCAATTCAGATATGATACCAGAAGCGATACCGTGGCATGAGTCTCTATCGGTGCATAGGCAAAGGGTCTGCCCTGTAACGATAGTCCAGAGTAAAAACAAATTGAGTAAACAGATGGCAAATCTCAATAGTTTCCCCTCTTAAGGGATAAACCTCTATCAATTAGCTGAAACAAAAGCCGCTAAATGATAGAGTCTTTGCAAAAGTACGAACACTTCGATTATAAATCAAGAACAGTCGCTTAGATAGCTAATAAAAATCACAAAAAGAATTCGAGGGCAATGAAAACCGTTATCGTATTTAGGAAGCCCTTAGTTAGTGCCTTTCATGCTCAAAAAAGATAGAAAGCTCTTTCAACCAACATCACCACTAGCGGTATCAGCAAAAGAAAAAGAAAAAACATTCCAATCAACTCAATTGGAAAGACAAGTTCAGACTCAAACTTCAAATACGCCAGCACTGCTTTACCTTATATAATTGCATTATCTTCCACAGGCTCTTGCATCTTAGGACTATTGCCATTTTCAATGGTGATAAAAGAAGGTCCCAACATAGGTAAAATAGCGAGCAAAAAAGCTGAGACATGAAAATTTAGCCAAGCAAGCCAGTTATACTTCTCGCGCAAACTACTTGTGCCGAGAATCGATAGACAATCACGTGTGACTATCTTGCCATCGCGCCGCCTATAGATGCGAATGCAAAGCCCACCCTCGTTCTTAGAGATCAAATCAAGAGCCTCGTCCCGATTCAACTGAGCAATGTTATAGACATTCTGTTTGCATTTCTCACAAAAGCGCACTCTTTCATCCCCGTCCATGCTCTTCCATGTCATTGGGCATTTAAAGCTGAGCTGTAAGGAATAGAGTTCATCTAATAAATCGTCACGCATACAGCAACCTCAATCAAACTCACCAAGGTCAAATTCATTCAGTTTAGCCAGTTCATTCTCAAGGAGATTCTTTCGTTCAAGAGCCTGCTCATGCAGATCTAACAAACCCGCGCTGAGAGCCATCCGAGCACGACTAGCCCAAGCTCTAATCTGGTCTTCTATCTGTTGCTTAGATCGCTTCGGCTCTTCAGTCATATATCAAACTCTGCCAAAAGAATCACCTAGTCAGAACTCGGCGTTACCGATAGTCATACCAATTCTCAATGGAACCTCACTCTTTTCGAATTGCGTCTTCTTTAGGCTTGGTGTTCTTCTCCAGCTTAGTCTCCGATTCTTCAACCATAATAGGTCCAACTCCCTGGACGAGAGTACAAAGCCCAGCTGGCCCCACAATCTGCAAAAGGGCGAGCAAACCAGCGGAACAAAGAAAATTGATCCAAGCCCAGAAGTTATATTTAGCAGTGAGTTCTTGCCTGCCCAGTATAGATACACAGTCGCGTGTGATCAACTTGCCGTCACGACGCTGATAGAAAGCCACACACTCTTTGCCTTCGGTCTCGTTTATGAAACGATAAGCCTCATCGCGAGTCATCATCGAAAGATTATATACATTCTGCTTGCACCTTCGGCAATTGCGCACCTGCTCATTGCCATCCAGATCATTCCAGCTTAAGGGGCATTTGTAATCGAGCTTAATACCGAACAGCGCTTCACTGTTCTCTGCTTGTTTATTGGGCATTGTTCACCAGAAAAGAAGATTTACAACATCGGAAGGGCGATGGGTGTAAGGCGATGGGTGTAAGGTCACGGGTGATGCTAGCTAGTAATTCCTAAATCCATCATGACATAGTGCAAAATTCGGTCTAGACCTATAAGTACACTATGTCGAATTATTGTTACAAGCCTTAGTTTTGTGCTTATCTTTCCGCAAAAATCATTCGCGCAATTGGCTATTCACAAGACCAAGGATGTCTGCGCCAGAGACCAATGCCGATGGTACATAAGAGCCTGCGACAAGTTCGGCTCCAGCCCCAACTTTTCTATAAAGCCTGAGACTATAAGTGTGCGCAAACCCGCCGCTTTCATAGTGCAGCAAAACTTCCTCGGCAGAGTCATCTATATAGCCGCTCAACAACCTGGAGAGAGGCAAAAGTTCTCCCCGTACCACACAACCCACCTGGTAGGGGGCACCGATATCGGCCAGCGGCTCTTTCTCAAGCTCAGAGGCAAGATAGGCAGGTAAATCAGAGAGTGAGCGAGCTTCCCTAAAGGCGGCACGCTGAAGGAATTCTTTCACAGGTCTCAATTCTTCAGACATTTAATTTAAGGGATGACTCTTGGAACAAGTTTTCAATGAAGTTTCAATTTCGTCTAGTGCTTTCAATCTATCACCGAGAACCTGCATGGGCAACTGTCTCTTTTTGCCCAGCTTATAGCGATTGATCTCATCTTGGACGCGCAGCCTGATGTTGTCGCCCACTCCCACGAAGCTGCCGACGCAGTAAGCGATGGTTCCGCCTTGTAAAACAGAGTTGGCTTTGTGATTGAAGTGCTGATAGACAAAGCCGGCACGCATCAAGCAGATACCCAAAGACATCTTGGTTGCACCTATGCCGGTACCGACAATAACGTTCTCAGTTGCCGACCGGGTACCCGAGCGTATCTCTCTGGTGGCAAGTTCAAGCTGCCCTTTACGTAAACCAGACTGCCTCTCGTAAGACGACAGCAAAGCTAAAGTCTGCGCGGAACAAGTATCGGAAGATACGACTCCTCTTGCCTTAACTAACTGCATAAGGTCTTCTTTGTCTTTTTCCAGGGTGGCAAGATCACATTGGGGAATCCCGGCGGTCACTCCGCGCAAGGCACGGCTGTGCATAGTGCCTACCACTTTGCCGCAAGCCCTCGAAACCAGCGGTGTGGCAACAATCAAACAGCCCGAAATAAAAGTACAGATTCCACCAGGACCATTGAAGTTGGGATGATTCTCGTGCAGTCCCTTTATATTAATACCGTTGCCGACCGCACCCACTGAGTTCTTTAAAATATCGAGTACATAAAGTGAGTCTTGAAAAGCGCGAAAGCGTCTGGCTCCAACATGGAAAGCCACATACTCATGCAAACCCATAGCTGTAATATCTTTCAAAACCTTTTCTTCGGCAAGCGCTAATGCGCGGTCTTCGGCACTGAGAGCGCCGGAATCTACTAAACGACGCCTTCTCTCAAAGAGTCCCTCCAGTTCAGCCTTCATAGCTAAAACTCTTTTGATGCCCTCCTTTGGAGCATAACCAGCCTTTCGCGACTGATACTCGTGAAACATGTTAATGGAGAGTTCGACACTAGATCCGGTGGCACCGATAATCTGACCGATCATCTGGGGAGCAAGTCCATTCTCTAGACGAGCCCTTATGGGTGTGCGCTGCTTATAGGTGATTTTGCCGTTTTTATCGAGCACCATATCGTTGGCAACATTGATGATGCGCTGCCTCTCCAAAGCCTGATAGAGCAAACCAGAACCAGTCAAAGCAGCGTTCGCCTCTTGCGAAAGAAAATAGCGCCAGCCACGCCAGCGCCCCTGCACATTATTCTTCTTGCGAAAATTAATTGCATAGCGCTCCAATTCAATCTCTTTGAGCAGAATATCGCGGTTGAGCGCTTCAATAGCGCCGACCTGCCCCCTTAGCACCACTGGTGATGGCGCAACAGCAAGACCGACACCAGAGTCACCAGAAGCAGCGGCACCAGAAGCAGGCTCGATTGACGCCAGCTCAGATGTATGCTCGCCCGGCAGAGGACTTTCGATTTCAGCGGCTTCTATTGGTACTAGTACTTTCTCTTCTGTATCTACCTGCTGTGTAACAATGCCATCTACTGAAGATGGAGGAATAGAAGAAGGCTGGGAAAGCTTGTCAGAATAGCCCTGCTGGCATTCAGCAGATGTATCTCTTAAAGATGCTTCTTCAACTAAAGCCCAGGTCGGCAAATTGGCATTGAGAAGAAACAACAGAAGCAAGAAAAGAACCGAGACTTGCTTTGGCAATGATTGCAGAAAAGATATCATCACCAATGTTTTAACCTATGCCGCTGTAATAAGACATTGCGATCAAGAGTTTCCCGACGCTTTATCCGAACCAATTGCAATTATCGCTTCTATAGAGCGCAGGTTATCGTGAGCGCGCGCTACGCCTGAATGAACAGCTTGTTCGTACCAATAGCGCGCCAGAGTCAGGTCGATAGGCACACCCCGCCCATGCTCATAGATAGCTCCCATATCGTACTGCGCCCGACCGGAACCAGCTTGAGCAGCTCGCTCGTACCATACTCTGGCACTCTCTATATCTTGCTCACCAAGAAAACCGCGATCATAAATGTAGGCGATATTGAACATGGCGTCAAAATCACCAGCAGCGGCAGCCTCTTCAAAAAGAACAAGGGCCTTGCGATAGTCTTTTGGTACCGCCAAGCCGCTCAAATAAAGAGAGCCTAAATTGTACTTAGCCCGGTTGGAACCAGCCTTACAAGCTACTACATACAGTTGCACAGCCTCTGCAAATTGAGCTTGCCGTCTCTCTTTGAAGATCTGATGAGCCCTATCGACCATAGCCGCAATCTCTGCTGCGTCCGCACAAGAGCCATTTTGGCTTAGAGTATTTTGGTCTTCAGGCTCGGGCATAATCTCTCGAAGAAAGGGCATAGAAATGAAGTTCTCTAAATTCTAGGGTAAATACCAGGGTTGGTCGATAGAGTCGATGCTTAAATCAATTATGTTCGGCTTCAAGAAAGAAATAGCCATATTATGAAACCAAGAAAAGCGCTGCCTCTCGCCCTTTCTTTCCTTATGCTTGCGGCAATCGGCGGTGCAGTCTGCCCGACCCTGGCAGCAGGCTCGACGGCCGGGCAAGAAAGCACGCCGGTCAGTCGTCTGCCGGTAAAAGAAGTAACCATCTTCAAGGACGGCCACGCACTTGTCATCCAAGAGGGTGATCTACCCCTCAATGACAATGGCGAGCTTTTGCTTGACAGCTTACCTTCCCCCGTTCTCGGCACCTTCTTTCCATACAGCGGCGACCAAACCAAGAAACTGGTCAGCGCCGTGGCCGGTAAAAGAAAAATCACAAAAAAACCAACCGCTCTTTCATTGAGCGAACTTATTGAAGGCAATAAAGGCGCTCGCGTGCATGTGGAGGAATTGGTAGGGAGCGGTGAAGCCGCAAAACTGCTTGGCTATGATGCAGAAATTATTGGTTTTCCTGAACGCAGCGCCGAAGAACTGGCCTCAGCCAACCCTGCTGTCAGCGCCGCACTCACCTTGCCTCAGAGAAGCGATCTGGTCGAACTAAAAACAGAGAGCGGCTTTAACTTTGTGCCGGTTGAACGTATTCAAACACTGACCTTTAAGGGTGACTATCAAAGGCGAACCAAGCAAGAAGATTTGAGAGATATACTCAGCCTTAAGTTTGACGCTAGAGGCAGCAACAAAATAGGTATGATGTACCTGCAAAAGGGCTTACGCTGGATACCGAGCTATAAAGTAACTGTTGATGGAAACGGTCATGCCAAAGTCAAACTGCAAGCCACCCTGGTCAATGACCTTATCGATCTGGAAGACGTAAGCGCCAATCTTGTGGTGGGGGTTCCCTCTTTTGCCTTTAAAGAAGATACCGATCCAATTTCGCTCAGTCAAACCCTTGCTAGAGTAGCAAGCAACATAGGCAATCAGTCCCGACTCGGTTACTTAAGCAACGCCATTATGACGCAACAAGCATACGGCGCAGCAGAATCGGACGCACAAGCGCCTTCTCAGGCACCAATCGTTACCGGAGAGGGCAAGAACGAAGATCTTTTTGTCTTCAATGTCAAACACCTGAGTCTCAAGAAAGGCGAAAGAGCCGTCTTGCCGGTCGCTGAATATCAAGTAGAGTACAAAGACCTTTACAGCGTAGAGATTCCGGTCATGCCACCACCTGAGGTGCAAAATAATAGAGGCGGAGAGCAGATTCTGGCAAAGCTGGAAGAAGCACTGAAGGTGATGCACAAAATCAGGCTGAAGAACACAGCCAAGCAGCCTTTTACGACTGCCCCGGCCCTTATTTGCTTAGAGAACGGCGACAAGCAAGAAGTATTAGCCCAGAGCCTAATGACATATACTTCAGCCGGCGCCTCCAGCGAGATGGATCTGACTAATGCAGTCGATATCAAGGTCAGCAAGAACGAGAGAGAAACCAGCCGCACCCCCGATGCAGTCACCTGGCAAGACGATAAATTTGCCCGCATCAATATGGAAGGAGAACTGACTTTCACCAACTATTCAGGCAAAACAATCAATCTGGAATTCAATCGTAAAGTTCTGGGCAAACTTGATAAAGTCTCGGACGCCGGTCGAATTGAAATGCTCAATCCTATCGATGAATGGTCGAAGATCGACTGGCATGGCTATTTCACTCTGCCGCATTGGTGGCTGAATATAAACGGCATAGGCAAATTCACCGGCGCACCGGAGATGAAGCCCGGCGAAACCCGTAAGGTCAATTACGCCTGGCACTACTTCTGGCGACGCTGATGGCGCGCATGACAAATAAAAAGAGCCCCGCTTGGGGCTCTTCTAACTTATGTTGAACCGACTAATAGGGCGGCATCATGGCCGGACATACATTAGCCTTACCGAGCAATTCGTTATAAACGGCAGCAAAATTAGCCCCCAAGGAGCCACCAGGCACCGAACATTTCTCTCTTTCGATAGCTAAGGCGGAGGGATCGCTCCAGGTATCGAAAGGGAAACCTTCCGACTTTGCCCTTCTAAACCAAATTTCGACAACATCGTGTTTATAGACTAACACCGCCGGTAGTGGCTGTTCATCGTCACACTGTTTCTGCAGACCCATAAGCACCGAGCGAGGCAATTTGACATTCATACCGCCCGGATAGACTTTGATCTCATGTTCACGAACGGCCTCGATAACTTCACTGGTCAGCTTGTGCACTGCCACAAGCGAACCATTTTCTTGCTTGCACCAGGGCAAGGTCTTGAGATAGTCAAGGAAAGCCAGTCCGAAACTCTCGCTCGGGGCGTTGGGGGCTACTGCATCTGATGCGCCTGGCTCTGTCATAGCTCACTCCATGGTACTGACTCTCACAATCCTACAGTGTATTAAGAGCGGCGCATTAGAACAAGCCGTTGAAAACCCAACCCACGAAATTAGGCAAGCATTGTTAACACTCCTTAATATTCAAAGATGTTTTGCTCTTTGTTTTAGAACCGGCTCCTACTATTGACGCTTAGTCTTCTATTTCGAAGCTATCGACGCGATCAGAAGTGTCAAGGACTTTACAAACCAAGACCCAATAAAAAGACCCAATAAGAGGATGCAATGCTCGCATTTCAAAGCATAGCCAGACAGACCAGATTGCCCTTTCAGTCGACTTCACTAGCCTTACTTATGACTCTTATCGGGTCAGCCTTTATTCCAGCTCTGGGCGAAGCTGATAAAGACCGCCTGGTGGTAATGCCTTTCGGTGGACCAAAGACCACTGCTATAGATGCAGACATACTTTGGAAAGCAAAAACCGGTATGACCGACCCGACAAAAGCAGAACTAGCCTCGATACCCCGAAACTTATCAGACATACTCAACGAAAAACTAGCCGAGAAGCTTGGCAAGTCGGTGGTTAGCAGCAAAGAACTGAAACAGACCCTAGACGACATAGGTTTATCAGCCGCTGCCGACAAAAGCAGTCGACAAGCTGAACTGGCCAAGCGCCTATCGGCAGGCTATACCATAGAAGGAGATGTGGACCGGCTCGAATTCGACGGAAACACTGTATTGAGTGACAAATACGTAGTTATTGTTTCTGCCAGACTAGTGAAGGACGGTAGTACAAGCCCGGTTTGGAAAGCCTCAGCCAAGCGCTTCTACAAAAAAGTGAAGGCAGCCAAGGGCAGAGCGGTATCAAATGTCTTTATTGAAGAACAATTGCCCGAAATTGCCGAAAGTCTGGCGGACGAAATAGCTAAAGCACTGGGCCGCTAAGAAAGCCGCCCCAGCAAAATTAAATGTCAAGCTCCCACAAGAGCCTGCTAAGCGTTTATATTCTCTTCAGTGTGGAACATGATTATTGATTCGGGGATAACCCCACTTGTCAGCATCCGCTACTTTAGTGCATGAAGTAAACTTCTCTTTTCGCCCTGAAAGCTTTGAAATGGAAAACAATCAAGAAGGTCAAAAAACTCCCACAGCTTATCTGGTCGACCTGGTGTCAAACCGCAAGATTCCAGTCGCCACGCCCAGATGCAGGGTAGGACGCGATGACTTGAACGACATCGTCATCAGCGGCGATCAGTCGATATCGCGCTTCCACTTTATTATCAGCTACGAGAACGACGAATTCACAGTACAAGACGCAAAAAGCAGACACGGTACTTTTCTCAACGGCAACCAGCTCACTTCACCCGAAACTATCAAAGACGGCGACGTCTTAAAGGTCGGGGTTTCATTGTTTTGGTTTGTCGTGGAGCAGGCGGACAAGGCGGCAGGCGACGGCGGCGAGCCTTCCAACAAAGCTATCGAAGGACAAGGCGAGAGTCCGATAGAAATAAAAGAAGCGAAAGATTTGGAAGGTCCCACACCTGGAGCCAAAGACCATACCCAGGAGATGGCAAAACCAGATGCCAGCCTGATCGAAAAGTTAGAACAAGCCGCTAATTCAATTCAAATTCAAGAAGAGAAGAAAGAGGAAGAGAAACCGAAAGCCAAAGCTTCGCTAGCATCTCTGCTCTCACCTTTGGCTGATGGTGGAGACAAAGAAGATTCCAAAGACAGTGCTAAAGAAGATTCGAAAGAAGATGATGTCAAAGCGAAACTAGCAGCGAAAGACAAAGAGCTTCTCAAAGAAATCGAAGCAGCAGCTGAGTCGGCGGCGGAAGAAGCCACCACCGGCGATGCAGCAGCAAAGAAACCGGACAAGTTTCCCGAGCGTATACTCAACAAGCCGAGTGATACAGTCACTATAGAAGCGCTGCCCATGCCCGGCACTCTGCAAGAGAAGCCAGCACAGCCGCCGGAAGGCTCTGATGCTGGTAAAGACGAGGATAAGGACGGGGCAGAAAGCAAATCGGAGGCTAAACCAGCCGAATCAGTTGAACCGGCAGAAAAAGTAATCGAACCGCCGAAGTTAGCCTTGGGCAATTTGCTCGCCCAGTCTGAAAGTAAGCGGGAAGAAGAAGAAAGAGAAAGAGAAGAAGAAGAAGCGAAACGTAGAGCCGAAGAAGAAGCCGAAGCAAAAGGGCAAGAGGCAGAATCGGAAGCCAAAGACAACAACGGTAAACATGACACGTCCGTTGAGCTTCCGAAAGTTGAGTCTCAGGTGGAACAAGCCAAAGAGAGCGAGGAGGAAGAGGCTCCAGCGGCAGAGACCACTATCGATGCTTCTGAAGTACAAAAACAGTCTCAAACCGGTGAAATTAAACTTAAAGCTGAAGGCGGCGAAAGTTCCGCCCCAGCAGAAGCCGGGCCGATAGCGGCTGCAGAAGAGGTGAAAGAGATAACTCCAGAACCTCAGGTATCCGTGCCTGTAGAGGCAAATCAAGACAAATTGTTAACAGCGGGGGCGAGTTCAGTGCCGGATTGGTGTAAACGTTATTTTTCTGATGAAATTGGAAAGCTCAATACAGAGCTTGACGAACTCAACGAGCAAGTAAAACAAGCCCAGCAAAAAATCAGGGATGTAGAGACTAGGGTAGCCCTGACCAAGGGCATTCGTAACACCCTACTCACCACCACTGGTGACGAACTGGTGGAAGCTTGCGGCAAGGTGATGGGTCTGATTGGTTGGAAAGTGACCATCGCCGCCGATGATAAGAACGAATTGAGACTGGAATCGGACGACAAACAAGTTTCAATTGCCCGAGTTATTTGGACGACCACTCAAGCAGAGCGTTCGCACCTCGGTCAACTTTCCATCTCGCAAACTCGCTATTGGTGCGAAAAAGGCACCGAGCCTAAAGGCATTCTGATTGTCAGCAAGATAGGCGATGGCCCACCCCAAGTTGGTGGAGACAGCGCCGAAGATGTAGAGTTGCAAGAATATGCTTCTAAAAAGAATGTCTGCCTGATGACCACCCTGCAATTGCTTTCGCTCTATAAAGAAGTGGCTCTCGGCGAAGGCAAGGCGGAAGCCTTGAGAGAGGCTGTAATTCGAGGCAGCGGCTGGTTGAACGGCTACAACCTGGAACCTGGCAAGACCGAACCGAGCGACAAAGAAGAAGGCGTAAACAAGCTCAGTTCGCTTCTTTCCGCCACATAGCTAGCAGTAGTTAAAGTAAAAGAAAAGACCGGCGGCTGCCGGTCTTTTCTTTTACTGATCTTTTCTTTTGCTTGTCTTACTATTTTTTCTCTTTCAACTTGAATAGCTCTTGTTCGAGTTCGCCTTTCTCAAGATTAAGCTTAAAGAGACGATCGTTCAATTCATAGATCTCTTTCTGCATCTCGGCCTCGCGGTCTAAAGAGCGATCGGACAAACGGCGCAAGAGCCCTGCCTTGGCACGCTTCACCCAATCATTAACCACTTCGACAGGCAGCTGATACTTAGCAGCCGCCTGTTCAGCGGTCAATTCTTTACGCAGAACCGACATAGCAATTTCAGCGCGGCGCCAGACACCGAAAGCAGCATAGTTGAACTTCCCACCGGTCAATCTATAGATACGCGTCGAGTCTACAGTGCCAATCTCGGTATAGTTACCAAGAAAACGCTCGACAAAATGATGCTCCTGCAAAGCGTCTCTTACTGGAAAGTCCTGCAAATAGACCAAGTTCGGACGATTCTTTAGTATATCTTCGCCAAGATTATCCACCACCTGCTTTTCGATGGCGGCAAACTTATCTTTCAGCTTGGGATTGACCTCTACCGCCGAACGAATCATAGTAATCATGAAATATAGATAGCGAGAGCCTGGGGCGCGCCCGGACTGCAACTGGGCCGGATAGCCAGGTCTAATACCCGAGCCGATATGAACAATCTTTTCGTCCGGTTGACTGTTCTCAATCATGCTAAAGAAAGTCTCGTCAAAATCGTTGCGCGGTGAGAAACCGCTATACCCGAGCCCTTCCAAATTTATATCAAAGCGATCAGGCGGCACGATTCTATATTCTTCGAGACAAAGATTGGCATAATGAGCGGTGCCGCCGAAAACAGCCAGCGCCGCTAAAAGTGAAAAGCCCTTCCACATCTGAAAAGCTCTAAGCAAGGGGACTGAACAGATCAAACCGGCTTCGTAAGCCAAAAGCACCTGGGCAAACAAGGCCATCGGCAAAAGTCTATAAGTCCAAGCTTGGGCACCTTGAATATAGACCACCATGGCCCCCAAACAAATAAAGATAAGGGGAGAAAGCCAGGCCCCAGCCCGGCTGCGACCGAGCGAGGTGGGCAAAATCAGAAAGGCGATGGTTAAGGAACCGACCAGTTGCAGGAAAGGTCGAATGAAATAGTCATAGCTACAAAGCATGTGCGGAAAGCACTTACTGCTCCAAATGGTGCCGTATTGATAGATAGGCAGGGCTTGCTCAAAGAGAACTTTGAGAGCTTCTTTAGGCAGACGCAAAAAAAATAAGATATAGCCTAAGGGAGCGACCAAAAGACTGAGAGTTTCAAAAGAGATGAGAGCCCGCCAATTGCGGGAAGAGAGAAGGAAGCCCAGTTCGGCGCAGAAAGCTAAAAAGAAGAACTGAGGCTTTAGAGATAAGAGCAAGCCGCAAAAGAAGCCAATCGGTATAGAGAACCAGTTTGACGGTCTAGTGCCGAAATGTCGAATACCTCTAAGCAAGAAATAAGGCATAAAGAAGAAAGTGAATAGATGCTCTCTCTGCCCCATGTCGTTTTCCATTAAGGTGGTGAAATAAGCATAGGCAAAGAGAAAAGGCAAGAAAGGAAGAACCGGCACCGACTTGCGATAGACATAAAGCAGGGCGGCCATGACCAAAATCGAAATAGCATGCAAGGCTTCGACCACCAATGCCAGCGCAAGTGGCGGCGGCAAATGGAAAAGACGCGCCACCATTATCGGTACCACGTTCAAATACATAATCAAGGGCGGATTAAAGTCAAAGAAATCGCGATAAGGAATCTTTCCAGCCAAAATAAGCTCGGCCATTGCTAGATAGACCGACTGATCAGAACAAACAAAGAGCGGATGAGCCGTCCAATAGAACACTCTCTGCAGAGCGAGCAAAAGGCAAGCAGAAAGAACCAAAACGTAGGCGGCTGTGACGATCCAATATTCCAAAGGCTTAGATTTGATAAAACTATTCATTTGGCCGCCGCCCTACTTTTGAAAACAGTGAGGGCATAATAGGCGCCCAAATACTCGCGAGGCTCTTTGTTGTCGGTCAAAAAGGCTGTATCGCCGATGCGTTCATAGTTCTCATCAACCGAGTTCAAGAGCCCAGCCTCTTCCAAGAACTGATAGAGATAATAACCATGAGCCAAGATAAGGGTAGCCTTCTTGCGATCAAGATCTTGCCGAGTCTGGGCAATAACATGCTCATAAAACTCTCGCATATCGCCCCTAAGTTCATTAGTCTTCTTCAGGGCTAAAAGAATGCGCGCCGGTCTGCCATTGAGCAGATAACCACCCGGCGGTCTCTCCAAGTTGAAGAGCAAAGGATAAGCCGGATCGGGGTAGTCAGACAAAATATAGACCGCTTCCTTCCATTTAGAATTATGCTCCACCATAAGGTTGATATCTGACAGTCCTTTGATTACCCGCATCGGATGCGGGTTAATACCATCAGAGTAAGCGTCTTCAAAGCGCTTATTTAAAAAGAAAAAGAGAGAGAAGGTAAGGGTCAAACGAATACTGAGGTCAAAGATAAGAGGACCAAAAGAGCTAGGCATACGACTTTTGATCACATCTAGCGCCCAAGAAAGGCTGGACGAAAAGAAAATAAACAGTAAGGCGAGATTAGCCCAGACAGCTAAAACCAAGTCACGGGCAAAGCCCTGCTTCTCAAGCAAGAAAATAAGCATACCGCCGACCAGGGCCATAGCCAAAGAGGCAATCCAAGAGGAACGGCGGGCAGCGGCAGCCGCGAACATAAGCGCCGGGCAGGCCAGATAGAAAACTTCTTTATGGTCTGGTGCACCGTCCCAGCCGTTAATGCCTTCATCAAACATTTGATAAGAAAGCATTTTGAGCGGCACCACCCAATGTTCAAAGGCGCGCCGCACCTCTTCACTCAAAGAAAAATAGTGCAAAAGGGCGCCAAACAAAGTCAAAATCAAGGACAAGAAACCGGAAGAGAAAGCAAATCGACTGAGAGCAAGAGCATTAAGCCTTAGGGCGGACAAAGTACAAAACAACATAATGACCGGGAAAGGATAATCAAGCAGAGAGGCGATACCGGCCGCAATTCCTAATGCAATCGAAAGATAGCGATTGAAACCAAGCCCCAAACCGGTTAACCAGACATAGACCAGCCAGGGGGTCAAGGTCAAAACCAAGAGAAACTGCACATCACCAAATTGCAATCTTTCATAGATTGTAAAAAGGGCAAGCGCAATCAGGTAAGAAGTGGAAGATGTGTCAATCTGAGAGAGAGCCTTCTGCAGAGCCTCTCTCTCTTCACTAGGTAGAGGAAAAGCCAGCCTGGAAGCCAACTGCCGGCAAGCACTGCGAAACAAATAGTAAGTGGTAAGGAAAGACGAGAGCAAAAGAAAGAACACACCATATTTGGTGTATAGCTCGACACGTAGTGGAAAGAGCCCTCCCAGAACCTGCTGCAATAAGTAGGGAATTTTCCCGAGTTCGAATACCAGAGGCGTCGCGAAATCGAAGTAATCGACATAAAGACTCTGACCAAAGAGCAAGGTCTGCGAAAGACTGAGATGGAGAGTCAAAAGCGAGGGAAGATCGCCTGAACGCGTTGAAAGATCGTGCAACAAAAAGAGAAGAAAGGGCAAGATCAAGCCGACCATACAAAGATCAAGCTTGGCAATAGGACTATTTGTCTTTGACCGGTCTTCCATGCGCTTATTATCTCCATATATTGATTATGGAATCAACTACGCCAAGAGCCGTTAATGACAGCGAAATGATTCTTGCTTTATGCTTTCTTGATGGAAGCAGCGCCAGAATATAGTCATTATGACAACTCTGGCATTTGAAAAACGAGACCCTGGAATGGTTAACCGAATACGCCGCTGGCTATTGCAGGGCGTAAGAGACCAGAATAAAGGCGAGCATAAAGATAAGGCCCCCTGGTGGCAGGTGATGTGCCTGACTGGGGTCGACTACTTTTCCACACTTGGCTACCAGCCTGGCATCGCCTTCCTGGCAGCAGGTATTCTCTCGCCTTTGGCCACAGCCATAGTCGTGCTTGTCACACTGATTGGTCTAGTACCGCTTTACGGTCGCGTGGCAAAAGCCAGCCCCCATGGGCAAGGCAGTATCGCCATGCTTGAAAAACTTCTGCCCGGCTGGTTCGGCAAGGCCCTCATCTTGATTTTGCTCGGCTTTGCCGCTACCGACTTTATCATCACTATTACTCTTTCGGCAGCAGACGCCACCGCCCACATCGTCGAAAATCCAGCTTGGCCGGCTGCCCTTTCTGACCGCGTCTTGGTCACCTCTGTGCTTATTTTGATTCTCTGTCTCATCTTTTTGAAGGGCTTCAAAGAAGCAATTGGCTTGGCTGTGGTGCTTGTCGGTCTCTATCTGGCAGTCAACTGTTTTGTCGCCTACTGGTCAATTTGCGAAATAATCCACAATCCCTCTCTTTTGCAAAACTGGCATGCAAGCTTGTTCACCCAGTTCAGATCGGTACCGCAGATGATCGGGGTATCGCTCATTCTCTTCCCTAAACTGGCCCTCGGTATGTCCGGGTTTGAAACCGGCGTGGCGGTTATGCCGCTGGTGGAGGGGCTCAAAAAAGGGGAGGAAGAAAAACTAGGGCACGAAGCAGAAGTAGCAGCTCGGGTAAAAAACACAAAGCTTTTGCTTGGCACGGCTGCAATACTGATGGCCGGTCTCTTGCTAATTTCCAGCGTCATTACTACTGTACTGATACCAGCGCAAGCCTTTGCTGAAGGCGGTGAAGCCAACGGCAGAGCCCTAGCCTATCTAGCTCACAAATTTGGCGGGCATGGCTTTGGCACCATATACGATATCAGCACCATCAGCATTCTCTGGTTTGCCGGAGCATCGGCTATGGCCGGTCTGCTCAACCTGGTACCGCGCTATTTGCCTCGTTATGGTATGGCACCGGGCTGGGCTCAGGCCCTCAGACCGCTGGTATTGTTTTTTACCGCCGTTAGTTTTGTGGTGACAGTTTTATTCAAAGCCAATGTAGACGCCCAGGCTGGCGCCTATGCCACCGGCGTTCTAGTGCTCTTCACCTCTGCCAGCTTGGCTGTGACCATGGCCGCCTGGAAAGAAAGCAAATGGAAGAGAACTCATTACACAGCCATTCTCTTAATTTTCATCTATACAACTATCGCCAATATGCATGAAAGACCGGAAGGTCTGCAAATAGCCTCTTTCTTCATCGGTTCTATACTGCTCACCTCTCTGGTTTCGAGGGCAATGCGCTCACTAGAGTTACGCATAGCCCAGGTAAAATTCGATGATCTAGCGCAGTCTTTCATCGAAGAAGCTCTCAACAAACCGACCAAACAAATAAATCTGCTTACCCACCGCCCCGGTAATACCAATTACCAAGCCAAAGAAAGCGAAACCAGAAAGATTCACAAGCTGACCCATGACGAAGCCGGCTTTATATTTCTAGAAGTAACCCTAAGCGATCCCAGCGAATTCATTGACAACTGTCTTGAAGTAAGCGGGGCGGTCATAGACGGTCATAAAGTCTGGCGCTGCAATAGTCCCGCTATTCCAAACGCCATTGCGGCTATATTGCTGGAAATCAGAGACCGGACCGGCACCTTACCCCATGCTTACTTTGGCTGGACCGAGGGCAGCCCCGTCGCTTATGTCTTCAAATATATTTTTCTTGGTGAAGGCGAAACAGCCCCTGTCACCCGCGAGATTCTGCGCGAGATAGAAACAGACCCGAGCAGACGCCCAGTAGTCATAGTGGGCTAGACCGGTCTAGGGTCCTCAAAAAATCAAGCACTAAACTAAGCTCTTTTGCCGCCCTTAGACTTGCCCACCCCTGGCAAGACAGCCAATAGAGAAGAAGTAAAAGACAAAAGCAAAACCAAGAGGAAGGAACCAACCAAAGCCGGCAAAAGGCGAACCCCTTCTAAGCTCGGTCCAACAGGTCCGATAAGCAAGTCTCCCAGCCAAGCACCAATTATGCCCACCAGAGCCTTGTATAGAAAAGCTGAGCCAGTCTTGGTCTGAGCACCACCAGGCAGAACAGTGGTGGCAAGCCCGGCACAGAGGGCGGAAACGACTATATAAAAGGCAAAGTGCAAAATGTCCATAGGGTTATAATAGCCCTGTCTTTCTTCTAAAAAGCATAAATGAAATGAATCAAACATTGCCCCGTCTCCTCAGTCAAACCCTCGCCCTGACAGCCTTAACCGTTTTGGTAATGGGACTTAGCGCCTGTCAGAGCGACAATCAAGACAACAGTCAGAGCAAAAGCTCGGTCAAGAAAGAAGAAACTTCGGTCACTATAGGGGCTGATGGAAAAACGACAATTACCGAAAAAGAAGTGGATAGCACTGCCGGTAGCGACGATAACCCCGGCAGCCAGAATGAAACAGATAAGACCCTGACCATTGACGATCAAGCGGGCAAAGGCGGGAAGGTCAAAGTAGACCTTCCCGGCATCAAAGTAGACATTGACGAATCGGCCGGTTCTGTAAATGTTTCCACTCCATATGTTGATGTGAAGAAAGATGGGGGTAAGTCACAAGTACAGATCAATTTAGAACACAAAGACTAATTTACGAACTGACTGAATGGACCTAACTATGGAAAAGTGCCTAACTAAAAATAAGTGCCGAACTATAAGCAAGGGACTATATCTGGCCGCCCTGTCGGCTCTAACAATGCAGCAGAGCTTACCTTGTGCAGCAGCTCCTGCTAAGCAAGCAAAGAAGCCCTCCTATCCTTCCAACTTCAGCGGCAATGCCTCTTGGTACGGCATACCCTTCCATGGACGGAAAACAGCCTCTGGCGAAATCTTCAACATGAACAAGCTCACCGCCGCGCATCTTAAGTTACCCTTCCATACCAAAGTGCTGGTTGAAGACCCAAAGACCGGCAAGTCTATAGTTATCAAAGTGAACGACCGCGGCCCCTATGCCCATGGCAGAGTGATGGACCTGGCTAAAGAAGCAGCCAGACAGTTAGGAACCTTGCCTAGAGGCGTAGCCTATATCGACTGTACAGTCATAGACGACGACGACGACTAAACAAATAGCAATTGCCCTATTGACCTTGCTTGGCTTCGATGGCAGAGGCACGCACATTTAAGTTGCGAGCATCAGCCGGCTTGCCCATAAGCTTGAGCAACTTAGCATAGTTTCTTAGCACAGCCGCCACACTGGCATCATCGGCGCCAAAAACTTTCTCTCTAATTGCTAGAGCTCTCTTATACAGCGATTCGGCTTTGTCATAGGCACCTTGCTCGCGATAAGAGCGGGCTAAATTATTGAGAGCGGTAGCCAATTCTGCGCTATCTGGAGCATTCTCGCGCACCGCTAAAGACTTTTCAAAATAGTCGGTGGAATCTTTCTCGCGACCCATCTCTTTATAGAGTATGGCTAAGTCGTTGGCTGCATCAGCTAGTTTGGGGTCTTTGCCATCACCCGCCTGCCTGATGTCGAAAGCCTGCCTCAACAAAGGCTCGGCTTGGTCGTACTTCTCTGACTGTCTATAGAGCTCGCCGAGATTAGCCAGTGCCGGAGCCAACTTCAAGCTAGTCTTGCCGTACTGGACTTCTAAAGTACTGATTGTATCTTTGAAGAGCTTCTCAGACTCTGTGGTGTCGCCTGAGCTAAGTAAAGCCAAAGCTAAATTAGTCATGCGCACCGCATCGGTATCAGCCTTGCTCTCGGGGCTAAGTCCTTTGACGCCGGCTTGCAGTTTCAGGGCTTCGCGATAGTACTTAACGGCATCGTTGTAATCGCCAAGCTCTTTTGAAACAGTGGCTAAATTGTCGAGAGTGACAATCACTGTGGCAGGTTCATCAGCGGCACGCCCAGCCAATAGATTGTACGCTTCGAGCAATAGGGGCTTAGCTTGATCGAACTCGCCCTTTTCGCGGTGCAAGCGTGCCAGATTGTTCAATGCCGCTGCCTTATTGAGGTCTTTATCTTCGCCTCTGACACCGTTTCCCCCGCCGGACTGAGCCAAAACATCTTTGTACAAAGCCTCAGCTTCTTCTGCCTTGCCTTGCTTGCGCAAGACCAGAGCAAGGTTGTTCTGGGCAATAGAAAGAGCGGCATTATCACCCGAGGCACGGGCCAACACGATTACCCGGCGCAAGCGCAAAGCGGCATCATCGAGCTCGCCGGTCTCGATTGAAATGCCGGCCAGAGCATTGACTAGAGGAATAAGTTTGACGTCTTTGTCCGAACCCTTTTCGATTATGGTTACTGCTCTCTGATAAGCCAGACGTGCGTCTTGATAGCGCTTAGCCGCTTTATAAAGCTGACCGAGGTTGCCCAAAGTGGAAACCAATGACTCGTCTTCAGCACCATAGGACTTTTCTTTAAGAGCAATCGCCTCTTTGAACAATGATTCAGCTTCATCGCTCTTACCAGCCTTAACCAAAGCCATAGCCAGATCATTTATCGAAACCGCAACAAACTTTGGCTCCAAACCACTGCTTTTGGCTTCATCCAGAGCTTTTCGATAACTCTCTACTGCTTTATCGAGACTACCGGCGGCTAAGCCTGACTGACCCTCTTTGAGATACTTTTCCCAGGTGACTGCATCGGCAAAGGCCAAAGGCTGACTGAAAGAAAGGGCGAGAAGCAGAGCTAGCTGTGTTTTGTTGATTCTTGACATGAACTTTTCAATTAGAATTTCGTATTGAGGCATCACAAGGGTATTTTAAGCCTTTGTCTGGCTGCGGTCATGAAATTACTTGCAGATTCAAATATATAGGCAGGTCAGGGCTCAAGGCGCCCGCAGCTTGCCAATCTCTTCATTGAGCCGCCAGTTCTCGCGGTAAAGCTCTTCCATCTTCTGCAAGAGCGCCCCCTTGTCATCGACCACTCTGTCAGTCAGTCCATCGTCAAGGGCCTTTCGCCCCCTCTTCACCCAATCTTTAACCACAGGCAGAGGCACCTGCTTTTCTGAGGCAGCCTGCTCTTCGCTCCAGACCCCGCTTAAGACCTTGAGGACAATTTCTCGACGGGCGGCAGTGCTGTATCTAGTCAGATCAACCTTGCCCCCGGTGAACTTATAAACTTGCGCCCCATCAACCTCACAGACCCGGCTATAGGCGCTCAAATATTTATCGACAAAGTTATAGGGCTTGATCAATTCGGCAATTGGACATTCCTGCACCAAAACCAAGTTCACCTTATTTTTAGCGATGTCCTTGCCGAACCTCTCAATGGTATCGGCTTCCAGACGGTCAAAGACCGCACTCAAAGAAGGCTTGGTCAGACGCGCCTGCGAAATCATAGTAAGAGGATAACCATAAAGAAAAACACTGCCCGGCGGACGACCGGCCTGCAACTGAGCCGGATAGCCAGGTCTTATTCCCGACCCCATATAGACAACGGTATCGTGAGCGCCTGTATTTTCTACGATAGTATAAAAAGTATCATCAAAGTCTACACGAGGATTGAAGCCGCTAAAGCCAATCTTGCTCAGGTCGAAGCCTTCTTCTTTGGCTACTTCATAATCACGTTCGTTCATTGTGAAATACTCGCCGGTATAATTAAACGAATAGATGAACAAGCCCAGTGAAGCCAAAAGAGCGATACCTGGCACACGTTCTTTAAAACGCTCGTAAACGATATTAAATACGGTGCCACACTCCAAGGCCAAAAGCAGCTGACTATAGAGAGCCATGGGCAACAGTCGATAAGTCCAGGCATGCCCTCCAATCAGATAATTGAAAAGACCGGCAAGGGCCAACATAAAGGCACCGCTCAACCAGGGATTTCGCCTGCGCAAGATTACAAAAAAGAAAGCTCCGACCAAAAACTGATTAAAGGGCTCGGTAAAATAATAGGTGCCGCAAAGTGAATGCATAAAGCTCTTAGCGCCCCAGAGACTGCCGTATTGATAGACAGTAAGCGCCAAATCGAAGAAGACGCGCAATGCTTGCTTAGGCAAAGAGAAGAAACAAACTAGATACACTAGCGGGGGCACAAGCAAAGCCAATAACTCTAGATAAGGCAAGCGCCTCCCGGCTGGCCTGAGCGAAAACTTTCCGGCATAAGAAAGAAAACCAAGCTCGGCAAAGAGCCAAATCAAGGCAAAATGCGGCTTAAGAGACATCAACAAGCCGGCAAGAGCGCCGGTAAGAATTGCCAACCGCCTATCTATTTCTTTCTCTTCTTGCTTGAGATAACGCAAACCCCTAAGAAAGAAGAAAGGCATAAAGCCAAGCGTAAAGAGATGCTCTCTTTGCCCATGATCGGCGATCAAGCCCTGCGAATACAAGGCAAAAGCAAAGAGCATCGGCACAAAGGCCGGTGCCAAAAGAGTGCGACGAAAGACTAAAACGAAATAAGCACACAAGGCAGTGCTGACAATGTGAAAACACTGCACGGTAACATTTAAACCCAGGGGCAAGGGCCAATGGAAAAGTTTTGCCACCGCCACAGGTATCACATTCAGATACATAATCAAGGGTGGATTGAAGTCGAAGAAATCGAGATAGGGCACCTTACCCTGTAAAATAAGATTACCGCTCTCGACATAAACAGACTGATCGGCGCTTATGGCCAGCTGGTGCAAAAACCAATATGGAAATTTAGAACTGAGGATGGTTAGGAAAGAAAAAACCACCAACAAAAAAACCAGATCAAGGCGCCGAATTTTCTCTTGCTTGAGACTATCCACCCTCTAGCCCCCCGGTGCGACGCGGTCTTGGTGGTGGTGCAAGCAAGCTTGCATTTCTGCGCATGAAAGAATCGAAGCCGAAATAATAACCAAGAAACTCGCGCGGTTGACGGTTATCACTCTGAAACAAGCAAAAGCCGCCCTCGCTATAATTCTCTCGCAAAAGCTTGAGCAGCCCATTTGCTTCCATAAACTCTTTGAGATAACAACCATGTACCAAAACCAAATCGGCCCGGGAACTGGAAAATTCAGCTTCTAGATTACCGACTATAAGGTTCTTTAGACGCTTCCATCGCTCATCTAAAAGGCAAAGTCGCTCCAGCTTCATCAAAAGCCTTATCGGACGACTATTAACAAGCATGGTGCCGGAACTACGCTCTAAATTTAAAAGCAAGGGGAAAGTCGAATCAGGATAATCACAAAACATGGCAACGGGATGCTGCCATTGCGAGTGCTGCTGCACAAACAAATTGACATCGGGCAATTGGCTCTTTTCTTTGGGATGAGGGTTGATTCCTTCGCTATAGTCATGCTCGATGCTGACGGCAAAATAGCCGGCATAAAGAACAACGGCGGCGCTAAGCCCCACTGTGACAAAGCGCCTGCAGGCGCTTTCCGCCTTAGAGAGACTGCGACTGACATAAGCAAGACAAAGCAAAGCAGACAAGATAAGCCCCGACATGGCCAAAACGATATCGCGAGTAAAGCCTTGTTTCTCTAAAATAAAAAAGAAGAGCCCGACAACACCAGTGGCGATGGCAGGTCTGAGAACCGGAAGACGACGGTCAATGAAGATATAGAGGATGCAGACAGCGACGAAAAAATAAAACACATACGAAAGATCCGGCGAAGAACCTTGCCCCTGAATCATCTCATCTAGTTCGCCGAATTGTAGCTGTCTAAGCGGAATGATCCATTCGAAATAAGCTTTCTGCATCGCCTCCGGCCACTTGCGCAAGCGCAGGAATACCACCATGGCTGAAAGGGCATAACCAAGCAGATTGTAGGAAAGAACCGGTTTGAACTGCCAGAAACTAGCTACCAGAAATAATTCCAGCACCAAAGGCACCAAAATGTAGGGATATTCGAGCGAAAAGGCAAGCCCGACCACTGCACCCAGAGACAAAGAGAGCCAGACCGAAAACTCGATGCCTCGATAAGCCAAATAGCGCATCAAGAGCCAGGGAATGGCAGCCAAGCCCATAAGATATTGCACTTCGCCAATCTGAAAACGAGCCATATAGCCAAGCAATACCGGGGCAAGGGCAAAGGGCAAAGCCGCCAGTTCGATCTCGAAAGCAAGCGGCAGAGATTGCTGGCTCGCTCCAGCAGCCTCACTCGGGACAGCAATAGTTTCAGATTCTATTGGTTCAGATTTGGTACTTTCAGGTCGCTCAGCCAAGCGCTTTAGGGCATGACGAGCCAAGAAAAAGGCAGCCAGGGAAGAGAGCAAGGTAAGGAAAAGGAAGAGAGACTTTACAACTTCTTCAAGCCGACAAGCCAAACCAAATGAAAGCAAGAGCCCATGCAACAAGGGAGGAAACTTGAAAAGTTCATACACGATGGGCTGGCTGAGATCGATAAAGTCGATATAAGGCACCTGGTCTTGACAGACCAAGCCATTAATATAGAGCCGCTGAGCCACCAGGCTAGAGAGGTCGCCGCGGCGGTGCAAATAGTCATAAGCAATAAAAAGATAAGCAGGAAGAACCAGCGCCCCATAGGCCAACCAGGAAGCAAGCCAGGAGCCGCCTCCAGACTGCTGTTTCTCCTGAGAACCTTCCTGCACCGCCAATCCCCCAACTTATGTCAATAGTATCATTTACTGCTGCAATTTATAAACAGCACTGCCTTCGCAATAACCCAACAAACTATATCCCTGCAAATACTTGTCGACAAAGCCGAAACGCACCAGTTCAGCCCCGATAGGCTCCAGTTGCAAGTAAACCAGGGTGGGCTTCCTCGCCACTATGTCATTACCAAGTTCACTAATCATTTTCTCTTCCAAGAGTTGAAAATGTTGGCGCCAGCCCTCATCTGTTTTTGAGCGCGCAGCCTGCAAAAGCATCATTAGAGGGAAATAGAGATAACGACTGCCTGGTCTTCGATCGGCCTGCAACTGGGCTGGATAGGCTGGTCTTATGCCGCTCGATATAGTCAACACACTCTGACCGGCAACACTGTTTGCAGTTATCGATAAAAAAGCAGAGTCGAGATCGCTGAGCGGACTGCTGGCAAAAGCACCACTGTCAACCTTGAACATTGGCGCCGCTTGCACGTCCAGTATTTCGTGTACGGTCTTAAAGCCGGTCAAATACAAAGCCGCAAAAGATACTACCCCCGGTACCAAAGAGAATCGCAAAAGCAAGCTCTGAGGCAATCTCAAAGATGTGATTTGTATACGAGAAAATCTCACCCAGAGAGCATCGAAACCAGTATAAAAGATGGCATAAAGCAGGCAAAACAAAGCAAGCAAACTAAAGAGTTGCAAAGGCAAAATACGGTAAGTCCAGGCCTGGGCACCGGCTAAATAGTGCAGCAAACCAGCCAGAGCCATAAGGAGGTTGATCAAGCCTAAGCGTCTAAGCAAAGGCGGAAAGTTCTGCCAGGCACCGGTGATATAGGCAAGCAGTGCCGCAAACAAAAGCAATACCGGATAGTAGAAATAATCGAAGCCGCATAGACAATGCATAAATGACTTAGCGCTCCAGCTAGAGCCATAAAAATAAAGCGGCAAGGCCTGCTGAAAATAGATGCGCCAAGCCTCAAGCGGCAAAAGCAAACAGCCGACATTGATTGCCGCATAAAACAGTCCTAGAGCCTTCAGCCCCGGGTCAAAGAGCCGGCCCTTTCTCCAGATATAAATCGTTCCCTCCAAGAACAAGGCAAAGATGAAAAACTGCGGCTTAAGAGCCAAACCAAGGGCGGCAAGCAAGGCTAAGCCGGCTCTTAGCCAGCTACTAAAGACGGCTTTTGCGGCCGCACCGGCAGTCGAAACTATTCGATAAAGCAACCAGGGTAGAAAAGTCAGCAAGAAGAGATGCTCGCGCTGACCGAAATCGGAAGTGAGAGATTGATTGAAAGAAAGATAGACCAGAAGGAAGGAAAACCTGACGTAAATTGGAATTTCGCTCTTGCCTAGCTGAAATAGTCGAAACAAGAGGGCAAATGAAGCCAAGAAAAGAAACTCGATGCTTAGGTTGAAGACCAGAGGCAAAGGCAAAGAGTTGAGCCCAGGCAGCTTTGCCACCACCACCGGTATTACGCTTAGATACATAATCAGAGGCAGATTAAAGTCAAAGAAATCGAGGTAGGGCACCCGCCCCTGCAAAATCAGCTTGCCGGTCTCAAGATAGAGCGCTTGATCGGGCGAAATAGCGAGCGGATGCAGAAAGATAAAGCTCAACTTGTAGACGGTCATAGCGATGGTAATGACCAGCAAAAGCCCTAGAGAAACAGCTTCGATCTGCTCCTCTTTCTCACAGTTCGGCTCATCATCTGCGCTGCCGATAATCTTAATTCCTTATTTTGAGACTTCAAATAAGCAGTACAAAACAATCTTACTGAACTATACTTGACTTATGTCATTTGCCCTTATGTCATTTACTATCTAAATATTTGTGCCCAGCCCGGGAGCCAGTTTGATAGACAACCACCCGATTCTCGGACCAGCTCGATTATATTTCAACCAGCAGAAGCATGTCGAATTGGACGAGACGGCGCTTCGCTATCTTTCTTTCGAACTGGCTGAAACCTACAGCCTGCCGCCGGTAAGGGCACTACATTGGCTATCGGCAGCTCCCGCCCAAGTGCAGCAATACATAACTCGCAAAAGTCTTTATGAAGCTGTGGAATTCTTAGCCATTTTCCACGCTCTTGGATTTTGCTATTGGACCGAACCGCGCTGGACCTATGCCAGCTATGGCACCACTTACAATGGCAGCCTGGCTCTCTTGCACAGCTTGAGAGAAAATATCGACCGCCTCAAAGAACTCTACCAAAAACCTGGCGCTAAACCGTCCGATTTGGCTCTAGCCTTGAGCGGACAAAACTCACTGGCTCTGATGGAAAGACGCTTCGCTAACTTTATGGAACTAATGCAAGCTCTTTCAGAGGGTTTTGGCGATGAGCTCTTGAAAAAAGAGAAAGCCCTGACTAAAGCCTACAAAATCAAGGAGCGCTTGCCGGGCTATCAAGACAAGAGCAGCACCACACTTGCCTCAGGCGAGACGATAGAGATCAACTTTCTCAAACGCGCCCAGCTTTTGGTCAGCGACATCGACTATATGATGCGCTTCAAGAAGATTGAGGGACTTGCACAAATAGATGGACTGGAGCAGATGGAGGAATTGACAGCCTTTGCCGACTATAAACTACCACAGGTCTTGAGAGACTGGGGAGTCTTTAACTACAGCCAAGAACTGACCGACTTGATAGATAAGAAAACCGTGCTCGCCCAAGACAGCCCGGAAGAGATAGCGATTAGATGCGCCACTCTAGTGGCGGTGGAAAAGCTGAAAGAAGCTCTGTCCCGACTTTTGACCGGCACGAAATTGAAGTCTTCTGAAGTAGATAACTTACTTTGGCTCAAGTCGCAAAAAGAAGCCAATGACAAAACCCGACCCTACCACCGCTGTTTGACCGATCGTTATTGACTATCGTCCGATTCAAATTGAGGCACAGACTTAGCCTCGACCAGCCTAAGGGACGGACAGTCAACCAAAGCCTTCTTCAAAGCCGCTACCTGCGGCTCGCTCCAGAGCGAAACATCAATTTTTAGATCTTTCAGATTTTTGCACTGGCTTAAAAAAGACAATACCTTAGGATCAATACGATCACCGCTTAAGTCAAGCATAAAGAGACCTGAGGCAAGCGGCTTCAACTCATGCAGGTCGCGGCCGGCAATACCACAATTGATAAGCTTCAAAGAAAACAGCCCTTCCAGTCGACCGACAAGAGCAAGCGATGCATCATCGAGGGGCATATCTTCCAGACTAAGCATTTGTATAACACCCGGCTTAAGCTTGCCCAAAAGCGGTTCGATATCGCCCGGCATCTTCGCCAACTCTAAACTTTGCAAATAAGATAAGCGCTTCAGCCGAGTCAAAGCTGCGGCATTGATTTTGGTGTGCCTGACATTGAGATATTGCAATGAGGCAAAGCCTTCGATGCTTGCAAGTAAGCTATCATCAGCCTCAGTGTGTTGCAGATCGAGCTTTTTCAGCCCCTTAAAATAAGCAGCGGTCTGAAAAAAGCGGTCTAGATTTTGCGCCCCTTTTGGAAAATGCAGACTATCGACAACATCGCTGTCAAAACCCAAAAGAAATTGAGGTAAGGCTAAGAGGTCGGCTTTGACAGCCACAGCCAGATGCTCAGCCGGACCGACACGCAAATATCGCCCGTTGAAAAAATTGAGGGGACGCTCGACATTGAGGTTGGCGTCATGCACAAAGAGAGGTGAATAAGGCATTTTCTCAGGCAGCAAGTAAACCCGCCCGCCCAAGACTGAATTGCCGACCAAAGCAGGCCGCGCATAGCTAGCGGGTCTTACTGCCATTGCCGCCTGTAAAAGCTGCCTTCTGTGCGCTTCTTCATCGGCCAGACTTGGGGTAAGACTTTTGCTGGCGAGAGACGCCCCGCTCTCTACGCCGCTCTCCAAGCGGTCCCCAGCTTTGCCAGGGGTCTTGCCCCAACCAAAGATCAGCAGTATCGAAACACTGCCAAGCAGGGCCAGCACGCCCAATATCAAAGACAAGCGCGAAAAGACCTTGACCATATCTCTTTCGGCATCGCTCTCAAAAGGCGAGGTTTCGCCCTTAAGCTTGCGTCGAAAGGCAACCAAATCAACAAGAGCCTCGGCCGCCGACTGATAGCGTTCATCGGCTTTCTTAGCCAAAAGCCGACAGACAAAGTCTTCTAAAAATGAATCGTATTCGGTGGTGCTATTCAACTGCGCAAGCCTCGGAATAGGCGCTTCCTGATGCAAGACCAGGGTTTCCATAAGATTGTCACCGAGAAAAGGCGGTGCCCCAGTGAGCATCTCAAAGAAAGTAATGCCAAAAGAATAAAGATCTGATCGGGCGTCGAGAGTACGCCCAAGACTTTGCTCGGGACTGATATAGACCGGTGTACCAATAACATCACGAGAACCAGTCAAGCCAAGGCTTTCACCCCCCTCAGAAACAGTGGTGCGAGCCAAGCCAAAATCGAGCAGACAAGCCGAGATTTGACTATCTTCCTGCCCGACCAAAAATATATTGCCAGGCTTGACATCGCGATGAATCACACCTCTGCTGTGGGCGTAGGCAAGAGCCTCTAAAATAGATATGGCTATATCTATCGCCAAAGCCATGGGCAAGGGACTTTGACGTGCCAAGCGACTGTCTAGGGTCTCACCTTCCATAAGCGACATTACATAATAAAGCGTGGCTCCATCATGCACACCGCAGTGAACAATCTTGATCACGCCCGGATGGTCCAGCCTTCCCACCAAAAGAGCTTCTCTGATAAAGCGCAATCTCTTTTTCTCGACTAGAGATGCTTTATCGTTCAAGACTTTCAAAGCCAAGCGACGACCGCTTGTTATTTCGGTTACAGCATAGACATCACCGGCTCCACCGCGACCAAGTAGCGACTCTATGCGGTAAGAACCATCTATTATGCTGTCTTTGGCAAAATCGATTTCGACCTCTCTCGGTCTGCCTGCTATTTAACAAGCCTCTCAGGCAACTAAGAGGGCTTGCCCCAATACCAGCCTTGACCAAAAGGAACACCCATTTCGACAAGTAGATCAAGTTCTTCGCGACACTCGATACCCTCAGCTACCAAATCGGCGCCGATACTGTTTACCACTTTCACCAGGCGCTTCAAAAGTCTGGCTTTAGCAGGATCGGCCGAAATACCAGAGACATATTTGCGATCTATTTTGACTATATCAGGCTCAAGAATAATCAAGCTCTCTAGCGAGCTTCTACCAAAACCGACGTCATCGATTGCCACCAAAAGTCCACGCTCCTTCAGGGCGTGCACATGCTCCCGCAAATAAGCCGGATCACCAATAAACTGTTGTTCGCTAATCTCTATACAGAAAGTACCTTCATGCTTTTCGAGCGGGAAAAGAGTAAGCAGCCTCTCTATTGGAGTATCCATAATTGTGGAAGGGAAGAGGTTGACGTGGAAACGCGCCTTTTGGTCGAACTTGCTGTCTGTGCAAGCAGCCAGACAGGTCTTGAGACAGCGCAGGTCGACAATGGTTAACAGGTTGTGTTCCACCGAGACCCTAAAGAGATCGTCGGGCATCTCAAAAGCACCGGCTGGACCACGGCTCAAGATTTCATAACCGACAACTTTCTCGTCGGCCAAGTGAAAAATTGGCATAGAAACTGCCCGGAAACAATCGCCTTTGCGCAGTTTCTCGGTTAATTCGTCTAATGCTTGCTTGTCAGGGCTGAGTGATGGCGCCTGACCAGGATTCTTCTCACCGCTGGAAACTCGGTTCTTACCGAGCAACTTGGCTTCACGCACTGCCAGCCTAGCTAAAGAGAGAACTTCTTCTATTGAACAAAACTCATAAGGCAAAGCCAGAACACCAATACTAGAGGTGACTCGCACTGTCTCAGAAGCAAGACGCAAAGGCGACTCACCCACCGAAAGTCTTATTTTTTCAGCCACCATCATGCCTTCAGCAATACGTGTGTCGGGCAAGATAAGCAAAAATTCGTCGCCGCCCATACGAGCTAGATGGTCGGTGGGGCGAACTGTTTCTCTAATTCTTTCGGTGATTTGCCTGAGCACGACATCACCTACGGCATGACCGAACTGCCTATTGATGCGATCAAAATCGTCACAGTCGATAAGCAGGGCAACAAGATTCCAACCGCCACGCTGCGCTCTCACATATTCTGCTTCTAAGGCATTCTCAAGACCGGCACGGCTTAAAGCCTGGGTGGAGGCATCGACATTGGCTATCATCTCCAGCTGCTTCTCAGTGAGAACCAGCTTTTCGCGCAAAGCTTTCAGCTCATCTTCTAATCTTTTCAAAGTTGAGGCATAGCGAATAGATTGCAAGAAGAGACGACCGTCCAATTCTTCCTTTACTAGAAAATCTTTGACGCCTTGTTTGACTGCTTCGCTGGCCATCTTATCTTGCTTGGCCGAACCCAGCATGACAACTGGCACACTGGCATCTTTCTCTTTCAATTTCAAAAAGCCGGCTAGGCTATCACTGCTCTCCCCAGAGCGCGACACATCCAAAACAACAACGTCAATATTTCCTTCGGACAAAACCTTAAGCCCACCGGCCAAATGGTCGGTGACCTCCATGGTGAATTCGTTCGCCATAGTCTGAATGACATCTTTAAGGTTCGGAGCTACCTCCTTGCCATCCTCTATCAGAAGTACTTTAGTTTTCCTGGCTTCCATTTCACCACCGAACAAGGGCTTCCACATTGTAAACCCGCAACACTCTTGACAAAACCGTCGGGCTAATTCTATCTACCCTCAAATTGTTCCCCATTTAACGCTCGCTCAAAATATTTTGCGAATGATCAAGCGTGGACCCGCCCTGCATAGTAACCTTAATGGTTAGTTCCCCGCCTAAAGACTAATCAAACTTGAATCTAGAAGAGACACCACCTTCGAATGCAGGCGAAATTGCCGATGCTGTAGACAAATCGGCAGACAAATCGGCAAGCAAGAATATTCTCAAGCACCTGGCCTCCTTTGCCATTTCGGGGGTACTGCTTTACTTTGCTTTCAATAAAGTGGATCCGGCTGAAATCTGGCGCTATACACAAGAAATGACCCCCTGGCCCTTGGCCATTGTTGTGGTAACAGCCCTGGCCAGCCATGTTTTGCGAGCCTACCGCTGGACAATCTTGCTCAAGCCTTTTGCCGGCAGACAGATTAGCCTAGTCAATTCATTTTATGCCGTCATTTTAGGCTATGCCATTAACGTGGCCATTCCGCGCGGTGGCGAAGTGGCACGCCTACTTTCCATTTGCAAAGACGAAAAACTTGCCTGGCCAGGCGTGCTTTCCACCTTGCTGGTGGACCGCATGCTCGACATGGCTCTACTTGTCTTCCTACTGGGGACCTGCCTGGTCTTTCTCCCTCAAAGCTTCCTAGAGACCTTCCCGGCGCTGCTCAAGGGCGGTATCGGTTTGCTTATCGCCACAATTATCGGACTCTTGCTTTTGCCTTATGCCGGGTCGATTTTGCGTTTTTTACTGAAGCAGAATTTTATTTCCGGCAAACTGCCTAAATCAGTTCTCGATAAACTGACCGAAATGGCCGAGCAGTTCGACTCGGGCACCCGCGCCCTCAAGGACCCGGTCGGCTATCCCCTGATTGCCGCCCTCAGCTTTGTAATCTGGGGGCTTTACTGGTGCAACTTTTACTTTATGTTGCCGGCCTTTCATCTAGAAAAAATTATCGGACCGGTAGATACACTGATTATTTTCACCATAGGTTCAGTCGGGGTTCTCATCCCCACTCCAGGCAATGCCGGTTCTTTTCACTATCTGGTCTGCCAATCTATGGAACTAGTGGCGCCTCAAGTATCTAAAGCACAAGCTCTCGCCTATGCCACCATCTTGCATGTTCTCACCTTCGTGTTGACCAACTGCATCACAGCCGCCTTGCTATTTTTGTTTAGAAAGTCGAGTAAAAAGTAAAGACTAAATATGATTGAAAGCCTGAAACTTACCCCCTTTGAATTTCAACAACAGTCAACCAGTGACTTTGCCGCCCAGCATCTAAAAGCCAAGGCAACTATTTTAGATGTGGGTGCCGGCAGCGGACAGATAGCCAAAAACCTTTGTCAGAAAGGGTTTAAGGTCACCGCCCTTGATCGTAAATTTGAGGACGAGGCAGCCAATCTAAAAACAGTAAAAGGGCTAAAGCTAATAGAAGGCGACTTTCTTGCAGTATCTGAGCTGAAAGAAGAAAAATTTGACGCCCTGCTCTTCAGCAGAGTCTTGCATCATCTTGTCCCCTTGCGCCAAACCAGTGCCAGAGCAAGATCTCTTCTAAAAGAAAAAGGAAAAATCATCATCGAAGATTTCTCCTACGAACGAGTCGATGAAAGAACCTGTGCCTGGCTCTTTCCCTTGGCCGCTTTGCTCCTCGACCGCTATAGATTAGACCGCTATAGATTAAACAGGGAGGAAGACAAGCCGGGAAGCAGACATGCCTGGCTGTGCCCTCCCCGCGGCGGGCTTTCCATATTAGATTCCAATAGCCCCGAAGTCTATGTCCGTCAAGCTTTAGAAGTTTGGCGGCGCCACCACGAAGAGAAGCACCACATCGCCCCTTTCGAACATATCAAAAGTGTCTTGGACGATGACTATGTGGTGGAAATGGAAGCAAGAGTGCCCTATCTATTCCGCTATCTCTGCGATCTTTTGCCCGACACTACCGACGGTGGCATAGAGGCAGCCAAGCTTGCTCACTGGGAAGCAGCTCTAGCTGAAAGCGGCGCCATAGCGCCGGTGGGTGTGCGCATAGTGGCCACTCTCAAGGGCTGAACTAAAGCAAGCGCAAGCAATAAATTAGGGGCGCGCTTTTTGACAACGTGGACAAAAATGGCTGGACCTTCCGGCTATTTTTACTTTGGCGATGGCGCTTTGACAATGCAAGCAGGGGGCGCCGGTACGACCATAAACATAGGCCTGATTTTGGTAATTGCCGTTCACACCTTCGGCATTGACATAGTCTCTTAAGGTAGAGCCGCCCGATTCAATACCCATGGTCAAAACAGCCCTGACATTCTCGGCTAGTTTTTCATACTCTTTCTTTTTGAGCGAACCGGCTTTTCTCTGCGGATGCACACCGCTCAAAAAGAGTGCTTCATCGGCATAGATATTGCCCACACCAGCCACCAAGCGTTGGTCTAAAAGAGCCGACTTAACAGCCTGACTTTTGCCCTCGAATAACTCTTGCAATAACTCTCCAGAAAGCCCGCTTCCCAAATTATCTTGCGCGAGAGGCTCTACACCCAGCTCAGCAATTGAGGGCACGACCTCTTCTAGACTGAGGTGGTCGGGCTTAAACCAGAGCCTACCAAAGACACGCATGTCTTCAAAATGCAATTCTCTGCCGCTGCCCAATTTAAAGAGCACACGCAGAAAACGCCCACGTTCAGCCCCCTTTCGTCCGCTCATCCCTTTCACTATCAGCCGGCCGGACATACGCAAATGACAAATTAAAGAAGCGCCGCCTGCCAATTCGATCACTATATATTTGCCTCGTCTCCAGGCTTGCAAAAATTTCTTTTGCCCCAGAGAGCGGCAAAAGAGAGCAACATCGGGGAAGGCAACCGAATCTTCCCGCAGCACTTTCACCGAGACAATATGATCGCCGCCTATTGAAGCATTTAAGCCACGCACTACAGTCTCTACTTCGGGCAATTCAGGCATTAGCAAAACCTATCTACAGGATTGGTGGCTTAGGTGCTCAGTGGGAAGCGAAGAAGAAGGCCGCCCCCAAAATGCAATAGACTGCCAGAAGCTGCACGCCCTCTAGCCAGTTGCATTCTCCATCGGTGGCAACGAAAGAAAGAATAATCACCGAAACCACAATTGACAAGATTTCTACTTCTGAAAAGCAAAGATCCATGGGATGACCGGTGAAATAGCCGACAAAAACAATCACTGGAGCGACAAATAAAGCAATCTGGCTGCCAGAACCGAGAGCTATATTGATCGAGAGATCCATCTTGTTTTTGTGCGCCATCAAAATAGCAGTGCTGTGCTCTGCAGCGTTGCCGACAATGGCGACAAGAATTACACCTATAAAGATGTGGCTGAGCCCGAGAGCTTCAGCAGACTGCTCTACGGCATTGACAAGATACTCAGAAAGCACAGCCACGGCGATTGTGGCAAGCAAAAGTACAGCGCTCGATTTGCCTACACCCCAGCCTGAGGTTCCTAGAGCGACATCCTTTTCCTCACCATCATTACTAAAATAAAGCTGCTTGTGGGTTTTGAGACTGAAAATCAGACTAAGTACATAGGTGACGAGCTGAATGGCGGCAATGGCCAGGGCCAAGTTATAGTTGCTAGGCTGAGCGACCTTGCCCCCATGGGCATTAGCCAACTGAAAGACAGCCGGAACAGTCAGGCTGATCGCAGCCAAGGCAAGTAATGTAGCCGATGTAGTGGCAGCTGTGCGGTTGAAGTACTGCGTTTGATAGCGGAATCCGCCCACCAACATTGAGGCACCCAGTACCAACAGGATATTGCCTATTATGGAACCGGTTATGGAAGCCTCAACAACATCGATAAGCCCGGCACGTAAGGCCGCCAGAGCGATAATCAGTTCACAAGCGTTGCCGAATGTGGCGTTCAAAAGCGCCCCCCAGCCCGAGCCAATGCGATCTGCCAGGTACTCGGTGGCTTTGCCCATCAGACCGGCCAGGGGCACAATCGCAATGCAGGCGCTAAGAAAGATAATCACCGGCGACCAATGCAGGGCGCTGCCAATGATTGGCACCGGCAAAAAAACTAGAAGGAGATTGAGGGCGTGCTCTAAAGTAATCTTCATAAGTAGGGTTGATACCAGACCCGGTATTAAATTAGTAACCGATAAAAATTGACCGCAGTCAAAGCTACCAGATTTCTTACCCGATAATCTTTTAACTTACGTTTCTAGACATTGAAAAAGGGCCGGATCATGACAGGCTCATGAACCACAAAGCCAAACAGGGACTGCTCTGAGAAAAATTTAAGTGCTTGCCGAGAGGTAACTGTGGCCATATCGGCTGCATATAAGCGTTAACATATTGCAACGTCTTTGAAAGGCAAGATTTTTGCCTTTTTGGTGAGACGCTCGAAAAGCAGTTTTATTTCTGGAGGAAATCTCTATGGTAGCGGTCACGTCGGCGGATAAACCGACTATGGAATGTGAGACAGAGCACTTTCTCGGCGCCCAGCGTCAGCTCGACGAAATCGCAGAGGAGATGGGCCTCGATAGAGAGTTGCACGAACGTCTCAGATATCCCAAAAGAGCCCTGATCGTCACCGTGCCGGTGCGCATGGATGACGGTTCGGTCAAAACCTTCACCGGCTACAGAGTGCACCACGATGTCACTCTCGGACCGGCAAAAGGCGGTATCCGTTTCCATCCAGAAGTAAACCTGGGCGAAGTATCTTGCCTGGCTATGCTGATGACTTGGAAATGCGCCCTCATGGGTCTGCCCTACGGCGGCGCCAAAGGCGGCATCAGAGTAGAGCCCTGGAAATTGACCACCGGTGAAACCGAGCGCCTGACCAGACGCTATACATCTGAAATCATCAATTTGCTCGGACCCGACAAAGATATTCCCGCCCCCGACATGTATACCAATGAACAGACTATGGCCTGGATCATGGATACATACAGCATCAACGTCGGTCACACCGTTCCTTCTGTAGTCACCGGTAAGCCTGTTTCCATCGGTGGTTCCTTCGGCAGAACCGAGGCCACCGGTCGTGGTGTCGCCTACTGCGTGCGCCGCGCCGTCAACCACTTCAACATCAAGAGCGATGCTCCTAAAGTTGTAGTGCAAGGCTTTGGTAACGTCGGCGCCGTCACAGCCAAACTCTTGCACCAAGCCGGCTACAAAATAGTAGCTGTCTCCGATGTCTACGGCGGCATCTACAATCCAGACGGGCTCGATATTCCGCGCCTGATGGCTTATGTTTCTGAAATGGGCAAAGTGCAAGGCTTCCAAGATTCACAAGAAGTGGCCAACAAAGACTTGCTTACCTTGCCTTGCGATGTCTTGGTCCCTGCCGCCCTCGGTGGTCAGATAACCGAAGCCAACGCCGACAAGCTCAATTGCAAAATCATTGTTGAAGGTGCAAACGGTCCGACCACACCAGAAGCAGACAGCATCTTGCATGACAAAGGCATAATCGTTGTGCCTGACATTCTCGCTAACGCCGGCGGCGTCACAGTCAGCTATTTCGAATGGGTACAAGGCATGATGCATCTCTTCTGGAGTGAAGACGAAGTCAATCAGCGCCTGGAACAGATCATGGGCAGAGCCTGCGATCAAGTTCTTGAGCTATCCACCAAGAGCAAACTGAGACCCAGAATGGCGGCTCTCCGCATCGGTGTTTCCAGAATCGCCGAAGCCAAGAGACTGCGCGGTCTTTATCCATAAGTTCGACAAAGCAGTCAAGAGAAATTAGCTCGACCGAAGCACTCGCCTCTTCACAAGGCGAGTGCTTCTTTTCTACCTCTTATTTTGTTTCATAGTTCTCTATATGTGGCAAACTGATAGTAATCACTATCTAAGCGTTGGAAATGTTTTCATCAAGGAATTCTCAAGCAGGTAAGGGAAACGCGCCGATTCCGCGTGGCATCCGCTTGCCTAAAGTTTCAATATTGCCCTCTTACAACGACATTCACTTCTTACATCAAGAAGCTTGTAAAGTGCCGGGTCGTCTTGTTGAACAGCCTTTTTCAGTAACTGAAGGCTCGCAAGAATATCTTTTGACCGTCAAGTTTGAACAAGAGATCGGACTGCCGGTTTGGACCCTTTCGCAGATGACCAATCAGGGTCACCAAGTTATCTTTCAACATGCTGAAAGCGATGTCAGTCTTGTTGCCAACATAGTTTTGAGCGGCTGTGGCTGCGACCCGTTGGCAGACAGTGTGGCCGACTCTTTCATGGGCACCGATTCAATGTCCAACCTCAAACCGGTTGGCAACACTTCCGCTGAAATGCCCATCGTCACCAATTCAGAAAACGCCGTTATCTTCGACTCACCGCGCCCAGGTCTGAAAGCGACACTGGAAGGCGACTTGACCAAGATGCAAGCCCCCAACCTCTTGCAATCGATCACGATGTCGAAAATGACCGGCAGGCTGGATGTCAAAGACAAAAACGAAACAGCCAAGGTCTACTTTGTGGACGGCACGCCAATGCATGCCGAGCTCAAAGATGTGGGCGGTGATGATGCCGTTATCGAGCTTATCACCTGGACCACAGGCGAATTTCGCTTCTGGCCGGACGAAACGACGCCGCACCAAACAGTAAAACGCAGACTAGACGCCATGCTCATGGAAGGCGTCACCCTGCTGGATCAAAGCAAATATCTAGAGTCGGCTAACCTCAAGATGGAATCGATTCTGGTCAAGCGCATGTCGGTGATATCGGAGTCTGAGTTTGCTTCTAAATTGCAGAAAGGCGCACCGATTGCCGTTAAACCTCAAATGGAGTTCTTTGAGCTCATCGACGGACGCAGCACTTTCTACGATATTTTGCGCAAAAAACCAATGAAGAAGGCAGAGTATGTGCCGATTCTATTCAACCTGATCAGCTGCGGCTTGGTGCAAGTCACTGATCAGCAGGCGCGTTCAGGCAACTTGCGCAGTCTGGGCATAGATGAAGCGACACTGCAGAGTGTCACCAAGCATCTGGTCAGACAAGAAACAGGCATCCTCACCTATCCTGCTTTTCTCTATTTTTTAGAGCAAGAGTATCTGCGCTATGAGTATTTCAATTTTCCCTTCTCTCTTGTGGTCTTCAGCCTCGGTCACAGAAGACAAGCCGGCGGACAAGTAGAAGCGCTGCAAATTTTGGCTGTGAAGCGAGCCATGCAGCGCATCAGTCTGGTAAAGAGACCAATTGACTTATTGGGTCACTATGAAACTTTCGACTTCGCTCTGATCTTGCCAAATTCAAATGCAAAGGCGGCAGCCGCTCTTTCTAATCGCATCGTGGACGTGTTGAAAGAAGCACCACTGTCGGCTGAAATGGACCCGCGCGGTCTGGTGTTTGCTTTTGGCGTGGCAGGCGTGCCGGAAGATGGTCAAGAACTGGATAAACTCTTGAATGCAGCCAGAGCCGCCCGCGATAGTTCCAAACAAACACAAAGGGTGGTCCTGGCAAGAGAAATAATGGGCAGCTAACTTTCTATGTGAGTATGAACAATGGGGCAGCCCCCTGAATTACCTCAATCACAGGGACAAAACAACGACCAGCCTGATGAAAGCGGGGTCCGTCGTTTTCTGCAAACTCAAATAAACAAAAGTCAGCAACCAAGCCCAGATCAGTTAGCGGCTAAAATCTGGTCGATGAGCCCGGCCAACACTGAAGCCACAAACCAAGCAAACGAAACCGAACTCAAAAGAGAAGGCTGGGGGCAGGGGCACCGAGCCAGAAACAATCAGCCAGAAAGCGAAGTTCAGCCGGTTATGCCGACAACACCACTAGCACAAAAGCAAGAAAACAGCGCGGTCGATTTGCCGCCCAAGCCGCAAGCGGCAAACGAAACAAAGCCGCAAAAGCGCTCTCTCAACTCGGTCTTAAAGGGCTTGCAGCCCGGCAAAAGCAGCGGCAACGAAGAGCTTGCCAAACCAAATCTAATTGAGCCTTTGGCCAAGGCAGAAAGCAATTTTAGAGACAACCCCGAGCCTAATTTAGCTCAAAGAAGTAGTGCTCAAGAAAACAAGCCCCTGGCGGCACCGCCCGAAATACTCAGCCCTCTAGCCCAGATCCAAAACACTAGAAGCGAACCGATATCGCTCAATCGACCAAGCCCTCAGCCGCCTGAACTCAATTCACAAATAAGCACAGGTCAGACAGGCGCCCTTCGCTTTTTGCAAAATCAAGAACAACGCGCGCTGCCCTTGCAAATGCCTGAGAACTTGAGCGTCCAGTTCATACCAAACGAAACCAAGCCTGAAATAATCAAGCCCGAAGTCAGCAAACCGGTGCAAGAAATAGTCAGTGCCGCCGCTGTGTTTCAGATAGACAATGATGCTTTCGAAGCACCAAACTGCATACAGACAATGCGCATTGACACCATGTCTGGTGTCAAAACCATTACCACTATGCTACCCGACTCAAGCAGTACCCGCATAGAATCGAAGAGAGCAGACGGCAGTTGCACTGTTACTTTCACCGAAAACCTCAAATCCAACCAAAGCATCCAAGCAAGACCAATTGTCGTCAAAGAGCTGGATCTGCATGGGGTTTTAGTCAGTGAGACAAGATACCAATACCACAACCTCAATACACCCTGCATTCCTACTGGCAAAAGAATGATCATCGGCGATCAAGTGATTGACTACACGCTCAATGCCTCAGGGCAGATCATCGATCAAAAACTAGTGCCGCCCGATAAACGTTGAGACGCTTGAACAATGAGGAGAGTTAGTGTCGAACCTGTCGAACTTGTCGAATCTAGAGCTGAACGGACGCAAGATTGCCCTCAAGAGGGGCGATATAACTAGAGAAGAAGTGGACGCGATAGTCAATGCCGCAAACTCTTCACTTTTGGGAGGGGGTGGAGTTGACGGAGCCATACACAAGGCAGGCGGTCCCGAAATACTTCGCCAATGCAAAGAAATCAGAGCCAGACAGGGTGGCTGTTCGCCCGGTCAAGCAGTGATTACGGCAGGTGGCAATCTCAAAGCCGCCTATGTCATTCATACTGTCGGACCAATTTGGCGCTGCGGTACTGGCAATGAGGCTGAAACCCTGGCATCGGCTTATCGCAATAGTCTTGCCTTGGCGGCAGAGTTTGATCTGAAGAGCATCTCTTTTCCTTCTATATCAACCGGCGCCTATGGTTATCCATTAGAGCAGGCCGCAGAAATCGCCACAAACACAGTGAAAGAATATTGTCGAAAAGAGCGCGGTTCCATCGAAGCGATTTACTTTGTCCTCTTCGACCAATTCACATATGATGCCTACAAGCAGGTCTTGCAAAGCTAGAACTTTAATCGCTTATTTATCGCGGTTCCAATCTCTAGCCAGTTCTTCGAAGCTGCCAAAGCGTCTTTCCTGGCGAGCGGCGCGTCGCGGCGAATCTTTCTTGCGTCCACCGCCTTCGCCATCGCCATCAGAGTCAGAGTCGTCGCCTTTCTTCTTCTCATAGCGCTGTCTAAAGCGATCTACACGCGAAGGTTGTTCAGCATCAATAATCTCTGGCGCATCTTGAGCAGACGGCCTTTGCGGCTGACCGGCGCCTGAATCTTGTATATCTTGTACAGGTTGTCTCTGTGGCTGGTCAGCCGGGGCATCAACCGCTCTCACTTGAGCAGGCTCAACAGGCAGAGCATCGTTGAATGTTACTGTCTTTGGTGCTGCCACTGGAGTCGGCTCGGTCACTGCGCCACGGTCAGAACCATCGCCTTCCGGTCTGCGTCTGTCGCCGCGATCTCTTGGCTGACCGCGATCGAATCTTTGACCACCTGATCTATCTGAGCCCGGTCTGTCTGAGCCCGGTCTATCTGAGCCTTGTCTGTCTGAGCCGAAGCGAGATCCGCCAGGTCCACCAGGACCGCCTCTGCCGCCGCCTCTATTTAGGTCATCGGGACGAGGATCTCTTATGCGACCGGAAACTACATCGGTGATAATCTGCTGAGCCCGCGCATACTCAGGGGTGCCCGGTTGAACTATGCGAGAGAGTGTGCTGAGAGCGAGAGCTTCATTGGCTTCTCTTTGACTTTCGGCCTGCTTGGTATCACGTCCGTCCTTACGCGCCTTGAAAGCATCTTGATCGGCTTTCTTAGCCGAGTTTACTGCTTCGGTCACCACTTTTAGGTCGCCCATATTCTGGGCCCGCCCTGCCAGTATGCCCAAGAGTTCGGCATGCTCTGGAGCATTAGTTGCAGGATCTAGCTTAGCCAACATATTCTTGAGAGCAAACTGGTCAGCCGACCCTAATTGCAGCAGGCGATCAACCAAAGCGGCATTTTCAGGTGTGCGCAAAGCCAATGCCTGGTCTAAAGCGGTGAAGCGATCAGCCACTGAACTGGTGCGGGGTTCAGACTCTCGATATTTAGGATTCTGCCTATCGAGTTGGCGACCATATTCCAACCATTGCATCAAATTGGGATTGAAGTCGGCAGGATATTCGTACCCGCCTTCGGCATTTCTGGTGCTGTATGTGTCGCGTAACTGCCTCAGATACCACTGCGGTAGCGCCTCTCGCAATACGCGTCCGGCATCTACAGGTGCATCAGCATTACCTTGCAGAGCATTCTCAGCAACCTGTCTCTGCATAGAAGCTTCTAGGCGATAGCCCAGATAATCTGACAATTCAACCGGCATAGAGCCAGTCTGCGACTTAGTCGGAGCGGCCAGGAAGTTACGTATAGTGGCCACATCGACTGGTGCCGAAGCCGGATCTGTCACTAAAGCCACCACTTCCGGTCTGCTCAAAACAGCCGAGCGGCTCATACCCATAGCGTTCAGATTGGATAAACCGGCTGGAGCGCCGGGTCTATCGACAGGGCTGTGCAGATACTTGAGCCAATTGACAAACTGAGCATCCGACATAGAGCCGATATGGTCCGAAAGCAAATGGGCTCGCGCTTGCTTGGCGGCACCGCTTGTTGACTCGAAGTCGGCATAGAGCCGTTCGGGATAAACAGTTACCTTGCCTGGTTCATGCACCACCGCCGGTCCTTCGGCTTCTTTGCTCTCAACCGGCTTAGGCTGTACATTGTCGCCTTCCGCCACCGGCTCTGGACCAGCAGCTCGCGCGGCATCGGGTGCATCAGGCAGTTCTGTAATATGACTGTCGCGGAAACGCGAGAAATAATCAGTACCGAGGCGAGAGTCAATCATGGCGGCGATGTCGCCGTTGGCCGAAACCCGGGCAAATTGGTGTAAGACACTGACATGCTGCGGGTAGCGATCAGCCCAAATATGAATGCCTTCTTTCAATATGATGTGCTCATCGGCATTGCGCGGACGGTGTCCGATGATCTGCCTAAGCAAATCGCGCGCCTCGGGCGGTGTATCGCCCCAATCGACAGGGCGCCTATCGGCAACTTCCCTGGTGAGACCATTCGAACCAGCATAGACCTCGCCCAAAAGGCGATTCATACCAGGGTGACCTAAAAGTTCGGAAGTTATGCGCACTGTTCCCTGGGCATCGCGACCAGCGCCCCAAGCGAACTCCACCAAGTCACGGTACTCTTGCCCAAAGGTCTCCACCCCGGGTCTAGAGGCACGGTCAGCTAAATCGAAACCCCTTTCGGCCACGGCAACTGACTCAGGAGTAGCTTTCATAGCCACTTCGATAAGTTTCTGAACCTGAACATTACCGAGGTCTTTATAGTCTTTGGCCATCTGCTCGAATTGAGCTTTTACTTCTTGCCCGCGCCCAGCGCCATATTCAAGGAAGCGCACCACGTCTTTGGGATTAGAGTGCGCATTGAAGACACCCTGAATTAACTTTATCCCTTCTTCGAAAACCGGGCGCTGCGCCTCGGTCATCTCATAACTAGCCTTCCTGGCATACTTAGCCGGCTCGTTCACTTCCACAAACTTGGCGGTTCGGGCTTGGGCCAAATCGCCCAAAGCTTCAATCGCCGGGGACAGCTCGCCCTCTCTCTCGAGACTGCGGGCAGCAACTTCTTCGGCTGAAACTTTCGGTAAAGTGCCAAGATCTAGACTGACTTCTAGCGAAGTCTGCACATCGGCAGGCTTTGCCACCTCTCTTAAATTGTCTGCATCAACAGGTCTGGCGTCTGCATCAACAGGACGAGCATCGGCATCAGCTAGTCTTACTTCTGCATCAACTGGTCTGGCGTCTGCATCAGCTGATCTTACTTCTGCATTGGCCGGTCTGGTCTCGCCATCGGCGATACGAGCATCATTAGCAGTTTCTTTAGGAGCAGTTTCAGCAATTTCTGGCTTAACGGCGGCATCACCGTCTTTGACTACCGCTGGCTCTGCAGCTGCGACACCATCTTTGGGTTTATCGCCTGACTTATCCACCAGAGGGGCTTCATCACCAGCAAAAGCCCGAGCCGGGATGGTCGGCTGCCCTTCAGCCATACGGCTTTGCAAAAGCTTACCGCCATGCACCATGGAAGAACCGGTGGTACCGGCCAGTCCATCGGTAATTGCCTGCAGAGCGCCGCGACGCATAATCTCATAGGGGTCGATAGCTTCGCCGCTCTTGTACTGCCTAATCAGTTCCTGCGAAGAACCGGTTGCCAAACCAAAAGTAGCACCCATACCGGTATTGCTTAAGACTTGTCCTTCTTTGAGGAAGGTGCCGACTTTAGAGGAAGCGAGTGCACTGAGTGTGGGAGAACTTTCCACGGCTCTTTCGCCCACTTTAGCCACTTGCTTGAATGCCCCATGAGCCCCCATAAAGAGAGCCGCATCGAGAGCCATAGCCCCTGGATTGAGCGTAGTGGCAAAGGTTTCTTTCACCCCTTTGGCAAGCGAAATCTGCCCTGTCTCTTTGTCTATATAGGTCGAAGATGAAAGACCAGTTTCATAAAGCCTAGACAAACCACCAAGAGCCAAACCCTTGGTCGCGACATTGCTGTATTCGAGTGCAGCGGTAGCAGTCTTGTCAGCCCCAAAGAAAGTCTTGGGAGCTAAATGATCAAAGGTCTTCTTAAGGGCAAAGCCTTTCAGACCACCCATGGCGGCGTGCAATGCGGCAGATCCGGCATCGTCGTTGCTCTTTACTTGGTCTAGGGCGTTCACCCCCACCGACGCAGCCAAAAGCATCTTGCTGCGGCTGCCGGCAAACAGAGGAACAGCCTTGGCGAAACTACCAGCATAAAAATTGACTTCGGTCTGATGAGAAGCAGCCTTTTTGTCATCTTCTAAAGCCTTCTTCAGCTCGGGCTTGAGGGCCTCGAAAGCAGCCTTGTCGCCGCGCTGATTGGCATCATAGGCCTGCAAGCCAACTTGTTTGAGAGCATCTAGTTTCGGTTTCTCAGCGTCATAAAAGAACTCGACTGTTTTATCGAGCAAAGACTTGCTTTGGTTAGCTTTCTCTCTTTCAGCAATCTGCCTGGCGGCAATCGCCAAAGGGTCGTCGAGGACATAATTGCCCTCATCCAGCTTCTTACCTTTATCTGTTATGTGATCCCGCGATTCTGCCATTCTGCCGCCTGAGCACAGGTTAAAGACGCACTTACCTATATTAAGAGTAGGCCCCCCATCGGTACCTTTCAATGGGGAAACCACCACAGTAAATAGTTCCCCAAAGTCCGCAGATTCAATCCCATATATGGGTATAAGAAATTAGCGGCAGCCATCAAAGGCAACGCAGGCGACACTGGCAACACGGGTAAGAACCATGACTGATAAACAAGTCGGCAGAGAAGAAAGACCGGCACATCTTTTGGACAAAGCACGCAAGGGCGAAGACCTGAGCGCCGAAATCAACGCCATGGACCCCATAGATCGCCGCATTCATATGCAAAGAATGAAAGACTTAGCCGATTCGCAGACTAATGATCCCAAGCTGCCTAAAGTTTCAATAGACCTTGACCAGCAAGGCAATCCCAAAGACATCAAAGTGGAATTCAAATCTTGGACCGACAAGGTCAAAAATGGATTCAGTAAAGATAAAGATGTTTATGACACACCGGCCGAGCAGGCAGCTAAAGGTCAAGACAAGAAGCCGCAAGAAGATAAGCCGATTTCTTCGGAAGAAGCAAGAAGAAGAGCCAACCAAGCTGGAGACGCCCTTCGTATGCTGCCGCCTTTTGACATAGCAGTCGACGCTCTCAGAAAAGATCGAAAGTAATTTCAAAAATTTTTTTTGAGGCTGTTTTATGCCACAAAAAACTCACAACTCTCGATTACTATCAAGCCATCGAAAACGAAATGCGTAGGCGAGGCAACAAGATGGCAGCTGTAGAGGATATGAGAGGACTGCAGAGACTAAATCTGAAAGACCTGAATGAAATATCTTTGGCAGACTCGCAAAAGAGACGTCATCTTAGTTTTGCCAGACTGGTACACGAAATAAAGACCCAAAAACCAACCATCAAACAAGTGGCAGCTAAAATAGGGCGCTATCTGAACGGACTGGTAGACAGAGTTTTTTATGAAACAGTACCGGTCAAAGATGTCTATCAAGGCAACTTGCATTTCGAATAGTTTTCGAACAGCTTTTCCAGACAAAAGGGGCGGGCTCAAGGTTTACCTTGAGTCCGTCGGGGCTTTAAGAGATATGCACAAGCCATACAAGCAGCCTACTACACCACCCCTGTCACCACCCCTGGTTGCGCAAGCAAGTCTGAAATCTAAAGAATAACTTGACAGATAGTCGCAAAATAGGCACTCTAGAAATAGGCGTTGTCATTTTCTGAGGGTTACGATCATAGAAGCTTTCGACCTCATAACCTTCCAAAAGAAGGCCAGGGAGACTTTATGTCCCAAGGCCTTGTTTGAACTTTGGGAAGATGTCTGCAAACGCTACGAAAGAAGAGAAATTAGCGAATACGACTTTGAAGAGATGAAAGAGTCTATTTGGCCCAACCTTAAGGCCCTCGCCTCAATTAGAAGAGCGATGGATGAAATGGACGACGATCTCGGCAGCGCCAGCAAAGTTGAAAGCAGCGACGGCGAAGGCGGCAGTCGCAGCGAAGGCGATTCAGGCAATAAAAAGTCTGCCTGAATAGTCGGGAATAATCTTTTGCAAAAGTCGGTAGTTTATACTACAGACTCAGACAGATTTCGGTCAGTTTTCATGTGCAATTCAGCCCCAAAAGCAAAATTACTAGCCGCCTTAAGCCTTGCTTTTACTTTCGGCTTGTCGTTTGCTGCAAGCCCGGCTCAAGCCGACGAAAATGGCTGGATCGACGGCGAACAAGAAGTGGTAAGAGAAAGACCGAGGCGTCCACGCAGCCAAGCCCCCGACTCTGGCAATTATGGCGGCAATCAACCCAATTTTGTCGATCAGTCGCAAGGCAGAAGAGACTATGACGACGGCGGCAACGGCGGCGGCGATGAAGGTGCCAGAAGATCCCAACCAGACCAGTCGGCAGGCAATACTAATCCTGTACTAACAATCAAGGCTGGCTCCAATACAATTTCGGGCGGCATCAGTTCCAGCACCTTTAGAAACTCCAGTCGCAGCTACCGCGGGCTAGACAAAATGAGCACCCGCTTTCTGCAGCAAGCCCCATTTTTAGACCTACCGCAGACAATAGCCGTCCAGCCCTCTACTTTCAAAAATTGGCTGGAACAGTATCATACCGGCGCCCTCGCCGCTTTCTCTCGTACGACAATCATCGAGATCAAGGGACAATGGGACGATAGCGGTCATATTCTGCGCAGTTTCGGACTACCCTTTACCCGCATACCACCAAGCAAAGTAGGCGATACCGACCTTTCCGGCACAAAAATACTGGTGGTCAATTGCGGTGCCAATCTCAACGCCGACGCCCTCAAGAAAGTGCGCAAATTTGTCCAAGACGGTGGCTATCTGCTCACCACCGATTGGGCACTAGACTCCTGCTTAGAGAAAGCCTTTCCTGGTTATGTGGAATGGAACAGCGACTATACCGAAAATAGTGTCGTAGATGCCGTGGTTGTGGACGATGATCCGGTTTTACTTGTAGGAATGCCCCGGGTAGCCTATTGGAAGCTGGAAAACCGCAGCCAAACCGTGAAAGTATTGCGCGGCAGAGAAGTACAGGTGCTAGCTCGCAGTCGTACCCTCATGCAGCGCGAATGCAGCAATCTTGGCATACTAGCCCTCACTTTCTCATTTGGCGCAGGCAGAGTGCTGCATCTGGTCGGACATTTCGACAACAATGCCGACCGAGCCTTTAACAATGCCTTACCGGACCCCTCGCCCATGATCGGCATCAGCTTGCGCCAGGCGATTGCTGGAAACTTTGTAGTGGCAGCCCTCAAGGGCGATATGAAAGAAGAAGGCGAAGCCCCGCCTGCCGAAAGCAACGACACCCAATAGAAACAGCGGTCCTAAAATTCTGATAAGGCTTGTCTCAACTTCGCTTGAAAAGGGTACAAAGTAAAAGGTGCAGCAAAGTCCCTAAGGTTAGGACTTTTCGAACTGCGGGCGTTGGCAAGGCTAATTATAGAGGCGACACTAGATATGTTTGACAATGGCGATAGCAGAAATCTGGCTGGTCAAAGCGAAGCCAAAGCACCCGAAACCAACCGCTTACAGTTGGAAGTGAATGAAGAACAGCGCTTCGAAAGAGGGCTCGGTAATAACACTGCAACTAGTCTCAGAGACGGTCTAGTACAGACCATCAAGGGACTATTGGAAAACGAAGAACCAGTCAGCCCAGGCAAGTTTAATGTGATCAAAGGTGCCATCGCTCTAGGCTTCAGCCCCCAGGGCGGCTTTGGTGAGGCTGACCGCAACCCGGTGGCAGACAGATTGGAGCGCATGGCCCAAGCCCAGTCAGACCCTAAAGCCCGGGAAGGTTTCGTACGTATGGCCGAGCTAATCAGACCGAAGAGCGCCTAAGCACCTTAGTCTCTGCTTATTTCGCATTTGTCTTGGCTGTCTTTGCGTCATTCAAAGACCAGTCGTAAGGCATATAGTCAAACTGCACTTCGGGAAGATTCTTGAAGAGAAGCACCAGCTTCTTTCTATTCTCGTCAGTTAAGAAGGGCATGATATAGCCAGCAATTATCTCTTGGTCGCTTGGTGGGGGAAATTTGTTCAAAGCCCCCGACTTGCCGGCAAAATCTAAGGTAAACCAAGAAAAAATCTTCGAGACCTTAAAGCGCCGCCCTTCTACATCAAGCAGCAGATTTTCGTCATCATTAATAAATCGCTTTGCCGCATTATCGAGATCTTCATCTAGAGTCTGGGCTTTGTATGGTCTAGACACTATCTCGGCACAACTTCTTGAAGCACAGACCACGGCAAAATGTGTGCGAGCATCGGGAAGATCGCGTCTTATCTTTTCGTGTTCAATGTCGTATAGAGTGATCTCTTTACCCATGACCATAAACTTCTGGGCTTCCCAATCTCCTGGTATCTGCCTAAAGCTATCGGCAGGATAATGAGCCAATTTGCCTGAAATTGGATAATGATCAAGCACACTTTTGATCATCAAGGCATTGTAAGCATTGAGCCAAAAGGCAAGCCTTTCTTCACGGCTGAAAGTCTCATACTCACTGCTCTTCAGCTCGGCTAGGTTCTTCAAAAATCGATTCAGCCCGCTTTGATCTTTCTGCCAACTGCTATAGTCAATTTCGCCATCGCGCACAAAACGCTTCAGGTCTCGGGCAAACAAAGCATAGTCTTGGTCGAACTTGCGTGCGGGCTTTTCTTTCTTAGATTCAGCAGCCTGAGCGGGCGCAAACAAACTAAGTGGGTGAGGCGACAAAACCGGCAAAAACAAAGCAGACAAAGAAAACACGGCAGACAATGCCAAAGCTGAAAGAGTCGAGCGAGTTTTTTTCAGAGAGATAAACACTTTAGTCTCGATATAAGCACTGAAAAGACAATTTGAAGCAACGCTCCGCCCATTCTACTTGTTTGACTTTAGTTTCTCAAATGCCTTTAGCAAACTTGGCTGGTCGAAAGACGGCCTAGAGCAAGTACCGCCCGAGCAGATAAAGGCTGCCGCCCTGTCTAACTCGGGCAATTCAAGACCGCCCCCAGGCAAAGGTCCTTCCCTCTTATCAAACCATTCAAGACGCAAATATGTGAGCGGCAACTGTGAGGCAAAGCTGAACAGTTTGGCCGCTTCAGCGTCGCTCTTTGCTCCAACCACAGTTATGTGAAAAGGTTCAGACTGAGACTCTTCCACGGCCAGAAGAATACCGGCAGTGAGAATCTGTCTTTTGTTCACAGCTTCTTTCGAGCCTAGATAAGCAAGGCAGCGCCGGTTCATATCGATAAAGCGCATCTCACCAGTATAACGATAGAGTAGATTAGAAAAGCGTGCCAACATTACATTGTCATCAAGCAAAGCTACTGGCTTTATCACCCTAGTAGTTTCGTCATTGTTATCAGCATTGACATAGCCATCACCAGCCGCTGCCCGAAAATGCGAATCGATAAAGTCGGCTAATTTGCTTGCCTTGGCAAGATAATCTCGCCCGCCGGTAGCCGCATACAAAGCTAAATAAGCTCGCGCCATGGCCAAGTTGTCGGCAAGATAGAACCGGCCCGCAGCCCCTCCAGGCGCAGCCATAGGCGATATAGCTATTGCTTCATGGCTAAAGCCGCCCTTGTTGCTATGACTTTTCTCTATAGCCGAGAGTGCTCGGCAAGCCATATCTAAATAAACTCGGTCACCACTGGCTGCATACAAGTTAGCCAGAGCAGTGATTGCCCAACCATTTTCTCTGGCATAAACATGCTTGTCGACAATAGGTTGTCCAAGCTTTAGCCGACCAGCCCGGTCCAGCTTAAAATAGTCGGCGCTATGTTTGCCCTGCACCAAATCGGCATCTTGACTGGTATAAAAGACGCCGTCTTGAGACCTGAGAAAATCTTGCAAAAAAGCTGCAACAGATTTTGCCGCGGCCAAATACTTGGGGTTCTTATACACTTTGGCAGCAAGAGCATAAATCCGCATATTCTCTGCCTGCATCTGCATGATCTTCTCAAAGTGCGGATGCTTCCAATCACCATCAGTCGAATACTGATAAACGCCGCCAAAAGCCGGGTCTAGCAAATTCAGCTGGGCATCAAGTGTTTGCTTAGCTCTCTTATCAAAAGAGGGGTCATTTACTTTGGCCGCCTTAAGCATTGAATACTCTACCGAATCCCAATCAAGAAACTTTTGACCAAAGCCCCAGCCACCATTTTTGGTGTCATAGCCGTTTATATGCTTAGTCAGCAAAGCTTGATAGACGGCTGGCGAATAGCCCGGTTCTGTTCTATTCGTGTCGACAACATCTTTGGTCAATACATCTTCAGCTTCAGAGGGTCCATCACTTAAGGGGGTAGGATCTCGGCGAAAGCCCTCCAGCATGGCTCGCATTTTCTCCGGCTTGATGTATCCTCGCTTTTTGACGAGTTCGCGGCCGGAAGAGTCAAAAATAATTGTTGCCGGCCAGCCGTAGTCTTCATACTTGCCAGAGAGCAGGGGATTCTTATCTTGGTCCACCTTCACGACCAAATAACCATCCTTGAGAATTTTCTGCACTTCGCTGTCACCATAGGTCTCATGGTCCATAACATGGCACCAATGGCACCAGACCGCCTCTAAATCAAGCAAGACTAGTTTCTTTTCCTGTCGGGCACGCTCAAAAATAGTGTCGTCATATGAAAGCCACTGCGGCGACGAGGAATCGCCGTTCTTAGGCTTTATATCAGAGGCGGCGCAGGCTTGCCAAAGGCTCAACTGAAGAGCAAGTGCAATGCTTAAATTCCTGAAAAAAGCCATTAATGAAAGAACCTCTGCTTACCGTCCCAACATCTAGATACGCAATCACTGGAAACTTTATTCCAAATCTTGTTTCTGGCCGCCGACCAGGCTGCGGCGCAGAAAATAACGACAGTGACCCTTAGGAAAATCATCGAGCCGTCCATAAATTTCATAACCTAATTTTTGATAGAAATCAGGAGCCTGAAAGCTAAAAGTATCGAGATAAACCCCATGGCAGCCACGCTGCAAGGCTTCGGCGTGGGCAGATTCCATAAGCTGCCGGCCAAAACCCCGACCGCGCAGACTTTCGTCCACCGAAAGTAGGCGCACATGCAAATAGCCCCAGAGGGTCTCGCCAATCAAGCCGCCCATATAGCCTGCCGTCTCGGCATCAAGCAAGGCAAGCACGAGCGGCTGCGGATTCCATTGCAAACCAGGCGGACGAGCAGTGCCGAGATAGCGTAGCACCGCCGCCTGCACCGCCTCAATCTCAGATGGTGAAGACTGCGAGAGATTGACAACTGTTACTTCAGCAGGCAAGTGGCCCCCTTCATTTCTAGCGCAATACAGAGTTCTGGAACAGTATAGAGGCTGTTTATATAATTCATGAACAAGTAGGGAGCTTCTCTATCTGCTTAGAAGGCAAGAGGAAAAAGTTGAAATTTAATTGCATCGACAAGTCCTTTGTAATCACGGTCACCATAGCGGGGCTTAGCCTTGCCATCCTAGAAGCCTACGTTTGGCGTGACCTTGCAAATCTTTGGGATACAGACCTGATCTCATATTTAGATAATGGCGAGCGATTCTGGAATGGTGACTTTAACCAATTCATTAATTTGTATTGGTCACCGCTATACGGAATTCTAGTTGCCTTGATTCTCAAGCTCTCCGGCAGCACTTTTGAGAACGAATTAGCCATAGTCAGGCAGACCAATATGGCCATATACGGCTTTTTAATACTTTGTTTTCTGTCCTATTTGAGAACTCTCAAAAGCTTTCTCAAGAATCGCTTCAGCATGGAGGAAAGCCAATGTCAGGAAAGATACTGGGGAGTCTGCCTAGTAACACTTACTGCAATTTTCTTCTACTCGACTCTCACCCTTGGGCAAACCATGTACGGCACGCCTGATTTACTATCCACCTGTTTTGCCTTCATTGTTTCCACTTTTGCGCTAGGTCTAGCAGATAAACTCGAGAGAAAGGAAAAGCTTCCGATCAAAGAAGGTCTTGCCCTAGCACTTGCTGGTCTTTTTGCTTACTTAAGCAAAGCCCCCCTATTTCCTTATGCAATTGCCACCCTGGCAGGCTTGCTTATTGCGGCAAGAAAAGTCAAGCAAGCACGATCAGTTATCTTGATCAGCTTGGGCGCTCTATTTATTCTCTACAGCCCTTACTTGATCTTAATCTCAAATAAAGCCGGCCATTTCACCTTCTCTGATGTCTTCAAAGTCGGGCAAAGTTGGAACATATTTGCTAAGCAACCAATCACCCATGGACGGAGTCCATCATTTCTGCATCCCACGCGCATTTTTTCGAAAAGACCAGAAGCCTATGAGTTCGACGACAACTTAGCCGTAACCTACTCACCTTGGTATGCCCCGTGTTATTGGTACGAAGGAGTCGGAATACTCATTGACTGGCAAGCTTACGTTGGCAGAGTGTTGGTCAATATTCTTAGGTACCTGGCTTTCTTTCTGTTCGGAGCTGGTTTATTCTGGCTAGCTGGACTCAAGGATAGACTTGCGCTAAGCAGTCCTAGCAGCACTGCATTCCTCTGGCTCCCAGCAGCAGCCGGTCTAGGTTTCATGTTAATTGGCATGGACATGTCGGTAAACACCGATCGCTACTATTCACCGTATTTAGTACCATTATTCACCACCTTCTTCATTAGCTTATCCAAACTTCCAACAGGTAAAAGCTACAAGAACTTGAGAACATTGAGCTTCCTTATCTCAAGCTTCTGCATCTTACGACTGGCTATTTTCTTTCACAGCTATTCACTCATTTTTGATACCGCCGTCAGACCGGAGGGCTTTAGAGCGGTTGAAATACCAGCTGCAGATTTGCTCAAGAAGATGGGACTAAAACCCGGAGATAAAATCGCCCAAATTGGCAGTTGTCGCTATTATTTCGCCAGATTAGCCAAACTGAAGATAATTGTCGACTTCACTAAACCAAAGGAATTTTGGCAGTTATCTGAAGAAGAACAATCTAGAATTACGGCTCGACTGAAGAAACTTGGCGTAAAGGCGCTCATTCAAGAACCTTACTTGAAAGAAGTGCCACTGTCTCTCAGAGAACAAGATTTACCAAAGCCAAACGATCACAGATTGACAAATTGGCTCACTCTGGTGCAGGATGAAAAAGGCTGGTCTCTGATGCCGGCTTATCAACCTGATAAAGAGAGCTGGGACTTTCCCAGCACCTTTATGGTTCTCAATCTGGAGCGCTAGTTACTAGTGACAAAAGGAAGTTTAACTACTAAAGAGGCGCTTGAGCTAATGGCAATGCAATTAGCCCGATTCAGATCTGAGTGCTCTTGGTTCTGCCGCTATCTCGCCATGCTTTCGCTGTCGCTGTTTTTGGTCTGGTATTCACCTTTTCTTCTCTACTTTGTGTTAAGCGCCATCGGGCTGGACAAATTACTTTGTTATCCCGCCTACATTGCCGTCATGGTCTGCGGCGGCTTCCCTAGCCTGTTTCTTTTGACATGCAGTTTTGCAGTATTTAAACACGTGCAAGCCAAATTAGACGGCTTGCACAGCATGCTACTGGCAGAGCAGTTATTAGTGCCCTAATAGCTTAATCAATATTGCTTGGCTAATCTCTTTTTTCAGCGCTTCTGAAAAACAAGAGCATCGCTAACTATGTATTGATACTTACGACGATGCTCTCTGATCAGCAAGGGCATATCTTGACGATGCAAGAGTTGAAATTCATCTCCGAGCATAGCCTTGATTCCATCTTGCGAGAAATGGGGCTTACCATCATCATCATAGTAGCCGCCAAGCCAGACCTCTCTGGGTGTAAACTTCTCCATCCAGGTATAAGGCGAGACAATCACGACAATGCCTCCAGAACGCAAAAGCCCTCGCATCCCTTCAAGCCGGCCCAGGCATGCCCCCGGCGAAGGTAGGCGACAAAGCAAATTAGCAATCAGAACAGCGTCGAAGTCGATGAATTCAGCCGGTAAACTGCAAGCATCAGCTTGTCTAAATTCAACGCGAGCGGCAGCACCCGCATCGACTGAAGCAACAGCTTCTTCATAGATATCACCTTCAATTTTGACCTGATAAGGAAATTTCAGGCGCTCTTTTAGAGACTGCGCAGTGTCGACGAACTGTTTGCTCAAGTCGACGCCTACCACTTTCTCAAAGGTGGAAGCGAGAGCAAAACTGGAGCCACCAACAGCACAACCGATATCGAGAGCGCGCTGCATGGGTACATCCAACTTGCGACAGAACTCTATCAAAAGATTGGCGGTGCGCTGCGGGAAAGAGAGAGCAGCCTGCGGTCCCCCTTGAAACGGCAGCTGGGTCTCCGGCGCAGCATAATGCAAAGTCATGTACTCGTTCAAAACAGAGAGAGTTTCGTAAGGATTAGACTGCTGACCATCGCCATCAAAGCGATAGGCTTGCCCGTCGTTGTCACTCTCGGCAGAAACCAGTCTAAAGCCGGCATGCTGGAAAAAATGCGGTCTAAAGTGAAAACGGGCAAATTGACTGGCTTCATCGCCAGTGCTAATGAATGAACCACCGATGATCATTTGGTGCTGACCGTCATAACAAGGTGTCGAAAAATCATCATAGAGGCGATGAACTTTCGCACCTTCCAGCGGATTGAAATGGTCCTCCAGCCATTGCCAGACATTACCAAAGACATCAACGATGCCCTCTTGGCTATCGGCATGTCTGGTGGAGCTTTCGCTGCTGAATTTAAGCTCTGAATTACGCCCGACCGCTCCACTCTCGTAGCGCCGCATAGCATGATGCTCGGCCTCTGAAGGCAGACGGTAATGTCGATTATCGACCTCTGAGCGCCAGCGGCAAAACGCTTTAGCTTCGTGATAATTGACCAGGCAGGGCCAATCCAGAGGCATATCGATAACTTCAAAAATGGTTCGCAACTTAAACTGATTGGAGCCGGAAGGACCATCAGGCACCCAGAAAGTGGGGAACTTGACATTACGGAAGCTCTTCCAGCGCCGACCGGTCTCGCTCCAGAGCCGATCTTCGAAATAACCGCCGGCTTCTACAAAGGCAAGGAAATCACCATTTGTAATCAAAGAGCGTCCGCTCTGAAAGGCACGCAGATTGACGCTGCGCCTACCGTACTCATTATCCCATCCATAACTAGGATGCTCTTTGGACTTACCTAGACGAACCGATGTCGCCTCTATCTCTTGCCAGTCACCTTCAGAAAACTGAAGAGCAGAAGCCGCATCTGCAACAGCCTTTAGGTGCGGAGCCAGAGGCGCGAAGCCCGCCGGACGTTCAAGCAGGTCAACAGGCAACTCGCGCATCAAAACCGAAGAAGTCTCAAGGTGGATTCTTTCATGCTCGAAACCCATAAAAAGAGCCCAGAGAGGGTGCTCCATAGTTATTGCCTGGTGCCCGTCGGCAAGATCGGGATGCGAGTTAATCAGAGCTGAAATCTTGGCATAAGCTTTGGTTCTATATGAATAGGCTTCAAACAAAGTCGGCCACTCGATTTCGTTCTTGCTCATATCGTCCCAGCTCATCTCGTCGACACCGGTCTCGAAAAGACTTTCAAAATAAGCATCGATGGGCGCATCAAGCAGCTTGGCCAAACGCAATTTATTAATGTAGAGCACGGCAGGATGCACGTAATAAAAAATAAGTGGATGCCTGAGACCGTGATAGGGAGGTCGATAAAAACCTTCTGCATCTTTTAGGGCAGAGAATAGCAATTCAGTTAGTGTCCAGCCGTTGTCGAAATAGTCCTGCACGGCTTGACGCCCACATTGCGCCAAGTCGGGGGCCGGTAAACTGCGCAAATGTCCATCATAACCGGGGCACTCTTCAGGCCGCTTGCCGGTAAAGAAACTATCGATTCGCTCAAAGAATTCTCTATTCTCGGGACGCGCGCAATTGACCCTATAACCCTCCGTCTCAGAAGCTCGCTCCAGCACCAAGCCAAGATTGGGATTTCTAGATAACGTCATTGTCTTTTCCTCTCACTCTCAAGAATGGTCTGAACTGTTGCTTTATCTGAATAGGGAACTCTTTTGTCTTTAAGGACTTGAAAGTTTTCATGACCGAAACCAGCAATCAGCACTGTATCGCCGGCTACGGCCTCTTCGAGAGCCAGCCTGATTGCTTCGGTGCGAGGCGCAACGGCAATAGCTCCTTTTGCCCCTTCTAATATCTGCCCTCTTATTGCTTCGGGATCTTCACTGCGGGGATGACCGTCTGTAACAATCACCGAGTCGGCTAAGTCCACTGCAATTCGCCCCATCTCAGGCCGCTTACCGGCATCACGGTCTCCATTACAGCCGAATACCAAGATCAAACGTCCGGCGGTGAAGCCACGGCAAGCCTGCAGCGACCGAGCAAGTCCATCAGGTGTATGGGCATAATCTACCAAGACCTGAGCCCCTGCATCTGTCTCAGCCACTAGTTCCAAGCGACCTTCCACACTAGACAAGGCCGCGAGGTTACCCACCGCTTCATCGACGTCCACACCCGAAGTGAGCACCACAGACAAAGCCGCTAAGATGTTCTCTATCTGAAAAAGTCCTCTAAGTTTGACAGGCACCTTGACGGTCTTAGAGCCAATATTCGAGCCTAATCTCAACTGCAAAGTTTCGCCGGCAGCAGTGCTCTCTCGCTCTAGCAGAGTCAAGGCTTTACCCTTGCGCCCAAAATCAACTATTTCATGACCACGGCGTCGGCAGATGGCGGCAGCCGGGTCAAACCAGTCGGCATCGGCATTCAAAACTGCTATAGCACCAGGGGCCAACACACTATCAAATAGAGTCATCTTCACTCTGAAATACTCATTCATGTCGCCATGAAAATCGAGATGATCGTGGGTTAAGTTTGTGAACACTCCGTGGCTGGCTTTAACCCCATCGAGACGGTGATCGAACAAGGCATGGCTGGTGGCTTCCATAGCCACGTGCTGCACTTGCATTTCAGCCAAACGAGCAAAAATTTTGTGGAGAGTGACTGTCTCAGGCACCGAAAGAACCGGGTCTCGCTCCCAAAGAAGAGTATCAACAGAGCCGCTTTCTACCACCGCCCCCAAATTTCCAATTGAGCAAGAGGATAGACCGCAAAGGTGCCAAAGTTGCCTGGCAAAATTGACCGTTGAGGTTTTGCCGTTTGTGCCGGTAACCAGAGCTATGTAAGCGGGTGGATTATTGCAATAAATTCTTTGCGCCAGAGGTCCTAAATAGCGCAAAGGCTCACGGCATCTAAGCAATTTCACCCGCGAGCCCAGATGCTTATCTAAATGTTGAAAGCTATCTTCTAAATGTTCAGGCACTTCGCTGGTGGTCAATACCAGGCTAGCTCCATTTTCTACAGCCAGACCAATGTAATCTCTTCCGTCTAAACGCAGTCCGTAGCGCTCTGAATCTACCGTTTCAGAGACATCAGCTACATAGATGAAACCATCTTTGCAAAGCTTGGGATCCGCAGTAACTCCTGCATAGCTACCCAAGGCAACAAGCTCGGCTTCATCAAGGTCGTGGCGATAAGTCTGGGTCAAGGGCGCTTCTCTGGCTTTCGGGCTCGCTAACTTGAGTTTAGTGCTGCAGTCTTTCAATCGGTTTTTTGTTAAGCATTAGTCTCTATTTGAAACTATAGACAGGCAATGCAAACCTTATGTGAACAGCCCCAAATGAGACGTTAAGGAACAAGGCGCCCTTAACACTTCTTAACCAGCGTTAATGTACATACCGACATGAATTAAGACCCGAAGACCCTCGTCAAAAAGTGGAGGTTTTTTTCTGCCCACGCGCCCTTGTCGAGCTGTGTTCGTCTTACTACATTCTATAATATCCTAGAAGAAAAAGAAGACCGAGAGGAACCACAAAAGTGATTCCCCTCGGCCTAGCTAGTCTCGACCGCTTAAGCGCCCGTTTTGGCGAGCGCTTTGCTGTTTACTTGCCGCCTGCCAGGTCGACGGTGAGGGCGATGATCGCCTTCACCACTTCCACCATGTAGGGCAGATTGCAGTTCTTCACCCGGTCGGAGAGCTGATGATAGTTCGGATTGAAGCCATCATCGGTGAACTCCTCCGAGATGAGCACAGCCTTGTAGCCGTGGTCGAGGAAGCCGGCGTGATCCGAACGATCGTCGACGGCATGATTGTGGGTATCGACCGGCTTGAGGTTGATGCCATAGCGAGCAATCGCCCGGAAGAAGGCGACCGCAATCGAGTGCGAGCCGTTCTTGTCGGCACCGTCGTGGATGTCGACCCGGTTGCCCGGCTTACCGCAGTAGCCGATCATGTCGACCTGCACCATGGCCACGACATCGGTCTTGGCTGCGGCAACCAGGTCGGAATAGGCATAGCTGCCCCAGAGACCCTGCTCTTCACCGGTGAAGTGAAGAATGCGCACGGTGTAGGGCAGACCCATGTCCTTGATGGCGCGAGCCAGTTCAAGCACACCGACCGTGCCGGAACCATCGTCGTCGGCGCCGGGAGCTTGCGCTTCCACGCTCCAAGGACGACCGGCGGTGGAGTCGAGGTGCGAGCCGATGACCACCACCTTGTCGGGGTTGGTCTTGCCCGGAATCACGGCTTCGATATTCTCGAGCTGCTTGCCGCGCACCTTGTAGGGCACACGACGGGCAGCAATGCCGAGAGCCTGGTACTGCTCGACGATGTAAGCAAGCGCGTGCTGCAAGTCACCGTGATGGGTGCTGCGGGTGGCGATCTTGATGCTCTTGCCGCCCACCATCAGGGGCAGTTCACCCGACAGACGCAGCATATGCTCGCGAATGCGGTTCTCGTCGACTGCAGCCAGAGCCGCCTGCACCACCGGGTTTACCGGCGGCAGGTTGGACAGGTCGATCTTGGGTCCGACAAAGTTGCGAGTGCGGCGCACTTCGTCGGGGTCGAACTTGCAGCCTCGATAGGCAGCCTTGCCCTTGTGCACCGAGTCGAAATCACCAGCCTCGGGGGCCAGAACTTCGGTTTCGCCGGCCGGCAGACTGTGGCTATGACCCTTATGGGCGTCGCCATGATCGACGGTGACGTCGGCGGCGTGCTCATCGGCATGATCAGAATCGCGCTTGTCAGAGGCACGGCGCGAGGTACGAAGGAAAAGATAGAGAGCGAGGAGCGCGAGCGCACCCAGCCCAATCAGGAAGATGCTGGACATTCGGTTCTCCTTAGAGACGGTTTAATTTGGTTGAAACCACTTTCTTCGCCACTAAACCAGCTGCGCAAAGCGGCATACAGCCTTGCTAAGCAAGCGATTAACTAGAAGAAACGACCACCGGTCGACGACAAATCGCTTTCTGCAAAATCAGCTGTCGCACCAAATGTGGTGACAGAAGAAATTGCTAAACCCAGTGTTTATTCGGGCAAGTAAAAGCTAAGTTGTCAGATTTCCTTCAAGACGCGAAAAGTAGTTTGTAACTGACCATAAGAAAAGGGCTAGCTATGGGGCAAGACTTGCAGCGCCGCTCGCGCTAAGTTTTAAATTAGCAAAGACTTAGGAAAAGCATTCTGAGCTTGATGGAGCAGAACTGCGCACCATTTCACAAGGGTGAGACAGGGCAACAGCGCTTCAATCACGGCTGGTAAAGCTAGCTGAGAGCAGCGGAATAAGACTTGTTAAGCCAACCTCATAATAGCTGCATTGATTGACAGAGCTTGCGCAGCCTGGAAGAACATCGCTCAATGAATGTTATGTAACCGCTCTATGGTTAAGAATCGCGTAGCCTCGCATCCGCCTGACAACTATTAGCGATAGGATAGCAAACTGTTCAGATTTATATCTTTATCGCTTTATCGGGGAGCAAGCCAATGGCAATCAAGGAGTTCATCAAGCATCATTACCGTCATTTCAACGCAGCCGTTGTCGTGGACGCTTCAGAAGCTTATATTGCGCACCTGAATAAAGGCGGCAAGATGTTCATGACTCTCGCCGGCGCCATGAGCACCGCCGAACTCGGTCTTTCCCTGGCTGAGATGATCCGCCAAGATAAAGTTCATGCTATTTGCTGCACCGGCGCCAATCTAGAAGAAGACATCTTCAACTTGGTCGCCCACAATCACTATGAACGCGTGCCGCATTACAGACAGCTCTCGCCCAAAGAAGAGCAAGAGCTGCATGATCGAGGCATGAACCGGGTAACCGATACCTGCATTCCCGAAGACGAAGCAATCAGACGTATCGAGCACGAAGTTTTGGAACTCTGGCAAGAAGCTGACAAGACCGGCAACCGCTATTTCCCCTACGAGTTTATGTATCAGCTCATTCGCGGGGGCAAGATCAAGAAGCACTATCAAATCGATCCCAAAGATTCATGGATGATCGCTGCCTGCGAAAAAAATCTGCCTATCTTTACACCGGGTTGGGAAGATTCCACTCTTGGCAATATCTTCGTTTCTCACGTCGTACGCAAAGACATCTCCAATTTCCAGGTAGTCAAATCAGGATTGGAACAGATGGCAATGCTTATTGACTGGTACAAAGCCAACAGCAAAGACGAAGCAATCGGCTTTTATCAAATAGCCGGCGGCATTGCCGGAGACTTCCCTATTTGCGTAGTGCCGCTCATTCAGCAAGACCTGCAGGAAGATTGCAAACTCTGGGGTTATTTCTGCCAGATCTCTGACAGCACCACCTCTTACGGTTCGTACAGCGGCGCCGTACCCAATGAAAAAATCACTTGGGGCAAACTCGGTGAAGATACACCGCGCTTCGTTATCGAATCTGATGCCTCTATAGTGGCGCCTTTGATGTTCGCTTATATCTTGGGACAGTAGTCTAGATAACTATTTTAGGGTTGACCGGGCCAATTCCCGAAAGACTAGAGAAAGAGAGGGTTGATTCAAAACGCCCTCTCTTTCTTTTGGATACTACGCCATGGTGATTAAGCCCGGCTGGTCAAAATCTCTAGCTGTTTGCGCCGAGATAAGGGGGCGGCGAAGAAATCCCAAATAACTCAAGGGGTAGAAAATTAGCCGCGCCCACAAGCCACACAAGCGTCGACGGCACGGCGATTTGCTTCCAACTTTTCCACTAAGGCTGCTTCTTTATCGGCTTTCTCTTTTTCTTTGCCGCCCTTGTAAAACTCAAGCAGCCTCTTATGAAAGCTTACTTTCTGAATAGATGACTGCGGCATCTTGTCATAATACTGAGCTGCTTCCAAAAGCAGTGCTTCTGCTTTCTTGCGATCGGCGCCATAGGCAAGCTCATCATTGGCCCAACTTTCTAGCGAGAAAGCCAGCCCGGCATTGGCAGCCCCAGCTAGAGCGCTCTCGCCGGCCTGCACAGCCGTTCTATAGCCATCAGCAACCTGCTTGAAATACTTCCTTCCATCTTCTTTCTTGCCGGCCTTGAAGCTCTCATGACCCAAAGCGTTGAGCAAAACCCGCTCAGACTGACTGCCCGGCTTCTCTTTAGCCAATTCGCCCTTAAGTTTATCTAGATCTGCGCCCTGAGCAGGCTGAGCCAATACACAAGCGGCCAGCGCCACCGAAGCCAAAACCTGCTCTTTCTTAGACATCAAATCTCTCCTGCTTGCTGTGCAAGTAAACCACATCAGTTATTGTAGTTTACCGGCTAAGATAGCAAGCTGGCACTATTTGATGAAAACTGGCGAGATTAATCAAGCTGCGAATCGAGCTTGGTATAGATAGCCGCTCTTCTTTGATTTCGCTCTTCCATGCCCCTGGCATTCCAAGCCATTTTGCCGCCGCTAGCCAGCCCCGCACCAGCGACACAGCCACCGATGGCACCCGGTACATTAGCAACAAGTCCCCCAGCCACTGCACCACCGGCGCACCCGACTGCGCCCAAAACAGCTGAGCCCAAGGTCATGGTTACAGGCTTTTCTTGCTTTAGTTTGCCAGCCAGCACATCCAAGTCTCTGCCGCTGGCAAGACCCCTATCGATTTTGTCGTCTACAACTTGTAAGGTCGCCTCAGAAAGATGAGAAATGCCCTCGATGTTGTCGTTGATAAATTTTAACTCTGGTTTCACTTCATCAGGAATGAACTTGGAAGAAGTCTTAAGCCCTTCAGCCAATTCGGCTTTTGATAGAGATTGATTTTGGTTCAAATCAAGCATGGGCAGGTATTTCTCAGCGACTTCCTTAATGTCTCTCTTCTGCAAACCGGGACGCACAGGCTGCTCATTTTGCTCGCTCTCATTGCGAGTACCTTTGAAAAACCCCCAGTCAGCCATGGCCTGCTTATCGCGCACCGCGTTTTGAAACTTAGTCTCTTCAGCTATCGCAGCCACTACGCCAATAGCTGCACCAACTGCCGCCCCTTTGGTAGCCCCATCAGCGTAATCAGAAGCAGACGCCTGTGAATCCAAAGTTGTAGCAGCGGCACCACCAGCGGCTCCACCCGCTATCGAGCGCACCAAAATCTTACTTGAGTTAGAGCCACCGGAAGGATCAAACTTGGCAAGCATTTCCATTCGGTCTATATCGCTCGTCTGTAAAAACCGATTTTTCGAAAGCGCTCCGATATCATAGACATGTCTCTGCAAAAACGCGGAGACGGCAGTTTGCTCTCGATTTAAGTCTTTATGCTGAGCAAAGTCGTTGACCTCAGCATGAGTTATTGAACCCGAACCGTCAGCATCTATATTGTCGAACTGATTGCGCAGAGCTTTCGCCAGCTTCTCTGGGCTTGTAGATAAATCGAGCAATTCGTTTGCCATAGTAATTCAACCAAAAGAAAGAAAAAGGGTTTAGGGGAAAGGACTAAACTTGGCACCGCTGCAAAACTTCGCATTTCGTGGCTGGATAATAAGCCTGACCTGTGTCCTGTTCGTGACATGCTTTTGAGACTAATGTCAAAAATCAAGAATGACACCGCCCCAACCAGTAAGGGTTGAGAGTAGATGAACGAAGCCCTTCTGCTGTCAAGCAGGGCGTATTATCTTGCCTTACTCTACTTTTCTTCCGGTTACGCAAATGAAAAACCTAATTTATATCGCCGCTGCCATATTGGTGGTCACACTCAGTACAGGACGGAACAGACTTGAGCACCGTTCACGTTCCTTGGTTATATTTGGCGGCGCTGCCTTAGTTGTTGGCTATCTTAAGCACAAAGTCTAATTGCTTTCACCCAGCAAAAGAGAATCAAAATGAGAAGCACAGTCATTACTTTCCTTGCCCTTTCCATAGCCCTTATCACAGAGGGAATACTTTCGCGCCGCCAGCAAAGGTATGCTCAGACTACCGCGCCCAAAGGTGAACTGGCATATGTTTTGCCTGAAACCTAGAAGCCCCCAAACAATTGAGCCGGTGCCCTAATGCGGTACCGGCTCAATTGTCGATAGATATGCCGCCAAAAGTAAGCTCAATTAATCAGCCAATCCGGACCAGAGCCTCTCGCTCAAAGACAGCCAGTTTAGGCATAAAGCCTATCCAGATAAGAGTCTCTTTCATTGTTCTTATCGCCATTTCCATTGTTCCGCTGAGTGCGTCCGGCAACCACTTCATTACCGTTTGTCAGCTGAAGGTCCGGCAAAGAATCCTGTGTCCGTCTCCAACTGTCCCTTTCTGAGCCACGGCAATCCGCCGGGTTGGAAACCACCGGTCCACCGGGCCAGCACTCAGCCAAAGCAAGCTGGCGAAAGTTATCACCGGGTTGCGGACGAATACCTTCAGGTTCACTTGTGGTCATGCGATTTTCCAGCATAGTAAATTCTCCTAATAGAAAAGGCGGTAAGTACCGCGTTTGAACTTTGTGCCTGTAATCTAACAGGGCAAGTTGACACGAAGCTGACACGATACGCTGCATCATTAGCGAGCCAAATATCGATCAGCGGAATTAAAATCACGCTCGCCCACTAGCCCAGACCGAAGCTTCGAATATTAATCAAGCCGCATATCGGCAGGGGACCAACCTCGCGCGGAACAGCGCCTAGGCCAGGCAACCAAAGAGCCCCCGACAGTGCTATGATGCTTATAGAAAGATTGTGATATGCGCCCTTTTGTTAAGCTTAACAACTTAGTAAGCCGCTATTTGCACTCGGTCTGGTAAGAACCACGACGTGAGGTTATCGAGATAGCGGTACAGCAAAACATTGCCGATGCCAGAGGCATCAGGGCTTCAATTCTCGCATGCAGCTGCCAAGTTTATCGACAGCTGCATAGAATCACGCCCGATCTTTTCAATTCAATCAAATTCTACTTACTGAAAGCGTGTGCACTATTGTTTGCTACCAGCCAAGGACGGTTGTAGCAGACAATCCCGCAATCAATGCGCTGCCAAATACTCTATGAGGAGAGAACTTATGTCCAGTGAAAAATCCCCCGACCGCATTCAGCGTGCAGACTCTGATGCGCTGGAGACGGCTCAGGCCGAACGAGTCGGCCGAGACTTTCTGTGGCATTACGGACGAGTGACTCGCTTGGGTAGCTATGATGTACTGTCTGAAACAAAGGACCGCAGGTCGGTGACCATACTTTGGGAATCAGGCGGACTAAGCTGCCAGTACGGTCAGATTAGCGACGACCACTGGGAAATCTTGAAAATGGCATTCATGTCGACCGGCATGATAAGCGTTCTCAGTGACCAAACCGGTGAAGACTGGATGTATGATCTTCGATTTCTTGAGGCTGTTCGATGAGTAAAGAAGCACAAATACTAATAGGCAATCTATCAACTGATGCCAAAGAAGAACAAATTTGCGAGATGTTCTCGAAAACCTCAGGTAAGCTAAAATCTTTATCGATTCCCAAAGACCCAAGAACCGATAAAGGCAGAGGCTTTGCTTTCGTGGAAATGAATAGCATGTTGGAAGCACAGGAAGCCATATCAGATCTAAGCGGCGAGAGCATCAACGGCAGAAAGCTCTCTATGAGCCTAGTAGAACCGAAAAAGGAAGAAAGGAAGTGGTATCAAAGAAGGTGACTTTTCTTTCAGTCTTGCTCAAAGAGAGAGGGCTTGTTCCACAAAATCAGCCCTCGTCAAAGCAACAAGAGACGAGAAGAGCTTTTGCCCATTATCAATTTAGTCCAAGCAGTTCAAAGAATAGAAGTACAAAGAATGGAAGTACAAGGGTATAGAAGGGTAAACAGGAACAATGAAATCGAAACCAAGCAGACAAATAGTACCGATGCCGCCGGATACACCGACCAAATATGGGCCTCTAAGCATTCATCAAAACGGCATCGCCGTTAAACATCTAACAGCTACACCCACACCACTGATTGGCAGACAAAGCCACTTGGCACATTCACTTGAAAATGTGCGCCTTTCCCTGCATGTGGAACGCTTCGACGCTACCGAACGACTATCTTCGGATATTATCTGCATCACTCGATTCCCTGAATATGGCTATGAAATAAAACACCTTACACCTTGCGAGATGCGCGTCGGTCAAACACACGGCACCGCCGTAGTTCAATCTACCTGTATGTGCATGGACTTTGAAAACGCCCACGACACCTACCTTGAAGTAGAATACTCGCTGGGCGAAGAGTCTATCTCACTGGTCACTATTCCAATCAAGTTCCCAGTTGCAGCAACAGAAAGCGAAGACGAAGATAACGAAGAAGCAGAGTAGTTCGAACTAGAACCACCCTGCTTCTTTAAGCCTTTAGCCGAGTTTAGAGCAATAACTGCTCAGTCAGCGGTTATTGCTTACCAGCCGTTTCCATAGCTTGTAGACGGCTTGCGATCACGCGGCTCAGATATAGCCACATAGAGAGTACGTCCATTGTGCTGGCTTTGATCTAAAGTGCGAATAGCATTCTGCGCGGCTTCCTGTGAGCTCATCTCGACAAAGCCAAACCCACGAGATCTGCCGGTTTCGCGGTCAGTAGCCATTCTTGCCGAAAGTACTTCGCCATGCCCGGCGAAGATTCCACCAAGCTCACCATCGGTAGTGCTGAATGCTAGGTTTCTGACGAATAGTTTATTGTTTTGCATTTAAAAGTAGACCTTAATTGAAGTATGTTTTCGACCGCAACGCGGGCGAAGAAAGAGTCATAGAGATGAATATACAATGCAACGATGCGGCACTATCTTATAATCACGAGTGGCAATCTGAAGACTGCACACAAGTACTGAAGACAAAATCGATATCCGGAAAGTGGCTTTGCACCTAAACCTTCGGCAATAGAACTCAAAGGTAGAGCAAGACAGCCTGACAATTTCAAGAACACTCTAGCACGTCCTTCCACTAAATACCAGCATTTACCAAAATTGTTATTTGCCGCTGGCTTACACTAACCTTCAAGAGACAAGCCAGCACATCAAACCGAGCACATTCACTCCACCTTGACACAAAGTTGTGGTGACCGATACCATCTTCATCCAACTCTGGAACACCGAATAGAAAGACAGCGAGGAGCGCCCGATGCACTCCCTGTTGCATTCCCCGTAGCATTCACCGTAACATTCAATGAATAAAAGCCGAAATCAAACTGCCAGACTCATAGCTCCTCAAACTCCTGTTCCAGCAATTCCTTATCTGAGCTGTAGACAATGCGCTTATCCGAATGAAGCCCTTCCAGCAACTGTCCTCTAATCTCACGCGCCTCGTGCAGTTCTTTTAATACCTCACCCATCGGTTTATTGACCTGCTCGAAAGCCGCTTTGCGCTTTTGGTTACGCATATCGATACGACTATTGAGAATTGCTAAAACTATCGCCCTCACAGCTGGAATAACCAGCAAGACTATTGAATAAGTGAGTAATACATCGATAAGTCCAGCTATATGACTCAACAGATTGATTGTGGCAATATGCTTAAAAAGCCACCAGCTACCGAGAAAATTGAGCACAGCTAAAATCAAGACAAAGGTTTGAGAATCAACCGAGAAATTAGAAAAGCGCCATTCCGCCTCTTCAAGATAAGGTTCTGGGCGCGGCAAAACCAGCTCCTCGACTGCACTTAAGAAATCAGGAAAGACATAGACGATGAAACCACTTTCGGTCACTTGTGGATGACCATTAAACTGAGCAAGCGCATTCATAATCATGCCCGAATCAGACATATCGCCGTCAAGATATGGAGCAAGCTGTTCGGCGGAAACCACCCCGCCGTTTTCCTTGATCACTTTAGCAATCTTCTGCCAACGAATTTCTTGTAAATTGGAATTGGGCTTACCGTCGCCGAATAAAAAGGAAAAGGTCTCTAGGAAGAAGTTGCCACGCGGTCGAGCCTCGACATAATCGGCATATTGATCACGACGTGCACTGGGTAGGCTATTTGAATAATGACTATGGGACGGACTATAGTTCCAATCAAAGATGTCCACCAAATAGCTTAGGTCAAAAAATCCACCACCAAGGTCAAACCCGCCGGCATCACCGCCGCTATCACCAAAAATGGCGGCAATTGCCAGCGTTATCAATGCCACAAAGATAACTACGATAATCATTACTGAGAGCACCAGTGCCACACCAAATGAGACACGCACCACCCAATAAAGCAAATTGAACAAAAAAGCACCGAGAAGCAGAGCCGCCTTAAGCATGCCGCGCTTGCGATAGACATTGGTAAAGCCTGGTGCAAACTGATAGAAAATGGTGCCGTCGTTAGCGACTTCCAGCTTAGCGCCGGTCTCTCCGGCAATCTTATTTAACCAATAACTGGACTTGTTTATCGACAATTCGGACGTGCTGGCTAACTCGGCGGGAGTAATGCGCAACTTCTGATTTATAGCCTTTATGGCTCTTTGCTTTTCAGGTACGAGCAGAGAATACTCAGGGTCGCTTTCATCAAAGCTTGCCCTCTTTATCTCTTGACGTTCACGCTGCTCGTCTTTCAACTGTTTTCTCTTGAAGGCAACCTGCAGGAACTAGATCTAGATTTAGATCTAGATTTAGCCTTATCTTACATGCCTGAAGCGCACGGAGCAAAGAAGGCATTACAGTTCCTCGCCAAGACCGCGTGGAAGATAGCAAAGCCGGGCAATGCTAAACTAGTATTTGCTTTTCGCACGGCAGGACTCTTATTTTTGAAAGCCTCTTTATGCCAATTGACCCCGGATCACTAGCCGATTGGGCGGAAGCCCTGACCAATACTGTAGTTCTGGTCTTTATCTATAAGCAACTGCGTCTAATGAACGTGCAAATGGTGCAAAACGACGATCAAGAACGTTTTCGCCGCTCGTGGGAATTTATCAAGCTCTATAGAGATGAATTGAGCCCGACGGATGGTCAGCTACCACCCACCCTTCTTGACCTAGATGTATCGGACGATCTAGAGCTAAATAGTGACGATCTAGGTCAACTTGTCGATCTGTTTTACAGACCGCGGCTAAGGTTGTTCAGTCTCTTAAGCCAATTGCTCGAACACCAAGAGGTTGAAGAGCGTCTCTTATTCGGCTATCTCATAGAAGATTTCAACAAATTTGTCTTCATAGGCGTTCGCGCCGGCGGCGCCGAACCCTTCAAAAGTGAGACCGCCCCCAAAATAAGCATGTTGCTAAACGCCTGGGGGGCGCAAATGAAGAGTCGAAAGCTACTCTTCGCCAATTAGCTGTTAAAATAGTCGCCTATGTTAAACGAAACCGCCCCGCCATTCACCCTCGATGCCACAAGTGGAGAAAAGGTCGTCCTTTCTCAACTTCTCGGTTCCTTTGTCGTGCTCATCTTTTATCCAGCCAATGACACGCCAACTTGCAATTCTCAGCTTGCCGAAATGAGCATGAATACCCCGGAATTCCTCAAATTAGGAGCCTTTGTCTACGGGGTCAACACCGCTTCGATCGCAAAATCAGGCGAGTATTGCACTCGAAAGAGACTAAACTTTCCTATTTTGCATGACAATGGCGGTACTGTCGCCAAACAGTATAAAGCCTTCACTTCATGGATAGGGCTAAACCGCCGCACTGTAGTGGTGGTCGATCCGCAAGGACGCATCTGTTTTTACGAGAAAGGCAAGCCGTCCGCTGAAAAGATTATCAAATGCATAGAGGCGCACCACGCCGCGCTCTAGCCCGAGGCACCGGGCAAGAGCGAACCGGCAGTAACTCCTGAATAGCAGTATTGCTGCACTATGCTGTCGAGACTGTAATTATTGGTCTGGTTATATGGATAGTCACCCGAAGGGACCTGGCCCTGAGCTTGAAAGACGCCGAAATAGGCTTGATCTGAGCCCGAATAGGTGGGAGGGCTGGGCGGTGAGCCAGGCAGCCCCGACTTGAAGGGCTCATTGAAAGCCTCAAAAGCAAATGTAGTGATTTGGTTGCTGATTGCCCAATCAACAACGGCGGCATAATTCCATTGAGCTAGTTCAATACTAGTTGGAAGCGCAGGGTTGGTGGCATTGACTCCATTTGTAGGCCAACCAGTTTCACCAATGCATACGGGCGTGCTTAGATTTACCGCTTCAAAACTACTAATAATCGCCTGATAGTAAGCACCAAGCTGAGTCTTGACGTAATCTTGGAAATCAGTCTGTGATGGATTGGCACCAAGATTATAAGTAAAGCCGTAGGGATAGATATTGGCATAAACCAAATTCACCGACTTAAGAATCTGTAAAAGAGTATCAGAGTAACTCTGGGACTGACTGACGCCGCAAAGAATACCCTGACTCTCTCTAATGCTTATCGGCATATAGGTGGCAGAATTGGTAGGGTCGGTATTCTGAAAGCCGTAGGCGCCCAGCTGCGAAATTGCATACTGCACTAATGTATAGATATTCTCGGCAAACTGAGGTTCGGTGGAAGTACTGGTGCCCGATTCAATAGCCTCATTAGTAATATTGAGGCCGATCACAACTCCCGGATTATTGCTGGCGAATTCTAGTGTGGAAGTAATATCGCTTTCAGTAACAGCCAAATTCCAACCGCTGGCTTGACTGGCATCAAGCCACTGATTAGCCCCTGCCACGACTGTCATACCAAGGGCGGAAGCAGCGGGCAAAATATACTGATTAGAATCTGTTTGAGAAACTATTCCGCCATAGGCCGAGTATCCGTTGCCATAGGTGGAAATCATATCGATGTCTTGTGCTTGCAAGGAGACGAGAAGACTCTGTACTACTTCTTGCGAATAACTGCTCCAAGCATCAGCAGCCCAGACGCCTCCAGACTCTTGCCACGGACCCACATAAGGCTGAAAAGCAAAGCCGATATATGACATTTTTTCCTCAATTCCGGTTATCTTGCAGAGTTATAGCACAAGCATTCTCTCTATTACGACCCATATGAGCATCGAATACCAAGCGCACAACTAGATTATTCAAGCAGTTTCCGGCGCTCCTTAATCATTAGACACTCCCCAAGTTTGATAGAGCCGAGCCGCTAGACCGATCATATCTTCCTGCATCGACTCTATGTATGGAGCATAACAATGGAAAGTTCGGCTCAATTTATTCTTTGTGTCTCCTCCACCGACAGAGAGAGACTCGCTCAATCTTTCGAGAAAAGAATTTGCCGTAGTCAGATCATCTTTATATTGTGCCCTCGAAGAAACAGCCTGCGAAAGAACCGAAGAATATGCCGATGAAAGTGTTGAATTAGGCACCATATTCGCCACCAACTCGCCAAGCTTGAGATAATCCTCCTGAAAATCAAGCTTGTCGCTTTCGCCAGCAAGAGTACTGCCTAGACGCTCATAGATCACATATTCAAGATTGGGCAAGGCCGCCAGGGCATATTCAAGAAGGGCGAACAATTCCTCAGGTATTGGACGGTCATGCGTATCGCGCCGCAGATGACCAGAATTGGCTTCGGGTCTTCTCGGCTCGACTCTTCCCCCCGCCATATGAATCTCAAGCACTCGCTCTAAAGGATAAGTAGCAAGCAGCTCGTAAGGATCTATGGCAAAATTTATTGCCTGGCAATAGAGATTATGCAAATCCAGCAACAAGAAAGACTGGGGCTGGTCCTGCAGGAGCGCCTCAAGAAAAGCGCCTTGCTGCAGAACCTCTTCCCTCGAAAATGCAAAGGCTAGATTTTCCAAACCGACCCTGGTACAAGCATGCTTGCTCAATCTCGCTAGATTGGCCCGCCCCCGCACCAAAAACGCCTCAGAATAAGGCACCGGCAATGGTGCATTATCTAGATACCGACCTGACTGAGTAAAGCCGAAATGCTCCGAAAACAGAGTGAAATTGTGATTAGCGACACTCTCATCGAGACAGCGCAACCAAGCCAATTGTCTATCATTGTCGCTAAAGAGAGAATAACTGACGCCATGACCAAGCAAGGCGCCTCGTTCCGCATAGTCGTTCAACAATGCAAAAGCCCAGCCAGGCATAGATTCCAGACCGGTATCGAAGCTCCATTCCAGACATTTCACCAAACCTTGGGTGTAAAGGGGCAAGAACGCAGCCAGGAAGTTTTCTTCTAGCATTAATGAAACGCCCAGCTTTATCAAGGTATCAGCTCAAGCCCTTGCTTTCAGTTCTCGATCTACAACTCTAATTCCTGAATACCGTGATCATCGACTCTCAAATCAAGCAAATGACCAGGATTTTTTTCACTTTCCATCCAACCCTTGATCTTTGCCATTACGGCGTCTTTGTTGCGCCTGTGCACAACAGTGACCACAGATGATCCGGCACCGGAAAGGACACAACCTAAAACCGGCTCATTCACTAATTCTCGCCGCAGGCGAGCCAGCTCGGGTACAAGCTGGGCGCGAAATGGCTCATGCAATCTATCATCCATCGCCTCGCGCAGAGCCGACTCATCAGAGCGTGCCACTGCCGCCACCAGCTGCGCCACTTTGTGTACGTTATAAAGCGCATCATCGAAACGAACCTGCTTAGGCAAAACAGTTCTTGTGGCAGTAGTATTGAGAGTGTAATTGGGTGTGTACACCAAGAGGCGCCAATCGTCAGGCCATTTCAAACGCTGAGTAATTATGCGCTTGCCGCTTGCCGCCGGTGAACAGACCACCAGACCGCCCAATAAGCAGGCCGCTAAGTTTTCTGGATGACCTTCCAATTCGCAAGCCTCGGCCAGCAAAGCTGGAGCAGTGGGAATGCGATCTTTCAATACATTTGCCGCCCAAAGGGCTCCGATTATGGCTGTGGAAGTGGAACCTAGACCCACACCCAAGGGTATTTCAGAATCGACCATAATGCGCACCCTGTCCAGAAGGTGGTGGTCTCTCTGCCAGAGTTTGGACAGAATAGTATAGGTAAGATTGCCGCGGTCTTTAGCTAAACTAGAAACTTCAATATCACCCTTGAAAGTAATCAGCGGCACTTCCGGATCATTTTCATCGAGCAAGAAAAAGGTCATGCGGCTGTATACATTTACAGCCAGCCCAAGGCAGTCAAGCCCGGGACCCAAATTGCTGGTGCTGCCAGGCAATTTCAGGGTGATCTTGCGACCCTGGTTGATGAGCTCTTCGATTTGTATGAGTTCCAAGTTTCTGAGGTCTTCTAAAGAGGTAATACTTGAGACTGCCTGGGAGGATATTAGCTATACTTGCGGAGGTTTTGGCAACCGAAAGGCACTGATGAGACATTTAGTTACCGGAGGCTCCGGATTCCTTGGCAATTTAATCGCCCAGCATCTCGTAGAGAGAGGCGAAGAAGTGCGGATATTGGACATTTGGGAAGATCCAGATCGCCCCAAACAGGCCCAGTTTATACGCTGCGATGTCCTTGACAGAGAGAATGTAGCAAAAGCAGTCAAGGGGGTCAATGTTGTTCACCACACTGCCGCCCTCGTGCCGGTAACCAAGGCAGGAGACATGTTCAGAAAAGTGAACGTGGAAGGTACCGGCATAGTGGCTGAGGAAGCCGCCCGTGCTGAAGTCGATAGCTTTATATATCTAAGCTCGAGCGCCATCTACGGCATCACTAAGTCACCGGTTGATGCGGCTGTCACCCCACGTCCGGCGGAAGAATATGGTCAGACAAAATTGGATGGAGAAATGAAAGCCAAAAGCGTATCGGAAAAGACCGGGATGCCGCTGATTTCAATCAGACCAAGAACCATCATAGATAAAGGTCGCCTTGGTATTTTCCAGGTACTTTTCGACTGGATCAAGAACGACATAAATGTATATACTCTTGGCGACGGCTCAAACCGGATCCAGTTTTTGCATGCACAAGACTTGATCAACTGTTACATGCTCTTAAACGATCTAAAGCGCCCCGGCTTTTACAATGTCGGCACCGACCGTTATGCCAGCTTGAATGAGAATCTAGGCAATCTAATCAAGCATGCCGGCTCAAAATCAAAAGTCAGACATCTCCCGAAAGATCTGGCTAAGACTTCGCTGCTTATGCTCGACAAACTCAATCTAAGCCCGCTTGCGCCCTGGCACTATCTAAGCTATGGCGAAGACTTCTTTTTTGATGTCAATCACCTAAAAGAGCTTGGATGGAAGCCAAAGTATTCAAACGACGAGATGCTCTGCGAGAGCTACGACAGCTTTACCGCTAATTATGAGCAATCGATGAAGGGAAAAGCAGGTTCAGCGCACCGCAAACCGCTGCAGCAGAAAGTGCTTGGTTTACTCAAGCTCGTTTCCAGATTCTAAGGGACTATGAATAAATTGACTGCAGTTCAGCAAGCATCTCAGAAGCGCTTGCTGGTCGTTCTTCTGCCTTTTTGCTCAAGCAACTATTGATTAGTGCCACAAGGCGCGGGTTCGGCGTCGGCACATCGGCAGCCAGCAATTCAGTAATGGGTGGCGGTGTTTCATACATGTGCATGGCAAAGGTATGCATGGGGCTTTCACCTTCAAAGGGGGCGCGGCCCGTGAGCATTCGAAAATACATACAACCAAGCGAGTAAATGTCGGTGCGACAATCCAGCGGTCGCCCCAGACACTGCTCCGGACTCATATAGAGAGGACTGCCGAAGACCATGCCGGGCTGGGTCAATTCACGATCGCGATTCTCGTCATAACAGCGCATACACTTGGCTATACCGAAATCAAGCAGCTTTACCGGCTCAAACTGATCAAGCGGATAATGCTTGTCAAAACAGGAAACTTTATCAACTAGCATGACATTACTTGGCTTTATGTCCCTGTGAATTATGCCCAGTTGATGGGCCTCACTGAGGGCCTTAAGAACAGCAGCGATGATACGGTAGCTTTCACTTTCATCAAATCGGCCGACACGCTTAAGGACATTATCAAGGTCTTGCCCATGCAATCTCTCCAAAACCAGATAGGGTCTCGGGGTCTCAAGCCGCATCGTGGTGCCGTCCTCACGCTTCAACTCGCCTTCTAAAACGCCAGCCGAATAGATATGAACCACATTTGGATGATTGAGTTTATTGATAATTTCGGCTTCTCTGCGGAAGCGCTCAATACTCTCTTCGGTATCGGTAAGATTGGAATGCATTATTTTCACTGCCACTTTCAAGTCGGCACGGTTGTGACTAGCTAGATAGACCGTGCTCAGGCCACCCACCCCAATCATCTCTTCGATCAAGAATCGCCCTTCGACAAGGCAACCGACTAATTTGGCACTTTCTTTGACAATTCGCTGCATATTCACCTTCTTTTTAAGAGTCTAGCACTGCCTCCCAAAAGGTGAAGTTATCTCCCGGGCGAAAGATTCTTACTGTCCCGTTCTAAAATGAGTCAGGGCTTGGCGCACTCTCTCTGAAGCAGGGCTGTCATAACCTTTAACAGCTTCGTTGATTACCAATTCTCGCTTAAGATACTGCAAGGCGGCAGCTTCATGCCCGGCAGCTAAACTCTCCCGGCAAGCATCTTCTAAATGTTGGCAATGCCCGGAAGAGTCAAAGCCCAACCACCCACCCAACACCGTCAGACCATCTGATACACGCGCCCCGGTGTGAAAAATTCCGCGGCTGGCCCGGCGCAGGTCTGCAGTCACTTCGTCAAAGAAAATATCCGAGGCGTCGTCCCTCCTGCCAAAGGCTCCTTCACCGGTCACAGTCGTCGCATCATTGCCGTCCATAATCGCTCTCCTCTGCGGTAACGAAACCACTTTACAAAGGGCAAGCAGATCTAGCCATGTGCAATAGCACAGCCTTTTTGCCGTGCTATCATGAACCCAATCAGTGGTCAGAGGAAAGGTTCTTTGCAAGAGTTTAGACATGACCAAGCCCAGGGTCGAGAGCAAATTCGCCCGGTTTACGCCGAGCCTTGTCATAGTCAAAGCAGCGCCAGTCTGGTCCATATCAGCAAGAAATGTCTGGTCTTTTCCCTTGCCGCCGGGTTGACCATCTTGAACATTTCGGCTTGCCAAAATCAAAGCAGTACAGTCAAAACTGATAAACCGGCGCCGCAAGGTACCACCTATGCAGCCAGTGAAGACCTCGAATTGAAGAAAGCCAGAATTGATGCCCTTGAACACTTTGAAGAATTCAGGCAAGCTTTCAAAAATAAAAAACCAGGTGAAAAATTTGCCGTCAAGGCGGCCTTTAAAGACGGCGATCAGGAAGTACACAAATGGCTGATTGTTGATCAAATGGACAATCTCGATATTGTCGGTCATTTCGCTTCAGGCGATCCCCAGGGAACATTGCAAGCCGGGCAACAGGCTACGGCCCGCGTGACCTTTATAGATGATTGGAGCTACATAGATAAGGACGGCGGCGAACACGGCGGTTATGGACTGGCTGTGCTGCGCAAGAGGCAGAAAAACTAAGCAGCCTGAGAATCAAGAGCGCCAGAGAAGAAATAGTGCCCAATACCATCTGCAAAAACCACGAGTCTTTCAAGCATTACCTTTCTGCGCACCGAGCCGCTTTCGGGCATGCCCGCGACGGCCGTAACCTCGAAATTCTCTTGGGTTTTAGCCCCTTAATCGTCTGCTTGATCATTTATCAATTGGGACATTTTCTCTTTCCAAAAGCCGATGCAGGCTTTCCAAACATACTTTTGAACCTATCCGCCCTAGCCGGCATGCTTGTGCTTTTGGTATCAGATATAGTGCTAGAGCCAATTCGCGCTGCTCACAGACGCGCCGCCAATCTCGACCTAGAAGCTTACGACACGGCTACCTTGGGCATGCCCTGGCACGAAGCGGTAGCTGGTGCCAGACCAAATCCAGAGAGTCTATCAAGGCAAGCAAATGAGTACGAGAACGATATGGCCGGCGCGCATCCCCCCGAGCTCTCTCTGGATGATAGTTGGTACCCCGGCGAAATCGAAGACCTGGAGTTGGACATAGCTCGTTTTCTTTGTCTCAGGCAAAACGTTAGTTTCGAATATTTCTTTCGCAAGAAATATATTCAGCTGTTTCTAGTGCCGATGCTAACCCTCATATCTATTCTGGTAATGATTCAGATTTTTCTGTTTGGAGCCGGCATAACAGCCGTTTGCTGCACCCTGGTGACTGCAAGCCCTGTGTTTAGGCTGCTAATCAAGGGCTTACTGACTCAAAACAAAAACTGCCGCATTTTGGAAGAACTAAAGAGCGATATAGAAAAGTCCCTGCAGAACAAGGCAGAATTAAACACCGAGAATGCTAGACGCTTTCAAGATCGTCTCTTCTTAACTAGAGATAGTCTGCCCTTGATGAGCATCGCCGGCTTCAAGGTGACCAAGCTCAAATATCTGCCGCTTCTTAAACAAGAGACAATAGAGCAAATCAAAAGAACCACGCAAACCCTGCTCATTGTCTTAACCTGTATGACTTTGACAGCCTGCTCTGTAGACAGCTTCCTTGGTTCAGTGAAAAATCTGCCGCAAAAGCAAACAGTGGCCGCCGAAGTGGCTCTGCCGGTTAAGCAGCCCGACCTGAAAAATCTGCTCAGCGTCTCTTCCAAGATCAAGATTGTCGCCTCAGGCTCTTTCAAGCCGGGTAGCTATTGGAGTAATGGCAAACAATTGAGCTTCAGCCCCGACACTAACTTTGAAGTAGATGTAGAAATGCCAGTGGAGAGCGCCGATTCGATTTCGACTAAGTCCGCCACCGGCTTTCTGCGCACTTCCAAAGAATTCTCGGTAAACGCCCTACCGGTGCCGAAAGAAATTCAACTCAAAGAAGGAAAAGCCTCTGGAGAAGTGGAGTTTGGCAAATGGCTGGGAGCCTTTTTTGTCAATCTGCTGCAACTTGCTTCGAATGACGGCGGCTTAAGGGATACCATCGCCAATATGCAGATAAAGAGCGCCAGGCTTGAACTCAAACCCGGTGCAAAACTCTGCTTCGGCGAAAAGAGCGTCATTGTTGGGCAAGACTCGACGATTACTCTTAGCGATGTGGCCATAGACAAAGACCTGAACTATAAAGGAGATTTGGTTTTTGATCTCAACTTTGAAAAAGGCTGTGACTGGCTCGGCAAGAAAGTCGATGTGCGCTTCAACGGCGGTTATGCCAAACTCTATCTCATTGCTGAAGGACGCGGCAAAGGTCTGAAACTAGGACTAAATACCAACCATCCCCTGATAATCGATAATCGCCACATGGACATCAAACTGGAAGATTGTCGTTTCAACTTTGGTCACAACAAACAATCTATTTCACTCAGCCGCACTGCCGAAATCGACATCAAAGAGCTGACCTGGGAGAGAAAAGAGCTCAAGGAACCGACTCTCTTACTCAACAGTGTGATGAACTTGACAGATACCGCCTGTGATATCAACACCGGTAACCACCAATCAAAACTAACCCTGCCAGGCATTTTACACACGATATTAAATATAGACACGACCGGCAGTGAGAGCATTACCCACTTCGAGACCGAAGGATCTGCAGTAGCCAAAGCCATTGCCGTCACCATCAATAAAGCACACTCCAACCTCTTGCTTTTACTCGAGGACGGTTTGATTGGTCCTGTTACTTTCGACAAGTTCGGCACTCTCGACTTTAGTCTAAAAGAAGGCAAAGCCCATCTTAAGAGCTTTGAATGGCAGTCAGGTGAGAATTCTTTTGCCCTCAATGCAGAAGGCAATTCGACTCTCTCGGTGCCTAGTGAAATGCTCTTGCAAAAGAAGAACAAGAGCACGAAGACTTCGATGTCTCTGCCCATCGATATCGCCGTTGGCACTGCCAGCTTCAAACTCGGTGATACAGTCACCCAGCTCGAAGATCTAAAGGGCAGGCTGCGCATCGATGTCGAAGGCGAAATAGAGATGGAGTCCGATCTGGATTTCAATATAAAACATTCCACCCTCTTTAAAAATGACGAAGCCGACGTGCGAGTGCGGGGACTAGATCTAAAAATCGGAGATAAATCTTCCAATCTAAATCTTAAGAACTGCCAAGTCTTAGTGACCAACAAAGCCCTAGCCGCCGCGATTCAAACCGAGACCCCAAGCCAATTCGACTTAAAGCTCAACAAAGTGCTGGTGGAAAACAAACACTGGCGTTATCGCAATGCTGTCGGCAAAGAAGTAAAAGTCGAGAATCTCAAACTCTTAGATATGAAAGCACGCGGTCCCGGCATTCTTGATTTCAAAGCGTCGGCAGATGCGGTTTTGCTTGGCAGTGTGGAAAAGTGCGGACTCTTCATCGGCAAAGACAAATGGCAAACCAAACCCTGGAAGCTGGCTGGTCATCTGCAAGGCAGCGGCACGGTCAAATATCAGTTTAGTAAAGAAGCAGGCAAGCTTTCTCAACTTGATTATCAGCTTGCTCTGCAATTGCCTCTGCCTGGAGACATGGAATTAGACTGGTCAGAAGTCGGTGCCGGTTTACTTAAATCGACTGAAAAGCATGTCATTCTTTCGCATCTGCGCCAAATCACAGTGCCAGTATCACACAAAGGAACCATAGATTTGTTTGCCGATCAAAAGTGGAAAAATCTAAAGATAGTGAAGCTCGAGGTCAAACCCTCGGAAACCGGAGCAAAAGTGGTATTCAGTGCAAGTTCCAAACTATAGGAAGGTTATGAGAAAAGCTCGTATCTTTGGTATTCTGCGAAATCTCCTTATTATTCGCAGATCTCATGTTTTCCCGGCTATAGCAACAGCTCTCTTTCTAAACAATGTCTGGCTTAGCGCAGCCGCCGATGAGACGAACGGCGGCTGGACCACTACTCTAGTGAATGGCATAAAGCTGACCTATCCCCAGAGTTTTCAGAAAACGGCCATCGGTCCAAGCAGCGACAACAAAGACAACTTGCTGAAAGTGAGCGGCTTGGTCGGCTCTGAGTATTTAGAATTAGCTCTGTCAAAGCTCGACCTACCTAAGGAAATGAGCTTAGAGACAAGCATAAAGACTCTAGACGAAGTTGTATTCAGCAAAATGCCGAGTTTTAAAAACAATAGCCTTTTGCGCTGCATCACCCCTTACAAAAAGGGTTATGAACGTGAGGTAACCTTCAAACATGGCGACACAGACTTCTTTCAAAAACAAGCTTTTCTCAAAGACCGCGAGACAATACTTGTCACTTTGACTGGTCCAATTAAGTCGCATGCAGCAGCCGGGTCAGTCTGGCAGGCTGCTATAGGCTCAATAGGTCGGTCGGGTCCAAATCAAATTAGCGCCCAACACTCTTCTGACGCCCCAAGCAAAGCCAATAGCCAGGCAAATGCCTGGACAAGCAAGGACGGTCGCCTTTCCATCTCTTTTCCAGCCAATCTGCAAGAGAAAGTTTCAGACAGCGATGATCACTGCCTCAAGGCTGTGCATGAAGAAGCCGGTAAAATAATTGCCCTTGATGTTTATAGAGGCGATGCTGACGCCGATCTTGGTCTAGGGCAGATCTCAGAACTACTGGAAGAAAAACACTTTGCCACACTCAAAGAATATAGAAAGCTCAAGGAAGAAGCGAAGCAACTGGGAGAGAGCGGCAGTCTACCAAGTATAGTGAGAGAGTCTACCTTTGAAACCAATGGCTGTAAGGTTCATCATTTGTCGGCCTATATCAAAGACGATAGACAGGCTAAAGTTTACGCTATTGGCCTAACCACAGCCGGTCTCAATCTCAATCAAGCCAATCAAATCTGGAACTCGATAGTCTCATCGGTGCGCTTGAAAAACTAAGATACCAAGTTAATTAAACCAAGCAGCAAAGCCAGGGAAGTTGGGTCCAAACTCGGACATCCATCTTCGCCACTGACGGCCGCGCGAAAGTCGACCGTGTTCAATATAGGGGAGGGCATCTGAACCTTGCACAAAGAGCACAAAATCAAACTTTCTTGGCTCTAAGAAAAAACGCTTTATGTTAATGCCGTAACCGGTTTCTGCCTCACCCCTTATTGCTGCTTTAGTTTGCTCTTTATAGTCACGCCAGAAGGGTATGAGCTTCTTACCAAGCAAAACTGCTTCTCCTTCGCTCATGATAGACATCCAAGTGTCGATCATTTCATCACTCACCTTCACCCCCGGAATCACACCGGTTTGCTTGGCATTCGGCAACCACTCACAATCATTGTCCACTTCGGCTCTAGAGTATTGCCAAGAAATACGACTCTCTGCCACCACTGCCAGGAAATGCTCATGGGCCAAGCGCAAACGCGCGGGTCCAGCAACTGAGTCCTGAGCATGAATGTTATTTTCATACTCCACAGTGGTCAAAGGCCA